>CAYPAV010000008.1:0-220844 GCA_964408805.1 uncultured Rhodospirillaceae bacterium | reverse complement strand
CCCCAAAAGGGTCGGGATCATCAAAAGAATTCGTTTGACGGTGTACTTGTACATGAATTCGTTCCGTCTCCTCCGAGCCAATTGCTGAGTTTGCGCTTGTGGCTCTAATGAATCAATCTTCAATCCGCCTTAATCGCGGGAAGTTTACACCTCGTGGCAAGCGACCCAGTGGCCCGGTTTGACTTCCCTGAAATCCGGGAACGAATTCGGGCAACCATCGGCCGCGATCTCGCAGCGCGGATGGAAGACACAGCCGCTGGGGGGATTCATCGGGCTGGGAATTTCGCCCTTGATGGTCTGGTGTGCGCGGTCCGACTCAACGACCGGGTCGGGGATCGGCACGGCACCCAGGAGCGCCTTTGTATAAGGGTGAATTGGATTGTCGAACAGTTCATCGGTGTCCGCCAATTCAACCATTTTACCCAAATACATAACGGCGACACGATGGCAAATATGCCGCACCACGCTGAGATCGTGTGAGATAAAGAGATAGGTCAGCCCGAACTCGTCGCGAAGATCCTCCAGCAGATTGATAACCTGCGCCTGGATCGACACATCGAGCGCCGAGACGGCCTCGTCGCAAACGATGAATTCCGGATCCATCGCAAGTGCACGGGCAACCCCGACGCGCTGGCGCTGGCCGCCGCTCATTTCGTGGGGATATCGGTCGGCGAAGCGCGGGCTCAGGCCGCAGAGCTTGAGCAGTTCCAATACCCGTTCGTCGCGTTTTCGCTGTTCTGGAATGATATCATGAACATGCATCGGCTCCGCCAGGATATCGCCGATTTTCATGCGCGGATTCAAGGAACTGAAGGGATCCTGGAAGATCACCTGGATCTTCTGGCGGTAGGGAACGAGTTGCTTCCCACGCAGCGTATTCAGGTCTGCGCCTTCGTAAATGATCTCGCCCGCCGTCGGGTCTTCCAAGCGGAGGATGCAGCGGCCCGTCGTTGTCTTGCCGCAGCCGGACTCGCCGACCATGCCAAGGGTCTCGCCCTTCTTGATGCTGAAGCTGATCCCGTCGACAGCCTTAACGACGGCGACCGTCCGCGGGATGATAATCCCCTCCGTCACGGGGAAATGCATGACGAGGTCGTTGACCTCGATCAATGTTTCGCCAAGTCCAACCGACGGGCTCGAACTTTCCGTGGCAACACTCATTGCGTCCTCACTGATTCTTCTACCGCTGCGTTCTCGAAGCAAGCCGCCCAATGTTGATCTCCGACCCCACTAAGGTCCGGAATGGCATTGCCGCAACCGTCCTTGGCGAACCGGCAGCGCGGCCGAAACGCGCAGCCCTCATCCAACCGCGCCAAATCCGGCGGCTGACCCTCGACGGGATCGAGTTTTTCTTGACGCACGAGATCCAAACGAGGCACGGATTTCAAAAGCGCCAAGGTATAAGGATGCCGGGGGTTGTGATAGATGTCCTTGGCGCTTCCCATTTCGACGATCTTACCGGCATACATCACATTGACCCGGTCCGCATAACGCGCGACGACACCAAGATTGTGCGTGATGATAATCATCGCCACGCCTCGGTTTCGCGTCAGCTCCTTCATCAACTCCAGGATCTGCGCCTGAATGGTCACGTCCAGCGCCGTTGTCGGCTCGTCCGCGATGATCAAAGTCGGATCGCAGGAAAGCGCGATCGCGATCATCACGCGCTGGCGCATGCCGCCGCTGAAATGGTGCGGGTATTGCTCCAGCCGCCGTTCCGGTTCCGCGATGCCGACATCGCCGAGAAGTTCGACTGCCTTTTGATCTGCTTCCTGGCGCGTTAGGCCAAGATGCTCCTCGATCGTCTCGGTCAGCTGGCGGCCGATCGTCAGCACCGGATTGAGCGACGTCATCGGCTCTTGGAACACCATGGCGATGTCCTTGCCGCGAATGTGACGCATCTCTTCCTCACTAAATCCGAGGAGGTCCTTATCCTGGAAATTAATGCTTCCGTTGACAATCTTACCCGGCGGGTCGGCGACCAACCGCATGACCGAAAGCGCGCTCACTGATTTTCCGCAGCCGGATTCACCGACTAGCGCAACGGTTTCACCTGCCTCGACATTATATGTGATGCCGTCGACGGCCTTTACCGTTCCCGCGGATGTGAAGAATTGCGTCTGCAAGTCCTCGATTTCAAGAAGAGCCACCGTCCCCCCTTTATCACTCAATGTGTTCGTAAGCCCGAAAGCCGGTTAATATCGTGTCAGTCTTCCATTGCCAAGCCGCAATGTAGATTTCGAGACGCTCGGTCTCGAAACCGTGAAGTACAATGTGAAACGCTAAATCAAATAGTCTAGAGCCAACAAAAAAATACCTCGCGGAGAAAACATGAATGACAAGTCGATCGGTGCTCACAGTTACGACGAAGACCCGCGAAATAAATCTGTCCTGATCCATGTAAACGGCGAATTGGTGTCTCGCGCCGATGCCGTGATATCGGTCTTCGACAGCGGCTTCATGATGGGCGATGGCGTCTGGGAAGGGCTACGCCTGCATTCCGGCCGTCTGGCCTTTCTCGACCTCCATCTCGACCGATTGTACGAGGGTGCGAAGGCGATCGACCTCGATATCGGCTTGACGCGAGAGGCATTGACGGCGGCCCTGTATGAAACCGTCGAAGCGAATGGCATGGCGACGGATGTCCATCTCCGCCTGATGGTGACGCGCGGGCTAAAACGAACGCCCTACCAAAGCCCCGCGGTAAATTTCGGCGGCCCGACCATCGTCATCATCCCCGAATATAAGCGCGCGAGTGAAAATGTGGCCATTGCCGGAATCAAACTTTTCACGGCCCATGTCCACCGGGGATCGCCGGATGTCCAGGACCCGAAATTGAATTCCCATAGCAAACTGAATTGTATCCTCGCCTGCATCCAAGCGCAGAAAGCCGGCGCCGACGAAGCCTTGATGCTGGATCCCCACGGGTTTGTCGCCACATGCAATTCGACGCATTTCTTTATCGTCCGAGACGACGACGTTTGGACGTCGACCGGAAATTATTGTCTCCGGGGAATCACCCGCGGCAATATTATCGATCTCTGCGGCGAGAACGGCATCGCCGTCTTCGAGCGTGATTTCTCGCTGGTCGACGTCTACGGCGCGAACGAGGCCTTCGTCACGGGCACCTTTGCCGGGGTAACGCCCGTGACCGAGATCGACGGCCGGATCATCGGCGACGGGCGGTGCGGCACCATGACGCAGCGGCTCCAGGGTCTCTATCGGGAACTGATCGATGGAATTTGCGCCGGATGAAGGACGTCGGCGATCGAATTGCGCTCTGGTCGGGTCCTCGGAACCTCTCCACCGCGCTGATGCGATCATGGGGAAGCCGGCCCGACACCGCCGTTTCCGATGAACCATTCTATGCCTACTACCTGAACAAAACCGGGATCGAGCATCCCGGTCGCGCAGAGATCATCGCACAATACGATACCGATTGGCGGAAGGTGGCCTCACGGCTGAATGGCCCAATTCCGAACGGAAAGTCGATCTGGTACCAGAAACATATGACCCACCACATCTTGCCGGAGATGACCTTGGATTGGCTTGCCGAATTCAAGCATGCCTTTCTGATTCGCAACCCCGCCGAAGTCCTGGCGTCGTATACCCGTGTCCGCGAGTCGGTTTCCCTCGATGATTTGGGCCTGCCGCAGCAAATTCGGCTCTATGAGTACGTTATGAGCCTCGGTGGGAACCCACCGCCGGTTCTCGATTCACGTGATCTGCGGCGCGACCCTCGGCATTCGCTCGAACTTCTCTGTGCGGCTCTCGAAATTCCGTTCATGGAGCAGATGCTTTCCTGGCGCGCCGGACCCCGTGAAAGCGACGGAATATGGAGCAAGTATTGGTATGCCTCCGTGGCGGAGTCGACGGGCTTCAAGCCTTATGAGGAGGTCGAGGCCCGAGTCGATCCCGCGCTCGAAGATATTCATGGGGAGGCGATGAATTACTACGACCGACTCCATGCGGCGCGGCTTGGCGGATAGTTCGGGAGCTATTGCACGTCGGCGGCCACGCGATATCTTGACGGAGCACTTTCGGGACTGGCCGGAGGATGCCTTTCAAACGAGGGGAGCTGGATGGAAGCGTCTTTTCCCAATTTCGTCCAACAACTCATCAACGGCCTGACGCTCGGCGCGATCTACGGATTGATCGCGATCGGCTACACGATGGTCTATGGGATCATCGGCATGATCAATTTCGCTCACGGCGAGATCTTCATGATCGGCGCCTTCACCGCTCTCATCGCCTATCTTGTCCTCGGCCTGCTGGGCGTGACCTGGGTGCCGCTTGCGCTGCTTTTGATGCTGTTGTTCGCGATGCTGTTGACGCCTTGCTATGGCTGGGCGCTTGAAAGGGTCGCCTATCGACCATTGCGGCAATCGCCGCGGCTTGCGGCACTGATCACGGCGATCGGTATGTCGATCTTCCTGCAGAACTATGTCCAATTGCTCCAGAGTGCCCGGAACAAACCGTTGCAGCCGCTGATCGAAGGCGGAATCGAGTTGATGCGCGAGGGCAATTTCATTGTCAATCTGAGTTATATGAGGATCATCATCGTGGTCGTCACGGTCATATTGATGATCACCTTCACGGTGGTGATCAATCGGACGCGGCTCGGACGGGCGCAGCGAGCTTGCGAGCAGGACCGGGACATGGCGGCCTTGGTTGGTGTCAACGTCGATAGAACGATTTCGCTGACTTTCGTGATGGGGGCGGCACTCGCGGCCGTCGCCGGGCTGATGTTTCTTCTCTATTACGGCGTGATCGATTTCTATATCGGCTTCTTGGCGGGTATCAAGGCATTCACGGCCGCGGTTCTCGGCGGCATCGGTTCGGTCCCGGGGGCGATGCTGGGCGGTGTCCTGATCGGCTTGATCGAGGTTTTTTGGTCCGCCTATTTTTCGCTCGAATACAAAGATGTCGCCGCGTTTTCGGTTCTCGTCCTCGTCTTGATTTTCCGACCCACCGGACTTCTCGGTAAACCAGAGATAGAGAAGGTCTAGGCCGATGTCGTCCGAGGCCGAGGTCTTCGCCTCCGCGCGCGCGCCGCTCGATATTCGCGCCTTGCTTCTGGAGGCGGCGGCGACAAGCCTGATCGTGTTCGCGCTGACCATCGGCTTGGTTGGTTTCAAAATTCTCGACGTTCCGGGCGGATTGGCGATCGAAACCCGCTTCGTCGACGTCGCCATCTGCATGGTGTTCGCCTTCATCGGCCGCATCGGTGTCGTTCTGTTGCGCGAGGAACGGCCCTATCCGGTCTTCGCGGTATCCATCACCGGCGCCATCATCCTGAGCGTGGCTTTGCTCTCGGAACCGATCCTCGGCTCTTCGGCGAGTGCCCAATTCAAATCGTTTCTGCCTTTCGAGGACGTGGTGGTCAGTACGATCGTCGCAATCATGGCCTGGGTATTCTCGATCCGAGCGGCGGTGGCGATGCGACAAGGAATGGCCGCCGCGTCGCCGGAAAGAAACGACCGCCCCGAAGACCGTGTCCTCGCGCGGCTTGCCGACAGTGTTGGCTACCTCGGGCCCATCCTGCTTGTCATAGCCTTGATCTTTCCCTTTCTGCCCGGGGTCGATCGTCGCCTCCTCGATATCGCCATTCTCGTGCTGACCTACATTATGTTGGGTTGGGGACTCAATATCGTTGTCGGCTTGGCGGGGCTTCTCGATCTCGGATATGTCGCCTTCTATGCGGTCGGCGCCTATTCCTATGCACTGTTGGCGACGACGTTCGGGATCTCGTTTTGGATATGTCTTCCCTTCGCCGGGATTATGGCGGCCTTCGCGGGAGTACTCCTCGGTTTTCCCGTGTTGCGCCTTCGCGGCGACTACCTTGCCATCGTCACCTTGGGATTCGGCGAGATGGTGCGTATCGTTCTCTTGAATTGGTACGAGTTCACCAACGGACCCGACGGCATTGGCGGCATCTCTCGGCCCAGTTTCTTCGGTATGCCCTTCAAACGCTCGGCGCCCGAGGGAGGTGAGACCTTTCATCAATTCTTCGGACTTGAATACTCGACGCTCCACAAGTTCGTTTTTCTCTACTTCGTGATCCTCGGCTTGGCCTTGTTGACCAATGTTTTTACGCTCCGAATTCGGAAGCTGCCGGTCGGACGCGCGTGGGAGGCCTTGCGGGAGGATGAAATCGCATCGCGATCGCTCGGTATCAATCCCCGCAACACGAAGCTGACCGCCTTCGCAATCGGTGCCATGTTCGGTGGCTTCGCGGGCTCGTTCTTCGCGACGCGCCAAACATTTATTAGTCCCGAAAGCTTCGTATTCCTGGAATCGGCGATCATTCTGGCGATTGTCGTGCTCGGCGGGTTCGGCAGTCAGGTCGGCGTCGTGATCGCCGCTATCCTCTTGATCGGCCTACCGGAATTCTTCCGCGACCTGCAGCAATATCGAATGCTCGCCTTCGGGGCGGCGATGGTGCTCATCATGCTTTGGAAGCCGGCGGGTCTGTTGGCGCGGCGGGAGCCGACCATCCGCTTGAATGGAGCGGCGGACAAAGGCGGAGGAGGGAGCGGATGACCGAAACCGCACCACTCCTCAAGGTCGAGCATTTAAGCATGCGCTTTGGCGGGTTAGTCGCGATCGATGACGTTTCCTTCAATGCGGAGGATCGCGAAATCACCGCGATCATTGGTCCGAACGGTGCCGGCAAGACCACGATATTCAATTGCCTGACCGGATTTTATCAACCGACCGTGGGACGCATGGCGTTGACGGGGGTCGATACTGTTCACTATTTGGAACGGATGGAAGGGTTCCGAATCGCAGCGCGCGCACGTGTCGCTCGAACCTTTCAGAACATTCGTCTTTTTCCGAAGATGTCCGTTCTCGAAAATCTGATCGTGGCGCAGCACAACAAACTGATGCGGGCCTCTGGCTATTCCTTTTTCGGTCTTCTCGGGATGACCGGTTATCGGAATGCCGAACGGCAAGCGTTGGAACTCGCGAAGTATTGGCTCGATCGTGTCAAACTGATGGACTTGGCGGATACCGATGCGGAGAGCCTGCCCTACGGCGATCAGCGTCGCCTCGAGATTGCCCGCGCGATGTGCGGGGAACCGGTTCTCCTGTGCCTCGACGAACCGGCCGCTGGATTGAATCCCCGCGAGACGGCCGAATTGAACGAACTTCTCGCCTTCATCAAGGAATCCCACGACATCGGCATTCTGCTGATCGAACATGACATGAGTGTCGTCATGGGAATCTCGGACCACATCGTGGTTCTGGATTATGGCCGGAAAATTTCGGACGGGACGGCCGAGTTCGTCCGCAACGACCCGGCCGTCATTCGCGCCTATCTCGGCGAGGAGGAGGCGCCGGAATGATGCTTTCCGTTCGCGGCGCTCACACCTTCTACGGCAGGATCGAGGCCCTCCGGGGCGTCGATCTGACGGTCGAGTCGGGCGAGATCGTAACCATGATCGGCGCCAACGGAGCCGGCAAGACGACGTTGTTGATGACCATTTGCGGCAATCCGCGCGCGCGCCGCGGGGAAATCCGCTTCGAATCGGAGGCTATTACGGGCTGGCCGACCTACGAGATCGTTCGCCTTGGAATCGCGCAAGTCCCGGAAGGCCGCCGCATATTTCCGCAAATGACGGTATTGGAGAACTTGCAAATGGGCGCGACCTTGTCGAAGCCCGAATTTTTCGACGCCGATATCCGGAATGTTTATGAACTTTTCCCGATTTTGCGCGAACGAGAAGGACAGCGCGGCGGTACGCTTTCGGGCGGCGAGCAACAGATGCTGGCGATCGCGCGTGCCCTGATGAGCCGGCCACGCTTGCTCTTGCTCGACGAACCCTCGCTTGGGCTTGCCCCTTTGATGGTACGTCAGATTTTCGAAGTCATACGCGAGATCAATCAATCGCATGGAATGACGGTTCTGCTGGTCGAACAGAATGCCTACCATGCCCTTCGCTTGGCGGATCGGGGTTATGTGATGGCGAATGGCCAGGTCGTCCTGAGTGGCACGGGCAAGGAACTGCTTGCGAACGAGGCCGTTCGCAAGGCCTACCTGGAGGGAGGCTAGAAGGCATGGCGACTTTGCTTGGAACGAGCACCGCGGGGTTCATTACCGTGACGTTGCTGGTGATGGGTTTTACGGCTTTCATGACAGGCCAGGGACTCGCCAATACTTGGCAACCGGCATGGCGCTGCGTGGCCTATGGATTGTTGCTGGGCATGTTCGACCGCTTTCTTGTCTTCGCCCTGTTCGAGGGCCGCCTCCTTTCGATCCCTGGCTTCCTCGTCGACACCGCATTGATCGTTGTCGTCTGTATTGCCGCCTACCGCGTGACAACGGCCAACAAGATGGTGCGTCAATACCCTTGGCTATATGAGCGAACGGGCCTCTTTACCTGGCAGGACAAATAGAAAGGTTTTTTGCGGCCGTCGTTGACCGTGATAAGGTAATTTCCGCAGTATGACGTCACTAAGCGTCTCGAACGTTGGACGCGATTTCAATGCAGGGGGAAATCAAAATGAAAGCGATAAGAAATTCGGTGCTCGCGGCCGTGGCGATGGCTATTTCCGCGGCAATGCCAGCCCAAGCCGATATCGCGATCGCGACCGTCGGACCCATTACCGGGCAATATGCATCGTTCGGCGAACAAATGAAACGCGGCCTCGACATGGCGGTAAAGGATTTGAACGCCAAGGGCGGTGTGTTGGGCCAGAAGGTCAAGGGAATCGTCGAGGACGATGCCTGCGATCCGAAGCAGGCGGTCGCCGCCGCCAACAAGCTGGTTAGCCAGGGCGTCGCATTCGTCGCCGGTCATTTTTGTTCGGGGTCCTCGATTCCCGCATCTTCGGTCTATGCCGAGGAAGATGTTCTGCAAATCTCGCCCGCCTCGACCAATCCGCAATTGACCGAAGCGGCCCAGAAAAAAGGCTGGAAGAACGTTCATCGCGTTTGCGGACGTGACGATGCGCAGGGGATTGTCGCCGGTAAGCTCCTGGCAACCAAATTCAAGGGCAAGAAGGTTGCGATCCTTCATGACAAAACCGCCTATGGAAAGGGACTTGCCGACGAGACGCGCAAGAACCTCCGCTCGAACGGCGGTATGGAAGCCATGTATGAAGCCTACACCGCGGGCGAAAAGGACTATTCGGCCCTGGTCTCGAAAATGAAGGCGGCAGCGATCGACGCATTCTATGTCGGCGGCTACCATACGGAGGCCGGCCTTATGATTCGTCAAGCGCACGAGCAAGGTTACAAGCCGCAACTCGTCTCCGGTGATGCACTGGTGACCGATGAGTATTGGAAGATCACGGGTTCTGCCGGCGCGGGAACTTTGATGACCTTCCAGCCGGACCCCCGCAAGAAGGCCGGCGCCAAGGCGCTAGTCGAGCGGTTTCGGGCGCAGAAATACGAGCCCGAGGGCTACACGCTCTACACCTACGCCGCGGTTCAGGTTTGGGCCGAGGCCGCGAAGCGCACGGGTTCGCTCGATATGGCCAAGCTTTCGAAGGCCATTCGTGGCAACAGCTTCGATACCGTCATTGGCAAGCTCACCTTTGACAACAAGGGCGATGTCCTCAATCCGGAATATGTCTGGTACATCTGGAAGAACGGGAAGTACGCCCAGCAGTAAATATCGAAACGCGTGATCAAACACGCTATAACGGCCCGGCGCGATGCCGGGCCGTTTTCTTTGCCGGGCCGCTGGATTTAGCCGAGAACGGAACACCTCATGCAGTTAAAGACCGGACCCAGCGTCGTATTTCTCTTTCTTGGTTGCCTGACGCTCGCCGCATTGAGCGCGAGCCCCGTCGCGGCAAACGATTTCGCGACCTGGATCAAGGCGTTGCGGAAGGAGGCGCTCGACAAGGGAATTTCGACCGTTACGCTCGATACGGCCTTACGAGGTTTGAAGCTAATTCCGCGAGTGATCGAACTCGATCGCAGGCAACCGGAATTCACCCTTACCTTCGAACAATATATGTCGCGGGTCGTCTCCAAGGGTCGGATTGACAAAGCGATCGCACGAGCCGCGAAGCATCGAGAGATCCTTGCGCGGGTCAGCGCCAAATACGGTGTCCAGGAACGGTTCATCGTGGCGCTTTGGGGAATCGAGTCGGATTTCGGACGGCTAACGGGTGGCTTCGATGTCATTCCGGCGCTGGCGACGCTTGCTTTCGATGGCCGGCGGAGCGCCTTTTTCCGGGCGCAATTATTAAACGCGCTCGAAATAGTGGATCAAGGCCACATCAAATCGAATGCGATGCGAGGCTCCTGGGCCGGTGCGATGGGCCAGGTTCAATTCATGCCTTCCAGCTTTCTTCGATTCGCGGTGGATTTCGATGGCGACGGACGCAAGGACTTGTGGGGTACACCAAGCGATATCTTCGCATCGGCGGCCAATTATCTTGCCAAATCGGGTTGGAACGGGACGCGAACCTGGGGAAGGCGAGTGGCACTTCCGACCGCGTTCGATACCGGCTTCTTGGGACTCAAGGTCAAGAAGACGTTGAAGGAGTGGCATGGGATCGGAATCACGCGCGTCGATGGCAGGGCGCTGCCGGACATCGATATAACGGCCTCCGTCATCCGACCCAAACGCCAGACCGCGAAGTCCTTCCTGGTCTATGGGAACTACAGAACCATCTTGAAATGGAACCGTTCACATTATTTTGCGCTGGCCGTCGGGCATCTTGCCGATGCGATCGGACGGAAGTAGGATGGCATATCCTGTAATTTTCGTGTTTTGCCCCACAATATGATGTGTTTCCAGTTCAGAGTTACTCTCCGAATTGCCCTACTTGGTTTGTTTGCGGGCGGGTTTCTATCGGCCTGCGCGGAGGGGGAATTCATCGCCCATGCGACGAAGGAAATTCAAGGGCGCCTCGGGCCCAAGGAACGCGGCCAGACAACTTATAAAATCGGCAATCCCTATGAGATCAACGGCGTTTGGTATTACCCAAAGGTCGATTACGAATTTAACGAAAGCGGGATCGCGTCCTGGTACGGCTCCAAGTTTCACGGCAAGAAAACCGCGAACGGCGAAATCTTCGATATGAACCGGGTGAGCGCGGCGCATCGCACCTTGCCGCTGCCTTCCGTGGTACGCGTCACGAATTTGCGAAACGGACGGGCGATCAATGTCCGTCTGAACGACCGCGGACCTTATGCGCATGGCCGGATTATCGACCTCTCGCGACGCGGAGCCCAACTCCTGGGATTCGAACGACAAGGCACGGCGCCGGTTCGTGTTCAAGTTCTGGCGGAGGAAAGCCGACAGATCGCGATGAAACTCCATGGTCGAACCGCGCGAAGGGCCGCCGAGCCAACGAAACCCAAGGCGGACCCCACTGTATCGGTGACAAGTCAAAAGATTGCGCCGCCGCCCGGAACGAAATCAAAGGCGCCGCCGTCCAAGAACTTCGAGGTAAAAGCCGTCGCGACGGCGCCCGAGAAAGGCGGTCGATCGAAGGCAAATCTGGCCGAGGTGGATGAAACCGTGACGGTCGTCAAGGTCGACAAGGCGCCTCGGATCTTTGTCCAGGCAGGCGCCTTTGCCCGTTATCAAAATGCGCACAAGGTTCGGGCGATCCTGAAACAATTGGGCCCCACGAAGATCAGTCAGGTGGATCGAAACCAGCATCCGCTGTTTCGCGTTCGCATAGGGCCGGTCAAGACGATCCAACAGGCCGACAACATTCTCGCAAGCGTCATTCGCGCCGGCTATCGCGATGCAAGGACGGTCATTGATTGATTGCCACGATTTCGCCCGCCGTTTAGCCTAATTGAGCCTCAAATTCATATGATCCATTGGTAAGCCGACTGACCGCGCATGGAAACTGGAATGGTTGCAACAAGATCGACTTTCGATTCTCATTGGAATTGTTTGCTCATAGGCTTTGTTTTCCTCTGTTGTTTGACGCTGACCATCGGACGGGCCACGGCGCTCGAAACGACGGCGAAGCAGGCTCTACTTATGGATTACGATACCGGAGTCGAGCTTTTCGCGAAAAACGCCGACACGGAAATGCGGCCCGCCTCGATGACGAAGATGATGACCGTCTATCTCCTTTTCGAGCGGTTGAAGGATGGAAGCCTTTCGCTCGACGACGAATTTTCGGTCAGTACGAAGGCTTGGCGAAAAGGCGGCTCAAGGATGTTCCTCGAGGCCGGCAGCCGCGTTCGGGTCGAGGATCTTATTCGCGGCATTGTCGTCCAGTCGGGGAATGATGCCTCCATCGTGGTGGCGGAGGGGCTTGCCGGAGACGAGGAGGCGTTCGCACGCGAGATGACATCGAAGGCGCGCAGCCTTGGCATGAGCCAAACGACCTTCAAAAACGCATCCGGCTGGCCCGATCCAGAACACAAGACCACGGCGCGCGACCTGTCGATCCTCATCGAGGCGACGATACGCGACTTTCCCGACCTCTACCGTTATTACTCGGAGACCAGTTTCAAATACAATTCGATCAAGCAGAACAACCGAAACCCTTTGCTGTACAGAAATGGCGGCACGGATGGATTGAAGACCGGTCATACGGAGGAATCGGGTTACGGTCTCTCCGCCTCGGCGATCAGAAATGGGCGGCGACTGATCCTGGTGATCAATGGGCTTCCCTCGCAGAAATCCCGGCGTAGCGAATCGGAACGTCTGCTCGACAGGGGATTTCGTGAATTCAACAATTACGCCCTCTTCGAACGCGGCGCCTTCCTGACCAACGCCGGTGTCTGGCTCGGCCGTGAAAATATAGTCCCTCTTGTCGCGAAAGAGGGTCTGCAATTGACCCTGAAGAGAAAGCTGCGGAAAGCACTGAAGGTCACCGTGCGGCATATGTCTCCCATACCGGCTCCGATCGAGAAGGGCGCCCCCATCGGCATGATCGTCGTTACCTTGCCGGACCGGAATCCGATCGAGATTCCCCTACTTGCCGGGAAGAGCGTCGGGCGTTTGGGTTTGAGCGGCCGCTTCACCTCCGTCGTCGGCTATCTCCTGTGGGGAGAGGTGAGATAGGCATGACGAAGCGTGGGCGCTTCATAACTTTCGAGGGTGGGGAAGGGGTCGGCAAATCGACTCAATGTCAGGGGCTTGCCGATTTTCTCGAAAACCAAGGTATCGACGTAATACTGACTCGAGAGCCCGGCGGCGCCGTGGGCGCGGAGGCCATCCGAGGTCTATTGACCGCGGGTGCCGCCGATCGTTGGGATCCGCTCGCCGAAACGCTGTTGCACGCGGCGGCTCGGCGAGAACATCTCGATAAGACCGTCCTGCCTGCGATCGAGAAAGGGGTTTGGGTGATTTGCGATAGGTTCGCCGATTCGACGGAAGCCTATCAAGGCCATGGCCAAGGGGTCGATATGGCGACGATCGGCTATCTCCGGCGGGCCGTCGTGGGGTCGAACGAACCGGATCTAACCCTAATCCTCGATATGCCCGTCGCGGCGGGCCTCGCGCGCGCCAAGGCGCGGGACGAGGAAGTGGGACGCTATGAGCGAATGACCGTTGATCTCCACCACCGCGTCCATGACGGTTTCTTGGACATCGCGGCGTCAAATCCGGATCGCTGCGTCATTGTGAACGCCGAGGGATCGGAAACAGCCGTACAAGCCGAGATCCAGAACGTTGTATCGGCCCGATTGGGAGTCGCCGGCGATGGCGCTTGAGGAAATGGGATTGGCGCCCCGCGAAAATGCGCATCTCTTCGGGCATGAAAAGACGGAGAACATGCTGTTCGAAGCGTGCCAAGCCGGACGATTGCACCACTCATTGCTGCTAGCGGGAACCAAGGGTGTCGGCAAGGCAACGCTTGCCTATCGACTGGCGCGTCATTTGCTGGCGGATGAGGGGAGTCTGCCGATGGGTGGGCGCCCCTTCGATATGTCCGCCGATCATCCGGTCTTCAAGCAGATCGCGGCGGGCGCTCACCCGGCACTCGCCGTGATCGACCGGACGACGGGCGCCGAGGATGGGAAAAAGACACAGCGCGATATCCCGGTAAAAGCAATTCGGAAACTCTCGGACTTCTTTCGCCTGACGTCTATCGACAGGAACTGGCGGATCGGCTTGATCGATTCCGCCGACGACATGTCGCCGAATGCCGCCAATGCCTTGTTGAAGATTCTGGAGGAGCCGCCGGAGCGAAGCCTCATCATTCTGATTTCCCATGCGCCGGGCGGGCTCCTGCCGACGATCAAATCGCGCTGCGGCCTTCAGACCCTGAACCCGCTATCGAATGGAGAACTGACGTCGGTGCTTCGCGCGGTCGCCGACGATATTTCAGCGGACGATCTGCCAATATTGTCAGAGCTCTCGAATGGCAGTGCCGGCGCGGCGATTTCGTTGCATGCGGCGGGAGGGCTCGAAATTCATCGCCGAATCGAAAAAGTCCTATCCGCCGGCAAGGCGCCGGAGGCGGCGGCGGTCGACGAAATTTGCGATCTCGCCGCCCGACGTAATCAGGACGCCGCTTTCGCGGCTTTCGGTCGCCTGCTCGAAGATGCCATTTCGAAACGGATTTTGGCGAGCGTGGGCGAAGGGTCCGAGGCAGGAGCGCCCGGGGCGCTTGAACCTTGGCTTCAATTATGGGACAAGACGCGAAGCTTGCTGGGCCGTGCTGATCGATCGGCACTCGACCGTAAGCATGTGATCCTAAATATTTTTTCCGATATCGCGGCCGTGGTCGGCCGAGTTTAGCGGTTCGGGACCGCTGGAGCGTTAGAGTATGTCGAGCCAAGGCCATTTTTACGTCACGACACCGATTTACTACGTCAATGACGTGCCTCATATCGGCCACGCCTATACCACGCTCGCCTGCGACGTACTCGCCCGCTTCAAGCGCCTTGATGGCTACAACGTCCATTTCCTGACTGGAACCGACGAGCACGGCCAAAAGGTCGAGAAGGCGGCGGCCGATGCGGGCGTCGACCCCTTGGCCTTCACCGATGAGATGTCGATGAATTTCAGACGTCTCGCCGAGCGGATGAATTTCAGCAACGATGACTTCATCCGCACTACAGAAGAGCGCCATATCGTCTCCTCACAAGCGATCTGGACCGCGCTGGAGAAGGCGGGCCAGATCTATCTCGGCAGCTATGCCGGCTGGTATGCGGTTCGCGACGAGGCCTTCTATACCGAAGCGGAACTCGAGACCGACAGCGACGGCAAGAAAATCGCACCGAGCGGCGCCGAGGTCGAATGGGTGGAGGAGCCGAGTTATTTCTTCAAGCTCTCGGCATGGCAACAGCCGCTACTCGACTTCTATGCGGGAAACCCCGATTTCATCGGCCCCGAATCCCGGCGGAACGAGGTGATCAGTTTTGTCTCGGGCGGGCTGAAGGATCTCTCGGTCTCCAGGACCACGTTTAAATGGGGCGTTCCGGTACCGGGAAACGACGAGCATATCATGTATGTCTGGCTTGATGCCCTAACCAACTACATCACCGCCGCGGGTTATCCGGAGACCGGCTCCGAGAAATTTTCGAGCCTATGGCCCGCCGATCTGCACATGGTGGGAAAAGACATTATCCGTTTCCACGCGGTCTACTGGCCGGCCTTCCTGATGGCCGCCGGCGTGGCCCCGCCGAAACGCGTCTTTGCGCATGGCTGGTGGACCAATGAGGGGCAGAAGATCTCGAAATCGCTCGGAAACGTCATCGATCCTTACGATTTGGTCGATCGCTATGGCCTCGACCCGGTCCGCCACTTCTTGCTGCGGGAGGTACCGTTCGGCAACGATGGCGACTTTTCGCACCAGGCGATGGTCCAACGCATGAACGGCGATCTCGCCAATGGGCTCGGCAATCTATGCCAGCGGGTCTTGTCTTTCGTGGGTAAGCATTGCGACGGCGCCGTGCCGTCCGCCGACGGTCTTGAGACGGCGGACGAGGCACTGATCGAAAGCGCGGAAACCTTGTTGCCCGCGCTCCGGGCAGATATCGATCGGCAGGATTTCAGCGCCGTGCTGACAGCGATCTGGCGTGTCGTCGGCGATGCGGACCGCTATGTCGATGCCCAGGCCCCCTGGGCCTTGCGGAAGACCGATCCGGCGCGAATGGCAGTCGTCCTCTATACGCTCTGCGAAGCCATCCGCTGTCTCGGCATCATCATTCAGCCCTTCATGCCGGATTCGGCCGCGAAAATCCTGGATCTTCTCGCTGTCGATAAAGACGCGCGGGATTTCTCGGCGCTCGACGCGCGTTTGGTGCCCGGCACGGCTCTGCCGGCGGCAGTCCTGGTGTTCCCGCGCTTCGTCGAGGACTGAGACGTTGACGGGGGTCGTCGACAGTCACTGCCATCTCGACTATCTGGCCCGCGAAGGCGATTTGGAGGCGGCAATTGCGCGGGCGCGGACGGCAGGCGTCTCGACCATGCTTACCATCTCGACCCGGCTCGATAGTTTCCCCGATGTACTGACGATCGCCCAAGCGAATGAAGGCGTCGTCTGGTGTTCCGTTGGCGTTCATCCGCACGATGCGGACGACCATGCGGAAATCGATATGACGCCACTCCTCGAAGGTGCCCGCCACCCGGAGGTCGTCGCCATTGGCGAGACCGGACTCGACTATTATTACGACAACAGCGATCGGGCGGCGCAGCGCCGGTGTTTCCGAACCCATATCGAGGCGGCCAAGGCAGCCGGTCTTCCGGTCATCGTGCACACGCGAGACGCCGACGACGACACCATCAAAATCCTGGAGGAGGGGGCACATTCGGGTGGCCTGAATGGCGTCATCCATTGCTTTAGCACGACTCGGAAACTTGCTGAAAAAACAATGGAATTAGGATTTTATATATCACTCGCGGGAATTCTGACCTTCAAACGCTCGGAGGTGCTTCGCGAGATTGCCGCCGCCATTCCCGACGACCGATTGCTGGTCGAGACCGACGCGCCCTATCTCGCGCCTGTACCGAAGCGCGGCAAGCGGAATGAGCCGGCGAATGTCGTCCACACGCTTAAGACGCTCGCCGAATTGAAACAGCATACCATGGCGGAGATGACGGATATCACAAGCCGCAACTTCTTCACGCTGTTCGATAAAGCCACACCGGAATGAAAATCACGATCCTTGGATGCGGCGCTTCGGGCGGGGTGCCGTTGGTTGGGCCGAACTGGGGAAACTGCGACCCGAACGAGCCGAGGAACCGCCGCAAACGTTCCTCGATCCTCATTCAAGACGAGACCACCGATATTCTGGTCGATGCGACGCCGGATTGCCGAGAGCAGTTGCTGGGGGCCGAAGTCTCGCGATTGGACGCCGTTTTGTTCACGCACGCACATGCCGACCATTGTCATGGAATCGACGAATTGCGTTGGATTAACAATGCGATGGGGCATGGACTCGACGCCTTCAGCGATCCCGCGACGTATCAGGAACTGAAAACACGGTTCGGTTATGCCTTCGAGCCTCTGGAGGCCGAAGCCGCAGGCTATTATTACCGGCCATCGTTGAACTGGCGGGCGTATCAACCGAGCGCCAGCGCCGGCGACCTGACATTCCAAACCTTCGAACAGGATCACGGATATTCAAAGACCGTCGGGTTTCGGTTTGGCAAGGCGGCGTATACGACCGATGTGGTGGCACTTGAGGGCTCGGTCTTTGAATTGCTGAAAGGGATCGAGCTTTGGGTTATCGGCTGCCTCCGCGAGGAGGCGCATCCCACCCATGCTAATGTCGAGACCGCCATAACTTGGGTGGAGCGAGTGAAGCCGCGCCGGGCGATTTTGACCCATATGAGCCACTGGCTGGACTACCGTCATTTATGCGACATTTTGCCAGAAGGCATTGAGCCCGCGCATGACGGAATGACGATCGAATTATAGCATAAACAATTCCCATAATATCCATTATGCGTCATTTTATCATGCGCGGATTTACGATCCAACACCTCCCTATCGTTCGAACGAGCAATTACTATCAAGGTTAAATCAGCGGACACTCGACTGGACAAAGGCATGAAAATCGACCGCCTACTGGACATAATGGAGCAGCTCCGCGATCCCGAGACCGGGTGCGCTTGGGATCGCGAGCAGGAATTCGCCACGATCGCGCCTTATACGATCGAGGAAGCCTATGAAGTCGCGGATGCGATCGATCACGAGGATATGGGAAATCTTCGCGACGAGTTGGGCGACCTTCTGTTTCAGGTCGTTTTCCATGCCCGGATGGCTGAGGAACGCGGCGCGTTCGCCTTCGCCGATGTCGTCGAGGGCATTTGCGACAAGATGATCCGCCGGCATCCGCATGTCTTCGGCGACAAGAAAATCGAGACCGCCGCCGCCCAAACAATTCATTGGGAGTCCCTGAAGCGCGCGGAACGAGCGGAAGGAGGTGCTAACACCTCCCAACTCGACGGCATACCAGGCGCCCTTCCCGCCCTACTTCGCGCGGAAAAACTTGGGAAACGCGCCGCCCAGACGGGTTTCGACTGGCCCACCGGGGCCGGCGCCTTGGCGAAGGTCGATGAGGAATTGGCGGAGCTTCGCACCGAATTGACCCCGGCCGCCGTGGATCAAGAGAAGATCGAGGAGGAATTCGGCGATTTATTGTTCAGTATTGTCAATCTGGCGCGTCATCTAAACGTTCGCTCCGAAGAGGCGCTGCGGCGCGCCAATGCCAAATTCGACCGCCGGTTTCGCGAGGTTGAACGTCGGGCCAAGGCGAATGGTGAGAAACCGCTCGATTCGATGGATATCGACGAGATGGAAGATCTTTGGAAAGCCGTCAAACGAGATGAGGGAACCGCAACGGGATAGCGATTCCGCCCCGTCCCCTGATTATTCGTTCATCAGAAGGTGGATTAGACCCGAAGTATCCCAGCGATTGCCGCCGCGTGCCTGCACAGTGGCGTAGAACTGGTCGACCAATGCCGCGACCGGCAGCCTAGCACCGCTCCGGTTCGCCTCGTCGAGACAGATGCCGAGATCCTTCCGCATCCAATCCACGGCGAACCCGAACTCGAACTCGCCGGCACACATCGTCGCCGCCCGGTTTTCCATCTGCCAGGAACCGGCGGCGCCCTTGGCGATCGTCTCGATGACCTTCTCCATGTCGAGTCCCGCCTTGAGGCCGAAATTCACCCCTTCCGACAGCCCCTGCACGAGCCCGGCAATGCAGATCTGATTGACCATCTTGGTGAGTTGCCCCGATCCCGCGCGTCCGATCAAATTCACGGCCTGGGCATAACAATCCATGACCGGCTTCGCCGCGTTGAAATGGTTCCTGTTGCCGCCGCACATGACCGTGAGAACCCCGTTTTCGGCCCCGGCCTGACCACCCGAGACGGGAGCATCGATAAAACCGACTCCGGCCTTCCGGGCAACCCCGTGCAATTCGCGCGCGAGATCGGCCGAGGCCGTGGTGTTGTCGATCAGGACGCTTCCCTTCGACATGCCGGCGAGAGCTCCCTTCTCTCCTAGGATGACGCTCCGCACATCATCGTCGTTGCCGACACAGGTGAAGACGAAATCCTGTCCCTTGGCGGCGGCGCGTGGCGTCTTCGCGACCTTTCCGCCGTGTTTCTTGACCCATTTCCGCGCCTTGGCGGCGGTGCGGTTATAGACGGTCACATTATGGTCGCCGGCGCGAAGATGACCCGCCATTGGGTAGCCCATGACACCCAGTCCGATAAAAGCAACTTTCGCCATTGTGAAGTCTCCCTGAAAAGTGTGCCGACCATGCCCCTTGAATGGGTGGCGCATCTTAACGATGGCCGGGAACCGCCACAAACCGCGAAATGAGGGCCGGGATCGGTCAGGCCCCCGTGGCCAAATGGTCGTGGATCTTATGCCAGGCATCGGGCGACGGGGCGCACAGGAGCCCATGCGCCCGTTGAAGCGGCGAGTAGGCGTGCTCGCCCAGGCAGACGCAATGGCCGCCGGCTTCCTCGAAGATCAGCCCGCCCGCCGCGTGATCCCACGGCCACAGACGCCGATAAAGCGAGAAATGCTTCGTTCCCCGAGCGAGAAGCGTAAAATCATAGGCCGCGCATCGCCAATTCTTGGTTCCGGCGAAGACGCGCGCACGGCGCTCGATCTTCTGCGGCTCAACATTCTCAAGCGCATGGTAGTTGATCATCCCCGTCATCGCGTCAAGGGCCTCAACGGTGGTGGATCGCAACCGCTCCCCTTCCTCGAAGGCCCCCTCGCCCCGTTCCGCGACGATCATCGACTCCTCGGCCGGAAGGTAAATCCAGCCATTCCGGGCGATACCGCCGACGACATACGCAACAACGATCGCGAAGGGCGTCTCGCCGCGCGAAAAATTCCGAGTCCCATCGACTGGATCAATCAGCCATGTCGGCGTATCGGAGTGGTAGTCCTCCAGGTCGATGGGATTTTGCGCCATTTCCTCCTCGGCGATGAAGTCGGCGCCCGGCGTGAGCGCCCCGAGTCCCTTCATGAGACGTGCCTCGGCCTCGATATCGGCGATGGTGACGAGGTCGCCCGGTGCCTTCTCCTGGATCTCATGATCGGCGAGGCGTTTGAACCTCGGCAGTACGTCGAGCGCGGCGGCTTCGCGAATGATCTCGGCGACTTTATCTGAATCGATGTGCATCTAAGCGGGGACGGATACGTCCCATTCCTGGATATGGCTGCGCGGCGGAAGGGTTTTGCCCGAATCCCGGTTTCAACGCAATATCGGCCGGCAACTCGACGCGCCTTCAATGCGACAAGGCGATCTCTTCGGGCTGAAGATCGAAGCGGCGTGCGAAACGCCCGACATTGGACGGCGAAAGAACCACTTCGATGAGCATTTCGCGCTCCTCCGCAAGGTTCTTCAAGACTTTTCCGTGAGAGTGAAGCCAAGCGAGCGCCGCGCCGTTTTCCGATGGAACGCGATATGAAATAGGCCGGCGATCGGCGTTGAGGCGTTTATCGAGGCGTTCCAGAAGAACCTCGCACCCCTGCCCCGAAAGCGCGGAGATTTGAACGGCGGGCGGGTTATTGTTACCGCCGTGACCGAAATCGAAATTAACATCCTTCTCGACCAAATCCGCTTTGTTGAGGACATCGATGATTTCGATCGCAGCGTCCTCGATGATGCTTTCGATGATTTCCAGCACAGTGCGTTTCTGATCGGCTAGATCCACCGCCGTCATGTCCTGTACGTGGATAATCAAATCCGCCTCGGTGACTTCTTCGAGCGTTGCCCGGAAGGCCGCCACCAGTTCAGTCGGCAGGTCGGTAATGAATCCGACCGTATCGCACAGGATCGCGGTTTCGCCGGACGGTAGTTCGATCGCCCGCATGGTGGGATCGAGCGTTGCGAACAGCATGTCCTTCGCCATCACCGCCGCGCCGGTCAGGCGATTGAAGAGGGTCGATTTTCCGGCATTCGTATAACCAACCAAGGCGAGTGTCGGATAGGCGCGGTTGCGGCGCGATTTTCGATGTAAGAGCCGGGTCCTTCGCACCCCGTCGATTTCCGTTTCGAGCTTACTGATACGCTGATCGGTGAGTCGACGGTCGATTTCGAGCTGGCCTTCGCCCGGCCCACCCAGAAAACCGTAGCCACCGCGCTGGCGCTCGAGATGGGTCCAGCTGCGGACCAGGCGCGAGCGCTGATAGCGGAGTGCCGCCAGTTCCACTTGCAGACGCCCTTCGTGGGTTCGCGCGCGAGCCCCGAAAATTTCAATGATAAGGGCCGCGCGATCCAATACCTTGCAATGCCAAGCAAGCTCCAAATTTCGCTGCTGTACGGGCGAGAGCGCCGCATCAACTATAACCAGCCCGACCTTGAGATCCTTGACGAGTTTGGCTTGGGATTCGGTAAAACCCGAACCGAAATAGGTCGCCGGACGTATTCGGGACAGTTTGACGCTTCGACTGCTGGCGACCACCAAATCGATCGCTTCGGCAAGACCGATCGCCTCCTCCAGCCGACGGTCCGCTTCGGGCGCGGCGGCGTTCGAATCAAACGGTGAGATAACGAATGCCCGCATCGCGTCTCGCGATACCTCGTGGCCATTCGCCTTCATGCAATTGTCATCCGCGGGGTTATTCCTCGCTTCGATCGGGCTCGAACAACTGGATCGGTTGTCCGGGCATCACGGTCGAGATCGCATGTTTGTAAACGAGTTGGGAATGGGCATCTCTGCGCAACAGCACGCAAAAATTATCGAACCAAGTAATGTTCCCCTGCAACTTAACCCCGTTAACCAAGAATACCGTGACAGGCACCTTTGCTTTGCGGACATGATTGAGAAACACATCCTGCAAATTCTGGCTCTTCTCTGAAGTCATGGCTGTGCCCTTTTTTGTGGCTTATGCCGATTACTCCCTGTTTCACTCCGAACTATATCCCAGCTCCGGGTCGGGGAAAATCGAATTCGTTTTGCCGGAATGCTCAGCCAGCCTCCGCATAGGCCCAATATCCATCCAAGATGGCCCGCGTCAAAGGCCCTGGAGAGCCGTCGCCGATCACCGTCGAGTCGATCCGCACGATCGGCGTTACAAAGGAAGTCGCACTGGTAACGAAGGCCTCGGCCGCCGATTTCGCCTCCTCGACACTGAACGGCCTCTCGACGAATTGATACTCGCGTTCCTCCGCTATCTTTAGAATTGCGCGACGCGTGATCCCCTCCAGGATTTCATGGGTCGGTGCGCGGGTGATCAACTCGTTGGCATCCGACACGATCCAGGCATTCGTCGACGTTCCCTCCGTGATGAAACCATCCGCGGCGACTTGCAGCGCCTCATAGGCACCGGCCTCGAAAGCCGCCTGTTTTCCGAGGCAGTTCGGCAACAACGAGATCGATTTGATATCGCGGCGATGCCAACGGATATCTGGAATAGTGATGACCTTGACGCCGGCTTCGTTCGATTTGAATTTACTCCGTCCGACTTCCTTCGTCGTCATCACCAGGGAAGGTTTCGCGACCGCCGGGAATTTGTGATCGCGCGGCGCCACGCCCCGAGTGATTTGGAGATAGATGATCCCGTTCCGCACACCGTTTCGCCGAATCAATTCTCGAACCAAAATATCGAGTACGGCGCGCGAGACCGGCCATTCGATTTGCAGCTCTCCGAGCGACCGATCCAGTCGGTCGAGATGCGGTGCCTGATCCACCGGGCACCCGTCGATGATTGTAATCACCTCGTAGACGCCATCGGCGAATTGGTACCCCCGATCCTCCACATGCACGCCGGCCTGGCCGTGCGGCACGTAGCGTCCGTTCACATAGGCCAGACGCGGCATGAACCGATCCTTTTCTAAAAGAATTCCAAGCTGACCGAAAACATCGCCTCGACCTTTTTTACCGACTGTGCCGCGGAAAGCAGGATGACCCTGTCACCGCTTTCGATGATCGATGCGGCGCGCGCGATAATCACCTCGCCGTCACGCACGATGGCCCCGATAACGACCCCCGTCGGCAGTGCGATCTCGCCAAGAGGCGCCCCGACCAATGTGGACGTATCGAGCGCCTCGGCCTCGATCACCTCGGCAAACCCGTCTCGGAGCGAATGCACCGAACGAATTCGGCCCCGGCGAATATGCTGCAGGATCTTCGAGACGGTGATCGCCCGGGGGTTAACCAAGACATCCATGCCGAGCGTGGTGACGAGCGGCGTGTAAGTATCCTTGTTTACCAGGGCGATCGACCGCTCGACGCCGTATCGCTTGGCGAGCAGCGAGGCCAGGATATTGGTTTCGTCGTCATTGCTGACCGCCACCACCGTGTCGGCCTGACGAATATTGGTCTCCTCAAGGATTTCCGTATCGAGCGCGTCGCCGTGTGTCACTTGGGTTTCCGAGAGAATACCGGCGATCTTTCGGGCGCGATCATTGTGATGCTCGATAATGCGCGCCGAGACCTCAGGCATGCCTTCGATTAATTGGGCGAGGTTTACGCCAATGTTGCCTCCGCCGATGATGGTGATCCGATGCGCGACCTCCTGCTCCTCATGGCCGAACACGCTAAGCGCCCGCCGTACGTGATCGGTATCGGCGATGAAATAGACCTCGTCGTTCGCGAGCATCTGATCGGTGGAAGTCGGCACGAATGCCTGCTCGTTTCGAATGATGCCGGCGACGACGATATTCAGGTCCGGGAACAAGCCGGTCAATTGTCGCAAGGGCGTATTGATAACCGGGCAATCGGCGGTACAGCGGACACCGATCACGCGCACCTTGTCGTCCGCGAGCGGGATCATGTCGAAAGCGCCCGGGACCGCGAGACGTCTGGCGATCGCATGAGCAACCTCGATCTCGGGCGAGATGATGACATCAATCGGCATATGATCGCGACTGAAAAGGTCGGCCCACACGGGCTCGAGGTAACTCTGTTGGCGGATGCGGGCGATTTTCGTCGGGACGTTGAATAGCGAGTGCGCGATCTGGCAGGCGACCATGTTGACCTCATCGGCGAAGGTCACCGCGATCAGCATGTCGGCGTCTCCAACGCCAGCACTTTCCAGCACATCGGGATGCGAGGCATGCCCGACGATCGCCTGCACATCGAGCGATTCGTTGATCTTGCCGATGAGTTCCGGCGACTGATCGATCACGGTTACGTCGTTGCTCTCGGCCGAAAGATATCTCGCGATACTAAATCCGACTTGGCCCGCGCCGCAGATCACAACTTTCATTTGTCAACCGACCGCATTTCCGAAGACGTTACGCCTTCATCGTTCCATGAACACCGAGAATCTTGAGTTTGCGATGCAAGGCGGCCCGATCCATGCCCACGAACTCCGCCGTCCGGCTGATATTGCCGTCAAATCTTTGGAGATGAAAGGCCAGATACTCCTTCTCGAAATCCTCTCGCGCACTTCGAAGCGGTTGGTGCATGACCTCCATTGCCTTGTTCCAGCGGTGCACTGTTGCCGTTTCCTCGCCGATGGCCTCGGCGATCTCGTTGCCTTGTATCGACTCGTCCGCGCCGCCTGAGGAAAACAGGAGAACGCGCTCAAGGACGTTGACCAACTCCCAAAGATTGCCGGGCCAATCATGCCCTTGCAGGCCGGACAGGGCCTCTCTCGAGAGCTTGCGTGAGGCTCTTCCCTTGCCGGCCGCGGAACGCGCCATGATCGCTTGCGCCAGTTCCGGGATGTCCTCGCGCCGTTCGGTCAGGCCCGGCACCGAAATCGGTACCACATTCAGCCGGTAATAGAGATCTTCCCGAAAACGGCCTTCCGCGATTTCCGCGACCAAATCGCGATTTGTCGTGGCGATTACACGTGTATCGACGACGACGACATTGTTGCCACCGAGCCGGTTGAATTTGGGATCATGCAGTATTCGTACGACCCGCCCTTGGGTTTCCACCGGCAGATCGGCGATTTCATCGAGCAACAGGGTCCCGCGATGCGCCTGCTCCAGCACTCCGATACGGCGCGGTTCTTCCGAGGTCGCCTCGTTTCCAAAAAGTGCCGCGTCGGCATTTGCCGGATCGAGTCCCGCGCAATTTAGCACGATGAAGCTTCCGTTACTTCTCGGCGACTGGCGGTGAAGCGATTGCGCGGCAATATTCTTGCCGGCCCCCGGCGGACCCATGATCAGGACACGACTGTCGGTTTGGGCGACCTTGGCGATCTTCTGACGCGTTTGCGTGGCGACCGGCGAACCGCCAACGAAATCGACTATATCGCCACCGGTCAATTCTTGGAGTTGAAGGTTCTCCTGGCGGAGCCGGGTATCTTCCAAGGCACGATTAACCGTGTGGAGCAGAACCTCGGTCTTGAAAGGCTTGGTTAAAAAGTCGTAGGCCCCGATCTTCGTCGCGCTCACGGCGAGATCGAAGGTTGCGTGCCCGCTAATCATAATAATCTGCTGATTCGGACTTTCCTTGCGAATGATTTCGAGCATTTGCAGACCGTCGTGCTCACTCCCCTGCAACCAGACATCCAAGATAATTAGACTTGGCTGCCGCGCCCGGATCGCCGCAAAAGCGTCCTCGCTAGTCGCGGCCTCCCGGGTCTCATAACCCTCATCCTCAAGGATGCCCGCGATGAGATGGCGAATATCGCTCTCGTCGTCAACGATAAGGATTTCAAGCGCCATGGGCCGCCTTGTCGGAGTTCGCCTGATCCGTTTCATCGGCCGCGACGGGAAGCTCTTTCGTGAATTCCATCCGAACCTTGGCACCGCCCGACTCGCCATCGAGCAGCAAAATTCGTCCGCGATGATCGTCCATGGTTTTCCGCACGATCGCGAGGCCAAGGCCGGTGCCATTGCCCCTTGTGGTGAAATAAGGATCGGTCAGCTTCTCCCGATCCGCCACCGGCAGCCCCTTCCCGTTATCTTCTATCTCGATAACCACCTTCCCCGCATTCTCGGACAATCTCATCGCAATGAGGCCCGGTGTTTCCGTGCCGGTTTCTCGGCCCTCGATCGCTTCCACCGCATTCTTCAACAAATTCGTAAGCGCTTGACTGATTTGACGGCCATCACAATTCGCGATCAAGGGCGCGTCCGATATTTCATCCGAAAATTCAATATGAGGCTGACTGTTCCGATAAAGGAACAAGGCCTGCCTGCAGAGATCGGTCAGGTCCTCCTCCCGCATGGTCGGGGCCGGCAAGCGCGCGAAACTCGAGAACTCGTCAACCATGCGCTCGATATCCTCGACATGATGAACGATCGTGTCCGTACAGGTAACGAAGGTATCGGGATCTGTCTTAATCTCGCTCAGGTATTTCCGTTTCAGCCGCTCGGCCGAAAGTTGGATCGGTGTCAGCGGATTCTTTATTTCATGCGCGATTCGTCGCGCGACATCGGCCCAGGCCGCCTTCCGCTGCGCCGCCAGGAGTTGCGATACGTCGTCGAAAGTCACGACAAAACCCGTAGTTTCTCCATCCCCACGTTCGGTCTCGATTCGGATCAACAGCGTATGTGTCGCCCCTTCTCGGATAATCTTTATTTCACCGTCCCATGACCGGGCCGACCTTGGACCATTTATTCGGGCAAGGAGAGGAGTCATCTCGGGGACAATTCCAACCAATTCCTGGCCGATCATTTCGTCAAGTTCGATCCCCAGGAGTTCGGAAGCCGATCGGTTCGGTAGATCAATACGACCGGCGGAATCGAGTCCGATAACCCCGGCTGAAACACCCGACAGCACCGTTTCCGTAAATCGCCGGCGTTCGTCGAGTTGCTGGTTGGCGGCCATGAGTTCATTGCGATTGGACAGAAGCTCGCTTGTCATCCGGTTGAACGCCCGGCTCAGCGAGCCGACCTCGTCGGCGGTGTCTTCCGCTACTTGCACCTCAAGATCGCCGGCACGCACCTTTTCGGTCGCGGCGATCAAGGCGCTTATCGGACCTGAGAGTTGCGTCGCAAGCATGAGGCCTACCCACACCGCCGCAAGCAAAAGTAAGAGACCAACAACAACGAATATCATTGCGAAGTTAATCTGCAAATCGGAGCGCTCGAGTTCGAGCCGCTTGAACTGCGCGACCGCCCCCTTGGTTCGCTCCATGTGACCCAGCACCGTGGGGTCGACCAATCTGCCGACATAAAGAAACAATTCTGCGATACTGTCGATTCTTACCAATGCGCGGACCCGATCATCGCTATCGCTCGTCATGAGCGCGACTTCGCCTGCGCGCGCCTTTTCGACCGCGCCCGGCGGGATGGGCTCAAACTCAAGCAAATAGGTCAAGCCCGAGCGTGCCAAGACACGGCCACCCGCATCGAAGACGACGGCCTCGGTCAAGTTGCGCAATTTAGCCTGAAGCTTGATCAACTGATTGAATTGCGCTGGACGATTCATGATGCGATCGGCATCACGGCCGAGGTCGCGCGCCGCCGCGACGGCATCGGCTCGAATGTCTTGCTTGTGCTCCTGCAAATACACTTTGGCCGCCGCCATCGATTCGTCCAAGGCCGTTCTGACCCGTTCGCTAAACCAAGATTCAATTCCGAAATTCAGGAACGAGACCGAAAAAACTCCAACGACGATGGCCGGGGTTACGGATATCAAGCCGAATAGAATGACAAGTTTGACATGAAGGCGCGAACCGGCGGAGCCACGCCGGCGTTCCGACCATACAGTGACGACCCGCCGAACGATGAAGAAACTCAGCAACAGCAGGAGAATGAGGTCGAGATTGAGCAACAGAAGGACAATATCCGGATTGTCACCGAAGGGAGGCGAACCGGCGAGCGCGCCGTAGGTCGCGATGCCCGCAAGCAAGGCGGCGCCCGCAAGTGAGATCGCCAATGCGCGATTTACCCCGCGACGTCGAGCGAGCCGCCGCACGAAATCGATTTCTCCAGACGAATCCGACGAAATGGATTCATTCCTTCCGGTGCTCGTCATTCGTCCACCTTCATATTCCCGTCCAATATCGACACGCAGTTTAGCCGTGTTGCTGCGATTCTGTCATTCGCTACGTAACCGCCGACTTTCCCCGCCTGACGACGGAAATATCGAGCAAACGAATCTTCTTGCGGAGCGTGTTGCGATTGAGTCCGAGCAGCGCCGCTGCCTTGACTTGATTGCCGCGGGTCGCTTCGAGCGTAAGCGTAATCAGCGGTTTCTCCACCTCGCGTACAATCCGATCGTAGAGACCTGCAGGCGGCAGCCCTGCACCGTGAGCCTCGAAATAGGTCTGAAGATGCTGGTCAACCGCTTCCGCCAGATTTTCCGGTGCGACCCGTTCCGTCGTACTGAAACCTCGGCCGTTCGCATTTCTCAATTCCTGTTCGATAACGTCGAGGCCAAGTGTCTCTTGAGAGTACAATGCCGTCAGCCGTTGAACGAGGTTCTCCAACTCGCGCACGTTTCCCGGCCAGGCATAAGCCTTCAATCGCTCGATGGCATTTTGGTCGAGCACCTTCTCCGGCAGACCTTGAGCATTGGAACGACCAAGAAAATACCGCACGAGATCCGGAATATCGCCCGGACGATCGCGCAACGGCGGCAGGCCGATCGGCACCACATTCAAGCGATAATATAAATCTTCCCGAAAGACGCCTTGCTTCACCAGCAAGCCAAGGGTCCGGTGGGTAGCGGCGATAATTCGGACGTTGGCCTTGACCGGCACGCGGCCGCCGACGGTGGTGTATTCACCCTCCTGGAGCACGCGAAGAAGTCTGGTCTGTGCCTCCATCGGCATATCGCCGATCTCGTCGAGAAAAAGCGTTCCGCCCTCCGCCTGTTCGAAACGCCCGGCGAACCGGCCAACCGCACCCGTGAAGGATCCACGCTCATGGCCGAAGAGTTCGCTTTCGATCAACTCGCGCGGGATCGCCGCCATGTTGATCGCCACGAAGGGACCGTTCTTGCGGTTTCCATAATCGTGGAGCGCGCGCGCAACCAATTCCTTCCCGGTGCCCGATTCGCCGGTTATCAGAACGGTTAGATCGATGGTCATCAGACGCGCCATGACTCTGTAAATTTCCTGCATCGCCGGCGATCGGCCGATCAGAGGCAGAGTTTCCGCCTCGTCCGTCGCATCGCCGCGCACCGAATCCTCGGCAACCCCTTGGGTCAGGGCACGTTCGACGATCGTGATGAGTTCATTGAGATCGAAAGGCTTTGGAAGATACTCGAATACGCCGCGCTCGTTCGCCTTGACCGCCGTTAGCAACGTGTTCTGCGCACTCATGGCGATGACGCGCAGTTCCGGCCGGATCTTCTTGATTCTGGGGATTAGATCGAGCGCATTCTCGTCCGGCATGATCACATCGGTGATGACCAGTCGCCCCTCCCCGTTCGACACCCATTGCCAGAGCGTCGCCGCGTTGCTCGTGGCACGAACTTCGTACCCCAGGCGGCCGAGTGCATGGCTCAGAACCTGGCGGATCGATCGGTCGTCATCGGCAACGAGAATCACCTCGTCGGACATCAAACGTTACTCCTCGTCATTCTTGAGAACCGGCAACATCACCCTGAAAACAGTCTTGGCAGGCTCGCTCTCGACATCGATCATGCCACCATTGTCGTCGACCAGCTTGGCGACCAATGCCAAACCCAGCCCCGAGCCGTCCGGCTTCGTGGTGACGAAGGGATCGAAAATGTGGCGGCGTATTTCCTCGGGTATTCCAGGACCGTTATCCTCGACCATCACGACCAACGGCAGATCCACATGGCTTTGGCTGGCCGGCACCGCCAAACGGACGCCATGTTGAAAACCGGTCGTAATCCTTATTTCACCTTCAGGTGAAACCGTCGCCTCGCAGGCATTTTTGATCAGGTTCAAGAAGACTTGGATCAAGTGGTCGCGATTGGCGTAGACAAGCGGCAGCGACGGGTCGAATCGAATCGTGAACTTGCGATCTTGGCCAAACCCATTTTTCGCGAGATCCACCACGCGGTCGAGCACTTGATGGATATTCACCCCATCCCTCTCGATCAGCGGATTTTCGGAGAAGGCATCGATCTCATCGACCATTTTGCAGACCCGGTCGGTCTCCTCGATGATGAGCCGGGTCAACTGCCGGTCTTCGATTGAAATCCCCTGCTCGAGCAGTTGCGCGGCGCCCCGCACGCCGGAGAGAGGGTTCTTCACTTCATGGGCAAGCATCGCCGCCATGCCGCGCAATGAGCGCGCCGCATCCTTATGAAGGAACGCTTCGCCGAACCGCCCCGCGACGGAATGCTCTTGCAGACTGACGACGATCCGATCTGAAGTCGCGGAAAGCGGCGCGCAATCGACCGTTACCAAATGGCTGCCGATCCGCTGTGTGGACAAACGGACATGATGTTCGCGAATACCACTCTTCTGTCGGCGCGCTTTTTCGACGAGTGAAACCAGGGGACTGTCATCGGTGACCAGGTCTTCTAACCGGCTTTTCGCAAGGGTCGCGGAGCTCACATCGAAAAACAACTCCGCCGCCGGATTGACATACCGTATCGCGTTGTCGCCATCCAAGGTGAGCACCGGAATGGCAATCGCACCCACGATCGCCTCGCTCGATTCGGTGCTCATGCGGCACTTCTTTCCGCACCGCCCACGATTTCAAAGATTTCCGTCAAGCGACTCAACACGGCTTTGGGTTCCTCGATCCGCATCAGGCTCTTGATCAAGGGTCCGGCCGAGGGCAAATCTCGCAAATAGGCCGCGAGGTGTTTTCGCGCGATCCGAACGCCACGCCGCGGCCCATAAAACGCGGTGATGGCGCTGAAATGACGATGCATCGTCTCAAACCGCATCTCGAGGGTCACCGGTGCCGGCATTTTTCCGGTTGCGAGGTATTCGTTCAGTTGGGGAATTAACCACGGCCGGCCGAGAATTCCCCGCCCGATCATAAGCCCATCCGCTCCGGACTGCCGGAGACACTCCCGCGCATCCAAGAAATCGACAATGTCACCGTTCGCAAGCAAAGGGATCGCGATCGCCTCCTTAACCTGCCGGAGGAATCGCCAATCTGCCCGGCCGGAGAATCTCTGCTGGCGGGTACGGGCGTGTACGCTCACCATCCGGATGCCGCAATCCTCGGCGATCCGGGCGATGTTCGGCGCGTTCCGCCGACCCATGTCCCAGCCGGTCCGCATTTTCAAGGTTACGGGGATATTCACCGCATCGACGACGGCGCATAATATTCGCGCGGCCCGCGCTTCGTCCCGCATCAGGGCGGACCCCGCATATCTATTGATCACTCTTTTCGCGGGACAGCCGAAATTGATGTCGAGCATGACTGCGCCCAAATCTTCGCAATGGCGCGCGGCCTCACCCATCGCGATCGGATCGTGGCCCGCAAGCTGGATCGCCGTTCGGCCGGATTCCGCGATGATGCCTTCCCGTTTCTCGCGATCATGCTGATACGTGCCGACCACGGAATTACTGGCGATCATCTCGGAAAACGTAATTTCCACACCGAAGTCGCGCAATATCCCACGATAGGGCCGGTCCGTGATACCGGCCATCGGGGCGGCTAGAACAGAATCCTGAAGCAGGAGTGAATCGACTGAAATGGGCATTTTCTATGCAGTTGCCAGAATGCTCTAATTTTGAGCAATGTAATCAAATTTGCCGACAGCACAACTTCGGAAGCAAGAATTCTAGATCAAGACGCCAATAAAACATCGCGAACGAATTTGACACCCGGATAACCAAGCGAGATCAGTAAATAGCTGATCAAGACCAGCCGCGCCGCCTTGCGCCCCCTGAGGCCCGTGCTCCGATGAACCGCGAGGAGACAGGTAATGACGAGAAAGGCGGCGATCGAAAACAAGGTCTTGTGATTCAATTCGATTAATTGGCCGCTTTGCTCGAATTCGGCGGCGATCCCGACCAGCATGCCGATGCCCAGGAAAGCGCCGGTCAAATAGAGAAGTTGAATTTCAATCCGTTCGGCATCTGCGATTGCCGGAAGACTGGCCGCGATCATCCCTCTCTTTCGCGTCTTCAAGGCCTTCTCTTGAAACAGTATTGCGAGACTGGACATGGCCGCGACGGTCAATAGGCCGTATGCGAATACCGACGAGAAGATATGCGTATAAAGCCAAGCAGTCAGCGTCTGAGGCGACGCCTCTCCCGGTTCGGCGGCTCCCGAGAGGACGGTCACCACCGAAAGCAAAAGAAGGTAAGGTACGATCACGACGGATAGCCGCCAAGCCGACCGGAAAACGAAGCAACTCGCGGCGAAAGCGATCTGACACGCCGCGATCGAGGCCAAGAGCGCCAATGACAAATCGGCCCCCCATGACGACGACAATCTGGAGACGAGCCAGACCCCCGTCGTCACGATCGCAAAACCGAAGGCGACGACGTAGATCGCATCCGGCTCCTCGCGTCGCCGCAACGAAGCGAACGTGAAAAGCGCCAAACCGACCAGCGCCAGAGCCCAGGCATTCGGGAAAGCAAACATGGCGCGACTATAGCGGTCCATGCGAGGACATTAAATGCATCAACATCGAATTCTCAATTAGGCCTTGCCTATCCAAAGCCGGGTTGCTTAAGGATTGCGAATGCTAGAAGCGATGTCCGGATGAATGTGATCGCGCTGATATTGGCGGCGGGCCGAGGTGTGCGGGCCGGCGGCGACCGACCGAAACAGTATCAAGCAATCGGCGGCGCACCGATCCTGCGCCGCGCCATCCAATGCTTTCTTGCCGCGCCGGAGGTCGATGGCGTCCGCGTGGTCATCAACGAACAAGATCAGGCGCATTACGATCTGGCGGTCGAAGGGTTGGACCTCATGAGCCCCGTCCCCGGCGGCGACGAACGGCACCATTCGGCCCTTCTCGGCTTGGAGAGCCTGACCGACATCCCACCGAAATTCGTCTTGATCCATGACGCGGCCCGGCCTTTCGTTGGCGCCGCGCTCATCTCGCGCGTCGTCGACGGCCTTAAAGGACATCACGCGGTCATCCCGGCGATACCGGTCTCCGACACGTTGAAACGGGTCGCAAGCGGCCAGTCGGAAATCTCGGAAACAGTTGATCGAGCAGACCTTTGGGGGGCGCAGACTCCGCAGGGATTTCGTTTTTCGACCATCCTGGAGGCACATCGGGAGCGCGCCATGGTCGACTATACCGACGATGCAGCGGTTGCCGAGGCAGCGGGCATACCGGTTCATGTGGTCGAAGGCAATCCGGATAATTTCAAGGTCACCGCATCCGCCGATTTCAAACGGGCGGCGGCGCAGTTGGGGGTATCGGGCATGCGTGTCGGCATGGGTTTCGACGTCCATCGTTTCACAAGCGGCGACGGCGTCGTCCTTTGCGGGGTCGAAATTCCCTTCGAGCGGGGTCTCGAGGGGCATTCAGACGCCGATGTCGCCCTGCATGCGGTCACCGACGCCCTTCTCGGCGCCATCGGCGCGGGCGATATCGGAGAGCATTTCCCGCCAGATGACGCACAATGGCGGGACGCCGATTCGGCAATCTTCCTTCAAAAGGCCGCGCGCATCGTTGCCGAGCGGGGCGCGCGGATCACCAATGTCGATCTCACCATCATCGGCGAACAACCGAAAATCGGCCCCTATCGCAACGCCATGCGGGACTCGGTCGCCGGATTGTTGGAACTCCCCGCCGACCGGGTCAATATCAAAGCCACGACAACGGAACGGCTGGGTTTTACCGGCCGCCGCGAGGGCCTCGCGGCCCAAGCGGTGGTGGGTCTTGAAATGACCGGCTAATGGAGTTCCCCCGACATGGATGGCCGGCGGAACTCATTGCCACCTTCTTCCTCGTCGGACGGTTACCCCGCGCGCCTGGAACCTTCGGATCGCTTGCGGCATTGCCGATTCTCTATCTGCTGCACGTCCATTGGGGCGCCATTGCGGTCGGGTTATTCGCTGGCACCGTCGCTATCCTTGGGACTTGGGCGACGGCGGCCTATCTGCGCGGTACCGAGGAGAGCGACCCCGGTTCCATCGTCATCGATGAAGTATTGGGCCAGGCCATCGCCGTCCTCGTATTGTCGGCGGCTCCCCTTCCCTACCTGTTCGGCTTTGTTCTGTTCAGGATTTTCGACATCGTCAAACCCTGGCCGGCCAATATCATTGACGCGCGTATGAAATCGGCGGCAGGGGTGATGCTAGATGACGTGGTTGCCGGCATATATGCTGGCGTCGCGACCCTGCTGATCATCGAGGTCCTGCCATGAATACCGCCAAGGATATCGTCGCCTCGGCGACCGAACTCATCGAACTGTGCCGGGCCCGAAACCTTCGTCTGGCGACGGTGGAGTCCTGCACGGGTGGGCTGATCAGCGCCGCCCTGACCGATATTCCGGGCGCCTCCGACGTCTTCGAAGGGGGGTTCGTTACCTATTCGAACGAAGCAAAACAGGCGGCGGTCGGCGTCAAATTGGAAACATTGATGAACTTCGGTGCCGTCAGTCACGACGTCGCCGCCGAAATGGCCGCGGGAGCCGTTGCCAAGGACCGAATCGACGCCGCGGTCTCGGTTACCGGCGTCGCGGGTCCGGGCGGCGGTACGGTGGAAAAGCCTGTCGGCCTGGTCTTTATCGGTGCCGCCCTCGCCGATAAACCCGCAATCGCCGAGCGTCATCAGTTCAAGGGGGATCGCCAAGCGGTCCGCGCTGCTTCCGTTGCGGCCGCTCTCACCATGTTGATCAATCTAATAGGCGAGAGTTCGTCCGCGTAAGAAGGCCGCCCAAGGGATGCTCTTCGCGCACGGCCATGGTCGCGAATTTCTCCTTGTCGAGACGAAACAGTTCAAAAAAATCCATCGGATCCTTCAAGGAGGCAAGATTGTACTCACCGAGCATTTCGATCGCCCGAGCGGGCGAGATCCGGCTCGTATCCGAGACGAACTCCGGAATGTGAAAAATCTGCTCCTCATGACGAGAATAGGCGGCAAGCATGATACCCGCGATTTCGGCGAGCCCTCGCGACGAGGTGACCGAGAATTTCGCTTGGTCGAAGAGCACCATCCGGGTGCGACCCACGAGCATGATCGCCGCATTTTGCGCGTGAAATTCACCACCCGTAACCTCTTCAGTATTCTGAAAAAAGACGATTGACGATATTTTCAAAAGAGAGTGTTCGTCCAAAAATTCAAGCACTTGACGGCTGGCATTAAAGCCATCAAATGCATTCGGTCGAAAGACTTTTCGGTAGGAAATCGCGTCGAGTTCCTGATCGCCCGAGAATGTGATTCCACCTCGGCTGAGCGCGTTTTCGATCGATTCCACGGTGCTCGCGCGGGGATCGCCGATGCCGCGTTCGAAGTTGTTCAGCGTCGCGAGCGAAACACCCGCCGCTTTCGCGAGTTCCCCTTGTTTGACGCCCAACAACGCGCGCGCCGCTCTCAATTCATTCGGCTGAAGCATTTGATCGGTTGACGCTGATTTTCATCGACACGTCTAATTAGTTATCATACCTAATTCAATATGCAAAATACAGAATTAGCTAGGGACCGTATTGACCCCCCAGTAACTCCACCGCGCGGGCCTCGAAAGCCGCCATCATCTTCCGACTGGCCTTGTCGAAAACTGCCCCCATGAGGCGGTCCAACAGACGGGAGCGGAATTCAAACGATAGGGTGAAGTCCACCATGGTCTCGGTCTCGCTCGACGGCGTGAATAGCCATCGACTCTCGAGATGTCGGAATGGCCCCTTTTCTTGCCGCGAGGAGACCGACAATTCGGCTCTATTAAGCTCAACTATGCTTCTAAATTTCTCCCTTAATGCATTAAAACCAATCATTAAATCAGCAATTATAATTCCGTCGTTTTTCTCCACCACACGCGCGTCGACACACCAAGGAAGGAATTTTGGATAGGATTCGACGTCCGCGACGATCTCGTAGAGGTCATCTGCGGGATATGCGATGGTGCGCCGCTCGGAATAATCCTGCATGGGAAGGGTGTCGCGCCGCAGTTGCTCAATCGGTCCCGGTTGCGGCTGGGCCGATCCGCTCGCGCTTCAATTCGCGCGCATTTCGAAGCCGTCCGAAATCATCGCCGGCGTGATAGGATGACCGTGTGAGCGGGGTCGCGGAAACCATCAAGAACCCCTTCCCGCGGGCCATCGATTCGAGGCCTTGAAACTCATCCGGGGTCACGAATCGGTCGACCGGCGCGTGTTTCGGCGTCGGTTGCAGATACTGTCCCACGGTCAGAAATTCGACATCGGCGGCGCGGAGGTCGTCCATCACCTGTAATACCTCGTCGCGGGTCTCGCCGAGCCCGACCATCATGCCCGATTTAGTGAAAATATCGGGTGAAATCCGGCGCACTCGATTGAGCAACTCCAGGCTTGTAAAGTAGCGCGAGCCGGGCCGAATCGATGGGTACAACCGGGGCACGGTTTCGATGTTGTGATTGAAGACATCGGGGGCCGCCGCGACGACGGATTCGATGGCTCCATCCTTGCCGAGAAAGTCCGGTGTCAGCACTTCGATCGTGGTCTCTGGCGCGTGCGCGCGAAGCGCCTTAATGACGGCAGCGAAGTGTGCGGCCCCGCCATCGGCAAGATCATCCCTGTCGACCGATGTCACGACAACATGCGCCAGGCCAAGTTGCGCCACGGCTTCCGCGACTCGCAGGGGCTCATGCGAATCGAGCGGCGCGGGCCGCCCGGTGGCCACATTGCAGAAGGCACAGGCCCGCGTACAGGTCTCGCCCATGATCATGAAAGTCGCGTGTTTCTTCGCCCAGCATTCGCCGATATTCGGGCACCCGGCCTCCTCGCAAACGGTGCTTAATCGGTTGTCTCTGACGATATTCCGGGTCTCGAAATAGACCGGCGAATTTGGCGCCTTCACTCGGATCCAAGGTGGCTTGCGAGGAGAGGGATTGTCTTCTTTATGCTTCTTTTCCGGGTGACGCGAATTTCGCGCGTCATTCGTATCGATCGAGGTCATCGATGGCCTCTATTGGTTGTCGAACAATTACTATATATGAATTGCTCGATCATAAGCGCTCAAAACCGACTCATGCATCATCTCGGAAAGTGTCGGATGCGGGAAAATTGTCTCCATTAAATCCGCCTCCGTGGTCTCCAAGGATTTCGCCACGCAATATCCTTGAATGAGTTCAGTAACTTCCGCCCCAATCATATGGGCACCCAAAAGCTCGCCGGTGGATTTATCAAAAATGGTCTTAATCATTCCCTCAGTCGTCCCCAACGCGATCGCCTTACCATTACCGATAAAGGGGAATCGCCCAACACGGACCTCATGCCCGGCGGCAACCGCATTCTCCTCTGTTAGTCCAACTGAAGCAATTTGAGGATGGCAATAGGTGCAACCTGGAATGTTTGAGGTGTTGAGCGGCGAGACATGGTCGTTTCCGGCAATTTTTTCGACACAAATGACGCCTTCATGACTGGCCTTATGGGCAAGCCACGGCGGACCCGCGACATCGCCTATTGCATAGACACCAGCCTCGCCGGTCCGCATCCATTCGTCGATAACGATGTGCCCGCGATCGATTTCGACGGCAGAATCTTCCAGCCCCATGCCTTCGACATTACCGACAATCCCAACCGCGACGATAACCGCATCAACTGCTATTTTTTGGACGGAACCGCCTTCGACAATTTGGGCCTCAACCCGACTCGCCGTGTTCCTTAGTTCCTCGACCTTGGCACCGGTATGAAATTTCATACCTTGTTTTTGAAATGCCTTTTGCGCAAGTGCCGAGATCTCCGCATCTTCGACGGGAAGGATCCGATCAAGGATCTCGACCACCGTAACCTCGGCCCCAAGGGTCCGATAAAAGCTCGCGAACTCGATTCCAATCGCACCAGATCCGACAACCAAAACCGACGCCGGCATGGCCTTCGGTACCATCGCTTCCTTGTACGACCAAATGGTCTCGCCATTGGGCTCCATACCGGGAAGATCGCGCGCCCTCGCTCCACTTGCAATAATAGTATATTTAGCATTAATTTCGTCTATTGGATTGCCATCCTTCTCCACGAGCAGGCGCCGTTTGTCACCCGTCCGAGGACCGAGTTTGCCCCAACCGTCGAAAACCTCGACACCGTTCTTCTTCAAAAGATGCGCGACGCCGCCGCTCAGTTGCGCGGCGATTTTTCGCGAGCGATCGACGATCTTCGAGACGTCAAATTTCACCCCCTCGACTTCAAGCCCAAAGGCTTCGGCGTGTTTGATATTTTCGAAAATCTCCGCGCTCCGCAGCAATGCCTTCGTCGGGATGCAACCCCAATTGAGACAGATCCCGCCGAGATGTTGAGCCTCGATAAGCGCCGTTCGCATGCCGAGTTGGGCGGCGCGAATGGCCGCGACATAGCCGCCGGGGCCGCCGCCAATGACTGCAATGTCGAATTCCTTGTTCGCCAATTCGGACTCTCCTTCGATCGACCGCGAGGCGGTCCGATGCGGGCCCCTCCCGTTTATAAAAGCATCCTAAGAGGATCTTCCAATAAGCCCTTCAAAACTTGAAGAAATTCAGCACCGACAGCACCGTCGACCGCCCGATGGTCAACCGAAAGCGTGCAGTTCATCACCGTCGCGACGGCAACCGCCCCATCCTTGACGACCGGCCGGGCTTCGCCCGCGCCGACCGCCAGAATGCAAGCCTGAGGCGGGTTGATGACAGCGGAAAACTCACGAATCCCGTACATTCCGAGATTGGAGATACTGAAGGTGCCGCCCTCATACTCCTCGGGCATCAACTTCCCGTCGCGTGCCTTTGCCGCCAAGACTTTGGTCTCGTTGCTGATTGCCTCCAGCCCCTTGTTGTCGGCCTGCCGGACAACCGGCGTGATCAAGCCGCCTTCTGTGGCAACCGCAACCGAAATATCCGCCGACTTGTAATACCGTATCCCGTCACCCGCCCAGGATGCATTCGCGGCCGGCACGTGGCGCAAGGCCAAGGCGGCGGCCCGAACCACCAAATCGTTGACCGAAATCTTGAAAGCACCATCCGCCTTTTCATTCAGGGACTTACGCAAGGCCAAGAGCTCGTCGATTTCGCATTCGACGGAAAGATAGAAATGCGGCACCGTTTGTTTTGATTCGCTGAGCCGGCGCGCGATGGTCTTGCGCATCGAGGTCGCGGGAACCAGTTCGAACTCGGGCTCGAAGCCGGAGGCCGCGACCGCCGCCGCCGGAGCGGGTTGCGGTGCCGCTTCCGCGGCCGCGGGTGCCGCGGCAACACCGCCCCCCGCGATCGCCGTTTCGATATCGCGCTTCACAATGCGTCCATTTGGTCCCGAGCCCGCCACACCATCGAGCGCGAGACCTGCCTGTTCGGCCATGCGTCGCGCCAAGGGACTGGCGAAAATGCGTTCGACCCCCGAGGCGGCCGCTGCCGTCGGTGGCTTCGGCGTTTCAATCGGTGCTGCCGAAACCGGAGGCGGCGCCGCCGCCGGCGGTGGTGCAGGCGCGGCCGGTGCCGAGACGGATGCGGACATATCCACGTCGTCCAATGCCCCGTCGCCTTCACCCTCTTCCAATAGCAAGGCAATTATCGAATTGACGGCGACGCCTTCGGCACCTTCATCAATCAGCAATCGACCGACGGTGCCCTCCTCGACGGCCTCGACCTCCATCGTCGCCTTGTCGGTTTCGATTTCCGCGATGATATCGCCTGAATTGACCGTATCACCGGTCGAGACATGCCATTTCGCGAGTTTTCCCTCCGTCATGGTGGGAGACAGGGCGGGCATTAAGACCTTAATCGGCATTTCGAGCCCTCTTAGCTTTTGTAACAAACTTCCCGTGCCGCCTTGGCGATATCATCCACCTGCGGCAGGGCCAATTGTTCCAGGTTGGCGGCATAGGGGAGTGGTACATCGACACTACAGACCCGCCGCACCGGCGCATCGAGCCAATCAAAGGCGTTTTCCATCACCAGGGCGGCGATTTCCGCACCGATTCCGGCGAACGGCCAGCCTTCCTCACAGCTGACGACGCGATTGGTCTTCTTGACTGACTCAGTAATGGTGGCCACATCGAGCGGCCGGATCGTCCGAAGGTCGATAACCTCGGCATCGACCCCTTCGGCCGCGAGCTGCTCCGCCGCCGCGAGCGCTTTTCCGACCATGATCGAAAAGGCGAGGATCGTCACGTCGCCTCCCGACCGCAGGATATTCGCCTGACCGATCGGAACGACGTGGTCGTCTTCGGTCGGCACGTCGAAAGACTCGCCGTAAAGGATCTCGTTTTCGAGAAAGATCACCGGATTCGGATCCCGAATCGCCGCCTTCAGGAGCCCCTTCGAATCGCTCGCCGACCAGGGCGAGACCACTTTTAGGCCCGGACAATGGGCATACCAGCTCGCGTAACACTGCGAATGCTGTGCACCGACACGGCTGGCCGCACCGTTGGGACCCCGGAAAACCGCGGGACAGGTCATTTGACCGCCCGACATATAGCGGGTCTTGGCCGCGGAATTGATGAGATGGTCGACCGCCTGCATGGCGAAATTAAAGGTCATGAACTCGATAATCGGCTTCAACCCGGCGAAGGCGGCGCCAACCCCAACACCGGTAAAACCGTGCTCGGTAATCGGTGTATCGATAACCCGGCGCTCACCGAATTCGTCCAACAATCCCTGACTCACCTTGTAGGCGCCCTGATATTGGCCGACTTCCTCGCCCATTAAAAAGACCGTCTCGTCGCGGCGCATCTCCTCGGCCATCGCGTCCCGCAGCGCGTCGCGCACGGTTTGAGACTGCGCGCCCTCCGGCGTCGGGCTCGATTCGGACTCGGCAGGTGCCGCAGAGGCGGCCACAATCGGTGCCTCGACCGGCACCGCTTCCGGCTCTGGGACCGCATCCAGCGCCGCCGGCACCTCGCCGTCCGTCAGCAACAGTGCGATCGGGGTGTTGACCGGAACTTCCTCCGTCCCTTCGCCAACAAGAATACGGCCGACCGTGCCGTCATCGACGGCCTCGATTTCCATTGTCGCCTTGTCGGTCTCGATTTCCGCGATGACATCGCCGGCCGCGACCGCTTCCCCTTCAGATTTCAGCCACCGGGCAAGCTTTCCCTCCGTCATGGTGGGCGACAGTGCCGGCATCAAGACCTCGACTGGCATGGCGGTTCCCTCGCGCGCTCAGGCGTCGACAAGGACGTCGGTATACAATTCCGCGGCGTCCGGTTCCGGGCTTGTTTGCGCGAATTCAGCGGCATCGGCCACTAAATCTTTGATTTCACGGTCAAATTCTTTCAGCGCGGCTTCATCCGCGTACCCGGCCTCAAGGATCTCGAGTTTCAACCGGTCGATCGGGTCTCGCTCAGCACGCACCTTGCTGACTTCCTCGCGCGAACGGTACTTTGCGGGATCGGACATCGAATGACCGCGATAGCGATAGGTCATCATTTCCAGGATGTAGGGACCTTTCCCGGCACGGCAGTGCTTGACCGCAGTCGCCCCGGCCGCCTGGACCGCCGAGACGTCCATCCCGTCGACCTGCTTGCTGGCCACCCCATAGGCCTTGCCGCGAAGATGAAGCTCGGTCCCGGCCGAAGCCCGCTCGATACTCGTCCCCATACCGTATTTATTGTTTTCGATCACATAGACCACAGGCAAATCCCAAAGCCCGGCCATATTGAAGGATTCGTAAACCTGCCCCTGATTGACCGCGCCGTCGCCAAGATAGGTCAGGCAAACGTTCCCCGAGTTCGAATACTTGTGCGCGAAGGCGATTCCGGTGCCGATCGGCACTTGGGCGCCAACGATGCCATGTCCGCCATAGAAATTCCGCTCCTTGCTGAACATATGCATGGAGCCGCCCTTGCCCTTCGAATATCCGCCCGCACGCCCGGTCAACTCAGCCATGACACCGCGTGCATCCATGCCGCTTGCCAACATATGGCCATGATCCCGGTAACTGGTCAGCAACGCATCGCCTTCGCGTAGAACCGACTGCATTCCGACGACGACGGCCTCTTGACCGATATAGAGATGACAGAACCCGCCGATCAAACCCATGCCGTAAAGCTGCCCCGCCTTTTCCTCGAAACGCCGGATCAGCAACATTTCACGATAGAAGCCTAGGAGTTCGTCGGGGGTCGTGTTGTCGGGTTTTCGCGCCGTTCGTCGGCCTCGGGATCGCTCCTTAACAGCCATGTCCCAGTGTCCCCGCGTTCATAAGATGCCGTTGTTATCTTACCTTAGATGAACACCTAATGCATCTAGAGCGAATCTTCAACTGAAAGATAAAATATTGATTTATAAACTAAATTTTAATTTTTACTTAATTCAAGTTAATAATCTTGAAAGGCGACCCGGAAACTACGATTGAAGTCAGCATCATTCGGCTTCCGTATCGAAGAGGACCGAACATGTTTAACCAATTCGCCACTAATAGGCCTTATCGGATCGACCTAATCGAGGAAACCATCATAACCGTGACTCAATTCGAGTAATTTCGCATTGGTTCCGGCGTCTAACCGGCTAATATTGGCTCATTTGTAACGTTATGATATATATTAGTCTCAGTTTTTCTCTTTTAATGATAGCCGCACTTTCGCATAACAATAAGGAATGACTCTGTTGTGGGAAATCGAACAAGATCGCTGTTATACGCAGCATTGGTTCTTCTCTAATGAACGGATGTGCCGCGCTTGACCAGGGGGATGATCAGGCGATCGTGCGGGGTGCGATCGACACAAAGCGGATTGCACAGGGTAAGCTCGAACCCGAGCTGGAATATCTGCACGAATTCGCGTTGATGAGCGCGGAGGTCTACGAGAAGGACGTTCCCATCGAAAAGATTTGTAGTTCCGTGGCACCCTTCCGTTGGACCAAGATCGAGAATCTTAATGAGGTCGATTTTCCGCCGAGGCGGCAGAACCGCACGAGAGGTCTCAAGATAAAGGGCTTTCAATACAGTGTTTGGGAGAGAAAGCCTCTTGGCGAGCCGCCGACGATCGCGATCGCCTTTCGTGGGACGGACCCCAAACAGCTTGGCGATTGGTTCTCCAACTTCCGATGGGTGACCCGCGCTGTTCCCCTCACCTGGGATCAATACGATCAGACACGCGACTTGATCCCAAAATTGATCGAGGAGATACGCGGAAGGGATGGTTACAAGGACGCACGGATTGTGGCCACCGGCCATTCGCTGGGCGGCGGCCTGGCCCAACAGGCCGGTTACATGTCCGACCAGATCGATATCGTCTACGCCTTCGATTCGTCGGTGGTTACGGGTTTTTTCAGCGTGGATTACGACAACCGAATCAAGAGCCAGACAGGCATGCGTATTTACCGTGTTTACGAGCGCGGCGAAGTGCTCGCTATTTTGCGCTGGGCGATGAAGAAGGTGTTCCCAATCGCCATATCGAACCCGAAAATCGTCGAGATCCGCTACAATCTCAAAAGAGCTAACGCAATCGCCGAACACAGCATGAGGGATTTAGCGTGTAGCCTCGAGGATGTGTTCGACAAGCGAAATCAAACGAGCTGACAGCGGGAGGCAATATATTCTCCGGTCAAATATTCTATCGCAAAGACCTGAACTTCTCGGAACAGTCATGTGATTAGCCGGAGTAAATCTTGACCGCTTCGAATTCAGTCAAGGATAATCCGTTCCCGGCCGTCGATCTTGTTAAGCACCGCCCGCGCCCGTTCATCGAGTATATCCAAATCCAGACTGTCGGGACGGAGCAATCGGGTCTTGAATTCAAGGCTCTTCCGCGCCTGCCTTCCCTTTGCCAACACCGCCTCCGCGCGCTTCGTCTCGACCGAAAGCTGGAGATAGGCGCTCAAACCGTGTTGCCCCTTTACCGAATGATAGGCGAAATATCCGATGATCAACGCGCCAATCGTCGCCGGTGCGACTTGGCGAATTCGTTTGTTTATTTCACGAATCGACAACATGAAATCACTAAAAGCACTAAATAAAATACGACGTCAATAAAAAAACGAATGAATATTTATGTTTTAAGATAATTCAAAATATTACTTTGCGAATATTATAGTCCACGAAGACTCCAAATATTGGGCATCAAATACGACAAATGTAAGAGTGGCGACTACGCCTTCCACTTGGCGCCAAGACGCCCGCCGCCAAATTGCGCATTATCGCCGAGTTCTTCCTCCAGGCGCAGGAGCTGGTTGTACTTGGCCAGTCTATCGGACCGCGACAGCGATCCCGTCTTGATTTGCCCGCAATTCGTGGCGACCGCGATATCCGCGATCGTCGTGTCCTCTGTCTCCCCTGAACGATGCGAAAGGACGGCGGCGTAGCGGGATTCATGCGCCAAGCGGACTGCATCGAGGGTCTCCGTCAGCGTGCCGATCTGATTCACCTTCACCAGGATCGCATTGGCCACACCTTCATCTATCCCCTTGGCGAGACGCGCCGTATCGGTAACGAAGAGATCGTCGCCGACCAATTGAACGCGGTCGCCGACCCGCTCGGTCAATGCCCGCCAGCCGGCCCAATCGTCTTCCGCCATGCCGTCTTCGATTGAGAATATGGGATAAGAATCAGCGAGAGCCGCCAAATGATCTACCATGCCGGCGGCATCGAGATCGCGTCCCTCGCCCGTCAGACGATAGGTCCCTTCATCGTGGAATTCGGTCGCCGCGCAATCGAGCGCCAACAGGACATCGGCCCCCACTTCATAACCGGCGTCGCCGATAGCCTTCAGGATATAATCGAGCGCTTCATCACTCGATCGCAAATTGGGCGCGAAACCGCCTTCATCGCCGACATTCGTATTAAGACCGGCGGCCTGTAGGGTAGATTTCAAGGCGTGAAAAATTTCGGCACCCATACGGAGTGCTTCCGAAAACGAATCGGCGCCGACCGGCGCGATCATGAATTCCTGAAAATCGATCGCGTTATCGGCATGCGCCCCGCCGTTCAGGATATTCATCAACGGCACCGGCAGGGTATTGGCGGAAACGCCACCGAGATAGCGATAGAGCGAGCAGCCTGCCGCCTCGGCCGCCGCCTTGGCTACCGCGAGCGAAACGCCGAGGATCGCGTTGGCGCCGAGGCGGGATTTGTTCTCCGTGCCATCGAGTTCGCGGAGAAGACGATCGATGATTTCCTGATCTTCCGCTTCGCAACCCGAGAGGAGATCGGCAATCTCTCCATTGACCGCGCCGACCGCCTTCAGCACCCCTTTCCCGCCGTAACGGACATCGCCATCGCGTAGCTCCAACATCTCATGAGCGCCGGTCGAGGCGCCCGACGGTACCGCCGCCCGGCCGAAGGAGCCGTCCTCGAGAGTCGCATCCACCTCGACCGTCGGATTGCCGCGGCTATCGAGGATTTCGCGGGCATGAAGATCAATGATGGCAACCATCGTCGGGTTCCTCGTCGAAAGAAACGGTCAAAGGCGGACCGGATGCGCCTTCGCGAATTTGTCGAGTTCGATCAAGTCCGCGAGTAACGCCTCAAGCCCATCGAGGGGCCACATATTGGGCCCATCCGAAGGGGCATTGTCGGGATCCTGATGAGTTTCCATGAAGACGGCCGCGACACCTATCGCAACGGCGGCGCGCGCCAGCACGGGCACGAATTCCCGCTGTCCGCCGGATGTCGCCCCTTGTCCGCCCGGCTGTTGCACCGAATGGGTGGCATCGAAGACGACGGGATAGCCGAATTTAGCCATCGTTGGGAGCGAGCGCATATCGGTCACCAGCGTATTGTAGCCAAAGCTCGCACCCCGCTCGCAAAGTAAGACGTTCTCGTTACCGGTCCCCGCGACCTTTCCCGCCACGTGCTCCATGTCCCAGGGCGCCAGGAACTGCCCTTTCTTAACGTTGACCGCGCAGCCCGTTTCGCCGGCTGCGACCAGGAGATCGGTCTGACGGCATAGAAAGGCGGGAATCTGCAGGACATCAACGACCTCAGCGATGGGTGCGCAATGATGCGGCTCATGCACGTCGGTCAGCACCGGACATCCCCAGCGCTCGCGAATTTCAGCGAAGATCGGCAGCGCATCGTCAAGCCCGGGTCCCCGCTTACTCGCCGCCGAGGTTCGATTGGCCTTGTCGAAAGAGGTCTTGTAGATGAGTCCCAAGCCAAGGCGCCCGGTCATTTCCACGAGAGCTTGGCTCATCTCCAGCGCATGATCGCGGCTCTCCATGACGCAAGGGCCTGCGATCAGCGTCAACGGACGATCGTTTCCGATCGTCAGGTCGCCTATCTCGACATGTCGACAAGGTGCCATTTCGTCGGTTCGTCCGTCTAAACGAGCCGTGATTGCGCCACCGCGGCCTTAACGAAACTCGTGAAGATCGGGTGCGGCGCAAATGGTCTCGATTTCAGTTCCGGATGGAACTGAACCCCAATGAACCAGGGATGATCGCGCAATTCCACGATCTCGGGCAGCCGCTGGTCCGGCGACATGCCAGAGAAAAACAACCCCGCGCTCTCGAGCCGCTCCTGATAGTTCACATTGACCTCATAGCGATGGCGGTGACGTTCGTTGATTTCGCGCTCGCCGCCGTAGATCTCGGCGATCTTGCTACCGGGCGCGATCCGGCAGGGATAGCTGCCAAGACGCATCGTGCCGCCTTTTTCATCTTCTTCGTCGCGCAATTCAGTCTGGTTGCCACGGACCCACTCCGTCAATAGTCCCACCACCGGTTCGTCACAGGGTCCGAATTCGGTACTGTTGGCACCGGTGACGCCGGCGAGATTGCGCGCGGCCTCGATGACAGCCATTTGCATGCCGAAGCATATCCCGAAATAAGGCACTTTCCGCCGCCTTGCGAAATGGGCTGCCTGGATTTTGCCTTCGGTGCCCCGCTCGCCGAAGCCGCCGGGCACCAAAATGCCGTGGCAATCCTCCAGATGATGGAGGTGATCTTCCATCTCGAAGATTTCCGATTCGAGCCAGCGCACATTGACCGTGACCTTGTTCGCAATCCCGCCATGGGTCAGCGCTTCGTTCAACGACTTATAGGCATCAATCAGATTGGTGTATTTGCCGACAATGGCGATATTGACCTCGCCTTCGGGATTGACGATCGCCTTCACCACATTGGTCCAGCGCGACAGATCGAGTTCCTTGGTCGACGCTGTCTCCTCGACATGGAAATGCTTCAGAACCTGGGTATCGAACCCTTGATCGTGATAGGTGATCGGCACCTGGTAGATCGTGTTGACATCCTCGGCCTGGATGACGCGGCTCTCGTGAACATTGCAGAAAAGGGCCAGTTTCCGTCGTGAATCGGCGGGAATCTCGCGTTCGCAGCGACACAACAGGAGGTCCGGCTGAATTCCGACGCTGAGCAATTCCTTCACGGAATGCTGGGTCGGTTTGGTTTTCAACTCGCCCGCCGCACCGATGAAAGGCACCAGGGTCACATGGATGAACATCGATGTGCCGGGATCGAGCTCATTGCCCAGCTGACGAATCGCTTCGAGAAACGGCAGGCCTTCGATATCGCCGACCGTGCCGCCGATTTCGCAGATGACGAAATCCTCGTCCGATAGATTGCTGGTGATGAATTCCTTGATCGCGTCCGTGACGTGGGGAATCACCTGGACGGTGCCGCCGAGATAATCGCCGCGGCGCTCCCGCGCTATTACATTGGAATAAATGCGCCCTGTGGTGATGTTGTCGGTCGATTGTGATGAAACCCCGGTAAAGCGCTCGTAGTGGCCAAGGTCGAGGTCCGTTTCGGCGCCGTCGTCGGTAACGAAAACCTCGCCGTGCTGATAGGGGCTCATGGTCCCGGGATCGACGTTGATGTAGGGATCAAGCTTTCGCAGTCTGACCCTATAGCCGCGAGCCTGAAGCAGTGCCGCGAGTGCCGCCGCCGATAGGCCCTTGCCGAGAGAGGAGACGACGCCGCCGGTGATAAAGACGAATCGCGTCATCGGCGCTCCCATGAATCTATTTCGAAAGCGGCACGCTCGGCGTGCTCTTGGCCGGGACTGATTTTTCCGCCTCGACATCCCTGTCGAGGACCGATTTCGGCGTGTTGGAACCACCCGACAAGATCGCCAAGACGAGACTGGTCAACATGAATCCGGCGGCCAGGACCGCGGTGGCGCGCGTCAGCAAATTCGCCGTCCCCCGGACGCTGATAAGCCCCGAGGAGCTACTCCCACCGATGCCGAGCCCGCCGCCTTCGCTCCTCTGTATCAGGATTACCACGACGAGTGCGATGGCAATGAGCAGGTGGACGACTAATAGAATCGTAACCAAATCGATAGCTCTCTTGAACCGCGACTGTTTGCCCCTCGAACCGCTGCGTTTTTAATCCGTCCCGTGACGGTTGGCTAGGGACAACTGCGCGCAATGTCGAGAAAACTCGCCGGCTCTAGGCTCGCGCCACCGACCAAGGCGCCATTGACGCCGTCCAGCGAGAGAATTTCGCCAGCATTCCCCGGATTTACGGAGCCACCATAAAGCAATCTGAAATCTGAAATATTCTTTCCCGACAATATATTAGAGAGTGTCTGGCGAATATGTGCATGCATCTCGACGATCTCGGCGGCAACCGGTGTCCGTCCGGTCCCAATCGCCCATACGGGTTCATAGGCAACGACCGTATTTTCCGTATCGGCATCAGCGGGAATACTTCCCTCCAATTGTCCCGCCACCGTCGCCAAGGCCTCGCCGGCGTCTCTTTCCGATTCGGATTCGCCGACACAGACAATGGCGCGCAGTCCGGCGCGATGCGCCGCGATCGTTTTCGATTGGACGAGTTCGCTCGATTCATGCTGCAGGGCGCGCCGTTCGGAATGTCCCAGAATGACATCCGAGCATCCAATGTCCGTCAACATTCGCGCCGAGACGTTCCCGGTGTACGCACCCGAGTCTTCCTCATGGCAATCCTGGCCACCAAGCAGGACCGCCGAGCCGTCGACGACGCCGGCGACGGCCGCCAGCGCCGTAAAAGGCGGACAAACCAGGAGATCGCAGGCGACGTCGCCGGCGGCTTCGGCGATTCCACCCGCCAACGACTGTGCCGTCGCCTTGTCGCAATTCATTTTCCAATTTCCGGCGATTAAACAGTTTGCCATTTCTTGAGTCGTCTCCGGGTGAGCGCCTACTCAGCATCGGCGAATTTGTTAGCACGCCCGGACCAGCTTCGCCACGGCTGTTGCATTGCGCCTGCAAAATAGCGTGATCATTTGTTGCGGCGCTATTTCACGACCACTATCATGCCCCGCCTCGCAATGAGCCCACTCCAACGGACACGGCGGCAAGGACATCCATGCTCCAACTTCTCCGGAATTCAGTCGCATCGATCTTCGTGAAGGTCTTCGTCGGATTGATCGTCCTCAGTTTCGCGATCTGGGGCATCGACTCGAGCATATTTTCCGGATTTCTGAGCGACACGGTCGCGAAGGTCGGCAAGCTCAAAATCTCGACTCAGGAAGTCGGCCAACAATATCAGCGCGAATTGAACAATATGCGATCCCGCAATCTCGACCCGGCCAACGCCCGTCAGATGGGTGTCCTTGAACAGGTCGTCCAATCAATGGTCAGCCGGGCCGTGTTCAGCGTTCAGGCAAGAGAGCTGGGATTCACCGCGAGCGACGAGGACATCGCGCGCTTTATACGGCGGAATCCCAACTTCCGGAACAATTTGGGCAAGTTCGACCGCTTACAGTTCGATCAATTGCTGCGCTCGAACGGTCTCACCGAGGAAGGCTATGTCGCTGAACTTCGCCAAGACCTCGCGGTCGGTCAGTTGCTCGACAGCGTCACCCGGGGAACGCGCTCGGCGAAGGCACTGACCGGGACGATCTTCACTTGGCGGAACGAGCAGCGAATCGCCGACGCACTCTACGTGGCGGTCGATCCGAAAGCCAAGGTGGGGAGTGCGAGCGAAGCGGACCTCGCCGCCTATCACAAGAGCAATCCCGGCAAGTTCAGCGCGCCCGAATACCGGACCGTTCGATTTATCGCCCTCTCATCGAGCACTTTCGCCCCGAAGATCGAAGTGTCGGAGGAGGATCTGAGGCGGTTGTTCGAGGAACGCCGTCAGGAATTCGCAACGCCCGAGACGCGAGACGTCCTGCAGATCGTTCTGACGGAAAAGGCGGACGCGGATAAGGCGGTCGCCCGGATCCGCAAGGGAGAGACATTCGAGACGGTCGGAAAGGAGATCGCCGGGCAGTCAGGCGATGATCTGAAGCTCGGCTTCATCAAGCGAAACGATCTGCCGACCGAATTGGCGGCACCGGTTTTCTCGCTTGCCGATCAAAGCATCTCCGATCCGATGAAAGGACCTTTCGGCTGGCATATCTTCAAGATCTTGAAAGTCCTTCCGGCGAAGAAGGCCGATTTCGCAACCGCGAAGGATGCGCTTCGCAAAGGCGTCGTCAATGAGCGCGCCGAGGACGAGGTCTATCGCATCGCCAGCAAGCTTGAGGATTCGATCGGCGGAGGTGCCACGCTGAAGGAGGCGGCGAATAAATTTGGTCTCTCGCTGAAATTATTGGCCGCCATCGACGCCTCTGGAAAAAACAAGGCTGGCACCGTCGTCAAGGACCTCCCCGGCACACCGTTCATCGAGACCGTCTTTCAAGCCCAGCAAGGGGTTGAGGGCCGTCTCACGGAAACCCAGGACGGCGGGTTTTTCATCGCGGTCGTGGAGTCGATCGAAAAGGCGCGGCTCCGTCCCTTGAGTGAAGTTCGAAAATCGGTGACGACGGCATGGCGGGCGGCGAAACGGATCGAACTGGCGCGGAAAAGAGCCGAGTCGATAAAGCGCGACCTCGAATCCGGAAAATCGCTTGGCGAAATCAAGAGCGCGGCCGGCATCGGTTTCACGACATTGAAACCGATCGGCCGAAATGGGACCGGCGCGCCGGCTGAACTCCCCTTCTCGGTTCTCGCCGAATTGTTCGATTTGAAGCGCACCGGCGATATTGCGCTGGGCGCGGCCGGTGACAAATTTGTCCTTCTCAAGCTGCGGGAAATTAAACGCTTGGCCCTGTCCGCAGACAAGAAAGGGCGTGACCAGCTCGTCAACCGAGTTCGGTCGGGTCTGTCGAGTGATCTTCTGTTTCAGTTGAATCGGGCGCTTCGTGAATCCCTTGGTGTCACGATCAACCGCGATAACCTGTCACGGCTCCACTCCATGGGCCAAAGCTAAACAACCTATTACCCCTTCGAGGCGGCACCTCGGCTCACCTTGAGCCAACGCTGCCTGACGATCTGGCTCAGCGGCACGAGCGACAAACCTTCGGTCGGGGCCCGCGCGATCCACTCCCGCAACACGTCTATCGTTGAATCGTATGGATGACCGATTCCGATCGCATAGCCGCGTCGTCGGGCGATCGCCGTAAGGGATTTCAATTGTGCCCGTATCGCCTCGGGCGCTTGATCATTGTCGAGAAAGACATCTCGCACCGCATATGGCAGGCGATAACGCTCGGCAATCTCCGAAACCAGCGATTTCTGGCTCGTTAAAGAATCAAGAAATAACAGATCTTTAGATTTAATTTCCTTAAGTAAAATATCGATGCCATGGCGCCACTTCGTAAAGCGGCTTCCCATGTGGTTACTGACGCCGACGAACCCCGAAAAGCGCGAAAGTCCCCATGCTACACGTTCACGGATTTGTTTGGCTTTGAGCGTGGTATAAAGCGCGTTCAAACCCGGATCCGCCTCAATATTATCGGGCTCCATCGGCAAGTGCACGATCAACTCGTGGCCTGCCTCCCGCGCCGCATTCGTCAATTTCTTCAGATTGTGGCCATAGGGCAGAAACGCCATCGTCAACGGCGCCGCAAGCGTGATCGCCCGCCGCGTTCGCGATTGGACCAGACCAAGATCATCAAGAACGATCGCGATCCTCGGCTGACCAGCGACTATCTCCGGCGTGAGAGCTGCATATTTCAGCCAGTTCGGCATGAAGCGACGCTCAGCTTCATTGATGTTTTCAGGCGATCCCGTCAATGCGGCAAGTTGCGGACGTGATCTTCCCTTCGTTGTCGATTTAACAGCCGTTACCACTTTTTTGGGAATTTTCTTGTTCGCCCGCGCTTCGATTCGCTGTCCGGATCCCGTGGTCGCGCCTTCATTCCGGCTTCCCTTGGCTTTCTTGACGGGTGAGGAATAAGCCCAAACGCGGAGACCGGCGGCCCCATTCTCCACCCGCGGCAAAGGCCTGGTCTTGGTCGCGTGTTCGGTCGATGGGGGCTCGACCGTAACCCCTGATACGACACCGAAAACCGCGCCGGACATAAACAGAATAGTAAGTGTTATTAAGTACTTGCGGTATCTCACACGGGCGCTCGGTTTAACGCGTTTGCGCCTCTCCGCCAAACTTGACGCCGGGGGCGTTGACCGTTGGATGCGTTTTTCGTCGTCGAACTTCATTTCAGCTCGTGTAATCCGTCCCGATCCGTCGGCCGCGTGAAACCGGCGAGCGTCAACCCTATCGCCGATCCGGCGGCACCTGAACGAAGATTATACCGTCCGCGCCAATTCCCCGGCAATCGGTGGTATTCGTTTCAGCAACGAATTGGGAACGTGACCGGACCGAGCAAATTCCTCAACAAGGGTTGTGAGCGCTCGATCCATCGGCACAGCATCCCACGTGTCTCGCGAGGATCGATCATTTCGTGGGCCGAAAAGGACTCCGCGCGCGCAAAGGGAGATTGGCGTGATGCCATCATCTCCTCCAACTCGCCGCGTCGTTTCTCGGGATCCGGTGCCGCGGCGATCTCACGGCCGAAGGCGACGGCCACGCCGCCCTCGATCGGTAACGCGCCCATTTCGGCCGACGGCCAGATCAATCTGTAGGCGTCGTTGCCGTAATGGGCCGCGGACGCGACGCCATAGGATTTCTTCACGACCACGGACGCCCAGGGGACCGTGCAATCGGCGACCGCGAGAACCGCCGCCGTGCCGTACCGGATCGTCCCCAGCTTCTCCGCCTCGCTTCCGATCATAAAACCCGGCTCGTCGACGAAGGCGACCACGGGTAGGTGAAACGTCTCGCAGGTCTCGACAAAGCGGCGGACCTTGCGCGCGCCATCCGCCGTCATGGCGCCCGCGTAATAGCGGCTGTCATTGCCGAGAATACCAACCGGTTGTCCCATAAAGCGCGCAAAGCCTACGATTTGACCCGGGCCGAAGCGGCGCCCGGTCTCGAAGAAACTCTCCCTATCGACAACGAATGAGATCAGTTGGCGCATATCGTAAGGTTTCCGCCGGTCGTTGGGTACGATACTCGCTAGACTCTCCTCTACACGGTCAGGATCGTCGTCCGAGTCCACCACGGGCGCCAATTCCCAGGCGTTTTGGGGCATGTAGCTTAAGAACTTTCGGACCTGCGCCAAGGCATCCGCTTCGTCCTTGGCAAGATTATCGACAACGCCGTTCCGGGTATGAATGTCGGCGTTGCCGAGTTCCTCCTTGGTCAAGGACTCGCCAAGCGCTCGCTCAACAACGGCGGGGCCCGCGACCAAGACCTGGGCGGTCTCGCGGGTCATCACCGAAAAATGCGCCGCCACCAGGCGCGAGGCCGGAAGACCCGCGACGGGGCCCATTGCCGCGGTCGCTACCGGTACCTGCCCCATCACCTGCGCGACCGACCGGAACCGCGGCGCGTCGAATACCGGCGATCCCACCGTCGTCGGCGCTTGCTTTGATCCGCCAGCGCCGGTGACGCTGCCCCCGCCCCCTTCGTGCAGGCGAATGAGCGGCATTCGATATTTGAGCGCGAGTTCCTCGGCGTAGAGGCTCTTACGCAGGCCGGCGGCATTGGGCGAGCCGCCGCGCAAGGTGAAATCCTCCCCGCCGACGATGCAGGGTCGGCCATCGAACTTCGCGAAGCCAAGTACGAAATTTGCCGGCTGAAAAGACTCCAATGCGCCGTCGTCATCGCGAACGGCGCTTCCCGCCCCCATCCCGACTTCGTCGAAACTGTCCGGATCCGCGAGACCGGTGATCCGCTCTCGAATCGTCTGTCGATCGTTCTTGTGTTGACGTGCAACACCTTCGGCACCACCCAACTCGCGAGCGAGTTCACGCTTTCGGTGGATTTCCTCGATTTCCGGTTCCCACGCCATGCTCAGGCCTTTTCGCTTCGACATCGGTTCTTGCGGGCCGGGACTCTAGTGACGTCGCCGCCTTGCCGCCAGCGGTTTCCACAAACGCACCGCCGCTTCCATGGCACTAAAAAGCTTGTTATAAGGCCGTCCGAGGTTGCGAAAAATACAGCCATACGGGCAAGGACGAGATGGATTTCAAGGAACTGATCGGAATCGTCGCCGAGGGCGGCAGTCTCGACGAATCGCAGGCGGCCGACGCCTTCGACATCATGATGTCCGGCGACGCAACGCCTTCCCAAATCGGCGGATTCCTGATGGCTTTGCGAATTCGGGGCGAGACCGTCGCCGAAATCACCGGCGCCGCGCGCACGATGCGCGACAAGGTCACGGCGGTGAAGGCGCCGAGCAATGCCATCGATGTCGTCGGCACCGGGGGCGACGGGGTCGCCACCCAAAATATTTCGACCGCTTCCGCCCTGGTGGTTGCCGGCTGCGGCGTTCCCGTCGCCAAGCACGGCAATCGCGCTTTCTCCTCGAAATCCGGTGCCGCGGATGTGCTCAGCGAACTCGGCATCGATCTCGAAGCCGACCTGGCAACGGTCGAGAGTGCCATCGAGATTGCCGGGATCGGGTTTCTCTTGGCCCCGATCTACCACAGCGCCATGCGCCATGTGGGTCCGACACGGATGGAAATGGGCGTTCGCACGATCTTCAACATCCTGGGGCCGCTCGCGAACCCCGCCAGTGTCAACCGCCTTCTGGTCGGAACTTTTGATCGTCGCTGGATCGAGCCGATGGCCCGCGTCCTCGGTAATTTGGGTGCCGAGCGAGCCTGGGTCGTGCATGGCGCCGACGGTCTCGACGAGCTGACGACGACAGGACCCTCCTATGTCGCGGATTGGAAAGACGGAGACGTCGAACTGAAAGAGGTCTCGCCGGGAGATGCGGGATTGCCCGAAGCCGATATGAACGACCTGTTGGGCGGCACGCCGGCGGAGAACGCGGCGGCCATTCGCGCCCTGCTCTCGGGCGCCGAGGGCGCGTTCCGGGATATCACGCTCTTCAACGCGGCCGCGGCACTGCATATTGCCGGTAAGGCCGATGACCTTAAGGATGGGGTGGCGATGGCGGCCGCGGCGATCGACGATGGCAAGGCGGCCCAGGCATTGGATAAACTGGCCACTATCACGAGCGGCGTATGAGCGATGTTCTGACGGAAATATGCAACCGGAAGCGCGGGCATATCGCGGAACGAAAGGCTGCTCAGCCAATGGAAGAAGTCATGCGGGCGGCGAATACGGCCGAGCCGACGCGTGGTTTCGCCGATCGGCTCACCGCCGTTACGAGAGCTGGCGGTACTGGCCTCATCGCCGAAATCAAGAAAGCCTCTCCGAGCAAGGGGCTGATCCGAGAAGACTTCGATCCCGAATCCCTTGCGTGCGCCTATCAGAACGCCGGGGCGACTTGTCTATCGGTCTTGACCGATACACCGTATTTTCAGGGCGAGGACAACCACCTGGTCACGGCGCGTGCGGCGACCGGCCTCCCCGCCCTGCGGAAAGACTTCATCCTCGATCCCTATCAGGTTTACGAAGCCCGGATGTTGGGGGCGGATTGCATTCTCCTGATCATGGCGGCCCTCGACAACGAGCAAGCCGCAGAGTTGGCAGGTTTGGCGGCGGACCTCGGCATGGATAGTCTCGTTGAGGTTCATGACGCGGAAGAACTAGAACGAGCGGCGGAATTGAATTCGCGCCTGATTGGCATCAACAACCGCAACCTAAAGACCTTGAATGTAGACCTCGCGACCACCGAGGCGCTCGCCGCGAAGGCTCCAAAGGACCGAATTCTCGTTGCCGAGAGCGGCATCGGGGATCACGCGGATGTCGAACGAATGGCGCGCGCCGGCGCCGACTGCATCTTGGTCGGCGAATCCCTGATGCGTCAGAGCGACGTCGGCGCGGCCGTCCGCCGCCTGCTCGGTAAACCCTGCGCCGCCGATGCGGCCGAATAAGGAGGCATTTGACGTGAGCGGCTTGACCCATATCGACGCCGACGGCAATGCGGTGATGGTCGATGTCTCCGAGAAAGATGTAACCGAACGGCGCGCGACGGCGGCCTGCAGCGTGATCGCCGCCGAGGGAACGATCAAGGCGATCCAGGACCAAGCAATCAGCAAGGGCGACGTTCTCTCCGTCGCTCAGCTGGCCGGCATCATGGCAGCCAAACGAACCAGCGATCTGATTCCGCTTTGTCACCCACTCCCGCTGAGCTCAAGCCGCGTGGAACTTTCGATCGACCCCGACCGTCTGGCGATCGACATTACCGCGACCTGCAAGGTCACCAGCCGGACCGGCGTTGAAATGGAGGCGTTGACCGCGGCCACGATCGCCGCCCTGACGGTCTATGACATGTGCAAGGCCATCGATCGCGGCATGCGCATCACCGATATCCGTCTGACCCATAAATCGGGCGGCAAATCCGGTACCTTTAATGCCGAATGAACCGATGATCTCGGTGGAGGAGGCGCGCTCGAGAATAACCGCCGCCGTCTCCCCCCTTTCGCTCGAACAGGTCTCCGTGATAGACGGCTTGGGCCGGGTATTGGGCGAGCCCGCGATCGCCCGCCGCACCCAGCCGCCCAGCGCGGTCTCGGCGATGGACGGGTTTGCGGTTAGGGCCGCGGATGTCGCAAATGTTCCGGTCGAACTCCCCGTCGTTGGAACCGCGCCGGCGGGCGGTGCACATGATGCCCCGCTCGGTCCCGGAGAGGCCGTCCGGATTTTCACCGGCGCACCGGTTCCGGACGGCGCGGATGCGATCGTAATCCAAGAAAACACGGAAATTAAAAGCAAGTCGGTCCGCATTCTCGAAGGTGCTACGACGGGGACCTATATTCGCCCCGCCGGGCTCGATTTCAAATCCGGCGAGACGTTGATCGAATCCGGCACCCGTCTCACGGTGCGCCATGTCGGACTGGCGGCGGCCATGAACCTGCCCTGGCTGATGGTCCACCGCCGGCCCCGTGTCGCCATCCTGGCCACCGGAGACGAGGTGGTCATGCCGGGGGACCCGATTGGCCCCAATCAGATCGTGAGTTCGAATGGATTGAGTCTCGCCGCCTATGTTCACGCCCTTGGCGGGGAGCCGGTTCTGCTTGGCATCGCCGCCGACGAACGCGATTCACTCGCGCGCATGGCCGAGGGGGCCATCGGTTGCGACTTGCTGGTGACCACCGGCGGAGTCTCGGTCGGCGATCACGATCTCGTCCAATCCGTCCTTGCCGACAAGGGCATGGAAATCGATTTCTGGCGCATTGCCATGCGCCCCGGCAAGCCGCTCATGTTCGGTCGCATCGGCGATATCAATGTTCTTGGATTGCCGGGGAATCCGGTATCGAGCCTCGTATGCGCCCTGATATTCCTGTGCCCCGCCATGAGCAAGATGCAGGGACTTGCGGATACCGAAGAGTTCACGACCGAGGCGGTCCTGAGCGCCCCCTTGGCGGAAAACGACGAGCGCCAGGACTACCTGCGCGCCAATATCCGGCGCGACGGTGGCGGCCAACTCGTCGCAACCCCGTTCTCAAAGCAAGACAGTTCGATGATGGCGACGTTGACGGCGGCCGATGCATTGATTATCCGCTCCCCTCACGCCCCCGTCCGAAACGAAGGCGATTCGGTCGAGATCGTCTTCATGCCCGCGGGTAATTTGCGCTATTGAGGCACGATCGCACGCGATGCGGTTGACACGGTGTGCGAACCAAAGTAGAACAGAATAAGAAGTTTTCGTTTTGTTCACATGGGCTTTGGTCCGCTCCGAGAGGCGTGTACATGCTTACGAGAAAACAATATCAACTGCTGCTTTATATTCATGATTGCCTGCAAAATCAGGGGGTTCCCCCCTCTTTCGATGAGATGAAGGACGCCCTGGAGCTGAAGTCCAAATCGGGTATTCACCGTTTGATCACGGGATTGGAAGAACGTGGCTTCCTGCGCCGCTTGCCGCATCGCGCGCGCGCCCTGGAAATATTGAAATTGCCGGAAAATTTTGAAGCGCCGACGCCCATGCCGCAAGGCCGATTTTCGCCTCGCTTGATCGAAAACAATTCCAGCGAATTGGGGGGCGAGCCCACAACGCCCCTCGGACAGACGGTTCGCGTGCCGCTCTACGGCAAGATCGCGGCCGGTACGCCGATCGAGGCGCTTCGCGACGAAAGCAACCTTATGGATGTCCCCACCGATCTGGTCGGCGGCGGCGAGCATTATGCCCTCGAGGTCGACGGCGACTCGATGGTCGAAGCCGGCATATACGATGGCGATACGGTTATCATCAAGCGATCCGATCAGGCCGAGAACGGCGCCATCATCGTTGCATTCATCGACAATGAGGAAGTGACCTTGAAACGAATTCGCCGCAAGGGGAATTCGATCGCGCTCGAGCCGGCGAACAAGAACTTCGAGACGAGGATCTTCGGACCGGACCGGGTTGAAATTCAGGGGCAACTCGTGGGGTTGATCCGCAAGTACTGATTTATCGGCGGCGCGGCACCCATGGACGATCGCCGCGATCGGCGTTGACGGACAGAACCCTCGTTCCTTCGGGCTCAAGGCGTACCGTGTGAGCACCGCCTTGTCGCAGATCGACGAAATCGATAACTCTGGTTATCCGCCGACATCGCCTTCCGATACGAATCGGACTCACGACCAAGACACTCAGCCGGCAGTCTTCGTCGACCGCCGAAATATCGCGAACGAAGGCGATACGATGCCCGTTGCTGCGGTATATACAGCCCGCCGGATCGCAACGAAGTGAATTGTCCGTGCCCGTGATATCGCGCCAGAATATTTTCTCGGCCTGACCGTTTTCACGGAGCCATGATTCGGCAACAAATTTTTCACGGTTCTTGCGGGAGAGGACGAGACGGCCATCGGCGAGTTTCAACGCCATCAACTTTCCACTCTCGGAAATCAGGATATCGGGCTGGGACCCGAATGGTATCAAGAGCGCGCCAATGCCAAAGACACCAAGTCCAGCCCAACACCACCTCCGTTGCATCAGACACAGCCAAAGCCCGCCAGCGACCATGATCGCGAAGCTAAGCGAAGGCATAGCCGGCATCGTCGTCACCGCGCCCGGCCAACCAGCGACCGCGCGTGCCACGTGGATCATAACATCGATCCCGTCCCCCATGAGGCCGAGCGCCGGCCCCTCCACGCCAAAAGGCATCGATAGACAGGCGAGCACGCCCATGGGCATGATCCAGATCGCGGTTACCGGAACCGCGAGCAAATTGGCGACCAAACCGAAATGGGTGATACGGCCGAAATGATAATAGGCGACGAACCCGGTCGCGACGCCGGCGACAATCGTCGTCATCGCCAGCAGCGAAAAATAGATGATCACGCGGCGTGCTATGCCCGGCCGCGCGGTAAACCGGCGGAGCGAGTCGGCACTCGCTTCGTAGACCGCGACCAATGCGACAACCGCCGCGAAGGAAAGCTGAAAACTGGCCGAGAGCAGGCTTTCGGGCGCGATCATCAGGATCGCGGTGGCGGCAAGTGCCACCAACCGCATCGATATCGCCTTTCGATCCAATAGCAGCGCCCCCAGAACCAAGGCACCCATGATGAAAGCACGCTGGGTCGGCAGCGTCGCACCCGCGATCAGGAGGTAGGCGAAGCTACCGCACAACGCGATTCCGGCAGCCAGTTTCTTGATTTGAATATTGATCGCCAAGGGCTCGATGGCGGCGAGGAGAAATCGCACGACGCCGAAAATCAAGGAAGCCACGATACCGATGTGAAGGCCCGAGATCGCCAATAGATGTGCGAGGCCCGAATCCCGCATGGCCTGAGTTACATCGGGCGGAATTGCGCTGCGATCGCCGACGATCAGTGCCGCCGCGACAGCGCCGGTAACGCCTTCAAGATGACTGATGATACGGTTGCTTAGATCACGACGAAATGCGGCGACGCCGACTTCGAAACGCCCGGCAAGCCCCATCGACCGGTGTCGATCGACACGGGAAATCCTGCCCATCGTGAAGCCGATGGCGCCAACACCTTGAAACCAAGACCTTCGCTGAAAATCATACGCGCCAGGCTGCACCGGTCCGGGCGGCGGTAGCAGCTTGACCCGGCCAAGGACGAAATCACCAATCTCGAAGTTCGGCTTGCCGCGAATTCGCAGCAATATCCGGGTTGGTGTCGTCGCCGTCCCGCTGCGCGAGATCGTCAGATCGGTCAATCGTATACGTGGACGATCCGGAAAGGCCTCGATGCCGACCACGCGCCCTTCTATCGTAACGGGGCCCATGGGCTTGGACAGGATCGGCGCCGCAACAAAGTCGCTCCTGAATTTCGACATGGAAAATCCGATTCCACCGATAACGAAGACCAAGACAGTCAGCATGAAGACGGCATGCTTTCGCGATAGGTAGACGCCGACGAAAGCGACAATCGCGACGATTGGTCCGAGATATGGCGAAGGCTCGAAGCGGAGGCCGAAATAAAGTTGGATACCGACTCCAAGCGCAACCGGGACCCAAAGGATCCAGCGATCCTGTTCGTCGGCAGCTTCCCGAGCGATCCGATTTCGAAGTTCCATTAACATGAAGGACGATCGATTACCCTTGAGAGTACTAAATTAGAATAGCAATTTAGGAGAGAATTGACGAAGAATGCCTACCACGACCCCTTTGTAGCCTTTGCCAGATCATCATGTTACATGCGACCCGTGCGGAACTCGCCTAAACCGAGATAAGGTCTCGTATCGAAAATGACGGTCATCACCCGATTTCCTCCTTCTCCGACGGGCTCGCTTCATATCGGGAGCGCGCGTACGGCACTCTTCAACTGGCTCTATGCGCGTCATATGGGCGGTCAATTCCTATTGCGGATCGAGGACACCGATCGAGAAAGATCGACGCCCGAGGCGGTAGAAACAATCCTCGACGGCATGCGGTGGCTCGAACTCGATTGGGACGGCGACGAGACCTACCAATCGCGCAGTCTGGCGCGTCACGCCGAGGTTGCCGGGCAACTCTTGGAGACGGGGAAGGCCTATTATTGCTATTGCACGCCCGACGAATTGGCCGAGATGCGCGAAGCCGCCAAACGCGACGGCCGGCGCGTCTTCTACGATCGGAGATGGCGCGATAAAGACCCCTCGGAAGCACCGGCCGGTGTCGATCCCGTCGTGCGAATAAAGATGCCCCTCGACGGTGAAACCATCCTTGCGGATCAGGTCCAAGGGGATGTCCGTCTCGCGAACGAGCAATTGGACGACTTCATCCTTCTGCGCGCCGATGGGACGCCTACCTATATGCTTTCGGTGGTCGTCGACGATCATGACGCCAGCGTCACCCACATCATTCGTGGCGACGATCATCTGAACAATGCGTTCCGGCAGTATCATCTTTATCTCGCGGCAGGCTGGACACCGCCCGTCTTCGCCCATATCCCGCTTATCCATGGCTCGGGAGGACAAAAACTCTCCAAGCGACACGGCGCCACGGCGGTTCAGGAATATCGTGAAATGGGATACCTGCCGGCGGCGATGCGGAATTATCTGCTTCGTCTCGGCTGGTCCCACGGTGACGTCGAGATCATCGATACCGAGGAAGCGACGAAACTCTTCGATCTCGATGGAATCGGCCGATCGGCCGCGCGCTTCGATGTAGACAAGCTCAATAGTGTCAACGCGCATTACCTGCGAAACATGGCCATCGACGATCTTTTGGCGATGATCAAGCCTAATCTCGCCGCCGCCTGCAATTGCGTTGTCAACGAGGAGGCTGAAGCACGAGTCATGAAAGCGTTGCCGCATCTTACCAAACGGGCGAGCACGCTGCCTGAACTGATCGAAAGCGCTATTTTCTTGGTTGATCCGCCGACGCATCCGCTCGGCGACAAGAAAGCAGGGAAATTCCTGGACCCAGACGGTATTTCGGTTATCGGCCAGGCGTATTCGCGCGTCAGCGTGCTGGAGGATTGGTCGGAAGAGAAACTGAACGAAGCGTTGCGCGCGCTGGCGAGTGATTTGGAGCTAGGGTTTGGCAAGATCGCCCAGCCTCTGCGCGCCGCGCTCACGGGTTCCGCGGTTTCGCCGGGATTGTTTGAGGTCATGGCGATTCTTGGAAAAGACGCCGCCTTGTCAAGAATGACCGCGGTTCCAGGGGTCAAGATCGACGGTGAAATTGGCCAGACTCGGCGATAGGCTTTATACTACGGACAAAATCCGAGGTGGGCAGCGGATATGTGTGGCGGTAGCGCCGACGCCGTAACTTACCTTGGATAACAAACATCAAGAAAGGAGCTGGGATGACCAAGGATTCAGCGACAAATGAGTATGTAACCCTGACCGATCATAGTTCGGGCAACACCTACGATTTCCCGATAATCGGTGGCTCGGTGGGCCCGCGGGTTATTGATGTCCGACCCCTATATCGCGACACGGGAATGTTCACCTATGACCCCGGATTCACGTCAACTGGCTCGTGCCAATCCTCGATTACCTATATCGATGGCGAGGAAGGCGTTCTTATGCACCGGGGTTACCGGATCGAGGATTTGGCGGGCAAGAGCGACTTCATGGAGGTCTGCTACCTACTTTTGAATGGCGAACTGCCAAACGCCGCAGAGAAGAAGGATTTCGAAGAGACCATCACATATCACACGATGGTGCACGAACAGCTTCAATATCTATACCGTGGCTTTCGTCGCGACGCGCATCCGATGGCAATCATGGTGGGCGTGGTAGGCGCGCTTTCGGCCTTCTATCATGATTCGACCGATATCAACGATCCCCATCAGCGGATGATCGCATCCCATCGTCTGGTCGCGAAAATGCCGACGATCGCGGCGATGGCTTATAAATACTCGATCGGCCAGCCATTCATCTATCCGCGGAACGATCTGAAATATGCGGAGAACTTCCTGCATATGATGTTCAGCGTGCCCTGCGAAGATAGTGCGGTAAATAAGGTCCTCGCGGATGCAATGGACAAGATCTTCATCCTGCATGCGGATCACGAACAGAATGCATCGACCTCCACGGTCCGTCTCGCCGGGTCTTCGGGCGCCAATCCCTTCGCTTGTATCGCGGCTGGTATTTCCTCGCTCTGGGGTCCAGCACATGGCGGCGCCAATGAAGCCGTCTTAAAAATGCTTGATGAGATCGGGTCCGCGGACAAAATTCCGGAGTTCCTGGAAAAAGCCAAGGACCCGAACGACAATTTCCGGCTCATGGGCTTTGGGCATAGGGTTTACAAGAATTACGACCCCCGTGCGACGGTGCTTATGGAGAGCGCCCATAAGGTCCTCGACGCGCTCGGCATCCGCGAGGAGCCGTTGCTGAAAATCGCCATGGAACTGGAGCGGATCGCCCGTGAGGACGATTACTTCATCGAACGAAAACTCTTCCCGAACGTCGATTTCTATTCCGGGATCATTTTGAAGGCGATGGGTTTTCCGGTCTCGATGTTTACGGTGCTGTTTGCACTGGCCCGCACGGTCGGTTGGATCGCGCAATGGCAGGAAATGATCGAGGATCCGAGTCAGAAGATTGGACGTCCCCGCCAACTTTACATGGGCGAGGACGAGCGCGCTTACGTACCGCTCAATCAGCGCTAAGAATTTCGGGTTATCCCACTCGGGAAAGGGCCGCTCGCTGGAGCGGCCCTTTTTTCGTCATCGGCGCTCATACAGACATTTGATCGATGACATCCAAAACGACCCGCGCGGCGCGTTTCGATGGCACCTCCCCGTCCCGGCCCAGCGAAGCCAAACCGGGTTGAATCGCTTTGATTTGGGTAACACCGGCCTCACCAAACAGTTCCTGAAGCGCCTCCACGAGACTTTCGGGCGTACAATACATTTGAAGCTTTTCCGGCACCAAATCCGTATCGGCCATGATATTCAGCAAGTGCACGTAACGCACACTCAGCATGCGCAACACCACGAACGCCGTAACCGGTGAAATACGATAGGCAATGACACTGGGAACCCCCGCAAGCGCCAATTCCAGCGCCACGGTGCCGGAAGCCGCCAGGGCGACATTGCTCGCCTGCATCGCTTCGTATTTCTCGTGCCCCGCGGCAACGACGATCGGATTCCCCGGCCAATTTCCGATCCGGGCCTCGACAAAGGCCGCCATCGAAGGGGTGGACGGCACGACGACGCGAATCGCGCCTATCCTCTCCTCCAGCAAACAAAGCGCCTCGGCAAAGATCGAGACCAGCCGCTGAATTTCACCTCGGCGGCTGCCTGGCAGGACGCAAATCACGCGCGCGGTGGGGGCGATCCCATGCCTGTCCCGAAATCCCGGCCCATCGGCGCCGCCGATACCATATTCGATCACGGGATGACCGACGAAATCGCAAGGTAGCCCGACACGCTCGAAATACGGCGGCTCGAAGGGAAGAATTGCGAGAAGATGGTCGAAACAGGCCTTGAACTTGTGCACGCGCCAAGGGCGCCATGCCCAGACCGTGGGCGCCACATAATGAATTTTCGCCAAGTTTGGATACGACACTTTTCGTGCAACGCGGATGGAAAACGACGGCGCGTCGATCGTCACGAGCGCCGCCGGTCGGCGTCTTTCGATATCCGCCACGACATCCCGTATCCGCCGTAGAATTCGGCGTAGATGCGGCAAGACCTCGACAAGCCCCATGACACTCAATTCCTCCATGGGAAAGAGACTATCGAATCCCTCATCGATCATCATCGGGCCGCCGACGCCCGCGAATTCCGCTCGGCCGCCGCTCATTTCCCTCAAGGCCGCCATCAGCCGGGCACCAATTGCATCACCGGATGCCTCGCCGGCGATTAAATAGATCAGTGGCTTTTCGACCATGAATCCGCGTCCAAGGCGACGATGAAAATTCCCAATTCATCCGCCTCGGCGAGTGTTTTCTCGCGGTCGACGATAATCGTTGCGCCCGCCGCGACGGCGATCCCGCGAAGACCCGCTTCGCGAGCGCGGCGGACCGTTTCAGGACCAATCGTCGGCTGGTCGACGCGCGTCTCTTGCCCCGCCTTCGGAAGCTTGACCAAAACGCCTCCCTCCCCCGCGCGCCGGAGATCCCCGCACCGATTTAGGAGCGCGTCCGTTCCCTCAGCCGCTTCGACACCAAGGACAATTCCTTCCTGCACGACCACCGCCTGCCCGACGTCAGCATCGCTCAGCGCCCGCAGGATATCGGTTCCTCGAACGATATCGTGGATCGCCTGCTCATCGGGCTCGTGCCGCCCGAGTGATCCGACCGGTTCCAGCTCACCTTGCAGAATGTCGCCAGGCCCGACCACGCGATATCCCTCGGCTTCGATCTGCGCGATTATCGCCTTCAAAAGGCCGTCGTCACCGAGGCGCGACGAGCCTGCCTTCAGCATGAAACGCAAAGCAAGAGCGTCCGGCCGCAATGCCGCGAGCGAAGGTCGCGTCACCCGGCCGGCCATGACGATCTCGCTCACTTCCTCCCGTTCAAAGGCATCAAGAATTTTCCTCGCGGCGCCGGGACGCGCCCAGCAATGCGGGGCATCGCCGATCACCTCGGCTTCGGCCTGCCCTTCAAGAGCAACGACGTAAAAATCTCTTTTACTTGCGCGACAGGCATCGATTAATCGGCCCGGCAAGTCGCCGCCGCCAGCAAGTATCGCGAGCTTATTCACCGTTCGCCGGCTTGGGTTGCGTGATACCGCGCGACGAGTCGGCGTTCAAGAACTCCACGATATCCATAACTGCCCGAGATTCGGCGAACTTCGCCGCGACCCGGTCGATACGTTCACTGATCACCCCGGTCTCGGCAAAAAGGATGTCATAGGCACATCGAAGGTTCCGAATTTCCTCTTTTCCGAATCCACGCCGCTTCAAGCCGATCAGATTGAGGCCCGAGATCCAGGCTCGTCCACCCATCACCGAGACATAGGGAATGATATCGTGTTCGACGCCGGACATACCTCCGATCATCGCATGTTGGCCAATTCGACAAAACTGATGGACCGCCGACAAACCACCAATAATCGCATAATCCTCGACTGCGACGTGCCCCGCCAAGGTCGCGTTGTTCGCCATAATCACGTAGTTTCCGATCAAACAATCATGCGCGACATGAGCGCCAACCATGAAAAGATTATTGTCGCCGACACAGGTAACCATGCCGCCGCCTTCGGTTCCCGGGTTCATGGTGACGTGTTCGCGAATAGTATTCTTCCGTCCAATCTTGAGGGTCGAGGGCTCACCGCCATATTTCAGGTCCTGTGGCCGATGCCCGATCGAAGCAAAAGGATAGATCTCGGTTTCGTCGCCGATCGTTGTCCGACCTTCGATTACGACATGGGATTTCAGTTCCACATTTTCGCCGAGCCTGACATTCGGCCCGATACAGCAATAAGGACCGACCCGCGTGCCGGCACCAAGTTCGGCCGACGGATCGACGACGGCGGTAGGATGAATCTCGGTCATTCCGGATCCAGGATCATTGCAGAAAAAGTCGCCTCCGCGACGAGGTTTTCCTCGACAAGCGCCTTCCCGTTCAATTTCCAGACGCTCCCTCGATGACGAATCGTTTCGACCCGCAACGCGACGACATCACCCGGTACCACGGGTTTTCGGAATCGCGCGTTATCGATCGACATGAAATAGACGATCTTGTTGAGAGCTTCGGGTCCCAGGCTATGGACCACCAGAACCGCCGCCGTCTGCGCCATCGCCTCGATGATCAAGACACCGGGCATGATCGGCTTAACCGGAAAATGACCTTGGAAATGCGGCTCTCCAATCGATACGCATTTTATCCCGGTGGCTCTTTCGTGCGGGACGATGTCGGTCACTTTATCGATCATTAGAAATGGATACCGATGCGGGATCATTTTCATGATTCCATCAATATCTATTTCGACCTCCGAGACGCCTTCCTTCGGATCAGACACACTAATTATCCTTCTTCCCGCCGATCTTTTCTTTTCCCGTACTTCCCGCGGGCGGCGAGACGACCCCGGAAATGGTCGGGAGTTCAAGGGTCGGGAGCTTCTTGTCGAGCCGTGTCAGGGCTTCGCTCGTGAGTACAATCTTATTATCCGCGAAGAGCACCACTCCCTGCCCACGTGTCGCATTCAAGATAATGTTGATCTTCCTTTCGGTCGCCAGTTCCCTCATGACCGCGATCAGCGTGAGTTCCACCTTCCGCATCCCTTCGACGTAAAGCGAATCGAGATGGCGTTTGCGCGTCTGTACGAGACGCTGAAGTTGATCCGTATTCTTTTCGTAGGCATGACGCTTTTTCTTGAATTCCGCGGGTGTCAGATTTGATTTTCCTTGCCTCAATTCCGCACGATCCCGCTCCAACATCAGTTGCAGCTTACGGATTTCGCTCTGAAACGTCGCGTGCCGTTTGTCCACTTGCTGGCGAACAAATTTCCCGGCAATTGACGCGCGGACGATCCTTTGAAAATCAATCACCGCAATGACCGGAGGTTGCATCTGCTCCGCGCGCACCGGCGGAATGTCAAATCCCGTGATGATCAAGAACAGGCCGAAAGCCAAAACTCTTCCGGTCCAAGCATTCATTCCTCTAGAACCTCGTTCCGAAATTAAATCGCAAGAATTCCTCTTTGTCGAAATCCTCTTTTCGGATCGGAATAGCTAGATCGAGGCGAACCGGGCCGAACGGCGATCGCCAGGAAAGGCCTACCCCCACCGACATTCGCGGCGTGGTCACGTCCTGAACGCTCCCCCCGTCTTCCTCAGGATTTATCAAAGTACCGATATCCGCAAACACGGCGCCATTGAAGCCAAGTTCGTCAGGTAGGAATAACGGAAACTGAAGCTCAACGCTCCCATTTGCAATGGTTCGTCCACCAAGCGAATCACTCGTTGCCGGGTCACGCGGTCCGACGCCGGAAATTTCGAAGCCTCGAAGATTGTCGCCGCCGAGGAAGAAGCGATCATTGATACGAATTTCGTCGCTCAAACCCGTGATATGGCCCAAATTACCGCTCACGCTGAAAATCCACTCCGGAAACACCGTCAAGTAAGCCACGCCGAATCCTTCAACCCGAAAAAAGCGAACATCTCCGGCTAATCCAGCGAAGTCTGTCGTCAATTTCACGACATAGCCTTCGGTCGGCGCCCGACGGCTGTTGCGCGTATCGAGCGTAAGGTCTTGTCCGACCAACGATGTAATTGCAGTCCCTTCCTGATCTTGGATAAATCGCGACGCATCAGTGTCGACATCGGTGATTTTCTCGCGCCTCGCGAGATAGCGCACGCGCTGACGCCAATCTTCATTGATCTCATATCCAAATCGTAGACCGCCTCCGAATCGTTCGCTGGTGAAGGAACTCTCATCGGTATTGTCCGTTTGCGTTCGGAACAAATCGACACCCGCCGACACATTCTTGTCGAGGAAATAGGGCTCGGTGAAGCCGAGATCGTAATTTTGCGTGCGCTGCGATAGGGAAAACTTGACCTTGATAGTCTGGCCACGGCCAAGAAAATTTCGCTCCGACAATCCCGCCTCGACAAGACCGCCATTGCTCGACGAAAAACCAACGCCCAGGCTGATCTCACCCGTGGATTGTTCCTCCAGTTCGACCTCGACCACAGACTTGTCCGGCGCGCTTCCGGGCGCGCTGTTCACCACGACTTTCGAGAAATAACCGAGGTTCTGAACGCGCTGACGCGAGCGACGAAGCTTCGCGGCATTGAAGGCATCTCCCTCGACAATACGAAACTCGCGGCGAATGACCTTATCTAAGGTGCGAACATTTCCTCGTACGTCGATCCGTTCGACGAAGACCCGCGGCCCTTCTTGCAATTCGAACACGATATCAATGGATTTCGTCTTTCGATCACGCTTGACGATCGGACGAGGTTCGACAAAAGCGAAGCCCTTTTCGCCGGCGAAATTTGTCAGGGCGAGTACGGAATCATCGACATCGGTGGCACTATACCAATCCCCCGATTCGATCTTTATTAATTCCTTCAGATCTTTGGGGTCGATTTCCTTAATTCGTGATCGCGCATCGATCTTTCGGAACTTGTACCGTTCGCCCTCCTCGATCGTGAAGGTTACGAAAAAACTCTTCTGATCCGGTGCCAATTCGGCGATCGCCGAAACGACCCGGAAATCAGCGAAGCCATTCTCCAAGTAATGACGACGCAGTAACTCTCTATCGAAGGTCAGTCGGTCGGGATCGTAGGAGTCGGACGAGGACAAGAAACGGTACCACCGAGATTCCTTTGTCTGGATGACGCTCCTTAGCGAACTATCCGAAAAGAAACGATTCCCGACGAAAGTTATACTTTCGATCTCGGTCTCGTCTCCCTCGCGAATTTCGAAAACCAAGTCGACGCGATTTTGCGGAAGCTGGATGACCTTCGGTTCGATCCGAGCCGCAAAATAGCCGCTTCGCCTGTAAAGTTCGAGCAAGCGCTTCACATCACTCTGAACGCGCTTTCGAGTAAAGACAATTCGCGGCCGCAACTGCACTTCGCTTGAAAGATTTTCGTCCTCGACCTCTTTGTTGCCTTCGAATGCGATCCGATTAATGATCGGATTCTCAACAACCTGGACGATCAGCGCCGGGCCGTTCCGGCGTATCGTGACATCGGAAAAAAGGCCCGTGGCGAACAAACTCTTGAGAGATTGATTGATCTTCAGAGGATCGAAGGTTTCGCCTTGTTTTTGAACCATATAGGAGCGAACGGTTTCCGCTTCGATCCGCTGCGCGCCTTCGACAAGAATCTTCGTGACCAATGGACCACTGACCTGACCACCCCCTTTGGTCGGCCGGGCAAACGGCGTGCCTCCACTTTTTGGGGTTGGCGCGACCAAGGTCGGAACAGCGGAGCGCTGCGCCATCGCCGGCGTCAAACCCGACATCACGCAGATCGCGAAAGCCAGCAAACGAATGACAAATTTGGTCAAACGCAAGTTCATTATCCAGTATTCATCCTTACTTATATTATTTTATATTTCAGAATACCAATAATTCACAAGTTAATTAAATCGTTTACAGTCACGAACACCATCAGGCTAATAACAAGAAATAAGCCTATACGAAGTCCGAACTCCTGAACTCTTGCACCAAGCGGACGTCCCAGAACCGCCTCGAAGCAGTAAAACAAGAGATGTCCTCCATCCAACATCGGAACGGGGAATAGATTCAGAAGGCCTAAATTAATCGACAGTAGAGCCATTAACCAGATCAAAGAATCGAGGCTGACCCGCGCGAAATCCCGGGACATCTGGGCAATCCGGATGGGCCCGCCAAGTTCCTTCGTCTCCCGCCGTCCGGAAATTACTTGACCGAGCGCCTTGAGCGTCCCGACGGTAAGGCGCGACGTCTCTCGTATTGCCTGCCAAACCGCCGACAACGGGTCGTGGCGGACATATCCGCGTCCCTTGCTGGTGACACCAAGCACACCCATTCGATGTTTGTTCCCGGAGGGGTCGCTTCGTTCGACCATGCGCGGGGTCGCAACGACTTCGATTTCCCGTTCCGCCCGCCCAACGATAATCCGAAGCGGCTCGCCCGCATTCAACAAGACAATCTGTTGGACATCCTCGAATCTTTCGATTGATTGGCCGTCGATAGAGAGGAAAACATCCTCCGGCAACAAGCCGGCACTTTCCGCCGCGCTATCGGGCAAAACCTTACCGACGACGGGAGTCGTATAAGGTTGGCCAACCAAACTAAATAGCGCAGCGAATAATATGATCGCGAACAAAAAGTTCGCCGCCGGGCCCGCGAACACGATCGCAGCACGCTGTCCAAGAGATTTCGCATGAAACGCGGTGGCACGCTCCTCCGGGCTCAACGGCGCCCGCATCGGCTCATCGGCCTCCTCGCCTTGTTCGCCGAACATCTTGACGTATCCGCCGAGCGGAATGAGCGAGAATTTCCAACGGGTATCGGCCTTATCCGTAAATCCGAACAGCTCTGGTCCGAAGCCGATCGAAAACACCTCGACCCGCACCTTGTTCCGTCGCGCGACCAAGTAATGTCCCAATTCGTGGACGAACACCAAGACCGTCAAAACGATCAGAAATGGGACCACGTCACCGAAAATATCAAAAAGGGTTTCCATCAAAAGATCGCTCGATATATCTCGCTAGCGATCAATCGACGCCGAAATTTCAGTCGCCTTGCGACGCGCGAAATCGTCAACCCGTATGACATCATCGAGTGTCGCCATCGAACCCATCTCGTAATTCCCAAGCGTTTCCTCGGCCACGGATGCGATTTCCAGAAATCCGATCCGACCCTCAAGAAAATGGGCCACCGCGACTTCGTTGGCCGCATTCAATACGGTCGGCGCCGACCCACCCGCCTTAAGCGCTTCGCGTGCCAAAGCAAGCGCCGGAAACCGTTGCGGGTCGGGTGTCTCGAACTCCAACGAACCGATCGACGCAAGATCCAACCGCTCCGAAGGCGTCGCCATTCGATCCGGCCAAGCAAGTGTATAGCCAATCGGAATTCGCATATCGGGCGTTCCGAGCTGCGCTAGAACCGATCCGTCGGAATAAGACACCATGCTGTGGACAACCGATTGCGGGTGCACAAGAACGTCGAGCCTATCTTCGGGCATTTGAAAAATGTGATGCGCCTCGATGACTTCCAAGCCCTTATTCATCATTGTCGCCGAATCAACGGAAATCTTGGCCCCCATATCCCAATTCGGATGCGCGACCGCTTGCGCCGGCGTCACGCCCGCCATGTCTTCGCGCGACCATTCGCGAAACGGGCCGCCGGATGCCGTAAGAATCAATCGCTCGACAGCATCAATGCGATCAAAATCGAAAACCTGATAAATCGCGTTGTGCTCGGAATCGACGGGCAGAAGGACCGCTTCACCGGTCTCGACTTCCGACATGAACAATTCTCCGGCGCAAACCAGACATTCCTTGTTCGCAAGCGCAACCATCGCACCCCGGCGGACCGCGGCCAAAGTTGGCGCCAAGCCGGCCGCGCCGACGATCGCCGCCATGACCCAGTTTGCCGAACGCTCCGCGGCCTCGACCAAAGCCTCCGGCCCGGCCGCAACCTCAATACCAGTTTGGGCGAGAGCTTCCTTTAACGTCGAATAACATTCGATGTCGCCAATAGCGACGAACTTCGGTCGCAGAAGCCGCGCCTGCTCGGCCAGCGCTTCGACGTTGCGATTGGCCGTCAGACTCTCCACGACGTAATTCGCACGATTGCGGACAAGGAGATCGATCGTTTGACAGCCGACCGAACCGGTCGATCCCAAGATCGAAATCGATCTCGGGGGTTCCGCGTTCACCGCGACATCGGCGTCACCCATTATCACGGCCACGTAAGAAGACTCCCTCCATTATAAACGGCAATTAGCGCCGCCAAAGGCCCGGCGGTCAAGTGCCCATCGAACCTATCGAGAATACCACCGTGCCCCGGAATGAGATTGCTCGTGTCCTTCACCCCAAACCGCCGCTTCAGCGAGGATTCCATAAGATCGCCCATTTGCGCCACGACCGCCATACAGGCGCTTAACCCGATGACCCAACCCACAAGGGAATGCTCCAATGAATAAGCCCAAAATGCTCCTACCGCAGCCGCGCCGATACATCCCCCGATTAGTCCCGACCATGTTTTGTTTGGACTCAATTTAGGTGCCAATTTGGGGCCCTTTAGCGTGGACCCGACAAGATACGCCGCAATGTCCGTCACGGCGACCACGGTCAGCAACCAAAGAACTATGACGAGCCCCTCTTCCGGACGCTCGCGAAGCCAAGCGAACGCGGCCATTGCGGTTATCGAGATCGTATACATCGATCCAAGAAAGGTCCGGTTTTCGCTCTGCCGGACCTCCCGGATTGTTATGCAGAGCCCCAGTCCGAAAAGACCCACCGCTGCCGCGACCTCAATGCCAAAAAACAAGAACGCGAACGGCACCGCCGCGCCGGCGAACATCGTAACCACGGCCGCCAGCCCAATCCTCGTTCCGCTCAATCCAATCAATTCCCAGACGATCAAGAGACTAAGAACTGAGAGAAAACCTACAAAATACCAACCGCCCAACCAAATGATCAGCAACGCGCTCGGAAGCAGGACGAGCGACGACAGAATGCGCGTTTTCAATGAACTCAGCTTATCCAGCCCCAACGGACGTCCCAAACCGTCGATCGCGTTTTTGATATTCCCGAATCGCCTGTTCCAAGTCATCGGCGCCAAAATCGGGCCAGTGCGTCTCCAGGAACACCAACTCGCAATAAGCGATTTGCCAAAGAAGAAAATTGCTGATCCGCTGCTCGCCGCTCGTACGGATCAGAAGATCGGGATCCGGAATATCCTGGGTCAGAAGTTGGCGCTGCACAGTATCGGCGTCTATTTCGCCGGGATCGATTTCGCCACGAACCGCCTTCTCGGCAAGTGATTTCGCTGCCGCCGCGATCTCCTGGCGGCCGCCATAGCTCAATGCGAGGACCATCGTGAGACCGGTGTTCTCTTTTGTCGTCACCTCCGCGTGCTCGATCAATCGAACGACTTCGCCCGGAAGCCGCAAGCGGTCACCAATTACCTTGAATCGAATGTTGTTCTTGTGCAGTTCGGCGATCTCCGATCGGAGATAGACCCGGAGCAGAAGCATCAGGTCTTCGACCTCGCTCTCGGGACGGTTCCAGTTCTCGGAAGAAAACCCGAATAAAGTCAGATAGGAAACGCCTGAGGCGGCGGCGGCCTCGACCGTCCGGCGTACCGCGACGGCACCGCGGCGATGGCCTTCGGCGCGCGGCAAACCGCGTGCCTTCGCCCAACGACCATTGCCGTCCATGATGACCGCCACATGTGTCGGAGTTCGCCCACCGTTGGCAACTGCCGGAACCGATACCATCGTCAAACCTGCATGATCTCAGCTTCTTTGGCTTCTACCGCCTCGTCGATCAATTCAATATGATCGTCGGTCAAGCGTTGAATGCTGTCTGACTGCCCTTTGTGCTCATCCTGGGAAATCTCGCTGTCGCGCTCCATTTGCTTCAACGTTTCCATTCCGTCGCGACGAACATTGCGAACGGCGACACGTGCTTGCTCGGCATAACGACTCGCGACCTTCTTCAATTCCAGCCGCCGCTCCTCGCTGAGATCCGGAATCGGGATGCGGATTAGCGCGCCTTCCGTCTGCGGGTTCAGTCCCAACTCCGACTCGAGGATCGCCTTTTCGACCGATTTCACCAATTGCTGATCCCAAACCTGGACTGTCAGCAGACGGGCCTCCGGCACGCTGATGGTACCGACTTGATTCATGGGCATATGAGAGCCATAAGCATCGACGGTAAGCGGTTCAAGCAGGCTTGCCGAAGCTCTCCCGGTCCGCAGGCCGCCGAATTCCCGCTGCAGCGCGTCCAGCGCACCGTGCATCCGGCGTTCCAAATCATCCAAATCAATCTCGGCCATGGTTTACTCCCCGTGATCGATTACCGTAAAGCGTCCCTCGCCCCGAACGACTTCGGCGAAGGCACCCCTATCGTATATTGAAAACACGATTATCGGTATGTCGTTTTCTCGGGCCAGCGAAACCGCCGAGGCGTCCATGACCTTTAGGTCGCGCACCAGGACTTCATGGTAGCTCAAGGAGCCATATCTTTCCGCATTTGCATTCTTGGCGGGATCGTCGCTGTAGACACCGTCGACCTTCGTGGCCTTCAACAGTGCTGAACAATTCATCTCCGAAGCGCGGAGAGCCGCCGCCGTATCGGTCGTGAAGAAGGGATTTCCCGTCCCCGCCGCGAAAATCACGACGCGCCCGCGCTCCATGTGCCGAATGGCTCGCCGGCGGATATAGGGTTCACAGACGGACTGCATCGGAATCGCCGACAGCACCCGGGTTTGCACGCCGGCACGCTCAAGCGCGTTTTGCATCGCAAGCGCATTTATGACCGTGGCGAGCATTCCCATATAATCGGCCGAGGCGCGGTCCATTCCACTCGCGGCGCCCGAGACGCCACGGAATATATTACCGCCTCCGATGACCAGACAGATTTCAAAACCGAGTTCGGCGACCGACCGAACCTCCTCGGCGATACGATCGACCATGCCGGGATCGAGGCCGTAATCGCGGTCCGCCATCAAGGCTTCGCCGGACAGTTTCAGGAGAACACGACGATGCGTGGCACCGCCGGCCTTTTTCTCGTCTTCCAGAGCTTCCGCTCGCTTCTCCACCACCGTCATTCTAGCTCTCGAGCGTCGCCGCGACCTCCGCGGCGAAGTCGCTTTCCTCGCGCTCTATACCTTCGCCTAATTCGAACCTTACGAACCCCGACAGCGTCACGGGCGATCCGATCTCCGCTGCCGCGTTCTCCACCACCTTACGGACCTTGGTTTCATTATCAACGACAAAGGTCTGCTCCAGAAGTGCGACTTCCTCATAATATTTCCGCAGCCGGCCCTCGACCATCTTTTCGATGATATTATCGGGTTTGCCGCTGGCTCTTGCCTGTTCGGCCAGAACGCTTCGTTCACGCTCGAGAGCGCCGGCCTCGATTGTCTCAATCGACAGTGTCTCCGGACGCGCCGCCGCAACATGCATCGCCAATTGCTTGCCGAGCCCTTCCAGCGCACCCAAATCGCCTTCCGATTCGAGGCCCAGCAAAACGCCGATCTTTCCGAGACCCGGTACCAGCGCATTGTGAACATACGAGACGACAACGCCCTTCCCCACCGAAAGTGTCGCCGAACGGCGCAGGCTCATATTCTCCCCGATGGTCGCGATATTGTGGGTCAACTGCTCCTCGACGTTCCGATCGGTCCCGGGATAGGCGGCCGATTTGATACGATCCGCATCGCCCTCCTCGGTCAATGCGATATCCGCCGTGGTTTTCACGAACTGTTGGAACTCGTCGTTGCGCGCCACGAAGTCGGTTTCGGCATTCACCTCGACGACCGCCCCGTTTCCGTCCTTCGTCACCACGGCGACCAAGCCCTCGGAGGCGACCCTGCCGGATTTCTTGGCGGCCGCGGCGAGCCCCTTGGTGCGCAGGAAATCGACCGCCGCCTCGATATCGCCCGAAACCTCAACCAGGGCCTTCTTGCAATCCATCATCCCTGCGCCGGTCTTCTCGCGAAGTTCCTTGACCAGCGCCGCCGTAATCTCAGCCATGATACTTTCCTCTAATTCCACTCGTGCTCAGCGGCGGAAAAATCCATCCCCGCTCAAGCTTCGACCTTCGCCTCGGCGGTGTCTTCCTTTTCGGTTCCGCCGTCGGTCGGGTTGCTATCGGCGGCGGTCGCCTCTTTCGGATCTTTTGCCGCGTCAGCATTCTCTTTCGGGGCTTCCACGGCCGCGGCTTCCTTGGGCGCTTCGGGAAGCGTCTCGGTGACCGGATTTTCGTCTTCGCCCTGGTCGCCGCCGCTGGCCATCAGTTCGGCTTGCAGACCATCAAGGACGGACCCTGAAATCAGATCGCAATAAAGTCCGATCGCACGCATCGCATCGTCATTTCCGGGGATCGGATATGTAATTCCTTCCGGATCGGAATTACTGTCGATCACGGCAATGATCGGAAGGCCGAGTTTCTGTGCTTCGTGAACCGCAATCGATTCCTTGTTCGTATCGACAATAAACAGGATGTCGGGCAAACCGCCCATTTCCTTGATTCCGCCCAGCGTTTGATCAAGCTTGTTTCGCTCACGCTGCAGTCGCAGCAATTCCTTCTTCGTAAGACCGACCTGTTCCTCGGCCAACTGCTCCTCGATCGCGCGCAAACGTTTGATCGAGTTGGAAATGGTCTTCCAGTTCGTCAACATGCCGCCGAGCCAGCGATGATTGACGAAATACTGGCCGCAACGTGCCGAGGAATCCGAGACGATTTTCGATGCCTGACGTTTGGTGCCGACGAACAGAACACGCCCGCCACCGGCGGCGACGTCGCGAACCGCTTCCATCGCCCGGTGCAGCATAGGCACTGACTGCTCAAGATCGATGATGTGCACGCCGTTCCGGACACCGAAAATGTACTGTTCCATTTTCGGATTCCAGCGCCGCGTCGTATGACCAAAATGCACGCCGGCTTCCAGTAGCTGACGCATGGTGAATGATGGCATCGCCATGATTTTTTCCTTTTCCGGTTCGTCCGCCGTGGGTGTCGCCGAAAATCGGCACCGGAGCGACCCATGCGATATATGGCATGGCCCGCGGACCCACGTGTGAAGTTGTTCAATTGCGCGCCGATATAGCGGCAGCGCCGGTCTATTGCAAGCGGCGTGTCAGGTGATGCTCAGATGTCGAGTACGTCGACGACCCCCGGAATCGCCTTGATGGCGGCACGCATCGCGGCAGAAATCTGAAAAGTTTCGGGCAATTCCATCTCGATCTCCTGGAAATCGCGATCGAGAATGAGGCTGAGGCGGCCCCGGCCGCCGTTTCCGTGATCGCGAATGACACCCGACAGACCTTCGAGAGCTTTCGGCTCGCGAAGGAAAACCTGAAGACCCGCGGCGGCGGCGGCGGCGGCCTCCTCCAATGATTCGATCTTGAGCGCGGATACACGAATCTCCTCGTCGCGCCGCTGAATATCGGCGGTGACCAACAAAGGTGTGCCGGACTCAAGGACATCTCGGCTTCGCGCCAGCAACTCCGAAAAAACGGTCAATTCGTAGGACCCCGTTGCATCCGACATCTGCACGAACGCCAGACGACCACCCCGCGCCGAATTCACGAATTTCCGCGACGAGACGATCCCCGCCAAGGTCACGCGCATTCCACGTACGCGCCCGGCCGAAACCTCTATCCAATCGGCAACTCCCAGCCGATTCAACGTCTGCCGATAGGATTCCAGCGGGTGCGCCGAGAGGTAGAAGCCAATCGCATCATGCTCATGATGCAAGAGTTCCTCGCTCGACCAATCCTCGACATCCGGCAACGGCGGACGCGAGCCTTCGCCCAACGTATCGCCAAACAGGTTCACTTGTTTGCTCTCGCGTTCGTCCTGAATGAGATTGGCATGACGGATCAAGGTTTCGACGGCATCGAAAACCTGATGGCGGTTTGGATTTAACGAGTCGAACGCCCCCGCGCGAGCCAAATTCTCCAACTGGCGTTTGTTCATCACCTGCGACTCAAGGCGTTCGGCGAATTCGAAGAAATTCGCGAATTCGCCATTCTCCTCGCGTTCCGCGGCCAGTGAGGCCATCGCCGCCGGCCCGACGTTGCGAATGGCACCGAGCGCATAGCGGACGGCATAACCGTCGGCGACGGATTCGACCGAGAATTCCGCATCGGACTTCTGTACGTCCGGCGGCAGAAAATCAATGCCCAGGCGTTCCAATTCGACGCGGAATTGATTTAATTTATCGGTATTCCCCGCATCCAGAGTCATCGAAGCCGCCATGAACTCGACCGGATAATTCGCCTTCAGATAGGCGGTCTGGTAGGCGACAAGGGCATAGGCCGCCGCATGGGATTTGTTGAATCCATATCCGGCAAATTTTTCGACCTGAACGAAAATATCGCTCGCGGTCCCCTCGTTGACGCCGCGTTCCACGGCGCCGTCGATGAAGTTCTTTCGCTGAGCTTCCATCTCCGAGCGGATTTTCTTACCCATGGCGCGCCGCAGAAGATCGGCCCCGCCAAGCGAATACCCGGAGAGGACCTGGGCGATCTCCATCACCTGTTCCTGATATATCGCGATGCCATGGGTTTCCTGGAGAATGTCTTCCAGCATCGGGTGCAGGAAATCGATCTTCTCCTCGCCGTGCTTACGCTTGATGTAGCTTGGAATGTTATCCATCGGTCCCGGCCGATAGAGGGCGACCACGGCAATGATATCCTCGAAGCGGTCCGGCTTGAGCTTCCTTAGCACGTCGCGCATGCCGGAGCTTTCAAGCTGGAACACACCCACGGTATCGCCGCCGCAAAGCATCTTGAAGGTGTCCGCGTCGTCGAGCGGAATTTGGGTGAGATCGATACCGATACCGCGATCCGCCATTAATCGCGTCGCGCGATCGAGAACGGTCAGAGTCTTGAGCCCGAGGAAATCGAATTTTACCAGCCCCGCCAATTCAACATATTTCATATTGAATTGGGTCACCGGCATCTCCGAGCGCGAATCGCGGTAAAGCGGTACGAGCTGGTCCAACGGTCGATCGCCGATCACGACACCCGCCGCATGGGTCGAGGCATGCCGGAACAATCCTTCTAGCTTGAGGGCGGTATCCATCAGCTTGGCGACGGTCTCGTCATCGGCGCGCATCTGCTGGAGCACCGGTTCACCATCGATCGCCGCCTGAAGGTTTACAGGGTTGGCTGGATTATAGGGAACGAGTTTGCAAATCCGGTCGACTTGGGAATAAGGCATCTCTAAGACACGGCCGACGTCGCGGAGAACGGCGCGCGCTTCGAGCTTCCCGAAGGTAATGATCTGGGCGACCTTGTCGCTGCCGTAGGCTTCCTGGACATAGTGAATGACTTTGTCCCGACCGTCCTTGCAAAAATCGATATCGAAATCCGGCATCGAAACGCGCTCTGGATTGAGAAAGCGCTCGAACAGAAGTCCCCACTTTAGCGGGTCGAGATCCGTAATGGTCAACGCCCAGGCGACAACGGAGCCGGCACCCGACCCACGCCCTGGACCGACCGGGATTTCCTCGCGCCGGGCCCACTGGATAAAATCGGCGACAATCAGAAAATAGCCGGCATAGCCCATGTCGTTGATCACTTTGAGCTCGAAGTCGAAACGTTCGCGATAGGATACCGCCGCCTCGGCTCGCGCCGCGTCGTCCATGCTCTCCCGATAGACATGCGCCTCGAGGCGCTTCTCGAGGCCCGCCGCGGCGAGATCTTTGAGAGCCTCCTCCTCGCTCCGCCCTTCGAGGGCCGAGTATGTAGGTAAAATAGGGTCGCGGATTTCCGGCATGAACGCGCAGCGCCGCGCGATGACCATCGTGTTGTCGATCGCCTCCGGCAAGTCGGCGAAAAGAACACGCATCTCCTCGGCCGACTTGAAACGATGATCGGGTGTTACCCGTCGGCGCTCCCGCTTGGAAACCGGGACGCCTTCGGAAATACAAAGCAAAGCGTCATGCGCCTCGTACATCACCTCATCGGCGAAGAAAGCCTCGTTGGTGGCCACGAGCGGAATATCGTGACGATAGGCAAGATCGATCAGGTCGCCTTCGATCCTGTTTTCCCGATCAAGGCCGTGGCGCATTAATTCGAGATAAAACCGGCCGGGAAATATTTTCGCGAGGCTCTCCAAAACCGCTTCCGCGGCCGGTCCTTGACCCGCCTCCAGCAATCGGCCGACGGGCCCGTCCGGGCCGCCGCTTAACAGAATGAGACCTTCATTCGAACCCGCGAGATCATCAATGTCGATCTGGGCCACTTCGCCGGGTTCGGTATCGAGATAAGCGCGGCTCAGGAGCGAAAGGAGATTGGCGTAACCGGTCATGGATTGCGCCAACAGCACGAGCTGGTCGGTTTGGCCGGCGGGACCGATGCCGCCGGGGGCGAATTCCCGCCGAAGACCGAGCTGCGCGCCGATGATAGGCTGGACGCCCGCCTCCCGTGCCGCGAGGGAAAACTCCAACGCGCCGAATAGATTATTCGTATCCGTGACCGCCACCGCCGGCATGCGATGGCGCTGGCAAAGCCCGATCAGTTCCTTGATCCGCAAGGCCCCTTCGGAAAGCGAATAGGCGGAGTGAACGCGAAGGTGTACGAAATCGGCGTGGCTCATGGCATCTACAATGTCAGAAATTGGTTCGGACGTGTTAAATTGAATATATAGGGGTGCCTAGCAGGGCGCCATACAATATCTAGTGTAAAATTAGGACAAAATCATTTGGCCAAAATTCCGGAACGCCGACTCGCGAGACCGGCTTTACAGCCCGTCAACAATGTCGCCGCCATCAAGGCGAAGGATCCGGTCCATGCGTTTCGCCAGATCCAAATTGTGCGTTGCCACCAGTACGCCGAGATCGCCGTCACGCACCAGTTTCTCGAACATCGCGAAAACGTCGTCGGCGGTGCCGTGATCAAGATTGCCCGTCGGTTCGTCGGCGAGCAGGAGACTCGGCCGATTGGCAAGCGCGCGAATAATCGCAACGCGTTGTTGCTCACCGCCCGAAAGCCGTGCCGGGCGATGGGTGCCGCGGTCGGTCAGTCCCACTGCCGAGATCAATTCCGCTGCGTCTCGCTGTGCCTCGCGCCGGCTGACACCGTTGATCATTCGCGGCACCATGACATTCTCGATCGCCGAGAATTCCGGCAATAAGTGATGGAACTGATAGACGAAGCCAATACGATCACGGCGAAGCTTGGTACGGACATCGTCGGAAAGCGCGCCACAGGAGGTTCCCTCGATATCAACCTCACCGTCGTCGGGATACTCGAGCAGCCCCGCGATGTGGAGCAGGGTCGATTTCCCAGCACCCGAAGGCCCGACCAGCGCCACCAACTCACCGCGTTCAACCCGCAGCGAGACTCCCCGCAGGACGTCCAGGGGTTCTGTCCCCTGCCAATATCGGCGGGAAACGCCTTCGAGGCGAAGTGCCGCCTCACTCATAGCGCAACACTTCCACTGGATCGAGCCGGGCTGCCCGCCAAGCCGGATAGATCGAAGCGAGAAACGATAGAACGAGCGCCATCGCCACCACCATGATCACTTCGTTTGGATCGATTCTGGCTGGAAGTTGCGAAAGGAAATAGATTTCGGCCTGAAAGAGATCGACACCGGAGAGCCCTTGAATCCACTGTCGTATGGTCTCGATATTAGCCGAGAACGCAATACCGAGAAGCCCGCCGGCAATCGTCCCGATGACCCCGACACTGGCACCTGTCATGAAGAAGATGCGAAGGATCATGCCGCGCGTCGCCCCCATCGTGCGCAGAATGGCGATGCCCTTCCCCTTGTCGTTCACCAGCATTACCTGGCTCGAGATGATGTTGAACGCCGCCACCAGAATAATCAGGGTCAGGATAAGAAACATGACGTTTCGTTCGACCTGAAGGGCGGTAAAGAAACTTGAATTGACCTGACGCCAATCCCGAACCCAATAATTTCGACCAATCGCGGCCAATATTCGGTCATTGACCGCGGCGACGCGATCGGCGTGTTCGATCGTCACCTCGATATGGGAAGCACCGCGCACGCGAAAGAACGATTGCGCGGCCTTGAGGGGCATGAAGACGAAGCTCGAATCATACTCCGACATGCCGACTTCGAAGACACCGGCAACCTTGTAGGCCTTCATTCGCGGCATGGTGCCAAACGCCGTGGTAGTCCCCCGGGGCGCGATAAAGGTCAATTTGTCCCCGAGCCGCAAATGGAACCGCCGCGCCATGCGGCTTCCGATGAGAACCCCGCTCCCTTCATCGAACCCGTCGAGCGACCCCGATCGGATGCTGTCGAAAAGCAAGGTTTTCGCCTTTATATCATCGACCAACATGCCCCGTGCGACCGCCCCGGTGGAGACTTTGTTGGCGGTCAACAAAACCTGTCCTGAAACCACCGGCGCCGAGACCCGAACGCCCTGGAGCGCGTCGATCCGCGCCGCGAGACCCATGTAATCGGTCAACGCCCCTCTCGTCGCGGAAACCTCGAGGTGTCCGTTCAAACCGAGTATTCGGCTGAGTAATTCTTGTCGAAATCCGTTCATCACCGCCATGACGATGATCAGCGTCGCCACCCCCAGCATGATACCGAGGAGCGAAAACCAGGCGACCACGGAGATAAAACCCTCTTGACGCCGCGCGCGGAGATAGCGGAATGCAACCAATCCCTCGAAGGCCGATATCATCGGCGTTCAGCCGACGCCAAGGCGGTCAAGCGCCGCAGCGACATCCATTTCCTCCCGTTCGCCTTCCGCGCGGCGCTTTACCTCGACGACGCCCTTCTCCAACCCGCGTGGCCCAATGACGATCTGCCAGGGGAGGCCGATCAATTCCATGTCGGAAAATTTGACCCCCGCGCGCTCCTCCCGGTCGTCATATAGGACCTCGACATCGGCCGCGGCAAGACGCCCGAAAAGATCCTCGCAAGCCGCGTCGCAACCGGCATCGCCCTGTCTCAGGTTTATCAGACCAACCTGGAACGGGGCGACGCTGTCGGGCCAGACGATACCGTCCTCGTCGTGACAAGCCTCGATAATCCCGCCGACCAGACGCGAGACGCCAATGCCATAGGACCCCATTTGGAGGGGAACTTCGTTGCCGTCCGGTGTCGCGACCTTGGCGCCAAGCGGCTCCGAATATTTGTCGCCGAAATAGAAGATGTGGCCGACTTCGATTCCTCGGGCGGTAACGCGCTGATCGGCCGGAACTTCCCTCTCGAACAGCGCTTGATCGTGCTTTTCGTCTGTCGCGGCGTAAAGACTGGTCCAGCGATCGACGACCCCTTGAAGGGCGGCCGGCGATTCGAAATCGATTTCGTCGCCGAGGACGTCGTATTCAAGGAAATCGCGGTGGCAGAAGACATCGCTCTCGCCGGTTTCGGCGAGAATGATGAATTCATGGCTCATATCGCCGCCGATGGGACCGGTATCGGCGAGCATCGGGATCGCCCGCAGCCCCATCCGCGCGAAAGTGCGGAGATAGGCCACGAACATTTTGTTATAGGCGGTTCGGCCAGCCTCCGCGTCGAGGTCGAAGGAATAGGCGTCCTTCATGAAGAATTCACGCCCGCGCATAACGCCAAAGCGAGGCCGCACCTCATCGCGAAACTTCCATTGGATGTGATAAAGATTGAGCGGCAGATCCCGGTAGCTTCGGACATGGGCGCTGCAGATTTCTGTGATCACTTCCTCGTTGGTCGGACCGTAAAGCATATCGCGGTCATGACGATCGGTGATCCGCAGCATCTCCTTGCCGTAATCGTCGTAACGGCCCGATTGGCGCCAGAGGTCGGCCGACTGGATTGTCGGCATCAGCATTTCATGGGCACCGCTTCGGTCCTGCTCCTCGCGAACGATCTGTTCGATCTTCTTCAATACGCGAAAGCCGAGCGGTAACCAGGAATAGATACCCGCGCTCGCCTGGCGGATCATCCCCGCGCGCAACATATAGCGATGCGAGGCGATCTGCGCCTCCTGCGGCGTTTCCTTGGAAGTTGGCAGGAAATAGCGCGAGAGACGTACCGCCGTCGCATGATCCGAATCCATGGGAAGGTTCATTCTTCTGCCGGTCTTTCAAAATGAGAGATTGCCCCGAAGGGCCGCCACATTAGGAAACCAACCGAAGCTTGTCCATGGCGGGCGCCGGCCAATCGAAACGAATTTTCGTCGGCCGAGAAACTATCGCGCCGTCTTACGGCATGCCCGCGCCAGCTTGGCCTGCTCCCGGTCACCGATCGGCTGTCCGTTAAAGGTGAAGGTCCCTTTATTCATATCGTATTTCACCTTACCGACGGAGGCCGATGTCTCCCCGAACCGGCTCGCCGATGTCCCTTTCAGCGGGTTGAACGCGATATCGAATTCGATCGTCCGCGGCAGTTTGATGCCGTGGCTGCTCTTAACATTCGCCGATCTGACTTTTCGGCCGCGAACGTCGACGCCGGGTTTGTAATTGACGTCGGCCCGCGCGCGATGCTGGATCAAGCGGCGACAATCCTTGCCCGACATCTTTACCTTGCCGGCGGAAGCTTGCGATACGCCGAGCAATGCCAGCCCGGCGAGGATCAAAAGAAGTGTGCGAATTTCAGTCATGGGTTAATTCTATCCTAGTTGGCGGCCGGTTGCTATTTTTTGCCGCCACGTGGATCTGGGGAGATTTCGGGGATGTTGGAGCAATTTTTTAGACTTTCGGATCATGAAACGACGATCTCGCGGGAAGCGATTGCGGGTCTTACGACATTTCTGACCATGGCTTACATCATCTTCGTTAATCCGGCGATCCTGGCGGATGCGGGAATGGATAAGGGTGCCGTCTTCGTCGCGACCTGTCTCGCGGCGGCGTTCGGAACGCTTCTCATGGGACTGCTTGCGAATTACCCGATAGCACTTGCCCCCGGGATGGGGCTGAACGCGTTCTTCACCTACACCGTGGTCGGACAGATGGGACATAGCTGGCAAACGGCGCTTGGCGTCGTCTTCGTTTCCGGCGTGCTATTCCTCGTCCTCAGCATCCTTCCGGTTCGGGAGTGGATCGTGAATGCCATCCCGCGCGCGCTCAAGATGGCGATCTCCGCCGGCATCGGCATGTTCCTCGCGATCATCGGGCTGAAGAATGCCGGCATCGTCGTGGCAAGCCCGGCGACATTGGTGACGCTCGGCGATGTCACGACAATTCCCGTCCTACTTGCGGGTTCGGGTTTCGTGCTGATGGTCGCGCTCGACCGGCTTTCGGTTCCGGGCGCCATCCTGATTTCAATCCTCGGTGTCACCGCCATTAGCACCCTCTTCGGCGTGACACCCTTCCAGGGCGTGGTCTCGATGCCGCCGAGCCTGGCACCGAGCTTTCTCGAATTGAACCTCCAGGATGCGCTCGAATTGAGCGTTGTCTCGGTCGTCTTTGCTTTTCTCTTCGTGGATTTGTTCGATACGGCGGGAACGCTGGTCGGCGTGGCGCATCGTGCGGGTCTTCTCGATTCGGAGGGCCGCCTGCCGCGACTGAAGCAAGCCCTTCTCGCCGATAGTCTCGCGACCGTCGCCGGGTCCGCGCTCGGCACCTCGACCACGACGAGCTATATCGAAAGCGCCGCCGGTATCAAGGCGGGCGGACGGACCGGTTTGACCGCTGTCGTTGTCGCCGTCCTATTCCTGGCCGCCCTTTTCCTGGCGCCGCTCGCGGGAACGATTCCCGGTTTTGCGACCGCACCCGCTCTCGTCTTCGTCGCCTGCATGATGGCGCGCGGTTTGGCCGAACTCGACTGGGATGACGTCAGCGAATACGCGCCCGCCGTGGTGACGGCGCTGGCGATGCCGTTCACCTTCTCGATCGCAACCGGTATCGGGATCGGATTTATTACCTATGCGCTCGCCAAATTTCTGAGTGGCCGGATGACGGAATTGAGCCCGGCGATCGTCGTCATCGCGCTCGCGTTTATCCTCAAGTTCGCCTTTCTATGACGTTCCTGATTGCAAAATTCGGTTTGCCGCGGCGGCGATGCAAAAAACCCGTGACGGGTGCGACATCCTGTCCTAGTATTCCCTCAACAAACAAACGACGGCACAAGCGAAAACGCTGTGCGGCCCGAGTCTGGGGAGGATGTCTACGGTAACTTGGGAGATTAGAACTCAACGACCAAAAAAGCAGGCCGTGGGCAATTTTATTCGATTTAGACAGGCGGGAAATTCATTTCCTGCCTTTTTTTTGTGGCTCGCCGAGGGTTTGATCACTCTATACACAACACCCAAGAGCCCAAATTATTAATTAACTCCAATCGGTTATATGATCTTTCATCCACGGCGGCGACTCCGCCGAAATCCGTGCCTGGACCGGACAGTCCGGACGGTGGGCGCCCGGTAGATAACCGAGGCTCATCAAGAATTCTCCGGTGATTTCGCCGCCTGTGAATTTAAAGGTCTCCCGAAAGAGCTTCACCCAAGCCGTCTTGCCCATGGGATGATGTATGTCGAGCCAAGCCGCGAAGCTGCCATGAGCCTCGCGAAGATCCTGGATCCGACGAGCGTTTTCGATCGCCGCATCGATCTTGAGACGATTGCGAATAATGCCGGCATCGCCGAGAAGTCGCGCCCGCGCGGGCTCTTCATAGGCGGCGACCCGATCGATATCGAATCCTTCATAGGCCTCGCGGAAGGCATCGCGCTTCTTCAAAATCGTGAGCCACGAAAGACCCGCCTGATTGATCTCGAGAACCAGGCGCTCGAATAGAACCGCATCCTCGCGCGCGGGAAACCCATACTCCGTATCGTGATAAGGGCCGTGGTAGGGATGTTCCGGCGCCGTGTCGCAATAACCACTCATCGGCTATTTCGGTCGAAGCGTGATCAGTTCGGTGTCCATCACCCACCAAACCGCCGCGAGGATCACCGCGGCGATCACCGTGGTCACGGCGAATTTGATTTTTAGCCGCGGGTTCTTCGGTGCGCTCGTTGCGTGACCGACCTCCGGATCCTCGACCGCTTGATTGCCCCATGGCAGAACGCAAAAAAGCACCATCCACCAGATGATGACATAAACGAGAATAGCCGATATCCAGGACATCGGCTCAGGCCTGCTCGAGTTCGATAAGGGTCCCGTCGAAATCCTTCGGATGCAGAAAGAGGACCGGTTTGTCGTGCGCGCCGATCGCAGGTTCACCGTCGCCCAAAACCCGCATCCCCTCGCCCTCCAAATGGTCCCTCGCGGCGTATATATCATCGACTTCGTAACAGACATGATGAATTCCGCCGGCCGGATTTCGTTCGAGAAACCGGCCAATCGACGACTCCGCATCGAGCGGATACAGCAGTTCGATCTTCGTATTGGGTAATTCGACGAATACCGTCTTCACGCCATGCGCCGGCAGGTCGATCGTTTCCGTAACCTCGGCGCCCAAGGTCTCGCGATAACGTGCCGCCGCCGCCGCCAAGTCCGGAACCACGATCGCCAGATGGTTCAAACGTCCGATCATCTTCCACTCTTTCTCAAATCCGCAGCAAATGAATTTGGGTCTGCGGTTTCCTGCCGCAAAGCACCCGGATAGTTCGGCGAACGGCGCGGCGCGCCATCTCGCTCACCGTCTCGTCGTCCAGTCTTTGGGACGGACGAAGATCCTCAATGGCCGCGATGACGGCATCGACCACCTTGCGTTCGCCTTCCGCCTCGTCCTCATCATCGAACACCCCATGCACCGTGACGATAGGATCGCCGCGCAGCGAGCCGTCGCCGTTCATCACCACGGTCCCAACCGCCGACCCATGATACGTCATGCGGCGGCGATCGCGAATGGATTGACTGTGTAGCGGAATCAGCCGCTTGCCGTCGAGCGCCAGACGGTCGGCGAAAACTTCATCGATGATCTCGGCGCGCCCCGGCGCCAATCGCACCATCGCCCCATTCTTCGCGACCAGGGAATGCGGCACCTGGCATTCCCGCGCCAGTTTCGCATGGGCGATCAAATGACGCGGCTCGCCGTGTACAGGCACGGCGATTTCGGGACGAATCCATTGATACATTTGAATCAACTCATCCCGTGCAGGATGGCCCGAGACATGCACATCCTCGTCTTGGATCGTCACCACCTCGATGCCTCGAACATTCAAGCGATTGTGCAGGCGGGCAATGGCCTTCTCGTTGCCGGGGATGATACGGCTCGAGAAAATCACCGCATCGCCTTCCCCAAGATCGATCTGGGAATGCTCGCCGGCGGCGACCCGCGGCAAGGCGGCGCGCGGTTCGCCTTGACTGCCCGTGCAGATCAAGAGCACGCGTTCGGGCGGTAAATAACCGACATCCCTGTCCGTGATGAAGGGTTCGATATCGGTAAGATAGCCGTTCTCTTTCGCCGATTCATAGATCCGCCAGAGCGAGCGCCCAACGAGGGCGACGTGCCGGCCATGCGCCTCGCCGACCCGCGCAATGGTCTCCAACCGCGCCACGTTCGACGCGAAGCACGCAATTGCAACCCGTTGGGAGAAGCGACCGAGCAATGCCTCCAGATTCTCGCGAACATCCGCCTCGGACCCGGATTGTCCAGGTACCAGGACATTGGTCGAGTCGCATACCATGGCGAGAACGCCGGATTCACCGACTTCCATCAATCGCTTTTCATCCGTCGTCGGCCCCACCAAGGGATTCGGATCAAGCTTCCAATCACCGGTATGAAGCACGGTTCCCAATTCGGTCCGGAGCACGACGGCGTTCGGTTCCGGGATCGAATGGGTGAGCGTAATGAGCTCGATCTCGAACGGCCCTACGGAAAATCGGCCCGACATCGAAATGATGTGGATCGGGACGCGATCCCCAAACGACGTCTCCGCGAGCTTTCGCCGCAAGACACTTGCGGTGAAGGGTGTCGCATAAATCGGACATTCGAATCGCTGCCAAAGATAGGGTACGGCGCCCAGATGATCCTCATGCGCGTGGGTAAGGACCAAGCCCGCGAGATCGTCCCGCCTCTCGGCGATGAATGCGGGATCGGGCGTGATGACGTCGACACCCGGCGTCTGGTCGTCGCCAAAGGTAATGCCGCAATCGACCATCAGCCATTTCCCGGCATGGCCATAGAGATTGAGGTTCATCCCAATCTCGCCCGTGCCGCCGAGCGGTAGGAACAAGAGCTCATCGTCACCCGGCAGGCCCGTATCGAGATATCCGGTCACTTGGCGGAATTTCGTCGATAGATTTCGAGCAGGCCGCGCAGAGTCATGTCTTTATCGACATGCTGAATGACGTCCGTCGCCTCGGCGAAAAGCGGTGCCAATCCGCCGGTTGCAACGACCGTCATTTCGGCACCGTATTCGACGCCAATCCGAGCCACCAATCCCTCGATCATGCCGATATAGCCCCAAAAAATTCCGGATTGCATGGCCGGAACCGTCGCCCGGCCGATAATCTCATTCGTCGCCTTGATGTCGACGCGTGGTAATTGCGCCGCCGCCATATAGAGGGCGTCGAGCGAAAGATTGATCCCGGGACAGATCACGCCGCCGCAGTAATTTCCTTTCTCGTCGACAACATCGAAGGTCGTGGCAGTGCCGAAATCAACGACGATCAACGGTCCGTCGAAACAGCCATGGGCGGCAGCCGTATTTGCCAGACGATCAGCACCCACCTGTTCGGGCCGGTCGATCAATATCTCGAACCCGAGATTGCAGGTATCGTGCTCGACGGAAAGCGCCGTCACGCCGAAATAACGGTCGCAAAGGGACAAGAGGTTGAAGTTTGCCTCCGGAACAACGCTGCCGAGCACGGCGGCCTCTATATCTTCCCGCTTCAGGTCGTCCAGCGCCATCAGGTCGATCAGCCAGACCGCATATTCATCCGCCGTCCGACGCGCATTGGTGCCGCAGCGCCAAGTCCCAAGGCGGCTTTCACCGTCATAGACGGCGAATACCGTGTTCGTGTTACCTGCGTCTATCGCCAAAAGCATCGTCAATCGGTTCCGGTTCCGTGGAAGACATCTCCCGCGGTCACGATCTCGCGGCCGCCATCGGGAAGTGAGAGTATGAGAGCACCCGTCATATCCATGTCCTCGAAGGTTCCCTCGATCTCGCGCCCCGGGAGACGCACGGTGATCTGATCTCCCAACCCCGCGGCCCTCTCCAGCCACGCCGATCTTATCGGCCCGATCCCGCCCCGCACCCAGCATTCGTACCAATAGGCGAAGCGGTCCAAAAATGCGGAAGACACCGTCTCCGGTCCCTCGGTACGCGCCGCGACCAAATTCAGGCACGTCGCCGGATACGGTGTTCCCGTCGGGTGACTCGCAATATTTATCCCACAGCCAACGATCACCCAGTCGACGGGCGCCGAAACATTCCCGCCCGAGGATTCAAGCAGAAGGCCCGCGATCTTCGCGCCGTCGACGAGGATATCGTTCGGCCATTTATGCGAAACGCGACCCGGATCGGCGAGGGACTCCGCGACAATATCGCCCAGCGCCACCGCCGCGACCAGCGACAGACCCGCCGCCTCGGCCGTGGAACGGCTCGGACGAAGAAGAAGCGATAAATAAAGATTGCCCTGAGGCGATTCCCATTCACGCCCACGGCGACCGCGACCGGAGAGCTGCTCATCGGCCTGTACGACGAGACCATGTGCCGCGCCCTCCCCGGCCAGACGTCGTGCTTCGTCATTGGTCGAACCGACGGAACTTTCGTGAACGATCGTATAGTTCAAGGACACGACGAGCTCGTCCGAGAATCGGGGCGTTAGCCCGCTAGAAGCGACGCCGCCGCCGCGGCAGTCCGATCAAGAACCGGCGACAAGACGATGAAGAAGAACAGCGTGATAATTCCGGTCACCGCCAACACACCTCCAAGCCCCTTACCAAGCGGCCGGTCGAACGCGAGGGTACTCTCGTCGAAATACATGATCTTGACGATGCGGAGATAATAAAAAGCCCCGACTACGCTCGCCAGGACGCCGATGATCGCCAGGGTATAGAGCCCGGCATCGAGAGCGGCGACGAAGATATAGAACTTACCGAAGAAACCCGCGAGCGGTGGGATGCCGGCCATCGAAAACATGAAGATCAGCATCAATGCCGCCAATCCGGGATTGGACTTACCGAGCCCCGCCAGATCCTCGATCTCCTCGACCATCTCGCCCTTGCGTCGCATGCAGAGAATGCAGGCGAAAGTTCCGACGTTCATCGCAAGATAGATCGTGAAATACAGAAGTATCGCCTGCACCCCGGATGTCCCGCCCGCCGCGAGGCCGATCAAGGCATAACCAACATGCCCGATCGAGCTGTAGGCCATCAGACGTTTGATATTGGTCTGCGCGATGGCCGCGAAGGCACCAAGCGCCATCGAGAGGACCGAAAGGAATACGATGATCTGCCGCCACTCGACGATAATATCGCCGAATGGCTCCATCATTACCCGCGTGAAAAGGGCAATCGTGGCAATCTTCGGCGCTACCGAGAAGAAAGCGGTCACCGGCGTCGGAGCACCTTCATAGACGTCGGGCGTCCACATATGGAACGGCACGGCGGAGACCTTGAAGGCAAGGCCGGAGGTCAGGAAAACCAGACCGATGATCATCCCGACGGAGACGGCGTCCGGGCCTGTCAGAACCTTGGCCAGGCCGACGAAGGAGGTGGTTCCCGCGAAGCCGTAAATCAGCGAGCAGCCATAAAGCAGCATGCCCGAGGAAAGCGCGCCCAAAACGAAATATTTCAATCCGGCCTCGGAAGAGCGCGTCGTATCGCGCATGAACGCCGCCAATACATAGAGCGAAAGGCTTTGCAGTTCGAGGCCAAGATAGAGCGAGATGAGATCGTTCGCCGAGACCATCATCATCATGCCGACCGTCGCGAACAGGATCAGCACGGGGTATTCGAAACGCGCCATGCCTTCGCGCCGAATGTAGCTTTGACTGATGATCAGCGTGAAGATCGATCCAAGTACAACGAGTGACTTCATGAAAACGGCAAAATCGTCGCTGACGAATTGTCCGCCGAAGGCGAGCCGCGTCTGGCCCTTGAGCGACATCAGAACCACAAGCACCACGACGAGGGCGGCAAGCGACAAAACGTAGACGATCGAAAGGGCGCGTTCCTCGCGAACGAAGACACCGGTCATCATGAAGGACATGGCCGCCACGGCCAGGATGATCTCCGGTAGAGCCGGGAAGATAACGGGTAGTTCGGTCATCTTGTCTCCCCTTCCCTATTTCGCCGCCAGCATCGTGGCGTCGCCGGCCGCTGAAAGTGCCGCATGATAATTCTTGACCAGATTCGCCACCGAAACGTCGATCGCCTCGAGGAAGGGTCCCGGATAAATCCCCATCCAGAACACCACCAGAATCAGCGGCGCAAAGACCATCACCTCGCGCCGATCCAGATCGGCGATCTGCATGAGATTTTCCTTGGTGAGTTCGCCGAAGATGACCCGACGATAGAGATAGAGCATGTAGGCGGCCCCAAGCACCATGCCCGTCGCGATCAGCGCCGCAACCCAGGTATTCGCCTTGAAGGCGCCAACGAGAACCAAGATCTCGCCGACGAAACCGCTAGTGCCCGGAAGGCCGACCGAGGCCAAAGCGAAGACCATGAACATCGCCGCATAGACCGGCATTCGATGAACGAGGCCGCCATAAGTCTCGATATCGCGCGAATGGATCCGGTCGTAGACGACGCCGACGCAAAGGAACAACGCGGCCGAGACGACACCATGGCTCAGCATCTGGATGATCGCGCCCGCGACCGCCTGCTCGTTCGCGGCGAAAATGCCAACCGTAACAAATCCCATATGGGCGACCGATGAATAGGCGATCAGCTTCTTCATGTCCTCCTGGGCGAGAGCCACGAGGGAGGTGTAGATCACCGCGACGATACTGAGACCGTAGATCAGCGGCGTGAAATATTCGGACGCCTCCGGAAGCATCGGCAGCGAGAAGCGAAGGAAGCCGTATCCGCCCATCTTTAGCAGCACGCCGGCCAGGATCACCGAGCCCGCCGTCGGCGCTTCGACATGGGCATCGGGCAGCCAGGTATGGACCGGCCACATCGGAACCTTGACCGCGAAGGACGCAAAGAAGGCCAGCCACATCCAGATTTGCAGATCGCGGGGGAAACCGTGCGACATCAAGGTCGGGATATCGGTCGTCCCCGCCTGATGATAGGCGGTGATGATCGCCAGCAGCATCAGGACGGAACCGAGCAGCGTATAGAGGAAGAATTTGAAGGCCGCGTAAACTTTCCTCGGGCCGCCCCAGATCCCGATAATCAGGAACATCGGCAGCAGAACACCCTCGAAGAAGATATAGAAAGTGACGAAATCGAGCGCGCAGAACATGCCGACCATCATCGTCTCGAGGATGAGGAAGGCGATCATGTATTCCTTCACGCGGTCCGCGATCGCGGTCCAACTCGCCAAGACGCAGACCGGCGTCAGCAAGGTCGACAGCAACACGAAGAACATCGAAATGCCGTCGACGCCCATATGATAGAAGATCTTGAATTCAGGCACCCATATCGTCTTCTCGACGAACTGGAACGCCGCCGTCGTCGTGTCGAACCCCGTCCAAAGGAAAAGCGACATGACGAAGGTGAAGAGGGAGGTCCAAAGCGCCCCCCACCGCGAGTTTCGCGCCACCTCTTCCGGTGTTCCGCGGGCGAATAGCAGGATCGCGGCCACGCCGACGAGCGGCGTGAAGGTCACGATACTGAGAAGCGGCATGCTGCTCGACATGGCTCTACCCCGCCTTTCCCGTCGCGATGTACCAAGTGACGAGGACAACCACCCCGACCAGCATCGCGAAGGCGTAGTGATAGACGTAACCGCTCTGCAACCAGCTTGCGCGGCCGGCGAAACGGCGCGTCATGGCGGCGATCCCATCGGGACCGTATCCGTCGATCACCGCGCCGTCGCCCTTCTTCCAAAAACCCAGACCAAGCGCAAAGGCGGGACGGACGAAAATACGGTCGAAGAGTTCGTCGAAATACCACTTGTTGAAACTGAAGAGGTAGAGCGCGTTGAAACGTTTCGCCAAGGCGGCCGGCGTGTCGGTGCGCGCGATGTACATGTAGTACGCCAATCCGATCCCGATAATCCCCATGGCAAGCGGTAGGATTTTGACCCAGAGCGGTACATGGTGGGAATCGGTGAGCGCCGTATGCGTCTCCAACACCTTCAGCGACTCGCCCCAGAAATTGGCATAACCATCGCCGACGAAGGCACCGGCGGCGATGAAGCCGGCGACGATCGAACCGAGCGCCAAGACCGAAAGCGGCACGGTCATGCTCTTCGGCGATTCGTGGACATGGGCGAAAGTCCGCTCGTCGGCCCGCGTCTCGCCGTGGAAGGTCATGAAGATCAATCGCCAAGAATAGAACGCTGTCATGAGCGCCGCCGCGATCCCGAGCCAGAACGCATACATCCCCACCCCACTATGGGCGGCGAACGCGGCCTCGATAATGGTGTCCTTCGAATGGAAGCCGGCAAAGCCGATGACGCCCGGAATACCGATCCCGGCAAGCGACAGGCTGCCGATCCACATGTAGATGTAGGTCACCGGCACCAGTTTCCGGATTCCGCCCATCTTCCGCATGTCCTGCTCGTCCGACATCGCGTGAATGACGCAACCCGAACCGAGGAATAGCAGCGCCTTGAAGAAAGCGTGCGTGAAGAGATGGAACATCGCCGCGCCATAGGCCGAGACCCCGACCGCGAAGAACATGTAGCCGAGCTGCGAGCAGGTCGAATAGGCGATCACCCGCTTGATGTCGTTCTGGGTCAATCCGACGGTGGCGGCGAAGAACGCCGTCGAGGCGCCGACGATGGTCACCACCGCAAGCGCGGTTTCGGAATATTCGAATATCGGCGAGAGGCGGCAGACCATGAAGACACCGGCGGTCACCATCGTCGCCGCGTGAATAAGTGCTGAAACGGGTGTCGGACCTTCCATGGCATCCGGCAGCCAGGTGTGGAGACCCAACTGCGCCGACTTGCCCATCGCCCCCATGAACAAGAGAAGGCAGATCGCCGTGATGGCCGGGAACTCCCAATTCAATAGAACGAGGGTCGCGTTCGCCTTGCCGGGCACGGCGGCGAAGATCGCATCCAGCTCCACGGTCTGGAACAAGACGAAGGTGCCGAAGATACCCAGCGCAAAGCCGAAATCGCCGATGCGGTTGACCAGGAACGCCTTGATCGCGGCCGCGTTCGCCGAGGGCCGGTTATACCAGAAACCGATCAAGAGGTACGACGCCAGCCCGACGCCTTCCCAGCCGAAGAAGAGCTGGACGAGATTGTCCGCCGTCACCAGCATCAACATGAAGAAGGTGAAGAGGCTGAGATAGGAGAAGAAACGCGGGATCCCCGGATCGTGATGCATGTAGCCGATCGAGTACCAGTGGACGACCGAGGAGACGGTCGTCACCACGACCAGCATGACGCCGGTCAATTGGTCCATCTTCAAGGCCCAGGAAAACTCGAAATCTCCGACGTCGATCCAGGTGAAGAGCTCGATCGACCGGGGCCCCGCCCCATAGATGATATCGAAGAAGACATACCAACTGAGAACGGCGGAAAGCGTCAACAGGCCGCAAGTCACCAGCGAGGAACCCTTGTCGCCGAGCCAACGTCCGAAAAGCCCGGCCAGGAGGGCACCGATCAACGGTAAAAAGACGATCGCGGCTTCCATCTCGGCTCAGCCCTTCATCAGGTTGACGTCTTCGACCGCGATCGAACCGCGGTTGCGATAATAGGTGACCAGGATCGCCAAGCCGATGGCCGCCTCGGCCGCCGCCACGGTCAGCACGAAAAGCGCGAAAACCTGCCCCACCAAATCCTGAAGATGCGACGAGAAAGCAACCATGTTGATATTGACGGCGAGCAACATGAGCTCGATCGACATCAGGATGATGATGACGTTCTTCCGGTTCAAGAACACGCCGAAGAGGCCGAGCGTAAAGAGGATCGCGGCAACCGTCAGATAATGAGCGAGGCCGATTTCAAGCATCAGATACCGCTCCCCGTCTCGACCTTGACGACTTCGACGGCATCCTCGCGGCGGCGCGCCAGTTGATCGGCGATCCGCTGGCGCTTGACCCCGGGCCGGCGGCGAAGTGTCAGGACGATCGCGCCCACCATCGCAACCAGCAGGATCAACCCCGCCGCCTGGAAGAGGTAAATATACGTCGTATAGATCAACCGCCCCAGCGCATGGGTGTTGCCGATGCTCGCCGCCGCCGGAGCCGGAGCCGCGGCGGTCAGCTCGGGTGCCGCGACCCAACTGCCGAAGATCAGGACCAGCTCGGCCAGAAGAATAACGCCGATCAAGGCGCCGACCGGCAGGTATTGCATGAAGCCTTGGCGCAGTTCGACGTAGTTGATGTCGAGCATCATGACGACGAATAGAAACAGCACCGCTACCGCACCGACATAGACGACGACCAGAATCATCGCCAGGAACTCGGCCCCAAGGAGCACGAAAAGACCGGCCGAATTGAAGAAGGCGAGGATCAGGAAGAGGACCGAATGGACCGGATTGCGCGCGGATATCACCATCACGCCCGACGCGATCGCAATGAACGCGAAGAGATAGAACGACAATGCCTGAATAATCATCGGCCTCCCCTCTTCATGTTCGTTCCTCTCCTCTCTCCATGGGTGCGGCCCGCGCGACGGGGGCACCCGTTAATATCAGCGATATGGTGCATCCAGTGTGAGGTTGGCGGCGATTTCCACCTCCCAACGTTCCCCGTTATCCAGCAGTTTTTCCTTGTTGTAGAAGAGCTCCTCGCGGGTCTCGGTGGCGTATTCGAAATTCGGTCCCTCGACGATCGCGTCGACGGGACATGCCTCCTGGCAATAGCCGCAATAGATGCACTTCGTCATGTCGATGTCATAGCGGGTCGTCCGGCGGCTGCCGTCCTCGCGAGGTTCGGCTTCGATGGTGATGGCTTGAGCCGGACAGATCGCCTCGCAGAGTTTACAGGCGATACAGCGCTCCTCGCCGTTTGCATAACGGCGCAAGGCATGCTCGCCGCGAAAGCGCGGCGACAACGGCCCCTTTTCATACGGATAGTTGATGGTGTGTTTCGGCTTGAACATGGCACGCAGCGTCAGCGACATCCCCTGTACCAGTTCGGTCAAGAGGAACGCACGCGCGGTTCTGTCAAGAAGCGCCATTGCCTAGTTCCTTCCCTTCGAAGACAAGCACATCTCACGCACCTCCCGCCGGCGGGACCAAATCGAAAACCATCAAATAGCCCGCGATCAGCACGACCCAAAGCAACGAGAGCGGCAGGAACACCTTCCATCCAAGCCGCATCAATTGGTCGTAACGATAGCGCGGGAAGGTCGCGCGAACCCACAGGAAGACAAAGAGACAAGCCGCGATCTTCAAGGCGAACCAGACGAACCCGGGAATCCAAGTAAAGGGTTCCACCTCGAAAGGCGGCAGCCAGCCGCCGAGGAACAGAACCGAGGTCATGCCGCACATCAGAATCATGTTCGCGTATTCTCCGAGGAAGAACATCGCGAAAGTCATGGCCGAATACTCGACGTTGTAGCCGGAGACCAGTTCCGCCTCGGCTTCCGGAAGATCGAATGGCGAACGGTTCGTTTCGGCAAGGGCCGAGATGAAAAAGACGACGAACATCGGCAGCAAGGGCCCGAAGAAATGCCACTGCCAAAAACCGCCCGCCTGCGCCATCACGATCTTGGAGAGATTAAGCGAGCCGACCGCGAGCAGAACGGTAATGATCACGAAACCGATCGACACCTCGTAGGAGACCATCTGCGCCGCCGAGCGCAACGCCCCAAGGAACGCGTATTTCGAATTTGACGCCCAGCCGGCCATGATGATGCCGTAAACGCCAAGCGAAGAAATCGCGAAGAGATAAAGAACACCGACATTGATGTCCGCCAGCACCAGCTCCAGCCCCATGAACGAGCCGAAGGGGATGACCGCCCAGGCGACCAGACTGAGGATGAAGGTGATCATCGGGGCCAGAACGAAGACCACCCGATTGGCGACGGACGGTACGATGGTTTCCTTCAGAAACAGCTTCGCGCCATCGGCGATCGGTTGCAGCAATCCAAAGGGGCCGACGACATTCGGGCCCTTGCGATACTGCATCCAACCAATGATTTTTCGTTCCCAGAAGGTCAAATACGCAACACTGAGCAGCACGGGCGTTACGATCACGACGATGCCGATGACGATCCAAATCGTCGGCCAGAGATAGCCTTCCCAGAATTCAGCCATCGGTACCTGTCGCCTCCCCGTCGCCGAGGATTTCGTCCGCGCATTTCGCCATGGTCTCGGAGGCCCGGCTGATCGGGTCCGTCATATAGAAGTTCTCGATCGCGGGCGCAAAAGCCTCGGAATCGATTTCACCGGTCGCACCGAATGCCTCCCAAGACGAAGGCTCGATCGTATCGATGGCGAGGAAGGCGGGATATTCATCTCGGAGCGCCGCGCGAAGCGCGCCTTGGGAATCATACGGAAGCGCCGCCCCCATCGCACCCGATAGCGCCCGCAGGATCGCCCAATCCTCGCGCGCGTCACCGGGCGGGAACACCGCGCGCTCGACCGCCTGGACCCGCCCCTCGGTATTCGCGTGAAGCGCGTTCTTTTCGGTATAAGCAGCGCCCGGAAGAATTAGATCGGCGCGATGCGCCCCGGCATCGCCGTGATGGCCTTGATAGATGACAAAGCTGTCCTTGAGCGCCGACATATCAATTTCATCGGCCCCCAGGAGATACACGACGGAGATGTCGTCGCCGCCGTCGAGAATTCCCGCAACATCGCGACCGCCGGGGCCCGGCACGAAATCGAGCATCAGTCCGCCGACCCGGGCCGCCGCCATATGCAGGACATTGAAGCCGTTCCAACCATCGATGATCATACCGGTGTCGTCCGCGATTTTCCGGCAAGCGGCAAGGATCGCAGCGCCATCGGGGCGCGATAGGGCCCCCATACCAAGGATGAGCATCGGCCGTTCGGCCGCGCGCAGGTCCGCCGCGAAAGGATGGGTTCCGTCGGCAAGCTGGCGCAGGGTATCGCCGCCGGCGCCAAGATACTGATAATCATAGGTGAGTTCTCGCCGAGCGCCGACCAACCCGACCTTGAAGCCATCCATCAGGTAGCGCTTGCGAAGACGTGCATTGACGAGCGGCGCCTCCCATCTTGGATCGGACCCGACGATGAGGCAGGCATCCGCCAATTCGATTCCGGCGATCGTGGTATTGAAACGATACGAGGTGGGCGCTGAGGCATCGAGCGCGGCCCCATCCTGACGGCAGTCGAGATGCGGCGAGCCGAGCCCGGCCATCAATCCCTTGAGCGCATACATCGACTCGACGCACGCCTGATCGCCGGCAATCGCCGCCGCCTTGCCACCCGCGGCCTTCAGTTTCTCCGCAGCCGTCGTCAGAGCCGTCTCCCAGCTTGTTTCCTCTAGTCGGCCTTCGGTATTTCGCAGATAGGGACGATCGAGGCGCTGCCGGCTCAGGCCATCGCACGCGTATCGGGTTTTGTCGGAAATCCATTCTTCGTTGATGTCTTCATGCAGCCGGGGCAGGACGCGGAGCACTTCGTTGCCGCGCGCATCGACGCGAATGTTCGAGCCGACTGCGTCCATCACATCGACGGATTCCGTTTTTGTCAGTTCCCACGGTCGCGCGACGAACGCATAGGGCTTCGAGGTCAAGGCACCGACCGGGCACAGATCAATCACATTCCCCGAAAGTTCGGAGGAAACCGCCTCCTCCAGGGTCGTGATTTCCGCGTTCTCGCCGCGATTGATCAACCCCATATCAGAGACGCCCGCGATTTCCGTCGAGAAACGAACGCAGCGCGTACAATGGATGCATCGGGTCATGATCGTCTTGATCAGGGGACCCATGTATTTCTCGTCGACGGCGCGCTTGTTTTCCGAATAGCGGCTGCCCGCCACGCCATAAGCCATCGACTGATCCTGCAGGTCGCATTCGCCACCCTGATCGCAGATCGGACAGTCCAGCGGATGGTTGATCAGCAGAAATTCCATCGCGCCCTGACGGGCTTTCCGCGCCATTTCGGAATCGGTGAAGATTTCCATGCCGTCGCCCGCGGGCATTGCGCAGCTCGCCGCCGGTTTCGGCGGTCCCGGCTTCACCTCGACCATGCACATGCGACAGTTTCCGGCAACGGACAGACGATCATGATAGCAGAACCGAGGTACTTCCTTGCCGGCGGCCTCGCAGGCTTGCAGCACCGAGGAGCCCGGCGGGACCTCGACCTCTATTCCGTCGATCGTCAATTTCGGCATCGCTCGCTCCTACTCCGCCGCCTGCGCGCCGACGCCCTTGCGCGTCAATATTCGCTGCTCGATCTCGTCACGGAAATGGCGTAACAGACCCTGGACCGGCCATGCCGCGGCATCGCCGAAGGCGCAGATCGTGTGACCCTCGATCTGCTTGGTCACGTCCCACAGCATGTCGATTTCCTCAATTTCGGCCTCGCCCGAAACCATGCGCTGGAGGATTCGCCACATCCAGCCGCTGCCTTCGCGGCAGGGTGTGCACTGACCACAGCTTTCATGCTTGTAGAAATAAGCGATCCTGGCGATCGCCTGCACGATGTCCGTCGACTGGTCCATCACGATGATGGCGGCGGTCCCGAGGCTCGACTTCGCCTCGACCAACGCATCGAAATCCATAATCAGGTCGTCGCAGACCGATTTTGGTACCAACGGCATCGAACTGCCGCCCGGGATCACGGCCTTTAAATTATCCCAGCCGCCGCGCACCCCGCCGGCATACTTTTCGATCAGTTCTCGAAGCGGGATCGACATCGATTCCTCGACATTGCACGGCGTCTCGACGTGGCCCGAGATGCTGAACAGCTTCGTCCCGTGATTGTTCTCCCGCCCGAACCCGGTAAACCAGCTGGCCCCGCGGCGAACAATGGCCGGCACCACCGCGATCGTCTCGACGTTGTTCACCGTCGTCGGACATCCCCAGACACCCGCCGCCGCCGGAAACGGCGGTTTCAGGCGTGGCTGCCCCTTCTTCCCTTCAAGGCTTTCAAGAAGCGCCGTTTCCTCGCCGCAGATATAGGCGCCGGCACCGCGATGGACGTAAATATCGAAATCATAGCCCGACCCACAGGCGTTCCGGCCGATAAGACCCGCGTCATAGGCTTCCTCGATGGCGGCGTTCAAGACCACCGCCTCATTGACGAATTCGCCCCGAATATAAATATAGGCGGCCTCGGCCCCCATCGCGAAGCCCGCGATCAGGCACCCTTCGAGTAATTTGTGCGGATCGTTCCGCATGATCTCGCGGTCCTTGCAGGTCCCGGGCTCGCTCTCATCCGCGTTGACGACGAGATAGGCGGGCCGGCCGTCCGATTCCTTCGGCATGAAGGACCATTTGAGGCCGCACGGGAAACCTGCGCCACCGCGCCCGCGAAGACCCGACGCCTTTACTTCCTCGACCAGACCGTCGCGGCCCTTTTCCAGAACCGCTTTCGTGTTGTCCCAGTCGCCGCGCCGCCGCGCTCCCGCGAGACGCCAGTCATGCAAGCCGTAGAGGTTTGTGAAGATGCGATCCTTGTCCTGAAGCATGCGGTCAGTCTCCTCCGAACTCCAGGTCGGTCAAGGTAATCGGGCCGCCGATGGGCGCCGATCTTTGCCGTCCTATCTGCGATCCGGCGGCTGGCTTTTCGCCGCGCTTCAACGCATCGAGAATCTTGACGATGCCGGCCGCATCCAGGTCCTCATAATAATCGTCATTGATTTGGACGACGGGCGCGTTGACGCAGGCCCCCAGGCATTCCACCTCCAACATCGTGAAGAGGCCGTCCTCGGTCGTCTGGCCGTCATCGATCCCGAGATGGGACTTGATCGCATCGACCACATCCGCCGAACCGCGAAGCCAACAAGGCGTCGTCGTGCAACACTGCAGAAAATTCCTGCCCACCGGCTTCAGATTGATCATCGTAAAAAAGGTCGCCACCTCCATCACGCGAATTCGCGGCATCTCCAGAATTTCCGAAATCTTGTTCACCGCCGCGCCGGTCACATAATGGCCATCCTCGTTCTGGCGCTGTGCGAGATCGAGAAGCGTCAGGACGGCGCTTTGCTGCCGGCCATCGGGGTACTTGGCCATCGCGGCCTTGGCCGCGGTCAGGTTTTCGGGCGTGAATTCGAAGGTCTCGCTCATGTCATCCTCGCCCATCTCACCGATCGACTTCGCCGAAGACGATGTCCATGGCTCCCAGAATCGCAGCCGAATCGGCCAGCATATGTCCCTTGCACAGAAACTCCATTGCCTGCAGATGCGCGAAACCCGGTGCGCGGATCTTACAGCGATATGGTTTGTTGGTTCCGTCGGCGACGAGATAGACGCCGAACTCCCCCTTCGGCGCCTCGATCGCGGTATAGGTCTCTCCGGCCGGGACGTGAACGCCTTCGGTATAAAGCTTGAAGTGATGGATCAGCGCTTCCATCGATTGCTTCATCTCGCCCCGATTGGGCGGCGCGACCTTGCTTTCGGGAGATAGAACAGGGCCATCGGGCAGGTTTTCGATACATTGGCGCATGATGCGCAGGCTTTGGCGCAATTCCTCGATACGCACCAGGTAGCGGTCATAGCAATCGCCGTTCTTGCCGATTGGTATGTCGAAATCCATCTCCGCATACACATCGTAAGGCTGCGACTTCCGCAAATCCCACGGTACACCGGAGCCTCGCAGCATCGGCCCGCTGAAACCCCAGGCCATCGCGTCCTCCGCCGAAACGATCCCGATATCGACGGAACGCTGCTTGAAGATCCGATTTTCCGTCAGCAGGGTCTCGACATCATCGACGAATTTCGGAAATTGCTCGGTCCAGGCCATGATGTCCTCGGCGAGGCCGGCCGGCATGTCCTGATGCACGCCGCCGACGCGATAATAGGCCGCGTGCAGACGCGCGCCGCTGACCCGCTCGTAGAATTCCATCAGGAGTTCGCGCTGTTCGAATGCCCAGAGCATCGGCGTCATCGCACCGACATCCATCGCGAAGGCCGGCACGTTCAAGAGATGGTTCAAGATTCGGGAAATCTCGTCGAAGAGAACGCGGATGAACTGACCGCGCCGTGGCGCCTCGATCCCCAGTAGCTTCTCGGCCGCGAGTACGAAGGCGTGCTCCTGGCACATCGGCGAGACGTAATCCAAACGATCGAAATACGGAATCGCCTGCATATAGGTCTTGTGTTCGATCAGCTTTTCGGTGCCGCGATGAAGAAGGCCGATATGCGAGTCGATCCGCTCGATCACCTCGCCGTCCATTTCCATGACCATGCGCAGAACGCCGTGAGCCGCCGGATGCTGCGGCCCGAAATTGATGGTCATGGTCTTTATTTCGGAGTCCGTCATCGTCGCCATCAGGCTTCGTCCTCCGTACTTGCCTTCTCGTCGCCGGGCAAGCTCGGTGTCATGCCCTCCCACGGGCTGAGAAAATCGAAAGACCTGAATGCCTGGGTCAATTTCACCGGCTCGTAGACGACCCGCCGCTGTTCGTCGTCGTAGCGCACCTCGACATGACCCGTCAGCGGAAAGTCCTTCCGGAAGGGATGGCCGTCGAACCCGTAATCCGTCAGAAGACGCCGGAGGTCCGGATGGTCGGAAAAGAAGACGCCATACATGTCCCAGCATTCGCGCTCGAACCAGGTCGCCGCCGGGTAGACCCGCGAGATCGACGGAACGGGCGTCGCCTCGTCGGTCGGCGTCTTTACGCGAATTCTCTGATTGTGCTTTAGAGACAACAAGTTATAGACCACTTCGAAACGCGGGTCCCGATCGGGATAGTCGACGCCGCAGATGTCGATGAGCACCTCGAAAAGACAATTCGAATCCGTCCGGAGGAAACGCATCACCCGATCTATGCCGCTCGCGCGCGCTTCGACGTTGAGTTCGCGATTTGCCACCCACTGCCGGATCACGTCATTGGAGAGTTGGCCGGCGAGATAACCACCGAGTTCGTCGAGCGCCTGGGTCGTTGCGTCCATGAAATCCCCGTATCAGCGCGCGATAGTTCCGGTCCGGCGAATCTTCTTCTGCAGCTGCAGAATGCCGTAGACCAGGGCTTCCGCGGTCGGCGGACAGCCGGGCACATATATGTCGACCGGCACGACCCTGTCGCAACCCCGAACGACCGAATAGGAATAATGATAGTAACCGCCGCCATTGGCGCAGGAGCCCATCGAGATCACCCATCTCGGCTCGGCCATTTGGTCGTAAACCTTGCGAAGTGCGGGCGCCATCTTGTTGGTCAGCGTCCCGGCAACGATCATAACGTCGGACTGCCGCGGGCTCGCTCGAACAACGACACCGAACCGATCGAGGTCGTATCTCGGCATATAGGCATGAATCATTTCGACCGCGCAGCAGGCGAGGCCGAAGGTCATCGGCCATAGCGATCCCGTCCTCGCCCAATTGACCAACTTATCGGCCTGGGCGATGACGAACCCCTTATCCGCCAACTCGTCGGTCACCGACTTGAGGATGGCCGCCTGACCAGGTCCCGGCGGCAGCGGGTTATCCGGCGCGGCGCTTATTCCCATTCCAAGGCTCCCTTTCGCCATTCGTAGATGAAACCGATGGTGAGAATCGCCAGGAAGATAAACATCGACCAAAAACCGAAAACTCCGATATCACCGAATGCCACGGCCCACGGGAAAAGAAACGCGACCTCCAAATCGAAAATAATGAATAGGATGGCGACCAGATAAAAACGCACGTCAAATTGGGATCGCGCCGCGTCGAATGGCTCAAAACCACATTCATACGGCGAAAGCTTTTCCGAATCCGGCTTTTGATGGGCAACGACGTAGCTGGCGACCAGCATGGCGCAGGCGATAGCGATTGCAATTCCGATGAAGATCAAGATCGGAAGGTATTCACGCAAAAGATCTTCCATCACCCACCCATTCGCGCCCCGCTGAATTCCAGCTAGATGTTGGAATCGGGACCGCCACATAGAACGCGGCGCGATCATACGCGCCGCTCTGCAACACTCAATATAAATTTTATATACCTTGAATCAAAGCGTTAAGTGCCTCTCATAAAATGAGAAGGTTAACGCGCGACGAATTCCAGTGGGTAGTGGCGGGAGCGACGGGACTCGAACCCGCGGCCTCCGGCGTGACAGGCCGGCGCTCTAACCAAACTGAGCTACGCCCCCTTTGAGCAGGCTAGAGCGAGCGATGTAATGCACCCCTTGCTAGGTGTCAAGCAATGACCCCGATCGACGCCGCGAAACGCGCGGTAACATGATGATTAGAGTGGTTTTCCTTCCCCGGGATCCGACGTCACCGGTTCATTAATAACCGCGACCTCGACGATCGAATGTCAATCGCCGATCCGTACCCTTGATGGCCCGCTTCCGTATTCGGCGGTCTCCGCCTCGCTGGATGAATTCCCGCGCCATTTTCTCCAACTCTTTCTGATCTTCGCCGTTCTCTCCCCAAGTCGCTTCTGCGCGCCTTGGAGCACCTCCGCCTATGACCTCGTTGGGGCGCGTCGCCGTCTTCCCTTTCGGGGCGGCACCGACCTCCCAGGAAATATCTTTTTTCCTTGGCGCCCGCTCCTGCTCCGCCCATTCGGAAGCCTCTTTCACGGGATTCTCACTCTTTGACCTCTTAAGGGTTTCGACCTGACGTTTTACCCGCTGCCAATGAAGGCTCAGCCATGCTGGCGATCCGTCCGTCGGTTCTTCCAGACCCATGACTGGAATGCCGCCTTCGTCGATAACATCCCTGGCCCGAACTAAATCCAACTCACCATCCCCGTCCACGATATCGCCCGCATCGGCCGTCACGAGAAAATTCGGCACTTCCATTGTTCGGAAGCGGTCGCCAAAGGTGCGATTGCCGATCTTGTTGACGATTTCCACCGAAAGCCGCAGCCCCTCGTTCGTCGAACGATCATGGAACCGCATAAAAAAGCTGTCTTGCTCGAAACTGGAACGCCCAGCCTTCGTTTCCACCGATTCCTTGAATTCCGTAATGCAGGTTTCTCGAAGGCTTTCGGCGAGCCGCCCCTGCTTCCCACCAATCAATTGATACATTGGGCGAAGGTTGATGATGTAGACCATATCGCCTGTCCGGCCCCATCCCTCGCTGAGAACATCCTCGGCATTGACGGCCTCGAAATCCATTTCCTTGATTGCCTCGACCTCGGCCTTCAATTCTCGGAGGATGTCGTCATGCGTTTCTTCCTGCTTTTCCTCGTTGCGGAAAGCGGTTTTCAGTCCGCGAAAAACACCTCGTTTACCCATTCTCACTGATCCTCAATTTGCAGGCGCAATCATTGTCCCGAAATTACGCTTCGGAACCTTGCCGAAACCTTGCATGGAGGCGGGATTTCGAAAATTTTAAAAATAAAGTTCCCAACCCGACGATCGATTCTCGTCATGGCTAATATGCTCGGATGAATTGCGATTTTGGCGTTTGCCGACACATGGCCGGCTCGAAACCGAATATAGACGGTTCCTTCGATTGGTGGGCGATGACGGGCTCGAACCGCCGACCTTCCGGGTGTAAACCGGACGCTCTAAGCCAACTGAGCTAATCGCCCCCGAAGTCTCTTTGGAGCAACGAATACATCGAGTCAAAAATGCAACCGGCCATCCGCGTGCACGGATGGCCGGCCTCAAACCCGAGAGAGCGAACCTGTTTAGTTCACCGCATCCTTCAGACCCTTACCAGCCTTGAACTTCGGCTGCCGGGAGGCTGGAATGTCGATGGCTTCGCCAGTGCGGGGATTCCGCCCCCTCGAAGCAGCACGATTGGCAACGCTAAACGTACCGAAGCCGATCAGTCGAACGTCTCCACCCGTTTTCAACTCGTCGGAGATGCAATCGATAACTGCATCTACGGCTTTTGTCGCATCGGCTTTGGAAAGATCGGAGCGGCCTGAGACCGCAGAAACGAGATCGTTTTTATTCACTGTGGGAACTCCCCTTCAGAATTAGGGAAAAAGGTTAAGCCGGACGGCAATTTCATCCGCGAAAACGCAGAAATTCTATAGGGATTTTACGAAGTCCGTCAACGCCAGAACCGCAGAAATCCGCGCTTTTTTATAAAGAACGCGGATTCCGCTTTAGGTTCACCAGTTTAGAAGCAAGAAATCAGTGAGTGGTAACCCCACTAAGCCCCTCTTCGCCGTCCTTGCCGGGCACCGATTCGGCTTCATTTTCCGCTTCTGCCTCAATCGACGTCATCGATTCGGTCAGAGCGTGTTCCAAAACCTCGTCCACGATACTGACCGGCACGATTTCCATGACCCGTTTGATATTGTTCGGAATGTCCGCAAGGTCCTTCACGTTGTCGATCGGAATCAGCACCTTCTTGATACCGCCGCGAAGCGCCGCAAGAAGTTTTTCCTTCAAGCCGCCGATCGGCAGCACGCGGCCGCGAAGTGTTATCTCGCCCGTCATCGCAATATCCTTGCGGACCGGGATCTTGGTCAGCATCGAGACGATCGACGTCGCCATCGCGACACCCGCCGACGGGCCGTCCTTCGGCGTTGCCCCCTCCGGCACGTGAACGTGAATGTCTATTTTCTCGAATGTCGAAGGCTTCACCCCGAATTCGAGCGCGCGACTCTTCACATAGGTCTCAGCCGCTTGCACCGATTCCTGCATGACATCGCCAAGCTTACCGGTCTTGAATATCTTGCCCTTGCCAGCGACCGCCGCCGATTCGATCGTCAGCAACTCGCCACCGACCTCTGTCCAGGCCAATCCGGTCACGACGCCGATGAGATTTTCCTCCTCGGCCTCGCCGAACCGAAATTTCTTGATCCCGCCGTATTTCTCGATATTGCGGCTGGTGATTTGGATGCGATCGAGATCCTCGTTCATGAGGATTTCCTTGATCGATTTCCGCGCAAGATTGGCGATTTCACGCTCCAAATTGCGCACTCCGGCCTCGCGGGTGTAATAGCGGATCAAATTTCGCAAGGCACCGTCCGAAATCGACCACTCATCCTTCTTCAGGCCGTTTTCCTTCAACTGCTTCGGCAAAAGATGACGCTTTGCGATCTCGATTTTTTCGTCCTCGGTGTAGCCCGGAATTCGAATGAGCTCCATCCGGTCGAGTAGCGGCGGCGGCATCCTCAGCGTATTGGCGGTCGTGACAAACATCACGTCGGAAAGATCATAATCCACTTCAAGGTAGTGATCGTTGAAGGTATTGTTTTGCTCTGGATCTAGGACTTCCAACAAGGCCGAGGAAGGATCGCCACGCCAATCGGCGCCGAGTTTATCAACCTCGTCCAGAAGGAAGAGCGGATTCGAGGTCTTGGCCTTCTTCATGCCATGGATGACCTTGCCGGGCATCGAACCGATATAGGTCCGGCGATGACCGCGGACCTCGGCCTCGTCGCGCACGCCACCGAGCGACATGCGAACAAAATTACGGCCGGTCGCCCGAGCGATCGATTTCCCAAGAGAGGTCTTGCCGACTCCCGGCGGTCCGACGAGACAAAGGATGGGTCCCTTCACCTTGCGCATGCGCTGTTGGACGGCGAGATATTCGAGAATTCGGTCTTTTACCTTCGCCAGACCATAATGGTCCTCGTCCAACACTTTCAGGGCGGCCGCGAGATCGCGCTTCACGCGCGAGCGCTTCTTCCATGGAATCGAAAGCAACCAATCCAGGTAGTTTCGGACCACCGTCGATTCGGCGGACATCGGACTCATCGAGCGAAGCTTCTTCAGTTCGGCATGAGCCTTCTCGCGGGCTTCCTTGGAGAGCTTGGTCTCCTTGATCCGCTCCTCGAGTTCCTGTAGTTCGTCGCGGCCTTCGTCGCTGTCGCCGAGTTCCTTCTGAATCGCCTTGAGCTGCTCGTTCAGATAATACTCGCGCTGCGTCTTCTCCATCTGGCGCTTGACCCGGCTGCGGATGCGCTTCTCCATCTGCATCACGCTGATCTCGCCTTCCATGAAGGAATAGACCCGCTCGAGCCGATCGGCGATCCGCTCGGTCTCCAGCAGGTTTTGCTTTTCATCGATCTTCAGCGAGAGATGCTGTGCCACCGTATCCGCGAGTTTTCCCGAATCGTCGATCTGATTGACCGAAATAAGGACTTCCGAGGGCACCTTCTTGTTCAACTTGATGTATTGTTCGAACTCGGCGATGACCGCGCGGGTAAGGGCTTCCAGTTCCTGCGGATCGGCATCGTCCTCGGGAACGACCTCCGCCAGGGCCTCGAAGAAGGCTTCGTGTTCGGTGAATCGGTGAACCCGGACCCGCTTGTTGCCCTCGACCAGGACCTTGACCGTACCGTCGGGAAGTTTGAGGAGTTGCAGAACCGTGGCCACGGTTCCCATGGTGTAAATGTCCTCGGGCATCGGGTCGTCTTGGGCCGCGTTCTTCTGGGTCACGAGAAGGATCTGCTTGTCGTCCTTCATCACGTCCTCGAGAGCGCGGACCGACTTCTCCCGGCCGACGAACAGCGGCACGATCATATGCGGAAAAACGACAATGTCCCTTAGGGGCAGAACCGCATAAAGTTGCTCGCCGGAGGATTCAATCATGGCTCACCACCATTCCATTCATATTGAATTCACCCCCATGCAAAGGCATGGAAGCCGTCGATTGATTACTTGGGCCTCGCGGGGCGTGCGTTCAAGGTCCGCGAAACACTTGCCGGCCCGTCAGGCGCTCGATTCCAGGTCCTCGCGTCGGTCCGCATAAATATAGAGCGGTTCCGCGCGACCTTCGACAACCTCTCGGTTGATCACGATCTCCTCGGCACTATCGAGCCCCGGCAGTTCGTACATCGAATCCAGCAGAATTCCTTCCATGATCGACCGCAATCCGCGGGCGCCCGTCTTGCGTGCGATGGCCTTATGCGCGATCGCCTGCAGCGCATCCTCGGAGAATTCCAACTGGACGCCTTCCATATCGAACAGGCGTTGATATTGCTTGATCAGAGCGTTGCGCGGCTTGGTCAATATCTCCACCAGCGATTCCTGGTCGAGATCGGTCAGTGTCGCCAACACGGGCAGACGGCCCACGAATTCCGGAATAAGACCGAATTTCAGCAGATCCTCCGGCTCGACATCGATCAGGATATCGCCGATCTGACGATCCTCTGGACCGCGCACATCGGCACCGAAGCCAATCGACGAGCCCTTGAAGCGCTGCGAAATGATTTTCTCCAAGCCCGAGAAGGCGCCGCCGCAGATGAAAAGAATATTCGTGGTATCGACCTGCAGGAATTCCTGTTGCGGATGCTTCCGCCCGCCTTGCGGCGGAACGCTCGCGACCGTGCCTTCCATGATCTTGAGCAAAGCTTGTTGGACGCCCTCGCCGGAGACGTCCCGGGTAATCGACGGGTTGTCGGACTTGCGGCTGATCTTGTCGACCTCATCGATGTAGACGATACCGCGCTGCGCGCGCTCGACGTTGTAGTCGGCAGCCTGCAGGAGCTTCAAGATAATGTTTTCGACGTCCTCGCCGACATAGCCAGCCTCGGTCAATGTCGTCGCGTCTGCCATCGTGAACGGCACGTCGAGAATCCGAGCCAGGGTCTGCGCCAAAAGCGTCTTGCCGCAACCGGTCGGACCGATCAAAAGAATGTTGGATTTCGCCAGTTCGACATCGCTGTTCTTGCCGCCGTGGGAAAGGCGCTTGTAGTGATTGTGAACCGCGACCGAGAGCACCCGCTTCGCATGGGTCTGCCCGATAACGTAATCATCGAGCACGTGGCGAATTTCCTTCGGTGTCGGAACGCCGTCATTCGACTTAGAGACGGTCGCCTTGTGATCTTCCTTGATGATATCCATGCACAATTCGACGCATTCATTGCAGATAAACACGGTCGGACCGGCGATAAGCTTCCGCACCTCATGCTGGCTTTTGCCGCAGAAGGAGCAATAAAGCGTATTTTTCGAATCGCCGTTGCTGGATTTCGTCATCTCACACTGATCCGTTTATTGCGATCATCGGGAAACATGTTAGCCAAACAGACTCCAAGGGGACAAACACAAAAAGAATGGCGTAAAACCCCTTAAGGGACGGTTAAGACCGGGGATCGATCCAAAATGCCTTGATTGGGCGCCCCTCGCTCATCAAAACCAATAGATAACAATGACCTATGCAATCGGCGCGCCATCGGGATCGACACGCCAACCGGCCACGCGCAATCAAGTTTCGTCGCTCGCTCCACTTTCGTCGGAACCGCCGTCCGTCTCGTCACCATCCGGATTTTCGGGCCGTGATTCGACGACCCGATCGATTAAGCCGAATTCCACGGCATCCTCCGCCGACAAGAACTTGTCCCGCTCGACCGCGTCCTCAATGGATTCGACGGTCTGTCCGGTGTGTTTCACGTAGATCTCGTTCAGCCTGGTGCGAAGATTCAATATCTCGCGCGCATGGATCTCGATGTCCGTCGCCTGCCCCTGAAATCCGCCCGAGGGTTGATGCATCATCACCCGGCTGTTCGGCAGGCAGTACCGCTTTCCCTTCTCGCCGGCGCAAAGAAGCAGCGACCCCATCGAGGCCGCCTGACCGAGGCAAACGGTCGAGACCGGCGAGCGGATGTATTGCATGGTGTCATAGATCGAAAGACCCGATGTCACGACGCCGCCCGGCGAGTTGATATAGAACGCAATATCCTTGTTCGGGCTCTCGGATTCGAGAAACAGCAACTGCGCCGAAATGAGGCTCGCGACACCGTCATTGACCGCGCCGGTCAAAAAGATGATCCGCTCCTTCAGAAGTCGCGAATAGATATCGTAGGACCGCTCGCCTCGATTGGTCTGTTCGACGACCATCGGAATCAGCGTGTTCATATAGACTTCGTTTGGATCTTGCATTGCCTATAAACCTTAGAGTGGCGCCCGTTTGGCGGGCGGTATTATTCGTCTGCCTTCTTGGCGGTCTTGGCCTTTGGTTTCGCTTTCTTCTTCGGCGCTTTCTTCTTCGGCGCTTTCTTCTTCGCCGGCTTCTTTTCCGTTTCCGCCTCCGCCTCTGCCGTCTCGTCACCTTCCGACATCCGCGCCGCCAATTCGTCGGCCGTAACCTCGGTATCGCTGATATTGGCGATTTCAATAATGAAGTCCGTCACCTTGTCCTCGAACAGCGGGGCCCGCAGGCTCGCCATGGCCTGCTCGTTCTGTTGATAGAACTCCATGATCTGGCGTTCCTGGCCGGGATAGCGACGCACTTCCTGAAGCAGCGCGCGATTCACCTCTTCCGCCGTTACTTCGATGTTGTTTTTCTGACCGACCTCCGCAAGCAGTAGCCCCAAGCTCACGCGACGGCGCGCAATGACCTCATACTCTGCACGAAGCTCGTCATCGCTCTTTTCCTTGTCCGCCTCGTCGACCTCGTTCTCCCGACGCGCGGCCTCGAACTGCTCCCAGATCGATTGAGTCTCGCTTTCCAACATACCAGGTGGAATTTCGAAATCATGGGCATCGCTCAGCTTGTCGAAGAGCGTTCGCTTCAACAGATTCCGTGACGCGACGCCGTAATCATTCTCGATCTGCTCACGCGTGCTGTCGCGAAGCTGATCTAGGGATTCGAGTCCCAGGGATTTTGCCAGTTCGTCATCGACCGGCGTCTCGACCCGGACCTGAATTTCCTTCACGTCGACCTCGAAGACCGCCTCCTTGCCCTTCAGGTTCTCGGCCGGATATTCCTCGGGAAAGGTCACGTTCACAGTGACATGGTCGTTCGGCTTGGCACCGATCAACTGATCCTCGAAGCCCGGAATGAACCGGCCCGCCCCCAAAGTCAGCTGGTAATCCTCGGCCGTGCCACCCTCGAAGTCCTCGCCGTCGACGGAGCCCACGAAATCGATCACGACGATGTCGTCCTTGCGCGATTTCCGCGCGCGCTTGATCGGCTCCGACCGAACGATTTCATTGGCGATATTTCCGAGCGCCTTGTCGACCTCCTCATCTCCGGCCGGAACGACCAACCGCTCCAGCTCCAAGGATTTGAAATCCATCGGCTCGATCTCGGGCATGACCTCGACCGCCATCGTGTATTCCAGGTCCTTGCCGTCCTCGAACTCGCCGATATCCATCTTCGGCTGCATCGCGGGCTGAATCTCGTTGTCGGTCATCGCCTGGGATGACGTTTCAACCACCGCATCTTGAATCACCTCGTCCAGCACCGCCTGCCCGTACCGCTGACGCAATAGCTTCGTCGGTACCTTACCCGGCCTGAATCCGGGCAATTGGACCTGCGTTTTCAATTCCTCGAGTTTGGCCAGAACCCGGTTCTCTATGTCGTCGGCCGCGATGACGATCGCGTATTCGCGGGTCAGTCCTTCATTCTTCGTCTCTGTAACCTGCATGGGCGTTATCGCTTACGGTGTGGTTGCATGATCGATCAATTCAATTCCCGCCGCGAAGGGGGCTGGTGCGGGCGGAGGGACTCGAACCCCCACGGATTTCTCCACGTGGACCTAAACCACGCGCGTCTGCCAGTTCCGCCACGCCCGCTGAAATCCGTGTAACTCCTGGGCGGCTTGAGGCGCCCTGTATACGGAGCACGGCCGGGTGGGTCAAGCGACCCTATCGTGGGAATTCGAGGAGTAAATAGCGGGCGCTCCGGCATCTCCGTGAACCGGCTTCACGCCCTTATGAGCCGTGCGACCTGCGTGGAGGTCCGAACCTGGCCGTCGCCCGTGTAGGCCTCGTTGTTTTCCTCGATTTTGTCGAGGCGGTAGAGATAGTTGACCATGATCCCATAAGAACGTCGCAGACCCGGCGAAGTAGCGTTTCCCCGCCAGCAGAGGCGCTCGACCTGGGCGCCGTTGGTCAAATGAAAATGCGCGACCGGGTCAAGCGCGCGCCCGCCGCGACCCTTTTCGTCCGAGAGATAGCCGGCGCAAAGCCGCATCAGGATCGGCTCGAGCGCCGCGCAAACCTTTTCGTCGTCTTGCCAATTCGAAGCCGAAAGAACGACCTTCAACGGGTCCTCGCCCTCTTCCAGGCCGGCCGCGGCGCGAAGGGCATCGGCCTCACCACTGCTCAGGAAACTCTCCGTTGCCTCGAATTTTCCCTCCAGCCAATTGCGGAATCCGGGAATCGGCGACAGCGTCGAAAAGGTTTTCAGTTTCGGGAATTCGGCGGCCAGGACGTCAACCACCCGCTTGATGAGAAAACCGCCGAAACTGATGCCGGCGAGGCCTCGCTGCGCATTCGAGATCGAATAGAAAATCGCGGTATCCGCCTCCAGGGGGTCGACGACGGGCGCCTCCTCATCAAGCAACTCCTGAACATTTCCGGCCAATCCGTTGACCAGCGCGACCTCGACGAAGATCAGCGGTTCGTCCGGCATGCGCGGATGGAAAAAAGCAAAGCAGCGACGATCCGAATCGAGACGGTTCTTCAGATCGTCCCAGCTCTGAATTTCGTGAACCGCTTCATAGGCAATGAGTTTCTCCAGAAGATTCGCCGAGGCATTCCACGAAATCTGCCGGAGATCGAGAAACCCGACGTCGAACCACGATGCCAACAACTGACGCAAATCCTCATCCAGCGCCTGAAATCCCGGGCCCTTGCGCGTCAAAGGCCGCAAGTCGGCTCGAAGATCGACCAAGAATTTTACACCCTCCTCTAGCGCATTGAACTGGGTCAAAAGTTTGATGCGCCGCGGCTCCAAGGCTTGGCGTAGGTTCCGCTGGGCTGCCCGCCGCTCATGTGGTTCGGCCTCATGCAATGCGGCAAGCGCCAACTCGACCGCTTCGTCGTCGATCCCGAAATCTTCGGCAAGGATGTTGAGGAACCGCTCGCGCCCGACCGAATCAAGTCCAAGATAGGTCTGGCCCATGCTGGCGGCCCGGCCGCGCGCCGAGACTTCCCCGCCCCGACCATCGAGACAGGCCTGCATCCGTTCGCGCAGGCGCTCGATATCGGTTTCCGCGGACAGGTCGTCCCGGACACTCCCCGAGAAGGTCTCGGTCATGTCGCGCCAGGCGTCGATCAACCGGTCGAAAATGGAGGACTGGATCATCATCTCGCCATCGTATTTTGGTATTCTTTCAAGGATCGCAAGACCCCTGGCAGCAGGTCGGGCAAATCCTCCGCGATCAGACCCGGGCCGAAACTCGCCGCAGCGGCGCCATGCAGCCAGGCCGCCATGCAGGCCGCATCAAATGGATCGACACCCTGCGCCAACAGGCCAAGCGCGAAACCCGCCAAGACGTCGCCCGCCCCCGCGACGGCCAGCTCCGGCGGGGCGTTGTCATTGACGACGGCGCGTCCGTCGGGCGCGGCGATCACGGTATCGGCACCTTTTAAAAGCACAACCGCGCCGGTCCGCGCGGCCGCCGCCCGCGTTCGTTCGAGTTTGCCCTCCGCGGTCTCATCGAACAGTCGGCGGAATTCACCTTCATGCGGAGTCAAGATGCAGGCACTTTCGATGCTCGAGAAGAAAAGTTCCCGCGCATCCTCGAAGACACTCAGCGCATCCGCGTCGATCACCGCCGGTAATTTGAGGCGCAACACCGCGAGCGCCTTCTCACGCGTGGCGGCGTTGACACCATTCCCGGGACCCACAAGGCAAGCCGCGACGCGCGGCTCCTCGATCACTTCGCGGAAAGTCCCGGTATCGCGGACACCGTGGATCAACACACCCGGCAGCGCCACGCGATAAATCGTCGTCGATTCCGACGGCACGGCCGCCGAGACGATTCCCGCCCCCGCCCGCAAGGCACCACGCGCCGCCAAACGCGCCGCTCCCGTCATGAACGCGCCACCGACAACGACCGCATGACCGCGCGAATACTTATGATCTTCAAGTTTTGGCCACGGATAGCGATCGATCCAAAGGGCCGGATCATTCCGAAATTGGCGCGGGTCCAATTGGTCGAGCACGGTCTCGGGAATCCCGATATCCACGACCTCGAGCTCGCCGCTATGGATCCGCCCCGGCAACAACAGATGGCCAGGCTTGGCCCGGAAGAAGGTCACCGTTCGCGTTGCCTTTGGGGCTGCCCCCAAGATTTCGCCGGTATCCCCGTGAACGCCGCTCGGCACATCGACCGCGATACACGGTCGATCGCCGATCGCCTGCACCGTCTCGCGCGCGGCGCCATCGATCGCGCGCGACAAGCCGGCACCGAATATCGCGTCGACAACGCCTTCCGAATCTTTCAGGACATCGGGCGAGAGCGCTTCGATCGCACCCACCCACCGGTCCGCGTTGTGCCGCGCATCTCCCGTCAATCGGTCGCGATCGCCGAGAAGTGCCAAACGAACCGTTCGGCCCGCCTCCGTCAGATATCGGGCCGCGACAAACCCGTCGCCGCCGTTGTTTCCAGGTCCGCAAAGAACGGCGATACGGCCGTCGGGGATGTCACGCATGACAGCGTCGGCGACGGCCTTGCCGGCGGCTTCCATCAATTCGATGCTCTGCACCCCGGCCGCGACCGCCGCCGCATCGGCGCGGCCCATTTCTTCGACCGTGAGAAGGTCTTTCGTATTGTTCATATGCCCGCCCCATCGATGTTCCTGCCCTCGCCCATGAAGCGCAAAATGCGCGAACGGGACTCCCGGCGATAGAGCACCAAGACAACGAGCACCGTCGCCAATATGAGCGCCAACGGATGCATGAACCAGGTCAACAAGGCGAGCCCGAAATAGTAGGCGCGAATGCCCCGGTTCGAATGCTTGGAAGCAATCGTCGCGATACGTCCCGCGTTTTGGCTTCGTGCGTGATCCTCATCGGTGAGGGCCGAGGCCGGCCCGACGGCACCGATCAGGATGCTGCAATAATTCAACTGCCGCATGGCCCAGCCGAACTTGAAGAAGGCGTATACGAAAATGACGATCATGGTCAGCAGCTTGATTTCCCACTGCCCGCGATCTACCGAATCGACGAAAGGCAATCCACGGAACAAGGCGATCGCCTGATCGCTGGCGCCCAGAACCGTAATCAACCCGGCAAGCACGAGAATAGAGGTGGAGGCGAAAAAACTGGCACTCCGGGTCAGAATTCTAAGGATTTGTATGTCGAGCATACGGTTATCGCGACCCAGCATCTGGATCATCCAGTCCTGGCGCCGTTGCGCCATCACACCGACGAGGTTTCCCTTTTCCGCGCCGATACCCTCGGAATATCGATTGTATCCGATCCAACAAACCAAGAACCACGAAATGGCGATCAAATCGATCGCGGTGAAAGTCAACGCACGATACTCCTTTGGAAAAACGGCGGCGCGGGATTATGACCGGCCGAAATAGACATCACAATAAATCCGAATTAAGTGATAGGACTTGAAGCGAAGAGTTCGACGCACCGTGATAGATAGCATGCATCATCAGGCGAATGAGTGAAGAACTCCGAAATATGCTGACCGAATTGGAACAGAAGCTTTCCGATGTCGTTGGGGACGATCTCGCGCACACATTGATCAATTTCGCCCAACGCCCGACGGATCTCGAGGCCGAAATACTGCGCGGCGACGATGTCGCCAAATTGAACGAGGAACAAAGACATGCGGTGCTGGCGATACTCTCGCAACTGGGCGAATAACCGACACATCACACGCTCGTTTGTCGCCGCGCTATGCCTCTTCTTCCCGGCATCGGCATGGAGCGATGACGGACTGCGGATCGTTACCGGCGACAAGCTCCGCCTTGGGGGTGCGACCTATTGCCTGTTCGGGATCGATGCGCCCGATCCAGGGCAGCAATGCCGGCGGGCGAACGGACGTACGTTCGATTGCGCCCGCGTCGCGGCGTTGGCGCTGATGGATCTGACGGCAGGCGCCAAGGTGTCATGCCAACCGAATGGCGCGCCGCGCGAAGATTGCACCATGGCGATTTGCCGGGCCGGCGGTTTCGATCTCTCGGCCAATATGGTGCATACCGGTTGGGCCTTGAACGATTCCCGACAGACCGGCCGATATACCCAACTCCAAACCCGCGCGAAAAAACGCAAACACGGTCTTTGGGCCGGCACGTTCGAAAAGCCTTGGGACTGGCGAGAGGCTACTAAAAGATAGTAAATCGGCGCGGCATGCGCACCGACGACTTCGACTTCGACCTCCCCGGCGACTTAATCGCCCAGCATCCGGCATCGCCGCGCGATTCGGCATGGCTCCTGGAGATTTCCGATCGTCTCGTCGACCGCGAGGTTACCGATCTACCAACAATCCTGCGACCCGGCGACGTTCTGGTCTTGAACGACACGAAAGTGGTGCCGACCCGGCTTCGCGGCCGGCGGGGCGAAGCGCAGATCGAGGTCACCCTGCACCAAGCGCTATCGCCCGATCGTTGGCGAGCCTTCGCCCGGCCGGGCCGCCGCCTGAAACCCGGCGACTGCATCGAATTCGCCGGCGATTTCCGCGCCCTTGTCGAGGAAAAGAACGAGGGCGGCGAAGTGACGCTGAGACTTGAGACGCCCGGCACCTCGCCGGGCGCGGCCTTGGAAACTTACGGCGCGATGCCGCTTCCCCCCTATATCCATCGCAAGGCGGGTGCCAACCTTCGGGACCGCAACGATTACCAGACCATCTTCGCCGAGACGGAGGGCGCGGTGGCGGCCCCGACGGCCGGTCTTCATTTCACCGAGCGTCTGTTCGAATCGCTCGACGCAAGCGGTATTCAACGCGTCAAACTCACACTCCACGTCGGTGCCGGAACCTTTCTTCCAATCAAGTCCGCCGAGCTTTCGGATCACAAGATGCATGGCGAGGCGGGCGTCATCTCGCCGACGGCCGCCGAGACGATCAACACGGCGCGCGCCAAGGGCGGACGGGTCGTCGCGGTCGGGTCGACATCGCTGCGCCTTTTGGAGAGTGCCGCCGATCAATCGGGATTGCTTCAACCCTTCGAGGGCGAGACGGCGCTATTCATCACGCCGGGCTATCGCTTTAAGATCGTTGACCTATTCCTGACGAATTTTCATCTGCCGCGTTCGACGCTCTTCGTGCTGGTCGCGGGTTTCGCAGGATTGCCGCGAATGAAAGCCGCCTACGCGCACGCGATCGAAAACCGCTACCGCTTCTATTCCTATGGCGATTGCTGTCTCCTGCATCGCGGCGATGCGGCGTGACGCCGGGCGCGGCGGCCCCTAACATGCGCGAAACAGAGGGCGATCATGGTGACGGACGGAACGGATAATCTGACGCAACTCGGCGGCGGCGCCGCGGCACCCGCTTCGCCCGATGCGGCGGTCCTGGAATCGGTTTCAAATCCGCATCCGGATCGCGACTATTTGATTCGCTTCACCTGTCCCGAATTCACCTCGCTCTGCCCGATCACCGGCCAGCCGGATTTCGCCCATTTCGTGATCGACTATGCTCCCGATGCGACCATCGTCGAGAGCAAATCGCTGAAATTCTTCCTGACCTCGTTCCGAAACCATGCGGCTTTTCACGAGGACTGCACCGTGGTTGTCGCAAAGCGTCTGGAAGCGGCGATCGCGCCCAAATGGCTTCGCATCGCGGGATACTGGTATCCAAGAGGCGGAATTCCGATCGACGTCTTCTTCCAGACCGGGACGGCCCCCGAAGGCCTCTGGATTCCGGAGCCGGGCGTCGCCCCCTATCGCGGCCGGGGATGACGTCCCCCGAGGCCGCTATCCGGGACAAGGCGCTCTCGCTCGGCTTCGATGCCGTCGGGATTTCCGCCCCCGAACTCGCTCTAGAAGCTCGTGACGGCCTCGCCGATTATCTGTCGAAGGGCTACCACGGGGATATGGGATGGCTCGCCGCCAAGGCCGAGCGTCGAGGATCGCCCCGGGTACTCTGGGCCGACGCCGAAAGCGTGATAATGCTCGCGGTCAATTACGGACCCGACACCAACCCGCTCAACCGTAATGAGCGGCTTAAGATCGAGGGCCGCGGAAACATCTCGGTTTACGCACAAAATCGCGACTATCATGACGTCGTGAAAAAGCGATTGAAGGGGCTTGGCCGCTGGATGTGCGACCGCTTCGAGTGCGAAGTGAAGGTCTTCGTCGATACGGCCCCGGTGATGGAAAAGCCTCTGGCGGAAAGGGCCGGACTCGGCTGGCAGGGGAAACACACCAATCTCGTCTCGCGCGATTTCGGCTCCTGGCTCTTCCTGGGCGAGATTTATACGACCCTGCGGCTTTCTCCCACGCCGGCGGAGATTGATCGTTGCGGATCCTGCCGCCAGTGCCTTGAAATATGTCCGACCAATGCCTTTCCGGCGGCCCACAAACTGGATGCCCGGCGCTGCATCTCCTACCTCACGATCGAGCACAAAGGTCACATTCCGCGCGATCTTCGCCACGGCATCGGGAACCGTATCTATGGTTGCGACGACTGCCTGGCGGTTTGTCCCTGGAATAAATTCGCACGGGTCGCCGACGAACCCGCCTTCCTGCCACGCGACGGTCTGGATGCGCCGCGACTCGCTGAACTCGCGGATCTTGACGACGAGGCCTTTCGTAAACTGTTCTCTAAATCACCGATCAAGCGAACCGGCCGAGACCGCTTCGTTCGGAACGTTCTAATTGCGATTGGCAATGCCGGAGACGCCGATTTAGCGCCGAAGGCGGAGCAGCACTTGGACGACCCCTCGCCGATCGTGCGTGCCGCCGCCGTCTGGGCGCTCGGATGCCTTCTCGAGGATGAGTCGTTTTTGTTACTTCGGGAACGTCACGAAAACCGGGAAACCGACCCGGAGGTTGTCACCGAATGGTCGGCTATCCACCGATAGACTTCAATCCGTCATCACGTTGAAACGATGATCGTCGTCGTCCGCCATGTCGTTTACGAGGTTGATCTCCCATTCGAGATATTCGCGCATTGCATCTTCCGGGAATTCGCCCCGCTGGCGAGGGGTCAGCCAGACATCATCGGCGGCATCGGTGAATTGCGCCGATCCCTTCTCGAGCGGCAGGCCAGCCGCCAAGCCATCGTGCCGTCCTTCAGCGAGAAGACCTTGTTCGGAACGCCGGCGTTTATCAGCGATTGAGCACCGATGATGCTCCGCGTCCGCCCCCCACAATTGACGATCACCGTGGTTTCGCGCGACGGCGTCAGGTCGGCGAAACGGTATACCAACTCGGCGCCGGGCACACTGATCGCCGTCGGGACACTATTGTTGTGATATTCCTCGAACGACCGGCTGTCGAAAATCGCGATATCGCTCTCGCCCTCGATCAGATCGTTCAATTCATCGACCGTCACATAGGGCGTCCCCGCTTCGTGCTCGACAACTTCCGCGAAGGCCTTGCTGGGTACGTGAACGCCGCTGTAGACGCGGTAACCCGCAGCTTCCCAGGCGGTAAGCCACCCTCAAGAACAGAAACGTCGGTATAGCCGAGCGCCGCCATCCGCTGGGCGGCACGCTTCGCAAGACCTTCGCCGTCGTCGCACCAGACGACACGTACACTCCGCCGGGGCACCAGATCGCCTACCCGCAATTCGATGCGGCTGAGCGGCAGGCAGGACGCCATCAACAAGTGGCGCCGGCCAAACGTCAGTTCCTCTCGCGAATCGAGAAGGGCGATCTCGTCGCCGTCCTTGAGCCAAGCTTTCAATATCCCGGCATCAATTTCCCGAATGTCTCGGCTCATCCCCTCGTCCCTCCCAGTTTCCCCCGGACGGCATCTATCCGTCGAATTTCTTGAGCGCCAGAACCGCGTTCAGCCCCCCAAAGGCGAAGGAATTGGAGATCGCGGCGCGGATCGGCATGTCACGCGCGTCGTTCGGAATATAGTCGAGATCGCAGTCGGGATCGGGCTCGATGAAATTGGCGGTCGGCGGCGCAACACCATCGCGGATGGCGAGGAGGACGGCCGCGAGTTCCAGCGCCCCCGCCCCGCCCAAGGCATGACCGATCATCGATTTCGTCGAGGAAATCGCGAGCCGGTCCGCATGATCGCCGAACACCATGCGAAGCGCTTTCGTCTCGGTGACGTCGTTTGCCGCCGTGCCCGTGCCGTGGGCGTTCACGTAGTCGATGTCCTCAAGGCCAAGCCCGCCGTCCTTCAACGCGCCCGAAATCGCCCGCGCGGCCCCGTTTGGGTCCGGCAGGGTGATATCCATGGCGTCCGAACTTTGACCAAACCCGACGACTTCGCCGTAAATATTCGCACCTCGGGCACGTGCCTTCTCCAACGTCTCGAACACGAAGACCGCCGCACCCTCGCCCAGCGACATACCGGTTCGTCCTTTCGAGAAGGGCCGGCATGTGTCGGTCGCCATCACACGCAGCGCCTCCCAACCCCGCATCGTACCGAACGTAATCACCGCTTCGGTCCCGCCGGTGACCGCGGTATCGACGATGCCAGCGCGAACCATGGAAAATGCCTGCCCCATCGCATGATTGGCCGACGAGCACGCACTTGCGACCGAAAAGGCGGGACCGGTAATTCCGAACTCCATGGTGACGTGGCTCGCGGCCGCGTTCATCATTAGCCTGGGCACGGTGAAGGGATGAACCCGGCTGCGGTTCTCGGCGTAGATCGCTTGGTAGCTTTCTTCCTGCGTGGATTGTCCGCCGACGCCAGAGCCGATGATGACGCCGCTTCGCTCGGCCGCCTCGCCATCAAAGACGATGCCCGACTCGTCGATCGCCTCGCGCGCCGCGACAAGTGCGAATTGTGCGAAACGATCCAACATACCAAGCTGTTTTCTGTCGAAATGATCCTTCGGATCGAAATCCTTGACCTCGGCAGCGATTTTTACGTTGAGACCTTCCGTCGGAATGGTGGTGATCTCGCCAATACAGCTTCGGCCCTCGCGAACCGTCGTCCAGTAATCCGACGCGTTATGGCCGCCGGCCGAAATAATACCCAAGCCGGTGACGACGACTCTATTCATACGATTGGCTCTTCAGTCGCTCGAAGCGCTGTTCGACGCAGGTTCAACCGGCGGCGCCTTCGTTCACGAGATTCTCGACCGCCTTGACCACATCTCCCGCCGTATCAAACGCGAGTTCCTGATCGTTGGCGTTGAAGGGAATATGAATGTCGAACTTTTCCTCGATCGCGAAAATGATTTCAAAGACGTCCAGCGATTCGATCTCAAGCTCCTCGAGATTGGCGCCGGTATGAATCTTATCGCGTTCGACCGCCGCTTTTTCCGCGATGATATCGAATATGTCGCTATCGATGTTCGCCATCTTGCCTCTCCACCCAACAATTCGGGCGCTTTGCCGAGTCGCGCGGCCGGGCGCGCGGAACCTCGGCTTTCGTTAACCCGTTTCATTCGATGATTCAATAGCGTTTAGCCGCTTCTTCACGGATCGCAAATCATCGAACATCGATTCCAGCCGCCGCAGCAGCATATACTCCCGCATGCGTTCGTTCTTGGGGACCGCGGGCACACCGAGATAGACCCCCCTGTCGGGAAGGTCCATGGCAACGCCCGAGCTCGCGCCGACGACCACGTCGTTGCCGATCTTCACGTGATCCGCGACCCCGACCTTGCCCGCCAGAACGACACGATCGCCAATGACCGCGCTGCCGGCGATGCCGACCTGGCCGCAGAGCATGCAATTCTCGCCGATCGTCACATTGTGACCGACGATCACCATTCCGTCGATCTTGGTGCCGTTGCCGATGCGGGTGGCGCTGATCGTGCCGCGATCGATTGCCGTGCAGGCCCCGACCTCGGCATCATCGCCGATAATGACGGTGCCAATGGAATTGATCCGCTCGATGATCACGTTGGTCCCTTCGATCCGGCCCGATCGCTTGGCCGATTCGACGCTGCCGGGTTCCGGGGTGACGAAACTGAACCCGTCGCCGCCGAGGCTCGCGTTGTGATGGATGATGACGCGGTCCCCCAGAACGACCCGCTCGCCGACCCTGGCCCCGGCATGCAGAAGACAATCCTCGCCCAGCTCGGCCTCCGCGCCGATCGTGACATGGGACATCAGGATCGTTCCCGCGCCGACCTTGGCGGCCGGACCGACATGGGTGAAAGGTCCGATGGAAACATCCGCTGCGACCACCGCATCGGCGGCGATGACGGCGGTCTCGTGAATACCGTCATTGGCGTGCACGGGCTTGTCGAAAAGGTGGGTCAGGCCGGCCATCGCATAGCGCGACCGTCCGACTGAAATATAGGCATCGACGGCCCCTTCCGGGATTTCGGCGCCGTCCCGCACGACCGCGACACGGGCCGCACTTTGGCCCAGCAGCGTCACCAGGGATTTATCCATCGCCAGCGCCAAATCCGCTTCCGAGGTCGCTTCGGCGGGATGCACCGGACGGTCGACCTCGATCGACCCGTCGCCTTCAAGCGCCGCGTCGAGTGCTTCGGCAATCTCGATGAGTTTCATGAACGATCGGAACCGTCACCAAGTTGGAGCGGCCGACCGTATAGCATGCCCTGGACGACGGTGCGAGCCCGCCTTGCGGGAGAAGCCGAAACTCAATCGAAAAGGGCGTCGATATCGGCTTGATTGAGGCCTTCGTTCCCGGTCGCGGGACCGCTGAGCAGCGCTTCGTCGCCGGTCGACTCTTCCTGCTCCTTCACGGGTAGATCGGCGAACGCGTCCGCGCCCCAAATCCCGATCATCGCCAGAATTCGATCCTGAATGAATTGGATCGTCTTGACGACCTTGTTGACGCGCTGTCCGGTGATGTCCTGGAAGCTGCAGGACTCCATGATATTCACGAGTTCCTGTCCCGCTTCCTCGGTCAGGCCGAACAGCTTCTCGTCAGTCGGATTCCGCGCCAGAATCTCGTCCAACAATTCACCGATATGTTCGGTCGAGCGAAGGATATCCTGCGTCGCGGTTTCGGTGGCGATCACGATCTCATCGAGTTCGCTCGAGGCACTCTTGATCCGGTCGTCCTCGACCATCGGATGCTTGATCGCCGCCAACTCCGTCTTGGCCTTGCCGATCGACCGCACCATTTGGGCGATTTCGATCCGCACGTCGGCATCTTCCTCCGGTGCCGGCGCCTCCGGCGCGGGTTTGGCAGCGACAACGGCGGACGCGCTCTTTAATTCCGCGATTTCCCCGCGAAGTCCTTCGATCGCGGCCATGATTTGGCCCGTATCAATGCCGTTTCCGGGCGCCGCCCCTAATCTCGCGGCCAAGGCCGCCTCATCGAATGCCGCGTCTTGGTCCGGGCCGAAATATTTTTCCGCCCTGAAGACTTTCTTACCGGAATTAGCCATTTGTGATCGTCCCCCACACATCGATGCGCATCGGCCTGGCGCCCGGAAATCCGGTGCCGAGCCCAATCGGCCTCTAACTCTAATAGTGGGAAAACGTTAACAATCGGTTATTCCGAGACGTGCGGCGGTCGATGTGATCTCACAGATATACCGTACCGCCATCGACCATGATGGTCTGTCCGGTAACGAACTTGCTGGCATCCCCCGCCAAGTAGACGACGGTGCCCGCCAGATCCTCCGTTTCCAGATTCCTTTGCAGGGTCTGGCTCTCGGCAATCACGTCCTTCGCCCGGTCGAGCTTGTCGCCGAAGAATTCCTCGGTGCCCTCGGTCATGACGGCCGAGGGTGCGATCGCATTCACTCTGATCCAGTCCCGGCCGAGCTCTCGCGCCAGGCTGCGGGTCATGCCGATCACTGCCGCCTTCGAGACCGCGTAATGCAGAGCGAACGGCAGACCATAGACCGCCGCCAGGGACGAGATATTGATGATACTGCCGCCACCGGCCTCGCGCATCGCGCCGACCGCGGCCTTGCAGCAATTCCAGATGCCGGTGACGTTGACCGCCATGCAGCGGTCCCACTCCTCGGTGTCGAGCGATTCGAAACGCCCACCCTTCAGCCCACCATACAGGGCCGCATTGTTAACAAGAATATCGAGCCGGCCGAAGCGCTCCTCGGCCACCTTCACCGCCGCCTCGCAGGAGGCGCCATCAGTGACGTCGAGCGTGCAGCCGAGCCCCTGTCCGCCCGCCGTCTCGATCGCCGCCGCCGTCTCGGAGCAGTCACGGACATCACCGGCGACGACGGCCGCCCCCTCTGCCGCCAGCCTAACCGCGTATTCCTTACCCAAGCCGCGCGCGGCACCGGTTACGATCGCGACTTTCCCCGTCAAACTGCCAGTCATTCGATTTTCCTCCAATGTCAAATTGCCAGTGCTAAATTGATCGTTTAAGGGAGTTGTGACGCCTCGCGCCAGCGAATGCGCCATTCGAAGCAGGGATCGCCGCGATCCATTCGTTGCGAGACATCAAGCATAAGAAACCGGTTGTGCACCGTGAGCGCGCCTTCCCAGAGACCGTTCCAGGCCTCGAAGGCGCAGTCCGGGATATTGGAAAATCCGCGCATCAGGCGCCAGCCGGATTGGCGCACGATGACTGCGTCCGCGGTCTCCTCCATCTCGACCGGATCGTCCTGGGCGCGGCCCAGGTCAACCAGGAGCCGACCGAACGCCGCGGCGTCTTCGCCTTCCACATCGAAACCGGCCTTCAAATCGTCATATGACTGCATGCCGATCAATTGGCCGGTCACCCGGCCGAAATAGGCCGCCTCGGCCGGTCCGAAGAGGGCGGCGGATTCACCGAGGATCGTGCGGGTGAAATTCATCGCATAGTTTCGATGCGCCTTCTTCAGGCGATCCGCCGGCCAGTCGGAAATATCGACATCCGGTGCCGCCTCGGGATCGAACGGCGGCGGCTGCTCGCCGGGCGAGAAAATCAGACGCTCATCCGATGTCAGGTCGTGATCGTATTCGCGGAAATAGCCGGCGAGACCGTGCTGCGCATCCATCGTCTGGGCGGTGCAGACAAAGCCCAATCGCGGATTTCCCAAGGTGACGCCATTGTGCCCGTACCAGCCGCGCAGCAAGGCTCGCGAAACGCCGCTCGGGACAGCACAGATCGCGGTGCCGTCATAGACCCAGCGCGGCGGCACGAACCGAACCCAAGCCTTTCGGTCGTTCTCGTAAATATACTCGACCTTCACCCCGCCGATCCGGTTCGAGAGGTAGTGATACTGTGCCGCCTTAACCGCATCCGGCAGCCCCGCGATACCGAGCTTTTCGATCCCCTGGAGAAACAGATCCTCGTGCTGTAGGCGGAAGACACGGAACCACAGATCTTCGCCCGCCCGCTGACCGCCGCGTGTGATAACGGTGAGAAGAAACCCGGTCGTATAGGCGTGATAGAGCGCCGCCACGGTCTCCCAAGCACGGTCTCGTTTCTCCGTCATCCTCCGCCCTTTCCTTCTCGCGCCCCGGCTCCTTGCAAATCTATACCGGCGCGCTGGAATGGACATCACCTATGATGCGACAATCGAAGCCGCAACCGGACAGCTGGATCGATCGGGTTCCCGACCATGCGTGGAAACCTCACCCTCCTATCATTCCTTCTGATGAGCCTGTCGACGGCGTCGGCCCAGGCGAACGACGACGTGGAACTGTGCTTTACCGGAAGCGGAAGCTTCCGCATCGATATCGATATTTGCGAGCGCGCCATCCGGTCGGGCGCGGTCCAAGGCATATCGCTGGCACCGCTTCATGTCCGGCTCGGCGTTTCCTACAAGCAGGCGCGGGCCTATCCTCTCGCGCTTCAGGCCTTCGACCGTGCCCTGGCGCTCAACCCCGTCTCAGCGAGTGCCTATTTGCGGCGCGGCGAAACGAAACACGAGATGGGCGACTATCGCGCCGCCATCGAGGCCCACGACAAGGCCATTCGGCTATTTCCCGGCTATTGGCAAGCCATGAGAGGGCGCGGAATATCATTATTTTTTCTATATGATTTTCAACAATCTATCGAGAATTTCTCAAGCGCCTTATTAATTAAAGAACAGGACCCTGAAAGCCGCGCTTTTCGCGGCATTGTCAGGATAATGATCAAGGAATACGAGGCCGCCGAACGCGACCTCACGACGGCGTTGGACGGTCCCTATCCTTATCCGCTCGGTCGTCTCTGGGCCTATTTCGCGCTGCGTCGATCGGGGGGCGCCGCAGTTGCCTATCTGGACCGCTTTCGCGACGACGTCGATCCGGCGATTTGGCCGGGTCAATTGTTCGCGCTCTACGAGGGAAAATCGACAGCGGAAGCCGTCCTCGCCGCCGCCGCGCGATCGCCGGCGGCCGTACGACCGCGCCGCCAACTGCAAACGGTCTTCTATACCGGCCTGCTCGCTCTTGCCGATGGGCGCGCCGCATCCGCCAAACAGGCTTTCGACACCGTCATTCGGTCGGAACTTAACAATCTCGTCGAAAAGGTCGCGGCACGGGCCTTTCTCGACCGGCTTTCTCGTTAGCGAATAGAAAACAACATATAAATCCCTTCGACTACCTGGGAGACCCGCCATGAGCGACGACCAAGAAACCATGATGCTGACGATTTTTCTGAAGCACCAGCAGGACAAGAATCTGGCCGAAATCAACGCGAAACTCGACGCCGCCGAATTCTGGCAGGGTTTCCCGCCGGACGGGATCGAGGTGGTGAGTTGGTATGTGATGATGGGGATCGGCCAGGTTGTCACCCTACGCTTCCCGGCGGATCGCCTCCGCGAGGTTAATCTTGCGATCGAGCAACGCGCCTGGGGCGGTTTCGAGACCGAATTCTACGCCACCTATGATTTCCGCCCCGTCTGGGAAAATATCAAGGCACAAAAAGCCTAGCCATCGGAGACGCCGTATTCCTTGATCACGTCCGGATCCGGCTCGCAGCCAAGGCCCGGGCCGTCCGGCACCCTGAATTCCCCGGACACGGTGTCGATCAGGTCGCCGTATAAGCTGGCCTCGAGATCGCAATAGAAACGCTCCAGCAGACAGTCGACCGGATCGGCCGCGGCGAGTTGGATGGTCGCGAGGAAGCCCGGCCCGAAATAGGGCGAGTGCGGCATTAGCGCCACCCCGGCCGCCTCGGCGAGGGTCGCCACTTTTCGCAACTCCGTCACGCCGCCCACCTTGGTAACGCTCGGCTGGGCGTATTGAACGGCGCCCGCGTCGAACATCTTGGCGAATTCGAAGGACGTGCAGGCATTTTCGCCGGCGGCGATCGGAATGCCCGACTCCCGGCCAAGACGCGCCAGCGCCGCGAAATCCTCCGGCGGAAAGATCGGTTCCTCGAGCCAGTGAAGATCGAATTCGCGAAGACGAGACGCCATCAGCCGGGCCTGTTCGGGCGTCCATGGACAATTGGTGTCGACCATGAGCGGAATGCCCGATCCCGCCGCCTCGCGGGCGGCCCGGACCTCATCGACTTCCGTCTCGTGGATCTTGATCGCGTCATAGCCCTCTTCTCGCGCTTTCGCGACCTTGGCACCGACGAGTTCCGGATCGCGATACTTCAGAAGACTGGCATAACCCGGGATTCGCGTCCGCACCGCCCCGCCGAGACAGGCGTGAAGCGGCAGGCCCGCTCGCTTGGCCGAGATGTCCCAGAGCGCTATGTCGAGAGCGGACAGCGCGAATATCGTGATTCCGTAACGTCCGAAGAGATGCAGGCTCTGTTGCATGTCCCGCGAGAGCCCGGCGATATCGCGCGAATCCCGGCCGATCACCACAGGCACGATCATGGTTTCAAGCGCGGCCTGAACGGCGCGCCGGCAATTGTAGCTGAACGCCTCACCCCAGCCGACCAGCCCATCCTCGGTCTCGACCCGCGCCATCAATATCGACAATTTTTGCCAAGCCTGTTCGCCCCAGCCGGCCGGCGGACCGCCATGGTCGTACGGAATTTCGAGCGGAATAGCGTCGACCTTCGCGATCTTGGACATAGGCGTTGCTCCTGAGAGTGACGGAACGAAATATGAATCCGATTGGGTAGGGCTGTTATCTACCGCGCGAGCGACGCTGCGACTCGCGGATCAGCTCCCGCGTATATCGGCGCTGCTCCACTTGCCGCCGCAACTGTTCGGCGCGCGCCCGGTTGAAGAGCTGCAATTGTTTCCGGCCAAGCTCCTTGTTCCGGGTCTTGGCGGGATCGTTCGGCGCCGCGGCATCATCGGACTCATTCGAACCCTTCTTGTAATTCTTTCCCGCCTTTTTCTCGAAAATGCATTTCCACTTCTTTTCCTTCAAATTGTATTCCAGGAACAGACGGCCGCATTTCGAACTGTGGACAGGCCGTGGCGGACGCTTGTCCTTGGCCTCGGCGACCATGGCAAACCCAAGACACAGGGCTGGAATTAAAAGCAATCGCCGAAAGATCATACGTCGCGCCCCCCGGTCAGCCCGAGAGGTGAAGCGCAGGATCGGCGATATGCGCCTTGAAGGCCGGACGCTCGCGAATTCGCTCGTACCAGCGGCGGAGATGCGGCAATTCCGGCGAGGGCAGATCGAACAGATACCAGCGATGCACCCGCATCCCGACCGGAATATCGCCCATCGTGAATTGATCGCCGGCGACGTAGTCGGTCATGGCGAGTTGATCGTCCAAAATTCCGAGCGGATTCAAGAGCGATAGGCGCGCCGACTCGATTTCCTCCGGATCTCGGGCTTCGGGGGCCAGGCGAACGAGATGCATGACCAGGATGTGCTGCTCCGGCAGAAACTTCGTTTGCTCCCAATCCATCCAGCGGCTGGCGGCGGCAAAGACCTGCATGTCGTCCCGGTACAGCTTGTCGGCCGCGTATTTCATCGCGAGATAGCGGATGATGACGTTCGATTCCCACAAGATGAAGCCATCGTCGTCGATCGTGGGCACGGTGCCGTTCGGGTTCATCGCGCGATATTCCGGCGTGTCCACCAAGCCATATGGCGCGTTGCCCTTGGATACGTGTCCGCCCGCGCCCATGGTGCCGCTCGCGAGAGTCAGGTCGTAATCGACACCTGTCTCCGCGATCGCCCAAAGTGCTTTTTGCGTACAAGCCGATGTCGGCCGGCCCCAGATTTTTAGCACCGGAAGTCTCCATGAATCGCGTAATGCACGATTTTACCCCGTTTTCGGAGCGAAACATACCCGGCCCAGGCGAACCCGATCAGGCCCGCCGATCGAGAATGATATTTCGATGATCGTCGAGATGCGCCTCCCAACCGGGCGGCACCACGATTGTCGAGTCGTATTCCTCCACGATCAGCGGACCCTTGAGTGCGTCGCCCGAGAGCGCCTCGCGACGAATAATCCGGGTCGAGAGCGCGCCGGTTTCGGGGCCGAAATAGACATCGCGTTTCCTGTCCTCGTTATCTACTGAAACCTCCGCCTCCTCCCAGCGCCCTTCCCGTGCGATCTCTCGCTGAACCTTGGCGATTACATGCAAATTGACCAATTCGAAGGATTTACGCGCCGCGACATGGTCGTAGAGGCGCTCGTATTCGACCTCGAATGCCGCTTCCACGGCGCGGAGGGCCGCCGCGTCCAATGTCGGGGTCGCCAATGGGACCATCAGTTCCGAGGACTGGCCGCTATAGCGCATATCGGCGAAGCAAGAGAATTCGATCGCGGTTTCCGTAAACCCCTCATCTCGAATCTTCGCTCGGAGTTCCGCGCTCATCGCATCGAGCACTGACTGCAACGCCGCCGTATCGGCCGACCCCGAATCGGTCAGGACCGTTCGGGTCGCATGATGTTCGACCTCGGCGTGGAGCAATCCAAAGGCACTGAAAAGACCCGGCGCCGGCGGCACGATAATGCGGGCGATGTTCAATTCCTCGGCCACCCCCGCCGCATGGATGGGACCGGCGCCCCCGAAGGCCATCAGGCTGAAATTTGCGGGATCGCGACCGCGCTCGACCGAAACGGATTTGATCGCGCGCACCATATTGGAGTTGGCGATCTCGTGAACGCCGTGGGCCGCGGCGAGACGCGACAGGCCGCCCGGTTCCGCGACAAAAGCCTCGATCGCCGCCTCGGCGAGCGATCGGTCGACTTGGAGGGCGCCACCCGCCAACGAGCCGTCATGGAGGAAGCCGAGCACAAGGTTGGCATCGGTCACGGTCGGCCGGTCGTTCCCCTGCCCATAGCAGGCCGGGCCCGGCACGGCACCAGCACTTCGTGGCCCAACGCGCAGGGCCCCGGCGGGGTCGATCGCGGCGAGACTGCCGCCGCCCGCGCCCACCTCCGAGATATCGATCACCGGAATACGGAGCAGGTAGCCGCCGCCCCGGACCAATCGGCTACTGACGGAGACATCGCCGCCGACCTCATAATCCCGCGCACGGAGGATATTGCCGTTCTCGATGATCGAGGCTTTTGTCGTCGTCCCCCCCATGTCGAGCGTGATGACATTCTCATAGCCCCCCTCGCGCACCGCCTTGAGGGCGGCGACGACACCGGCCGCGGGGCCTGATTCGATAATCGTAACAGGCCGTTCGGCCGCCGTTCCGGCCGGCACCAGCCCACCATTCGACTGCATGACGAGCACAGGTGCCTCTGCCTTCACCGCTTCGAGACGCTCCCGCAGGGTGGCGAGATAGCGGGCGATCAAGGGTTGGACATAGGCGTTGACCACCGTCGTGCTGGTCCGCTCGAATTCCTGGATTTCCGGTAGCACGATGGAGGAAAGCGAGATATGACGCCCGGGAAGCCGCTCCCGCAGGACCTCTCCGACACGGTTTTCGTGCGCCGGGTTCCGATAGGTATGCAGCAGGGCGACCGCGACCGCCTCGACCTCGGCCACCGACAGCGCCTCGACGATCGCATCAAGTTCCTCTTCCGCCAACGGCGTCAGAACCTCGCCCAAATGGTCGAGCCGCTCCGTCACTTCGAAGCGGAGTGCTCGATCCACCAGCGGCGGTGGCTTCTCCCAACCGAGATCGTAGGAGAGCGGAATGCGGATGCGCCGCAGCTCGAGGACATCGCGAAAGCCCTCGGTCGTGATCAAGCCCGTCTTGGCGCCGCGCCGTTCCAGGATCGCATTGGTCGCGACGGTGGTCGCATGGACGATCTCGTCGATATCCTCTACCACCTCGCCGACAGCCGCCACGACGCCGTCCACGATCGCCTCCGCATAATCGTCCGGCGTCGATGAGAGCTTTCGCTTGATCAACCGTCCATCCGGCAGATGAACGATGAGATCGGTGAAGGTCCCGCCGATATCGACGCCGACCCGTAATTGCCGTTTTCCGCTTTCGGTCATATGTGCTTAACCGGGCCGCGAGACCTTGGCCCGCGCGCGCAGTGTTTCGGTCTCCGACGCTTCCACCGCCAAGGGAGAACCGGCGAGAACAACCCCGTAATCACGTGCCGCCGACTCCCGCGAAACCTTGTCGTTCAGCACATCCATAAGCACTCGTTCCGCCGGTCGTTCGAAGGGATCGCCGCAGCCGCCCCCGCCCGCCGTCGTGTGGCGGATCGCCTGACCGTCGACGATCGGATGTACGAATTTTGTCGGCAGGCGTTCCCATTCTTCCCCGTTGTCGAAAAGATTGTCGGACGGCTGCCCGGCCCCGCCGCCGGCAATGCCGAAGGGCGGGTGCTCGCGCCGGTCGGAACGGAGCTGCAGCCTGGCGCCCTCGCCGAGATAGCGAAGCTGGCGCCGAACCCCGAGACCGCCCCGCCACTTGCCCGCCCCGCCGCTGTCGGCGACCAGTTCGTATCGCTCCACGCGAATGGGCGCGATGTTCTCGAGCACCTCGATGGGCGCATTGGAGATATTGGCGGCGGGATTGGCGACACCGTCGATCCCTTCCCGCCCTTGGCCGGCACCCCACGCCCCCATGACCGCTTCGCGAAATTGCGAATAGACGCCGGCCTTGTCATATCCGGCGATGCTGTAGCTGGTCGTGCCGCCTTCGCCGGGCGCGCGAACGCGCTCCGGAATTGCATCGGCCAACGCACCCGCCAGCGCATCAATGACGCGAAAGCCGGTAACGCCGCGCGCCGCACAGGCCCCTGGCGGCCGCGGGTTTATGATGCTGCCGAGCTCGGCCTTGGCATGGATCGGGCGAAAGAAGCCCGCGTTGTTGGGCACATCGTCGATCATCATCGAGCGAATGGCGAAATAGATTCCCGATTTCGCGAAGGAAAGCGTCGAATTGATGGCTCCCGCGACCTGCGACGCGCTCCCCGCGAAATCGACCGTCAACTCGTCCCCCTCGACATGGATCGTAACCGCGATTGGCACGGGCGAGTCGAAGTTGACGCCGTCATCGTCAAGATAATCGGTGAAGCCGTAAACGCCGTCCGGAATGGCGCCGATGATCTCGCGGGCGCCGCGCTCGCTGTAGTCGAGCAACGCCTCGAAGGCCTCCTCGAGTTCATCATATCCGAACCGGTCGACCAATTCCCGCATGCCGCGCTCGCCGATCCGGCAGGCTGCGTATTGCGCCTGGATATCGCCGAGTATGACGTCCGGCTGGCGAACGTTGAGCTGGAGAAGCTTGAACAGCGTCTCGTTCGCCACGCCCTTTTCATAGAGTTTCAGGACGGGGATGCGAATCCCCTCCTGATAGATCTCGGTGGAATCGGCGGCACTCGAGCCCGGTACCCGTCCCCCCATATCGTTATGGTGGGCGACCAGCACCGTATAGCCGAGAAGTCGTTCCTCGATGAAGACCGGCATGAACATGAAGATATCCGGCAGATGCATTCCGCCGTGATAGGGATCGTTGAGAACGATAACATCGCCGGGCGCCAAGTCGTCCCCGATTTCGGCCCGCATGAAATCGATGGCATCGGGAATTGAGCCGAGATGAAGCGGCAAACTAAGGCCTTGCGCGATCATCCGCCCCTCGCGATCGCAGAAGGCGCTCGAGAGATCCATGGTGTCCTTCATGATCGAGGAATAGGCGATCCGCACGACCGTCAGCGTCATCTCGTCGACGACGGAGCCGATCGCGTTCTTGATCAACTCCAGCCGGACGGGGTCAAACCGCATAGCGTTTTTCCATTTCCCGGATCTCGTCGATCCCCAGCATCTCCCACAACTCGTCGAACCCGATCATCTGGTCCTCAAGGCCTTCCGAGGTCCCGGTCTCCAGGATATGGGTCAGGACGTTCCGCATCGTCTTGACGCCCGCCATCAGGGACTGGACGTAAAAACAACAGGTCTTGTAACCGAGTGCTTCGGCCTGTTTCGCCGATAGCCGCGGCACCATCGGACTCGGGCTGTGGTTCCAATGAAGGGGGACCCGATCGCGGAAAGTCTTGGCGATGGTCTCGATTTCCTCCATCGAGTCACGCACCTCGCAGAACAGCATATCGGCCCCCGCCTCGATATAGGCATCGCCTCGCTCCAACACGTCGTCGAGACCGTTCGGCAGCAGGGCGTCGCAACGTGCGATGATGACGAAATCCGGGTCTTCTCGCGCTTCCGTGGCGGCGCGGATCTTTTGCACCATCTCTTCCTTCGGAATCAGTGATTTCCCGAACATGTGGCCGCAGCGCTTGGGCCAAGTCTGATCCTCGATGTGGATGCCGGCGACGCCGGAATGTTCAAATTCGCGGACCGTGCGGATGACGTTGATTGCATTACCGTAGCCGTTATCGGCGTCGATGATGACCGGGATGTCGATCGCATCGGCGATATAACGCGCATTCCGCGTCATCTCCTCGAGCGAGACCAAGCCCACATCCGGATAGCCCCGGCAGGCCGATACCCCGGCCCCCGTCACGACGCAGAGCTCGAAGCCCACCTGTTCCACGATCCGCGCACTAAAGGCGTCATGTGCGCCACCCGCGATGACGATGCCATCGCCCGCCAACAATTCCCGTAGTCTTTTCGTCGCTTTCATCGGAGCCTCCCTTGCCACATCTCTCATATAAATACGTTCAACGTCGGATCGGACAAAGGTCGGGGGTTTGGGTTGACCCGAGGCGCCTCCGGAGCGACGATGACCGAGTTGGCCCAAGCTGAATCGAGAACTGAAATGCCGAAATTGCGCTTCACCATGATTTGTTTGGCGCTGGCCCTGGTTTTGGGATGGAGCGGTGCCGCAGTCGCCGCCAAACGCGTCGCCCTGGTGATCGGTACCGATCGCTACGCGACACTGCCGAGTTTGAACAACGCGGCGACCGATGCCCGAGGCATGGCGAAGAAACTAAAGCGCTTCGGCTTCGACGTGATCTTGAAGCTGAACGCAAGCCAGCGTGCGATCGGCCGCGCCCTCGACGATTTCGAGAACCGGCTTCGCCAGGCCGAAGTCGGGCTAGTGTTCTATGCGGGGCACGGCATCCAGGCGCGAGGCAAGAATTGGCTGATCCCGGCCGACGCCACGGTCGAGACCGAGGCGGATCTTCGCTATGAAGGAATCAGTGCCGGTGATTTTCTCGGTGCCATGGAGCGTGCGGGAAGCCAGCTGAACATCGTCATTTTGGATGCTTGCCGGGATAATCCTCTGCCCAAGAGAACCCGTTCGGCGGCGCGCGGTTTGACGGTTCCGGTGATCCCGTCTGGCCTGAAGGGGACGGCAATCGTCTATTCCGCTTCGCCGGGAGAGACGGCGGAGGACGGTCCCAAGGGTAGCCATGGTGTCTTCACGGGCGAGTTGCTGAAGGTGCTCGACCGCCCCGGCCTGAAACTCGAAGACGTCTTCAAAGAAACCGCGCGGCGGGTCTCCTCGCGCACCAACGGGCGGCAGAAGCCCTGGATCAATTCTTCCGTCACGGGCGATTTCTACTTCAAGACGGCGAGCCGCCCCCAAGCCAAAAGAAGGCCGACCACGCCGCCGTCCACGAGCGGCGGGACCGCGGCCTCCTCGGCCGAGATGGAGGCGCTGTTCTGGCAGTCGATCCAGAACAGCCGGGATGCAGCCGATTTCAATGCCTATATCACGCAATATCCAAACGGTACCTTCACGGGACTGGCCCGGAACCGATTGAAGGGATTGAAGGGATTGAAGAAGCGGCGGCGAGCCTCCATCGCGCCGGCGCGGCGGCCGACCTCCAGACCCGCTCGCCGACCCGCTCGACAACAGGCGCAACGATGCTCGTTCACGTCGTCCGGAAAACATACCAAGCTTCTGATCAACGGCGTCGTGAAGAAGACGATCAATACGAACGGCATAACCAATAGAAAAGGCTATGTCGGACAGCTGATCGGAATGCTGGAATCCGGCGAGTGTACCTTGGCCCGCGCGAAATGCAGCGTCGCGCGGAAGGTCTACAAGAACGTGGCCGACTCGCTCTGGCTGGTGCATGGGTCGACCCGTCTCGACTATTACAGCAACAACGACGATTCCGCCGTTCGCGCCGATATCCGGCGGCTCCAGGGCCTTGGCGCCTGCACGCAGGTCGCCTCGCTCGCCTCGGCGCCCGCCCGACGATCCGGGCAACGATGCTCATTCACCTCATCGGGCACGAAAACCAAGCTCCTGATCAACGGGGTCGCGAAGAAAACGATCAACACCAGCGGCATTGGCACCCGGAAAGGGCATATCGCCCCGCTGATCCGAATGCTCGAGAGGGGCGAATGCACCCTCGCCCAGGCACCCTGCCGCGTCGTGCGAAAGGTATATAAGAACCTGGCCGACTCGCTTTGGCTGGTGCATGGGTCGACCCGCCTCGACTATTACAGCAACAACGATGATTCGGGCGTGAAGGCCGATATCCAGCGGCTGCGAAAACTGGGCGCCTGCAAACAGGTCGCCTCGCTCGCCTCGGCGCCCGCCCGACGGTCTTCGAAAACATGCTCTTTCACCTCATCCGGCACGAATACCAAGCTCCTGATCAACGGGGTCGCGAAGAAAACGATCAACACCAGCGGCATCAGTACCCGAAAAGGGCATGTCGCCCCCCTCATCAAAATGCTTCAGAACGGCGAATGCGCCATTGCCCGCGCACCCTGCCGCGTCGTACGGAAGGTCTACAAGAAAATGGCCGACTCGCTTTGGCTGGTGCATGGGTCGAACCGTCTCGATTATTACAGCAACAACGACGATTCGAACGTAAAAGCGGATATCCGGCGGCTGCGGAAACTGGGTGCCTGCCAGCAGGTGGCGTCGATTACCTGGAAATCAAACCAAACCCATCAGCGACGCAACAAGCTGCGCGGCGTGAATATCTGGGTCAACACCAAGAAGAACGAGAAGGCGCTTGGCTTGAAATACTGCAAGATGTTCCGGGAAGCCGGCATGAACGTCCGGTGCGATGCCGGCAGCGGCATGGCGAGCGGCAACAAGATCATGCTGAAATGCCCGAAACTCCCGGCCGACGCAGGTATAATTCTGCAAGAGATCATGGGAGTCAGCGGCTGGAAGGTATGGGATTGGCGCAAAGACAAGGATTACGCCAACAACTGCAAATCATTTCATGCAATCAGCTTCGAGGCGGTCAGGTAGCTTCGGCTTCGTCATTTCGACATTAGCCGGGGGTCGTGCCTGAAAGAGAAAGGAAGATGGCCTTGCGCGTCGTTTCCATCATTGCCGCGATATTGATCCTTGGCGCCGCGACTGCGGCGGATGCCGCCAAGCGGGTGGCGTTGGTGATCGGCACGGATACTTACGCGACTCTTCCCGACCTCAACAACGCGGCGACCGATGCCAAGGGCATGTCGAACAAACTCCGGTCGCTCGGCTTCGATGTCATCCTGAAGGTGAACGCGGACCAGCGTGCGATCGGTCGCGCCATCGACGATTTCGAGAACCGGCTCCGCCAGGCCGAGGTCGCGCTCGTCTTCTATGCCGGCCATGGCGTCCAGGCGCGTGGCAAGAACTGGCTGATCCCGGCCGACGCCAAGGTCGAGACCGAATCCGACCTCCGCTTCGAGGGCATCGGCGCCGACGAGTTCCTGCAATCGATGGAGCGGGCGGGGACGAAGCTCAACATCGTCATCCTGGACGCCTGCCGCGACAATCCCCTGCCGCGCCGAAGCCGGTCGGCGTCGCGCGGCCTGGCGGTGCCGATCGTGCCGGCCGGAATTCAGGGAACGGCCATCGTCTATTCCGCAGCCCCCGGTCAAACCGCTCAGGACGGACCTTCGGGCGGACACGGGGTCTTCACCGGCGAATTGTTGAAGGTCTTGGACCAACCCGGCCTGACGCTGGAAAAGGTGTTCAAGGAAACGGCGGCACGGGTCGCGGCGACGACCAACGGCAAGCAAGATCCCTGGATCAACTCGTCGGTGAAGGGGGATTTCTATTTCAGAGCCGGCGGGAACCAAGCCAAGGCGGCACCGAAAGCAACGACCGGTCTGACACCCGAGATGCTGTTCTGGCAATCGATCCAAAACAGCAAACGCGGATCCGACTACGAGGCCTATTTGGCGCAGTATCCAAGCGGCGTCTTCGCGGGCTTGGCCCGGAGCCGGCTGGCCGGCTTGACCGAGACGAAGGCAGCGCCGCCCGTCGTCCCGCCCAAAACACGAACGGATCCGAGCCCCGACAATCAGGAAACCTTATTCTGGCAATCGATCAAGGGAAGCAAGAATCCGGCGGACTACCAGGACTACCTGATGGCGTTCCCCAACGGCACCTTCGCCCGCCTTGCGAAACGGCGCGTTGGAGAATTGAGCCGCAAGCAGGTCGCCGTGGCACGGCGTCCGAGCGCGGCTCGATCGCAGCGGAGCGAGCGACTGCGCGGCCAACACATATGGGTCAATACCAAGAGTAAGTCGCGCGGCATGACATTCTGCAGGCGCCTGAGGGCGGCGGGGATGATCGTCGAATGCGATGCCGGGCGCGGCGGAAATAGTTCGAACAATATTTTCGTCACCTGCCCCACTCTTCCGGCGGATACCGGAGAAATCGTCAAGGAAATTCTGGGACTTAGCGGACATAGGGTGATTGACGAGCGAAACGCGGGCGCGCACAAAGACTGCAACGGCTGGAAGTCCATCCGGCTCTATGCGACGGAATGAGGCCGGGACGAAAACCCAATGCCTCCCGAGTCATGGGAAGGGAGAAATCGGTATGATCCGCATTATCGCCACCGCCGCCCTGTTATGCCTTGCCGCCACGGCCACGGCGAACGCCGCCAAGCGCGTGGCGCTGGTGATCGGCACCGATGCCTATGCCACCCTCCCCAAACTGAACAACGCCGCGACCGACGCCAAGGGTATGGCGAAAAAACTTCGCTCGCTCGGCTTCGACGTGATCCTGAAGGTCAATGCCGGCGAGCGGGCGATCGGCCGTGCATTGGCGGATTTCGAGGGCCGCTTGGCGAAGGCGGAGGTCGGCCTCGTCTTCTATGCCGGACACGGTATCCAGTCCGGCGGCAAGAACTACCTGATCCCCGCCGATGCCCAAATCGAGGTCGAGGAGGATCTACGCTACGAGAGCATTCGAGCGGGAGATTTTCTCGAGGCGATGGAGCGTGCCGGGACGCCGCTCAACATCGTCATTCTGGATGCCTGCCGCGACAATCCCCTGCCGAAACGAAGCCGGTCGGCGGCCAGGGGGTTGTCGGTCCCGATCATCCCCGCCGGCATCAAGGGAACGGCGATCCTTTATTCCGCGGCCCCCGGGCAAACCGCGCAAGACGGCCCGAAAGGCGGACACGGGGTCTTCACCGGCGAACTGTTGAAGGTATTGGGGCAGCCCAATCTCACCTTGGAGAAAGTCTTCAAGGAAACGGCGCAACGTGTCGCGGCGGCGACCAACGGTAAGCAGGACCCGTGGATCAACTCGTCGGTGAAGGGGGATTTCTACTTCCGCTCGGCCGACAGCCGACCCCGCGAAAAGGTGACGTCTTCCGTGCCCGCCGGTTCGTCAGCGGAGATCGTCTTTTGGCAATCGATTCAGACGAGCAAAAATCCGGCCGACTACGCGGATTATCTCGCACAATATCCCAGCGGATCCTTTGCCCGGCTCGCGAAGCGGCGGGTAAACGAATTGAAGCAACCAAAGGCGGCCGCCGCGAAGCCCGCGCCATCGCCTCCCACACGGACCGAGGCGCCCGCCGCCACCAACCAGGAATCCTTGTTTTGGCAGTCGATCAAGGGAAGCAAAAATTCGGCGGATTACCAGGACTACCTGATGGCCTTTCCGAACGGCACCTTCGCCCGTCTCGCCAAACGGCGAATGCAGGAACTGAGACGTAGGAGTGTCGCCGTGGCGCGCCCCCGAACGCCGGTTCGCTCGAGAGGCATCGAGAAACTGCGGGGATATCGCATCTGGGTCCAGACCAGGACCGATTCGCTCGGTCAGAAGTATTGCAAGCTCTTCAGAGATGCCGGACTCATCGTCAGATGCAGTACCTACGCGGACAGGGTGAGCTCTGAAAGAGTTTCGGCAACAGTTACTCGCACATAGAGCCGTAGAGGACAAAAGAACGATAAGGGCGAAATACGGCTATGCGGAAGACTTGCTTGATCGAACTGTCCCGTTGGTACAGAAGCTCGGTTCGGGTTTGATCAGCGTTGATTTCGGCTTTGACGCGTTTCAGGTAGTACAGAAGCAATACGCGACGAAATTCTGGCAGAAAGCGGCGCACTTATGACGCGGTGTTCTCAACGCGTCAGATGACAAGATTGAACCGTTCCGATAAGACCTAACCCCACTCGCTCCATATTCACACACGATCCATGAAGTGCTATCCTGCCGCGAGACGAAGGAAGGAATTCATGCGCTCGGTAGTGTCGCAATGTCATTGCCGTCGTCTCGGTGTGTAGGGACCGACTTTCCGAAATAGCGAATGAGGCATTGCTATCACCGCGCATGTTTTCGGAGCATAGGGGGGGGAAATTGAAGCGAAGAAACATTTACTTATGGGCAACTGCTTTAGCTTTTGGGTGTCTCGTATGGGCGATGTTATTCCTGATCGTTTCAGCGAGTAAGGGCTTGGTGAGTGGCGGAATCGGCTTTCTCGATTTGATAGCTCTGGGGGGGCTTTTGTTTATTCCGACCGGGGTGATCGCCGGAATTGTCGGGACGATAGTTCAGAAAGCACGGATCTCCATGATGACTTGGACGGGCTTAGTCGTTGTGGTTGGGATGGGGTCAGCGCTCTCTGTTCTTTTTATGCACCCCAGCCAAGTTAACGACCTCATTAAATTGATTGACGATAGGCGCTCTGGAAATGGCTCTTCTCAAAGCTTTGTGGCGGGGTGAGATCGCTCTCGTAAAAGCGTACTGGATTTATGGAGTACTAGTTCAGTTAATCATTTTCGGTATTCCCGAATTTATCATGCAGGCGAACGACTACGAACCGAAAAGCCTGACGGCATTTGCTGTCCTTGCTGTTTATGGCTTTGTTTTCACTCCGGTATATAAGGTCTTCATTTTTGTTGCGATCTGGCGTAGCGCAAATAATTATGAAGGAAGAAAAATATGGTCAATACTTGCAAAAATTGCAATCGTGTTTGGAATCTTTCTGGTAGTCATGGAGTATATGAAGGCGTTTCAGTAATTCTAGAGGTCTAAACGACCAAGTATTTATGGTCTTCACGAAAGGACACTTGCATCACGCTTGACCCCCACCACCGACCCAGCTCATCCTTTCCTCCGCCCAGACCGGAGAGCGGACGATGCATGCGATCGAACAATCAATCGAAAGAACCAGCGCCTACGGCGCAGACGACGTGACAGGCATCATCGCAACGCAGCTCGCGGAGGTCGCTAGCGAATGGCGGGAGGTTTAGACCCCACTTCCAGACTGGAGTAAAAAGACGCCCGATCTCGGGGAGAGAATCGGGCGTTTCACTGCTGGGCTCAGGAGGCCTCCTTGCGCCCAATACCTCTGAATGATGTAGGCCGGTCGCGAAACTTGGCGACTCGGGAGGCCGGCGTTGTGGCGGATTTTCTCCGTTCTCGGCCGGAACCCAAAACGGAACCCAATCGGCCTTAAAACGGGAAACGGGCTAGGCGATTAAGTTCTAACCCGTTGAGATTATTGGGGTGGCAGAGGGGAATTGAACCCCCGACCTCTAGATCCACAATCTAGCGCTCTAACCGACTGAGCTACTGCCACCACCGAAGCGTGGGCGCCTCTTTAATCCGGGGCGGGGACGGCGTCAAGATGGCGGGCCGGATGAGCCGCGCTCGGTTCGCTCTTTCATGTGTGCGAATCATGATATTATCCGCCGGCCTGCGACCCGGAAAACCGGGCGAAATAAAAGATAACGGAGACAGCCGAATGTCCGCGCTTGCCTATTCGCTCGACGACTATGTCGAGGATTTGCGTCAAATCACCCGATCCGAAACCGACGAGAAAGCCATCGTCCGGCGCGTCGAGCCCTTGGCGCGAAAGCTGATGGCCAAGGCCGACTGGGTGACCAAGACCCACAAAACCTGCAATCCCGATCAAGGCTTCGGCGTGCACCTTCTGCACGAGGAGCCGGATCATTCGAACGCGGTTTTTCTGCTGGCGTGGATGCCGGACCGGGGCACCCTTCCCCACAATCACAAGACCTGGGCCGTCGTCGTCGGGGTCGAAGGCGACGAGGAGGAAGTGATCTGGCACCGCCGCGACGACGGCGCGCGCAAAGGCCATGCCGAACTGGAGCGCGGCACCAATGCGATGTTGGCCAAAGGCAAATCGTCCTGCCTTCTCTCCGAAGACATACACAGCGTCTGGAACACCGGCCGGGAAATTTCGATGTCGCTGCACACCTATGGCCGGCACATCAATCACACGGATCGGTCCGAGTTCGATCCCGAGGCCAATGCGGAGCGGCCCTTCATCGTCACCGTCCAGGAATAGGCGGCGCGCGCGAGATCGGCTCTTTTCCCCGAGCGCGCCCTCGGGCATAAAGCCCGCAATCGAGTCCTCGGGGGAGCGCCATCGTCATGCAACTTGCCGAAAACCTGATCCGGCTGGGAACGGAGACCGCCTTCGAGGTGCTAGCCCGCGCCGGCGAGCTCGAGCGCCAGGGCAAGGACATCATCAATCTCGGCATCGGCCAGCCGGATTTCCAAACGCCGGACCATATCGTCGAGGCGGCGGTCAAGGCGCTTCGCGACGGGCATCACGGCTATACGCCGGCGAACGGCATTCTGCCGCTCCGCGAAGCCGTCGCCGCCGACCTGAATAAGCGCCATCGCGTCGAGGTCGATCCAAATGACGTCGTCGTGGTGCCGGGCGGCAAGGTCACGATGTTCTTCGCCATCCTGATGTTCGGCGAGGCGGGGGCCGAGATCATGTATCCCGATCCCGGCTTTCCGATCTACCGCTCGGTGATCGAGTATTCCGGCGCCAAGCCGGTGCCGATTACGCTTCTAGAGGAAAACGATTTCGCCTTCAGCGCCGAGCAGGTGCTGGCCGACATCACCGACAAGACCCGGCTGATCATCATCAACAGCCCGGCCAATCCGACCGGGGGCGCCACGCCTCGGCAAGAAATGGACCGGCTAGTCGAGGGCCTGGCCGCCCATCCCGAGATCGTCGTCCTTTCCGACGAGATTTACAGCCAGATGCTCTATGAAGGGCGCGCCCACGTCTCATTGCTTCAGTATGAAGAGATGCGGGACCGGACGATCATGCTCGACGGCTGGTCGAAGACCTATGCGATGACCGGCTGGCGGCTTGGTTTCGCGGTCTGGCCGGCCGGTCTCGCCGAAACCGCAACACGGCTTGCGATCAACTGCCACTCCTGCGTCAACGCAGCGACCCAGTTCGCCGGGATTGCCGCACTCGAGGGGCCGCAGGACGGCGCACGCGACATGGTCGCCGCCTTCGACGAACGCCGCAAGGTCATCGTCCCCGCGCTCAATCAGATGCCGGGCATCACCTGCCGCGATCCGGGCGGCGCGTTTTACGTCTTCCCGAATATCGCCGGCACCGGCATGAGCGCCCGCGAGCTGCAGGACAAGCTGCTGGTCGAGGCCGGGGTGGCGACGGTGGCCGGGACCAGCTTCGGCATTCTGGGCGAGGGCTATATCCGCTTTTCCTACGCCAACAGTGTTGAAAACATCGAACGCGCGATGGAAAGAGTAAAGGCACTGTTGCGAGCTGACTGAAGGCATGGTGAAATCGCCCGGCCGAATGCGCATGGTGAATTATTCGTCACTTGCACATTGTTTGGGCGGCGGCATATAGAGGGTCCGAAAGGCGTATTCTAACCATCTGATTTATCTCATATAAATCACCCTTCCCGCTTGGCACGCGCCATGCGTATAGGGAGCAATCGATCGCACCATGGTGGCGCGGTCGTCATCAAGTCGTCGCAATGCAAAGGGGCGCTGAAGAAAAACCGATGAAGAAAATCGAAGCCATCATCAAACCATTCAAGCTCGATGAAGTTAAGGAAGCGCTGCAAGAGGTGGGCATTCAGGGAATCACGGTAACCGAGGCCAAGGGCTTCGGCCGTCAGAAGGGCCACACGGAACTCTATCGCGGCGCCGAATATGTCGTCGACTTTCTGCCCAAGGTGAAGCTCGAGGTCGTGCTGGAGGACGCGCTCGTCGATCGCGCGATCGAGGCCATCGAACAGGCGGCGCGCACGGGCCGCATCGGCGACGGAAAGATTTTCATCTCGCCCATTGAGGAGGCGATTCGTATCAGAACCGGAGAGCGCGGCGGCGAAGCCGTTTGACCCCAAAAATGTAACATCGGGTGTGACGCCAGAGGTCGATGCCCCGCTCCCGCCGAACCGACAACAACCAACGAAGACAAAAGAGGAATAGGATTCATGTCCGACGCAGCCGAAAACGTTCTTAAACTCATCAAGGATCGGGACGTGAAATACGTCGATTTCCGATTCACCGATCCCCGGGGCAAATGGCAGCACACCGCCCAGCATGTCAGCACTATCGACGAGGATAGCCTCGCCGAGGGAATCATGTTCGACGGCTCGTCGATCGCGGGCTGGAAATCGATCCACGAATCGGACATGAACCTGATGCCGGATCTGGAGACGGCGGTGATGGACCCCTTTGCCGCGCAACCCCTGCTGATCATGTTTTGCGACGTGCTGGAACCCTCGACGGGCCAGCCCTACGAGCGCGATCCCCGCTCGACCGCGAAGCGCACCGAGGCCTATCTGAAATCGACCGGCATCGGCGACAGCGCCTATTTCGGTCCCGAGGCGGAGTTCTTCGTCTTCGACGATGTCCGCTTCAACAACTCCATGAACCACACCTTCTATCATATCGATGCCGAGGAAGGCCCGTATAACACCGGCCAGATCTTCGACGAAGGCAATGTCGGTCACCGTCCGGCGACGAAGGGCGGATATTTCCCGGTCCCGCCGGTCGATTCCGGTACCGACCTTCGAGCCGAGATGGTCACGACGATGACCGAGATGGGCCTCGAGATGGAAAAACACCACCACGAGGTGGCGCCCTCTCAGCACGAGCTCGGGCTCAAATTCGATACCCTCGTGAATTGCGCCGATGCGATGCAGATTTATAAGTACGTCGTCCACATGGTGGCCCACGACTATGGCAAGACGGCGACTTTCATGCCGAAGCCTGTGGTCGACGACAACGGGTCCGGCATGCATGTCCATCAGTCGATCTGGAAGGACGGCAAGAGTGCCTTCGCCGGCACCAACTACTCCGACCTCTCGGAGGCGGCGCTGCATTACATCGGCGGCATCATCAAGCATGCCCGCGCGATCAATGCCTTCTCGAACCCGACGACCAACAGTTACAAGCGTCTGGTGCCGGGCTTCGAGGCACCGGTGCTGCTGGCCTATTCGGCCCGCAACCGCTCGGCCGCCTGCCGCATTCCCTTCGCGACCAGCCCTAACGGCAAGCGCGTCGAGGTGCGCTTCCCCGATCCGTCCGCCAATCCCTACCTCACCTTCTCGGCGATGCTGATGGCCGGCCTTGACGGGATCGAAAACAAGATCGATCCGGGCGAGCCGATGGACAAGGATCTCTATGACCTGCCACCCGAAGAACTCGAGGGCGTGCCCACGGTCTCCGGCTCGCTTCGCGAGGCCACCCAGTCCCTCGACGCCGATCGGGATTTCCTGAAGCGGGGCGACGTCTTCTCCGACGACCTGATCGACGGCTATCTCGAACTCCGCCAGGAGGAGATCGAGCGCTTCGAAATGGCGCCGCATCCGGTCGAATTCGATATGTATTATTCGGTCTGACCGGACCGACACGAAATGGGCAAATGGCCGGGAAATCTTCCCGGCCATTTTCTTATGGGGATTAGCGGGGCAGCGTCACCTCGAAGGTCTTGCCGCCATATTCATGGACGCTGTCGTGCGCCCGCAGCATCACGCGACGGACATCGTCGGGAATAACGACACCCGAAAGCGAGCGGGTAAATGGTTGTTCCGTCTCGTGCGGATGATAGAGAACGCGGGTTCCGAACACCTTGCCGCTGGAGCCGACGACGTCCCATTTGTTTGCGTAATGCTTCCAGCCGGTATCGCCGTGGCGAACGGTGACGCGAAAGCTATATCGCCCCTCGCCGTCCCGCGAGGCCTTGACGCCGACGACATCGGCCTCACCCGCCAGGGCGGGGCCCATGACAAGCAGGAACATAAATAGGATTGTCGCTAAACGCATGGATGAGACTCCTCCAATCAACGGATCGATCAATCCTATCGTCGCCAGAAGACGTCGTTCGATCACAATCCCTTGACGTCGGCCGCGATCTGCATCTTCAGGATCTTGTCGGGATTCTTCGCCGGAGCGCCCTGTTTCAGCTGATCGACGAAATTCATGCCGTAGATGACGCGGCCCCAGATCGTGTACTTGCCCGCGAGATGCGGGGCCGGGCCGCTCAGAATAAAGAATTGGCTGTCGGCGCTGTCGATTTGGCCTTGCTTGTGCTTCATCCCGACGACACCGCGGTTGAAGGCTTCCTTCGAGAATTCCGCCGCGATCGTCTGGCCGGATCCGCCGTCGCCCTTGCCCGTCGGATCACCGGCCTCGGCGACGAAGCCGCGCGTCACACGATGGAAGATGATGCCGTCGTAGAATTCTTGCCGCACCAGTTCCTTGATCCGTTTCACGTGCGCAGGCGCCAGGGACGGTTTCATCTCGATCACGACCCGTCCGTATTCGATATCCAGATAGACGAGGTTCTCGAGTTGTTTTCCGCGAATGGCTTGCTTCAAGGCCTTCGTCATCCGCTTGGAGGACGTCGAGGCCAGCTGCTGGGCCTTCTTTTGAGGAGTGGTCTGCTGTGCCTTTTTCTGTGTTTGCTGGGTCTTCTTGGGTTGAGATTTCTGCTATTTCTGCTTCGGCGTCGTCGACTTTGCACGCCGAGCCCCGGTCTTGTCCTCGCCCACCATGGAGACCATCTTCGTGACCGCCTGTTGCATCTCGGAGGATTGTTTCGGCGTATATTTCGCGCCCGAGGCCGAGTTGACGGAATATGTTCGTCCGGCCCCGACGTTCTGGGCTCCGTATTGGGAACTGACCTGGACCTGTCCCTCCAGAACGGTCACCTCCGTCCGGCGCGCGGTGGCGTAGAGGTCGAAAACGGTACCGCGAATGCCAATCGTCGCCGCCGGCGTACGGACCACCAAATTGACCTTTGCCGATTTCGCGGACGCAAAGCGCAGCACGCCCCGGGTCAATTGAACCAGACCGCTGATCTCCGACGATTTTGGATCGAAGACCAAATCGTCGAGCAGCATCTCGGCGCGCTCGCCCATGGACATGCGCGTCTTGTCGTTGAATTCGAGGGTCGTGGCGCTCTCGCGCCCGGTGCGAACGCGCTGGTTGTAGATCAGTTTTTGACCCGCCAGCATGCGTTTCGAAAGACTTCGTCCGAAAACGTCACCGACAACGACATCCGCGACGCCGATCTCCATAGCGGATTGCGCCGGGCCGACGAGCACGAGAAGAAATGTCGTTATCGTCCAAAATCCGAACCGCCCGCCAAATCGCGACAATGCCCGCATCGCTGTGTTCCCTTTCGACGTCAACCGCGCCCGCTCCCCAATTCCTTACGAAAGACAGCAATTTTCATACCATGCGCGGGCCCGCAGGCGAACGCCCAACTGCGGTGGATGAAACTAACCGCCCCGAAATTATCAAACCAAATCAATTGGCGTAGCGGAATCCAAACCCGCTCCATCCCGCCACGAAAGAAAAAATGGAGCGACGCATACCAGCGCCGCTCCAATAGGGTAAGCGTACCGGAAATTCGCGCTATGCGGCGCGAACGTCTCCCAGGAAGCCATCCACCTCACCACGGAGCGTATCGAACTGACGCGTTAGCTCCTGTGCCGCGGATTGCACTTCGCTGGCGGACTTACCGGCCTCGGAGGTCGCAACGGTCACTTCCGAAATGTTGCTGTTGACCTCATGAGTGCCGGTGGCGGCTTCCTGCGCGTTACGGCTGATCTCGCCGGTGGCCGCACCTTGCTGTTCCACCGCCGCGGCGATCGTGCTGGCAACGTCGTCGATCTGACCAATCGTCTGAGTGATTCCCTCGATCGCCTGCACCGCTTCGCCGGTGGCGTCCTGGATGCTGGAAATCTGCCCCGTGATCTCGTCGGTTGCCCTGCCCGTTTGAGTCGCGAGGTTCTTCACCTCCGACGCCACCACGGCAAAACCCTTGCCGGCATCGCCGGCACGGGCGGCTTCGATCGTCGCATTTAACGCCAGCAAGTTGGTCTGTTCCGCGATATCCTGGATCAGGACAACCACCTCACCGATGCGTTGCGAAGCCTCAACCAGACCTTGGACTTGGCTGGTCGCATTCTCCGCCGCGTTGACCGCGCTCTTCGCCATATCCGCCGAAGTGACGACTTGACCCGAGATCTCTTGAATCGAGGCCGACAACTCCTCGGAGGCTGCGGCCACGGTTTGAACATTGGCACTGGCCTGTTCGGAAGCGGCGGCAACGGCGTTGGCGCGATCGCTCGTGTTCTCCACGATCGTCGTCATGGAATTCGCGGTCGAACTCAACTCCTCGGCCGAACCGACGACCGTCTGAACCACGCTGGCAACACTCTCGTCGAAGGATTTGGTCAATTTCTCGATGTGCTGCCCTCGTTTCTCGCGCTCGGCCCGCTCCTTTTCCTGCGCCGCCGCGAGTTGGTCGGCCTTGATCATGTTTTCCTTGAAGATCTCCACCGCGTGGGCCATTTCGCCGACTTCGTCGACACGCTCGATCCCCGGAATTTCAATGGTCTTGTCTCCGTCGGAAAGCCGCCCCATCGCGGTCGTCATCGCCGCGATCGGATTGACGATCGAGCGCGCGGACAAGAAAACCATCACAACGGCACCTACGAGACCGATCACCAGCATGATCCAGACGATCACGTTCAAGTTTCCGGTATCGACAAGCGCCGAATTGGCATCGTTCGTAAGAAGTCTGCGCTGGTTGTCGACCATACCACCGGCGCGGCTGCCATTCGCTTGCATCTTGCCAAGAAGAATATTAAGCAGTTTGCCGGCCCTTGGCGCGGCCTCCTTCACCAGGGTGTAGTTGGCCATGTTCCATTTCTTCGAACCCCGAATCTCGAACATCCTAGGCGGCAGCGGCGCGAATTCCTGGCGGCTCTTCGAAAATTGAGCAAAGGCGGTCGCCTGCGTCGAAGTCATAAGATGTTTCATGCCGCCGAGATCCTTGAAGCGGCGCGTGTTCTTCGCCCAAGCCTTGCGAAAGCCATCGGCGAACTTCTTGTTCCCGGATAGGAGATAGGCCCGGATATTGGCGAGACCGATACCCGTCGTGCCCCTGACATCCGCCATGGCGCCCAACAACTGGCGTCGTTCGGGAGTCGGCGACTTGGTCATTTCCTCGTCGATCATGGCGGTGATTCTCGACAGCAACACGCTCGCCTTTGGTGCGGCGTCGACGAAAAGAATCTTTGTCGCCGGCTGCTCGTTGGCGCTGTGCGCGATCCCTTCGACTTCTTTCTGGGCGGCCTTGAACTCATCCAGAATGCTCTTGAATTCGCCCCAGCGCGCCACGTTCTTGGGATTGGTCCAGGTTTGCGACAATTTATCCATATCGCCGCGGACCTTCTCGATAGAGGCCCAAACGGCGGCACGCTCGTTCTTGAACTTGACGTTGCCCGTCAACATCCAGCCGCGCAAACTTGCGAGCGAGGCATAAATATCGCGGACCATACTGCCGCTCGCCATGGCGGTCGGGACACGCAGGTCGTTAATCCGCGCGATCTTTTGCTCCACCTTGCCGACGTTGAAAACCGTGACACCGACAATGATCACGATAATTGCGCAGACAACGGAAAAGCCGGCGATCAGACGACCGCGGATTTTCATGTTCGCGAACCTCGATGTCAGTCCATTGGACCCAGTACTTCCGCCCGAGGTGCCGAGATATTCACTTGTTTCCGACATGATTCTCTCCAAACAAAGTGGGGATCTAGAGGCCTCATTGAAAAGCTTCCCTCGCGTCGATCCGAATTTTGATTAAGAATTCCCGACCGGGGATATCCGGAACGGGCCCCTCCTCCACCAAAGCTCGTGCGAGTTTTAAATAATTTTATAGGGGTAAACCCTAAACAATCCGTTAAAGCTCATAGTTTTGTTTTCACTTTTTTCATACATCTCATGATACCGTCATCCGACCATCGAAATGCTCGCATTAACTATTCCTATCATCCGCCATGACTATTTCCACGGGTGGAACCAAAACTGAGAAATAAAACGAATACAGAATTAAAAAAAACGAAGATTTTTACTGTCTTGAATCGAATGTTTATTTGTTCTAATGTATTTCTAATCAATAAACGTGGGGAAGTCGTCAAGTGTTCGAAAATGCGTTTGGCGCCAAGGACATGATGGAAGATCTGATCGCGGCGGAAGTTTCCCGTCTCGTGGTGGAGTCGGACGTCGCGGTTTTCGTGCTCTACCGGGACGCCACCCTTCACGAAGGTCCATGCGACTTCATTTTCGCCGAACGTGGCGAGGACGGGTCCGCGCCCAAGATCGAAGTCGGCTTCGATTTCGAAGGCCTTGGCATTTGGTATCTATGCCGACGCAAGGGCGAGACGTTCCATATGCGCCATATTGTGGTCGAAATCGACTCGACCGGCCGCTTCGTACGCGGTCAGGTGGGCGAACAAGAGGGTTATTGGGAAGATTTCCCGACCTACGTCACCGACGAACGCTTCGTGAGCACGGTGGTGGAGGCTAAGGCGGCCTGAACTCGATGCCGACGGAAAGGTGTCGACCTTCGGTAATCAATCGTCTTGCGCGCGGGTGTTCATTTTTTTGAGACGCCGCGCCAACACCTTCATCACATCCAGGGCAAATTCCGGATTTTGCTGCACGAGGTGGTGAAATCGATTCCGATTGATCACCTGCAACTCGCTATCCTCCGTCGCGACGACCGTGGCGCTGCGGCGTCCTCCGTCATCGATCAACGCCATCTCGCCGACGATGCCGCCAGGGCGGACCGTCTCGAAATGAACGCCCTCGATCTCGATCGCCAAGGTACCTTTCAGAACCACGAACATGAAATGGCCCTTGTCGTCGGCGTGGAATATCTCCTCGCCTTTATTCTTGCGAATCGGGGCCATATTGAGGCCGTCTCCAAGCCGAGCCGATTGCCTCATTGAGCGTTCATTCCCGACGTCGACCATATCGCTACTTCCAAAAACCACGGTTCCGACCAGCCCTTCACATTATCGATCGGACAAGACGAATTAGCAAAAAGGATTTGCTGGCGGGAGCACAGTCGCGGTGTCTGATCGCAACCTCGGCGAGATGCTCTAATCTCCGGAATTCAGTCGGCGCGCAATCGCTCGTTCATTTCCTTGAGACGCCGCGCGAAGACCTTCATCACATCCAGGGCGAAGTCCGGATTCTCCCGCACCAGACCGCGGAACCGATTCTGATTGATCGGCTGCAATTCGGAATCTTCCATGGCGACGACGGTGGCGCTGCGTCGTCCGCCTTCGTCGATCAAAGCCATTTCGCCGACGATTCCGCCCGCGGTGATGGTCTCGATCATGACGCCGTCGATTTCAATCGCGATGGCCCCGCGCAGAACTTGAAACATGAAATGGCCCTTGTCGCCGGCGCGGAAGATAACCTCTCCCTTGCTCTTGCGGATCGACGCCCCGCCCGCCTTCCCCTCGCCACTTCGGCCGAAACCGCCTTTTTGTCGCGCATCTCCCACATCGAACATCTGGTCGTTCCTCGGTACAAATCGGGCCAGGGGATTTCGTGTATTATCGAACCGGCAAGGCCAATTGGCAAAATTATTCTCTGCGGCGAATGCGATGGCCCTTAGATTCTCGAAAAGGCGGAAAACACAACATTTTGTGGGGTATCATCCCCTAAACCACCGCATCATGCTTGCTTATGCCGGATCGGAGTTTTTATAATCCAGCCATGTCTGATCTGTTTCAAAGCGCCGAAAAGCGCGGCGGCGGGTATTCCGCGAAGGACATCGAGGTTCTCGAGGGGTTGGAGCCGGTTCGTCGCCGGCCCGGCATGTATATCGGCGGAACGGACGAGCGCGCGCTCCATCATCTGGCTGCCGAAGTCCTCGATAACGCGATGGACGAGGCGGTGGCCGGCCATGCCAGCCGGATCGAGATCGAGCTCGATACCAGCAATACGGTCACGATCCGCGACAACGGCCGGGGAATCCCGATCGACCCGCATCCCAAGTTCAAGAACAAATCGGCCCTGGAGGTCATCCTCACCACGCTCCATTCTGGTGGCAAATTTTCCGACAAGGTGTATGTGACGTCCGGTGGCCTGCACGGTGTCGGTCTGTCCGTGGTGAACGCGTTGTCGGACGCGCTGACCGTCGAGGTCGCCCGCGATCGCATTCTCTACCGGCAGAATTACGCGAAAGGCCAACCGAAGGGAAAACTCTCGAAAGGCGAACCGGTGCAGAACCGCCGCGGCACGCTGATCCGATTCCATCCCGATCCGGACGTCTTCGGCGAGGCCGTCAAATTCAAGGCGGACCGTCTTTTTCGTCTCGCCCGATCGAAGGCGTATCTCTACCGAGGCGTTGAAATCCGTTGGTCCTGCGACCCGAGACTGGTCGCCAATGACGATGCCGTCCCGGAAGCGGCGACGCTTCACTTCCCCGGCGGCCTCGCCGATTTCCTCGCCGAGACCCTGGGTGCTCGGACCACGCTGACGCCAACCCCCTTCACCGGGCGTGTTACGGCCGATGACGGCATCCGAAAGGTCGAATGGGCGATCAGCTGGCCCGACGACGAGGACGGATTTGTCAATTCCTATTGCAATACGGTGCCGACACCCCAAGGCGGCAGTCACGAATCCGCCTTGCGCACGGCCGCGACCCGCGGGCTCAAGGCCTATGCGGAACTGACCGGCAACAAGAAGGCATCACAGATCACGGCGGACGATGTCCTGAGCGGCGCCTGCGTCATGCTGTCGGTCTTCATCCACGATCCGCAGTTTCAAGGCCAGACGAAGGAAAAACTGAGTTCGCCGGAAGCCGCGAAACTGGTCGAATCATCGGTGAAGGACCATTTCGAGCACTGGCTAACCGGCAACCCTGCGGACGCGAACGACCTGCTGGAGCGAGTCGTCGAACGTTTGGACGAACGCATGCGCCGGCGCGCCTCCCGCGACCTGTTGCGGAAATCGCCGACCCGAAAGTTGCGTCTTCCCGGCAAGCTGACCGATTGCAGCAACAGCGCTGCCGCGGGAACGGAACTTTTCATCGTCGAAGGCGATTCGGCCGGCGGCTCGGCAAAGCAGGCCCGCAACCGGGCCAACCAGGCGATCCTCCCCTTGCGGGGCAAGATCCTAAACGTCGCGAGCGCCTCCGCCGACAAGCTGGCGCAGAACCAGGAACTTTCGGATCTGATGCAGGCGCTCGGCTGTGGCACTCGCTCGGACTATGACGAGAACGCCCTTCGCTACGAACGCATCGTCATCATGACCGACGCGGACGTCGACGGCGCCCATATCGCATCCCTGTTGATGACCTTCTTTTTTCGCGAGATGCCCGGCCTGATCGAGGGCGGCCATCTCTACCTCGCCCTGCCGCCGCTCTATCGACTGAGCCATGGCGGTACGGTTGCCTATGCCCGCGACGACGCCCATCGCGAGGAACTTCTGACAACGGTTTTCTCCGGCAAGAGCAAGATCGAGGTCAGTCGCTTCAAGGGTTTGGGCGAGATGCCGCCCGCGCAACTGCGGGAAACCACGATGAGCGTCGATACGCGGACCCTACTGCGGGTTCGAATACCGGACAAATCGGCCCCCGACGGGCCCGCCGCCGCAAAGGAAACGGCGCGCCTCGTGGAAGCGCTGATGGGCCGCAAGGCGGAGCGGCGATTCGAATATATTCAAAAGAACGCCGAATTCGTCGCCACGCTCGATGTCTGATCTAAGTATCAGTTATTTTCCGTTTCGGCCGCGATTGGATGCTTCCCTTCCGGGCGGAGGCCATCTAGGTTTCAGATTATGAATTTTCGAAGCGTCATTTGTGCGGCTGCGATCCTATTGATCGGTGCGACGGGCGCGTTCGCGGAGCAGTCGCTTTCGAATCGCGACATCATTCGCAATTTCGGAATCGTCGCCTTCGGAAACGAATACACTAAGAAGAAATACAAGACGATCCGCAAATGGCACCGGCCGATCCGGATCGGTATCGTCGGTCAGGCACCGGCATATTTCGACGACATGGTGATCAAGTTTCTGGACGAGTTGATCTCGGTCACCGGCCATCCGATGAGTCTCGGTTACTCGGCGCGGATGGTGCGCGAGAAACGCGTCCCCGAAGGCGCCGACCCAAGGAAACTTACGAACGTCTCATTGATCTATCACACGATCAACGGAATCGCCGAGATCATTCGCGGACGGCAACTGCCGGAAGCGAAATTCATCATCGATCATCTCTACAATGGCCAAGCGCACTGCATGGCCACGATCCGCAAGAAGAAGAGCGAAATTATCCGCGCGATGATCTTCATACCGTCACATCTTTCCGGCTTCGATATGCGGGGATGCATCGTCGAGGAGATGACCCAGATCCTCGGCCTGCCGAATGACAGCAATAAGATCACCCAGTCGATCTTCAAGGATCGCGGGAGATACACGGAGTTGACCCAGATCCTCGGCCTCACCAATGACGACGACCGGGTCAAGCAATCAATTTTCGTGGATACCAACCGATACGATCAACTGGACAAGGGATTGACCCCGCAGGACCGCTTGATGCTTCGCCTGCTCTACAACCCGAGAATGAAACCGGGCACCCCGCGAGGGCAAGCGCTGAAGCTGGCGACCGAAATCCTCACCAAACTGCGCCCCGGCGGCGCGATTAGATAGAAAAGACCAGGTCTAGGCGGCCCAGGCCGGCTCGTGACTCGCGAGCGGGACCGGCGGGCTCGCCCAATAAGGCGGCGTTTCGGATAACATGACCGCCGGTTTCAAGTGCCGCAGCATCCCGAAGGACGATTCGGTCTCCATCGTCAAATCCATGACGTCGTCGATCACCGGGTCCGGTAGACCGCGCGCATCCTCGGAATGAACGAACCGGCCAATTCGCTTGATCCAATGCGCCGTTTGAACCAGCGAGACGCGAACGTGATAGCTGCCGCCTTCGATCGCGCGGCGGCGCAAGGCCTCCATCGCGCCGAAAGCACCCAGATATCCCGTGATGTAATCGAGCGCCTGAGCCGGCAAGTGCCGCGGCGTCCCATCGGTGCCGGCACTTTGCTCGTGCACGATCCCGCTGCAGCTTTGGACCAAGCTGTCGAAGCCGCGCTTCATCGCCCAGGGACCCTCGTGACCATACGCGCAGAGCGAGACACAGACGATACCCGGCCGAAGTTCCACCAATGCTTCGGGTGCAAATCCACGTCCCGCGATCGTGCCGGGCCGATAGCCCTGCGAAAAAACATCCGATTGACGGACCAGGTCGCTCAGCAACGCCTTCCCGGGCTCGTCGCGGAGGTCGACCTCGGCGGCCTTCTTGCCAAAGCCGGTATCCATCACCAGAGCCTCTGAAAACGGCAAGCCGGGACCGCTTATGCGCATCACGTCGGCACCGTGTTCAGCGAGCGTACGTCCGCACATCGGCCCCGCGATGACCCGCGTCAGGTCCATTACCCGCACCCCTTCCAGCGGGCGCGCGGCCTCGTCGAAGGGCTCCGGCTCGCTATCGCCGATCTTGACGACTTCATAGAGCGGTAGGCGATCGACCGCCGCCGATTGCGGATGAGCCGCCCAATCCTCCGGAGTCCGGACCATGCCGACAACCGTACCCGCCTCGGTGCAGCGCTCTTCCAATTCGGGAATATTCCACTCCGCCACCGCCGCAGCGACCGCGTCAGGGTCGTTTTCCGCGCCGAGAACATCGAGCGTCCGTTGTCGATGATGCGGGAAATTGCAATGCAATTGAATCCACCGCTCGTCCCGTCCTTGATAGATGCCCGAGACCGGATCCCACGATGGCAGCTTCTCGCCATCTCGCAGGAGATAACGGTCGCTCCGCATGGCGTTCGCGGCGTGACGAACATCGATTGAGACATCCTGGCGGCGGCCGGTCCGCAATTCCCAGATATTCGCGGCGGCGATTCCGGTTGCGGCAATGACCGCGGCTCCCGCCGTGCCCAGGAAAAAATTGGTCGGCAAGACAGGGTCGGTGCCGGAGATTTGAACGTGATCGCGGGCGGCTCGATCCAGCCCCCCGATCGACAGAATATCGTCGAGCGCGCTATAGCTGTTTGGCATGGCCAGATATTTAGTACGTCAATTCCGGAGAAGCCAGTCCCGCATCAACGCGGTCATCGCGTGGGGACGTTCGATCGGCGGGAGATGGCCGCATTCCTCGATCACGCAAAGTCGCGCCCCCGATATCGCGGCGGCCAATTCCTCATGCAGATCAAGCGGCGTCAACGTGTCCTGACGACCGCAGGCGACCATGACGGGAAGATCGTAGCGCACGAGATCTTTTAAGCCATCGGCCCGATCAAGGATGGCGCCTTGCTGGCGAATGAAGGCATCCCGCCCGACACGCCCCGCCATCGACATCACTTCGTCGGCCAGCGCATCATCGTCGACACGGTCGGGATGGATCAGGAGCGGCAGCAAACGCGGCGTCACCCCCTTGAAGTCGCCGATTTTCGAGAGTTCCAAAAATCCGCGCCGCCGTTTTGCCTGAGCCTCGGTATCCGGCCGGGCGGAAGTGTCTATCAGCGCCAGCTTTTCGACCCGCTCCGGCGCCAGTCGCATGAATTCTTGTGCGACATAACCGCCCATGGATAGTCCCGCCAAAGCGAATCTTCGTGGTGCCTCGGCCAAAATACGCCGCGCCATCGCGGCCAAGGTATCATCCCGCAAGGTATCGCCGATGTTGATATCGACAATATCGCCAAGCCAGCCCGACACATGTCTCCAAACCGCGGCATCGCATAAGAGACCGGGCACAAGAACCAAGGAAAGTTTCCCCGTCATATCATCCTTGAGTTTCGCGATGTCGTCTCATATGAGTAATGCCTTCAGACTGGACACGTTGAGTCCCGGCTGATAATCATGCGCCCCGACTCGGTGTCACGTTGAAACTACGCTGGGAACAATGGGACCGCAACGCGGACCCAGCGGCCCAAACGCCGGTCCAAGCCCGCAACGAACGTCAAGAACCGCAAGGGGCTCCAAAGCCCGTTAAATGAACGAAAATACCTTCAAAGATCTCGGACTTAGCGAGGAACTCCTCAGCGCGGTGAGCGATGCGGGGTACGAGACGCCGACGCCGATCCAGGCCCAAGCGATCCCCTATGTCCTAATGAACCGCGATATCATGGGTTGCGCGCAGACGGGAACCGGAAAGACTGCTTCCTTCACGCTGCCGATGATCGATATCCTAGCGCAAGGTCGCGCACGGGCGCGTATGCCGCGCTCGTTGATCCTCGAACCCACGCGCGAACTCGCGGCCCAGGTCGCCGACCAGTTCGACATATACGGCAAATATCAGAACCTCTCGAAGGCGCTTCTTATCGGCGGCGTTTCATTCGACGAGCAGGTACGATTGCTTGAGCGCGGCGTCGATGTCTTGATCGCGACTCCGGGCCGGTTGCTCGATCATTTCGAACGAGGTCGAGTCTTGCTCTCGGACGTGAAGCTTTTGGTCATCGACGAAGCGGACCGGATGCTCGATATGGGATTCATCCCCGACGTCGAGCGCATCGTCTCCTTGATGCCGAGGATTCGCCAGACCTTGATGTTCTCGGCGACAATGCCAACCGAAATTCGTTGCTTGGCGGATCAGTTTCTCATGAATCCGAAGGAGATCTCGGTCGATCCGCCGGCCAGCGCGGCGGAAACCGTCAACCAATCCCTTGTGGTGGTAGGTCAAAAGGAGAAGCGCGACGCGCTGCGGAAATTGATCCGTCACGAGGAGGTCCGGAACGCGCTGATCTTCTGCAACCGGAAACGTGATGTCGGGGTCTTGCACCGCTCACTGCAACGCCACGGCTTCGAGGCGGGCGCGCTTCACGGCGACATGGATCAATACCAGCGCATGGCCACCTTGGACGCCTTCAAGAATGACGAGATAAAGCTTCTCGTTTGTTCCGACGTTGCGGCGCGCGGCCTCGACATTCAGGCTATGAGCCACGTCTTCAACTTCGATGTCCCGAGTCATGCCGAAGACTACATTCATCGTATCGGACGGACGGGTCGCGCCGGCCTGGAAGGCCGCGCGATCACCTTGGCGACGCCGGAGGATACGCGCTACCTCGCGGCGATAACCGGGTTGATCGGCGGCGAAATACCGCGCCTGGCCCTGGCGGAAATCGAAGAGGCGGTATTGGAGCCGGATTCCGAACGTCGCGGTCGGTCGCGACGTGGGCGCCAGTCCAAGAAAGAACAAGACGAAAAGAAACCGCGCGGAAGACCCGAGGCGAAAAAGAGAGACAACGGATCCCAAAAGGATTCAGTAAATGAGAAAGACAAGCCACGGCGTGAAGCGACCAGCCACGCCAAGGAAAAAGGCAACGGATCTCGTAACAGGTCGAATAAACGAAAAGAGACCGAAGACACACCGGTTGGCCTTGGCGATCACGTGCCCGCTTTTCTGTTACGGCCGACGAAATAAATTTTCACGATTCTTCATCGCGCCGCACATCAAATAATTTCATACTCGATCATCGAATGTTCGGATTTCGATGGGAGCGTGTTCGATGGATGAAAGCGAGCTCGAATTAGCGCTTGAGAAAGCCGGCGCCGATTTGGCGGCGGGCAATCTGGAATCCGCTGAAATTCAATACAGAACCGTCTTGGAAGAGAATCCGGGTCAACCGGACGCGGCCTACGGACTTGGCATTGTCGCGCTACAAACGGGTTACGCGGAGGAAGCCGCCGAATTATTGCAAACGGCGGCCATCGGCGCCCCCGAAGAGCCGATCATCCAATGTCATTTGGGTTTGGCGTGGCGAACCCTCGACGATTTTCCAAAAGCGGAAGCCAGTTACCGGAAAGCGCTGGCGCTCAAACCCGGACATCGCGACAGTCAGATCAACCTGGCAAATTTATATATTGAGACGGATCGACTGGAAGAGGCCGAGAAGATAGTTACGGACTATCTGGACGCGGAACCCAATGATCCGGCGGGTCACTACGCGATGGGCCTGATACATGCGCAGCGCGGGCAGGGCCTGGCGGCGATCCGCGCCTTCGAACGCGCGATCGAGTATGCGCCCGATTTGTTGCCGGCACGTGTCAATCTTGCCAATCTTCTGTTGCTCTCGGGAGATCGGTCGGGTGCCATCGATCAATTGGAAACGGCGGTCGCCCAATCTCCCGACAGCTTCGATGCGAAGCTCAATCTCTGTGCGGCTCTGCAACAGGCCGACCGAACGACCGAGGCCGTGACCGTGGCGCATGACGCGCTCGCGCTGGCCCCGGAAAGTCCCGAACTATTGCTCAATCTAGGTGCCGCGGAAATGACCGACGGACGGCCCGAGGATGCCTGGCGAACGCTCGACCGCGCGCTTGGCGTCGCACCCGATTATGCACCCGCCAAGTTGAACCGTGGAATGGCTCGGTTTCTGATGGGTGATCTGCCCGGGGCCTGGTCGGATTATGAATCCCGCCCCTCGCGCGGTGTCTTGCCGCATCCCGATATCGCCGAAATCCCCGAATGGCACGGCGAGGACATCGCGGGTCGCTCAATCATCGTTTGGGCGGAGCAAGGTTATGGCGACGTCATACAGTTCGCCCGATATCTCCCGCATCTGACGGCGCGCGGTGCGGCGGTCTATTTCGATGTTCCGCCGCCCTTGGCACCGCTGTTTCGGGAAAACGTCGGCCTCGCCGGCTTGATCGTGCGGGATCGGGACGAAACCCTTCCGACGGTGGATTTTCAGATACCGGTCCTCAGTCTTCCCCATCGTTTCGAGACCGCACTTGAGACAATCCCCGCTGAAATACCCTATCTGGATTGCGCGCATGCGCCCCCTGCCGACCTTCCCGCCGGCCTGAAAGTAGGGCTTTGTTGGCAGGGAAGCGAGTCGAACCCCAACGATCATCGGCGCTCGATCGACCCCTCCCTTCTCATCGACAGCTTGGAATACGCCGGCGCACCGCCACTCATCGGCCTTCAGTACGATGTCGCCGATCCACCGATCCCCAACCCCGGCGGCGCGGTAACGGATTTCGGGGGGATGGCCGCGCTGATCAAGGAAGTGGATCTGGTGATCAGTGTCGATACGGGTGTCGCCCATCTCGCCGGCGCGCTTGGCAAGCCGGTGTGGGTGCTGTTGCCCTTCGCGCCCGATTGGCGATGGATGACGGACCGCGCCGATAGCCCCTGGTATCCGACCATGCGGCTGTTCCGCCAGAGCCGCCCGGGCGACTGGCCAGGCGTACTCGATAACGTCCGCGCGGCGTTGAAGGACTGGGCGGCCCGAACCGAGTGACCGGTTATTTTTGGCGTTCCTCGAGCAGAGCACCAGATGACAACAGGTTCTCTATCTCCGACACGTCGTAACCGTGCGCGTTCATGACCTCGCGGGTTTGAGCCCCGAATTGTGGTGGCGGCGATTTCATTTCACCCGGCGTCCGAGAGAACTTGATCGGTGTCCCCGCCCCCCGATACCAATCGAGGCGAGCATCCATATCGCGATGCGCCGTGTGCGGATGGGCCATGACCTCGGCGATGTCGTTCACGGCCCCCGCCGGCACGTTCGCCGCGAGCAGACGCCGGCAAAGCTCTTCTCCGTCCTCGTTCACCATTGCCGAGCGGAGGATATCCGTCAGCGCATCCCGATTGACCGACCTATCGCCATTGTCCTTGAAGCGCGGGTCCTCCGCGAATTCCGAATGTCCCAGGACGTCGCACAATCCCTGGAACTGCCTGTTGTTGCCGCAGGCGATATAAATATCGCCGGTCTTCGTGGGGTATTTGTCATACGGGGCGATATTGGGATGCTGATTGCCGGTAATCTGGGGCACCTTGTCGGAAAGGAGGTAGTTCGCAAGATAAGGATGCAGCAGCGACACCGCGCAGTCGTAGAGCGCCATGTCGATGAATTGCCCCTTGCCGGAGCGCCCCCGCTCGATGAGCGCCATCATCATCGCGATGGTCGCGTATAGGCCGGTCCCCATATCCACCATCGGAATGCCGACACGGGTCGGACCGCTGTCCTTTGTGCCGTTGACGCTGAACCAGCCCGCCGCCGACTGTACCACCGCGTCATAGCCCGGAAAGCCGCCAAGCGGGCCGTCCGCGCCGTAGCCACTGATGCGGCAATAGATCAATTTCGGAAAGCGCGCCTTCAAAACTTCCTCGTATCCGAGGCCGAATTTCTCCATCTGACCGGTCTTGAAGTTCTCGAACACAATGTCCGCATCCTCCAGCAAGCGAAGGAGGATTTCCCGCCCTTCCTCTTGGCGAAGATCAATGCCGATCGACTTCTTATTCCGATTGAGACCGATGAAATATGACGCGACACCGTCGTGAAAAGGCGGGCCCCAATCCCGGACTTCGTCGCCCATGGGCGGTTCCACCTTGATGATTTCGGCTCCATGGTCCGAGAGAATCTGCGTACTGTAGGGCCCGCTCAAGACGCGAGTCAGATCGATGACCTTAACGCCGGCAAGCGCGCCGGAAGACGTCACTGGTTCATTCATTTCCGTGTTCTTCCGCTTTGGGACGGATGACTAATCGTTGATCGGCACGTCGTCGCGTACCGGCAAGGGCGGGCTGTAGACGATCAAGGCCTTCAGCGGCGTATCGCCCTTGGCGACAACCGCATGGCGCAGTTTCGCCGGAATTTCGATAACCGCGCCCGGACCGCATTCGACCATGGGATCGTCGCCAAGACCAACGTCGCAGGCACCTTCCAGAATATAGATGATCTGATGCTCGTTCTCGTGATCGTGCGGTTCGGCCTCTCCGCCCGGCTGCACCACCCCCAACGCCATCTCGAAGGCCCCGCAGAAATCCTTTTCCACCAAGCGCACATTGATCGTGCCCTGGTGACCGGGCGGCGCATATTTCGCCAACTCGTTCTCGTGTCTGATGCGACCGCTGGGTCGGGCCATGGTTTCGCTCCTTCGGTTGTCCGCGGAAGGCGGTTCCCGTTAGCAAGATTAACGCGAGAAAGGAAAAGGCAATCTCCCAACGCCGGTAAATTCCAAAATTTGACCTCCTTCTTCAACTTCCATAGATAATGTAGCTGGTAGGATTTGAATGATCGTCCGAAACGGACGACGCTTGAGAAGGACGCCCGCGCATGGCCGAGGAAATCGAAGCCGAGGAACTGCAATCCGAAATATTTAATCTTTTCCAATATATCGAGCGGTTTCGTGAGGAGATCGCGCGGATCAATGCGGGCGAGGACGATAAGGATCACTTCGACAGCATGTCGGAACAACTCGATGCCATCGTTCAGGCGACCGAAGATGCCACCAATGGCATTCTCGATAATCTCGAAGGGATAGAGTCGGTCATCGATCAACTCCGCGAGGCCGGCGGCGACGGCGCGCTCCGCGACAAGATTTCCGAGCATTCCATGCTGGCGATGGAAAATTGCACGTTCCAGGATATCACCGGCCAACGGATCACCAAGGTCGTGCGTTCGATGAAATTCGTCGAGGAACGGGTCAATTCAATGGTCGAATTGATGGGCCGAGACACGGTCGAACGGCTTTCCGAATCGCTTCCAACGGAAGAAAAAACCGAAGACGAAAAGCTGCTCGATGGACCACAGCTTGCGGGTCAGGCGATTTCACAGGACGACATAGACGCCCTCTTCGATTAGGGGTAAACGGACCATACGCGGCGCAATTGTTGCCGCCGAATGAAAAGGCCGCGCCGGGATCAACCGGCGCGGCCTTCGCAATTCGAGAACGTTGTGGAGACGCTGTTATTGCCGCATCAAATCCGGCAACCAGGTGACGATCTCAGGGAACGCCAAGAACAGCGCCACCGTGGCGACATCGGCACCGAAGAAAGGCGCAATGCCCCTGAAGACGTCACCGAGCGGGATATCCGGCCGAACCGCGTTCACCACGTAGCAGTTCAAGCCAACCGGTGGGGTGATGAGGCACACCTCGCACATCTTGACGACGATGATGCCGAACCAAATCGGGCTGTAACCGAGCGAAATAACCGCCGGATAGACGACGGGCAGCGTCAGCAACAGCATACCGATCGCGTCCATGAACATGCCGAGAATGGTATAGCCCAGCAGGATGAAGATCATGATGACGACGTCCGGGAAGAACGCCCGCAGGCTGATGATCCACTCACTGAACTCCTGCGGCAGTCCCGAATAGCCGAGGAAGCGGACAAAGATCAATATGCCCCAGATGAGCGCGAAGATCATCACCGTCAGCTTGGCGGTCTCAAGGAGCGCGTCCTGCAGACCATCCCATTTCATGCCGTGATAGAGAGCCACGAGGAAAATCACGAAGGCGCCCAGTGCACCCGCCTCGGTGGGCGTCGCCCAACCCGAATACATCGCCGAGAAGATGACCCCGACGACGAAGAAAATCGGGAAGGTACCGGGTATACTCCGGAGCTTTTCTTCCAGCGGCGGCGACGGAATGGCGGGCCCCTTCTCCGGCGTGATCATGCATTGGCCAATAATCAAGGCGGCGTAAATCAAGGCCGAAACGATACCGGGAAGAAAGCCGGCAACAATCAACGCCCCGACCGATTCCTCGACGATGATCGCATAGATCACCAGAATTGCGCTCGGTGGAATGAGTGAGGCCAACGTACCTCCGGCCGCCACGACGCCGGCCGCCAGTCTGCGGTCGTAGCCATGCTCCAACATATGCGGAATGGCAACGCGGCTGAACACCGCCGCGGTCGCCGTGCTGGCGCCCGAGACCGCGGCAAAGCCCGCCGTCGCGAAGACCGAGGCCACGGCAAGACCGCCCGGAACCCAACCGAACCAACTGCGCGCCGCCCGGAACAAGGCATGGGTCAAACCCGCATGATAGGCAACGAAACCAATCAAAATGAACATCGGCAAGACGCTCAGCGAGTAATTCACCGACTTCGAATGAGGTACCGTGCCTACGATGCCGGCGCCCGCATCCCAACCGATGATATGCACCGTACCGAACAGACCCACGAAAGCGGCCGCGATAAAGACACGAACACCGAGAAAGACCATGACAAGCAGAATGCTCGTCCAGATGATACCAATTGTAAATTCATCCATCAGTCCGCTCCCGCCTTGGCACCGCCCTCTCCGACGATGTCGACTTTTTCCTCTTCGCCGGCGAGACCGGCATCGATTTCGTGTTGCGCCGTTTCCGCAACGGTTTCGATGATCGGTACGCCGATTGGAACCGCTTCCGGTCTCATCGCCAAGCGGATAAATCCGAACAGATTAATTCCGAAGCGGATTATGAGCATCGTAAAGGCGAAGGGAACCATCAACTTCGAAGGCCAAAGGACGATATCGATATCCATCGTGCTATCGCCGATACTCCAGGCCCGCATGAAATGGTCCCAGGTGTAGACGAGAAGAATCACGACGACGAGTATGGCAATGAGGGTTCCGATGGTCTCGGTTACCCAAAGAAAGCGGCCCTTGAATTTACCGATGATAATTTCCATCCGGATGTGCCCGCCAAGCTTCTGGCAATAGGAAAGTGCCAGGAAGGCGAATACCGTGATCGAAATCTCGACAATGTCGACGTAGCCACGGACCGGCTGATTAAAGATCGTCCGACCGACGACGTTCGCGACCCCAAGGAACATGATCCCCATGATGAAGGCCGCCGCCAAAAAATTGAATCCGCTTTCGATTCTAAAATAAAAATCATCGAAAGCAGCGAAACGCTTGTCGGATTCGTTCAACCCTTCAGCGTCAGCGTTGATCGCCATAATTTACTCCAGTCCGGAAGTTTGCTTATCCAAATAAAAGCTGCCGGGCATTCAGGGCCCGGCAGCTAATGACTTCAGTAAATATTATTGTGAGTAATCCCGCGGCTTCGGATTACGCTTCGCGGAATCCGCGGCTGTCTTCAAGACGAGATCGAGGAGAGATTGCGAATCGAAGAAACGCGCATTCTCCTTGACCCAAGCATTCCAGAGCGGCTGTCCGCCGATCTTGCGGAAATTGGCCATCTGACCCTCGTCGATTTGGATGGCTTTCATCTTTTTCGGCCAAACCTTGAGGTTCTGAATGTCCTTAACCGCATAGGCCTTCGCCATCGCGGTGGCGGCACCACGCTTGAGATCGGTCAGCAGCTTTTGATACTGCTTCGGCAGCTTATCCCACGCCTGAATGTTGAAGACGATCGGGCAGTTCACCGTCCCGAGCTTCATATTCGTGGTGTACCATTCGGCAACCTCGTCAACCTTATAAGCGCTGAACGCGTATGTGAACGGGAAACCGATTGCGTCGACCGTGCCACGCGCAAGCGCGTTGTACACTTCCGGCGCCGGAACGGTCGTCGGGACCGCACCGATGGCGATGGCCGCACGGCCCATGCCACCAAGAGCCCGGAGACGCATGCCCTTGAAGTCCGCAACGGTTTTCGGGATCTTGCCCTTACCCATGTATTCGTATTGCGGCAGAATACTGGGGAAGAACGGCAACGCATTCCATTTCGCGAGCGCTTTTCTCGCGGTCGGATGCTTGTAGACCGTCGCCGCAACGTCCCGCTGCACCTCAAAGTTCGGAATCGGCAAGAACGGCAGGTCGAGCACGTTCAGAGGCCGGTTCTTCTTCGGATGATAGGCCGCGCAGAAAACGGCTGCTTCGAACGCACCAACAGCGATGCCATCCAAGTTTTCCTTACTCTTCGAAAGCTGCTCGCCGTAATAGAGCCTGAAATCGAAGTTTCCGCCGGTCCTCTTTTTGGCCTGAGCGGAGAAATACTCAGCACCTTCGGACCAAGCACGCCGCTTGCCCCAAATCGAAAGGCGCCATTTCACCTTCGGACCCTTCACTTCCTGTGCGTCCGCGACCGACGGAGCCGACACGCCCGCAAGGAAGGCGAAGGCCGATGCCGCAACGACTGCGGTCATGATACGAGTGGTCTTCCTCATTTCGTAAATTCCTCCCTGAGCCCATAAATTGGGCCATGAATCAATCTCCCGACAACCATATCACTTGCCGAGAAATATACGCGGGCCGACTCGGGTTTCCCCTCTCGACCCCTCGAACGGGGAACGATAGCGTTAACGGTCCGCGTCTTCAACGAAGTTTCGGAAATTTATCTGAAGTGAATTATTCGAAAATCAATGGGCTCGCTTGATGGCCGATCGCGCCTCCGGCGATTGGCGCGCTATTTCGTGCCTCGATCGCCTTCCAAATCACGCGGTTTCAGGATCATGAACGCGACGGGACCGACCAACAAAATCAGCGTCAAATGCATGAAAGCGAAGCCCCACGCGGTGACACTCGCCCCCCCCATCATATCCAAACCGATACCGATCGCGAGCGGACCCAGGAAGCCGCCGAAATAGCCCAGCATCGAATGGATCGCCATGGTCGCACCGCGCCGCGCGGGGTCGGCGCTCCCCACCGTGCCCGCCGTCAACGAGGAGGAATCGGCCCAAATCAGCCCCGCATAGGCGAGCGACAAGAAAACCGCGAGGCCGTATGAAACGCCGGCCGAGAAACCAATTCCCGCCGCCATCGCCATCGAGGTAAACATCACGCCCATGATGTAGCGCCGGCGACCGAAGCGGCGCGCCAGTTCGTTGCCGATGACGCTGGCACCGGTCCCGACCAGCCCCAAGAACATCGCCACCGTCGCCGGAGTGAAAATACCGGGGTCGGTCTCGGTTCGAATCGCCGCGAAGGCCAGGAAGGTCACGACCCAGCTTCGAAGTGCCGACATCTCCCAGGTGTGGACGCAATAACCCAGCGAGTAGGCCAAGGCCGATCTGTTCTTCAATACCGGCCGGAAATCAATCCACCCCGCCCCGCTTTGTCCCGCGCGAGGTGCCCGGCGGGGCAATGCGGCGAAAACGATCACGAATGCGAGAAAGGCGCCGGCACCCCCGACCGCGATCCCCCAGCGCCAGCCATACCAGGCGCCGATCGTCTCGGCGATAAAAAAGGACGCGGCGCCGCTGACGCCGACACTTGCCGCATGGGCCGAGACAGCGCGCGATTGCTGCGGACCTTCGATCAAATCGCTCAGCGCCTTCAAACCGGGCATATAGGTCCCGGCCCAGCCAATTCCCCAAAAAACCCGAAACAAACAGGCGGACCAGAAACCATCCGCCAGATACGCGAATCCGCCCGCCGAAAGCGTGATGAGGCCAACGCCAAAAAGATAGATCCTCTTCGGATCCACACGATCGGTAAGCGAGACCAGGATCGGCACCGAGACTGTATAACCGGCGTAGAATATGCCCGTGATCCAACCGGCCTCGGTATTCGTGAGCGACCAATCGGCAATCAGCCCGGGCAGAAGCGCTGGCACCGAGTAGGCACCGATCTGCGCCAAAATTTGCGCCAGACAGACGGCGGCGATGAGACGGCTCAGCGACATGATCGAATACTAGTCCCGCGAAAGATGGAATATCCTCACGCTAGCCCATCGCTTCTTCGAGCAAGCGGCGATAGTCGGCCTTGTCGGCCGGGCGCGGATTGGTCGCGTTGCAGTGATCTTCCTCGGCGGCACCCGCCATTTCATCCAGAATGGACTCCGGGACACCCATTTCCCTGAGATTGGCGGGCAGGCCCAGCTTGGCATTGAAATTTTCGATGAACGCCGCCAGGTCGGTTCCTTCCGCCAGCCCCATTGCGGCGCACAGCCGCAAATATTTATCGCCGACATGGTCCTTGTTGAAGCGCAACACCGCCGGCATCACGACCGCGTTCAGGGTGCCGTGATGAAGCCGCGGTTCCCGCAAACCGCCCAACGGATGGGAGATCGCATGGACGGCGCCCAGCCCCTTCTGAAACGCCATCGCTCCCATCATCGCCGCCATCATCATTTCCCAGCGCGCCACTCGATCCTCGCCATTCTCGACGGCCCGTTCGATATGTCCCATCGCGCGCCGCAGCCCCTCGAGCGCGATGCCTTCCGCCGGCGGATTGACCACCGGTGAAATAAAGGTCTCCACGCAATGCGCCACCGCGTCCATGCCCGTGGCTGCGGTCAACAAGGCCGGCAATCCGATCGTGAGCTCGGGATCGCAGATCGCCCGCCTTGGAATATTGTTGGGACTGGCGAAGCCGAGTTTTCGTCCGTTCTCAAGCGTCAGGATGGCGCCCCGGCCGACCTCGCTGCCGGTACCGGCCGTCGTCGGCACCGCGATCACGGGGGCAACTTTATCGGAAATCTTCGCGGCACCGCCGTAGATCGCGGCATATTGCGTCAAGGGCGGCGCATGGGTCGCCATGATGGCGGCCCCCTTTGCGAGATCCATCGACGAGCCGCCGCCGACCGCGATTAACCCGTCGCAATCGCTCTCGATATAACAATCGCGCGCGGCAAGGACGGCAGCCTCGGTCGGATTTTCCGGCGTCTCGTCGAATATCTCGACGGTCATTCCGCCCGGCAAATGCGCCAGCACACGGTCCAGAATGCCACAGGCGACGATCCCCTTGTCGGTCACGACGAGCGGTCGCTCGATTCCGACCGCCGCCGCCTCGTCGCCGAGAAGTTTAATGGCGCCGAAGTCGAATTGAATCGTGGTGAGATAGGTGATCGTTGGCATGAGATTTCCCTTTCAGGCGTTTAAACGCCGGTGCCTCGGATCTGACTCAAGGTCGCCCGCATGGTCACCACCTCGAGATCGAGTCGGAGTTCCAGAACCGCGATTCGGCCCGCGTTCAAGGCCTGTTCGAAGGCTGGCGCGAAATCCTCGGTCCGCTCGACCACCGCCCCAAAGGCGCCGAAACTCTCGGCCCATTTTGCATAGTCCGGGTTGCTGAGGTCGGTCGCGTGGGGGCGGTCCGGATAATCGCGCTCCTGATGCATCCGAATGGTCCCGAAGGAATTGTTGTTGATCACCAGGATCACCGGGTCCGAACCGTACTGCATCGCGGTCGCGACTTCTTGGCCGGACATCATGGCGCCGCCGTCACCGACGAAACAGACGACGGGCCTGTCGGGATGAACCAGCCGCGCCGAGATCGCGGCGGGAATTCCATATCCCATGGCGCCGCTGGTCGGACCGAGTTGCGTGCGAAATTTCCGGAACCGATAGAACCGCTGCGCCCAACCGGAGAAATTTCCCGCATCGTTGGTGACGATTGCATCGTCCGGCAGGCGGTCGTTCAGAACGTCCATGACCACATGCATGTCGAGCCCGCCGGACAGGTCGAGCGACGGCTCCAGGTTGTCGAGATAGTCCTGGTTGGCGGCACGGGTCCAATCAGACCAATTCCGACCCTCGACCGGCTCCAATGCGGCCGCGGCGGCGGCGAAGCTCTCCATCGAGGCACAGATCGCAAGGTTCGGTTCGTAGACCCGACCCAACTCGCCCGGGTCCATAAAGACGTGAACGAGCTTCTGCCGAGGTACGGGGAGCCCGACCATGGTGTACCCCTTCGTCGTCTGCTCGCCGAGCCGCGAGCCGACGACGATCAGGAGATCGCTTTCCTCGACACGTTTGGCCAGCTTTGGGCTAACGCTGGTCCCCAATTCGCCCGCGTAGCAGGGATGCATGTTGTCGAACAGGTCCTGGCAACGGAAGGAAGCCGCGACGGGAATCTCGCTGCCTTCCGCGAAGGAAAGAATATCGGTGCAGGCCTTGCCGCTCCACCCCGCCCCGCCAAGAACGAGCAGCGGCCGTGCCGCCGCCGCCAGCGCGTCGCGAAGGGCGGCCATCGGTGCTTCGCCCACCTCGGGCCTTACGACTTGAAAGGGCCTCGCGTCCTCGACGTTGACCATGTCGCGCTGCATGTCCTCGGGGATGGAAACGGCGACCGGTCCGGGACGTCCGGAAGTTGCTAAATGGAAGGCTTGGCTGACCAGCTCGGGCACCCGTTCGGCCCGGTCGATTTGGACCACCGACTTGCAGATGGCGCCATAGAATTGATGATAGTCGACCTCCTGGAAGGCCTCGCGATATTCCTGATCGCGCGCGACTTGGCCGATAAAGACGACCATGGGCGTCGAATCCTGCATCGCCGTGTGAACGCCAATGGAGCCATTGCAGGCACCGGGGCCCCGGGTCACCATGGCCACCGCGGGCCGGCCGGTCAACTTGCCGTAGGCTTCCGCCATGTTGGTGGCGCCGCCTTCCTGGCGGCAGGCGACGGTCTTGATCTCGTTTTGTGCGTCATGCAAGGCGTCGATGACGGTAAGATAGCTCTCTCCAGGCACGCAAAAGATGGTATCGACATCATGTATCCGCAGTTGATCGACCAATACCTGTCCACCGCTCCGCAACCCGTTTTCCCCTGACATGCGAGTTTTCCTCCTCGACTTTGCATTAGGATAAGGGAGATATAACGGGCGAAAGGGTCCGCAACAATGTCATCTCAAGGAGCCATCTCGGCCGGCCGGATCATGGCGATACAAGGATTCGCTGTTGCGATCGGCGTCATGGCAATCGCCATTTCGACATTGTCGGGTGCCCTCGCCGCCGATCGGCCGCGGACCGTCGTCGTTCCAATCGACGTCGACCAGAGCGCGCTTCGCCACGACGATCCGGTCGTCCGCCGGGTTATCCCCCGCATCGGTGCCGCCTTTAGCGCGCGTGGCCACGACGTCACCCTAGGCGAATGGTTCCAGCACCGACGGCGAATACCGCACGGTACTCGGATGTCGGTGCGCGATTGGATCGGGGCGGCCCGCGATACCCACAAAAGGCCCAACCTTCTCGTCGCCGTTAAGGTTCATGAATCGATCGATCATCGTGGCAGGGGCACGACGCGCCGTCTGACGATCCGCGCGCGCATCTATGACTTCCCGGCCGGTCGAGTCATCCATGAATCGGAAAGGACCGCAAGGTCCGAAAGCGTCGTTCCCGCGGATTGCGACCGCGAATGCGTCGCCGCGGCACTGGCCAGCAACATTGAACTTACGGCGGACAAGCTGGGGCAGGCGCTCGCCGCCGCCGCACCCGATCATTTTGGCCGCGCACCCTCCCCGCTTGGCCGCAAACGCGAATACACTTTGGTCTTCGATGGTTTCGAGCGCGGCGAATTGAAGAAGATCCGGGCCTATCTCGTGAAGTTTACCGGCTACATCGACCACACCCTGGTCGAGACATCGCGCTGCCTGCACCGAATCGCCTATCTCTCCCGGATCAAGCCCGAGAAGATGCGGAAAAACATGCGCCAGCTCTATCGCGAACTGCTTATACCCCAGGTCACACTCGGCTTCGGCTTGAACCGGGTCACGTCGCAAAAGCGCCGCTGTAAGCGCGGGTAGATCGATATCTCGAGTAACCGAGCCGTCTTCTCTTCCGGCTGACGACGCTTTCCGATCGACCGGAATGCACACCCTCTTCTATTGTAGGATCACGCATGATGGATCGGCGCGGCCTCACCGCGTATGCCACATTCCTAATAGGGAGATAGCTCATGTCGGAAAGTCAGGGTCGGGTGGCGTTGGTGACCGGCGGTACCCGCGGTATCGGGGAGGCGGTCAGCATCGGCCTCAAGAACGCGGGACGCGTCGTCGTTGCGAATTATGCCGCGAACGAGCACGCGGCGGCGGATTTCAGGGAACGCATCAATATTCCGACCCGGAAATTCGACGTCTCGGATTTCGAGGCCACGGCGGCGGCGGCAAAGGAGATCGAGGCGGAGTTCGGGCCGATCGAAATTCTCGTCAACAATGCCGGCATCACCCGCGACGGCACCATGCACCGCATGGGCCATGAACTTTGGCAGGCGGTCATCGATACCAATCTCGGCGGCTGCTTCAATGTGTCGCGCGCAGTGATCGACGGCATGCGCGAACGCGGCTTCGGACGCATCGTCAATATCGGATCGATCAATGGCCAGGCCGGACAGTACGGGCAGGTCAATTACGCCGCCGCGAAATCGGGCATTCACGGCTTCACCAAGGCGCTGGCGCAGGAAGGTGCTTCGAAGGGAATCACCGTCAACGCCATCGCCCCCGGCTATGTGGACACCGAAATGGTGCGCGCCGTGCCGCCCGACGTCTTGGAGAAAATCATCGCCGGAATACCGGCCGGCCGTTTAGGTCGGGCCGAGGACATCGCCCGCGGCGTCCTGTTCCTGACCGCCGATGCCGCCGATTTCGTCACCGGGTCGACGCTCTCCATCAATGGCGGCCAGCATATGTATTGAGTTTTGATCGACGGGACGAAGGGACTCATAACCTGGACAGAGCGGCTTCCAACCGGCATGGATCACGCCGCCAACCACCGAAGGACCCTGCATGTCGTTACCCGATCCCCGTCTGCACGCCTATCGACCCGACCTTGCCGCCGTCTCGCTGAAGGGTGAGATCGAGGCCGCGGCCTATGTCGAGGGTCATCCGGGGCAGATCGCCGTGCCGAGTACTGCGCTTCGTCCGGTCCCCGATATCGAAGCCGCGATCGATACCGAACTGCTCTACGGCGAACCGGTCACCGTCTACGAGGAAAAAGACGGCTGGGCGTGGGTGCGGAGTGGGATCGACGGCTATGTCGGTTATTTGGCGGCCGATACGTTTTCGTATGAGGTGTTGCAGTCGAATTATCAGGTGAATGCACTGAGGACCTTCGTTTATGAAAGGCCGGACCTGAAATCTCCGACGCAGCATCTACTCAGCATGAATTCCCTGGTGACAACGAGCAGAGAAGACGAGGACGGCTTCACGGAGCTCGACCAAGGCGGCTGGATTTACCGCGCGCACCTGGTTCCTTGCGGGGTCTATCAAGTCGATCACGCGGAGGTGGCGCTGAGCTTTCTTGGAACGCCATATCTTTGGGGCGGGCGAACCAGCCTTGGTCTCGATTGCTCAGCCCTCGTCCAGCTCTCCCTCATGCGTTGTGGATTTGATGTTCCGCGCGACAGCGACCTGCAGGAAACCGCCCTCGACCGTGATGTGCTCAACAAGTGGAACCTCGACGACCTCCGCCACGGCGATCTCGTCTATTGGCGGGGCCATTGCGGCATCTGGCTCGATTCCGAGAACTTCGTGCATGCGAACGCGACCGATATGGCGGTCACCTGCCAGCCGCTCGAACGGCTTCTCGACCCGATCGCCGCCGCGACGGGCGACGATGCGCCGCGCGTCAGGCGGGTCTAATCCCGGTTATGGAAGGTATTTCCGGAATTCCGGCGTCCGTTTCTCCCGGAAAGCGTTGCCGCCCTCCTTCGACTCGTCCGTCGCGTAATACTGTTTCAGGGCCTGGAATCCGAGCATGCCGATGCCGCGAATGTTTTCCGTATCCGCGTTGAAGCTGCGTTTGGCGATGGCGATCGCGGTCGGACTCTTGGTGTTGATCTCGGCGCACCACTCGTCGACCTTCTCGTCCAACTCGTCGTCGGGATAGACGGCGTTGACGAGCCCCATCGCAAGCGCTTCCTCGGCCGAATAGCGGCGGCAGAGATACCACATCTCGCGCGCCTTCTTCTCGCCCACCACATGCGCCAGATAGGCGGTACCGAATCCGGGATCGACGGACCCCACCTTGGGGCCGACCTGCCCGAAGATCGCGTTCTCCGAAGCAATGGTGAGATCGCAGAGCGTGCACATGACGTTCCCGCCGCCGATGGCATAGCCGCGCACCTTGGCGATCACGGGTTTCGGCACTTCGCGGAGGACCGCGTGAAGCTCCTCGACCGGCACCCCGATGATGCCGCGGCGATCGCGCTCGGACTTCTTGTTGCCGACTTGATCGCCGCCGGTCCCGAAGGCCCGGTCGCCCGCGCCGGTCAGGACGATGGACCCGATCTCGCGCTCCCAACCAGCCCGCTGTATCGCATCAAGGACCTCGAAATAGGTCTCCATGCGGAACGCATTCATCCGTTCCGGCCGGTTGAAGGTGATGTAGGCGGTGTGGTCCCGCTCTTCGTAGATAATGTCTTCGTATTTCATCGCAGCCCTCCTAGCCGTGCATAGTGAGGCCGCCGGACACACTGATCGTCTGGCCGGTGATATATCCCGCGTCGTCGCTCGCAAGGAAGGCAACCATGCCGGCATAATCCTCGGGCTGGCCGAGACGGCGCATCGGAATGGCGCGCTGCAGGCCGTGGCGGATCTTCTCGCCCACTTCCTCGTCGACGGAAACGCTTGCGAACAGGGGCGTATCGGTCGGCCCAGGGCAGACGGTGTTGATGCGGACATTATTGCGCGTGTATTCGCGCGCCAGGGTCTTGCCGAAGGCGATTAAGCCGCCCTTGCAGGCGGAATAGACGGATTCGCCGGAAGACCCGACCCGGCCCGCATCGGAGGAGATATTGACGACCGACCCACCGCCCCGTTCGACCATGCCCTTCATGACCACGTGATGCATGTTCAAGGGACCGTAGAGGTTGATCTTGATGACCTTGTCCCAGAACTCCACATCCGAATCGAGGAAGTTATAGAGCTGATCCCAGCCCGCATTGTTGATCAGGATACTGGTGCCGGCGCCGGCCTTTTCCTCGAAGGCGGCGACCGCGGCCTCGACCGCCGCGTAATCCGTAATGTCGCAGGCATACCCTGAAACCTGTCCGCCGGACTTACCGATTTCGCTCGCCGCCGCCTCGGCCCCATCGCCGTTGATATCGAATATGCCGACGGTACAGCCTTCTTCCGCCAGGCGTTCGCTGATCGCCCGGCCGATGCCGCTCGCACCGCCCGTGACGATGGCGGCCTTACCTTTCAATCCGCGCATGATTTCATCTCCTTTGAGGGGGCTCGACGCCAAAGGTCGAAGCCCGGTTGTCCGGTTTCGGTCATAGATTTAGATGTCTTGCGGTCCAAGCACAGCATATTGCCGGGACATCTTGACGCATCAGGCTGAGAGCCGTTGCCCGTCCCAGCATTTTTGCAGAACCAGTGCCAATACCGCGCCGCCGGCCGACAACGCCGCCATCACAAGGAATGTGCCTTCGCCGCCGATTTCGGCGTAGAGCCGGCCCGTTTGCGGCAGGGCGATGGCGTAGGCCGCCCCCATCGCGATCGCCGAATAGAGACTCTGCCCCGTTGCCTGAAGCTCCGGCGGCGCCACGCGGCTGATGAAGGTCATGCCGCCGAGATGTGCCGCCCCGAAGGTCAAGGCATGCAGCGCCTGGGCGAGCGTCAGCACCCAAATCTCCATCGAGATCCCGGTCATCCACCAGCGCAGCACCCCCGCCGCGGCACCCAAAAAGATCAACCAAACCGGACCGAAGCGCCGCAGCAGCACGCCGCCCTTCCAGAACAGCGCGATCTCGGTCACCACGCCGCACCCCCAAAGGTATCCGATGACGCTCTCGCTGATCCCGTTGGCGCGCCAGTAGAGGCTGCCAAAAGCGTAAACGGCCGTATGGCTGGTCATGATGAGGGCGATGACGACGATAAACAGAATGAAGACCGGTTGGTTGGCAAGGCGCAGTCCGTCGAATATTCGCACCGATTTGCCTTCGGAGCGCGTATCCGGCAGCAGAAAAAATCCAACCACCACGATCGCGATCGAGGCGACGATAGTCCACAGGATCGCATCCTCCGCGCGACCTTCGAGGATGACGCCGCCGGCGAAGCTGCCGATAAGAAAACTGACGGAACCCCATAGACGAACCCGCCCGTAATCGGCTTCGTCCCGGCGGACATGCGCCATCGTGATGCTGTCGCCGAGCGGAATGCAGGGGCTGCGGCATATCGCGACCAGGAAGGTGACGGCATAGTACTGCCAAAGGTCGCCGACCGCGCCGAAGAGCGCGTAGCTGCCGAGAAGACCCGACGAGAACAGCACCAGGAAACGCCGGCGATGCCCGGTTCGATCCGAAAGCTGAGCCAGAACGAGGCTCGCAAAAACGATGATCCAACGCTCGAAGGCCATCAGATCGGCGATCTGGATTTCGTCCAAGCCCCGACTGCTCAGCCAAATCGGCCACCAGGGCATGGAAAGGCCGCCGTAAAAGAAAAACGCCCCATAGGAGAACGAAAGCCGGGCGGCGAGCGGCATCAACGGCCCCGGTTCTTGCGCCAGACGGCCAACCGCCGCGACGCCGCGCGGTATTCGTCCGACGACATATCGCGCTCGATCGCGACACGGCGTTCGGCGGCCCAGTCGAACCCTTGTCCTTCGGAGCGAGAGAGCCAGAACCAAGCCTCGATCAGGTCGTGGGCAACACCGTCGCCACGGGCATGCATGTCGCCCAAATTCATCTGCGCGACGCCATCGCCAAGCACCGCCGCCTTGCGATACCAATCCGCCGCGCGCGATGCCGAATTCGGAAAGCCCGGCGCCCCCGAACGGTACAGTCCGGCGAGCGCCGTCTGCGCATCGACATCCCCCGCCTCTGCCAATGCCCGCCAGATCCGCGCCGCCGCGCGGTAGCGCCCCGCGTCATACGCCGCGAGACCGTCGAACAGCGTTTCCGCGCCGGCGGTTCCGGTCAGGAGAAATCCCGCGAATAATAGGTGTATGATCCCGCGCCGAAATATCAGCGCCTGCAAAAGGATGCGACGAGTTGGTGTCGTTGCAATTTCGTCATTCCCGCGAAGGCGGAAATTCTGAGAATTCGACGGCCTACCGGATTCCCGCCTGCGCGGGAATGACGACAGAGCCATGAATTTCCGCTTTCTCGAAGGTTCGATCGCGGGTGCCAACCGCTACAGCGACCTTGCGACGCGGAACCCGAAACTCATGAACCGGTCCGAGACGCTCATCCCCTTGCGGTTGGCGGAGCGGAGCGAATTCGGGCTGTTGTACCAGGAACCGCCCCGGATAATGCGCGTCCCGCATTTACCGCCACTTGTCCAGGCACGGCCATCGGTGGGCGCGCCATTGTAGCTGTCGTGAAAGCAATCCTCGGTCCATTCCCAAATATTGCCGTGGACGTCGTGAAGACCGAACGAATTTGCCGGGAAACTGCCGACAGGCATCGATTTCTCCCGGTAGACGCCCTTGGGACCGCCGCTATAGACGTAATTGCCGTCGTAGTTCGATTTGTTGGTCGAAATCGTACGGCCGAAATGAAAGGCCGACGTGGTTCCGGCGCGCGCCACGTATTCCCATTCCGCCTCGCTCAACAAACGATAACGCTGGCCCGTCTTGCGGGAGAGCCAGGAAACATAGGCCTTGGCGTCGTTCCAGCTAATGCAGGCCACGGGATGTTTGCCCGTCTGGGAATAGCCCGGATGTTTCCACGTCCGGGCCGATGATTTGACCCACTTGCCGGTACTTTTATCCTTATCGTAGCAACCCAACGAATCGCTGCGGCCGGTTGCCTTGACGAACACCTCGTATTGACCGCGCGTCACCTCGTACTTGCCGACCGCGAAGGATCGACCGAACGAGACCCGATGGACCGGCTTCTCGTCCTTGTCGCCGCCCTTGGAACCGATTTGCGCGCTGCCCGACGGCACGACCACCATTAAAGGACAATCCGAACAGTCTCGGAAGGTCTTGCCCGGTTGTCCGCTAGCGGAGCTTCCCACGGCGGGCTGAGGCCGCGACTGCTGTTGAGTCCGGGGCTGCGGCGGCCTTGACGTGGCTGAACGCCGCGCTTTCAAGGCGCGCAGTCTGTTGCGTGCCAGTATGGCGAAATTCCCGTTCGGAAATTGCTCCAAATAGGCTTCGAAATCCGCCGGATTGTTGCTCGACTGGATCGATTTCCAGAATACGATTTCCAGATTCTGCGCCGCCGCCATCGTCGCCGACAAACCGAAAACCAAGACCCCGATCCCAACGATCCTTGATAACTTTCGCATCCGACTTCTCCACACCATTCCGGCAAAACACGATACCGGTGCAATTCCACCTGAATTGTCTTCCGATTTCGGGCACGGCGTCAACGTGTCACCAACCCTTCCTTATGCAAAAAAATCGGCGGACACCACAAGGGCGCCCGCCGAGTTCGTTTCGTAACCTTACAGGGGTTACTTCACGCGGAACTCTTCAGGCAGCAGCATGACCGAGTCTTGTTCGGGCGCCACGCCGTTATGGCACTCGTAACAGAAATTCATGCCCGCGGAATTCTTGCCGCCGGTCACGCCGAACATCTTGCCGTTCGGCATGATCATCGAATATTTCCAATCCCGGCTCGCCTTGCTGAACCCGCTCGACATCTTCTCCATCAGGAACAACGGGCCGACGCCGACCTTGCCGTTCGGCATCACCGTGAAACTGTCCTTCGCCAGCACGGCGCCGGCGCGGAAGTTTCCGGCATTCTCGAACAGCCGGTAGTTCTTCGCCGAGCCATTGCCGTAGTTCTGGACGAAACGGTTGCCGTGGGTCGCCGATTGGTAGGCGACCTTGCTGAACCGGGCATAGCCGAGATAATTTTTCGAAACCGAATTCCCGGATTTCCCATAGGCCGCCTTCATCTCGCCCATCAGGCAGTCATAGGCCTTGGCTGCCTCGGCCTGGGTCAACTCGACCGCCGGTGCCGCGCCGCAGCCGCCGCAGGGGTTGCAGCCGCGCGCGCCGCAAGGATTGCAGCCCTTCGCCGCGCACGGGTTGCAGGCTTTCTTCGCCGCACAGGGGTTGCAGCCCTTCTTGGCACCACAAGGATTACAGCCCTTCTTCGCCGCACACGGATTGCAACCACGCTTCGCGCCGCACGGGTTGCAGCCGCGCTTCGCGCCGCAGGGATTGCAGGCGCGCTTGGCCGCGCATGGGTTGCACTTCGCGGCCAATTGAAGACGCGGAATTACACACTTCTTGGAGAAGGCTTGGGCACCGCCGCCACAAGGGTTGCAGGGGTTGCAGGGATTGCAGGCACCGCAGGCGCGCTTTCCGCCGCAAGGATTGCAGCCGCGCTTGGCCCCGCACGGATTACACCCCTTCGCCGCACAGGGGTTGCACCCTTTCGCCGCGCACGGATTGCAGCCGCGTTTCGCGCCACAGGGGTTGCAGCCGCGTTTCGCGGCACAAGGGTTACATGCCTTCTTTCCGGCGCAGGGATTACAACCTCGTTTGCCCGCGCAAGGATTGCAGCCCCGACGCGGCGCGCAGGGCCTGCAAGCGGCATACGCCATGCTCGCGAGGCCGGCGCCGGCAACGCCAATTCCAATGACAACCGCCGCCGGCAGCACCGTCGAACCCAGCATCCTGCCCTTAAACCTTATCATGAAGCCCTCCATTCAGCTCATCGCGGCGCCTTCCAGCGGCGCCGATCAATTTGTTCTCGTGACCACTAACTTATCGCCGCCGCGCGGGAATGGGTGTCACATGTGATAACGTCGTTGTGATGTTTTTCTTATATTCGAGAAAACTGTTGTAGGGCAGTCCTCTTGAGATACCGGGCCTTTCTCCGAGTGACCCGAATGAACTATAAATCCGGCGAGTTCGTCTCGAACCAAGGGAGAGAAAAATGGCGCGCGTCCGAGATATCGAAATCGACGAAGTCCCGGCCGAGGTGCGGCCGGTCTACCAACGCTTCGCCGAATCCTACGGCCCCTTCTTGAACCAGGTGAAGGTATTCGCGCATCGCCCGCCCGCCTTGAAACACCTCATGGGCCTGTTGCTCGATCTGTCGGACGAGGCGTTGTTGCCGAAGCGTTATCTCGAGATCGCCCTCGTCGTGGTCTCGAAACTGAACGAATGCACCTACTGCGTCGCTCATCACGCACCGCGCCTCGCCGAGCAGGGCCTGCCGCCGGAGACGGTCTCCAAGATCCTCGAGCCCGACTGCCCGGGCCTCGACGAAATCGATCGTCTGGTCCGCGATTACGCGGTACAGGTGACGGAGAACCCACAATATATGCGGGACGCCATTTTCGAATCGCTGAAGGACCACTTCAGCGAGGAGCAGATCGTCGAATTGACTCTGCGCACGGCACTTTGCGGTTTCTTCAACCGGTTCAACGACGCCCTGCAGATCGGCATGGAGGACGGCGTCCTCGAAGACATGCTGAGCCATGGCGGAAGCATGTCGGACCTGCCGGACCACGCCGACGCGGCGGAGTGATCAATACCGTCCCGCAAACGCCCGAAACGCGAGGCGCGGAATTTGAAGCGCCGGCGCCAAGGCCAATCGGGGATCGAAGACATCGTAGCCGCACCCGGCCAAGCGACGGAGATATCCGTCGACCAAGCTCGCCTGATAGAACGCGGGGCGCGCCGCGGCCGGAACGCCGGCCCGGGACGCGCGGGCCCTGGCGAGTTCATCCCTGGCTCGCGACGCCAACTCACCAACCGCCGCGGCCAACGCTCCCGAGGGTTTCAAGTCGAGCAGATCGCGCCGCCGCACGCCATGACGTTCCGCCAGTTCGTCAGGCAAATAGACACGGCCCTGCCGAAGATGATGGGGCATCGCGCGCAATAGTCCGACATAGGCCCAGGCTAGCCCGACCGAGCGGCCGGCGGCCTGCGCCGCGTCACTCGGTTCACCCATGAGAATCTCGATAGCCGACCAGACGAGGCTGGCCGCGGTTCCCTCGGCGTAGGCCTCCAAAACGCCCATCGATGGAGGCGGCGCGTCCTCCAAATCCGCCATCCGGGCATCGATAAGCCGATCGAAATGAACGCGGCTCAATCCGTGTTCGCGAATGGCAACGGTCAGCGGTCTCACGACAGCATGGCGGCGAACCGTGTCCCGGCCAAAGGCCTCCTCGATTGCCTCCCGCCACCATTGCAGCCGAATGGCGCCGAGGGGTGCTTCGCTCACGCTCTCTCGCGTCTTCGCTACCTCTACATTGAAGGCGTATAGTGCGAACAGGGCTTCGCGGCGTTCCGCAGGTGCGAAAAGGACCGTCAGAAAGCGGTCCCGATCGTGGCGACGCACCAAATCGGCACAATATGAAAGCTCGGAAGAACCGGCCATCGTCCCGCTGCCCCTTGATGATCGATGCCATGATTATACCGTCCCGTCCGCCGGGCCGACAAACCAGGCGAACCAAGGACGGGATGTGTCTTACCGACGCAGGAACATCACATTTAGCGTTTCCTTTAGTAGGAAACCGCTATATCTTGTGTTTAGCTAGACGCAAAATTTTGGGGTTCATGTTTTGGGAGGTGAGTACTCATGGCAGCATTGCTGACATCTCTATCACGGACGGTGGTCGCGGGATTCGTCCTGGCCGTCCTTCTCTTCGCGCTTTTCCTCAATATGGGCGGCGCGGCGGACGACGCCTTTTGGACGTTCTTTTTCCGCTGGCTCCATGTGCTAAGCGGCGTGATGTGGATCGGGATACTTTGGTATTTCAATTTCGTGCAGATACCGAACATGCCGAATATCCCGGACGATCAAAAACCGGCGATCGGCAAGGTGATCGCGCCGGCGGCGCTATTCTGGTTCCGCTGGGGCGCAATGGGCACGATCGTCACCGGCCTGATCCTAGCCTATATGAACGGCTATCTCTGGAACGCGATTGTCCTCGGCGGCGTCGACGGGGTCGCCAAGCACACGGCGATCGGTATCGGCATGTGGCTCGGTGCCATTATGTGGTTCAACGTCTGGTTCATCATCTGGCCGGCGCAACAAAGAGCGCTCGGCATTGTCGAGGCGGCGGACGACGTCAAGGCGGCCTCGGCACGAACGGCGATGCTGTTCTCGAGGACCAACACGCTGCTTTCGTTCCCGATGCTCTTCGCCATGGTCTCGGCGCAGAACATTTACTGACCGCGACCTGATCGGTAGAAAGACAAAAGGGCGGTGCTTCGGCGCCGCCCTTTCTCTTGTGTTTTATGGATCTAGCGCCACGAGTGCCGCCGCGACCCGGCGCGCTTCGGCAAGGAGGACATTGTAAGTCCGGCAGGCCGCCCCCGTGTCCATCACGTCGACGCCGATCCCGCGGCTTCGACAGCTTTGCCGGAGATCGTTCGGCAAGAGCTTCATCATGGCGCCGCAGCCGACGAGCAGGATATCGACCGGCGGTTCCGCTTCCAAAACCGGGGCGAGGCTCCCCAGATCAATATCGTCGACCTGGGCAATCGGCCAGGAGAACGTGCGCTCGGGAAAGACAATGACCGAGCCTTGATAGGCGATACCGGAAATCTTGAAGCGCCCGGCGCCGTAGCTTTGGACAATCTGCCGGCCTTCGGGAACGAGCGGCGTGATGTCCATCCCGGCCTCCCCGCCGTCGACGCTAGGTCGTTTCGGTCTCGGCCGGCGGCCCGCTCGCCTCGCCCGAAATGCCGCGGTCGATATTGAAATAGAGCAGCAAGGGCACGGCCAACGCCACCGAGGAATAGGTGCCGACGAAAACGCCCCAAATCAGTGCGATCGTAAAGCCCCGGATCACTTCGCCGCCGAAAACGAATAAGGCCACCAGCGCCAACAGCGTCGTCAGGCTGGTCATCACGGTGCGCGACAGGGTTTCGTTGATCGATTGATTGAAAAGTTCGACGAGCGGCATTCGTTTGTAGCGCCGCAGATTCTCGCGGACGCGGTCATAGATCACCACCGTATCGTTGATCGAGTAGCCGGCGATGGTCAGGACCGCCGCAACTGTCGAGACATTGAATTCCAATTGAAGGAGCGCGAAGAGACCAATGGTCGTTAAGACGTCGTGGGTCAATGCGATCACCGCGCCGATGCCGAACTGCCACTCGAACCGGAACCAGATATAAAGCAGGATCGCGCATATCGCGGAGAAGACGGCCCAGATCGCCGCGGTCTTCAATTCCGCACCAACGGTCGGGCCGACGAACTCCGTCCGCCGATATTCGGTCACGGTGCTTCCCAACGCCTGCTTGATCGCGTCGACCGCGACCTTTTGGGCATCGTCGCCGCCAGCTTGGCGCTGGACGCGGATTAGGACGGTGTCTGGTTCGCCGAACTCCTGCAGCGCCACCTCGCCGATACCCAACCCGCCGAGGGTCCGCCGCATCCGACCGATATCGGCAGTGCCTTCGGTCTTCACCTCCATCAAGACGCCGCCGAGAAAATCGATCCCGAGATTGAGCCCGCGCCCGAAGAACAGCACGAGCGAGCCGACGACCAGAAATACCGACAGGCTCATCGCGAAGACCCGCTTGTCGATGAATTGGATATTGGTCTTGTCGGAAATCAGTCTCAATGTCTTCATGACGGCGCTTCCCTCAAATCGGCAGGGTTTGCGGACGCGTACGCCGCAGCCAGAGAACGATCAACAGACGCGTGACCATGATCGCGGTGAACATCGACGTGATGAGCCCGATCGACAACGTCACGGCAAACCCCTTGATCGGTCCCGAGCCGAAGGCGAACAGAAGCACCGCCGCGATCAGGGTGGTGAGATTGGAATCGATGATGGTGACAAGAGCGCGCCGGTAGCCGGCATCGATCGCATTCAAGGGGCTGCGGCCAGCCAGGACCTCCTCTCGGATACGCTCGAAGATCAATACGTTGGCATCGACCGCCATGCCCATGGTCAAGACGATGCCGGCGATGCCCGGCAATGTCAGCGTCGCTTGAAGGCCCGACAACAGGGCCAGGATCAAGGCGACGTTAAAGAATAGGGCGGTATCTGCCATCAACCCGAAGCGGCCGTATACAACGACCATGAAAACCACCACGGCAATCAAGCCGATAACGCTCGCGATTTTGCCGGCCTCGACCGAATCCCGTCCAAGCCCCGGCCCAACCGATCGTTCCTCGAGATAGCGAACCTTGGCCGGCAATGCCCCCGCGCGCAGCAGCAAAGACAGGTCTTGCGTTTCCTTCACCGTGAAACGGCCGGAAATTTCACCACTTCCGCCGGTGATCGGCTCGCGAATGCGCGGCGCGCTGATCACCTTGTCGTCGAGCACGATCGCCAGCAGACGCCCGACATTCTTAGTCGTCAGTCGTCCGAATTTCCGCGCGCCCTCGGTATCAAAGCGAAAGCTCACAATCGGTGTGTTGTTCTGCGAATTGAACGTGCCCTGGGCGTCTTGCAGGCGTTCGCCTCCTAGCGCCGCGCGGCGGCGGAGGAGATAGCGGACGGGCTTGTTGTCGGGGCCGGTTTCGTCGGCCGATGGCACCGCGATGTAGCCGGGCGGCGGGCGTCCGGATCGGGCATAGATGTTCTCATGCACCAAGTGATAGGTCAGCTTGGCCGTCGCACTTATGACATCCTTCAAACGTTCCGGATCGTCGACGCCAGGCACCTGGATCAGAATACGCTCGTCGCCCTGTTGCTGGATTGTCGGCTCGCGGGTGCCAAGCTCGTCGATCCGCCGGCGGATGATCTCGATCGATTGCGACAGGACCTGGCGCCGCCGATCGAGCACCGCGACTTCACTTGAGCGCAAGGTGAAGAATCCGTCGGAACCGCGCTCGACCTCCACCGCGGCGCCCAAATTCTTCAGTTGCGCCTCCACGACATCGAGTTTCGTATCGTCGCGGAGACCGAACCGGACCTTGTCCTTGCTCTCCTCGAAACCGCGCCATTTGACCTTGGCGTCGAGCATGATCTGTTTCGCGGAATCCGCCAGACTGCCGATCTGCTGGGCCATGACATCCTCGAAGTCGACCTCGAGCAGGAGGTGCGAGCCCCCCTGAAGGTCCAATCCGAGATTGATGGTCTTGCCCGGCAGCCATCCCGAGAATCCTTCGAAGGGCTTACCCGGAATGAAGTTCGGCGCCGCGTAAAGGACGCCCATGAGGCAGATCACGAAGACGATGATCCGCTGGGATAGGGAAACGTTGATCATGTCGCCGCTCTTGTCGCCTCGACGATCAATCCTTGTTGGTCAGGCGACCGAGGAGGCCGCCGCCCTTTTTCTCGCCTTCATCGTTGGCCACTTCCGGCTTCTTGGCGGACTCCTTCACCGGTTCGGTCTTCGACTGGACGCTGGCCAGGGTCGCACGCGCGATCTTCACCTTGACCCCGTCGGCGATCTCGACCTGAACCTCGTCGTCGTTGATCACCTTGGTGATGGTGGAAATGATGCCGCCGGCGGTGATGACCTTGTCGCCGCGCCGCACTTGATTCAGCATCTCACGATGCTCCTTCGCCTTCTTTTGCTGGGGACGAATCAGCAGAAAATAGAAGACACCGAATATCAGCAGTAGCGGGAACATCATGGAGAACAGGTCTCCGCCGCCGCCGACGGCGCCTTGCGCCCAAGCTTCCGAAACGAACATGTTGAATAACTCCCTTGCCGGCGCCGCTCTGCCCGGAGGCCGCGACTATACAGGCTTGGCCCGTATATTCAATTCGAGACCTCGCATTACAAGGGCGAATTTCGGCCAATTGACGAATGGCGCCCCGAGGACTAGGTTCCGCCGCCCTAAACACGTGACCTTCGATGAGCCGATGACCGACCAACACATGCTCGAAGTTCTCGAACGAATCGCCACGGCACTAGAGCGCGGCGTGGCGCGCGGCGTCGGCGAGACGGACCTGGATGCCGCCGACGCCTTCGTCTGGCATGCGGACACGAGTTGGCTGGAGCCAGTGACCGCGGTCAACCGGGTCGAACTGTCGCTGCTCCAGGGGATCGAGCATCAGCGTGATATCCTGCTCGACAACACGCGGCGTTTCGCGAAGGGGCTTCCGGCCAATAATGCGCTGCTCTGGGGGGCCCGAGGTACCGGCAAGAGCTCGATCGTCAAGGCGGCCCATGCCGAGGTCAATTCCGAAGACGAAAATTCGCTCGCCCTCGTCGAAATTCACCGAGAGGACATTCCGACCCTGCCGGCTCTCCTCGCGATTCTTCGAGACAGCGCCCGCCGAGTGATCTTGTTCTGCGACGACCTTTCCTTCGACGGCGAAGACACCAGTTACAAATCCTTGAAGGCGGTGCTGGAAGGCGGGATCGAGGGCCGGCCCGACAATGTGATCTTCTACGCCACCTCGAACCGCCGGCACCTGATGCCGCGCGACATGATCGAGAACGAGCGCTCGACCGCCATCAATCCCTCGGAAGCGGTCGACGAAAAGGTCTCGCTTTCGGATCGATTCGGACTCTGGCTCGGTTTCCACAATTGCGATCAGGACACCTATTTGAAAATGATCGAAGGCTATGTCGAGTTTCATGGCCTGAAATCGACGGAGGCCGAGTGGCGGCCCGAAGCCATCGAATGGGAGATGACCCGCGGAGCTCGGTCGGGTCGGGTCGCCTGGCAGTTCGTCCAGGATTTGGCCGGGCGACTCGGCCAACCCCTCGATTAATCGGCGAACGCGGTCCGCCGCCCTAAATAGCGAATCGGATCGAGGGCCGCCCGCCCCTTCCGGATCTCGAAATGGAGCTGTGGGTTCGAGACGCTGCCCGAACTCCCCACCCGCGCGATGGTCTCGCCCCGCCGAACACGCTGGCCTTCCTTGACCAGAATCGAGTCGTTATGGGCATAGGCGGTCATGAAGCCCTTGGGATGCTTCAGAAGGACGAGCTTGCCATAGCCTCGAAGCGCGTTCCCCGCATAGGCGACGACCCCGGCGCCGGCCGCCCGGACAGGTGTTCCGCGAGGCGCGGCCAGATTGATCCCGTCATTGTGCAACCCCTTCCCCTTCGGCCCGAAGCCGGAGATAACGGGGCCGCTGACCGGCCATTGGAACCCGCTCGCCCGGCCGCCGGGCGGTGCGGGTGGCGGCGCGTCCCGGCGCGGGGCGACTCTTCTCGATGTGATCGCCGACCCTTGCGAGGGCTTCCCGCGCGACGTCGAACGTGTTGGCCGCACCGCAACTCTGGCCCGGATCATCGCGGCGGGCAGGCGCAAGGATTGATCGACATAGATCCGGTAGGGCGGCGCCAGCTTGTTCAGGCGCACGACCTGGCTCATCGCCACCCCATGGCGCCGCGCGATGCCGGAGACCGTGTCGCCGCGTACGACCTTGTGGAAATTCGGACGCGGCAGACGCAGCTTCTGCCCGACGCGCAGACGGTAGGGCGGCCGAAGGGCGTTGGTCTCGATCAGGGCCCGGAGCGGGAGGCCATAACGCTGAGCCACTTGATAGAGCGATTGATTGGCGCGCACCACGTGAACGCCGCCCTTCGGCAGCGCCGCATAACCCCGCCCCGCGCCTCGGCCATGGCGTTCCTCATAAAGGGTGACGCGAGCCGGGTCGGCGCAGGCGGCGACCAGCATTAACAGAGAGACAGCAATTAGTGTCTTCGAACCGATCGATCCCATGTCGGCGAGTCTAATCAGGTGAACACCCGGCCTCAATCCTATTGACCTCTCGCCACGCCCTCGACGAGGGGAACGAAGCGAACCGGCCCCAGATTCTCGACATCGAAGTCCTGGCCTCGGCGATGGATGCGGACCAGGCTCTGTTCCTCGCGTTCGGGACCGATGGGGATGACCATGGTGCCGTTTTCGTCGAGCTGTTCGGCCAGCCGCCGGGGCACGTCCGCGACCGCAGCACTCACGATAATCTTGGCGAACGGAGCTTGCTCGGGCCAACCGAGACTGCCGTCGCCCGACAGGGCGGAGAAATTATTCCGATCTAGGGCATAGAGCCGCGCTTCCGCCTCGCGCAGTAACGGTTTCCGCCGTTCGACCGTATAGACCCGCCGGCACAGCAGGGAGAGGATCGCCGTCTGATAGCCGGTACCGGTGCCGATCTCGAGTACCTTGTCGCCTTGCCTCGGCGCCAGGGCCTCGACCATGCGGGCCACGACGGCCGGTTGGCTCAACGTTTCGCCAAACCCGATCGGCAGCGCCGTATCTTCGTAGGTCTGATCGCGGAAGGTCTCGGGCACGAAGGCCTCGCGGGGGATTTTCTCGAAGGCGCCGAGCAATTCGGTATCCGTGATGCCGCGCCGACGCAGCTCCAGAATCAACCGTATCTTCCGGGTCGCGAGCGTCACTTAAATTCCTTGCGCAACGCCCGCAGGGCTCCGCGATGCGTCAGGTCGCAGTGAAGCGGCGTAATCGTGATCTCGCCCCGGTCGATGGCGCGATAATCGGAATCGCTCCTTCGCATATGCGGCCCCCGACGCGCCGTCCCGATGATGTAGAAGAAACCTTCGCGCCGGGGATCGGGCATTTCGTGCAGATTGTAGCTGGACTGACGACGACCTTGCTCGACGACGGTCACCCCCGCCACCTTATCGCTTGGTACGTCGGGAAAATTCACGTTCATGAAAACATCGCGCGGCCATTCGTGGCGCACCAATTTCTCGATGATGCCGGGCGCGAGTGTCTCGGTGGTGTGGAACTGTTCCTTCTCGCCGATCACCTGCTGGCTGAGTGCGATCGCGGGAATGCGAAGCAGCGTCGCTTCGAGCGCCCCCGCCACGGTCCCGGAATAGGTGATCTCGTCGCCGAGATTGGCACCGCGATTGACACCGCTGAGAATGAGATCTGGCTTCTTGTCCCGCAGATATTCGCTAAGCGCCATCATCACGCAGTCGGTCGGACTGCCGCCGACGGCGAAGCGCCGCCGGGAGACTTGCTTCACCCGGATCGGCTTGAAGAGGGACAGCGAATGACCCGCCCCGCTCTGCTCCTCCTCGGGCGCGAAGACCCAAACGTCGCGCGTGAACTTCTTGGCGATCCGTTCGAGAACCTTGAGGCCGGGTGCCCGAATGCCGTCGTCGTTGACCACCAGGATGCGGGTGTTCCCCAGATCCATCGGCGGCGTGAACATCGTCATCAGCCGCCCTCCGGCAGAATTCGTTCGAGCCCGCCCATGTAAGGTCGCAGCGCCGCCGGCACGTCGACCGACCCATCGGCGTTCTGATGGTTCTCCAACACCGCGACCAAGGTTCGGCCGACCGCGAGCCCCGACCCGTTCAGCGTATGGACGAAGCGGGTCCCCTTCTCGCCATTCGGCCGAAAGCGGGCGCGCATTCGACGGGCCTGAAAATCCCAACAATTGGAGCAGCTGGAGATCTCGCGATAGGTGTCCTGCCCCGGCAGCCAAACCTCGATGTCATAAGTCTTGCGGGCGCCGAACCCCATGTCGCCGGTACACAGCATGATCAGGCGATAGGGCAGTTCGAGACGCTTCAGGACCTCCTCCGCGCATTCGGTCATGCGCTCCAGCTCCGCGTCCGACTGGTCGGGATGCACGATGCTGACGAGTTCGACCTTGGAAAACTGATGCTGGCGGATCATGCCCCGCGTGTCCTTACCCGCCGCCCCCGCCTCGGAGCGAAAACACGGCGTCCAGGCGGTCACCCGATGGGGCAGATCGTCCTCGCGAAGAATTTCGCCCGCCACCAGGCTGGTCAACGGCACCTCGGCCGTCGGGATCAGCCAAAAATCGTCATCCGTGTGGAACAGATCCTCCGCGAATTTCGGCAATTGTCCGGTCCCGTACATGGTCTCGCTCCGGACCAGGACCGGGAGCCCCATTTCGGTGTATCCGAACTCGGTGGTATGAATATCCAACATGAATGCCGCGAGCGCGCGCTCCATCCGCGCCAAGGCGCCCTTGAGCACGACAAACCGCGCGCCCGAGAGTTTGGCCGCGGCCTCGAAATCCATCTGGCCAAGCCCTTCGCCGAGCTCGAAATGTTCCTTCGGCGTCGTTTCGAAGCCGGGAATATCGCCGACAACGCGAACCTCTTGATTGGCACTTTCGTCGGCACCTTCGGGGACGTCGGGTGCGGCGAGGTTCGGCAATTCCTCCAACAGACGCTGCAGTGCCGCCGCGTGGTCCTTCTCCTCGCGTTCCTTTTCCGCAATGCCCTGTTTCAAGCCTTGCACCTCGGCCATGAGTTCGTCTGCGTCCTCGCCCTGCTGCTTTGCCTTGCCGATCTCTCGGGAGGCCGAATTCCGCCGCTCCTGCATCTCCTGGAACGCGGTCTGCGCGGCCCGACGTTTCGCGTCCGCCTCCAATATCGCCGCCGACATTGCCTCGACGCCGCGTCGCCCGAGTTCCGCATCGAAGCTTTCCGGGTCTTCGCGGATCAATCTCAAATCATGCATGGGAACAGTCTTTCGGTATATCGGAGCGGCATGTGCCGACTCGGCCCGCCTAGGGTTCAATCTTCCTCGTCATCGAGGTCATCATCATCGAGCTCGCCCTCGCCTGCCTTGGCCCGCCCGCGCTCGACCAGACGCGCGCAATAGATCGAAATTTCATAGAGCACGATGATCGGGATCGCCAAGCCGATCTGACTCATCGGATCCGGGGGAGTCAGGATGGCGGCTGCGACGAAAGCAATTACGACCGCATAGCGGCGCTTCTCGCGCATACCCTTGCTCGTAGCTAGCCCCACCCTGGCGAGCAAGGTCATCACGACGGGAAGTTCGAAGCTGATCCCGAAGGCAAAGATCAATCGCATCACCAGCGAGAGATATTCGTTGACCTTCGGCTCCAGCTCGATCGCCAGCATGCCCTCGGCCGCCTGCTGCTCGTAGCCCGCGAAGAACGCCCAGGCGACCGGCAGGACAAGGTAGTAGACGAATGCACCACCGAGGATGAACAGGATGGGGGTCGCGACCAGGAAGGGCAGAAAGGCGTGCTTCTCGTTCTTGTAAAGGCCCGGCGCCACGAAAATCCAAACCTGATTGGCGATCAAGGGAAAGGCGATGAAGGCGCCAGTAAAGAAAGCCACCTTTACCTCGGTGAAGAATTTTTCGTGAAGCGCGGTATAGATCAGGCGCCTTGCCTCTTCCCCCCGCCAGATTTCGGTCAGCGGGGCCACCAGGAAATTGAAGACGTCACCCGCGAAATAGAAACTCACGAAGAAGCAGAATACGAAGCCCGCAACCGAATAAGTCAGACGCCGCCGAAGCTCGACCAAATGGTCGAGCAGCGGCATCCGGACTTCCTCGAGATCGTTTTCAGCCATGGCCTCAGCCATTCGCCCCGGTCGCGGTTTTATCCCCGCTCTCCGGATCGCCTTCCTGGGACTCTTGCGATTCCGCCTCCAAGGCATCCGTCTCGAAGGTCTCGGCAGCGGCGTCGATATCGGGATCGTCGTTCAACTCGCCGCCCAATTCGTGTAACGACTCCGTAACCTCGCCCGTCGGATCGATGGCATCCTCAAGTTCGCTTTCGAGATCGAAATCGGCGCTCTTCTCCAAATCTTTACGCAAGTCGTCGAGGTCGGCCTCGCGGGCCAAGTCATCCACGCTGCTTTGGAAATCGCTCGCCATGGCGCGGATGCGCCGAACGCCGAGCGTCACGGAGCGGAGCACGCGCGGCAATTCCTTCGGGCCCACGACCAGTATCGTGACCACGGCCACCAGAAAAAGTTCCTGCCAACCGATATCGAACATGACGCCGGTCTAACCGCGCGCAAGAGGGGAGACGCGACGAAGCGTTCAGCCGCTCGTGGCGCGATCTTTTTCCTCGCTGGAAGTTTCCGCGACTCGCGCGCTTTCGTCCTCGATCGCCTTGTTTTCGCCGTCTCCGGAAGGCGTCTCGTCCTTGATATTCTTTTTGAACGACTTCAAGCCCTTGCCGAAATCGCCCATGAGCCGCGAAATCTTGCCGCCACCGCCAAATAGGACGAGTACGACGACCAGAACGATGACCCAATGGATCCAACTGAACGCACCACCCATCGAACAAAATCCTTTCTAAATCGGCCGCGCCGGTGTTTCGAAACCTCATTCACCGCGAATCATCGCAGACCTGAAGCGACACCGCAACGCATCTTGCCCGGGTGTTTAACCGATATTGTCGTCGAAAACAAAGGTTTGACTGCGATCGAGTTCCACGGACAACAGTTCGTCCTCCTTGGGGAGGAAGCGGCCGGGCATGCGGGAATGCATATGCAACTCCTCTCCCGCGAGCCGGCAGAGGCACAAATGCACCAGACTCGATCGGCCGAGCATGCGCGCGGCGATCACCCGAGCGCCTGGAATATCGCCCGCATTGGGACGCGATAGGCGAAGCGCTTCCGGACGGATCAACACTTCGGCGGAGACACCGTCAGCCATCTCCGGCGCCTCGATCGAACCCAATGGTGTGTCGATTAGACCGCCTTGCACGATACCGTTCAGGCGATTCACCTCGCCGAAGAATTCGGCGACGAAGGCACTGTGGGGATCGCAATACAAGGATTCCGGAACGTCGTCCTGCGCGATCCGGCCGGCCCGCATGACGGCGATCCGATCCGCCATGAACATCGCTTCCTCGGCGTCATGCGTCACCATCAGCGTCGCGGTGCCGCTGTTCTTCAGGATATGCAGGGTTTCGTCGCGGATCTGGTCGCGCAACCTGGCATCGAGCCCCGAAAACGGCTCGTCGAGAAGAATGACCGGCGGCTGCGGCGCCAAGGCCCTGGCCAGGGCAACGCGCTGCTGCTGACCGCCCGACAACTTGTGGGGAAACCGCTCGCCAAGCTCCGACATGCCCACCTGCTCGAGCGCGGCCCGGGCGCGTTCGGTTCGTTTCGCCGCGGAAACACGGTCCAAGCCAAAGGCGATATTTTCGGCGACGGTCAGATGCGGAAAGAGGGCAAAATCCTGAAACACGAGCCCCATGCCCCGTTGCTCCGGCGGAACGTCGAAGCCGTTCTCCGCGACGATCCGGCCGCCAACACGCACCCTGCCCGCCTGCAAGCGCTCCAAACCCGCGGCGACCCGCAGCGCGGTCGTCTTCCCGCAGCCCGACGGCCCGAGCAGGCAGACGACCTCGCCCGCATAGACCTTCAGGTCGAACGCGTCGATCGCCACCAGATCGCCATAGGCGTGGCGGACTTCATCGAATTCCAATGCAGGCGTCGTACGCATGATTGCTTATCCGAGTGACTCGGTCATTCCGAGTCTCAGCATATTAAGAATGATTTGCAATTAGATGCAAGCAAGGCCCTACGATGGTAGGTCCGCCGATTCTTCGTCCATACCCTCCTCGTCCTCTTCCTCTCCGCCCTCGGACTCGTCGACCAACTGTTCGCTGAACGGACCGAAGCCCGCGCGGCGATCAAGCAAGCCGGTCGCCTTCAGTTCCTCGATACCGGGCAACGCGTCGAGGCCTTCGAGACCAAAATGATCCAGGAACCCATCCGTGGTTCCCCAGGTCACCGGGCGTCCCGGAACCCGACGCCGGCCTTTCGGCTTCACCCAGCCGGCCTCTAGCAGGATGTCGATCGTGCCCCGGCTGAGCGAGACGCCGCGAACCTCTTCGATTTCGGCCCGAGTGATCGGCTGGTGATAGGCGATGATGGACAAGGTCTCGACCGCGGCACGGGACAGTTTCCGCAAGACCTGCCGCTCCACCTTCATATGCGGCGCCAGATCGGGCGCCGTTCGGAAAGCCCAGGCGCCGCCGATGGATACCAGATTTACGCCCCGGTTCTCATAGAGCCCTTGCAACTCGGCGAGAAGGGCGGCGACATCCGTTTCTTCCGGAAACCGCCCCGCGAGCGCGCGCTCGCTCACCGGCGCGGCCGAGGCAAAAACCAAAGCCTCCAAGAATCTTATCTGCTGAAACCGGTCCATATTCCTAGCGTGTCTTACTCACTTCTGATGAAGATGGGTTTGAATGTACCGGATTGACGGAGCCGAAGCCGACCGGTTCGCGCCAATTCGAGACTGGCGGCGAATGTCGTCGCCACCGCCGAGCGGCGCATCAGATCATCGTCAAGATCGTCCGGCAGGAACTGCGTCAGGATCGTCCAATCGGGCACCTCGCCCAATACTTCACGGAGACGATGCAGGGCTTCCTCCATTGAAAAGACCTTGGAGGGATCGATCGTCAGAGTCGATGCCGCTTCGCGCTGGCGATGGACTCCATAGACCGACAGCAGTTCGTATAGCGACAAGTCGAAGATCGAACTGCGCTCGATGGGGATTCGTTGGGGATCGCCTCTGCGGAAAAAATCCTGCCCCAGACGGGGGCGCTGAAACAATTTCTCCGAGGCTTCGCGCATCGCTTCCAGGCGCTGCAATTGGAATGCGAGGCGGGCCGCCATCTCGGCCGCGCTCGGTTGGTCCTCGTCATCGGTCGCAGGCAACAGCAGCCGGGATTTCAAATAGGCCAGCCAGGCCGCCATGACGAGATAATCCGCCGCGATTTCCAAGCGCAACCGCCGCGCTTCGACGATGAACGCGAGATACTGATCCGCCAATTGCAGGATGGAGATTTTCGTCAGATCAACCTTCTGGTCCCGGGCCAGGGAAAGCAGGACATCAATCGGCCCCTCGAAACCCTGAAGGTCCAGCACGAGCTGTTCCGGCACCCGCTTATAGGGAGGTTCCGCATCCTCGAAGGGGTCCGGGTCGGCCGGGTTCGATGTGTCGCGAGGCTCCGTCATCCCAGTCCAAATACCGTCACCAATACATCCATCAGCCAAGCTACGGGGCGGCCGACGAGAAAACCCGCCGGATCGAAATCCCATCCCAGCCTGCCGGTCAGCATCGGCACAATGAACAACATGGCGATGACAATTAACAGTCCGAATCTTTCAATTCGCGACAACAACTCCGCCGGACGTTCGGGCAGGAGACCGACCAGGACACGGCCGCCGTCAAGTGGCGGCATCGGCAGCATATTGAGGATCGCGAGCACGAGGTTGAGCCGCATCGAGTTGATCAAATTCCGCAGAACCCATTCCCCGACATCGGCCGGCAGTAGCGGTACGGCGTGAATACAGATGGCCGACACGCAGGCGATGAAGAGATTCGCACAAGGTCCGGCCGCGGCCACCAAGGCCATATCGCGCCGGGGATGGACCAAGTAGTTGGGATTGATCGGCACCGGTTTCGCCCAGCCGAATAGAAACGGCACCTGCATGAACAAAAGCAACGCGGGCAAGATGACCGTCCCGAAGGGTTCGACATGGCGGAGTGGGTTGAAGCTGACGCGACCGAGGCTTTGCGCCGTCGGATCGCCTAGGCGTGCCGCGACCCAGGCATGCGCCGCCTCATGTAAGGTAATCGCGAAAAGAACCGGCAGCGCCCAAATCGAAACGACAAAGGCGATATCGGTCAAACCGTCCGGCATGGCGGCTCTAGGCTTCCAACAACGCTGCGAGTTCGGCTTCCAGCGCGGGTTTGTCGATGGAATCCGGCGCACCCGGCAGCATCGCCAGACCGCGCGCCCAACGGCGGCTCGATTCCTCGTCCATCAAACCGGCGCCCTTGGCGATCTCACGCATCCCGTCGAGTTCCGCATAGCAATGAAGAACGATGTCACAACCGGCCTCGCGCGTTGCCCTGGCGCGCGTCGCGTTGTCGCCCGAAAGCGCCCCCATGGTGACGTCATCGCTCACGATCAGGCCTTCATAGCCGATATCGCCGCGGAGAATTTCCCGAACGATCCGCGGCGACGTCGTCGCCGGAAGTGCCGGGTCGAGTTGCGGGAAAAGGATATGCGCGGTCATCGCCAGCGGCATATCCGCGAGTGCCCGGAACGGCGCGAAATCGGTGGCTTGTAATTCCGACAACGGCAGGTCGACGCTGGGAAGTTCCTTGTGGCTGTCGGCCATGGCGCGGCCGTGCCCCGGCATGTGCTTGATCATCGGCATGACGCCGCCGGCAAGCAATCCCTCGGCGACGGCGCGCCCCAGGGTCGCCACCAAATCCGGATCGCCGCCATAGGACCGGTCGCCGATGACGTCATGCGCGCCCGGAATGGAGAGGTCCAGCACCGGCGCGCAATCGACGTTGATCCCCATCTCATGGAGTTCGGTCGCCATCAGCCTGGCGTTGAGACGCGCGGCGCGACTGGCGGCCTCCAAGTCGCGAGCGGCAAGCTCGCCGAACACCCGGGCCGGAGGTGCCGCGCGCCATTCGGGCGGTCCGAAACGCGCCACCCTCCCGCCTTCCTGATCGATCAGCACCGGCGCATCCGGCCGCTCGATGCAATCGCGAAGAGCGGCGACAAGGTCGCGCACTTGCGGCCCCGATTCGATATTATCGGCGAACAGGATGAAACCGAAGGGATCGGCCTCGCGAAAATAGTCCGCTTCATCCGCGCGCAGGGTCTTCCCCGCGCATGTGAAAATCACCGCGAGCGGCGGTCTATTTGAGTTTGACAACGAAACACCTCTGTTTGCGCCGCTTCAGGGCTCCGCAAGCTTTCTTGGCGAGCCCGGCCACCGCGTAGGGACCCGCCTGAACGCGGTAGAATACGCCCTTCCCGGCGATATTCACCCGTTGCAGCCGAAGCGTCAGACCGCCGAGCACCCGACTATTCGTCGTCCGCGCCTGCGTCCAGGCTCGATTGGCTTCGCCCCGGGACCGAAACGCGCCGAGTTGCAGAAAATACCCTCGCACGGACGCCGCAACACGCGCGCCCGTCGGACGTTTCGCAGCGATTTTAGGCCGCGGCGCCGGTTTTACCGGGACCGATTTTTGGGCCGCCGGATCACGCCCTCCCGCCCCCGGCGTCAAGCGAATGGGACCGCGCGCGACCTTCTTCGCGGGGACGGGCTTGGCGGGAGCGGGGCGCGCCGCGACGGCGGGTGGCACCGCTTTGGCGACCTTCCCCGGTGTCGGTTTCGGTGTGGGTGCGGGCATCGTTAGTCCCGGCGAAGCGGGACGTGGAGCGACACCGCCTTCGGTCCCGGGCGGATTCGCGGGCGGCGGCGGAGTCATCGCGGCCGGCGGCGCCAGTGCCGGCGGCGGCTTAACGGGTGTCGTCGGCGCCTTCACATCGCGCGACGCCGTTTTCCTTCGTGGTGGCGGTTTCGGCTGCTCCGGCGGCGGCAAAAGACGCTCCACACGTCGATCGCCCCCATCCTTTTCGAGAACGTTGTAGACGAACTTGTCGCGGTTCCGAACTTGCTCGCCGCCCGGGCTCGCGGGGGCGACTTTCAACGGCCCCTTGGGACGGACGAGCGGCGCCGCATCCTCGCTGCCTTCCAGAATTCCTTGATTGTAGGCATACCAAGTGACAGCTCCGAAACTGCCGAGAACGACAACCGCCACCATCGCCAGAATGGCGCGATGCACCCGGCGGGTCGAAATCGGCGCACGATCGACCTCCTGGTCGATTGCCGCCAGTTCCGCACGCAGCTTGTCGAGACCTTCGCTCATCCACGCATCTCCTCGACCGCCTCCACACCAAAGATGTGAAGACCCGACGCGATCACCGTCCGGAGACCGCGCGCCAGGGCGAGCCGCGCCAAGGTCAGTGCCGGATCGTCCTCGCGAACGAACCGCAAAGACGGGTCTTCGCGACTGCCCTTGGTCCACAAGGCATGAAATGCCGCCGCCAAATCAAGAAGATAATACGCTATTCGGTGCGGTTCGTGCGACTCCGCCGCCCCTTCGACTATCCGCGGCCAGTTCGCCATCGCCCGCAACAGGTTGATTTCGCTCTCGTCGCGCAAGCTCTCCAGATCGGCCCCTCGAAGGGCCGCATCCGACAGATCCAAGTCGGGGAGCGCTTCCAGCGCCATGCGGGCGACCGAACAACATCGCGCATGGGCGTACTGCACGTAGAAGACCGGATTGTCCCGCGACTGCTCCCTGACGACCGTGAGATCGAAATCGAGCGGTGCGTCGTTCTTGCGGGTCAGCATGATGAAGCGCACCACGCTTGCGCCGACCTCGTCGACCAGATCGCGCAAGGTCACGAAATTGCCGGCCCGCTTCGACATCTTCACCGGCTCGCCCTGCTCCAACAGCCGGACGATTTGGCAGATCTTGATATCGAGCGCCGCCTTGCCTTCGGTGATGGCATCGGTCGCCGCGCGCATGCGTTTCACATAGCCGCCGTGATCGGCACCCCAAACATCGATCAGTTCGGTGAAACCGCGTTCGAACTTGTCGTGATGATAGGCGATGTCGGAGGCGAAATAGGTCCAGCCGCCATCCGATTTCCGCAGCGGACGATCGACATCGTCACCGAATTCGGTCGCCTTGAAGAGCGTCTGCGGTCGCGGCTCCCAATCGTCGGGTTTCTTACCCTTGGGCGGCTCCAGAACACCGGTATAGATGAGGTCCCGGTCTTCCAGGCTCTTGAGCGCCGCCTCGACGCGTCCCGCCTCCACGAGACCGAGTTCGGAGGTGAACACATCCTGGCGAACGCCAAGCACCGCCAAATCGTCACGCACCAGATCCATCATCGCGGCGACCGCGAATTGGCGGAACTCCGGAAGCCAATCCGCCTCCGGCACGCCCAACCAGCGATCGCCGTCGCGCTCCATCAAGGCACGGCCGACAGGAATCATATATTCGCCCGGATAGAGGCCCTCTGGAATCTCCCCGATCTCCTCGCCGAACGCTTCCCGGTACCGTAAATGCGCCGAGCGTCCCAACGCATCGACTTGGGCGCCCGCGTCGTTGACGTAGTATTCGCGGCAGACGTCGTAGCCCGCCTTCTCCAGCAAGGCCGCCAAGGCATCGCCGAAGACCGTGCCGCGCGCATGGCCGATATGGAGCGGGCCCGTCGGGTTGGCCGAGACGTACTCGACATTAATCTTCCGCCCCGCGCCGAAATCGGATGACCCGAAGTCCTCGCCGGCGTCCAGAACGGCGCTAAGCACATCGCGCCAGCAGGCGGCGGCGAGGCGAAGGTTGATGAAGCCCGGACCCGCGATCTCGGCTGCCTCGATCGTCGGATCCTGCCGAAGGCGTTCCACCAGATGTTCGGCGATATCGCGCGGTTTCATACGCGCGGCCTTGGCGAGCACCATCGCCGCGTTGGTCGCGAGATCGCCATGCGTGGCCTCCCTCGGCGGCTCGACCGAAACCCGCGTCGTGTCGAGGTCGGCGGGCAGAACGCCGTCGCGCGATAACCCCTCGAGGGCACCGACCAATCGCGTTCGATATTCCAAAAACAGGTTCATCAAATCCGAGCGTCCACCTTGAACAAGTCGTCGTGGCAGTCGAGCGCATAGTTATCGCTCATGCCGGCGACATAGTCGCCGACCACCCGAGCGGTCCGCGCCTCGGTGCCGTCCCGCGCCTGGTTCCGCCACTCCGACGGCATCGCCTCGGGATGGGCCAGGAAATGGGCGAAGAGATCGCGGATGACGCGCTGCGCCTTCTCCACTTCCGCCATCACCGTCGGGTGCCGGTACATATGCCGGAAGAGGACCTCTTTCAAGGCGCGGTCGGTCTCGCCCATGGCATCGGAGAAGCCGATGACCGGTTCTTCGAGCGCGCGAACCGCGGCGGCGTTCGCGGGTGTGGTTCGGTCGAGCCGCCGCCGGGATTCGATCAAGACATCCTCGACCATTTCGCCGATCAATCGGCGCACCACCTCAGAGGCGATGCGCGACGGCTCGGCATTCGGATAGTCGGCGGCCAACTCCACGAAGGCCGTCTTGACGCGCGGCACCGACTCGAACGCGTCGATGCCAAGCATCCCCGCCCGCAAGCCGTCGTCGATATCGTGATTGTCATAAGCGATATCGTCGGCGATCGCGGCCACTTGCGCTTCCGGTCCGGGAAAGGTGCCGAGCTCTAGGTCCTGATCCGAGCAATAGTCGAGAATGCTCGCCGGCGTGTTGCGTCCATTGGCCAAAGGACCGATCAGAGGCCCGTTGTGCTTGACCACGCCTTCCAAGGTCTCCCATGTCAGGTTGAGGCCGTCGAAAGCGGCGTAGCGCTGCTCGAGCGACACCAGGATTCGCAAGGTCTGTTCGTTGTGATCGAACCCGCCATAGGGCGCCATCACCTCGTCGAGCGCCGACTCGCCGGCATGCCCGAAAGGCGGGTGCCCCAGATCATGCGCCAACGCCAGCGTTTCCGTGAGATCCTCGTCGAGACCCAGACAGCGCGCGATCGTCCGGCCGATTTGCGCCACCTCGAGACTATGAGTCAATCGGGTGCGGTAATGATCGCCGTGGGGGGCGATGAAGACCTGGGTCTTGTGTTTCAAACGGCGAAAGGCGGTCGCATGCACGACGCGATCTCGATCTCGTTGAAAACAGGTGCGCCGCCGACTTTCCGGTTCCGGGTGGAAACGGCCCCGGCTGTCCTCGTGGCGAGTGGCGTAAGGCGCGCGACTAGCGATCATCCGCGCACAATATCTGGGCATGCTATTTCTTGGCAATACTAGATTTAGTTTGAAATTTTAGATGAAATCCCCATGTAAAAGCCCTAGGATTTCTTTGACGCGGAAAGTTTCGGGATAAAGCCATGGATGTATTCGCGACCGACGCCGTCGAGACGGGTGAACGTGTCATCACGATCAGCGATTCCGCGGCCAAACGGCTGACCGAGATTTTCGAGGCCGAGGACAAATCCGATCTGATGCTGCGGATTACGGTCTCGGGCGGCGGCTGTTCCGGCTTCCAATATGGGTTCGATTTCGAGCAATCCTCGCATGACGACGACGCCATTTTCGAGCATGCCGGCGCCAAGGTCGTGGTCGACGATACCTCGCTTGGCCTGATCGCGGGGTCGGAATTGGATTTCGTCGTCGAGTTGGTCGGTGCCAGCTTCCAGGTCAAGAATCCGCAAGCCACGTCGTCCTGCGGCTGTGGCGCCTCTTTCTCCATGTGACCGGATCGCCTGGCGACCTCCAATCCCGAATGCATGAATATCGAAGAGTGAACACTGCGACCCGTGTCGTCCGCTTGACGGCGATTGCCGCGTTATTGATTGCCGGCGGAACGATGCCGTCGAGCGCCGAGACGTCGCTCCAGCGCGGAACGTATTTGATGAAATCGATTGTGGCCTGTGGGAATTGCCACACGCCGAAAGGACCAAAGGGTGAAATTCCAGATATGGAACTTGCCGGCTTCCCGAATTTGGAGGTAACGCCGGCTTTCACTGCCCACGCGCCGAACATTACCCAAGACGAGGAAACCGGGATCGGCCGATGGTCCGACGCCCAGATCATCGCATCGATTCGCGAAGGTCGGCGCCCCGACGGTTCCATCATCGGGCCGCCCATGCCGATCGGTCTTTATCGCGGATTATCCGACAGGGACGTCAAAGCAATCGTCGCCTATCTTCGGACCGTGAAGCCAGTCAGGAAAAGGGTCCCGAAATCGGTCTATAAAATGCCCTTGCCGCCTTCCTATGGCCCTCCCGTCAAGGCCGTTCCGGAGCCGTCGAAACGCGACAAGATTGCCTACGGGGCCTATCTGGCCGGCCCCGCCGGACATTGCATCGAATGTCATTCGCCGATGGGCCAAAGGGGCCCGGACATTGCAAACCAACTGGGCGCGGGCGGCTTCGAATTTCACGGGCCATGGGGCGTCAGCGTATCGTCCAATATCACGCCCACGGATCTGAAAGACCGCACGGATGTGGAAATCAAGAAGATGGTCAGAACCGGAATTCGGCCCGACGGTACCCGCATGCTACCGCCGATGGCCTATCCCTATTACGCGAATATCGCGGAAGACGACCTGGACGCCATAGTGGCGTATTTGCGTTCCTTGCCGCCGAAATAGGCGACGCGCGGCGACCGAGCCAACTTAACCAGCACCGACATCGAAGGGCGCGGGCGCCTCGTCCGCACAGTAACGCCGCCACATCTCGCGAAAGGCACGCTTCAGATCGACGCCGAATCCGTCGACGTCGCGCACGGCCGATCGCGCCATGATATCGCGTGCCGCGCTCCGGTAAGCCGCCAGACGATCTCGATCCTCCGCGAGCGCAACCGCCGCGGCGATGAAGCTGTCGGGATCGGCGGTCGCCAGATTATCGAGGCCGGCGAAATTCAAGGCCCAAGGGCTAGTCAGCCCCGGCTGCAGGCCCATCACCGTCATCGACACTACGGGAACACCCATCCATAGGGCCTCGAGGCTGGTGATCCCGCCATGCTGGGGCACGCAATCGAGCATGATGTCGATCTCGTTATAGGTATCGAGATGATCGTATTGGTTGGATCGGCCGAGGAATTGAACCCGCTCCGGCCCAACCCCGTGCCGAGCAAAGGACTCAAGAACGAGCGATTGAATGCCGGGCTCTTCCATGCCGGCATATTTGAAAAGCATGGTGGCATCGGGCAGGGCCTTCAGCACGCGGGCCCAGAGATCGCGCCCGGCGGCGGAGAACTTCACCGGCCGGTTGAGGTTGCCGAAGGTGATCGCCCCTCGCCGCGCGGCGGGCAATTCGGAATTGACGGGCGGGCAATCCTCGGGCGGCGACCAGGTCGTATGGGTTCGCGGGAGATAGACGACATTCTCGACGTATTTGCCGCGCCGGTCGGGCGGCGCCACGTATTTGTCGCCGAGCAGATAGTCGACCGAGGCCATTCCCGGCACCATCCCGCCGAAAAAACAGCCCGCGGTGACGGGTGCGGCCCGGCGATGCATGGTCGAGAACCAGGAAAGTACGCCACCGGAAACCAGTCCGACCATGATATCGATCCCATCGGCCCGCGCCCGCGCCTGGATTTCCTCGATCGGCAGGCCATGGATATTGACGATCGCATCGGCGGCCTCGGTGAATACCGGATGCGGCGGAACCTCCGAATTTTGGTCGGAATAAAGAATATAGCGATCGGAATCGCCCGCCGGTCGATGGAACCAAGATGCCAAATAGGAGGTGAAGGAATGCCCGCCGCCGTAATCCGAGGCAATGAATCCGACCCGAAGCGGCCGGTCCGGCGTTCGATCGTTCTCGAACGGAACGGTGTCTTGGACCGCGCCATGGGTCGCATTCCAGCGATGATAGGCGGCGAAGGCAGCATCCTCGTCGTCGCCATAGGTCGCGAGGCAAAACAACTCGAAGGCATCCACGTGCAGGGAATCGCAGCGGACTTCCCGAAGTGCGGCGACAAGGGCCAAACCGTCCTCGACGTAACCGCGATGCAGGAGGTCGTTGGCGATTGCGATCATGACCGGTTCCGGATCCGACATCCGCGGCAGCAATGCCGACACCAAGGCGCGAAATCGCTGCAATCCGCCGGCCGCGAAGCGATATCCCGCAAGGGTTTCCCAGCCCCGTTGCCAATCGGGATCGTCGGCGAGCGCGTCTTCGAGCAGCGCCTCCGCCTCGTCGACCCGCCCCGCTTGCAGGTGGGTGAGAAACGCCGCGATGATCTCGTCCGGTGTCCCGCGCATAAAGCCGGTATATCAGGCGTGCAGCGACCCGGCAAAAGGTGCGTTTTCCAGGCGCCCATTCGTGCTAATAAATCGACGCAACGATACCAAGACCGGGAGCCGGGACGTGAAAATCGCCACTTTCAACGTCAATTCCATCAAGGCGCGGCTGCCCCGCGTCCTGGAATGGCTCGGTGACGCGGCGCCGGACGTCGCCTTGCTGCAGGAATTGAAGACGGTCGACGAACAGTTTCCCCGGCTCGAGATCGAGGATCTCGGCTACAACGTCGAAACCCACGGGCAGAAGACCTACAACGGCGTCGCGATCCTTTCCAAACGACCGATCGAGGATGTAGAGCGCGGCCTTCCGGGTGATCCCGGCGATGAGCAGGCCCGCTATATCGAGGGGACCATCGACGGCGTCCGGGTCGCCTCGATCTATCTGCCGAACGGCAATCCGACGCCGGGGGAAAAGTTCGACTACAAGCTCGCCTGGATGGACCGCCTGATCGAACACGTGCGGGACAGCCTCCTCGGCCACGAAATGCCGCTGGTGCTGGGCGGCGACTACAATGTCTGCCCGACCGACGACGATGTCTTCGATCCCGAGGGATTCGCCGACGACGCGCTATGCCGGCCCGAATCCCGCACCCGGTTTCGCGCCCTCCTCAACCTTGGCCTGACGGAGGCCTGGCGCGGCCTTCATAAGGAAATCGGCGCCTACAGCTATTGGGACTATCAGCGCGGTCGCTGGCAGCGCGACGAAGGAGTCCGGATCGATCATCTATTGCTCTCGCCCCAGGCCGCCGACCGACTGGCCGCGAGCGAGATCGACCGCACGCCGCGCAGCAAGGAGAAGGCCTCCGATCACACGCCCGTCTGGTGCGAGTTGACGGAAGATGATTAGTCCAACAACGCTCCATTAATTCGAATTTAAATTATTAAATAACAAATATTTCTAAATTTTTATTGATATTTTAAATTAGCGACGAATTAGGCAATTGCCTCCGCCTCGCGGCACCATTCGCGCCACATCGCCCGATAAAATCGTTCCAGGTTCCGCGTATATCGTCGCGCATCGAGAAGGCGGGATTTTTCGACCATCCCCCGCAAGGATTGGCGCAACCCTGCCAACAGCGCCTCATTTCGTGCCAATTCGACGGCACGCATGACGTAATCGTCCGCCGATGACGCGATCATGGAAGAAAGGCCCGCCGCATCCAGAAGGCTTGCGGCCGACCGCGCAACAAGTCGGTCTCCCATCAGAGCGACCACAGGGACGCCCATCATCATTGCCTCGAAGGTGGTCGTGGCGCCATTGAACGGAAAAGGATCGAGCGCGATATCGATCTTGTTGTACTGGGCGAAATGGGCGGAGCGCATTTCCTCGCTCGCGATGATATCGATACGGTCGAAGTCGACCTCACCCGCGGTGAACTCCTCGCGGAGACGATCGGTCACGGTCTCGTCGTCGTAGAGGTCGTAATATTTGAGACATAGGCGCGACCCGGACACTTCCCGAAGAATCCGGCACCAGAGCGAAACCACCGTGGACGTGATCTTGATCGGGTTGTTGAAGCACCCGAAAGTCACGTAGCCGTTCTCGGCGGTTGGCGGTGCAGCGATCTCGGGTGCTTCGAAGGGAAAGGCGTGGACGGTCCAGCACGGCAAGCGCACCACGCGCTCGGAGAACCACTCCGGCCCATTCTTCGGGGCGATGACACGATCGGCGATGAAATAGTCGATCTCGGGGATCGCCGTGCTGAGCGGGTCATGAAACGCGGCTTGAACCGGAGCCGCGCGATGGCGGCAGATGAAAGGACGGTTGCGATCCATATGGGGCGTCAGGACAACAAGGATATCGATCCCGTCGTCGCGGATCGCTTGAGCGGCGGCGGCGTCATCCAGCGCCCCGATATCGGTCCAATGATCGCTCCGCCGCCGCAATTCCTCCGACGCGGCGTCGGGCTGCTCCAAATCGACATAGGAATGGATCTCGAACGCCGGGCGCTGGTGGAAATGCAGGACGGGGATCATCGAAAGACCGGTCGGCTGCGCCCGAAAGTCGGAGCTCACATAACCGATCCGTAACCGTCGTTCGGGCTCTGGCAAATTCGCAAACGCCGGCATCGGTACCGCCGCGGGCCGCAAGCGACCCCACTCCCGCCCCGCGGCGGCGATCTCGCCATGCTCGATCCCATCCGCATAGATCAGGGTTTGAAGACGTATCGTTTGCGCTTCGTAGTCGTCGGGAGTCACCTTGAGTATTTTGTCGAAGCAGTCGACCGCTTCCCGATAGCGCCCGACCTTCTGATGGCAGGCACCAAGGCGCAGCAGCGCCTCGCGATCGTCCGGCGCGGCGCGCAAGAGCGCCGACCAGTTCTCCCGGGCGGCGGCGAAGCGTCTCAGGTCGTGGCAGCACCGCGCAAACCCGCGGCGCGCCTCGATATCCGAAGGGTTGGACGCGACGAGGGCTTCGAATACGGTTGCCGCGTCCTCGATCCGTCCGGCCGCCAGCAATTCCCTCGCTTCGGCCGCGGAGGTCATCCCATCAGATATCCGCGAAGCAATGGGTCTCCGCCTTTGCACCCGGATGGGTGACCGCACCACCCCTGGCATCGGTGACGGTCTGGGCGTAACGCCACAAGGCGCCTGACTGGTAATCGTGGCTTCGCGGCTTCCAATCCTTGCGGCGGGCCTCCAGTTCGGCGTCGTCGAGTTCAACCTCGATCGTGCCCTCAACCGCATCGATCGAGATCATGTCGCCGTCTTTCAGGAGACCGATCGGCCCGCCGACCGCCGCTTCGGGGCCGACATGGCCGATGCAGAATCCGCGTGTGGCGCCGGAGAACCGTCCATCCGTGATCAAGGCGACGGTGCCGTCCGTGCCCTGGCCGTAGAGAGCGGCCGTGGTCGCCAGCATTTCGCGCATGCCGGGCCCGCCTTTCGGGCCTTCATAACGAATGACGAAAACGTCGCCTTCTTCGTATGTCCGCTGCTCGACCGCGGCAAAGGCGTCCTCCTCGCAATCGAAGACCCGCGCGGGCCCGCGAAATGTAAGGACATCCATGCCGGCGACCTTCACGATTGCGCCGTCGGGTGCCAGATTCCCTTGTAGGCCGACGACGCCGCCTGTTTCGGTAATCGGCTTCGCGGTCGAATAGACCACATCCTGGTCGCCCGGCACCTGGATATTTTCCAAGTTCTCCCCGATGGTCTTCCCGTTGACGGTCAAGCAATCGCCGTCGAGATAACCGCCCTCCAAGAGCGCCTTCATCAACACCGGAACGCCGCCGATCTCGTAAAGATCCTTGGCGACGTATTTCCCGCCCGGCTTCAAATCGGCGATGTAGGGGGTGTCCTTGAAGATGTCGCAAACATCCAGGAGATCGAAATCGATCCCCGCCTCGCTCGCCATCGCGGGCAGATGCAGTCCGCCATTGGTCGAGCCGCCGGACGCGGCGACGATCCGCGCCGCGTTGATCAGCGCTTTCTTGGTCACGATATCGCGCGGCCGAATGCGTTTCTCCAATGCGAACATCACTGCCTGGCCCGAGGCTTCGGCGTAGGCGTGACGGGACTCGTAAGGCGCCGGTGCCCCGGCCGAAGCCGGAATCGCCAGACCGATCGCCTCCGAGACACAAGCCATCGTGTTGGCCGTGAATTGCCCGCCGCAAGCGCCCGCCGAGGGGCAAGCGACGCATTCCATCTCGTGCAGATCCTCATCCGACATGGTCCCCGCCGAATGAGCGCCCACCGCCTCGAAGACGTCTTGGACGGTCACGTCGCGGCCGCGAAAGCGGCCCGGCAGAATGGAGCCGCCATAGAGGAAAACCGAAGGGACATTGAGCCGGATCATCGCCATCATCATGCCCGGCAGAGATTTGTCGCAGCCCGCGAGACCGACCAGCGCGTCGTAGCAATGTCCCCGCATGGTGAGCTCGACCGAATCCGCGATCAGGTCGCGGCTAACGAGCGAGCTCTTCATGCCCGCATGCCCCATGGCGATGCCGTCCGTCACCGTGATGGTCGTGAACTCTCGCGGCGTTCCCAGTTTCGACTTCACGCCGAGCTTGACCGATTGCGCCTGGCGACCAAGCGCGATGTTGCAGGGTGCGGCCTCGTTCCAGCAGGTCGCAACGCCGACGAAGGGTTGGGCGATCTCCTCGTCCGTCATGCCCATCGCATAATAGTAGGAACGATGCGGCGCGCTTTCGGGTCCGACCGAAACGTACCGGCTCGGCAGATTGGACTTGTCGATGGCCATGGGTTCTCTCCGTCTTCGATATTGCGATTCGGGCGGGAGAATAGAAGCGGGAGCGCGCGGTTGCTAGCAGATTATTGAGCTACCGACATGGTGGATTGCCACTATATTGGCGACCTAATTTTCCCACGATTGCGGCGATTTGTCCGGGCAAGATCATCAAAATCGCCTTTCGATTCGCCATAGCTGTCATATGATGACATCCAGGAGGAGCCAATATGCGATCCTTGAAACCTATTCTCGCCGCCATCGCCGGTTGCCTTGCCTTGATTGTTCTGGCGGTCCCCGTCTTCAGCGGTGGCGGCGTCGAAGGGAAACCGCAATACACACCCTTCCAATGGGCCATTCTATCGCAAGGCTCGCTCGTGCTGATTCCCGTGAAGGGACGGATCTACCCGGCGGAAATGACGACAAACGACATTCTGGAAAGCTATCCTCCGAAAATTCGGGCGCGTCTCTACTGGAACGACAATAATCTGACACCGCCCGTGCATCATCTGCTCTCGCCCTTCGATGTCGTGGGCGGCGATTATACGGCGGAGATATTGGAATCCGGCACCTGGCGCCCTGCGACCGCGGTTCGGTTCGACGATCCCGGTTTCGCCCTCAAGACAACCACCGGAACCGCATGGGTCGCGGCCGACATGGCCCGAATCCGTTTCCGTCGGAAGAACTGAGGGGCTGATGCCATGAGCTTTCAAAAACATCTGATCACCGGTCTCTTCCTAAGCGCCCTCCCCCTCTGTCCCGCGGCTCACGCCGAGGAATGGCCCACCGGCCGCTTCATCGTCCCGCCGCCGTCGGACGATGAGGTTCAGGCCGAAAAGATCATCGGGACCGCCGATTTCATCAAGCTTCGCAACCTGTCCAAATCCGATCCGAATTACCAACTCTCGCGAAAGGTCGGCCAACTTAAAATGCCGGGCTCGTCCTGTACCGGGTTTCTTGTCGGGCCCGCGCTATTCCTAACGAACGAGCATTGCTATGAAGTTCGGAAACCCTCGGCGTTCTCGATCTACATGCAATATTACCAGGACAGAAATCGCGGCCCGAGATCGGCCGGCGTGCGCCGGGTCCTGAAGTTCAACAAGTATCTCGACTATGCCTTGTTCGAACTGGACCGCCCGATCGGCAAGACCCTCGGCTGGCTGAAACTGGAATCTTCGGCCGCCAATATTGGCAAGATACGAAGGGTCAAGATCATCCAGCACCCGAACGGACGCTCGAAAGAGATCGTCCTGAAGAACAACACCATCGTTCGAATCAAGCCGCCGGTGGTCCATTACATCGCCGATACCATGGGCGGATCGTCTGGTTCGCCGGTCTTTGGACTTCGAGGCGCCAGGGTCATAGCCCTCCATCATGTCGGAACACGGCGCTATAACGAAGGGGTGCGGATGATCGAGATATTGCGCGAGATCGGCCCTCTCCTCCCGGGATACAAGGTATCGCCGAAACCGATCGCGAAAAAGCCGACACCCACGCCCGTCAAAAGACGCGTACCCGCCAAGAAGAAGCAAAGAAAACCGGTGCCAAAACGCCCGCCCTGCACGGCGAATGCGATGCTCCAAGGGAGATGTTGAGAGGAAGACGTCTATCGCGGCAGGGTGACCGGCGGCGTCACTGCGTCAATCCATCGAGAATTCGAATGATCCGCGCGGTCGTCTCATCCTGGCCGGCCATGCGGGCTTTGGTTTCCCGCCAGCCTTGGCGAAGTTCGGCGTTGATTTGGTCGGGCACCGGCAGAACGTTCACGCCCTACAGGATCGTCAGTGCCCATATCGCCGTTCGCGTCATATTCGCCGCGTCTCCTAGAAGTATTGCTGTACCGCATTTTGGCCCACGACCGCAATCGCCTCGTTGACGAACCGAACGCTGCCGTCGGGGCGGGCATATTCCTTCGCGGCCTCGGCCACGGCCGCCCAACCACGGGCCTGCTCCGCCTCCGGCAAGTGACCGATCCGGTCCTTGACCGTCGAGCGGTCCCGGCGATAGGCGACGTATTCGTCGGCGTCCTTGAAGTCGTAGACCACGGTCGCGATCTCGCTCTCGATCGAAGTGAACCCGGCCTTGGCGAAGCTCTCCTCAAGCGACGTTCGATCACAGAGGGCGAACGGCGTCCCCTTCCCCTCCGACATCGCCGGCAGGTTCAGGGTCGACATCAACACCCGGTTGGAGATGGAATGCGCGGGCGCGGTCTCGGGCGGCCCCCAAACGCCGGCGGCAAAGCGGCCGCCGGGGACCAGCGCCTCGCGAATATTGGACAGGGCGGCGACCAGGTCTTCGACAAACATGAGTCCGAACCGGCAGAGTGCGGCATCGAATCCCTTGAGCGTGGAATCGAAATCCTCCAAATCGAGCGTCTGAACCGTGATCTGCGAATAGTTTTTCTCCGCCGCCGCCCGGCGCGCGAATTCCAGCATGCCTTCCGACTTATCGGTGGCCAGGACCAAGCCCTTCTCGCCGACCACTTCGGCGGTCGACATCGCGGTGTCGCCGAGACCCGTCGCCAGATCGAGCACCCGCGACCCCGCCTCGACCTCGGCCAGTTTCAATAGGGCGGCGGTCAGACCGCTCGATGCCCGTTCCGAGACCGCATGCCACTTCTTCCAGCCGGCCGCGGTCCGGTTCCAATCCCGTTTCGGTTCATTTGTCATGGGCCGGGAGACTACCCAAGCGTTGCCCGGCGCACAAACGACCGTATGTCGTCTCTTGAGGTCACGGTTCGAGGAAAGGAAATCAAGCATGCCCGACCAACAGGTCAAGCTCGAGGTGGCGGACTTCATCGCCGTCGCCACGATGGACAATCCCCCCGTCAACGCCCAAGGGCGGCCGTTCCACGAGGACATGATGGCGGTCATGGACGAGATCAGCGACCGGGACGACGTGCGCGTCGCCGTTCTGACGGGGGCCGGCAAGTGCTTTTCGGCGGGCGCCGATATCAAGGGCCGCGCCGACCGCGTCAGGGGGCCGGGAGAGGCCTGGGCCCACAACCGCCGGGCACGAGAGGCCTTCCATTCGGTAATGGAATGCCGAAAGCCCGTGATCGGCGCCATCAACGGGCCGGCGCTGGGCGCCGGGCTCGCGGTCGCCGCCTCTTGCGATATCCTGGTCTGCTCGGAGAATGCCACCATCGGCCTGCCTGAGATCAATGTCGGCCTACTGGGCGGTGGGCGCCATGCGATGCGGCTGTTTGGTCACTCCCGAGCCCGGCGGATGATGTTGACGGGATATCGGGTCTCGGGCCCAGAGATGTATCGTCTCGGCGTCGCCGAAGCCTGCGTGGCGCCAGAGGCGTTGATGGAAACCGCGATGGACCTGGCCCGCGAAATCGCCGCCAAGAGCCCGCCCGCGATCGTCCTTGCCAAGCACGCGCTGAATACGATCGAGGAGATGAGCCTTCGCGACGGCTATCGCTTCGAGCAGAACATGACGGTCGAACTCTCCAAGACTGAGGATTCGAAGGAGGCGATGCGCGCCTTCGCCGAGAAACGGGAGCCCGTCTTCAAGGGACGGTGACAAGGCCGAGGAGGGACCGATGGAAATCAAATTCGTCGTCGACGCGAAGGACATGCTGGGCGAATCGCCGGTCTGGCGGGCGGAGGAGCGCGCCCTCTACTGGCTCGACAACCTGGCCCCCTGCGTCAAGCGATTCACGCCGGCTACGGGCGACGTCAAGGTATGGGAGATGCCGGAATTCATCGGCTCGATCGGCTTGCGGAAGTCAGGCGGATTCGTCGCCGGGATGGGGTCGGGCTTCGCCTTTCTCGATCTCGACAAGGGCACCGTGGAGCATGTCGTCGATCCCGAGCCGGAGACGCCGAACACCCGGCTGAACGACGGCAAGGTCGATAAGCTGGGGCGCTTCTGGTGCGGCTCGATGAACGCCAATTTCGTCGACGACTACAAGGTGATCGCCGCCCTCTACCGGTTCGACCCCGACGGCACGGCCACGAAAATGGACGACGGCTTCATCGTCTCCAACGGCATCGCCTTCAGCCCCGACGACAAGGTGATGTATTTCTCGGATAGTTCGGGGAAGTCCGTCTTCGCCTATGATTTCGACCTGGAGGCCGGCACCATCGCCAACCGGCGCCCCTTCATCTCCTCAATCGGCATCCCCGGCCATCACGGCAAGATCGACGGCGCCACGGTGGACACGGAAGGCCATTACTGGGGCGCCCTGGTCTATGACGGGCTGATCGGCCGCTTCGATCCCGAGGGGCGCCTGGTCCGCACCCTCAAGGTCCCGGTATCGAACCCGACCATGTGCACCTTCGGCGGCGACGATCTCGACGTCATGTATGTCACCTCGACCCGAAAATTCGTCAACCCGATGATGCAAGCGCAGAACCCGCTCGAAGGCGGCCTCCTCGCCATCACCGGGCTGGGGGTTCAAGGGCTGCCGGAGCCTCGGTTCGCGGGGTAGGTCTGAACCGCTCGTTCATAAGGAGGGGATGGCAAGGAATTAAATTTTCTTGAGCGTCTCGATCAATTCGGCCAGGCGCTCGTATTCCGCCTCCGACGTCACGGGAATGCTGAACTCGGTGCTGCTTGCCAGCCCCGCACTCCGTTCGCGCATTCGGTCGATAATCTCGTCGAAGGTGCCCACCACCGCGAAGGTGTGAAGAAGGTCGTCGCTGATCATCGGCGGCATTTCCTCCCAGCGCTGCTCACGCGCGAGAACGCTCAACCGCTTGGCCAGATCCTCCAAGCCGTGGTGCTTGAAGACCGGCCGGTAGCTCGGGGTGGAGGCGTAGAAGGCGACCCTGGCGCGCACCGCCTCGGCGCGCTCCGCCAAGGTCTCCGGGTCGGGCCCGGTGGCGATCAGCGAGCGCATCGCGACCGCGATATCCGCCGGATCGCGGCCGGCTTTCTCGGCACCCTTTCGCACAGCCGGCAACATGACCTCCTCGATGTAAGCGCGGGTGCAGATGGGGTGCGGCCCGATACTGTCCGCCACTTCGCCCGCGACCTGGCACATGAAGGGGTTCAGTGCGGCCAGATGAACCGGTATTTCCGGATGCTCGACGGGACCGGGATTGAATTGCGGCACGACGAGATCCATCCGGTAGCGCTCGCCCTCGAATTTCAGCGGGGTGCCGTTTTGCCAGCAATCCCAGATCGCGCGCACGGCCTGTACGTATTCCCGCATCCAGGTGCCCGCCGGCGTCCACTCGGAGACCCCGAAGCGCCGCTGGATATGGGCCCGCACTTGCGAGCCGAGCCCCAGCGTGAACCGCCCCCGCGACAGCTTCTGCATGCTCCAGGCGAACATCGCCGTCACCGCGGGGCTGCGCGCGAAGGCAATAACCACGGAGTTCCCCAATTGCAGGCGCTCCGTCGTCTCCGCCGCCACCGCGATGGTGACGAACGGATCTTCCTTGTTCTCCGAGGCGAACAATCCGTCGTAGCCGAGCTCCTCGACCCGCCGCGCATCCTCGCCGACCGTGGTGAGATCGAGCGGTTGCTCGGGCTTCCGCAATCCGGGATCGACCTTGCCGAGCGGTAGTACGGTTTCGATCTTCATGAGCTTTCCAATTTTTTCCCTGCCCGATAAAACCGTTCGGCGGCTACGGATCGGTTCAAACCGGCGTCGGCATTCCATCAGGCCGTCCGGTTTCAAACCACACCACCCCTTCGTTTCATATAAATCGAAGCGCCGTCGGCAGCAGGGCGATCCCGTCAGAACGAAAATTAAGCGAACCGGTTGCTGAAGCAGTAACGGGCTCTCAAACCGCGCCGCGGATCAAATCAACGAGCCCGCCTGGATCATCCGGAAGCGTGTCACCGCGCCAGGCGACGTGCTGGTCCGGGCGGGAGAGGACAAGGTTCCGGTCGTAGAGGGCGCTGGCCGCCTCCCCGTCGATATCGAGCACGGCCAAGGGAACGCCCCGCGCTGCCGAGAGTCGCACGAGTGGCTCGACGTCGATTTTCGCCTGCAAGCGCAACAGCGTGAATTCCGGCCCCATCGCGTCGTAGAGCCCTCGCCCGTTCCCGAGTTCGAAATAAGGCGTCCGGCAGCCAGGCACGGTGGCGGAGGTGAATTCGGACATGGTGTAGGGGGGCGGCGTCTCGCCGTCATGGGCGATGATCGGTGAGTCGTCGTAGAAATAACCGAAGTTCAGCCCGGCACAGCAATATTGCTGCACGTTGAGCTCATAGGCGGACGTCCCCAGCGCCGCGCGCGCCGCCTCGCCATCCGGCCCTTCATCCTCGATGTTGTCTGGCACCACACCCCTTTGGCTCGCCATCGCGTGGGCGTGGTCCATCACGAAGTGGGAGACCTGGCTGGTGATCGGATGACGCTCGCGCTCATGGGCATCGAGAATCCCGGCCGGCGCCCAACCGTTTAGATGCGCCGCCAACAGCCAGGACAGGTTCATGGCATCGGCGATGCCCGCATTCATGCCGTAGCCCGCATAAGGCACCCAGATATGCGCCGCGTCGCCGCAGATGAAGACGCGGTCCCGGCGGAACTTGTCGGCGACGAAGCGCCGGCCGAACCAATCCTCATTGGCGAGGATTTCGTATTCGAAATCGTCATCGACACCAAGGATTGTCCGGATCGCCCAATCGCGATCGACCGAGTCGAAATCCGCCTCCTCGGGCCGAAGATAATTGTGGATGATCCACTTCTCGCACCCGTCGATCGCATATACGTTGCCGGATCGCCGGGGGTTCAAGGTGAAGGTGGCCCAGGACGGCGTCTCGTGCTGCAAGTCGATCAGTTTCGGCGCGCGGATATAGGAGGACTGCACCCGCTGGACGACGGCATCGCCCTCGAAGCTGGCGCCAATCGCCTTCCGCACGACCGACCGGCCGCCATCGCAGCCAATCAGATACTGGCAGGAGACGGCGTTGACCGCGTTCGTATCCAGATCACGAACCTTGACGACGACCTCGTCGTTTTCCTCGTCGAACCCTTCCACCCGGCAGCGGTTCAGGATCCGCACATTCGACATTTGGGCCGCGTGATCGAACAGGATCGGCTCCAGGTAGATCTGATTGATCCGGTGGGGCGGCTCCGCCGTCGGCCAATCCGTATCGGGGCCGCCGGTGGCATCGTAACGCTCGCGGCGGCAGGGAATGGGAATGCGCGTGAGTTCGACACCGGTGAATGCGGTCCGATACGAGATATCGTTCGGATAATCCGGCGGCAGACCCGCGTTCCGGAGTTTCCCGGCAACGCCGAGGCGCCGGAAGATCTCCATCGACCGGGCGGCGACATGGTTGCATTTCGGGGATGGCGGCTCGCCCCGCCGGCGCGGCTCGACCACCAGCACATCGATTCCCCGCCAGGCCAGGTCCATCGCCAGGGTCAGTCCCACGGGCCCGCCGCCGGCGATCAGCACCGGCGTTTCGATTTCCTTCGTCATCTTGCCGTCCCCTCAGCCCGCCACGACCGCTTCCGCCGTCCGGCCGACGATCTTTCGATAAATCTCGGGATCGGTGGCGCCCTCGCTGCCGATCAGGAGGATGCGGCTAGATCCATCGACGCCGATCGCCTCGCGGTGGTTCGAATCGTCCAGAACCGCCAGCAGCCCCGCGAGACCCGCCGCCCCCGATTCGCCCGCCACCACCGGCGGATCTCCGACCGCGGGTTCCGCGAGCCGGCACATCGCCGCCGGTGCCCAATCGTCGGGAATTGAAAGAAAATAATCGACGCAAGAATCGAGCAATCGCCAGGCTGGATAATTCACCTCGCTCGCGGCAAGACACGCCATCACCGTGTCGAGATCCCCCGGCACGATCGCGGGCGCACCTGCGACGGCGCTTTGGTAGATACAATCCGCGCGGTTCGGTTCGACCACGACGAAGACCGGCCGATCCTTGCCAAGGCGCTGCCACAGGCGCATGAAGACTCCGGCGCAGAGACCGCCGACGCCCCCCTGCACGAACACATGGGTCGGCATGGATTCCGGAGCGATTTCCGTCAATGCTTCCTCGGGGATCACGCCGTAGGCCGCCATGATCCTTATTTGGGTGTCGTCGTAGTCCGTCTCGCCCGCCGTATCCGAGACGACAGTCCAGCCGTTCGCTGCGGCATCCGCTCGCATGGCGCGGAGCGAATCCTCGTAAATCCCCGGGATACGGACGGTATCGGCGCCAAAAGCGGCGATCGCGTCCTCGCGGCCCAGGCTGACCCCCTCATGCATGTAGACGACCGCCTTGGCATGGAACCGCCTGGCCCCCCAGGCGACGGCTCGGCCGTGATTTCCGTCGGTGGCGCAAGCGAAGGTGATTGCCTCGGAAATGTTCCGGAACCGCCCCGACGTCAAATCCTCGGCCGTGGCATCGGCGCCGAGCCGCCGGGAGACCTCTTCCGCCAGATGCCTGAAGATCGCATAGGGTCCGCCGAGCGCCTTGAAACTGCCAAGTCCAAAGCGGCCGCCCTCGTCCTTGTATTGAATGGCCTCAACGCCCAACGCGGTCGCCAGATGGGTCAGGTCGATGAGCGGCGTCGGTTCGTGGCCCCGCCATCCGGATATCTCGGCGCAGGCCCGATCCACGGTCGCGCGTTCCAGGAAGGCATCCTGATTAGCTCCGGGCGACGAGGCGCGCATCGCCCGCGGGTTTCGAAAGAGTTCGGAAGTTGGGAACGACATCGAATTCCAGCCGCAAAGCCAATACCGTCCCAGGTCATGAAACGGTCGGTCCGACTTTGCAAACGATTTTATGGGGTGACGGTCTTAACGCTCGGCCCGCTCGACCATGCGCTGGATTTCGCGCCGCACCAGTTCATCGACGAGATCCGGTAAATTGTGATCCAGCCATTCCTTCAGCATCGGACGGAGCAATTCCTGAACCAACTCCTCGATGGTACGCCCCTGCCCCAACTGCATCCGACCGGCGATAATGCCCGCCAATTGTCCGAATGCGTCCGAACCGGCCAGTTCCGTCGGAGGCGAGACGATTTCCGCCGCGATCGGCTCCGGCTCCGGTTCCGGCTCCATTTCGAGCTCGAGTTCTTCTTCGTCGTCTTCATCGATCAGTTCGAGTTCTTCTTCCTCGTCATCTTCCTCGATCAGCTCGAGCGCATCGTCTTCGTCTTCGATTTCTAGTTCGACTTCTTCGGGCTCGGGTTCAGGCTCCGGTTCGGGCTCGGGCTCCGGTTCAGGCTCCGGCGCCGCCTGCGCTTCTTCCTGTTCCTCGTCCTCAGAAATAACCTTCCGAATGGAGGCGAGAATCTCCTCCATCGAAGGTTCTTGTTGGCCGTCTGCCTCGCTCATGGCGCAACCTTCATTTCAATAACCGAAAGCGGAGACCATAAAGTCCCAAGACGCATTACTGTGTTGTACGTACGTATTGCCTATTATTATTTACCAAAACCATAAAATTTGTCACGAACTTTATTATAATGCTCAAGTTCGTTGTAATAATCGACGGGTAAATTTCGCTCTTTCGCTGTCAGACGGCCGACCGCCCCAAGCAACTCCATGGCCGCGACGAACTCGTCGCGTTGGGCGCGAACGAGATTAACTTGGCTATCGAGCAGTTCCTGTTCCGCGTCCAGAACGTCAAGCACGGTCCGGGACCCGACGATCGCCTCTTGCTTCACGCCATCGAGCGCGATTCCGTTGGATTTGATCTCGACACCGAACGCCTCGATCCTTGCTCGCGCGGTCGACAGCAGTTCCCAGGCACTCCGCGCCGCCTCCCGCGCCGCGCGGCGTTCGTTCTCGAATTCGAGGCGGCGTTGGCCGACAAGCTGTTTTGCTTCGCGTAGACGGGAGGAAACCTCGCCCTGCTGATAGAGCGGTACCTTGATCGTGGCGACGATCGACGCATCCTCCCGCGTCGATCGAGCGGATTGGGTCTGTTCCGCTTTACTGAATTCGCCGTCCAGAGTGACTTCCGGCAACAGTTCGCCCTTCACGACCGCAACGTTCTTCTTGGCCGCCTTCTCTTCGAATTGAGCCGCCACAACGTCTGGATTCTTGGTGATCGAGAGTTCCACCGCTTCCTTCAGCGTCTTCGGCAGGTTGCCGACCTTGCCGGGCGCTGCCAAGGTTCCCGCGGGTATACCGACCAACCGCTCGAATTGCGTGCGCGAAACCTCCAGATCGCCCTCCGCCTGAATGCGATCCGCCTTCGCGCGCGCCACGCGGGCCTCGGCCTGCGAGACATCGGTCCGGGTCACCTCGCCCACGCTGAAACGATCTTGAGTCGCCTCCAACTGGCGTTTCAACACTTTCTCGTTGCTCCGGGTCAGACGCAGAACCGCCTGGTCGCGGAAGACATCGCTATATGCGGTGGCGGCCTGCAGAAGAATATCCTGCTCCACATCCGCGAGCCGGGCGCGCTCGGCCCGCACTTCCAGCTCGCGCTGCTCGATCTCGGCGCCGGTCCGCCCGCCGCGATAGAGATTCTGCTCAACCGACAGGGTGACGCTTTTCGGTTTCCGCAAGCCGCGCGTCGAAGTGGTATCGCCATTGGATTCGACGCGGTTGTAGCCGAAACTGGTCGAAAATTCGACATTGGGACGCCAGTTGGAGATCGCTTGATTGACCGTCTCGTCCTTTCCGCGCAGTTCCGCGCGGCCCGCCTGAATTTCGGGATTGGTAAGATAGGCATTGGCCAGCGCCTTCTCGAGCGTCTGACCGAAAGCGGGCAGGGCGATCAGGCCAAACCCCGTGACACCCATCGCCAACAAATAGCCTGGCCGCGATAACTTCATGATTTTGGTTCCACCAACCGGATTATGCCGTCGAGTTTCATTCTTATTGTTCATCCCCGGCCCGACGCTCCCAACCTCGTACCCATTTCCCCGCGAAAAAATCGCGCGGAACGAGCCAAAACCTCTATTTCAGCTAAACACAATATCTAGCATGATTAAAGGCCTAAAATACGAAACCTTGTGGTTTTTCGAATTCCGGCAGGGTCGCCGTGTTGACGTCGAGAAAGCATCTCTGCGCGATGCTTTGCCCGCGTTTTCCGCAAAATGTCGCACGTCCGACGCCGTCCTCGCCCTTGATTACCGCCACCATGCGCCCGCCGTCCGCCAATTGATCGAACAGCGCTTGCGGAATGTCGGGCACCGCGCCGTCGAACAGGATCACGTCGTAGGGGCCCTCGCCGGGCCAACCCAGGGCGAGGTCGCCCTCGACGACGACCGCATTGTCGACTTTCAGCCCGGCCAGTGTATTCGACAGCTCGGCCGCCCCTTCGGGCGACGATTCGAGCGCGAAGACGGCCTCCGCCACCTTGGCCAGAACCGCGGTCGAATAGCCCGGCCCGGCACCGACACAAAGCACGATATCCTCCGGTCCGACCGCCGCCTCCTGGATCATCCGGGCCAGGATCATCGGCGCCATCAGCGAGCGGCCCTCGTCGCATTCGACGCAATCATCCGCATAACAGAGCGCTTCCTTGGCCTTCGGCACGAAACTCTCGCGCGGCAATTCGGCCATCGCGGCCAGGACCGCGGGGTCCGTGACCTTGTTGGTCCGGAGCTGGCTGTCGATCATCTTTCGTCGAAGAGCGTCGAAATCCATGCGCTTGGATCTCCCGTGGCTCGGCGGCATTGCCGAACCTTGGGTTATATATGCCGCGAAAGACGATGACAATTGGCCGGCACCCGCGACTTGACCCGATTTCGCCCGCCCCGTATATCACGGCTCTCCAAAAGCGATGCCCCGCTCGACCCGGTCCGGTGGCAGAGTGGTTATGCAGCGGACTGCAAATCCGTTTACGTCGGTTCGATTCCGGCCCGGACCTCCACTTCTATTTTGGGGCATTGAAACATCAGGCTTTTTCCTCGGTTTTTGTCCTACCTTCCGCAACGCCACCTGAAAGTGGGACATTTTCGTTCTCGATTTGACCCGGTACCACCAAGTGCATCGCCGATTCGGCGAGTCTCTTCCGATTCGCCTTGCGAGTATAAAGCGCCGCCTGTTTCGGACTGTCCCAACCATAAATCGCCATGAGTTGATACTCGGTGGCGCCGTTGTCCGCAGCGATCGTCGCGCCAGCCTTCCGGAGTCCATGGGCGGAGCACTGCGGTAGATTGGCGGCATCGCAGCAATCGCGGAACCAGTTGCCGAACCCAGCCACCGTGAACGGCTTACCGAAAGTGGTCACGAGATAGGAGAGATGCCCTGAAGGTGTGGCATCGATGATTGCGCGCAGCTCCGGCAAGATCGGCAAGGTACGTCTCTTCGGCTTGCGATCTCGACCCTTGACCTCCGTGAAGTGGAGCCGACCATCTCGAACCATCTGCGGGCCGAGTTGGACGACATCCCCCCGGCGAACACCTGTGAGGAGGAGGAGTTCCATCGCCAAGCGCGGCTTGCTACCGACCGGGTGACGCGCCCGAAACTGCTCAACCTCCTCGATCGTCCAGGTGTGGTGACCATCCGGGTTTTTTGACGGCAGCATCGGAACATCTCGTGCTGGATTCAACTCGGCATGGCCGACCTCAACCGCCCAGCCGAAAACCGATCGGAGTGCCTTGACGTGCGAGTTCGCGCTGCCGGTGTTTCGGCCTTCGCATCCCTGAGAGCACGGACGTGCTTCACCTGTAGGAGCGCAAACGGGTGAGCGGATGTGACGATCAACCTCGATGGCAAGGCACTCCCGGGAATACTCGTCG
>CAYPAV010000007.1:0-232317 GCA_964408805.1 uncultured Rhodospirillaceae bacterium | reverse complement strand
AACAACGAGCAAGGTCTAACATAACGATTGGTACGAAACCTGGGGGCAAGTCAATATCGGAAAGGATGGTTAACGATAGGCGTGGATATTCGTGCCTCTCGAGCGCCGATTCGAAGACAGGATAATGACTTACGCCATCAAACGGCCGATCGGCGATAAACAAGTATTTCATGAAGAATTGGTCGGGGAGACTGGATTCGAACCAGCGACATCGTGCTCCCAAAGCACGCACTCTACCAGGCTGAGCTACTCCCCGGCTGCCGGGAACCTAGGGATAAATTAAGACTGAAGCAAGAAAAGATACCCATCCGCTACATCAGATCCGCAAGAAGAACGCGCCGGAATTGTGAGCCGAGAATAATTGTCTGTTGCTATCGCATCGATTCGGGAAATAATTAACCAATTGGGGAATTCTTACCTCCAAGATTCGGAGAAATCAGTGGCGCAAGCCGTATACGAAATTATCACTTCCCAGCACGGCAGCGACTGGCAGGAGCGGCTACTCGGGTCGTTCGACTACATGGCCGAACGGGTCGACCAGCTGCGGATGCCGCTGATGCGCGATGTTTGGACCTATTGGCAGGATTGGAGGCGCGCGGACGGCCGGCTCGACGCCAATGAATTCCGTCCCGAATTAGTTGTCGCGCCGGAAGCCCGGCGTTGGCTCTCATGGGTGGATACGCATTCCGACAATCATCTGGACTTCACCTGGCATGACCATGTCTATGGGGTGGAGGGCGGTCTCAGCGACGACTTGTGCGATGCCTCGGGACTGACGGTCCGCGAGCATCCGGCCTCGTTTCACGTCATCCCGTGCGCCTTGGAATATGCCATCTGCAAACAGTCCGAAGAACCGTTCTATCACGAGATCGAACAAACGATCGGGGGCAGGAGGCGCCACTATGCCCGGCTCCTCCTCCCCATTCCCGATCATAACGGCAGGGTCACGCGGCTGTTTTACGTAATCCAGCGTCTTTCGCCGGCCCTAAGAGCTCTTTGACCTCGCCCAACATCTCGTCGGCCGACATCCAAATCATCGAGACCTCCATTTCCTTGTCTCGCGCGGGATAGTACCCGTCGAAAAGCTTGGTCCGATGGGCGACACCCCATGTCTTGACGCCGACCTTGCGGGCCTTGACGGCGGTCTCGAGGAATCCCACGAAATAGTCAATCCCGTCATGGGCGAGCATCGCGAGACGTCCGATTTTCGCGATGTTGCCGGAGATCCCCTCCCCTCGCCAATCCGGATGCAGCCAGATCGAACCGCCATATCCGATCCGGCCGCTCAATTCCGGCAGATTTTCATCGACGATTCCCGGCGCGCGATAATCGATCGGCGGAAGCTTCGAGAAGAACCGCATGCTATGGATCTCGCTGTAGAAATCATGGGTATCGAAGACTCGCGCGGCTCGGGTCCCGACCACCCGGTCACGGTCGTCCTTGAAGCACATCCAAAACGAGGGTTCTCGTGTGATATTGCTGATCCGGGGATCGAAGGTTCCGCTCAGGCCCAGGGGTTCGGGGACCGACTCGGCGACTTCTCGGTAGGCTTCGAAATCGTCCGAAACCTCGACCGACAAGCCAAGTTTCTCGAATTTTTCGACCAACAACTTGATCGAAGCATAGGTCTCCTTGATTTGATTCGACGATAGATACTTCATTTCCATCTCCTCTGAGTTGAAGAGATGCATTGTCTTCATAAGTCGATTCGGAAACTAGTCATAATTGAATTAATCCTTGTCGGAAGGCAATAATGCTACTCCACATCGTAAAATAAGAAATTTACGCGACGCAATATTGGGGTCGTATCCGAAATCTAACCCATCACGGAGAAACTACGCTTCGAACGGCTTTTGAAGGAATCCAAAAACGTCTTCACCTCCGGCGAATCCGGAAGTACTAAATTTCCGAATTCCTCACAAGTATAGCCGCTCCTCAAAATATCCTCGATATAAACCATATCGACGCGGTGACCCTGGTCCTCGCGGTCGCGCCGTTCGGTGAAACGGCGAACCAGGAAATGCTGCGAAACCTCGACCCCCTCCATCCGGAGCTGCGCGAGATACAAGCGAATCAACGGTGGGGTCTTTTTCGATGCCGGGCCGACGCAAAACATTTGGCTCGCGACTTCGGTACGATCGATGAAAAAGGACTCGCTCTCGCCGAATTCGGCCAAGGTCGCCCCCTCGATCCGATAGATTTGCAGAAACACCTCGGCTGCTTCGAGCCGCCGGTCCACGAACAGCCAGCTATGTGCCGGTTTACCTTCGATCACGCCTTCCTTCAGGGCCAGGGAACGGAAATCGTAACCTATGTTGATCAAGGTGCCTCCCGTCCCGGCCGAGCGATAGGTATTGCCCGCGATCTCCGGTGTCGCGCGGCCGACCGCGATCGCTTCCGCGCCCAAGGGATTGTAGGCACCGAAGGTTCCGCTAAAGGACGACGTCCACTCGGACACTGTTTGACCGACACCCTCGAAGCTCTCGCAGGCGGAGATTCCCCACAGCAACAGGAGAGCGAAGAACGTCCGCCCGTTAGGCAAGTTCAATCGACGAAGTTTTCGCCAAGAGTTATTGGCCCGCCAGAGACGACACGAAGCAACGCTTTTCATAATTACCAAGTATACGTGATAATAATAATTAAATTATTGTGTTTTTTAAAACATAGTGCAAGAATACTTAATAACAATCGAATATAACTGTCAGTATTGAAATGAAATCGTTCGGCGTCCTCTGTTTACTCTGCCTTTTCCTGTTCGGCACGATACCGTCGACACTGGCCGAGCCGCCACGGGAGGCAAGATGCGATCAACGCGGCACGATTCTCGCCTATCTCTCCAAACGCTTCGCGGAAGCGCCGATTGCGATGGGAGTGGCGGAGAACGGCGGGCTGATCGAGGTCCTATCCTCGAATGACGGGATGACCTTCACAATCATCGTGACCCGCCCCGACGGGCAGACCTGCATGGTTGCCGCGGGCGGTGACTGGCAGCGCCTGACGGCAAAGACGATACCGGAAACCTAAGTCTCCGCCGGAGCTATCAAATTGGTCGCGGAACGAATTCCTCCGCCAGTGCCGCCATGTCGGCTTGCCCGAGGAACTTGTCGAGATCGGCCAGCGGATGATCCTCGGCGATTTCCGGATCGCCTACGTCCCCGCCGTCCAGCGTCAAATGATCCCATAGTCCGCGACAAGCGGCGCGGAGCGCACCCGCCGCATTGGCGACCATGCAGACACCCAGCCCGTCGAGTTCCTCAAGACTCAGCAACGGCGAAACGCCGGTCCGGTTGTAACTGATCGGCGCCGATGTCTCGGCGATGAAGCGCTCGATCTCCGCCACCGACAACAGACCTTCCGGAAAAATGACGTCGGCACCGGCGTCGATATAGGCCTTGGCGCGATCGATCGCGTCGTCCAGCCCGCCACCCGAAGCGCCGCGCGCATCCGTGCGAGCCATCAGGACGAAATCGGCGTCGAGTTCCCGGCGCACGCGATCGGCCGCGCGAACCTTGCCGGCCATTTCCTCTTTCGAGACCAGCTGCTTGCCGGCGACATGGCCGCAGCGTTTCGGCTCCACCTGATCCTCGATAAAGAGACCGCCGCCGCCCGCTCCTATGATCTCCTCGACCGCGCGCATCACATTGATCGCATTGCCGTAGCCGGTATCCGCATCGACCATCACCGGAATATCGACGGCGTTGCAAATGTAGCGGCACATGCGCACCGTCTCGGTCAGCGTCGTCAATCCGACATCGGGCCGACCGAGACGCGCGACCGACGTCGCGTAGCCCGACAGACCGATCGATTGAAATCCCGCCTGTTCGAGGATCTTGGCCGACAGGGCGTCGTAGCAGGCCGGGCGAACGAAAATTTCTTCCCGCTCGACCAAGCGCCTTAACATGGTCGACTTTCGCGGCATGCTCACGGCTTGTAACCGATCGAGCCCTCATAGCGCGCCAAGACGTCTTCCGGCGGGAGAAACTCCTCTTCCAGGGCACGGATTTCCGGAAAACCGACGAACTCATGGAGATTGCCGGTGGGATGGTCCTTCGTCTCCTCCTGAAAGCGAAGGACGAAGTCGACATCCTCGGCGTGGAACGCTTCCATATAATCCCACATCGCCCGCGAGGCGACGCGAAGTGCGCCCGAGGCGTTGGAGACCATCGCGACACCCAGCTCCTGTAATCGTTCCTTGGATAGGTACGGCGAGACACCGGTCCGGTTGTAATGCAGCGGTGCCGGAACCTCGCCGCAGACGCGCGCCACTTCCTCCTCCGAGACGAGCCCCTCGGGGAAGACCATATCCGCCCCCGCCTCGACATAGGCATTTGATCGGCGGATCACCTCTTCGATGCTGCCTCCGGCGACGCCGCGCGCATCGGTCCGGGCGACAATCAGAAAATCGGGATCAAGGTCGTCCCGAACCTTGGCGGCGGCGCGATACTTGCCGACCGCCTCCTCCATGGGAACGAGTTGCTTGCCGGCGACATGACCGCAGCGTTTGGGGGCCACCTGATCCTCGATATGAATGCCGGCGACGCCGGCGCGAATAAATTCCTCGGTCGTTCGCATCGCGTTGATGGCGTTGCCGTAGCCGGTATCCGCATCGGCCAATAGCGGTATGGAAACGACGCTGGTGATATAGCGCGCCGTGGTGACGATCTCATCCAGCGTAATCAGGCCGACATCGGGCTTGCCCAGCAGACTGGCAGAGACGCTGTAGCCCGAAAGCCCCATGACCCTGAAGCCGGCGGCCTCGATGATCTTTGCGCTCAGCGCATTGAACGCCCCCGGCTTGACAAGGAGTTCCCCCTCCGCCAACAGTTCGCGAAGGACGGTCGACGGTTTCTTGCGCATTTTGAAACGGCTCCTTCTGGGCTAATCGCCCGGCTTGCCGGCCACCCCGTCCGCCAGCATCGCCGCCACCTCTTCGGGCGAGTAGCCGGCATCGGCCAGGACGGATTCCGTGCTGGCGCCGAGCTTTTCCGAGTGTCGGTAGTAACCGCCCGGCGTCTTGGAGAAATTCACCGGTACCTTGATATGGCGCAGCGTCCCCTCGCTCGGATGCTCAACCGTCGGGAACATGTCGACGGCACTCAAATGCGGACAATCAAAGAGGTCTTCCGGCTGGTTCATCGGCATCACGGGAATGTCGGCCTCTTCCAGGATCTCGATCCATTCGGCCGAGCCGTGGCTCAACATGACCTCGCTGACGATTTCATACAGCGCATCGATGTTGCGGGAGCGCGATGGCTGGTCGGCGAAGCGGGGATCGTCCATCAACTCCGACCGTCCGGCGACCTCGAAGAAGCTGGCCCACTGCTTATCGTTATAGGGCAGCACGCAGATATACCCGTCCGCCGTCGGAAACGGCCGGCGGTGGGGCGTCAACATGCGCCGGTAGCCGGCGGGTCCTTCCGGTGGATCGAACATGCGGCCCTGCATGTGTTCGTTCATGATGAAGGAGGAGAAGGCCTCGTACATGGGTACGTGAATGCGCTGCCCCTCGCCGGTGCGTTCCCGGTGGAAAAGCGCCATCGAAATCGAATAGGTCAGATAAAGCCCCGTCGTCTTGTCGGCGAGCACGCTCGGCCCATAGCGCGGCGTGCCCGTCACTTCGCCGAACAGCGACGCGAAGCCCGACGCCCCCTGGATCAGATCGTCATAGGCCGGCTTGTCCACATAGGGGCCGGCCTCGCCATAGCCCGTGGTCGCGGCATAGATGATGTCCGGCTTCCAGGCCGCGATCGTGTCGTAGCCGATACCGAGGCGCTCGATTGCCTTTGGGCGGATGTTATGGACGAAGATATCGGCGGTCTCGACCAACCGCCGCAGGGGTTCCTTCGCCGCGTCCTTCTTCAAATCCAGGACGACACTTCGTTTGTTGCGTCCCTTCATCAGGTAAGCGGCCGACATGCCGGGCGACTTGCCGACCCCGGTCCAGCGGCCGATATCGCCGCCGGGCGGCTCGACCTTGATGACGTCGGCCCCCATCTCGCCCAGGATCTGGGTGCAGAAGGGACCGAGCATGACGGTGGTCAGATCGATGATTCGGACCCCTTCAAGGGGCCCGCGCGGTTTGGCGGTCACGGGAACGAAATCCTTCCTGGTCGGTGCCGCTCAGGACACCAGGTTTCTCGGCACCTCGCGGAACGGCCGGTCGGTATCGACGCGGTGTTCCTTCGGCATCTTCAGCACCCGCTCCGAAATGATGTTGCGCTGGATCTCGTCGGTCCCGCCGGCGATCGAAATCGCCGGCGTAGACACCAGGATCTCGGCTATCAGGCCGTCCATCGGGCTATCCTCGCCGGTCAGCATCGCGTCGGCGCCGGTGATCAATGTGTGCACCCGCCCCGCCGCGCGCGCGATGATGCTTGAGGCAAGCTTGCCGAGCGAGCCTTCCGGCCCTTGCGGCTGACCCTGTTCCTGGGCCGCCCGGGCGCGCCTGGCGGTCCACTCGGCCGATTTCGACATGATCAGCAGTTTGGCGATTTCCTGCCGAACGGTGGGGTCGGTATTGCGCCCGGTCGCCTTCGCGCGCTCGATGACCAGATCGGCGCGGCCGGCGCGCTGGGGATACCATTTGTAGGGTTCCAGCTGGACCTCGATCTCGGCCTTCTCTTCCTCGTAGACCCGGCCTTTTTGCTCCGAGGCCTGGGCGTAGCGGCGAAGCCCGTCGGCGCCCCGGCGCTCGTGCATCAGCGTCGTGGTCGCGACCTGCCAGCCGTCGCCGAGTTCCGCCACCATGAATTCGGGCTCGATCTCGGCATCGGTGAAGAAGACCTGATTGAACGAGGCATGCCCGTTCATCTGTCGGAGCGGGTGAACCTCGACCCCCGGCTGCTCGATGTCGATGATGAAATAGCTGAGCCCCTTGTGCTTCGGCACGTCCCAGTCGGTTCGCGCGAGAAGCAGACCGTACTGCGCATGATGCGCACTGGTCGTCCAAACCTTTTGCCCGTTGACGATCCATTTGTTGCCCTTTTGATCGGCACGCGTGGTCGCACCCGCGAGATCGGACCCGCTGCCGGGCTCGCTGAAGAGCTGGCACCAAGTGTCCTCGCCGGTCAGGATGCGGCGCAGGAACTTCTCCTTATGAAGATCACTGCCATGGGCCAGGATCGTCGCGGCGGCGAGGTTGCGGATGCCGGTCTTGGCGACGGTGACCGCCCCGAACGCCAGCAACTCTTCCTCGACGGCGACGCCCAAGGCGACGGAGAAACCCTTGCCGTACCATTCCTCCGGCCAGGCCGGTGCGCCCCAGCCGGAATCGATCAGCTTGTTCCGCCATTCGACGAGACCAAGATCGGGGTCCCAATTCTCCTCGAGCCAGGCCCGGACTTCGGCCCTGACCGATTCCGCCGTTGGTTCGCTCATGCTCGCCTCCTCTTGCCCTAAACGTCCCAGCACTGCATCAGCAGCTCGCGGTGATAACTGGGATCGCCAAGGAAAACCTCGGAACTCTTGGCCCGCTTGAACCAGAGATGGGTGTCGTTATCCCAGGTAAAGCCGATGCCGCCATGAATTTGAATGGTGTGTATCGCGGTCTGCAGATAGGCCTCGGCGGCGGCGGCCTTGGCCAGGGACGCCAGCGCCGATACGTCGTCATCCTCTTCCGCCGCCGCTTCCGCCGCGTAATAGGCCGCCGATTTCGCCAGCTCGACCTCGAGCAACATATCGGCGGATTTGTGCTTCAGCGATTGGAACGAGCCGATCTCGCGCCCGAACTGGACCCGCATCAGCGAATATTCAAGCGCCGACTCTCGAAGGCGTTCGGCCCCGCCGACCATCTCGTTGGCGAGACAGATCGCGGCCAGGTCCAAGGTCTTCGCCAGCGCCGACGCGCCGGTTCCCGCCTCACCGAGCAATTCCGCCTCGACCCCGTCGAACCGCAATCGCGCCTGCTTCCTCGTGGGGTCGGCGGTCTTCAGCAACTCCCGCTCAAGCCCCTTCGCATCGCCTGCGACCGTGAAAAAGGAAAGCCCTGCCTCTCCGCTCGATCTCGGCTCGCGCGCCAGCACCACAATGAGGTCGGCCGTGTGTCCGTCAAGAACGAAGCTCTTGCTCCCATCAAGCCGAAACCCGCCATTCGCGGATGTCGACGTCAATTCGACGCCGCCGGCATCCCAGCGCCCGTTCTCCTCGGTGAAGGCAAGTGCGGCCGTCGTCTCTCCGGCCGCGATGTCAGGCAGAAGCTGCTGCTTCCGATCATCCGTCCCGGCGTTCATGATCGCGGTCGCCGCCAGCACGATCGACGAAAAATAGGGCGCGCAGATCAGCGACCGCCCCATTTCCTCCACGACGATGGCCAACTCCACACAACCGAACCCCGCGCCGCCGTATTCCTCCGGAATATGGATCGCGGTCAATCCGAGATCGCCGCTAAGCTGCTTCCAAACTTCGGGATCGCCGCTCTCGTCGGTCTCCATCAGGCGGCGCACCTCGGTCGTCGGAGATTTGTCCTCCATGAAGCGTCGCAGCACGCCCCGAAATTCCCGCTGTTCGTCCGTGAAACTGAAATTCATCGACGCTTCCTTCCAGGCGATCCGAGGTTCCAGACGCTCCGCACAAAAGCGCCTCGGCTCGTCAAACCAATCTATTCGCGGTAGGGCAGGTTTCCAGTGAAAGCGAGCCGGAAGGGCTCAGCTCTCAACCTCATCGAGGGTCGGCACGGAGGGCGGCTCGCCCGGCAGGTCGAGCTCCGCCCAGCGCGCGGCCAGGCGTTCGCGGACGTCGTCGCGGATCATCGTCCGGGCGGGGAAATCCGCCAAGTGCGGATGCGGCTTGCAGGCATCGATCATCGCCTTCGACCCGTAGGGGCGGAGCTCCGGCGGGTTTTGGCTGGGATCGAGGCCGGTCGACCAGGTTTTCCGCTGAATATCGATATCATCGATCGGATTGCAGCGTGTCGAAAGCGCCCATAAAACCTGGTTCATGTCGGTCGGGTCGACATCCTCGTCGACGGCTATGATCCATTTCGTGAAATAAGCGCCGGCCGGACACTGCGCCGCCGCCGCCAGCGCGCGGGCCACGTGACCGGCATGCCTTTGGCGAAGCGAAACGACCGTCATGCCCCAGCCCGATGCCGCCGCCGGGTGGCAATAGACACCTTCGACACCCGGAATTCCAAAGCGCTCCATATCGTCCCAGATCGCGGCCGACCGCATGATCGCATAATAGGCGCCTATTTCGCAGGCCGGATAATCCGCCATGACCGCCGCCGTCATGATCGGGTTCCGGCGCATGTGTAGCGCATTCACGGTGATCACGGGCTGCGGCGATTCGGGCCGCCCGTAATAGCCGGTGAATTCTCCCAAGGGCCCCTCCAGGGCAACGTCCTCGGCACTGACCGTGCCTTCGATCACGATCTCGGCGCGAGCCGGAATGGGGAGCGAGCCCGCCACCCCCTCGCAGAGCTCCATCGGTGCCCCGAGCAATCCGCCGATGATGTCGAGTTCCGAGACCTCGGCCCCGTAGGATTGCGCGGCGACCATGAAGGGCACCGGATCGATGCCGTAGGCCGCCACGACCTCGCAGGGCTCCCCCCTCGCCCACCAGGCCTCGCGGTCGAGCAGCCCGTGCTTGCCGGGCGAACAATACATGCCCACACGGCGCGGCCCCTGCAGCATCTGGCGATAGCAACCGACATTTATCCGGCCGGTCTCGGGATCGCGGGTCAGCGTGATATCGCCGGTGCCGATGTAGTCGCCGCCGTCCTTCGGCCAAAATCGCGGCACAGGCAGTTTGGTGAGATCGATGTCGTCGCCGGTCAAAACGACCTCGCCGACCGGCGCATCCTCCCGCGAAACCGTCGTTGGTTCGATCCGGTCGCTACCGCGCCCGCGCATCTCCTCGATCAACCCGGTCGTCGAGAGATCCGGGTCGAGCCCCAGCGCCAGCGCGAAACGACGCCTGCTGGCGCCCAGCATATTGCTGAGGACACGAACCCCGGACTCGTCACCGACGATATTCTCGAACATGAGTGCCGGCGACGCCTCGTCCTGGGCGACCATATAGGTCAATGCGGAAAGTTCCTCCCGGGCGCTCACGGGCGCCGTCACATGATGCAGGCCGCCATCCGCCTCGACCCGGTCGAGCCAATCGCGAAGGTCACGGGGTGCGCCTTTGTTATCGCCAATCGACGGGTTTGGCGGGTTTGGCGGTGCGCTCATATGGCTTTCTCCCCTCGAAGCTCCAAATGAAAATGCAACGGCAATTGATTTCGTTCAATCGAAACGATGCGCCATATGCGACAATCGCGCGGCATTTAGGAGGTCTTGCATGGCGGAAGATGTCAGATGGTCGACACGCCCGAATGACGGCTACGCGATCAACCAGCCCTTGGAGCCGGATCTGGAACTTCTTCAGGTTGGGCCCGGCACGCCGGGCGGGGAGTACTTCCGGCGTTTCTGGCAGCCGGTCGCCATGGCCGAGCAATTGGGTGACCTGCCGGAACCGATCCGTATTCTTGGCGAGGATCTCGTCATCTTCCGAGATCTCGAAGGGCGCGTCGGCCTGTTGCACAAGCACTGTGCACATCGCCGGGCCTCGCTGGAATACGGCCGCATCGAACAGCGCGGCATTCGCTGCTGCTATCATGGTTGGCAGTTCGACGTGGACGGCACGATCCTGGAGACACCCGGCGAACCCGAAGACAGCCAGATCCGCCACGAGATCTGCCAAGGCGCCTATCCGGTGGAGGAGCATCTGGGTCTGATCTTCGCCTATATGGGTCCGCCCGAGGAGAAACCGGACTTCACCTATCTCGATTCGATGAGCATTCCGGACCATGATCTGGTTCCTTATTCTCTCCACTCCCCCTGCAATTGGCTGCAGGAGAGCGAAAACGCAGTCGATCCGCATCACAGCGTCTTCCTGCATGGACGCGTCAACGGACCGCAATTTCCCGGGCTGGAGCATTTCGTCGAGCTCCCGGTCGTGGCCTACCATCCCCGGCCGGAAGGGATCGTCTACAGCCATTCCCGGCGGAAGGACGACCTCGTGATGGTCCGCTTCCACGACCATTTCACCCCCAGCATGGCGCAGAACGGCGGCATGTTTAAGGTCTTGAGCAACCCCCAGATCTTCGGTCGCACCAGCCTCACGAAATGGGTCGTGCCGATCGATGACACTAACGCCCGGAAGTTTGGCTGGCGCCACTTCAACGACAAGGACGAGGTTCTCCGCCAAGGCAACCGTGACGAGGTCGGCTGGGAGAATGTCGATTTCTACGGTCAAACGGCGCATCGGTCCCGCGAAGAGATGCGCAACAACCCCGGCGACTGGGAGGCCTGGAGCAGCCAGGGCCCGATGAACGTTCACAAGCGCGAATATTTGGGTACGACCGATGAAGGTGTCGCCATGCTCCGGGCCCGGCTAAGGCGCGACATCCGCGCCGTCGCCAACGGCGAGAAAATCACCATTCCGAAGGGTACGCCGGAAAAGCCGCTCCATACCTACGGCGGCGACACCATCGTTCGGGTGCCGAAGGACAATGTCGACGACCGGGCATTGATCGACCGCATTCAACGCGCCGTGGCGGACATCTATTTTGCCGCCGACGTCTACGAAGGCGACGACCGGACAGAATTCATTCGCCGCGAAGTCAGCGCGAAGTTTCCCGATTGATCGGGATATCGACGGCATGACGGGACCGCGGATCACCCTTTACGAAAACCTGCGCGCGGTGCCGTACGTCCCCTTCTATCTCGCGATCGCGCGCGGCGATTGGGCCGCCGAAGGGGTGGACGTCGCAGTCGAAACCTCGCCGGAGACGTCGCAAACGCCGCTGGCGCTTCTTGATGGCCGGGCGGATGTCTCCTGGGGCGGGCCGATGCGGGTGATGCATCACCATGATGCCGACCGGGATTGTCCCTTGGTTTGTTTCGGCCAAGTGGTGGCCCGCGATCCCTTCATCCTCGTCGGCCATAAACGGAAATCGCGCTTTCGCTTCGCCGATCTGGACGGGCTTCGGGTGGCGGTCGCCTGCGAGGTCCCGACCCCCTGGCTGACTTTTCAGGACGACCTCGCCAGAGCCGGGATCGCGCCTTCCGAACTCAACCGGACGACCGACCGTCCGATGGCCGAGAACGTCGCCGCCTTGAAAGCGGGCGAGGTCGACGTGATACAGGTGTTCGAGCCTTATGCGGAAGCGTTGGTTAGCGCGGGGGAAGGTCATATCTGGCACCGTTTCGCCGCCCGGGGCGACATCGCCTATACGACTTTTTACACGACGCAGGATTTCGCGGAACGGGAACGAGACGTCTGCCGCGCGTTGGTTCGGGGAATTTTCCGCGCACAGCAAGTCCTGCATGCGGAGACGCCAACGACAATCGCGAAGACGATCGCCGGTTTCTTTCCCGATCTTCCCACGAGACGGCTAACCCGGATGATCAAGGGATATCGCGCCTCCGGTCTCTGGGCGAAAACCCCGGCCCTGCCGCCCGAAGCCTTCGTGCGCCTGAAGGCGGCGCTTCTCTCGGGCGGGTTGATTTCGCGCGACCCGTCTTACGACCGGCTCGTCGATGCGGAGCTTTCCGAGACAACCCCCGATTTGCCTTTGCCGAAATGATGACCCAACATGAGGCAGGAGATCACTATGTCCGCTGTCCAAGATAACGGCCCGGCCAGCATCCCGGCCCTTGATATCTCGCCCTTTCTTTCGGGTGATCCCGCCGGCAAACGCGCGGTCGCCGATGCCGTCTCCGACGCCTGCCGGGATCTCGGTTTTCTGTTGATCAAGGGCCACGGTTTCCCCCTCGACGATCTCATGCACGCCTTCGAGTTGACCCGTGAATTTTTCGACCTTCCGCAAGCGACGAAGGACCGATGGCACCCGACCGGCCCCTCGAAGCAGCGCGGCTACCATGCGGTCGCCAGCCGGGGTCTGGCGCACACGCTGGATAATAATATTCCGCCCGACCTCCGCGAGACCGTGTTCATCGGCCCCATTGAAGATCACCGCGCCCATTACGCCGAACTGGCGGAAGCCCAACCCGCCTACTGGCCGAACACTCTCCCCGACGAACCGGCCGGCGTCGACGATGCGGTGGTCAAACTCTATCGCGGGTTCGAGCGGCTGTCGGCCGATCTTCTCCGTATCTTCGCGGTGGCGCTGGAGATGCCCGAGGATCATTTCGCCGACAAGATCGACCGCCACTTTTCGATATTGAGCTGCCACCATTACCCAGCCCTGGCGGAGCCGCCGTTGGCGAACCAGCTTCGCACCGGCGCCCATACGGATTTCGGCGCCATGACCATACTCGCCATGACCGAGGCCGCGGGCGGACTCGAGGTGCGCATGCCGGACGATTGCTGGGTCCCGATCCAGGCCGCACCGGATGAGTTCGTGATCAATCTCGGCGACATGATGGCGCGCTGGACCAACGACCGCTGGACCTCGACCATGCACCGGGTGGCGAACCCGCCGAACCTCGCGGATGCGATGAGCCGGCGCCAATCGATTGGCTATTTCATGCATCCGAATTTCGACGCGGCCATCGAATGCTTCCCTACTTGCCGCGCCGCCGACGAGCCCGCGCGCTACCCGCCCGTCACCGCGGGCGAACACATCGCCATGAAGATCGAGAAAAGCCACGCGGCCTGAGGGGCCGGCTCCCGATACCTACGCCACCCGAACGCCGTTCTTGACGACCATCCGGTGATTCTCCGCGCGGGCCGCCATAGCGATGTCAGAGACCGGATTGCCGTCGACGACGAGCAGGTCCGCAATGGCCCCTTCCTTGATCCGGCCGCGATCCTCGTCCCGGACGAGATCGGCGGCATTCGCGGTGGCGGCGATCAACGTATCGACCGGTTTGAGACCGAGATCCACCATGTATTCCAGCTCGCGCGCGTTCTCTCCATGCAGGTTGAAGGGTGTTCCCGCATCCGTTCCCATGACGATCCTGCCGCCGGCCTCGTAGTACATGACGATCGATCGCGTATGGTGTTCGGCCACCATCAGCGTCTTCTGGACCGCATAATCCGGAATGCCCTTGTCGGCATTCCGTAAAATATTCTGCAGCGCCGAAATGGTCGGTACCAGGTAGGTGCCGCCCGCCAGCATCTCCTCGCAGCAGACATCGTCCATGAAGATGCCGTGCTCGATCGAATCGATACCGCCGCGGACCGCATTCAAGATTCCGTCACGGCCTTGAGCATGGCTCGCGGTGTGGCGGTGAAAGCGCTTCGCCTCGCCAATGCCGGCCGCCATCTCCTCCGGACTGTAGTGGGCGTCTTGCGGGTCCACGCCCGGCGTCATGACGCCTCCCGTCGCCATGATCTTGACGAAATCCGAGCCCGCATGGATCTGTTCCCGCACCGCCTTCACGACTTCGTCGCAGCCGTCGGCGATCCGGCCGATGCGGTTGCCGTGCCCACCGGTCATGCAAATCATCCGGCCCGCCGCATGTATGGTCGGCCCAACGAAAGTCCCGGCGTTGCAGGTGTCCCGAACCGCGAATTCGAGAAAATCCTTGCCGCCGCAATCGCGGGTCGAGGTCACGCCGCCGCGCAGGATGGATTGCGCGTTGGCGAGGGCGCGCATGGTGATCTCCGCGTCCGTCAGCTTGTCCATCGAGACGAACGGATCGGGCGCGCCGTCATAGCAGAGGTGAACATGGCAATCGAAAAGTCCGGGCAGAAGGGTGCCGCCCGAAGTGTCGACGGTCTCGCCCGCGAACCCATTGAACTCGGCGGTTGGTGCGAGTCGCTTGATCCGCCCGTCTTCGACCAGAACGCCGTGGTCCTCGAGCAGTTCGCCGCCATCGCCGAAAACCAACCCGCCGGAAAAAAGCATCGCCATGCCTCAACTCCCATCCATTTCATAAATTTTCACATCAAACCTTCCAGCCGTCCCTCCTCGACGCCATGGCAAGCGACGAGGGTCTCCTCCGCTTCGATCAGTTCCGGGCGCTCGCGTTTGCAGCGCTCTTCTGCGAAGGGGCAGCGGGGATGGAAGGTGCAGCCGGAAGGCGGCTTGATCGGGCTCGGGACCTCGCCCGCGACCGGCGTGCGCGCCCGCCCCGACATATCGAGATCCGGGATCGCGTCCAGGAGAAAGCGCGTATAGGGATGACGCGGTCGGTCGAACAAGGCCCTGGTATCCGCCAATTCGCATATGCGCCCCAGATACATGACCCCGATCCGGTCTGAGACGTGATAAACGACGGCGAGATCGTGACTGATGAAAAGGTAGGTCAGCCCGAACTTCTTCTGCAAATCCCGCAGCAGATTGAGGATCTGTGCCTGCACGGACACGTCGAGCGCGGAGGTCGGCTCATCACAGACGAGGAAGTCCGGGTCGCCCGCAAGGGCGCGCGCGATCGAAATGCGCTGGCGCTGGCCGCCCGAGAATTCGTGCGGATACTTCGCGCCGTCATCGGGCGACAGACCGACCTGGGTCAGCAATTCGCCAACGCGTTCGGTAACCTCTCGCCCCGACTTCAACAAGCCCTTGTGCCGAATGGGCTCGGCCACCACGTCGAGCACCCGCCAGCGGGGATTGAGCGAGGCATACGGGTCCTGGAAGATCATCTGCATCCGACCGCGAAGCCGCCGCTGCTCCCGCCCGGACGCAACAACCGAGAGATCATCGCCGTCGAATTCGACCGACCCGTCGGTCGGTGGGAACAAACCGACGACCAGCCGCGCCACTGTCGATTTACCGCAGCCGGATTCGCCCACGAGGGACAAGGTCTTGCCGCGTTCAACGTCGAAACCAATGCCGTCGACGGCCCGCACGATCTGCTGCCCCCGCCCCTCCAAGACCCGGTTCAACAGGGGCGGCGACACATCGAAATAGCGGGTGAGATTTCGGACCCGTAGCAGCGGCGTCTCAGGCATCGACCCTCTCCGCCGGCCCGACGGCACCTGTTCCCTCGGCATCGAATTTCCAGCAGGCAACGCGCGACGATCCCGCCGGCTCCAGAATGGGTCGCTCGCTGCGGCAGCGCGCACCCGCCTCGCCGCAGCGCGGGTTAAAGGCGCACCCCGCAGGAATTTCCGTCAACCGCGGCATCGCGCCCTCGATCTGGATCAGTCGGGCGACATCATGGCCGATCACCGGAATCGAGCCCATCAAACCGTGCGTGTACGGGTGCTGGGCGTTCTTAATAACGTCGTGAACGCCGCCGATTTCAACGATGCGCCCGGCATACATTACGGCAACCCGATCGGCGGTCTCGGCGATCACCCCCATGTCGTGGGTTACCAGCATGACCGCGGTACCGTGTTCTCGGCAAAGACGCTTCAAAAGCGTGATGATCTGAGCCTGGATCGACACGTCGAGCGCCGTCGTCGGCTCGTCCGCGATGATCAGTCTGGGCTCCGCGCAAAGCGCCAAGGCGATGACGACCCGCTGCCGCATCCCGCCGGAAAATTGATGAGGATAATGATCGATGCGTTCGGCCGCACTTGGAATTCCAACTTCCTCCAAGAGTGCCACCGCGCGATCTCGGGCCGCGCGTTCGCCGGCATCGAGATGGGTCATGATCGTCTCGACGAGTTGACGGCCGACGGTGTAGAGGGGATTGAGACTGGTCAGCGGGTCCTGGAATATCGCCCCGATGCGGCGCCCCCTGATCCGCCGCATTTCCTCATAGGGGAGATCGTCGATCCGCTTGTCTTCGAGCAGGATTTCCCCGCCCGCGATCCGTCCCGGCGGTTCCAAGAGCCCTATCACCGCGTTGCCGGTCATCGATTTCCCGGCACCTGACTCGCCGACGACGCCCAGCACTTCGCCGGGGGCGATATCGAAGGAAACGCCGTCGACGGCGACCAGCGTCCCGCGACGCGTCGGAAACTCGACACGAAGGTCCCGGACGCTGAGCAAGGCTCGATTTCGACGTTCGGTCACGACGCTACCTCAGCTTCGGATTGAAGGCATCGCGCAACCAATCGCCCAGCAGATTGACCGCCAGGACCAGCAGGGCGAGCGTCGCACCCGGGAAGATGACGATCCACCACTCGCCGGAGAACAGGAAATCCTGGCCGATCCGTATCAAGGTGCCGAGCGAGGGCTGAGTCGGCGGAACCCCGACACCGAGGAAACTGAGCGTCGCCTCGCTGAGGATCGCCACCGCCAGACTGATCGTCGCGATGACCAGGACCGGCCCCATGACGTTCGGCAATATGTGGCGCAGCATGATCATCACCCGCGAGATGCCGATCACGCGGGCCGCCTGAACGTATTCCTTGTTTCGCTCGACCATGGTGGAGCCGCGCACCGTGCGCGCGAACTGGACCCATTGAGACAAGCCGATCGCCAGGATCAGGACGTAGATCACCAAGTCGTCGTGGCGTTCGTTCGGCAGCACGGCCCGCGCCACGCCGTCGATCAAAAGCGCGATCAAGATACCGGGAAAACTGATTTGCACGTCCGCGACCCGCATGATCACGGCGTCGGTCGCGCCCCCTAGATATCCCGCGATAAGCCCGAGGCCGACACCCAGCACCATGGCGAAGATGACGCTGGCAAACCCGATCAAAAGCGAGAGCCGGCTGCCGTAGAGGATCGCCGAATAGAGATCGCGTCCCTGATCGTCTGAACCGATCGGAAAGGCCCAGCTTCCATCTTCAGCCCAAACCGGCGGCGTGAACGCGTCCATCAGGCTCAACACCACGGGATCGAAAGGGTTCTGCAGCGAGATGACCGGCGCAAACAGTGCCGACAGCATCAGGATTGCGGTCACGACGGCGGCGACCACCGTGACCCGGGATTGCTTGAAGCTATGCCAGATGTCGCCGTCGAGAAAACGACCGAGCGAGTCCTGGATGCGCGCCGCGAGTTCCATCGTCTAGAATTGCGAGTCGCCGAGGTCGAGCCGCAGCCGCGGGTCGACGACGTGATAGAGAAGATCGACGATCAAATTGATCACCACGAAAAACATCGCGATCAGGATCAGATAGGCGGACATGATCGGAATATCGACGAGGCTGATCGCCTGGATGAACAGCAAACCCATGCCCGGCCACTGAAAAACCGTCTCGGTGATGATGGCGAAGGCGATGATCGAACCGAGTTGGAGACCGGTAATGGTGATGACGGGCACGAGCGTGTTCTTCAAGGCGTGGCCGAAATTGACCGCTCGGTTGGTGAGGCCGCGTGCCCGGGCGAATTTGATGTAGTCGGTCCGGAGCACCTCAAGCATTTCCGAGCGCACCAAGCGCATGATCAGAGTCAGCTGGAACATGCCGAGCGTGAAGGCCGGCATCAGGACGGATTTCCAACCGCTCACCGTCAGCAGCCCCGTCGTCCACCAGCCGAGATCGACGACCCCGCCCCGGCCGAATGTCGGCAGCCAGCCGAGGATCACCCCGAAAAACAGAATAAGCAGAATGCCGATCAGGAAAGTCGGCAGCGAGATTCCGATGAGCGACAGGGTGAGAAAAACATTGCTCAACCATTTCCCCGGATGGAGCGCCGTATAGACCCCCATCGGAATGCCGACCACGAGTGCAAATAGAGCCGCGATCATCGAGAGTTCCAAGGTCGCGGGAAGTCGTTCGGCCAGAAGTTCGGAGACCGGCCGGCCGATCTGATAGGAAATTCCGAACTCGCCCTGCGCGGTGCTGACGACGAAGCGGGCGAACTGGACGGGGACCGCGTCATTCAACCCCAATTTCTCGCGCAACGCCGCGCGTTCGACCAGCGATGTTTCCTGCCCAACCAACATCGATACCGGATCGCCGACGTAGCGAAACATCGTAAAAGCGAGCAACGCCACCACCAGCATGACGATGATCGATTGGAAAGAGCGACGGATGGTAAGCGCGATCATGAAACGCCGATCTCCATTGACCAACCGGTGAAATGAGAGGCGCCCGGACTCCGATCAAACCGGAGTCCGGGCGATGTTCCGGAAATTGTCGGTCCCGGTTACTTCATTGTCACATGGCGCCAAGCGAACTGATTGTCGGCGCGCTGGGCCAGCTTCACCTTGTCGTTGATTCCCCAGGCCAGCGCCTGCTGGTGCAAGGGGATATGGGCAATATCGTTGATGGTCATGCCCCACGCCTGTTCGATCATGGCGTTCCGCTTCTTGGTGTCGGTCTCGCTCAAGATCTTCGCCGCCAGCGCATCGACCTTGGGATTGCAATAGCCGCCGAGGTTGAACTTGCCGCGGCTGATCTTGTTGCGATCGTCCTTGTTCCAAATCGGCGCGGTGTCGCTCATCCGCGGGCAGCCGTGCAGGTTATGCAGCACGTTCCATGAATCGAGACTGCCCGGCGTCCAGCCCAAGAGATAGAAGCTGACGTCGAGATTGGGGGCCAGAACCTTGGGAAAATACTTCGCCTTCGGCTGCGCCAGGAGGTTCACCTTAATGCCGACCTTGGCCAGCATGCCGACGATGGCAGAACAGATCGCCTCGTCGTTGACGTAGCGATCGTTCGGACAATCCATACCCACTTCGAAACCCTTGCCGTAGCCGGCATCGGCCAGCAGCTTCTTCGATTGTCCAGGATTGAAATCGAGACGCTTGAAGTGCGTGGCGCTGAGCGAGGTCAGGCTCGGCGCGATCATCATCGAGGACGGCTCCGAAAGCCCCCGCATCACCTTTTTCCGGATCGCCTTGATGTCGATTGCGCGGAAGAAAGCCTCGCGGACGCGCCGGTCCTTGAACGGGTTCTTGCCCTTCACGCTGGAGTGCAGCAATTCATCCGAATGCTGATCCATGCCAAGGAAGATCGTCCGCATCTCCGGCCCGACGAGCATTGAGGTGCCGGCGTTCCCGGCGACCCGTTTCTGATCCTGCACGGGGATGGGATACGCCATATCGACCTGACCCGAGAGCAAGGCCGCGACCCGCGTCGCGTCGGAACCGATCGGCGTGAAGACGACCTTCGTCAGGTTGTGCTCCTTATTGGAATTGTCCCACCAATTCGGATTGACCACGGCGATGGTCTTCACGCCCGACTCGTGGCTTTGCAGCATGAACGGACCCGTGCCGTTGGCATGACGGGTGGCGTAGTTTTCCTGGTCGCCGCCGACGTTCTGCGGGCTGACCGCGTTGTTCTTCTCGGCCCACTCCTTGTCCATGATGTACCAGGTACCCCATTCGAAATGCAGGATGGGGTTGGGTTTGGTGGTGATGAAATCAACGGTGTAGTCGTCGACCTTCATGACTTTGGTATCAGGGGCGATGCGAGTCTTGAGGTCGGACCCCTCGGCACGCACGCGGGCCGCCGAGAACAGCACGTCGTCGGCATTGAAGGCATTGCCGTTGTGGAACTTGACGCCCTTGCGCAGATGGAACCGCCAGCGGGTGGGCTCCAAAACTTCCCACTTCACGGCCAGTGCCGGCTCGATCGACATGTCGGCGCCGCGGCGAATCAGACCCTCGTAGATGTTCCCCTGAGTGCCGAGATGGAAGGTCTCGTTCAGGTTATAGGGGTCGAAGGAATTCAGCGTGCCTTGAAAGGCGAATTTGATCTCCTTGGCCTGGACCGGCACCGCCAAGACGGTGCCCACGGCCAGCGCCGCGGCAAGCGTTCGCAGTTTCATGGTTCATCTCTCCCTGTTCGCAATTCTTATGACTGACACGGGTCTGTTTCCCGTATCCCCTTACGGGGGGCGTCCGATGTTCTTGTTTGGCTAAATTCAAGTCAATAGCCATTCCCTATCATACCGCAAGCGTGAATGAATATTCATGCGGATGGTACTCGTCGAACTCGCCGTTAACGGCTCTCGAAAATCTCATGCCGGACGACATCGCCCGTCTTGATGCCAAGGCGCGAGGCCGTCCCCGCGTTCAACTCAAGAACAGCGCGGACGGGTTTTTTCGACGCGATCACATCCAGCGAATGCGGTACCGTTCGCGCCGCGATCCTTGTGATGCGGCCGTCGGCGGCGATGAACAGCATGTCGAGGGGGATGAAGGTGTTCTTCATCCACATCGCGACTGGCTGCGGCGGATGATAGTCAAACAGCATTCCGGCATCGGCCGGCAGGCGGCGGCGATACATCAGACCGAAGGAAAGTTGTTGCGGTGTCCGCGCGATCTCGACTTGGAACACATGCCGTCCCGCCCCCGTTTCGATCGCCAGCCGGGACTGGGCGAAATTCGGCATCTTTTCCGCCGTCGCCGGCGACGACTGCAAAACCAGTACAGTCAAGAATATCGTGACGGGTCGCCACGACCGCATCTTCATTTCGAAACCGCCGCTTCCAACGTTCGAAAATGGGCCTTCACGTAGTCGAATAAAGCGTCGACGCAGCTCTCGATATCGGCCGCATCGGTCGTCACCACGAGGTCAGGCGTTTCCGGCGGCTCATAAGGTGCCGAGACGCCGGTGAAATCCGCAATTTCGCCGAGACGCGCCTTCTCATAAAGCCCTTTTGGATCCCGCGCCTCGCAGGTCGCGAGATCGGCCTTGATGAAGACCTCGTGAAACTTGCCCCGCGCCGCCTTCCGCGCGACCGCGCGATCCGCGCGATAGGGCGATATGAAGGCGGAAATGCAGATCATGCCCGCATCCGCCATCAGGGCCGCCACCTCGCCCACGCGGCGAATGTTCTCGACCCGGTCGGCCGGCAGGAAACCGAGGTCGCTGTTCAGACCCTGGCGCATATTATCGCCGTCCAGGACGTATACATTGAACCCCTCGGAAAAGAGCCGCCGCTCAAGCGCCAGGGCCAAAGTCGACTTCCCCGATGCCGACAACCCGGTGAACCAAAGGACGCCGCCGACATGACCATGGCGCTGGGTACGCTCGGTCTCGTCGACGGCGCTCTCGATCCCGAAAATGTTGGTCTCCGTCATCCGCTGAAATCTCCCAGCACCGGTTCGGCGGACATCTCCGCCAATCCTTTCGAGCGCTCACTCTCCTGTTGCTGATGCCACATTCGCGCATACCCGCCCTGCAATTCCAAAAGAGCCGAATGAGTACCACGCTCGACCACCCGCCCCTCGTCGAGGACGAGGATTTCGTCCGCATGCACGACCGTCGACAATCGGTGCGCGATGATCAAAGTGGTGCGATCAGCCGACACTTCGTCGAGGCTCTCCTGGATTTCCCGTTCGGTATGGGTGTCGAGCGCCGAGGTCGCTTCGTCGAACAACAGGATCATGGGCCGTTTCAAGATCGTCCGGGCGATGGCGACCCGCTGTTTTTCGCCGCCCGACAATTTCAAGCCCCGTTCGCCCACCATCGCGTCATAACCGTCGGGAAGCCCGCTCACGAAGTCGTGGATGCGCGCCATCCGCGCCGCCGCCTCGACTTCGTCCTTGGACGCCTCGATCCGGCCATAGGCGATGTTGTAATAGACCGTGTCGTTGAACAGCACCGTATCCTGCGGAACGATGCCGATGGCATCGCGAAGGCTCGTCTGGGCAACCTCGCGAATGTCCTGACCGTCGATCCGGACCGCGCCGCCGGTCACCTCATAGAACCGGAACAGCAATCGTCCGATCGTCGACTTGCCCGCCCCGCTCGGCCCGACGATGGCGACGGTCCGGCCCGGGGGCACGGTGAACGAAACATCGTGCAAAATCGTCCGGCGCTGGTCATAGGCAAACTCGACATGATCGAAGACGATCTCGCCGCTCGGTACGTCAAGCCGAGGGGCGTCGGGCCGATCGCGGATTTCCATCGGTTCCGCAATCAGCTCGAACATATCCTCCATGTCGGTCAAGGATTGTCGGACGTTCCGATAAACGAAGCCGAGGAAGTTGAGCGGCAGGTAAAGTTGGATGAGATAGGTGTTCACCGTCACGAAATCGCCCGCCGTCATCTCGCGCGCAACCACCCCGTTGCCGGCCATGATCATGATAAGGACAAGACCGATGGCGATGATGGCGCCCTGACCAACATTCAGCGCCGAAAGACTGGTTGTGCTTTTGACGGCGGCGTCCTCGTAGCCGCGCATGGTGGCATTATACCGCTCGGCTTCATGCGCTTCGTTGCCGAAATACTTCACCGTCTCGTAGTTCAGCAAGCTGTCGATCGCCTTCGTGTTGGCCTCCGTGTCGCGCGCATTCATGCGGCGGCGATACTTGATGCGCCATTCGGTCACCACCAGCGTATAGACAATGTAGAACGTGATCGCGCAGAAGGTGACCAGCGCGAACCAAATATTGAACAGACCCCACAAGATGCCGCAAACCATCAAGATCTCGAGCAGCGTCGGCACGATGTTGAAGATGGTGAACCCCAACAAGAATTCGATCCCCTTGACGCCCCGCTCGATCACCCGTGAGAGACCGCCCGTCCGACGCTCAAGATGAAAGCGGAGGCTCAAGGCGTGCAGATGATGGAACACCCTGAGCGCGGCCCGCCGCATCGCCCGATAGGTGACCCGCGCGAACAGTGCTTCGCGCAATTGTTCGAAAGCGACCGCGAGGATGCGCGCGCCGCCATAGGCGAGCAGAAGTCCAAGCGGTAAGACGACCATCGTCGCGGCCCCTTCGGTCAGGGCGTCGACCGCGTCGCCGAGTAGAATCGGAATATAGACATTCGCGAGCTTCGCGCCGACAAGGGCGCCAAGCGCCAGCACAACGCGCGCCCGGATCGTCCATTCATCGCGGGGCCAGACATAGGGCAGCAGGCTCCGAAGCGCCCGAAGATGCGCCCGCCCGCTGCGATTGTTCGTTGGCTCGCTCGATGCTCCGATCATATTTCGCTCTCAATACGCAACCCGGCCGGTCACGTCCCGATTGGCCGGTTCACGCGTAATAAAGGAAAAGACAGACCCCTAAAAGCACCATCACCCAAAGGGTGGAGCCGCCGATCCGCCAACTTCGCGCCATGGTCGCGATGTCACTTTCCAATTGGCCGGGCTTGTCGTACCAATACGCTTATTCCAGAACATTTTGGCCCTAATTGATGATTACAACGAAGACCCGTACGCGCGTAGGCAGGCGAAACACCGGTCCGAGGATTTGATATGACCGAAGCATCCTCGAACGATCACACCCAGGAAAAGGACGGCGGCCGGCGCTTTTGGCTCGACGATCGGCGCAACGTGCTCAAAGTGTTCTGGGGACTGGTTGTACTGTGCGCGTTGTTGTTTCTATCGGACGCCTTTTATGAAAAGCACGTGATCTTCGCATTCGAGAATTGGTTTGGATTTTTTGGCCTGTTCGGATTCTCGGTATCCTTTGCACTGGTGCTGACGGCGCGCGAGTTGCGCAAGATCCTCATGCGCGATGAAGATTATTATGATCGCTGAGTTCCCGCCGGGCCTTCTACTAATCGTCGGCGCCATTCTGGTGCCGTTCCTCAAGGGGAAACTGCGCTCGGTCTACCTGCTGATCCTGCCGTTGCTTGGCATCTGGCAATTGACGATGTTGGAGCCGGGGACGTTCGGAACCATGTCCCCCTTTGGTTTCGAGCAGGTCCACGTGCGCATCGACAAGTTAAGCCTTCTATTCGGGTATATATTCTATATCGCGGCGACCTTGAGCGTCTTGTTCGCCTGGCACAACGATGACTGGGTAGAACAGACTTCGGCCGTTCTCTATGTGGGCGCAGCCATCGGCGCGACCTTCGCCGGCGACCTGATTACCTTGTTCGTCTACTGGGAACTGACGGCGGTCGCATCCACCGTTTTGATCTGGGCTGGAAGGACGGAACGGGCCGGCCGCGCCGGGTTCCGATATCTGATCATCCAGGTTTTGTCGGGCATTCTATTGCTGACAGGTGCCGCTATGCGCGGCGTCGAAACCGGATCGGTCACCTTCGACAACATCGGTCTGGACAGCCCCGGCGGCATCGTCATCCTGCTCGCCTTTGGCATTAAATGCGCCTTCCCGCTGTTGCACAACTGGCTGCAAGACGCCTATCCGGAAGCCTCGGTCACGGGTACGGTATTCCTCAGCGCGTTTACCACGAAACTGGCCGTCTATGCTCTGGCGCGCGGTTTTGCGGGCACTGAATTGCTGGTCTGGATCGGCGCGGCGATGGCCGCCTTCCCCATATTCTACGCGGTGATCGAGAACGATTTGCGCCGGGTCCTAGCCTACAGCCTCAACAACCAGTTGGGTTTTATGGTGGCGGGTATCGGCATAGGCACCACGCTTGCCATCAACGGAACGGTCAGCCACGCCTTCGCGCATATCCTCTATAAGGCGCTTTTGTTTATGTCCATGGGGGCGGTCCTTTACCGGACAGGCACGGCCAAGGGTTCGGAACTGGGTGGACTGTACAAGACCATGCCATGGACCACTGGATTCTGTATCGTCGGCGCCGCCTCCATCTCCGCCTTTCCGCTGTTCAGCGGCTTCGTCACTAAATCCATGATCCTGACGGCCGCGGCCGAGGAAGGCTATGTGATCCCCTTCCTGATCCTTTTGTTCGCATCGGCCGGCGTGTTCCACCACTCGGGCATCAAAATACCCTTTTTCACCTTTTTCGCCCATGATTCCGGCAAGCGGCCCAAGGAAGCGCCCATTAACATGCTGTTGGCCATGGGACTGACGGCGTTTCTCTGCATTGCCATCGGCGTATATCCGCAGCCACTCTATGCGCTGCTTCCCTACCCCGTGGATTACACGCCTTATACGACAACGCATGTGGTCACGACGCTTCAACTCCTCCTATTTTCCGGACTTGCCTTCGCAACACTACAAAGAACCGGTCTCTACCCACCGGAATTGCGTTCCACTGTTCTCGATTTCGATTTCAGCTACCGCTGGCTCGCGCCTCGGGCCATCGGCTGGTTCATGGATTCTGGCGGTCGCGCTTGGTCGACGCTGACCGGCAATCTGCTGACGCTGCTACGCGGCCTGATCGCCCTCGTCCTCAAATATCACGGACCCAATATGTTGCTGGCACGCACCCACAGCATCCGCACTTCCGCCGGTGCTATCCTGACACTCCTGCTGGTTTTTCTTCTGGTGTTCTTTTTCTTGCACAGTGAAAGCGGCATTTTCGGATTGATAAAGCTTTAGGCGCGGATACGCAGCCTGTCGTTCTCGGCCGTTATCACCCGCCTCCGACCATTTGTTGCGCCAACGACAACGGAATGTCGGAAAAGAAAAACAGCATGACGGTTCCTGCCGCCGTCGTCACCAAGGCGACGACGATCGGAAGCGGCGCCTCGCCATGGTCGGACCCATGCCCATCCGCTCCCGGATTGTCGGGTGCCCGCATAAACGCCGAATAGACGATCGGCAGGAAATAGGCGGCATTCAACAGCGTGCTCGCCACGATCACGACGAGGGCGAATACATGCATCTCGGAGAGTGCCCCCATCAGGATGTACCATTTGCTGACGAAGCCGGCGGTCGGCGGTATGCCTATCATCGACAGTGTGCCGACGGCAAAGGCCCCCATGGTCCACGGCATCCGGCGGCCGATGCCGTTCAACTGGCTGATCTCCGTCTTGTGCGCGGCGGTATATATCGAGCCCGCCGCGAAAAATAGGGTGATCTTGCCGAAAGCGTGCGCCCCGATGTGGAGCACCGCGCCGACGACCGAAAGCGGTGTCAGGATTGCCGCCGCCAAGATCACATAAGAGAGTTGGCTCACCGTGGAATAGGCCAACCGGCGTTTCAGGTTATCCGAGCGAAGTGCCACAACCGACGCCGCGATTATGGTGAAACCCGCGACATAGATCAGCCAGCCGGTTCCGGGAAGGCCGGCGAGAACGTCGATTCCGAAGATATAGAACAAGACCTTAACGACGCTGAAGACGCCGGCCTTGACGACCGCGACCGCATGCAGGAGCGCGCTGACCGGGGTCGGTGCCACCATGGCGGCCGGAAGCCAGCGATGGAACGGCATCAATGCCGCCTTGCCGATGCCGTACATGTAAAGCACCAGCAGTATGGCGATCAGCCCCCCTTCCGCCTTCCCCGCCAAAATTCCACCCGGCACGAAGCGCAAGGTCCCGGCGACGTCCCAGGTCCAGATCATACCTAGCAGCAACAGGCCGATCGAGGTGCTGAGAAGAAACCCGAGATATATCCGCCCGCCCTTCCGCGCCTCGGCATCGCCGTGATGGGTCACCAGGGGATAGGTCGACAGCGACAGCACCTCGTAGCCGATGAACAGGGTCATCATGTTGCCCGATACGGCGATACACATGGCGCTCGCGATCGCGATGGCGAAATAGACGTAGAAGCGTGTCTGGTTGTCTTCCTTGTTGCCGCGCATGTAGCCGATCGAATAGATCGAATTCACGATCCACAGGAAGGACGCGATCAGCGCGAAGATCATGCCGAGCGGCTCCAACTCGAAGCTGATCGAAAGACCGGGCAGGAATTCGAACAAATCCACACGAGTCCGCAACCCGTCGAGCGTTCCCGGCAGGAGATTGAGAACCACGACGAACAGCAATACGGCGCTTACCAGGGTGACGGCCTCGCGAAGGTTCGGCTTGGCGCCGCAGAGCGAGATCAGGACTGCCGCCACGAGCGGGATGATCATGGTCAACAGGATATAGTCGGCCGCGCTCATGATCCGCCACCGAGCAGGAATTCAGCCGACCGCCGGGCCACGCCGACGCTGAGGCGCGTGTCGATCCCGAAATAGACATTCGCCAGGACAAGGACCCATGTCGGGACCAACAGTGCCAGCGGTGCCTCTCCGCTAGGCGCGGAGTCGGGGGCGGGGCGCAAATAGGCGATCTCTACCACGCGCCAGACGTAAATCACCGCGAGCAGCGACGAGAAAATGATCAGCGCGGCGAGCCACCACCAGTCGAGGTCGAGAGCCGCCAGGATGAGATACCATTTCGAGACGAATCCCGCCGTCAGGGGAATGCCGATCAGGCTCAAACCGCCGATCACGAAGGCCGCCATCGTCCACGGCATGCGACGACCGAGACCGTCCAAGTCGGCGATCGCGACCGAGCCCAGCCGCCAAAACACGCAGGCCATGCAAAGAAACAATCCGCCCTTGATCAGCGCATGATTGAAGAGATGCAGGATACCCCCGGTCATACCCAGAACGGTCGCCAGGCTGACGCCGAGGACCATATAGCCGATTTGCGCGACGCTCGAATAGGCGAGCATGCGCTTGGCATCAATTTGGAATATGGCGATCGTGGAGCCGATAAACATCGCCAATATCGCCAGCACCATGAGAATTTCACCGAGCGGCAGGACCTCGAACGAGAAGACCGGGCCGAAGATCGTCACGAAGACCCGAATGAGGACATAAAGAGAGACCTTGGTCGCCGTGGCCGCGAGAAAGGCGGTGCTGATCGACGGCGCGTAGGCGTAGGCGTTGGGCAGCCACAAATGCAGTGGGAATAGGGCCAGCTTGATGGCAAGCCCCACTGTCATGAAGCCGAAAGCGGCGCGCACGGCGCGGTTATCGGTCAATTCCGCCACACGGACCGCCATATCCGCCATATTCAAGGTGCCGGTCGCCTGATAGATCAGGCCGACACCGATGAGATAAAAAGTGGCGCCGATCGTGCCCAGCACGAGATAACGATAGGCAGCGATCAACGCCCGGCGATCGCGGCCGATACCGATCAAAATATATGAGGAAAGCGACGAAATTTCCATGAACACGAAGAGATTGAAAGCGTCGCCCGTGATCGTAACACCGAGGAGACCGGCGAGGCACAGCAGCGCGCTGGCATAAAAAAAGTGGTGCCGAGGCTGGTCGATTTCGCGATCGACGCTGGGTTTGGCGCCGCCAAGGACGACGGCGCCGATCGCGGCCACGATCAACAGCACGAAGGCATTGACCGAATCGACCCGCAGCTCGATCCCCCAGGGCGGTGGCCAGCCGCCCAGGTGATAGGAAATCGGTCCCGACTCCAGCACCTGGCCCAATAGTGCAATCGCAATCGCCAGGCTGAGCCAGCTCGCGGCCACCGTCAGCACATAGGCGATCCCGCCCCGGCGCGCGAGAACACAAATCGGGGCCGTCAGCAGCGGGAGAATTACCTGCAGGGCCGGGAGATGGGCCTCGATCACGCCTGCTCTTCCTCTTCGCGAATCTCGTCTTCCTCGATCGACCCGAAGCTTTCGTTGATCCGAACGATCAACGCCAAACCGACGGCAAGCGTGGCCACGCCGACGACGATCGCGGTCAGGATCAGGACATGCGGCAGTGGGTTCGAATAAACTTGAATGCCCTCGGAGATGATCGGCGCGGTTCCGCCCGCGACCTTCCCCATGGCGATATAGAAGACGAAGACCGAGGACTGGAATACGCCCAGGCCGACCATCTGCTTGACCAGGTTTCGGCTCGAAATGACGATATAGAGGCCCGCCATCATCAGGAAGACGACGATCCAATAATCGTATAGGCCGGGCCAGGCGATCATCGCGTCATTCCTCGCCTTCGGTCAGCCGATCGTCGCGGCCCGTGAAGGAAAAGAAAACGATGGCCATGGCCGAGGACACGGTCATGCCGACGCCCAGCTCGACGAGGAAAATACCGAGATGCTGCCCATGCACCGCCTCGGCGCGGAGCGGCGAATAGTCGAGATAGTTGTGACCGAGAAGGAGACCGGCGACACCTGTCAGACCATAGATCAACACGCCGCAAGACAGGCCCGTCCGCAAGACCCAGTGCGGAAGTACATGGCGCGCATTGTCCAATCCGAATACCAGGGCGTAGAGAATGAACGCAGCGGCAAAAATCACGCCCGCCTGAAACCCGCCGCCCGGCCCGAAATCGCCATGGAACTGCACGTAAAGCCCGTAGATCAGAATGAATGGGATCAACAGCTTCGAGATCACCCGGATGATCAGATGATTACTCACGACTCCCCTTCCTTGTCGAGCAGCCTGATATCGTCTTGCCGACGGCCGCGCCCGACCAAAATCATCACGCCGACACCGGCGGTAAAGATGACGAATGCCTCTCCCAGCGTATCGAACCCGCGATAGCTCGCCAGGACGGCGGTAACGATATTCGGCACTCCGGTCTCATGGAGACCCGCTTCCAGGTAGCGCGGCACGACATGGGTATGGATCGCCGCCGTCGGATCGCCGTAATGGGGCATATCAAGAGTGCCGTAAATGAGGGCGGCGGCCGCCGCCAACACCACCAGAAGCGGCCAGATCGAGGTTCCCGTCTTCATCTTCTCCTCGCGGGTCGTCAGTGCGAGCGCGCTGAGCAGCAGGACCGTCGCGATCCCGGCTCCCACGGCTGCTTCGGTAAAGGCGACATCCACGGCATCGAAGACCACGAACATGGTCGCCGCGAGGAGACTGTATATGCCCCCCAGCATGACCACCGCGAAAAGATTGTGCAGGCGCACGATCATGTAGATTGTCGCCGCCATCAAGGCCAACAGGACGATATTGATTATGTCTTCGATGGGTCGTCCTCCGCCGAATCGTCCTTTCCGCCGAGCACCGGCTCCAATCCCTCCGACAGGGCCGCATGGACGACGGCATAGGTCGCTGTCGGGCTGGTAAACATGATAAAGAGAATAATCATTAGCAATTTGACTGCGGCGAGCGTAAATCCCGCCTGGATCGCCATGCCGATCAGCATTAGTCCCGCCCCCAGCGTATCCGTCATGCCCGACGCATGGGTCCTCGAATAGACGTCCGGCAGCCGCAAGATCCCGATGGCGCCCGCCAGCATGAAAAAAGACCCGCCCATCAGCAGAATCCAGCTTAAACCGTCAAGAATCCAATCCATCAAGACGGCTCCTCGCCCGTCGAAGGTTCCTCGCCGCCCTGCCCCATATGGCCGTAACGGAAGAACTTCAAGATCGCGATGGTACCGATGAAATTGAGCAACGCGTAAAGCAGCGCGATATCGACGAAATCCGGCCGTTCGGCGAGGAATCCCAAGAGCGCGATCATCACCACAGTCTTGGTGCCGAAGGCGTTTACCGCCAGCACGCGGTCGAAAAGGGTCGGTCCGAGAAAGGCCCGCCCCATCGCCAGCAGCATGCAAACGATGACGGCGGCGGTCGCCGCGACGAACATCATTTCTCGCCCTCCAGAAGGGTGACGTGGCGATCCATGTCACCGGACAGCAGATCGTCGCCGACCTCGGGCGAAATGCAGTGAACGAGGAAGGTGCCATCTCGAATATCCATCGTCGTGGTGCCGGGCGTCAGCGTGATGGAATTCGCATAAATGACTTGGCCCAACTCGGTCGCCTGGCTGGGAGTCACCTCGATAAGGGCGGGCCGAACCGGCATTCGCGGCGCGAGCACACGCTTCGCCACGTCGATATTGGCCTTCGTGATTTCCTTCCAGAGCCAGAGCCAATACCCGAAAATCCGCGTCGTCAGATGAACGGGATGAGTCTCAAGGTCGCAGACATCCATGCGCAACACGATCGCAACCGTCAGCGCACAGGAGAACAGTCCCAAGCCGATCAAGAGCGGGTTGTAATGCCCCGAAAGCAGCAACCATACGACAAACAAGGTTACGCCCAAGGAAATGGCGCGGCGCAAATCGTCTCCCCTCTCTTCGCGTGGTTGAGCTGGTCGCCCCCGTGAAACCCGGCAACACTATATATTGATTGGTGCGGGGGATCAGTCAAACCGATAGTGGACCACCGGCCGCGCGGGACAGTTTACGAAACCTCGTTCATGATACCTTGTCGCCGAACTTCTTTGGCGGCATCCATTGGCTGACCGTCCGTCCGTCCGCGGTCTTTACCTGTTTCGGGGGCTTCTTGGCCGTTGCCTTCGCACCCTTGACGATGGCGGCAAAGGGGATTTCCTCTCCCTGTCCGATCGAGATCGCCTTGCGATAGGCCGGATGGGCGCGTGCGAGCTCGCCCAGCCGATTTGCCGAATGATGTCCGATCTTGAGCCATAATCGCTCGAGGAATTCCCCAACCTCGCCGGGCGGGTCGACGGTCGGGATCTGCGGCGGCCCGAATTCGAAAAACCGCATGATATTGGGCTCCAGCGGTCCCAGTTCATGGGCCACGAAGACCGCCGGCATCAATTTGCGGCCATGATATTCGGCGGCATAGCGTCCTTGAGCTACGAATAACAGCCGTTGGAGCTTTTGCGCCTGCATGTGCTCGTTTTCGATTCGCGATCGATCCTGAAACCACAAGGCGATGTCCAGCACCGATTCGACGGCGCAAACTGACATGCCGACACTTCCTCAATTCCTGCTCCGACGATTTCCGCCGGGACGGTTCCAATATAAAACCGCACCTCCGGCCCCGACGCAAGCCCGCGACCGGGACCGGGCTTCGCGGGATCCCATTCGACCTGTCGCGCCCGACGTACAATAAATTTATCTAAAATTTTATTGAAATTGGACGAAACCCATAATATATTAATGATTACGGCAGCCAAACGGCTTCCGAACCGAAACAAAAAGTGAGGGATAACGTTCGGAATTCGCGCGTTTTTCGGTTGTTGTCGCCACTCGAGTTTTGGGTGTGACGGCGATCACAGCCAAAGTTATCTAAAATTTTAGATATTGGCACCGGAAACACCGAACATCCCTTCGGAGATATCGTTATGTCGGAAAATCAGTCAGGTACCACGGGAACCACTCAGGCGGGCAACGTCCTGCATGTCGATCCAAGATCGACTGTCAGTACGTCGTCGCCCGCGCCGAGATCGACATTGGTCTGGCCCGAATCGAAACTGAAAGTCACGGTATTGTTGCCCTCGAAGGGGTCCGTGACAATTATTTCGTCGATCGGATCGACCACTTCCGTCGGCGGGGTAAAGTCGATTTCGTCGTCGCCAAGGTCATTACTATTGTCGAGCCCACCCAAGGGCGCCTCATCCACTTCTTCCAACTCCTGGGCAATAAGATCCAGGTCAACCTCTACGTCGCCGCCTGCTTCGGTTTCGATTTCGTTCAACTGTTCCGCGAGGTCGTCGATACTCTCGTCGCCGGACGCGGATTCGATGTCGTTGAGCTGTTCAGCCAATTGCTCCAAGTCGCCCTCGGCGCCTTCACCGCCGGCCGCGGATTCGATGTCGTTCAGTTGATCGGCCAGCTGTTCCAGGTCGCCTTCGGCGCCTTCGCCTTCACCACCCGCCGCCGTATCGATATCGCCGAGCTGCTCGGCCAATTGCTCGAGATCGCCCTCGGCGCCTTCGCTTTCGCCGCCGGCGGCGGTACCGGGGACATCAGCCTGCCGGGCAGCCTGCTCGAAACCGTGCGCGTCGACGTGACGGTCACGGCCGTTGCCGATACCCCCGATGTAGAAGTCGAGGCGACCGCCGTCGGCACCGATGGTACGACAGCGCTCGACATTTCAACGGCGGTCACGGATACCGACGGCTCGGAAGAAATTCTCTCGATTGAGATCAGCGACATTCCGGAAGGTGTGGTGATCATCACCGCCGGCGGCACCGAATTTACCGCAACCGCAACCGACAACAACGTTACCTTGTCGCCGAGCGACCTTACCGATCTCAGCATGCGCGCCCCCGTTTCGGTCGGCGGCGATTTTTCGCTGACGGTCACCTCGACGGCGACAGACACGGACCCCGATACCGGCGCCCAATCGACGGCATCCAACAGCGCCACCCTCCCCGTCACCTTCGACATCACCGCCACTCCGCCAACGCTCGTGGTCGGCGACGCGACCGGCCTCGAAGACAACTCGATCCCGCTCGAGATTTCGAGCGCGCTGACCAACACGGATGGATCCGAGTCGATCTCGCTCGAGATCGACGGCATCCCGGAAGGAGCGACGCTCACGAATACGGCGGGGGACACGTTCGAAATCTCCAGCGGCAGCGTGACTCTGACACCGGCTCAGTTGGACGGCCTCGCCGTGACGCCGCCCGCGAATAGCGGCGTTGATTTCGACCTGACCGTCACCGCGACGGCAACCGAATCCAGCAGCGGCGCCACGGCGACGACGACCGGCACGATCACCGTGGCCGTTGATGCGGTCGCCGATGCGCCGACTCTCGAACTCGACGGTACGGCGCAGGTTGTCGAGGACGGCACGGTCGCGCTCGATATCTCCAGCGCGCTGACCGATCTCGACGGCTCGGAGAGCCTGTCGATCACCATCGGCGGACTCAACGGCGCGACCCTCAACACCGGCACCGTCAATACCGACGGCACGGTCACGATCAGCGATATCGTCGATGCCGACGGCAATGTCGTCACCAGCGTCGCCGACCAGCTGTCGGCCCTCACCCTGTCGCCGGCCGCCGACAGCGACGTCGATCTCGATCTCAGCGTCACTGCCGTCGCGACCGATACCGACCCCGAGACCGGGGCCGAGACCACCGCGACAGCCACGGGCAACATTGCCGTCACGATCGACGCGGTCGCCGATGCGCCGGATCTCGATGTCCAGGACGCCAGCGGAGACGAGGACACGGCCATTGCGCTGGATAACCGGCAACGAAGACAGTGCAATCGCGCTCGATATCTCCTCGGCGCTGACGGATACGGACGGATCAGAAAGCCTGTCGATCGAAATCGGCGGCATCCCGACCGGTGCCACGTTGACCAACACGGCCGGCGATACGATCACCATCACCAATGGTTCCGCCACCTTGACCGCCGGCCAGTTGGACGGCCTCGCGGTTACCCCTGGTGCGGACAGCAATGTCGACTTTGACCTAACCGTTACCGCGACCGCGACCGAATCGAATGGTGACACGGCGGTGGTCAGCGACACGCTGACCGTCGACGTGGTCGGCGTTGCGGATGCGCCGAATTTGAGCGCCACCCTGGGCGAAGGCACCTTCACGGGCGACGACATCCCCGCTTTCGAGCACGCGCTGTCGAATGTGGTGCTCTATCGGTAAGCGACGACGTCAGCCTCTCGGTGACCGATGCCCAGGGCAATGAGGACACCGCCATCTCGCTCGACATCGACGCCGCCTTTATCGGCGAATCGAGCGGCGGCGTCGCCGACTTCCCGATGTACGTGCTCGAGGAAGGCAGCGACAACATTTTGCAAATCGGCCCGGACGGTTCCGTCCAGACCTTGGTTTCGGAAGGCGAGATCGAAGCCGCCACCGGCAAGACGGATGCCGATCTCGGCAATCGCGGCATTGCCGTCGACGACACCGGCAACGTCTTCTTCACCGACGCGGTGAGCGACGCGATCCTAATGAAGCCGGCGGATGGCGGCGACATCCAAGTGCTGGCGACCAAGAGCGACATCAAGACGCTGACCGGCGACAGCCATGCCGACCCGAAATCGCTGGCATTGGGAAGCGACAACAAGCTCTATTTCAACGACGACAGTTCGGACTCCATCGTAAGCCTCGATCCCGCGACGGGTACGCTTGCGGTGGTCGTCAGCGCCGCCACGCTCAATGCCCTGCCCGGCATCGACTATGTCGATCTCGACGGCGGCATCGTCGGCTCCGCCAACGGCAAGCTCTACACCGTGAGCGACGGCACCCCCGATGCGGTCTTCGAAGTCGATATCGCGACAGGCGAGGCAAGCGTCGTCGCCGCCAACGGCCCCTGGACCGATCTCGAGGGCTATATCACACTCTCGCCCAATGGCGATCTGATCGTCGCCGATGCCGGGACGGACTCCGTCTTTAGCGTCGATGTCGATACCGGCGAGGTTTCGACCTTCATCTCGCACGCCCAGCTTCATGCCGCCAATGATGGCGATGACGTCGATCTGCAGGGCGGGATCGCCTTCGACGGCAACGGCAACTTCTATCTCGGCGACGAGCAGCACGACAACATCCTGAAATTCCCGTCGGATGGGACGAGCGGCGGAATCGATGCCGATAATGGCGGCATCTTCGTCAGTGAAGGCACGATGATCGGCACGACCGGTCAGGACGCCGACCTCGAAGGTGCAATCACCTTCTCGGGCCTGATGGAGACTAGTTCGGAGACCCTCTCCATCGAAATTTCCGACATCCCGACCGGCGCCGTTCTCTCGGCCGGCGGCACACCGATCACCGTGACCGACGGCTCCGCGACCCTGACCGCGGCGCAGCTCGAAAGTCTGACCATCACCCCGCCCGAAGACAGCGATACCGACTTCACGCTGAACGTGACGGCGACGGTGACCAAGGAAGACGGCAGCAGCGAAAGCATCTCGACGGAACTCGATGTCACGGTCGATGCCATTGCCGACGCGCCGACGGTTACGGTCGCCGATGCAACGGGCAACGAAGACAGCACCATCGCGCTCGATATCACCTCCGCACTCGGCGACACCGACGGCTCGGAGAGCCTGTCGATCGAAATCGGCGGCATTCCGACGGGTGCCACACTGTCCAACACCGCGGGCGACACGATCACCATTACCGGTGGTACCGCGACACTGACCGCCGAGCAGTTGGACGGGCTCGCGGTCACGCCGATCGGCGACAGCGATACCGACTTCCAATTGACCGTCACGGCGACCTCGACCGAGGCGGATGGCGGCGACACCGCCGTTACTTCGGCAACGCTCGACGTAACCGTCGAGGCGGTCGCCGATGTGCCCACCGTCTCCGCGGAAAGCACCCTCACCGGCACGGCCGGCGGGCAAACCTCGATCGACGTCCCGCAATCCGTCTTGGATGCGGCCGACGGCACCGACAATACCGTCACTATCAGCGGTGTGCCGAACGGCGCCTCGCTGACGGCGGGAAGCGACAACGGCGACGGCAGTTGGACAATATCGCCGGACGATCTCGACGGGATCGCCTTCAATCCCGCCGGCGGCTCCACGGACGCGGCTTCCTTCGAATTCGCGGTCGTCGATCCCGACGGCGGCACGGAAGTTTCCTTCACCTCGGACTTCGGTTCCGGCGCGGACGGGTTCAGCTATACCGACGACGCTTTCGGCACAGACAATCCCTATTACGCCTCCGGCGGTTGGGGCTCCAACGACGGTGATTCAGGCGGCGGCTTGTCGCTAACGCTTGGCGGCAAGGACGGCAGCGATATCACCGACGGCATGTCGGCCGGTTTCTCCAAGGACTTCACGCTGGACGAATCCGGCGACGGCACGATTACCTTCAGCTACCGGCTCGACGCGGCGTCTTCGTACGAAAACGATGAGTATTCTCAGGTCGTGGTCGAAATCGACGGTCAGCAGGTCGGCGTCGACGGCAACGACTACGTGGTTCAGGTCAACGGCGGCGGCGACACCGGCTGGCAAACCGTGACGATCGACCTCGGCAACCTGTCCACGGGCAGTCACACGATCACCCTCGGCGGCTATAACAACAAGAAGACGTCAAGCAACGAGGACACGGAGATCCAGTTCGACGACATCTCGATCACGACGACCGTCGCGGCGACCGTTGCCACCGGATCGTCGGATCTGACTCCCGACACCGTCTCGACATATGATCTCGACGTCACAGGTGCGCTGACCGACACGGACGGTTCGGAAACGCTCACGATTTCCGTCTCGGACCTGCCGACGGGCGCGACTCTCTCGGCCGGGACCGTGAACCCGGACGGCAGCGTCACCTTGAGCGCGAACGATCTCGATGGACTTTCGATCTCGGTGCCGCAGTCGATCGGCGCGGATTTCGACCTGACCGTGACCGCGACCGCGACCGAAGGTGAAAACGGCGACACCGCGACCGCGACGAGCTCGGTCACCATCGATGTCGACGATACCGCCGATGGCGCCACGGTCTCGACCGAGGCGGCCAGCGGATCGGAAGACAGTGCGATCGCGCTCGACATCACCGCCGGGCTGGTCGATACGGACGGTTCGGAAGTTCTCTCCGTCACGATTTCGGACATCCCGACAGGTGCCACGCTTTCCACCGGAACCGTCAATCCGGACGGTTCGGTCACGCTGACGGCCGAGGAACTCGACGGCCTGACGATCACGCCCGCCGGGAACAGCGACGCGGACTTCTCCCTATCGGTCACCGCAACCGTGACCGTCACCGGATCGACGACCACGACCGACGATGTAACCGATGAGACGATCTCGGGCCTCGATGCGGCGGAGACGCTGACCGGCGGTGCCGGCGACGACACGATCGACGGCGGTGCCGGCGACGACGTTATCTTCGGCGACACCGGCGGCTCCTTCGACGTCACGGCGACGGCGAACCTCGATGTCGCAGCGGCTCTCTCGGATACGGACGGTTCGGAATCGCTTTCCGACGTGACGATCTCCGGCGTGCCTTCGGGCGTGACGCTTTCCGCCGGCAGCGACAACGGCGACGGCAGCTGGACCCTGACCCAGGCCGAACTAACCGGCCTTACGCTTGGCACGACCGCGGTCGCGACGAGTTTCGCGCTTACGGTCTCGGCGACGGCGACCGAAGCCGACGGCGGCGACACCGCGACCGCCACGGCGACGATTAACGTCAGCGTGGAGGATTTCAGCGGCACCAGCGACGATGTCCTGGATGGCGGCCTTGGCGACGATCAGGTCTCGGGCGGCCTCGGGAGCGATACCCTGCAGTTCACCCTCGGCGAGACGACCACCGGCGACGATTACGACGGCGGCGTCGGCACCGACACGCTGGTCGTCACCTTGACCGCGGCCGACCTCGACGATGCCGATATCCTTGCCGACCTGACGGCCCTGCAGGAGTTCATCATCGACAACGCCGATGCGTCGACTGACGCGGGCGCCAGCGAGACCTTCAACGAGATCGGCTTGACGGTGAGCGATATCGAGGCGATCCAGTTCGTCGACGAAAACGGCGACACCGTGAACCTGCCAGGTATGGAGCCGCCGGCCGTCAGCGGCGTGACGGATCTCTCGGCGACCGGAACGATGGACCTGGTCGACCATACCCTGGAGACGACGAACGATTTCCCGGTGACGACGGAATCCGTCTCTCTGGATACGTCCGACATCAACGGCGTCAACATGACCGACCTGACGCTGGTAAACGACCATCCGGTCACCATCACCTTCGAGAGCGAGGCGGCGGGCTACCAGAACTCGCTCGGCTATTACAAAATCGACGACGACGGAAATATCACCGACGTGCAGTTCATCTGGCAGAATGCCTCGGCCGACGGTTCCGGCGGCGATCTCGAGCCCGGCTCGACCACGGCGACGCTCGACGTCTCCAGCGGCGACCAGTTCGCGCTCTTCATCGTGCCGGACGGCTTCGGGCAGAACGATTTCGATCAGTTCACCGGCGGCGGGTTCGAGTTCCGCAATGCCGACGGCAGTGGCGCGACGACCGATAGCACGGATCCGGAGCTGGTCTTCGTGGCCGATGACGGCACGGTCACCACGCTCTCGGGCGACGTCTATCACACGGCCGGACAAGGCAGTCAGATTTCACTGAATTCCGACGGCGAGCAGCACGCGGTCAGCGGGATCGACACGGTCTCCGGTGAGTTGATGATCGGCTTCGAGGATTTGGACGGCGGCGGCGACAACGACTTCAACGATCTGATCGTCAGTCTCGATATCGGCGCCGCGACGGCGCGGAACTTGGATGCGACGAGTGTGGCTTCCAACATCGATCTCTCCGATGTCGACAGCACCAACCTCGCCGGCGCCACGGTCACTATCGCCACCGGCTATCAAGATGGCGACACGCTGGGTCTGCCGGACGGCACGCTCAATGGCAGCGGAGTCACCGTTACCTCGAGCGCCTACGACGCCGGGTCGGGCACCTATACGCTGGTGCTCTCCGGCGCCGCCACGGTGGAGGCTTACGAAGACATTCTCTCGGGGGTCCAATTCGACACCGAAGGCAACGGCAACACCGAACCCGGGGTGCGCAGCCTGCAAATCCAGGTGACGGACGACACCGGCCTCACCAGTAACGTGGCGCAGATGGACCTCGACGTGAGTTTCGAGGTTGTCTCGCAGACCATGATCGGCACCGGCGACGGCGACACTCTGACGGGCGGACTCGGCGACGACCGCATCGACGGCCAGGGCGGCGACGACGTTCTCTCCGGCCTTGCCGGCAACGATCTGATCGAAGGCGGTTCCGGCGCCGACACGCTGGACGGCGGCGACGGCGATGACACGCTGATCGGCGGCGGCGGCGCGGACGAGATTTATGGCGGTGCCGGCAATGACGATATCACCGGCGATTCCGCCAACGACTACATCGAAGGCGGCGCCGGCGACGATACCATCGACGGCCTAAGCGGCGCCGATGAAATTCATGGCGGCGAAGGAAGCGACTGGATCGAAGCCGGTAGCGCCGACGATATCATATACGGCGGTCTCGACGACGATTCGATCTTCGGGCAGGACGGTGACGACCTGCTCGAGGGCGGCGCCGGCGCGGATACCCTGGACGGCGGCAGGAACGAGGACTTCCTGATCGGTGGCGACGGCGATGATGTTCTCACCGGCGGCGGCGGAAAGGACGTCCAGTTCGGCGGCGCCGGCAATGATACCATCGAGTTCAAGGGCGACGACTTCGTCCATGGCGGATCGGGCGACGACACCATCCAGATCGATCTCGACCAGATGGTCGACAGGAAGATGGACGATTCGATCGATGTGGACGGCTACGACGCGACCGCGGCCGCCGCAGCCAACGCCGCCGACGGCAACGAGATCGACCTCTCGGACGTCAACCGCAGCGGCATCGAGGGCGGCAGCGGCTACGATACGCTCGAAATCAACGACACCGGCAACACCTCGATCGAGGTTGGCGAGGATAACTACGAGGACATGGTCGGCGCCATCAACGATATCGAGGCGATCGATCTCAGCGGCGGGACCGGCGGGCTCGAGCTTGGCCTCGACATCGACGACGTCATCAACCTGACGGACGAGGACAACGAACTCGATATCGTTCTCGGCGAGGGCGACTCCGTCAACTTCACCGACGATGACGGCTCGACGAGCTTCACCTACTTCGACGACGGCGGCGGCATCATGGCCAAGATCAATATCCGCGACGACAGCGAGAATACCGGCACCTAAACCGTATTCAACGGGTGGTTTGACAGGGAGGCGGCCAGTATTATTCTGCCACCGTCGGCCACCTGTCTCGGAGAAACCGCCATGGACATGTCAGGCGAATATCTTATCCCCGCCCCCCGCGAGGCGGTCTGGCGCGCGCTGAACGACACCGACATATTGCGGCAATGCATTCCCGGCTGCGACGAAATCGAGAAAATCTCCGAGACGAGTTTCAGCGCGAAGGTCACGGCCAAGGTCGGGCCGGTTAAGGCCAAGTTCGCCGGCAAGGTCGAGCTCTCCGACATCGATCCGCCGAACGGCTACACAATCTCGGGCGAAGGCTCCGGCGGGGCCGCCGGCTTCGCGAAGGGCGGCGCCAAGGTCGCTCTTGAGGAAGCCGACGAAGGGACGCGCCTCTCCTATACCGTGGACGCGATGGTGGGCGGCAAGCTGGCGCAAATCGGCAGCCGCCTGATCGATTCGACATCGAAGAAAATGGCGAACGACTTCTTCGCCAAATTCGCCGAGATCGTCGGAGACGCGGCCGGTGATGCCGAAGCGGACGATGAAATGGCGGCGGAACCAAGTGCGGCGGAAGCCGAAGCGGCAACCCCGCGCCCGGGCCTTCACCCCATGGTCTGGGTTTCCGGCGTCGTCATCCTCGTGGTACTTCTGCTCCTCACCTTTCAGGGCAACGGATGAATTTCTCGTCATCGATCCTGATCACCGCTTGACCTTGTAATCCAGCGGTTCCAAACTCCGGCATAAGCCGATGCCGATGGCGTCGAATAATCAGCCCCCGCGACGTGACGGGGATAAGTCCAGGGAGGTAAGCCCAATGACGATTGCCGTTTCAATGACGGTGAACGGCAAGGAAGTGAGCGGCGATGTCGAGCCCCGCACCTTGCTCGTTCAGTTCCTTCGCGATCATCTGCGTCTGACCGGCACCCATGTCGGTTGCGATACCAGCCAATGCGGCGCCTGCGTCGTCCATATGGACGGCGATTCCGTGAAAAGCTGTTCGATTTTGGCGGTGCAATGCGACGGCGCCGACATTTCGACCATCGAAGGCGTGGCCGACGGCGAGACCTTGCATCCGATGCAGGAAGCGTTTCGCGAAAATCATGGCCTGCAATGCGGTTTTTGCACGCCCGGCATGGTGATGAGTGCCCTTGATCTGGTGAAGAACAACGCCGATCCAAGCGAAACCGAAATTCGCGAGTGGCTCGAAGGCAACATCTGCCGCTGCACCGGCTACCACAATATCGTCAAATCGATAAAGGCGGGCGCGGAAAGCATGAAGGGTTAATCGTGCTTCTGCTCTAGGGAGGAGCGAATCATGACGGAAACGGGGATCGGCGCCGCCGTACGGCGCAAGGAAGACAAACGCTTTCTGACCGGTAACGGAAATTATCTCGACGATTTGAATGCGACCGGCCAGACCCATGCGTATTTCGTGCGCTCGCCGCACGCTCACGCGAACATCAAGAGCATCGATTGCAGCGCGACGAAAGCCTCGCCGGGCGTGGTGGCGGTGCTGACCGGCAAGGAGCTTGCCGATGACGGCATCGGCCCGCTGATCTGCGGCTGGACCATCACCGGCAAGGACGGCGAACCGCACAAGGCGCCGGCGCATCCGGCATTGGCGGTCGATACCGTTCGCTATGTGGGCGACCATGTGGCGGTGGTGATCGCGGAAACCCTCGATCAAGCCAAGGACGCGGCCGAGAAGCTGACGGTGGAATACGACGTTCTACCGGCCGCCGCCTCGACCGGCAGCGCCGCCGACAGCGGCACGCCTCAGGTTCACAAGGAAGCCCCCAACAATATTTGCTATGATTGGGAGGTTGGCGATAGCGGGGCCACCGATGCCGCCATGGAAGGGGCTCATCACGTCACCCGGCTGGAATTCGTCAACAACCGGCTGATCCCAAACGCGATCGAGCCGCGCGCGGCACTCGCGGAATACAACAGCGGTACCGAAGGCTTGACCCTCCATACGACAAGTCAGAATCCGCATGTGGCGCGGCTCGTTCTTTCCGCCTTCAATGGGGTGGCGCCCGAGCATAAGCTCCGCGTCGTCGCGCCCGATGTCGGCGGCGGCTTCGGTTCCAAGATTTTCATCTATGCCGAGGAACTTGTCTGCCTTTGGGCCTCGCGGAAGATCAACCGGCCGATCAAGTGGACGGCCGAGCGAGCCGAGTCCTTCCAGTCCGACGCCCATGGACGCGATCACGTCACGACGGCGGAACTGGGCCTCGACGCGGCCGGCAAGTTCGTCGGGTTGCGGGTCCATACGGTCGCCAATCTCGGCGCCTATCTTTCGACCTTTGCCTCGGCCGTGCCGACCTATCTATACGCGACGCTGTTGACGGGTCAGTACACAACGCCGGCCATCTATTGCGACGTGCTGGGGGTCTTCACCAATACCGCCCCGGTCGATGCCTATCGTGGCGCCGGCCGGCCGGAAGCGACTTTCGTCGTCGAACGCCTGGTCGAGGCGGCGGCAAGTGAATTGGGGATCGACCCGGCGGAGCTTCGTCGGCGAAATCTCATTCCCGCCGACGCCTTCCCCTACGCCACACCGGTCATCCACCAATATGATTGCGGCGATTACGGGAAGTCGCTCGACAGCGCGCTGAAGCTCGCGGATTACGATGGTCTCGCCGCCAGAAAGGCAGACGCGAAGTCGCGCGGCAAACTGCGCGGCGTCGGGTTCTCTTCCTATATCGAGGCCTGCGGCATCGCGCCGTCGGCAGCGGTGGGTGCGCTCGGCGGCGGCGTCGGGCTTTGGGAATCGGCGCAGATTCGCTTCAACCCGACCGGCAACGTGCTGCTTCTGACCGGCTGCCACAGCCACGGCCAGGGACATGAGACCGCCTTCGCCCAGATCGTCTCGGAACGGCTCGGCGTTCCCGCAGAAAACGTTGAGGTCATCCATGGCGACACAGAGCAGGTGCCGTTCGGGATGGGAACCTACGGGTCACGGTCCGCCGCGGTCGGTGGATCGGCAATCGTCAAGGCGGCTGACAAGATTATCGAGAAAGGCAAGAAAATCGCCGCCCATGCGCTAGAAGCTTCCGAGGACGATATCGAATTCGGCGACGGCAACTTCACGGTCGCCGGCACCGACAAGACGATGAGTATCGCCGAGGTCGCCTTCGCCGCCTATGTCCCGCACAACTATCCCGAAGGGGTGGAGCCGGGCTTGGACGAGACGGCGTTCTACGATCCGCTCAGCTTCTCTTTCCCGGCGGGGACCCACATCGCCGAGATCGAGGTCGATCCCGAAACCGGCACCATCGATGTGGTCGGCTATACGGCGGTCGACGATTTCGGCACGGTCATCAACCCGATGATCGTCGAGGGCCAGGTACACGGCGGTGTTGCTCAAGGCATCGGGCAAGCGATCCACGAAGGCTGCGTCTACGACGATGCGGGCCAGCTCGTGACCGGCTCCTACATGGATTACTCCATGCCGCGCGCCGATTGCCTGCCGAGCCTCAAGGTCGATACGGAGGGCGTTCCCTCGCCCTTGAATCCACTCGGCGTCAAGGGTTGCGGGGAAGCGGGCGCGATCGCGGCACCGGCGGCCATCATGAATGCGGTGATGGACGCGCTCGGGCCCCTGGGTGTTACCAAGCTCGACATGCCGGCCACGCCTCAGGCGGTCTGGCAAGCCATTCAAAACGCCGCCTCGGCCTAGGCGGTTCAGGAAAAGGACGAAAAAATGTATAATTTCCAATATCATAAGGCCAGCTCAGCCGCGGATGCGGCGGCCAAGGTCAAGGGCGCCGACGACGGCACGCTGATGGCGGGCGGCATGACGCTGATCCCGACCTTGAAGCAGCGGCTCGCCAATCCCTCCGACGTCGTTGATCTCGGCGGCGTTGACGGCCTCTCGGGCGTCAGCACCGACGGCGACAACGTGGTCGTCGGCGCCATGACGACCCATGCGGCCGTCGCCGCGTCGGCCGACGTCCAAGCTAAAATCCCGGCACTGGCCGAATTGGCCGGCGAGATCGGCGATCCCCAGGTGCGCAATCGCGGCACCATCGGGGGATCCATCGCGAACAACGATCCGGCGGCGGATTTCCCGGCGGCGTGCGTTGCCCTGGGTGCGACCATCGTTACCGACCAGCGCGAAATCGCGGCCGATGATTTCTTTACCGGCCTCTTCGAAACGGCACTTGGCGACGGCGAGATCATCACCGCTGTCCGGTTTCCGACGGCGGCGAAGGCGGCCTACATGAAGTTCCCGAACCCGGCATCGCGCTATGCGATCGTCGGTGTTTTCGTTGCCGAAACGGGCGGCGGCGCACGGGTTGCCGTCACCGGCGCCGGCGGGGACGGCGTCTTTCGGGTCGCCGCCATGGAGGACGCCCTGTCCAGCGGATTCGCCGAAGGGGCGGTGGCCGATATCTCGGTCGGCGCCGACGGGCTGAATTCCGATATTCACGCCAGTTCGGAATACCGGGCGCATTTGATCACGGTGATGGCGAAACGCGCCGTCGCGAAGGCGGGTTAGACCCCACGATCCAACCGGGGTAGATAACCGTTTTCTTGGCCGGGTCGAAAGATCCGGCCATTTTTTTTCGTAGGAACAGGTCTTGAATGATGAATCTTAAGCCGCCGCCAATTTCGAATGGTTCTTATTATCATACCACTAGATTGTAAACATAGACTGTATTTATCAGAAACAAACTCGGAATATGACCCTAAAATCCATTATATTAATCGAAATTTTGTCTTTTTCAAAAAAGCAAAGAGGAGAAATCTGGCCCGCTCGAAAGGGGAAAGCGCGTGCCACCATTTGGAATTCGTGACATTCTACAATGCCTAGGATAATGAAAACTGGCCATGACCACCGCCCTCCCCGCTTCCGTCGACGAAACGCTATCGCTGCTTGAATCCGGCGAATATGTTGCCGACCGCAGTCTGGCGACCGCGCTTTATTTGGCCCTCTCCCTGCAACGGCCGCTCTTCTTGGAAGGCGAGGCGGGCGTCGGCAAGACCGAGATCGCCAAGGTTCTGGCGGAGACGTTGGGCCGGCGGCTGGTGCGCCTGCAATGTTATGAAGGCCTGGATGCCGCTTCGGCGGTCTATGAATGGAACTATTCGCGCCAGATGGTCGAAATCCGCCTGACCGAGGCCGTCGGCGACCGCGACCGCGAAAGCCTCGAGGACGATATCTTCAGCGAGCGTTTCCTGATCAAGCGGCCGCTCTTGCAGGCCTTGGAATCCGATGATGCCGGAAATCCGCCGGTGCTGTTGATCGACGAGTTGGACCGGACGGACGAGCCGTTCGAGGCCTACCTGCTGGAGATTCTCTCGGACTTTCAGGTCACGGTCCCAGAGATCGGCACCGTTGCCGCCGAAACGCCGCCGCTTGTCGTCGTCACCTCCAACCGCACGCGCGAAATCCACGACGCCCTGAAGCGCCGCTGCTTTTATTACTGGGTGGATTATCCGGACGCTGAGCGGGAATTGGAGATTCTCGACGTCAAGGCGCCGGGAACGCCGGCCGCACTCTCGGCTCAAATCGTCGGTTTCGTGCAGAAACTTCGCGAGATGGATCTCTTCAAGCTGCCCGGCGTCGCCGAGACCATCGATTGGGCGCATGCCCTGACCCAGCTCGACTGCATGATGCTGGATCCCGATACGATCAACAACACCTTGGGCGCGTTGCTGAAATACCAGGACGACATCGAGAAAATTCGGGGCAGCGAGGCAAGCCGCCTCCTCGCCGAGGTCAAGGACGAGCTGTCGATGGTCGCGACCACATGAATGTCGTCGATTATGAGGGCGGCGGGCGCCAAGGCGGCCGGATCGCGGCCAATATCATGCATTTCGCGCGCGTCCTGCGAGCGGCGGGACTCCCGATTGGCCCGGGACGGGTGCTCGACGCCATCCGCGCCGTGGAGACCGCCGGCATCGACCGGCGAGACGATTTCTACTGGACCCTTCACGCCGTTTTCGTCAATCGCCGCGACCAGCGCGAAATATTCGACCAGGCCTTCCATGTATTCTGGCGCAATCCGCAGATTCTGGAACGCATGATGTCGATGGTCCTCCCCAGCATGACGGTCGAGGACGACACCCAAGAGAAAAGCGACCTCTCGCCGCGGGTGGCCGAAGCGCTGACCGCGGGCGCGGACAGCGACGATGCTCCGACCCGCGATACCGAAGAGCTGGAATTCGACGCCGCCTTGACCTGGAGCCATGACGAGGTCCTGCAGGAGATGGATTTCGAGAAAATGACCGCCGCCGAGGTCGAGGCCGCCAAGCAAGCCATGAAGAAGATGCGGTTGCCGGTGATGGATATCGCGACCCGCCGATTTCGCCCCGACCGAACCGGCGCCAGGGCCGACATGCGGGCGACCTTGCGGGCGGCCCTTCGCACCGGGGGCGATATCATTCCGCTCAAGAAGCGGGTCCGCCGCCGTCGCACGCCGCCGCTGGTGATCCTCTGCGATATCTCGGGGTCGATGGAACGCTATGCCCGGATGCTGCTGCATTTCCTGCACGCGGTGACCAACGACCGCGACCGGGTCCATACCTTCCTGTTCGGCACCCGTTTGACCAACGTCACCCGCTATCTGCGCTATCGCGACATCGACGTGTCGCTGGAGAAGGTCGCCGAGGCGGTGGTCGACTGGTCGGGCGGTACGCGGATCGGCCAATGCCTGCACGATTTCAATCGGGACTGGTCCCGCCGGGTGCTGACCCAGGGGGCGGTCCTGTTGCTGATCACCGACGGTCTCGACCGCGACGGCGGCGAGGGGCTTTCGGAAGAGATCGACCGGCTGCACCGCTCGTGCCGCCGGCTCATCTGGCTGAACCCGTTGTTGCGGTACGACCTTTTCGAGCCCCGTTCGCAGGGGATCAGGGCCATTCTGCCACATGTCGACGAATTTCGGCCGGTGCACAACCTGGAAAGCCTGGCCCAGCTTACCCAAATACTGAGCGATGGCGGCGGCGGCCGGGACCCCGGCCTCGCGCGATGGCGGGAGATGGCGGCATGACGACGGATACGGATCGGAACGAAGCGGAGAACATTCTTGCCGAAGCGGCAAGCTGGCGCGAGGCCGGCCGAGAGGTCGCCATCGCCACCGTGGTGACAACCTGGGGCTCCTCGCCGCGCCCGACCGGAAGCCAGCTGGCGGTTGACGCCGACACCAATATGATCGGCTCTGTCTCCGGCGGCTGTATCGAGGGCGCCGTTATCCACGAGGCGCTGGAGATCATGAAGGACGGCAAGCCGCGCCTCCTGAAATTCGGCGTCAGCGACGAACAGGCCTGGGAAGTCGGTCTTGCCTGCGGCGGCGAGGTCGAAGTCTTCGTCGAACGCTTGGAATGACGGAGAGGGCGATTTCACGATGAAACGCGATCTGATGCAGAAGCTCCTGGCGGCGCAGACCGAGAAACGGCCGACGGTGCTCGCGACCGATCTCGAAAGCGGCGCTCAGACCCTCGTCATCGATGGATCGGCCGAGGGCGATATCGATTTGACGGACGCGCTTTGGGAGAACATCGAACGCGTCCTCAGGCGCGACAAGGGAGAAGCCTTCGAGGTGGAAGGACGGCGATTCTACCTGCAGCCGTACACGCCGCCGAAACGCATGATCGTGGTCGGCGCCGTCCATATCGCGCAATCGCTCGTGCCCATGGCCAGCCTGGCCGGCTTCGAAGTGACCGTCCTCGATCCCCGCCAAGCCTTCGCGAACTTGGACCGGTTCCCGGGCGTGACACTCTCGCACGACTGGCCGGATGAAGGCATGGCCGCGCTCGACCCGGACCGCCGGACCGCCGTCGTGACATTGACCCACGACCCGAAGCTGGATGATCCGGCATTGGCGGTCGCCCTTCGCTCGGCGGCGTTCTATATCGGCGCCCTCGGCAGTCGGCGGACCAATTCGCGCCGCCAGGAGCGCCTCCGTGAGCTTGGATTCGGCGAGGCCGACTTCGCCCGCATCCACGGACCCATCGGCCTCAACATCGGCGCCGTCTCGCCAGCCGAGATCGCAATATCCATCCTGGCCGAGATCACCGAAGTCATGCACGCGCCGGCCCGCCGGGAAGCCGCGTGAAATTCGGCAAAATCCTCATATCCGAAGCTGAAGGCGCCCTCCTCGCCCACAGTCTGAGGATCGACGGCGGCGTTCTGAAAAAAGGCCGGCCGCTAACAGCGGACGACATCGCCCGGCTCGGCGAAACCGGTATGGAACACGTTGTCGCGGCGCGTCTCGAAACCGGCGACATCGGCGAGGACGAGGCCGCGCGGCAAATCGCCGAAGCGGCCGCGTCAGACGCAAGTCTGCGTCTCGGCACCGCCGGTACGGGCCGAGTGAACATCTTTGCGGCGAAGCAAGGTCTGCTCGACTACGACCTAGCTTCGCTCGATGCCGTCAATCGGATCGACGAAGCGGTAACGATCGCGACCCTTCCCGTCCATGGCGAGGTCGCTCCCGGCCAAATGGTCGCGACCATCAAGATTATCCCTTATGCGGTGGCGGGCGACGTCTTGGCGCGCTGCCTCGTTGCGGGCCGGGACCTGCTGCGGATCGCCGCCTACGCGCCGAAACGGGTGGCGCTCGTGCAGACCACCTTGCCGGGTTTTCGGAAGCCGCTGCTGGAGAAGGGCCGGACCGTCACCGCGGCGCGGCTCGCGGCGCTCGGATCGCCCCTGGAAGCAGCACCTCGGTGCGAGCATACCGAAGACGAGATCAGCCGAAATCTACTGCGGCTTCGGGATGACGGGTTCGACATCGCGCTCGTTCTGGGCGCCTCGGCGATCACCGACCGGCGCGACGTCATTCCGGCGGCGATCGAAGCGGCCGGCGGCAGGATCGAGCAGCTCGGCATGCCTGTCGATCCCGGCAATCTGACGCTCCTCGCCCGGCTCGGCCGGATGTGGGTGCTTGGTCTGCCGGGTTCCGCCAGATCGCCGCGCCTGCATGGCTCGGATTGGATATTGCAGCGCCTCGTCGCCGACATTCCGGTGACCGCCGCCAACATTCGGGCGATGGGCGCGGGCGGGCTCTTGAAGGAAATCCCGGGCCGCCCGATGCCGCGCGCCGAAGCCAGCCCGATCGCCGTCTCCAAGCCCGGGCGACCCCGCATCGAGGCCTTGATCCTCGCCGCCGGACAATCCCGGCGCATGGGCCGGCGCAACAAACTCCTGGCTGAAATCGACGGCCGGCCGATGATCGCGCGCACGGTCGATTCCGTCCTGGAATCGCGTGTCTCCGCGGCCACCGTGGTTCTCGGTCACGAGGCGGCGGAAGTTCGCGCGGCACTCGCAGATTTCGACGTCGCCCTCGTCGAGAATCCGGACTATGCCGACGGACTCTCGACATCGCTCCGGCGTGGTTTGGCCGCCTTATCCGACGGCACCGAAGCGGCACTTGTCTGCCTTGGCGACATGCCGCGTATTTCAGGCGCCGCCCTGAACCAGCTGATAGAGGCCTTCGATCCCGCGGCGGGACGCGGTATCTGTGTGCCGACCCACGATGGCAAGCGCGGCAACCCTGTCCTTCTGGCCCGGCGGTATTTCTCGGAAATTCAGGAGATTTCGGGCGATGTCGGTGCCCGCCAGCTCCTCGGCGCCTATGCCGGCGACGTGCACGAAGTGGAGATGGCGGACGACGCGGTGCTGATCGATATCGATACGCCGGACGCGCTTGAACGCTTTATCGGCGGGGCGGCGCGGAAAGACGGCCGATAAAGGCCAAAACGCGCTCGGCCGCCCCGTATTCATAGAGATCGTTGTGCCCCGCCCGGGGCAGGAACTGCGCCGTCTTCGGCTCGACCGCGCGCGCGAAGAGCGCATGGCCGAACTGGGCGGGAATAATGCGGTCTCGCTCGCCGTGTACGATCAATAAAGGGGCATCGATCCGCGCGATTTTTTCGCGGATGTCGAATTTGTCCCACAGCATCCATTTTGCGGGAAAGTACCAGTAGTGGCTTTGCGCCACTTCGGCGATGCTGGTGTAGGGCGCCTCGAGGGCGACCCCGGCGACACGGTGTTCGACCGCCAATGTCACGGCAACCGCGGAGCCGAGCGATTCACCGTAGGTAACGACACGATCCGCCCCGATTCCCCGCGATTGGAGAAAGCGGAACGCGGCCCTGCCGTCCTCGTAGAGCCCCGGCTCGCTGGGCGAGCCTCCGGCACCCGCGTTATAGCGATACGAGACCAGCAGCACCCCATACCCCGCGTCGATAAAGGGCCGGATCTTATCCGCCCGATAGCCGATATGCCCGGCGTTCCCGTGGAAATACGCCAAGACGAATTGCTCGGGCGTTCGGGGCGGCCGCCACCAGGCGTGCAGCCGCAAACCATCCGCGGTCCGCAACTCAACCGCCTCGACCCCTGGAAGACCGTAATCCGACGCCACCGGCACGGTCTGATCGGGGAAATAGAGCATGCGGCGTTGCAAGAAAAACAAGACGACCGCAAGGCAGAGATAGACTGCCGCGCCCCAGACCAACAGGCTCCACAAGCCTTTCATCATCCCCTCAAGCCTCGCCCCATCGACAGAAAACGGATAATCGCCAAATCGATCCCCAAATCAAGTAAATACTAGATATGGTGTGACTCCCAGTAATAATAGTGAACATATAGCGTATTTTATTACTTTTGTTTACTTAAATCAAAATTCATTAAATATTGTAGTATTGTTTTCTAAACATTTACTCGACAAATCACCTTGATTTCGTTTATGAGTGTTGATTAGTCTTATGCTTAATAACACTTCGCCGGCTCGGGACCGACCTCAGCGATGAGCGAACAACCTGCCCAAGTCAGACCACAGCAGCCGCGCCCCCAGCAGCAGGCGCGTCCTCAAGGACGTCCGGCGGGAGACTTGTCGCGCGAGGAAATCCGCGCGCATCTCGCCAATGTCGAATCCCAGGTCAAGGCGGCGCTCCGGGTCATCGCGTCCGAATCGAAGGGTACCCAACAGGCGCATTCGGCGCTCCGGGCGGATCTCTCCTCCGCCTTGGTTCGTTTGCAGGCGGACATGAACGGCAGTTCCTCCGATATCGTCGCTAAACTCGACCGCCTGGGCGCCGAAGTCAGTTTTCTGAGCCGGCAGCGGCGGATCAGCCGAATAATCTTCACCACGTTCGGAATGACATTGAGCTTCATCCTCGGCGTCCTGGTGATCGCCGGCTGGCTCTTGGTCAAGGAAGGCGTGCTGGAGAATCTCGGCATTCCGCTACCGATCGAGGAAATGATGCGCCCCGAAAAGCTGGCGCCCAAGGCATCCGGCGCACAATCGCTGCATGCGAAACCGGCGCGTCCGGCAGCCAGCCAGGCCGTGGCGCCCCCGCTGCCGGCAAAAACCGTCACGACACCGCCAAACCCGCCGGTCGCGGCGTCGGCGGGCGTGATCACCCCGCCGACCGCGACAAAGCCCAAAGCGGCCCAGCAAGAAGTCCCGGCCTTGCTGATGGCACCGGCACCGCGCCAGCAATAATCCAGATTATTCGAAACTCGGACGGCAGAATTTCCCGCGCGCCGCCAATTTCGCGCAGAGCGCCGCCGCGGCATCCGCATTGACGAAGGGAATAACGCGGAGCCGATAGCGCATGCCGTTCACGCCGAGATCGGCCCGGCGGATCCTCGGCTTCAGGCCCCGCAGCAGATCCCTGTGCGCCCGATAGATGTAACGCCAACCGCGAAGCGCCTTTCGAGGATCGAGGAAAGTGCCGAGGTGCGCGCCATGAAATCGGGTCTCTTCCGATGCCCGCCCGACCGCCGATGCGGTGTCGCGAAGGGCCAGGCGGCCGGCACCGGTGGCGGATTTCGATCGTTGACTCGTGATTTTCGCTGGTTGTTTAGCCGCACGCGGCCGCGCAGGGACCGAAGACTTCGACGCCACCGCCGAAAGCATCGCTTCGTCACCCAATCCAGGCGTCCGGAGCACCTTCTCCCGAGCGCGTCGAATGACCTCGTTTCCGCGTGCCGGCGCGGCATGCGCCTTCTTAATCACCGTGAAGGGATCCGTTTTCGCCGGGGCGTTATTGGCCAGCGGGATCTCCGCGACCGAGGAGAACACGGGCTGCCGCGGCGGCGTTGATCGGGCGACGTCGCTCTTCTCCAACCTCCGCCAAGGATTGAGCTTCGGATGCGGCGGAAATTTCGGCAGCGGCGCCGGTTTGACCAGCCGATATTGTTTCATTGCGAGCTGAGCATTGTTTCATTGCGAGCTGAGCGGCCGGCGGCGGCCCTTTCGTATTTGCTTTCTCGACGGTGGGGGCCACCGGTTCCGGGGCCAGAAGGAAAGGTTCGGCAGAATCGCTCCGCAATTTCAAGACCGGTTCCGCACGCGTCTTCCGTTGCCCCAATAACTGTTTCGCGCGCTGTTCCAATGCCGACAGGGGCCGCCGTGCCTCGCCCTCGCCCGCCGCCGGTTCGAGCATGGTGATTTCGACAATCGCCGCCCGGCGCGGTGCCTCGGCGACGGGTTGCGGCGCCTCCGTCGCGGCCGCCTGTCGAACCGGTGCCGCCATCTCGGGTGTGCCGGGGCCGGGCATATTCGCGAAACTAACCCGAACCAACTCGTTCTCGGCGTTCCGGCGCTCATAGGCCATCAAATGACGGACCACGGCCGCTCCGCCCGATCGGCTCGTCTTCGAGACGTAATGACCGATCGAGGGTGCGTAGAAAAATACCATTTCCTCCATCGTGTCCCGCCCGCAGCCGATCTTATAGGTATCGAGCACGCCGGTCGGCCCCGTCACCTGCTGGCGATCGAGAACTCCGCATTGCCATTCGAAACTCCAGCCATAGGGCGGTTTGTCGGTGGTAACCGCGGCCTTGAAGGTCGTTCTGGCGCCGACCTTCAGCGGAAACAGGCTGCCGGTCCGATCACTGATCAGACGCCGTCCCTGGCCGAGACGGTCGCTGCGCCATTCCAGCGCGGGGAGGAGAGGGTTGCGACCGGTTACCTGCTCGTCGCCGCGGTCGCTCCGCCATGTCACCCGCTCGGAATCGATCGCCACGACCCGCCAGGTGACGGCGGGACTGCCGAAGGAATAGGAATCGCCGACCTGGTAGCTCGGCAGCCCCGCCCGTTCGGTTACACCATCACCACCGAACAGCGCGAAGATGTCGGTCATCGAGCTACAGCCGCCAAGCGAAAAGCCCAGCAAACAAGCAACAAAAATGGCGCGCAGGATTCTCACCAAACGCCTCGACACGGTTTCCCAGGGCAAACTCGCCCAGAATCAAGGGATTATTCTAGCATGGGGCCACTCGAAAGTGAATCCCAAGATTTGCAAAGTATTACTTGATCGTTATTCAAGAGTTAAACGTGAAATATTAACGTATCCTCGAGAATTTTTCATTTTCATGTCCGGAGGGATGGATCGACATATAATTGCATACCACAATGGTGCTTCGGCGTGTTAAACGGTTGCAACGAGTGACGGCGTGTCATGATCGGCACGCCGAACGGAAGCGGAATGCCAATGGTTAGTCCGTACCTAAAAAAAACCGTTGCGTGAGTTGGAGGACGCCTTGGACGAGGTCGGCCTCTCCATTGAAGCCGTCGGGCTTTCCGACGGAGTGTCGACTCGTGGTCGAGGCCTCCGCGGGACGCTGCGAAGGGCCTTCCTTGTGATCGGCGCCGTCGCCGTACTGGGTGGCGCCGGGTTCGCGGTCGTCAAATTCGCGCATTCGCCACCCAGGAACTGATGGCGATCAACCAGGAAGACTCGCTCGAGGCCGAAGCCGAGGAACTGAACCGCGCGATCGTACCCGCGGCCGGCGGCAACGGCCAATAACACCCTTGGCGCGTCGCAAGAACGCTTGACGCGAGACCAGGTTCCAGCGGATCATATTGGGGGCTTTAGAGGGGGTCCGCGCCGTATCGGATCGGTATCCCCACCACGGCGGAGAACTTGACAATGGCGGAAGCCGCGGCGATTGGCGAAGACATTGGCGCATGGTCGCGATTCCAAACGCTGCTTCCGTGGAAGCGGAACGGTGCAGCCGCGCCCGAGGATGACCAGGAGGAAGAAGGCGGCGGCAAGAAATCCGGCCCGAAATGGTGGCGGGTCAGCTTGGCCACTCTCCTTTGTATCATCATACTCGCCGCCGCCACGCTCGTCCGGGCCTTCGACCCGGTGCTGATCTCGGCGCTTCGTGTAAAGACCTTCGATCTCTATCAGCGGATGTCGCCACGGCCGGCGACGCAGTATCCGGTCGGCATCATCGACATCGACGAGAAGAGCTTGTCCGAAATCGGCCAATGGCCTTGGCCGCGGTCAACCATCGCGAAAATGCTCGACCAGTCGGCGAAGTTCGGCGCCGCGGTGGTCGGGTTTGATATTGTCTTCGCCGAACCGGACAGAATGTCGCCCGCTTTGGTTGCGGATCGGATCGATTTTCTCGATCCAACCACGAAATCGGCATTAAAGGGTATGCGCTCGAACGAGGCCGTCATGGCCGAGGTGATGCGCCGAACCCGCGTCGTCGTGGGACAGGTGGGCAGGCCCATCGACCTGCCGGCCGGCAAGGTCGCGCCGAGCACCAGAACACCGGTCATGGCGTTCATCGGCCCGCATCCGAAGACTTGGCTCCTACAATACAAAACTCGCTTGGGAAACGTGCCCCAGTTGGAAAAAGCCGCGAAGGGTCATGGGCTGTTCTCGGTTGCTGACGAGTATGACGGTGTCGTGCGGCGGGTACCGATGGTCTATTCGATCGGCAAGAAGGTCTATCCCTCGCTATCGCTGGAAATGCTGCGCGTGGCCTTCGGAGCCCGCACCATCGCGACCAAGACCAATCAGGCGGGCTTGGTTTCCGTCGTGCTGCAGGGCCGCCAAAAGTTCGAGATTCCGACCGATAATCACGGCCGAATCTGGGTGCATTTCGCCAAACCGGACAAGTTCGATTCGGAGGAAAACGAAGGCCGGCTTTATATCTCGGCCTCGGACATCATCCAGGGCAAGGTCTCGAAGGGCAAACTGAAGGGCAAATTGCTCGTCGTCGGCACTTCCGCGGTGGGGCTGAAGGACATCAGAAACACGCCGATCTACGGGCGCCTGCCCGGGGTCGAGATACACGCCAACATCCTCGAGAACATCTTTGCCGCTCAGGGAGCCTACAATAAGGTCATTGCCGCCACGCAAAAGGCGACGATCGAGGCCATCCCCGTCGAGGTTCGCAAGAAGGTTGGTGCGGCCGAGGCTAAATTAAATGGTGTGAAGCGCAAAATTATCGCGCTGCAAAGAGCGAAGAAAAAGCCGACACCCGCCTTGATTACGGAATATCGGGCGGCCGCGGCCGAGCACAAGAATATCGCTGGCCCGGTCCAGGCTCAGATCAAGGCGGCGGTCTCGGCACAGAAATCGGAAACACCGTTCCGCAGTTTCTTCCTGCGCTATCCGAACATCATGAATTCGGTCGAGATCGCGCTGACCATCCTCTCCGGCATCGCCATGATGGTCTTGATACCGCGGCTCGGCCCATTGCTGACCCTGGTCGGCGTCGTCGCGGCGGGCGGCGTGATGGCGGCCGTCACCTGGTATCTCTATATTGAATATCAGATGCTGATCGACGTCACTTATCCGGGTGCGGTGACGATCGCCGTCTATTCCGTGCTCACCTTCGCGAACTACGCCCGAGAAGCGGCCGAAAAGCGCCAGGTGCGCGGTGCCTTCGGGCAGTACCTGTCGCCGGCACTCGTGGAACAGTTGGCGGAGAATCCAGACCAGTTGACGCTCGGTGGTGAAACCAAGGAGATGACGTTCCTGTTCTGCGACGTTCGCGGATTCACGACGATCTCGGAACAATTCAAGGCCAATCCGCAGGGCCTGACGGTGCTGATCAACCGTCTGCTGACCCCGCTCACCGGCGAGATTCTCGAGCGCGAGGGTACCATCGATAAGTATATGGGCGATTGCATCATGGCGTTTTGGAATGCGCCCTTGGACGACAAGGACCATTCATTGCACGCCTGCGAATCGTCCCTCGCCATGTTCGAATCCTTGATCGAGTTGAACGCCGAACGGGAGAAGGAAGCCGAGGAAGAAGGTACCGAGTTCCTGCCCCTCAACGTTGGCATCGGCATCAACACCGGCGATTGCGTCGTCGGCAATATGGGGTCCGAGCAGAGATTCGACTATTCGGTCCTCGGCGATGCGGTGAACCTCGCGGCGCGCCTTGAGGGACAATCGAAGAACTACGGCGTCGGCACGGTCATCGGCGAGATCACCCACGACCAGGTCGGGGAAAAATTCGCGGTCATCGAGCTCGACCAGATTGCGGTCAAGGGCAAGACCGAGGCCGTCACGATCTTCGGTCTGCTCGGTGACGGCGAGATGCGGAGTTCGCCCGAATACCTGACTCTCCTTGAGACCCACAACAAGATGCTGGCTGCCTATCGAAGCCAGAACTTCGAGGAAGCGGGTGAACTGGTCAAGAAATGTCGTCCGCTCGCGGGCGCGCCGGAAGTGCTTTACGATCTCTACGACGAACGGATCGAACAGTATATCGAGGACCCGCCGGATCCCGATTGGGACGGCGTTTTCGTGGCGACCAGCAAGTAAGTCGCCGACAACACACTTCGATCGAATTACCCATTTGACGTTGACCTGGGCCGGCGGGCAACTAATTGCCTAACCGCCTCTCGATCATTGGAAAATTAGGTTGCTTCGTGGCTGAGAAATTTCCTCTCGACGGTGTTCGCGTCTTCGAAATCGGTAGCAGCGTCGCCGGCCCCTATGGGGCCTGGATCCTTGCCCAGATGGGCGCGGAGGTGATCAAGGTCGAACGTCCCGAGGCCGGTGACGACGCGCGCCATTGGGGGCCGCCGTTTTGGCATGGTGCCGCGGCCTATTTCCAGGCGCTCAACCGAGACAAACGCGCCGTCACCGTCGACTTCAAGAGTGACAAGGAACTTGCGCGACTGCGAAAGGTCATCATTGAGACGGGCGATGTCGTGCTCCAGAACCTCCGGCCCGGGCTGGTCGAGGATCTCGGCCTGTCGCCAGGTCATCTGATGAGTGAAAATAAGAGCTTAATTTATTGTAATATTGGTGCTTTCGGCGCGACTGGACCCTTCGCGAATCGCCGTGGATACGACCCCTTGATGCAAGCCTTCGGCGGGTTGATGAGTGTCACCGGCGAGGGCGGAGACCGCCCGCCGGTCCGGGTCGGCACGTCGATCATCGATATGGGGACCGGCATGTGGACCGCGATCGGCATCCTCGGCGCGCTGAAAGCCCGCGACGACACGGGCAAGGGCTGCCGGATCGATGCCTCGCTATACGAAACAGCACTTGCCTGGATGACCTATCACGGCGCGGCCTACGATTGCACCGGCGACGTTCCGCAACCGGCGGGCTCCGGCATGGCCGCCATCGTGCCTTATCAGGCCTATCAATGCGCCGACGGCCATCTCATCGTGGCGGCCGCGAGCGAGGGGCTCTTCAAGCGGCTTTGCGGAGTCTTGGGGCACCCGGAATGGGCCGACGACCCACGTTTCCTCAGCAATCCCGACCGGGTCGAGAACCGCGCCGCGATCAATGCCGAAATCACCGGCGTGATGAGCCGCGAACCCCGTGCACATTGGCAGGAAAAACTGGATGAAGGTGGCATCCCGAACGCACCGATCCAGGATGTCGGCGAGGTCATGTCTCACGCCCAGACGGAGGCCCTCGGGCTGATCCAGCAGGACCCCGACCGGCCGGACATGAGACTGACCGGCCTCCCCCTCACCTTCGACGGCGAACGACCGCCCTATCGGCGCTCGCCGCCCGCTCTTGGACAAGACAACGACGACATTTTCGGAACGGAGTAACCATGCGCGACGACTTCGAAACCATCAAACTCGACCGCAAGGGCGACCATCTTATGGTGGTCACCCTCAATCGCCCCGACATCGCCAATGCCATGAACACGCGGATGGGCGAGGAGCTCTATGAGCTTTGGCGTGGCTTCTATGTCGACCAGGAGGATATCCGCTGCATCCTCTTGACGGGTTCAGGCGACCGGATTTTCTGCGCCGGCGCCGACCTTCGCGAACGAAACGGCATGACCGACACCCAATGGCAGCAGCAGCACGCCCTCTTTGAGCAGATGGTGATGGCACAATCGGACGTGCCGGTGCCGATCATCGCCGCCGTCAATGGGGCCTGCTATGCGGGCGGGTTCGAGATGACGCTCGCCTGCGACTTCGTTTACGCCACCAGGAAAGCGAAATTCGCCCTGACCGAGGTCACGCTCGGGATCATGCCGGGGGCCATGGGAACCCAGAACTTGCCGCGCGCGGTGGGTATCCGCCGGGCCAAGGAAATCATCCTGACGGGCACCCCCTTCTCCGCCGAGCAAGGTTATGATTGGGGTGTCGTAAACAAGGTCTGCGACGAGGGCACCCTGATGGAGGAAGCGCTGGCGGCCGCGCAACGGATCTGCGACAACGCCCCCATCTCGACCCGCCAGGCAAAGAAATCGATGAACATGTCGATGCAGGTCGACGTCCGCTCGGGCTATATGTTCGAGCTCGAGGCTTACAACCGCATGGTCACGACCGAGGATCGCGTCGAAGGCATCGCCGCCTTCAACGAAAAGCGGAAGGCCGACTTCAAAGGCCGTTGAAGGGCCAAATCGACGCGAACAGAATTCGAAGCCCGAATATAATCTGGACACCCGTTGCGGTGACCGGTCAAGATCGGTGGTATGCAACACGGCCCGATTAAGTGGATTGCCACTTTGGGTCCCGTCGGTGGCGGTGGCCTATTGTGGGTTGCCGAACAGCTTGACTGGCGATGGCCGACGCCAGTTGTGTGGGCAGTCGCGATAACATGCGGATTGGTTTTTCTTTGCTCCACTGTTCTTTTCTTGCAGAAATCATGGCGTGCTTTACCGGAGAGGCCATTCCAGAGAAAGTTTATGGGACCGTTAATACTTTTTGCAGTAGGAATTATTTGTATTGGCACGAGTGCGGCTTGGTATTTTCGAATAGCGACACCAGTAAATTCTCAAGCACAGGAGAAATTAAAGGGACAGCGAGAGACACTCCCAGGAATTTCTGTTCATTTAGTCATTAAAATCAATGATGTAACAGAATCTCGCAGAAAGTTTGTTTTCGATTTCAGCGACCCGGAGGGGGCGCACGCCGCATTCTATTTGTCTGCTAGCAATATGTTTGTGTTTGAGGTCACTGATATCCGAGGAGAAAAATACCCCCTAGAGATACCTATTGGACGTACTGGAATTCCGTTTGGAGAGTGGATCTATCTTGTTGCTGAAGTCGGCGTATCAAGCGCAAAAACAAATTTGGCAGTATTAGTAAATGGCTATGTTAAACAATCGCGTACGCTATCGTTTGCTGCAGATTTAGGCAGCAGAAAATGGGAGAACAAGGTGGTTGGAGCGAACGCAAATAGCACGCAACATGGCGGCTTCAGCCTCGCAGAATTGATCATCTATTCTGTTACGCCAAATGATGAGGACATTCGTAAATTGAAAACCTACATCTTCGATAGATACGCCATTCAAATGTAAATTTCGAGCGACACCGCTGGATTTAATTGCGCCTTGCACCTTTTAACCATAAAAGATGAAAACGCCGCTCGCCGGCAAGTCGGCGGCGGAAACCGGCGAAAAATCCGTGCCCGAAACCGCGATCGAATCAGGTCCCGACCTTCAACGGGCTGACCAGACCGCGCAAGGCCGCGATGGTGCTGAGCGGGGTCAACATGCCGGTGCGGGGATTGGCCGCCGAGGGCACGTTTTCGATCGTCATCTCGAAACGGACGGAGTCGGCCTCGACCTTGATCGTATGGGTGTTCCGGGTAACGCCGGGATCGGCCCAAACCTCGATGGTCGTCCGGTCGGGCCCGACGCCGGCAAGGCTCAATGCCACGGCCACGTTGACGTTGGCCGGAAAGCCCTTCACCGCCGCCCGCGCCGTCCCGTCGAAGACCTTGAGCGGCGCCGATAGATCGCTGACATCGATATCGTTCTCGACCAGATGCGGCGCCCCCTCAAGGCCGCTTGGCGGCTTTCGGGTCACCATGGTCACCGACTCGATCTCGCCCTCGGCAGCACCCCGGACCGCGTCGAGCCCCAGCAGCGCCCCCGTGGGCACGATGATCCGGGCCCCCGTCGCCCGTGCCCGCTCGACGAGATCCATGTGATCCAGCAATTGGCCGCAGGAGAGCGGCATGAAGATCCGCCCCGCCTCGACCGCCGCCTGGGCGACCTCGCGGAAGACGGCGGCCGGCGCGCATTCGATCACGATATCCGCCGCCTCCGCCAAGGCGTCGAGCGAAACCACCGGCACCGGATTTTGGTAATCCGCCATGCGCTCGCCGGCGGCGGACCGGTCGTTGGCCGAGACCGCGGCCAGGCGAAGACCTTCCATGCCGTCGTCAAGCGCCCGCCCAACACTCATTCCAATGGCCCCGAAGCCGCCAATCCCGACGCTCAATTCCGTAGCTTCCGTCACGATATTTCCCTCTCTCCCATGGTCGGCCGAGCATAGGGCCCGACAACTGATTTGTCCCCGATTGAATACGCCGGCGCATTTTCAGTTATGATAACGGGTCTATCGAAGGAGGCCTCGAATGTCCGAAAGGGAAGCGGTCTGATGGCACGAGCGGCGAAACGTGCCTGGCAACGGATGCTGAGCGGCCGGCGGCTCGACCTCCTGGACCCCTCCCCCCTCGACATCGAGATCGAGGACATCGCCCACGGCCTCTCGCGGGTCGCGCGCTGGAACGGCCAGACCAAGGGCGAACACGCCTTCACGGTGGCCCAGCACTCGGTCCTGGTGGAGCGCCTGACCGCCCGCTTCCGACCCAACCTCGCTGATCGCTGGCGCCTGGCCGCCCTCCTCCACGATGCGCCCGAATACGTGATCGGCGACCTGATCTCCCCCTTCAAGGCCGCCGTCGGCGTCGACTACGAAGCGCTGGAGACGCGGCTTGGCGAGGCCATCCGCCTTCGTTTCGGCGTTCCCGCGCATATCCCCCGCGAATTCAGGCGGGCGATCAAAAAGGCCGACCGGGCGTCAGCCTATCTCGAAGCGGTCCAATTGGCGGGGTTCGCTGAGGCGGAAGCGCGCCGCTTCTTCGGCCGGCACGACAACATCGACCGCATCCGCCTGACACCGCGCACCGCCGAGGATGCAAAGGCGGAGTTCCTGGATCGGTTCCGAAAGCTGCATCGCGACAGCGCATAGGACGCCGCGTCGACTACATCAAGCCGCGCCGAATCATATTCGCGCCCATCACCACCAGGACCAGGAGCAGGGCCTTCCGGAATACCTCCTGGGAGATCCGGTCGCGGAGCCAGCGGCCGAACAGGAGGGCCGCGAAAATGACCGCAGTGCCGAACGCCGAAAGTATGAGCTCTGGTCCACCGAGCACGCCTTTGATGATAAGCACCGCGCAAAGAGGTGTTATTCCGACCATGTAGAGCATGGCCGCGGCGGCGATGAAGTCGTCCTTATTCACGCGCAAGGCCACCAGATACATGATCCAGGGCGGGCCGAAATAGGCCGCGAGCCCGCCCAGGAATCCGGAGACCAGACCGGCCGCCGCCGTCCACGGTTTCTCCGTTTGCGCGGAAGGCGCGGGCACCGACACATGCGCCAGTTGAGAGAGCGCATAGGTGGTTACGATGACGCCGAGGACGAGGTGGGCCGTTACTGCGTCGATCGTCGTGATGAACTGGGCGCCAATAACCGACCCGATGGCGACCATGGGCAGGGCCGGCCAGAACCGGCGGACGGTGTTGCGGAAGCGCCGCTGCTCGACGCTCTGCCACACATTGGATAGGAAGATCGGCAAGGCCAAGACCGAGACCGTCGTCGCGGGATGCATGACACCCGAAAGGGCCGGCACCGCGATCAGCGGAATACCGACGCCGAGCACGCCCTTCGACGTGCCGGCCGCGAAGAAGGCGGCGAAGACGAGCATAATATTGGCGAGCGAAATGTCGAAAGGCAGCATCTATGTCCCGTCGGAGGCGCGGCGGCCGCGCCATACTTTGATTTTTCCTGTCCAGCTATTACTTCGAAATCTATACTTCCCCGCGCGCCCGCGAGGCGCCCGGAAAAACGCGCCGGAGCATACAGGAAACATCCCAGGAAAGGGAACAACAGTGAGCGAAGACAACTGGCACCGGGTCGCGGAAACGTCCGAAATCGAGCCCGAGGAACCGATCCGCGTTCAGGTCGGCGAAGAGGATATTGCCCTCTTCGCGATCGAGAACGAGATTTACGCGACCAGCAACATCTGCACCCATGCCTACGCCTCGATGGTCGACGGCTTCCAAGAAGGTGCGGAGATCGAATGCCCGCTTCATGAAGGCCGCTTTAATATCAAGACGGGCGAGGCGCTTTGCTCACCGGTAACGGACAATCTCAAAACCTTCGAGACCAAGGTCGAGGACGGCGCCGTTTTCGTGAAGGTTTAACCGCGACGAACACCGCCCATGGGGGCAAAATGGAGTATGAGGTCATGACTGAATCGACCGGGAATTTCGTGGACCAATCCGGACAACCACGCCAGCAATCGCTGGAATTCTGGGAACCGGTGACCTTCACCAAGGAAATGATCGCCGAAGAGGTCGGCCGGCTCGCCGATGCGGCGGCACCCGAAAACGGCCGGCGATCGTCGATCCTGGCACATCCCAGTTCGGAAGCGCCGGGCCTCGGCCTGGCCCCCGGCATTCGGGTGACCCTCGACGTGCTCCGCCCCGGCGAGCAAAGCAAGCTCTTCCGTCATAACGCGACCGAGGTGAACTTCTGCATCCAGGGGAGCGGATATACCGAGGTCGCGGGCCGAAAGATCGAATACGGCCAGTTCGATATCTGGAACAATCCCTCCTACACCGGATATCGCCACGTCAATGACGGCGATGACGTGCAGGTTCGCCTGACCTATTCGAACGTGCCGCTGCTGGAGAAGCTCCGCGTCTACATGGCGGATGACGACCCGCCCGTCCTCGCCGAGATCGAAGCGGACCGGGGCGAGGAACAAGGCCGCGAAGATCCGACACGGAACAGCCCCTATGGCACCTTCCAACTGAACGAGGAAGGGTCCTGGCTGATGCCTTACGAGGTCCTGATCAACCCGGATTCAGTCGAGTCCAAGGCGCTGCACTGGCCTTGGGGCGACGTGAAGGAACATCTCGACAAGCTGGAGGCGCTCGGCAAGGAGTACGTCGGCCGCCGGCTCTACATGATGTACAACCCGATGACCGGGCGCACCAACGGCTGCACGCCGAACTTCTTCGCGACCATCACCATCCGGCCGCCGAAGATCGTCGATCGGCCGCACCGACATGTTTCGGCCGCGATCAACTACTATTTCGCCGGCGAGGGGCGCAGCACCGTCGAGGGCAAGGTCTACGAATGGAAGGCCGGCGATCTGATGCTGTCGGCCCCCGGCTGGGCGATCCACAATCACGCCTCATACGACGATTACGTCTATGAGCTGACGGTCCAGGACCAGCCGCTCCATCTCTCGATGGAATCGCTGATCTGGCAGGAGGATCTGAAACTGCCGGCGGCCTTGCTCGGCGCCAATGTCGGATTCGGCACCAACCGGACGGCGGCCACTGCGGCGGAGTAGGCGGGACCCTATGCGGGGTCGATTACGAAAAGGACGGCGTCGTGCGCGACCAGGGCGGCGTTCTCGGCATTGATCTCGACGATCGTTCCGTCGACGGGCGATTCAATCGTCGTATAGAGCTTCATCACTTCGATAAGACAAAGCGGATCGCCTTTCGCCACTTTGGCGCCGTCCTCGACGAAGGGCGGCTCCTGCGGCGAGGGTTGGCGGTAGAACGTGCCCACCATGGGCGCCGTGATCTCGATCTTGCCGTCGGTTCTCGGAATGCGTTCCGCGGGCGCCGGCTCCGAAGGCGCTTCCACCTCGGGCAGCGGTGCCGCTTCCGGTGCCGGGATCGGTTGCGCGACCGGCGCCGTTGGTTGGACCGTTGGCTGGGCCGCCGCTTCCGCCGCCCCGCCCCGCCGGACCACCAATTTCGCACCCGCAACATCGAGGACCAATTCCTCGATATCGCTTTCGTCGATGATCTTCAGGATGTCCGTTACGTCCTTATGTGTCAGGCTCACGCGATCGACTCCTCGGCAGATGCCATCCGGGCTTTATAATAGATAACATCCAATGCGGATCGGGACAGGGGAACATGACGGGGCTGAAACGGGTATTGGTGGCCAATCGCGGCGAAATAGCACTTCGCATCGTCCGCGCCTGCGAAGCCGAGGGGATCGAGTCCGTCGCCGTATATTCCTCGGCCGATGCCGGCGCCGCCCATGTCCGGGAAGCGGATCAGGCCATCGAGATCGGCCCGCCACCGGCAAGCGAGAGCTATCTCGACGTCGCGGCCATTTTGTCGGCGGCAGAAAAGTCGGGCGCCGACGCGGTCCATCCGGGCTATGGATTTCTGGCCGAAAACGCCGGTTTCGCCGCCGCCTGCGAAGCGGCGAAGCTTGTCTTCATCGGCCCCGATTCGAAGTCGATCCGCCTTATGGGCGACAAGAGTGCGGCGCGCCGGGCGGCGGCGGCGGCCGATGTGCCGATCGTCCCCGGCTCCGAACAATCCTTCGACGATGCCGGCGAAGCCGAGGCCGCGGCGGAGGGGATCGGCCTCCCGCTTCTTCTGAAGGCGCGCGCCGGCGGCGGCGGCCGGGGCATGCGGATCGTCGAACGAATGGCCGATTTCACCGATGCGTTCGTCCAGGCGAGAAACGAGGCCGAGGCCGCCTTCGGCGACGGCGAGATTTATCTCGAGCGGTTTTTCGAGCGCGTCCACCATGTCGAGGTGCAGATCTTCGGCGACAGCCACGGCAATGTCGCCGATCTCGGCGAACGTGATTGCAGCGTCCAGCGGCGCCATCAGAAACTCGTTGAGGAAACTCCCTCTCCCGTCATATCCGTAGCGACGCGCGATGCCATGTGCGACGCGGCCCGGCGCCTTGCGCGCAATGTCGGTTATATCAACGCCGGCACTGTCGAGTTCATCTACGCGCCTGATCAAGGGGATTTCTACTTCATCGAAATGAACACCCGCATTCAGGTCGAGCACCCGGTCACCGAGGCGGTGACCGGGCTCGACCTCATCCGCGAGCAGCTTCGCGTCGCGGGCGGGGCACCGCTTTCCTTCGCCAAGGAGGGTGCCGAGCGATCCGGCCACGCCATCGAGTTCCGCCTGAACGCCGAGGACCCGGGCAACGATTTCCGGCCCTCGCCGGGTGAGATCCTGCATTGGCGTCCGCCCGTCGGCCCCTCGGTTCGGCTCGACAGTCATATCGGCGCAGGCGATACCATCCCGCCCTATTACGATTCCATGATCGGCAAACTGATCGTCACTGGAACGAACCGGGCGGATGCCATCGAGCGCGCCCGCGAGGCGCTTGGGGCTTTCGAAATTCGCGGCATCGACACCACCATCTCCTTTCATCTCTGGCTCCTGCAGCATCCGGACTTTCTGGCCGGCACAGTCGATACCAAATGGGTCGAAGGGAACCTCCGCTGAGATGGCCGCGGTCAAGCTGATAGACGTGACCCTCCGCGACGCGCATCAGTGCCTGTGGGCGACACGGATGACCACCGCGATGATGCGGGAAGCCGCCCCCCTCCTCGACCGTGCGGGGTTCGAGGCTATCGAGCTGGTCGGCGGCGCCGTCTTCGACGTCTGCGTCCGCTACCTCCGGGAGGACCCGTGGGAACGCCTTCGGATCGTCGGCGAATGGGTGACGGAAACGCCGCTGGCGGTTCACCATCGGGGCCAGAGCCTGTTCACCTTCGACTTCTTCGCGGACGACGTCGTGGCCCTGACGGCCCAGCGGATCGCCGCCAACGGCATCACTTATCACAGCACCTACGACGCCCTGAACGACATCCGCAATTTGGAAGTCCCGGTCCGAAGCGGCAAGGCCGAAGGCCTCTACATGGTGGGCGGCCTGGTCTATTCGGTCAGCCCCGTGCACACGGATGAATACTACGCCGGCAAGGCAAGAGAGATGGGGGCGCTCGGCGTTGACGCTGTCTACATCAAGGACCCGAGCGGGCTGCTGACGCCAGAGCGGGCGGCGAGCCTGGTGCCCGCGCTGAAGGCGGTTATCGGCGTGCTACCCCTGCAGCTTCACAGCCACTGCCTGACCGGCCTTGCCCCATACGTGGCGCTGCAGGCGGCCGATACCGGCGTCGATACGATCCACGTTGCCGCGGCCACGCTGGCCAACGGCGCTTCCCACCCGCCGACGGAAGAGGTGACGCAAAATCTCCGCCGGCGCGGGCATACGGTCGATCTCGACCTGGCCCCGGTCGAGAAGGTTTCGGAGATCTTCCACGAGATCTGCCTCAACGAGGACAAGCCGATGGGCGCGCCGGTTCCCTTCGATGCCTTTCATTTCCATCATCAGGTGCCGGGCGGCATGATCTCGAACCTCGAATACCAGCTCTCGACCATGGGGATCGAGGACAAGCTGCAGGAAATCCTGGAAGAAGCCGGCCGGGTCCGTGCCGATCTCGGCTATCCGATCGTCGTCAGCCCCTTTGCCCAATACATCATGACCCAATCGGTCCTGAACGTGATGGGCGGCAGCCTCGGGAACGAGCGCTATGCGACGGTGCCGGACGAGATTCGCCGCTACATCCTCGGCGGCTACGGCGAAATCCCCGGCAAAGTGGAACCCAACCTCTACGACCGGGTCACCGACGGCGAGACGATCGTCACGGAACGGCCGGGCGCCCTCGTCGATCCGGCGCTGGATCGTATCCGCGAGGCACGCGGTCCCTTCCGTTCCGACGACGATCTGCTGCTGGCCGCCTTTTACGACGAAGGTCAGTACGGAGAATTGAAGTCCGCGGGACCGATCGACACCCATTACCAGCCGACAAACCCGCCCCTGATCCGGCTCCTCCGCGAACTCTCGCAACGGAAGGACATCCGCTCGGTCCGTCTGGTCGACGCATGAGGTAACGCGGGCTAGAATGCGGCGGGACATGGACATAAGGGAGTAGGGGTCATGATCGTCGAGCAAGTCTGGACCGGCAACGCCTATCGCAACTTCAACTATCTGATCGTCTGCCCCGAAACCGGGGAAGCACTGGCGATCGATCCATTGGATCACGAGAAATGCCTGGGCGCCGCCTCGGCCAAGGGCTGGACGATTACCCAGATCCTCAACACTCACGAACACGGTGACCATACCGGCGGTAATGCGGCGATGGTCGCGGCAACAGGCGCCAAGCTGCTCGCCCACGCCAATGCCAAGGACAAGATCCCCGATATCGATGTCGGTCTGGGGGCGGGCGATGTCGTGAAGGTCGGACGAACGGTGGAGCTCGAATCCCTCGATACGCCGGGCCACACCATGAGCCATGTCTGCCTGTTGTCGCGGACCGACCAGCCGGCCCTCTTCTGCGGCGACACCTTGTTCAATGCGGGGGCCGGTAATTGCCACGGCGGCGGCCACCCGGTCGAGCTCTACCAGACATTCACCGGTCAGTTGGCGGACCTCTCGGGGGATACGCTGATCTATCCGGGCCACGACTACATCACCAACAATCTCGAATTCACCTTGGCGCGGGAGCCCGACAATGCGCGGGCGAAGACCCTGCTCGACGAGATCGGCAATCAGGACCCTAATGCGGCGATGGTGACAACATTGGCACTTGAGAAGGAGGTCAACACCTTCTTCCGGCTACATAACCCCTCGGTCATCGAGACCTTGCGCCAGGAATACCCCGACCTCCCCGCCAATCCGGAGCCGCAGGAGATTTTCCTGAAACTACGGGAACTTCGAAACGATTGGTAAAAGGCAACCGGATTAAAGTACCGGCCCCTGCATCCAGGTGCTCGACAGACCGCCGTCGATCGGAATGCCGATCCCGGTGATGTCGCGCGCCGCCTCCGAGCAGAGATAGGTAATGGTGGAGGCGATCCGCTCGGGCGTGATGAAATCCGCATGTTGGCCGAGTTCGCTCCGGTAGAGTTCCGACATCTCGTCCCATTCGATGCCGCGCTCGTCGGCAATGCCTTGGATGCGGTTGCGGATGAAGGGGGTGAGGACGGAGCCGGGACAGATCGCGTTGCAGGTAATGTTCGGGTCCTTCAGCGTTTCCGCCGCGACCGAGCGGGTCAGCCCAAGGAGCGCGGTCTTGGTGGTGATGTAGTCGACCCGGCCCGTCCTGCCGGAAAGCCCCAATGTCGAGGACATGCTGACGATCCGGCCCCAACCGGCGTCACGCATGCCGGGAAGGGCGAGCCGCACGAGATCGAAGGGCGCGGTCAAGTTGACCGCCAATGCGTGATCCCATTCCGCCGGATCGAAATCGGTGATCTCGCGATAGTAACGGATAACCGCGTTGTTGATCAGGATATCGAGCCCGCCATAGGCGTCTTGCGTTGATTTGACGATATCCTCGACCTCGTCCCGATTGGCGAGATCGGCGCCGTGATATTTCACCGTGACGCCATGGTCGTTCTCGATACCGGAGCGCGCTGCCTCGATTTCATCGGGCTCGCCGAGGCCGTTCAGCATGATGTTGCAGCCCTGCTCGGCCAAGGCACGCGCCGTCGATTCGCCGATGCCCCGCACCGAGCCCGTCACTAGGGCGGTCTTTCCCTTCAACATCTCCATCTCCCTCGTTGAATGCGCTTAGGCCGTCGGTTCCAGCCAATAGGCGGAGCGGCCTTGATCGATCGGTATCGCCGCCCCGGTAATGTCGCGGGACGAATCCCGGCAAAGAAATACGATCAGCTCCGCCACGCGCTCGGGCGGCATGAAGTCCGCGATCCCGCCGCGCTGGGCCAGGAAAATCTCCTTGGCGGCATCGAAATCGAGTCCCCTCTCGGTTGCCAGCTCGTTGATCTTCTTCTCTGTGTTGGGCGTATAGACCGACCCCGGACAGATCGCAGCAGGTCACGTTTGCCTCGGACTTGATCTCGGCCGCGGTGGTCCGCATCAAGCCGAGGAGGCCGGTCTTGCAAGTCACGTAGTCGACCCGCCCGCCCCGGGCCGCAAGGCCCAGCACCGACGAGATATTGACGATCCGCCCCCAACCGCGCGCCCGCATGCCGCCCAATACGTTTTGGATGAGAAAAAAGGGCGCCGTCAAATTGACCGCGATCGCATGCTGCCAGTCCTTGCGATCAAAACTCTCGATCGAGTGGAAATACCGGATCACCGCATTGTTGACGAGGATATCGACCGGCCCGAGTTCCGCCTCCGTCGCCGCGACGAGCCCATCGAGGGCATCCGCATCCGCAAGATCGGCGCCGTTGTGGCGCGCCCGAACACCGTGCGTCGTCTCGATCGAAGCGCGAAGCCGTTCAATCTCATCCGCCTCGCCGAACCCGTTCAGCATCACGTCGCAGCCCTCGGCCGCGAGTGCCTTGGCGGTGGCTTCTCCGAGCCCCCGCGTCGACCCGGTCACAAGTGCCGTCTTCTCCTTCAGCATCTCCCCTCCCCTTCGGTATTCTCAATAGGCCGCCTGGCGGGCGGTCAGGTCGGGCCAGAGCGCATCCGCCCCCCGGGCGGTCACGCGGCGGCCGAGGTATTCCGCCCATTCGTTCTCCGACCCGAACTCGGCCCGCCAGGACCAAAGCCGGCGGGTGAAGAAATGCAAATGGTGCTCGTAGGTAAAGCCGATCGCGCCGTGGGTCTGATGACAGATATCGCAGGCGAGCCCGGCCGCCTCGCCGGCGACGATCTTGGCCGTGGCCGCTTCGAGTTCCGGGCTCCCCGCGGCGGCCGCGCGGTAGGCGTTCTGGGCCGCCATCACCGCGGCGGCGACATCGGCCGCGGTCACGGAAAGGTTCTGCTGAATGACCTGAAATTTGCCGATCGGCCGGCCGAACTGGGTGCGGTCCTGGGTGTATTGCACCGTGTCCGCGAGAATGCGCTCAAGCGCCCCCGTCATTTGTGCCGATCGTACCAAGGCGCCATACAGCTTGACAGTCTCGCCGGTGAAGTCGGCGGGCGCCGGGCCGGCGGCAACCGACCCGTTGAAAACGACCTCGTCCCGCGCCTCGCGGGCAATATTCCGTCCTTCGGTGACCGACGCGGCATCGGCGGGCGCGCAATAGACCTGGAGTCCATCGCCATGGCGGAGGACGCCGACAAAATGTTCCGCACGCCCAGCCCACGGCACATTCGACGCGGCCCCGCCAAGGCGCCAGTCCGCCCCGTCGGCCACAAGGCTCAACCCGTCGCTCTCCGGCACCACCGTCATCGCCCCTTCCGGCACGTTGAGGTCGGCCTTATCCAAGAGCCAGCCCGCCAGCACCGTTTCCGCGAGCGGCACGGGTGCCGCGAACTTTCCAGCGGCGTGAAGGATCACATAGGCCGCCTCCCAGCCCGCACCGACACCACCCTTCTCTTCCGGCACCAGCGGCTGCAGCAAACCGTTCTCCGCGAGTGTGGTCCAGAGCTCCTCCGGCCATTCGCCGGCATCGGCGTTCTCCAACATCTCCTTGGTGCAGAGATCGGTAAAGAGGCGGGTTACCGTGCCCCCGAGGATGTCGCGGAGCTCGCTCATCGCATGCCGAGTCCGCGCGCGATAATGCCGCGCATCACCTCACGCGTCCCACCGCGAAGCGAGAAGGAGACGTTCGCCTGGGTAATGTAGGCCATCACCGTCTCGAAATCCCGGTCGGAGCCGAGCCTTGGCGAGACGCCGTAAAGGTCATGCGCGATACCGGGGATCTTCTGTTCGAAGGAGACGCCGAGTTCCTTGACGACGGCGGCCTGCAAATACGGGTTCTCGCCCGCCTCCAGCATGCCCGAGACCGACAGCGACATCTGCCGGAAGGTCGCCAGCCGGGCCATCATCCGCCCGATGCCGATCGCTTCCCGCTCGCTCGGGTCCTGGCTGGCTTCTCGGACGATCTCCTTTACCAGGGGATAGCTGCTGAGATAACGCTCGGGACCGCTCCGCTCGAAGGCGAGCTCGGTCGTGACTTGCATCCAGCCATCACCCTCCTCGCCGACCCGGTTCTCGTCGGGCACGAAGGCATTCTCGAAATAGACCTGATTGAAGTCGTGATCGCCGGTCATGTTGTGGATCGGCCGGATGGTGATGCCGTCGGTGTTTCTCAGATCAACCAGGAACTGGGTCAGCCCGTCATGGCGATCCTCGACATCGGTCTCGGTCCGGAAGAGGCCGATCATGTATTCGCAGATTTGCGCGCCCGACGTCCAAATTTTCTCGCCGTTGATGAGATAGCCGCCCTCGACCTTTTCCGCCTTGGTCCGCACCGAGGCCAGGTCGGAGCCGGAATCGGGCTCGCTCATGCCGATGCAAAAACCGATTTCGCCGCGCGCAATGCCAGGCAGGATCCTCTGGCGCTGTTCCTCGGTGCCGAAGCGAAGCAGCAGCGGCCCCGACTGCCGGTCCGCGATCCAGTGATAGCCGACCGGCGCGCTCGCCGCCAAAACCTCCTCCAAGACCACGTAGCGCTCGAGAAAGCTCCGCTCGGCCCCGTCGTATTCCTTCGGCCAGGTCATGCCGATCCAGCCCTTGGCGCCCAGCTTGCGGCTGAATTCGGGATCCCAGGCACACCAGTTCTTGGCCCAATGCTCGGCCGGATAATCGGCGAGTTCCTCGGCCAGGAACGCCCGGATTTCCTGGCGCAGACTCTCCGCCTCCGGCGGCAGCTCGCAGGGGTCGAAATTGAGCGCCGTCATTGCCCTTCCCTCGTTCCTCGACATATGACTAACCGGGCGCGTCACCCGGCCCGTAGGTAGTTAGAGCAAACGCAGGAGGTTGGGAGAGCAACCCATGTCTGATTTTCTGAAATACGAGAAGGATGGCCCCATCGTCACCCTGACGATGGATCAACCGGAGACGATGAACGCCCTTTCGGGTCCCGAACAGGTTTCCGATTTCGTGAAGTACTGCGAGGAAATCAACACCGATTACGATGTCCGCTGCGTCATCCTCACGGGCACCGGCCGCGCCTTCAGCGCCGGCGGCAACGTCAAGGAGATGAAGCGCCGGAACGACGCTGGCCAGCGCCCCTCGGTCGAAATTCGCGACTGGTACAAGCAAGGCATCCAGCGCATCCCGATGTCTTTCTACAATCTCGAGGTGCCGACCATCGCCGCGGTCAACGGTGCGGCGACCGGAGCGGGCTGCGACCTTACCTGCATGGCTGATATTCGCGTTGCCTCGGAATATGCGCGCTTCGCCGAAACCTTCGTCAAGATCGGCATCGCGCCCGGCGACGGCGGGGCCTATTTCCTGCCGCGGATCATCTCGTCCACCGACGCCGCCCTGATGACCTTCACGGGCGAGCTCTTCAATGCGGAACAAGCGCTCGAGATGGGGCTCGTCTCCAAGGTCGTCCCGGCCGACCAGCTGATGGACGAGGCCCGCGCCCTCGCCGATCGCATCGCCGAAAATCCGGGGCATGCTCTTCGGCTTTCGAAGAAACTGATGCGGGAGAGTTCGACCTCCCGCCTCGACCAATTGCTTGAGCTTTCGGCCTCCTACAACGCGATGCTCCAGCACACCCAGGATCACCGTGACCGGATCGACGATCTGGTGGCCAAGATTTCCTCGAAGTCGAAGGGATAGGCGGGCCATGTCGGCGGTAACGCTGGAACAAGCCTCGATCATCGCCGATACCGCGATCGCCACCGGGCGCGAGATGGGCCTCCGGCCGCTGACCGTGGCGGTGCTCTATTCGGGTGGAGCACTTGTGGCATTGAAGCGGGAGGACTGGTCGGGCGTGCTACGTCCCGATATCGCGATCGGCAAGGCCTGGGGCGCCGTCGGTATGGGGGAGCCGAGCCGCAATCTGGCAGGCCGCGCCGACAAGTTCCTGAATGCGCTCGCGGTCATGTCCGGCGGCAAGGTGGTGGGGGTGCCGGGCGGCGTTCTCATCTTGGACAGCGCCGGCGAAATTCTGGGATCGGTCGGCATCAGCGGCGATGCCTCGGCAAAGGACGAGGCCTGCGCCATCGCCGGGATCAAGGCGGCGGGGCTCGTCGCCGACCCGGCCGAACCCGACCTCTAGCCATGATCGATTGGACGCCGACGCTGAGACTGGGCGACCTGCCGTCGCTGGCGGCGGCGGCCTGGGGCGATCAGCCGGCACAGAAGTACAAAGGCAGGTGGGAAAGCTTCGCCGACATCGATCGCGAGGTCGATCGCGTCGCGCGCGGCTTGATCGCATCCGGGGTATTGCCTGGCGACAAGGTCGCGGTCTGGCTCAACAATTGCCCGGAATGGGTTTATTTGATGTTCGCGCTGGCCAAGATTGGCGTGGTCCAGGTGCCCGTGAACACCCGTTTTCGTACGTCCGATTCGGAGTACATCATCGGCCAATCCGACTGCACGACTTTGATTACCCACGATATTTCGGGCCCGATCGATTATCTGGAAATGGTTCGCGAGTTGATCCCAACCCTCGGAGAAGAGGACGATATCACTTCCGAAAAATTTCCCAATCTCTCCCGCGTGATCGTCAAACCGTCGGCGCCCGACAGTACCGGCCATGCCGGCGTCCTGGATTGGCGCGACGTCCTGGCGGCGGCCGATGATGTTCCCGAGTCCGAGCTCACCGCCCGGGCCGAAGCCGTCGATCCGGCGAATACTGTCTTCATCATGTACACGTCGGGTACCACCGGATTCCCGAAGGGCGTGATGCGCCATCATGGGTTCCTGCGGAACGAACAGGATCGGTTGATGACCCTCGGCACCACCGAGGCCGACATCATGTTCAACTACCTGCCGTTGTTTCATATCATGGGTTATGTCGACGGCCCGGTGATGATGATGATGGCGGGCAACCGAATGATCCTGGCGGAGACCTTCGATCCCGAGGAAACGCTCGATGCGGTCGAAACCGAAGGCGTCACCATGGTGGCCGGATTCGAAACCCATTTGAAGGGATTGATGGATGCCCAGGAACGGAAACCGCGCGATATCCAAACCCTGCGGTCGGGCCTGCTCGCCGGCGGCATGTACAGCGCGGTGCCGGTCTTCCAAAAAGCGCTAGAGGTCTTGCATCCCCTGGTCCCGATCACCGCCTACGGCATGACCGAGATCGGCGCCAATGCGAGCCTCTCCGAACTCACCTCCAGCCCGGAACAAATTTGCGAAACCTCGGGCCAACCTTGTCCCGGATTCGAGATTCGGGTCATCGATCCCGAAACGGGGAAAGATCGGCCCGCTCGCACGCCGGGCGAGATCGTGGTCAAGACGTACAACATCATGCAGGGCTATTACAAAAAGCCCGACGAAACCGCCGCCGCCTTCACCGAGGACGGATGGCTTCTCTCCGGCGATATGGGCTACCTCCGCGAGGACGGTTATCTGCGCTTTCTCGGACGCTACAAGGACATGCTGAAGATCGGCGGCGAAAACGTCGATCCGATGGAGGTCGAGGGCTATCTCCTCGGCCATCCCGGCATCAAGCTCGCCGCCGTCGTGGGATATCCGGACCGGCGCTTGACGGAAGTCGGTGTCGCCTTCGTCGTGCGTTGGCCCGAAAGCGACGTCGAGGCCGGGGAACTGCTGGAGACCTGCCGCGGCCGGATCGCGAGTTTCAAGATCCCCCGCCATGTCATTTTCACCGACGATCTGCCGATGACGTCGACCGGCAAGATCCAGAAGGCCAAGCTTCGCGAGCGGGCCCTCGACGAACTCGCCCGTTGACCCCGCATTCACACAAGGAGGCACTCCCATGTCCGACGATTTCCTTTTCGAGGTGGCCGACGGCATCGCCACACTCACCCTCAACCGGCCGGAGAAACTCAACGCCTTCACCAGCGATATGCTGAAAGGAATGATCGATGCCCTCGACCAATGCGAGGCCCGCGAAGACGTGATGGTGGCGATCCTCACCGGGGCCGGCCGCGGTTTCTGCACCGGCGGCGACATCGGCGGCATGGGATCGGACTCCGATAGTCGCCCGCACGTCACCAAGGACCGAATTTGGACCGAGATCCAGGCCTTCCCGAAGCGCCTTGCCACATTCGAGAAACCGATCATCGCGGCGGTCAACGGTGCCGCCGTCGGCGGCGGGATGGATTTGGCGCTTGCCTGCGACATCCGGATCGCCGGCGCCAGTGCCCGCTTCGCCGAGACCTACGCCAAGATCGGCCTGTTGCCGGGCGGCGGCGGCGCCTTTTTTCTGCCGCGCATCGTCGGCAAGGCCCGGGCGCTCGAATTGCTGTGGACGGCTGACTTCCTGAATGCCGAACAGGCGCTCGAAATCGGGCTGGTCAACCACGTCTATCCCGACGACGAACTGATGGCGGACACAAGGGCACTGGCGCGCCGCATCGCAGACATGCCGCCCTTTTCGATCCGTACGATTAAGCGTACGGTGACCCAAAGCCTCGAGACCGACATGGCGACCGCTTTCGATCTCGTCAGCTCGCATGTCGCGGTGGCCCGCGCCGGGCACGACCACGCGGAAGCGATCCGCGCCTTCACTGAAAAGCGTAAGGGCGACTACGTCGGCTATTGAGGCGTAAACGGGAGAGGTAATTCTTGATGGCCGACCGGTTCGACTATGTTGTGGTGGGCTCCGGATCCGCGGGGTCGGTGATCACGGCGCGGCTCTCGGAAGATTCGGCGACGACAGTCTGCGTCCTCGAGGCGGGACCGCCGGACCGGAACATCTTCATCCACATCCCGGCCGGCTTCATGAAGACCCTGGTCAATCCGAAGGTGAACTGGCTCTACGACACGGAGCCGAGCGAGGGCACCAATGGCCGCGTCATCGTGGCACCCCGCGGCAAGACCCTAGGCGGATCGAGTTCGATCAACGGACATATATACAATCGCGGCCAGCGCATGGATTTCGACGGCTGGGCGCAACTCGGCAATCGCGGCTGGGGCTACGCCGACGTGCTTCCCTACTTCAAACGCTCGGAACGACGGATCGGCGAGGGAGACGACACCTACCACGGTCGCCACGGCAGCCTCGTCATCACCGATATCGACTATTTCCACCCGCTCTGCGATGCCTTCATCGAAGGGGCGATCGGACTCGGCATTCCCCGCAACCCGGATTACAACGGCGTCCGTCAGGAGGGTGTGAGTTATTCCCAGCGAGCCATCCACAACCGGCGCCGGGTCAGCACCGCGCGCGGCTTCCTGCACCCGGCGATGTCGCGGTCCAACCTCGAGGTCCGGACCCGCGCCCATACGACGCGTATCCTGTTCGAGGGCAAGCGCGCCGTCGGCGTCGAATACAAGCGAGGGCCAAAAACCGTCCAAGTAATGGCGAACAAGGAGGTTATCCTTTGCGGCGGCACCGTGAATTCGCCCCAGCTCCTCCAGTTGTCCGGCGTTGGACCGGCCGAACTGCTCAAGGACATCGGCGTCCCCGTCGTCCACGAGCTTTCAGGTGTCGGCGAGAACCTCCGCGATCACTATCCCATTCGCATGGCGGCCCGGGTGAAGGGGATCGATACCATCAACGAACGCGCCCGCGGGCTTCCGTTGGCGGCCGAGATCTTCAAGTACTTCACCGGACAATCGAGCATCCTCGCCCTTTCGCCGACACTGGTCTATGTATTCTGGAAATCGGACCCGGCGCTCGACAAGGGTGATCTGCAAATCACCTTCACGCCGGCGAGCTATGACGAGGGCGTGCAGACCAAACTGGCTCCGCATCCCGGCATGACCGTCGCCCCCTGGCAGCAGCGCCCGGAAAGTACCGGCTATATCCGGGTTCGCTCGGCCGATCCGATGGAGCAACCGGCCATTCAGCCGAACTACCTCGCTCACGAGCAGGACCAGCGGGTCACCGTCGCGGGTGTGCGGTTGGGACGGAAACTACTGCGCACGCCGCAACTCGCCCCCTTCTTCGATTTCGAGGAATCGCCCGGCGAGGACATACAAACCGACGACGAACTACTCGACTATGCCCGCGGCCGCGGCACGACCGCGTTTCATCTCATGGGCACCTGCCGGATGGGTCCAGCGACCGACCCCACCGCCGTCGTGGACGACCAACTACGGGTTCACGGCATGGAAGGCCTTCGGGTCGCCGACGCTTCGATCATGCCGACGATGCCGTCCTCGAACACCAACGCGCCGACCATCATGATCGGCGAGAAGGCGGCCGACATGATCCGGGGACGCGACGCCCTGCCGGCCGTCGAAACGCTGGTCGACGAATAGAACCGACTATTCGCCCGCCTTCGCCCGGGCCTCCTCGTCCTTCTAATAGCGCCAGGGCGCCTTGTAACCGCCGCGCCAATCGGGCGGCAATTCGCAGGGCCGCGGGTCGAAACAGGCGAATTCCGCGGGGCCGCCGCGCACGATATCGCCCTGATGGGGGCTGGTGATCGGGCTCGGCGTATAGGCGAAGGAATCGGCCGAAGAGTAGATACCCAACAGCAACGGCCGGGCGCGATCGGTTGCGTTCGTCGCCGACCCGTGGATCGTTCGGCAGTTCAACAAAACGACCGTGCCCGGGCCACCGGTCGGCCGATCGATTAGATCTTCCGTCACCCCGTCCAGGTCTTCGTCGCGCAAACGAACGACGAAGTTCCCCGCCTTGTCGTACATCGAGTAGAGCGGGCCGTCGTGACTGCCGCGAACGAAGGAGAGCGGCCCCATATCCTTGGTGCAGCCATCAAGGTAAACGCCGATCGTCACCGGGCTGTAATCTGTATGCGGCCAGGCTTGAATGTCCTGGTGCCACTTGAACCCACGACTGCCCCGGCCCGATTTCACGTTCAGCTTGGCGTGATGGAATTTGACGTCGGGTCCGACGACATCCGCCGCAAGATCGGTCATAACGGGGTCCCGCATGAAATCCCAGAACGTCGGATGCTGATCCTGTGGGCTGGTGACACGGTGCAATCTCGGCGTCGCCGCGCCGTGGCCCTCCTCCAGAAGATATATCTCGTCCGATTCCGTATAGGCCCGGCTTCGATCCAACAACTCATCCTGGGCATCGCACAACCGGTCGAGCCAGGAAGCGGAGACGTAGTCCGGCAACGCAAGAAACCCGTTCCGCCCATAATCCACGCGTTGGGCTTCGCTCAACACGGTCGCCTTGTGTTTCAGAACATCCTCGAACAACATCGTCCTCTCCTTTCGATCCCCCTTCCCTAGCCGTCGGCCAGGACTTCCCAACAACCGGTAGCCTCCAAAGCCGCCCGCGTCCGCGCCAAGGGATCGCCCGACAAACCCGACAGCTCCTCCCGCAACCAGGTCAGGCACTTCGCCTGATACCCGAAAACACCCTGCGCATAGGGCCGGCCCCGGATCGTCATCTCGAAGCGATCCTCGCCACCCCTAGCGGCCGCGTCATTGGCGGCAAGAAAAGGAAGATAGGTATCGCCCGCCAATTCCAGAAGTGCCGCGACGACAGCCGGCGGTTCGGACCCCGGCTCGGCCCACGCCCCCTCGACGCCGGACGCATCGTCGAGACGCCGGACCCAATGTTCGACTCGCGGGGCCCGCGATCGTATCAGGGCGAGCGGCGTTGGATCGGTCGCAAGCGTCTTCAACTGTCCGAAAAGACCGAAATCGGCCAATGACGGTCGGCTCCCGAAAAGGAACCGGCCATTGCCGACGTGAGCCTGCAAAATATCCAGCAACCGCTCGAAGCTTTCCTCGATCACGGGCGCGTTCTCGGGCGTGCAGCCAACCAGCGGCATGCGGCTGATCTGGCGCTGCTTGAAAGCTTCGATCGCCGCGTCGAGAGCGTCGCCCTCAAGATCGGACCTGGCATCGTCGACGACCCATGCCGCGCCGTAATCCTGGTCCTGGGCCGTGTCGAAGCGATAGTGGAACATCGCCTTGGTGAACCACTCGTCGGACATGTCCTCGATCAAATGGCCGAGAAAGGCGTATCCGGGATCTTCGGGAATGATGGAGCGTTGTCCCGGATGCCGTTCCTCCAACGCGTAGGCGAGCGGCGTTGAATCGATATGATGGCTGCCGTCTTCCGGATATTGCAAGATCGGCATCAACAACGGCCGAACATGAGCGACCTCCTCCAGAACCTTCGGCGTACGCAGCACCCAGTCATGCGGGAGACGCCGATAGCGGAGGATCGCCCGCAGTTTCATCGAATAGGGCGAGGCATTGCCGCCGATGATCCGATAACGGCCGCCATGATCGCGTGTCGCCAATCCGGCTCTCCCAAAAAGATCCAATCCTTCTTGCCGTCTGCCCGGGGGATTGGCAAGGGCCGCACACTTGCTCTTTCTGTTCCCGGCGTCCACATCCTCAGGGGGGATGGAAGCCGCCCTTTAGCGGCAAGCGCCAAGAGGGAAGGGACATGCTGGATTTCGACGAACGAACGATCATGATCACCGGTGCCGCGGGCAATCTCGGCCGCGCGGTCGCCGCCGCATTCGAGGCGCGTGGCGCCAGGCTGGTGTTGGCCGATCTGAGGGGCGACGCCCTGGAGGACGCCTATCCGGGCGAGGCGGCGAACCGGATGAAATGTGCCGTCGACCTGATGGATCCGGCCGCCGTTGAAGCCGGCGTGGAAGCGGCTTGCGGCCGCTTCGCGCGGATCGATGCCCTGGCGGCGATCGCGGGCGGCTTCGATATGGGCGAGCCGGTCCACGCCCTTTCGCCGGAGCGATGGGACCTCATGCTCGACCTCAACGCCCGGACCCTCCTGAATACGGTCCATGCGGTCGTCCCCGGCATGATCGACCGGGGTGCGGGCAAGATCGTCACAATCGGCGCCAATGCCGCGCGCCAGGGCCTGGCCGAGATGGGGGCCTATTGCGTGGGCAAGGCTGCGGTGATCCGCCTGACGGAGAGCATGTCGGCCGAGCTTCGCGAACGGGGCATCAACGTCAATTGCGTCCTTCCCAGCATCATCGACACGCCGGAGAACCGGGATGCCATGCCCGACGCCGATCCCGCCGCCTGGGTCAGCCCGGCGAAACTCGCCAACGTTATCCTGTTTCTCGCCTCCGAGGAGGCCAGCGCCATTCACGGCGCCGCCCTCCCCGTTGTCGGACTGTCGTAGCGGAATGCTGGATATTTCGGGGCACTTCTGATAGCGAATGGCGTGAAGGCGCATGACTAAAATTCTGAACCGACATATCGACTCCCCGGCCGCATGGATGCCGGACGATCTGGCAGAGGATTCGTCCTGGATTCTCGATTGGTCACCCGAGCAATTGGCGGTCATCGACGAGGCTCTCGATACCGTCAAGGCACAGGGCCACGAAACGCTTCAATTTGCCCGCGAGGATTTTCCCATCGGTGCCTGTGCCGGCCTCATCGAGCAATTGCGCGAGCAGATGGAGAACGGGCGCGGCGTCGTCCTGATGCGCGGCCTGCCGATCGATCGATACAGCAACGACGACATCTACAAGATCTATTGGGGTCTCGCGCGCCACCTCGGCGAACCGATTTACCAGAACGCCAAGGGTGAGTTGATCGGCGAGGTCACCAACCGCGGTCTCGATTACAAGAAGAACAATGTGCGGGGCTACAATACGACCGCGCGCCTGAGACCGCATTGCGACGCCGGCGACATGGTGGGATTGCTCTGCACGCATCCCGCCAAGCGCGGCGGCGAGAGCTACCTCACCAGCTCCCTCACCATTCATAACCTGATCCTGAGGGACAAACCCCATTTGTTGCCGCCGCTCTACAACGGTTTCCATTTCGACCTCCGCGGCGAAGGGGCCACCGGTCGCAAGGACGAGGTCACCTACCACCGGGTTCCCGTCTTCAGCTTTTACATTGGCCAGCTCAGCTGCCGGTTCAATCGCAAGACGATCGAGGACGGCATGCGGAAGGCGAAGATCAAGCTGACCGATCTCGAAGCGGAGGCCATCGCCTATTTCGAGAAACTGGCGCTCGACAAGGACATTCGCTATCGCATGAAGCTCAAGCGGGGCGACATCCAGTTCCTCTGCAATCACACGGTGATGCATGCGCGCAGCAAGTTCACCGACCATGACGACAAGAAGAAACGGCGCCGGCTGCTGCGCGTTTGGGTCAATCTCCCCAATGCGAGACCGCTCGACGAGGCCTTCTCCAACCGCTTTAACACCGGACCCCGACAGGGCATCCGACCGCAACAGGGGGCGGGTTATTGGGCGGGGGCTTAGGTATTCCTATAGTATACATCTAAATTATTGGAATATAAAATGTCTGGAGATAATAAAAAACCTCTAGAAGGTTTGCGCGTTATTGACGCGGCAACAGTAATTGCCGGCCCTACTATTGGAATGATACTTGGCGACTTCGGCGCCGATGTTATCAAGATCGAACATCCCCGGGGCGATGTCTTACGCAATACGGGGGCGATAAAGGACGGTGTCGGGCTCTGGTTCAAGATGGCGAACCGGAACAAGCGCTGTATCACCCTCAATTTTGGCAGCCCGCGCGGCCAGGAATTGATGAAGGAGTTGGTAAAGACGGCGGACGTTCTGATCGAGAATTTCCGCACCGGCACGATGGAGAAATGGGGCCTCGGCTGGGAGGATCTGAAGGCGATCAATCCAAAGCTGGTCATGGTGCGGGTGACGGGCTTCGGACAGACCGGACCTTATCGCGAGCGCCCCGGCTTCGGTACCGTGGCCGAGGTGTTCAGCGGGTTCGCCAATATCACCGGCGAGAAGGACGGCCCGCCAACCTTGCCAAATTTCGGCCTTGCGGACGGAATCGCGGCGTCCTACGGCGTCTTCGCGACGATGTTCGCGCTCTATCACCGCGACGCCCAAGGGGGCGGGGTGGGTCAATATGTCGACCTCAGCATCTACGAGCCGATCTTCCAGGTCTTGGGACCGCAGCCCCTGCAATTCGACCAGCTCGGCATGGTTCAACAGCGCATGGGCAATCGCTCCGACAACAACGCACCCCGCAACACCTACGAAACCAAGGACGGACGTTGGGTCGCCATCTCGACCAACTCACCGGCGATCGTCAGGCGCGTACTCACCCTCTGCGGTGGCGAGGAAGCCGCCAACGATCCCCGCTTTCAGACGCCGGCGGACCGAGTCAAACACATGGACGAGGTCGACGGCCTGGTCGCCGCTTGGATCAAGGAACGGGATCAGGAGGAAGTTCTTCGCGAATTCGAAAACGCGGAAGCGGCCATCGGTCCCGCCTACGACATCGCTCAAATCTTCGAGGACCCACAATACAAGGCCCGAGGCGACATCGTGGAATTGGACGACGAGGACCTCGGCAAGATCCGCATGACCGCCGCCTTCCCCTTTCTCTCCGAAACCCCGGCTGAAATTCGGCACGCAGGTGCCCGCAAGGGACAACACAACGCCGAAATTCTCGGCGGTGAGCTTGGCTTGTCCGCCGAAGAGATCGACGAGCTGAAAAAGGACGGTGTCGTTTAACCGTCAACTCCGTGATTGCCGGCATATTCATTCGGGCCAGGCGGTTGCCAACCGGCAAGTGCCCCCTCGCGCGGCCGGAAGATCTCGACCCGGAGAGGAAAGCACCGCGCTTCATCGTCGGAATGGCCGCTCCCGCAATCACCGCCGGGACAGGTCGAGAGCGCGCACAGGAGATCGATCTCCGCGAAGAATTCGATGAAATCGCCGGGGCGGACCGGACTCGCCTTCATGAAGTACTGGTGGGTATCCAACGTGAACCCCGTGCACATGAAAACGTTGAGGACATCGTGCACATGCGGCTCGGCTTCGGTCGTCGCGATGCCCTTGGCCGTCGCCAATGCGCGGGTCAGGTTCGAATGACAACAATGATGATAGTCGACTCCGCTCAGCAGATTATTCGTATAGGGATCGCAGCGGGTGCCGATGACATCATGCACGCCGGCCCCGTCCTCGTCCCAGCCGTACCAATCGAGCGTATCCCCGGTGATCGTCGCCATCGGGCGAAGATGGGGCAAATTGCTCCATAACCGGTCGCCGGTGCCGACGTGGGTCGCGTGGAGGGCGCGGGTCTTGCCGCTGAAGAAACGTTCGCCGAGATCCGCCGCATTCCAAAGATTCAGATCCCCCACCTGCGGCCCTTCGACGGAGATGATTCGAAAATAATGCCCGGCCGGAACATCGAAGGTCCGGGCATCGCGCGGCGGCACGGTCAAGGCGTCGACCCTCTCCATGTCCCGCTTGGCGCGGGCGTGGAAAGTCGCGTCGAATGGCGGCATCACCGTTCCGGGATAGACGATGACGGGCGGCGCCCCGCGCCGTTCCGCGGCATCGCCCGGCGCACTGTTCAAAGGTGTGTCATCCATGTCCTCGTCTCCCGAAATAGAGGTGCCGATCAAACGCCGACGATGAAGCGACATCATACGCCGGGGGTAGAGAGGCAGAAACCAAGTCACGTTCATTCTTATTTAACGCCTCTTCTTGATTATCGCCGCCGACAGGAAACGGAGTGTGCACCGATCGACATTACCTATGTTCAGCAGCTCGGCGGGCGAGAACGCGTCGAGCGGGTCCATCGCATTTTCTACGGAAAACTTTTGAATCATCCCTGGTTGAAGGGATTTTTCGAGGGGAAGAATCGCGACCTTCTGGAATCGCAACAAACCAATTTCATGATATCGAGCTTTGACGGTCCTCGGTGCTACTCGGGCCGGTTTCCGCGCGGCGCCCATTGCCATATGTACGTCACCGAGGAGATATTCGAGATCCGCCACGGGATTTTGCGAGAATCGATGATTGAGGCCGGCGTGCCCGACGCGCTACACAAGCGTTGGCTGGATTTCGATTTGAGCTTTAAACCCGTCATCGTGAAACGGTCGATCGGCGACTGCGAAGGCAGATACGGCACCGATCCGATCATATCCATTCCCCGTCCGGCCTGAAGCGTCAGGAGACCCTTATGGCTACCCGAGACATGAAGAGCTGGGAAACCGGCATTTGCAAAATCATCAGCACCGAGACGGAAGAAGAAATCGTCGTCCGCGGGCACAAGTTGAGCGAGTTGACCGGCAAGGTCTCCTTCGCCGAGATGATGTGCCTGATGCTGCGGGGCAGTCTGCCGAGCGCCGGCGAAACCCGCGTGTTGGACGCGCTTCTCGTCGCCTCGGTGGAGCACGGGATCAATCCGGTGACGATGGTCAGCCGGTGCTATGCCTCGTATGGCACGTCGATCCAGGCGGCGGTCGGCGGCGGGGTGCTTGCCTTCGGGGACAAGATGGGCGGGCTCGGCGAGCAATTGGCGAAGCTGATGGTGGACCGCCTCGGCGGCCTCGCGGAGGATCCGAATTCCATCGGCGAGGACCAGCTTCGCGCCGAAGCCCGCCTTGTGGTAGCGGAAGCGAGCGCGGCTGGAACGCGGGTGCCGGGATACGGCATTCCGCTCCACGGCATGGACCCGAGAGCGCCTAAGGTCCTCTCGATCGCGAAGGAGGAAGGCGTCTTCGGACCTTATTGCCGCTTCGGCGAGATGATAGAAGAGGAGATCGCCGCAAGCCGGGACGGCCGCGGCGTGCCGATGAACCTCGACGGGGTCGGGGCCGTCGTCATCCTCGACATGGGATTCGAATGGCGCACCACCCGCATGTTTCTGATCACGCCCCGCAGCGTCAGCATGGGCGCCCATTATCTCGAGGAGCAGGATCAGGACACGATCTGGCGCCACGTGCCCGCCGATTGGGTCGATTACCGCGAATGATCAATCCTACACTTGGCCGTAAATCGCGAACGCCTTGTTCGAGTTGAAGACATCGGTCTCGACCCAGTCGCTCCATTCCAGCGGCGCGCCCAGTTCCTCCATGGCGCCGAGGAGCGCGAACCAGTTCAGCACCTCTTGCTCGCCGGCCGCTTCAATCGCCTCCAAGCCGGTTGAGCGCCAGGCATCGTAGTCGCTCTCGCGAAGCGCCTGGTAGAGCACCCGGTCGCTCTCGGTATCGGGGCGAAGCCGATAGGTCTTGTCGCAGAGGAAGGCATGCGACCAGCTCGACGACGCGACAAGGGCGACCCGCCACGGACTCTCCCTGAAATACCGCGCGGCGGCGGCGCCGACAGTCATGAAACGTCCCGGCGGCGGCGAGGGCGGATCGAACTCCACTTCCTCGCCTAGGCGCGTGATGAAGCCCTTGCAGCTCACCACCCGGCGGCCGTAGCAGTTGAGCGGAAACGGGATCACCGGGTGATCGAAACCGCGCCGGTCATAGTCCAGGAAAAGAATGGTGTTGAGAAAGGCATGGGCGAGGCTCTCGTGGTGGAGCGGCTTATAGGCATAGGCGACGTCGATGCCCGTCTCCAAGAGTCCCGTCGCCAAGGCTCGCGCGATATCGGGGCGGCCGCGCATGGTGAACACGGTATCGGTCCCCTCCTCCCAAACGTTCGGCTTGTTCAGCATCGCCGAGGAATCCTGCGCATGCGCCCAGGGCCGGAGCTCCATATCGTCATAGGCGCAGACCGTGAAGGGTGGGATCACGTCCTCGCGGAAATTTTCGTACTGGTCGTCGCCCCAGACCACCACCACGTCGGGCGCGAAATCGTCAAGCGCCGCCCTTACCCGCGTGAACCCGGCGCAAAGGGTCGCCCGGTGCCTCGCCGCGGCCGCCGTCCCCCGATCGTCGCTCCATTCGCGGCGCATCAACTCGGGCCAGTTTTCCGGAACCTTTTCCGCCGCCGGGATATCGGGGTCATTCAGCGTCCATTGCAGGAGGCCCGACATCTCTCCGTCCTTCATGCAGAGCGGCGGGTAATGCGTCACCCCAAGGCCGAGAATCTCTCCCATCGGTCACCCCTCTCCGGCCAATCATAGACGGCTGGCTATTCCAGCGCCACCAGATCGAGCAGCGGTGCGTGTTGCTGGGCGCCGTAGACGTCGGCGTCGCTCGGCCCGCCGGAACCGACCGGGCGGCGTATCGAAAACTTGATGGCGCGCGCGAAGGGATAATAGTCGAAGCCGAGCAATTCGTTGTCCGAGACGCCGTAGAGATCGCAGACCACCCGCCGGTTGATCAACCCCGCCTCGCGCACGCGCTCGAATTTCTCCTCCGTATCGAACAGGATATCGAAGGTAACGATGAAGGGACCCGCGTTCTTCGAACGGATCACTTCGGCGATATCGCAAAGCTTGGTCATGCCGCCAACATCTCGATGCGGCCGAAGGATTCCGGATCGTCCACCTCCATCAGGTGATAGATGTTGAACTCGTAGACCTCGCCGCCGCCGATCTCCGCCGGCGAGAACGGAAAGGCGATGTTGCCCGCCGTCGCCTGGCGGCCGGGATAGCTCACATGCAGGATCGAACTCCGGGCCAAGCCGCAGACGGCCGCCGCGATCTCCGGCGTCTCGCCGATCACATCGATCAGGATGCCGAGCTCATGCGCTGGCGTCTTCACCGGCTCCCAGTCACCCATCACCCCGTCCAGACCATAGCGGTGGAATTTGATCGAGTACTGGTCGGGCTCGATCATGCCGGCTTGGGTTTCAGCGATCTTGTCGACGATCTGTTGCTGCAACTCGTCGATGCGGGCGATGAATTTCGGATCGCGCGCCCCGCCGATGGTGATCTGGCGATATCCAGCGAGACGCGCACCCTCCAGCTTCACCGTATAACGGTCGGCCGCATGGAAGGCGCTTCCCGTCACCTTGACGCGCCGGGGGTCGAATTGTTCGAACTCGGTGGCGCGCAGGTCGACCGACCCGCCCGGCCCCGCCAGCAGAAGGGGATCGGTCTTCTCGTAGAAGGTATGGGCGGTAACCGAGGCGATAGTGCAGGCCTTCTCGGGGTTGGTCGGCTCGACGATGAAATGATCGTCGCGAAGCCGGCCCAGGATCAGATCGCCGCCGCCCGCCGGACGCGACGCCAGGCCGCCGCATTCGATGATCTTGCCCATATGCAGCGTCAGCCCGCGGGGATAGCCCTTGAGCAACGGCAGGGCCGCGATGTTGGAGACGTCCCAGGCCCGGCCCGCCAGCAGTATATCGGGGGCCTCCCGCAACGCCGGGAAATAGGATTCGCAGCCGAGCTGGGCCACGATATGTACCGATTGATCGACGTCGTCCGGCGTCAACGGCGTCCCCGTCTCGAAAGTGTGGACGCGTTGGGCGGCGATCGCCTCGCGGACGACCTCCTTGTCCAGTTCGGAACGCACCACCGCCACCTTCCGGGTGATTCCGAGTTCCAGCAGAACCTCGCGCAGCAACCGCAGCATGATGTCGACCTGAATATCGCCGCCAGCTCCCCCGGCGGAGCCGATCACAAGCGGTACGCCCGCATCGTAGCCCGCCTTCACCAGGAGCTTCAGGTCCCGCTTCATCATCGATTCCGTGACGAAGGGTTTCCCGGTGCCGAGATAATAGGGGCCGGGATCGCTGGAGCCCGCATCGGCGGCGATCATGTCGATCCCCGCCTCGACCGCCGCATGGAGCGAGGCCTCGCGAAAGCCGTAACCCAGCATGCCGTTCGAGACGATGACGAATTCATCGTCCTGTTTTTGTTCCACCATGGGATTTCCTCCATGCCAACCGATCGTCGTTCCATAATAATAGATACGCCGAAGCGGCGGCGAGAACATAAGGCGGGGACGGATGATCGAATCGATCAACGCTATTACCTTCGCGACCCACGACATGGGCCGGTCGGTCGCGTTCTACGAGGATTTGGGGTTCGAGCTTAAATTTGGCGGTCCCGGCGCTCCTTTCACCAGTCTTCGGGGGGGCGCGTGCTTCGTCAACCTGACGGCGCAGCCGGCGGAAAAAGAGTGGTCGTGGTGGGGCCGGGTGATCTTTCATGTCGCCGATGTCGATGCCGTGCATACGTGCGCCATCGAGCGCGGCCACGCGCCCGACACCAGCCCCCGCGACGCCGCCTGGGGCGAACGCTATTTCCACATCACCGATCCCGACGGTCACGAGTTGAGTTTCGCCAAGCCGCTCGCCGGATAGGAAAAATCCGGCGCCATTTACAAGCCGCCCCGCCCCGACGTATGTAGCTCGGCCCGGGAACAACGTCGGAAAGACCTGAGCCATGACAGAGATCCTGTTTCGCGATATGGACGCCGAGACCATCGAGCGGGAATACAATCCACGGCTCAGCGTGCCCGATTGGGCCGACATCTTCGCGCGGTGGGAGCGAAAGAGCGCCGACTTCACCAAACATGCCGACACCCGCCTCGATATCGCCTATGCCGACACCCGGCCCGAGGAATGCCTCGACATCTTCTATCCAGCCGCCGCGGGAGGACCGGTGCTGTTCTTCATCCATGGCGGCTATTGGCGGGCGATGGACAAGTCGCTCTATAATTTCTGTCTCGAGACCCTGGTCGCGGCGGGAGCGCTCGCTGTCTCGATCAACTACACGCTCTGCCCCGCGGTGCGGTTGACCGAGATCGTCGCGCAGACGCGCCGCGCCGTGGCCTGGACCTGGCGGAACGCCGAGGCGCATGGCGGCGACCGGTCGCGCTTCGTGATCACCGGGCATTCGGCGGGCGGCCATCTGACGGCAATGATGGCGGCCACGGACTGGTCGGATCTCGACGATGACCCGCCGGAATTCGCCTATGTCCCGATCAGCGGTCTCTTCGACCTGAAACCGCTCCGTCATGTATCGGTCAACAAGGAGGTCCGGATGGACACGGCCGAGGCCGAGGCCAACAGCCCGATGCGGCTTTCACCACCCCGGCCGGCGGCGATGAGCGTTCTCGTCGGCGGCGCCGAAACGGCGGAATTCAACCGCCAATCCGAGGAATTCGCCGCGGCCTGGCAAGACCGCATGGTGACGACAGAGGTCCAGGCCACGCCCGGCGATCATCATTTCTCGATAATCGAGAACATGACGATCCCGGAGAGCCCGGTCACGGCCACGCTTCGCCGCCATCTCGGCCTCGGCTGAAGGCTGCCCGCGCGTGACGACAGAAACCCCTTCGCGGCGCGGCTTCGCGATGGCGATATTGGCGGTGTCGTCGCTGGTCATCAGCTTCGGCGGCCTGGTCGCCCGCAATATCGCCGAGGCGGACGCGTGGCAAATCAACTTCTACCGATCGGTATCGCTGCTCGGCGCCATCCTGGTCGTCCTGATCCTCCGCTATCGGCGGCAAACGCTTTCCCGCATCCGCGCGATCGGGAATCCGGGGCTGCTGGGATCGGTCCTGGTCGCGGTCGCCAGCGTCGCCTATGTGCAGTCGATCACCCACACGACGGTCGCCAACACCCTCTTCATGCTGAGCGCCATTCCCTTCGTCGCCACCGCCCTTGCCTGGTGGATTCTGAAGGAACGGCCGGGAACGGCCACCCTGATCACTATGGTGGTGGCAGCCATAGGCGTCTTCGTGATGCTGGCCGAGGGCTTGGGCCACGGCACTTTCTTCGGCAACGGCATGGGATTATTGACCGCGGTCGGCTTCGGCGCCTATGCGGTCATCGTCCGGCGCCACCGCGATATCGACATGCTGCCGACCCTGGTCGTCTCGTCATTGATGATCATGGCCGTCTCGGGCGCGCTCCGGTTCGACGACCTCGCGGTCCCGCTCGGCGACGTGTTGCTTTGTTTTCTCTGGGGGGCGGTTCTCTCGGGCTTCGCGAACTGGATGTTCATCATTGCGTCCCGCTACCTAATCGCCGCCGAGGCGACGCTGTTCATGCTGCTCGAATTCACCTTCGGCCCTCTGTGGGTCTGGCTCTTCGTGGCCGAAGTTCCAAGCTCTGCAACCCTCGCCGGTGGTACACTGGTGATCTCGGCCGTGGCCGTCCGCGCCCTGGCCGAACTGCGGCATCCGCGACAAATTTGAGGATCCGGACATGACCAAATATGGCGGTTGGGGCGGCATCGAGGGCGGCCGCGACCTCGATCCCGAAGACGCCTTCGAGATGGCGGTCGAACGCACGCTCGGGAACCGCATTCGCGCCAGCGAGAAGACCGCGTCCGCCATGTGGTCGGCGCTGGCGAATGTGCACTGGCGCCATGAGAACGGCGATACCGCGAGCTATTCCTTTCGCGCCGCCGGCGACCTCGTGGCCGCGATTCGCGGCGAGGACGATTACATGCGCTGGTACGGCAGCGGCGATTATGGCGTTGTCAGCAGCCAAATCGCCAAGGCGCTCGCCAAGGAAGGCTGGACGCCCGAAGCGATGTGACCGCTCTTCACCGAACGGGGCCGAACCCGGATCTATTCGGCTTTCAATTTCCAACTAACCCTGAAGGGCTCTAATTTGCGGAGCAAATATAAAGCTGCCCGGGGCGGGAGCCGGTTTGCCTTTGAGATAAATTTACCGACTTGTAGGTACACCAGGACTTCTGACCCTGGCATTCCTTGAATGGATATCCCGTCTGGCGATCCTTTGGTACCCAACAGACCGCGACATTTCCGACATGGGCTGAATCGCAAAATTTTACCTTGGGCATAACGCCGCCCGTGCAGGCAAAATCCTTCCCCGGCCAATCACCTTTGGCTCGCGCATTGATCCATCGTCCGGATCGGGGGGCCTTTGCCAAGATCACCGACGCCTTGGCAAAGAATTTTGCCCAAAGGGACGGATTCATGCAGGACAACACGCTGGATACCTTCCAGACAATATCGTTACGCAGCACATCCCGAGGCTGGCTTCGCGCCCAGCGATGGTGCCCCAGGAAGTCCAAGGAAGCCGCACCGCGATTACCATCGAAGCAGGCGGGACCGGGGGCTGCGAATCCGACCACATGAGAGAGGTCCGCGAAAACACCGTTTAGGTTCTTTCGGCTCACCTTGGCGCAATTGAATATATTTCGCGTTTTAGTGCTCAGATCCCGTTTCAATGTCTCCAGATTCTGTCCTTTTGCCCAATTGAAATGGTCGTTCCAATTCAACGATGCCGCACCCCGATTATTGCCGAAACAACCGGCGGACGCGGGGCGTCGCCGTGTCTTGGAAATCGAACCCGCAGATTTGGCGCCAAGGCGATCCAGGCCACTTCGTGCAAATCGATCTCCGGGGCGTCGCGCGATGACCCGACGAAAGTCCGCGAGGGCCTTGTCGCGGCGCCCGAGTTTTTCATAGGCCAATCCCCGATTGGTATAACGGCCGAGACCTTTCGGATCGAGCTTAATGGCCCTGTCATAATCGGCGATGGCACGGTCGTACTGGCCTTTGAGGTAGTAAGCGACACCGCGGTTATTGTAGGCGCGGGCATCGTTCGGGGTGAGCCGGATGGCGTTGCCATAGTCGGCGATGGCACGATCGAATTGGCGCTTGTCACGATAGATGATGGCGCGGTTGTAATAGGCTTTGGCATGCCTCGGATTGCGCCTGATGGCGTGGCCGTAATCGGCGATGGCGCGATCGATCTGGCCCTTGTCTCGATAGGTTATGGCGCGGTTGTAATAATTGTCGGCGAAAGACGGATTGATCCGGATCGCCTTGTCATACTCGGCGATGGCGCGATCGAATTGGCGCTTTCCCCTGTAGCCGTTGCCTCGGTTGGCGTGGAGGATGGAAAGATTGTAGTTGTCGATCGGTTTTCCGAACAGGCGTCCGGACTCGATGATCCGCGAACACGCCCGAATCTGAACGTCTTTGCCGCCCATGGTGCAATCGGTAATATTATCCGCCCGTGCGCCCGTAAGACCGGCGTCAAAAAACGGCACCGCCAGCAAAACCAGCAACGCCGGAGTTAAGCTACGACGGAGACGTGGCATCGAGCACCTCTTGAGATAAACGACCCGACGGATTCCGGATAACCCTCAATTCCACAATGACAGTAAACAAATTCGGCTGACGTTGGAACGGTGCCTTCACCTCCGGCCTCCAACGGCCTGAGTTTGACGGTCCGTCCGCGATCGGAAGCCCGATCCAGCGCAATCTCAATCAGAGCCCCCCAAGACTCTTACCGGCGTCGGGGCACGTTTATCCCACACCTGTCAGGGTCCAGCTTGATTTTCGGCGGCTGTCACCAACGCCGCGGTAACTTTCGGGAGGAAAGCAGACGTGAACGATGGTCGGTCAGAATGCCCGGAGTTGCCTCAACTCGGACATTGTCACTCTGCCTCAAATCCGTTCAGCGCGTCCATTTGCCATCGCTCCCTTGGTCGCTAGTCGTCGGCATGTCCGGTTGGCCGACCGAAACGGCGTTGGTCGTCCTCATCTGACGTTGAGGACGGAGCTGGTCGCCGCCCCCATGACGTCCAGGGCGACGCTGCCCGCAAACATACGCTGGAGGCGGGAGTTGTCGTATCCGGCAACGGTGATCAGCTCGTAATTCCGGCCGATCTCTAGGATGCGCCGCACCGGGTCGCCGACCTCGCTCATCGTGGCCGGCGTCTCGATCCCCATCTCGCCCAGCATCTCGCGCGCCGATTGCAGGTCGGCCTCGACCCGGTCGCGGTCCTCCACCGCCTCGGCCACACCAAACAGGGTCAGAGGTCGGCCACAATGCCGCGCCAGAACGGCGACCCGACGGACGGCATCGAGGCACTGCTCGGAGCCGTCGCTGCAGACCAGAAAACCTTCCTTGTCCATTCGTTCGCGGGCGATCAGCACGGAACAGGGCGACAGCATGGCGACCCTTTGGACGACGCTCATTCGAAGCAGGGAGCGGAATTGCCCACGCCATCGGCTGGGCGTGCCGATGATCATCAGATTGTAGGGACCGAGTTCGTACTGATCGAGGATGCCGCTGGCCGTGTCGGGGGCGGTTTTCAGTTTCAGGACAATGCCCTTGCCGCGGTCATTGCGGTATTCGATCTTGTTGTCGCCCAAGGGATCGCCGCGCACGTCTCGGTGGCTGAAAATCGCCTCCCATTGGTCGGACAATTGGCCTTCGCCGATCAACATGTCACGACCGCGCTTCAGATATTGGATGCCCGGCAGTTCCAGATCCCATTCGAGCATGTTTTCCCGCGCCACCCGCATCTGCAATCCGCCCGACCGCAGGCCCTGATCGATATTCCGTACATAGAGCAGGATGATGTCGCACTCGTCGCCCTGGCCGATTTCATTAGCGAACCGCACCCCTTCGTAGGATTGGTCGGTCCCATCGATACAAACCAGTATGCGGAAGCGGTTCCGCCGCCGTTCTCGGATTTCCTCCAATTCGCGGTCGGCATCCAGATCGATCCGGCGATCGTTCGCTTGATTTCGTTTCCACCAGACCACGGCGCGTCTAGACCCCGATAAACGGCCAATAGATGGCCGCGGCGACGAGCATCACAAGCGTCGAAAGGACGACCATCCGCCAGCCCACTTTCAGGAAATCCGTGGTCTTCAAATAACCGGCTGCGTAGACGATGGTGCAGGCCGGTGTTCCGACCACGGTCAGATAGGCGAAAGCGGACGAGATCGCGGTGACGAAGCCGAGCAGGATCGGGCTTTCGCCGGCGACGACGGCGACCTTGAGGACCATCGGCCCCAGCACCGCGACCGCGGCGCCATTCGACATGGTGTTGGTGACGGTCGTGGTCAGGACCGAGATCGCCGCCCACAGGCCGACGCCCTGGTCGGCGCCGATCGGCTTCAGCAGGGAGAGAAAATTCTCGGCCATCCAGATGGCGGCTCCGGTCTCCTTCATCTGCACGCCGAGCGAGATCGCCGCCGCGTAGAGCAGCACCACGCCCCAGTTGACGCCGGAATTGATGTCTTCCCAGCGAACCAATCCGGCGATCAGGAACAGGCACGCGCCGATCACGGCGATTGTGCCCATGCCAAAATTGCCGGACTGGAAAATCCAGCCCAGCAGGATCAGGAAAAAGAACCCGATGGACAGCCAGTCGCCGGGCTTCATAGGCCCCTGCAACCGGATTTGACTGCGCAGCTTGGCGACCGCGCGCTGAAGGTTCCGGTGTTCGGGTTTGAAAGTGAACAGAAGCACCGCCGTGACCAAGGGCAATTGCAACAGGAAGATCGGATAGGCATAGGCCATCCAGCGGACGTAATCGATCAGGAACTGGCGGGTGTCGGGGTTCAGGGGGTCGTAGAAGAACTCCTTCCAATAGCCAATCATGATGGCGTTCCGAGCCCCGCCCGATGGTGTTCCGATGCCGGCCACCGAACACCCATAGGCAATCGAGAACAGCAGCACGGCAGCCAGCCCCCGAACCCGGAGCGGATCATCCGAGGTCAACTGGATCAGGGTGATGCCGACCGGCAGCATCATCGCCGCCACCGTGTGCTCGCCGATGAAGGACGCCAGCAGGCCCGACACCACCGATATCCCGAAACAGATATTCGTGGTCCGAGTGCCAGTCAGGCGCACGATCGCAAAGGCGATCCGCTTGTCCAATTGCTGTTTCACGACCGCCACCGCGAGCATCAGCGAGCCCATGATGAACAACACCGAATCGGTCATCAGGCTCTTCGCCACCAGGGTCGAATCGATCCCCAGCATGATCACCTGGCCGACGATGATCAGGAGCGCCACAGTCGGCAACGGCACCGGCTCGGTGACGAACAGCAGCGTCGCCACCACCGACATGGTCAGCACGACCATGGCCTCGCGGCTGAGGCCCTCAGGAAGGGGCAGGGACAGCATGAAGGCGCCGATCGCCATGGCGATGAAGAACCAACGCTTCTCCCAGAAAAAATAGAAATTGATCTGCGAACGAACGACCGCGACCCCGAACTGGCCGCGCCGTCGCAGTCTGTCGGACCAACCGGCCGAAATGTCGTGGGCGAGCAGACTGTCGGAAACCAATGACAATTCGGTCATGACGCGGAATTTTCCTCTTGGCCGATTTTCGCGGAAAACCTTCGAACCGATACCGACAGTATCCATTTTTCATGGTTACTGGAACAGTTTCGCTTGCCCGGCGATCTGAGGGCCGGAACTTGATGATTGAACCGTTTTCGGAGGGCAGTCGACGTTCAATGGACGCCGGCCTCCGGCCGACGTCGTTGAAGTTGGTATTAGGGCTGACCTGCCTCCAGGTTTCGTGTCAATTGTTGTGTTCAATCAAGCTCGATGTTTGGCGAGCGGCGATCAGCCTTCGAATGTCACCTTTTGGCGGGTCCCAATTCTAGTGCCGGGCGATAAAATAAGCCCGATTTTGAACGATCAGTGGGCCTCGTCGAGCAATTCGAAACGATCGTTTCATGTCGCAAGCTTGTCGCACGGAGCTACCGAAGACCTTTGTAACTCAACGAAATCGGACGAAACTGTTTTGCGACAAATGCAACATGATTCTCAGCGGTTTCCAAAAGAGTAAGCCCCCGATTCCGAAATGAAATCAGGGGCTTGTATTGGTGGCGGAGCAGGGATTTGAACCCCGGACACATGGATTATGATTCCACTGCTCTAACCAACTGAGCTACTCCGCCGAAGCGGCCGTTGAGATAGGCGGTCCGGCCCCCGCTGTCAAGCAGCCGCCAACTGTCTCGCCACGCTGATCGAGAGCTCCACATGAGCCGTCTTTCGATCAGCTTACTTCCCGCTGGATCCAGCCGCCGCCGAGCACGCGGTCGCCGTCATAGGCGACGCAAGCCTGACCCGGCGAGACCCCGTAGAGGGGCGCGGCGAATTCAACCTCGGCGGCGTCTTGCCCGAGGGATCGGATATTTGCCTCGACCGGAGCCATGCTGGAGCGAATCTTGACCCTGCAGCTCCGGCCATCGGCGCTCGGCGGAAGACTGAGCCAGTTCAGGTCGGAAAGAAGGATTCGCCCGGTCGCCAGGGCATCGCGCGGACCGACGACGACCCGGCGCGCCGCCGGGTCCAGGCCGACGACATAGAGCGGTTCCCCCTGCCCGCCAATCTCCAGCCCGCGGCGCTGACCGATTGTGAAGTTGACGATACCCTCATGGGTGCCGAGGACGCGGCCCTCGAGATCGACGATCTCGCCGGGCTCGATCGCGTCCGGCCGAAGTTTCTCAAGCACCCCGGCATAGGATCCGTCGGGCACGAAACAGATGTCCTGACTGTCGGGCTTGTTGGCCACGGGAAGATCGAAGCGGGCGGCGATCTCGCGGGTCTCCTGCTTCGCCATTTCGCCGAGGGGAAAGCGCAGCAGGTCGAGCTGGTCCGGGGTCGTCGCAAAAAGGAAATAGCTCTGATCGCGCTGGGGATCTTCGGCCCGGTGCAACTCGGGACCGCAGGCGCCGTGCCGCCGTCTGACGTAATGGCCCGTCGCCAACGCGTCGGCGCCGAGGTCGCGCGCCGTTCCCAGGAGGTCACGGAACTTGACCGTCTGATTGCAGCGAATGCAGGGGATCGGCGTCTCGCCGCGGAGATAGGCATCGGCGAAATCATCGATCACGCTTTCGCGAAACCGGCTCTCGTAATCGAGCACGTAATGGGGAATGCCGAGGCGTTCGGCGACGTTGCGGGCATCATGGATGTCCTGGCCGGCGCAGCAGGCGTTCTTCCGCTCGATGGCGGCGCCATGGTCGTAGAGCTGCAGGGTGATGCCGACGACCTCGTAGTCCGCCTCCGCCAGCAAGGCGGCGGTGACGGAGGAATCCACCCCGCCCGACATCGCAACGACGACGCGGGTCTCGCCGGGGGGCTTATCGATGTCGAGAGTGTTCATCCGCGGAATATGTGTCGGCCGCGACCGATTCGCAATGATTCTCGCTCGGATTTCGCATGACGCGCTCGGGCCGCATTTTCTTGACCTCGGACCACCGCTTGTCCGACAATGAGATCAGGTTTTGGAGAGCCTAAGAGGATGTGAGCCGTGGCTATCGCGCCAGGTGGCCTGCTCACCGTAAATTCATTCTCCGTCGCCCCCGTCGCGGAGGCGGCGAATTTTGGATTCCGACTGCGGGGCAACGCGCAGGCGATTGCAACCGCGGTTGCGGAAGCAGGTGCAACCACCGCCGACCGGCAACGGTCGGCAGCGGATTCGAACGTGAACAGTCCAGCCCTCGTCGCCTTCGACTCGGAGGCCCGTTTGGTCGAGACGCTGCTGAACACGGGAACCATGCTGGACGTTTTCGTCTAGGTCGTGGAATTTGGCGTCGGGCGTCCGTGTGCGTTAGGCCGTGTCCAGGCCCATTTGCCAGAAATCGATTTCCAGCCGGGTCGCGATCGCGAAATTCGTGCGTAGAGCCGGCATCCTTCCCGCCCCGCCCCGGCGCCCCATCAGCTCGTCGATAAACTCGATTTCGGCCATAGCGACCGCTTGGTACTCGTCCCCGGCATACATCTCGATCCAGGCCGAATAGGGGTTCCCGTCACGGCGGGTCGCGGGGTCGGCGGCCAGCCGGGCACCGATCTCGGCATAGCCGACGATGCAAGGGGCGAGGGCAACATGAAGATCCAGCAAATCGCCGGCCGCTCCCCGCTCCAGCACGTAGCGGGTATAGGCAAGACAGGCCGGGGCCTCCGGAGTCCTGGCCATCGCCGCCGCGTCGATCCCCCAGCCGGCGCAATATTCGACGTGGAGATCCATCTCGACATCCAGGATCGCGGACATGCCGTCCGCCGCCATTCGCATTTCAGCCAGGGAATCAGACTTGTAGACGGCCAATGCATAGGCCCGCGCGAATTGGATCAGGAACAGGTAATCCTGGATCAGGTAGTGCCGGAAGGCGGCTTCGGGCAGACTGCCGTCGGCGAGCTGACCGAGGAAGGCGTGGTGGGTATAGCGACCCCAATCGTCCGCCGCGGCGGATTTCAGATTATGGAAAAGTGTCGCCTCCGCCATCGCGAGCGCCCTCAATCCAACAGCATGTTCCGGGTCTCGTCCGGCAACCGCACGGTCAAGCCGTCGAGCTCGTCCATCATCAACAACTGGCAGCCAAGACGGGAGGTTCGGGTGAGCCCGAAGGCGAGGTCGAGCATGTCCTCTTCATCCTCCTCGGGCGGCGACAGTTTGGGATACCATTCCGCCTCGACGATCAGATGACAGGTCGAGCAGGCCATCACCCCTTCGCAGGCCCCTTCGATATCGATGTCATTCGCATGCGCGAGATCGAGCAGCGTCTGCCCGGCTCGGGCCTCCACCGTCCGCTTGCCGCCGCTCCGTTCGATAAAGGTGACCTGCAAGGATGGCATCCCTCAGGCCGCGCGTTTGGCGAGGGCTTGCCAGGCCTCGAGGAATTGGGTGACGTCATCCATGCTGGTCTCGTGACCGAGGCTGACGCGAATAGCCGAACGCGCGATCGACTCCTCTATTCCCATTGCCTTCAAGACATGGCTTTCGCCGACCTTGCCGGAGGAGCAAGCCGAGCCCGCGCTGACCGAAACGCCGGCGAGGTCGAGGGCCATCACCTGGGTTTCCGCATCGACGCCGGGCAACGCCAGGCAGGTCGTATTGGCGATCCGCGGCACCGCCTCGCCGAGGATCACGACACCTGGGACTACCGCCTCGGCGCGGCGCTCCAAAATACCGAGCAGATTGGCGACCCGACCGATCGAGAGGCGTGCGGCCGCTGCCGTCCGCGCGGCCACGGCGAAACCCGCGATACCGGGGACATTCTCGGTCCCGCCGCGACGGCGGCGCTCCTGGCCGCCGCCGAGAATCGCGGGCGCGATCTCGATACCGTCGGCCAGGACCAGCGCGCCCACCCCCTTCGGCCCGCCGATCTTATGGGCCGACAGGCTGGCCATATCAATGTCGAGGCGGGTCAGGTCGAACGGGATTCGCCCGACCGCTTGCACCGCGTCGCAATGGAAGAGCGCGTTTGATTCGTGGGCCCGCCTCGCCGCGACACCGACCGGTTGGATAACGCCGGTCTCGTTGTTCGCGGCCATGATCGAGACGATTGAATTCCGGCCCCGGCGTTTCAGAAATTCCGGTAACTGGTCGAGATCGATGACCCCGTCGCCGTCGACCGACAAATGGTTGGCCGCCGGCGCATGCGCCAAAACGGAAACGTGTTCGGTCGCCGAGACGATGACGTGCTTCCGCCCCGCGCCGAGAAGCGCCAGATTGTTGGCTTCTGTCGCTCCGCTGGTAAAGATGACGTTCTCGGGCTTGGCTCCGACCAGGGCCGCTACATCATCGCGCGCTTCTTCCACGATCTTCCGCGCGGCACGGCCTTCGCCATGGACGGAGGATGGGTTGCCGACCATCCCAAGCGTGCCGGCCACGGCCTCTTCCACCCCTTCGACCATCGGCGCACTGGCATTGAAATCCAAATAAACCATAGGCGATTCTCGAACGGGTCCGGAGATTCGGCCGGAACGTTCCTCGGGATTAGGCGGCGTCTCCCTCGATCAGGCCGAAGCGGTGCTTGACCCGCCCCTCGACCACATCGTGAAGGGAGAAGGAATTCAGGAAAAGATGAATCTGATCGCTCAATTCATCCCAAAGGTCATGCGTCAGACAACGTGTGTTGTCGCCGGTGCAGCCGCGCGGCGAACCGGGCGCGCACCGCGTCGCGCGAATGGGCTCGTCGACGGCAAGGATGATTTCCGCAATTGTCATCTCCACGGAGGGACGGGCCAGAAGATAGCCGCCGCCGGGTCCACGGACACTGTTCACCAGCTCGTTCCGCCTCAGCTTGGCGACAAGCTGCTCGAGATACGAAAGCGAGATACCTTGCCGCTCCGCAACATCGGCGAGGGCAACGGGCCGGCCTTGGCTGTGTTTTGCCAGATCCACCATCGCCATCACCGCGTAGCGGCCTTTCGTCGTCAAACGCACGGGCAGTCTCCCGAATATCCTTACCGGTCGTTAACTATATAGACCGATTTTCAACAATTTTCAGTTTTTCGGCGGTATCGACGTGCCGCTTTCGTCCTCGTCGCCGAATTCGGGCCGCTCGAGATGCGTTTCGCGCGCCTCCAATTCCTCGACCCTCGCCTGCAAGGTCGTGACCTGCTCCATCAGCCCCTCGAGGGCTCGCGCCACGGGATCCGGCATGTCGCCGAGCGGCGTCCCATAGGGCGAGAATGCCTTTGGTGCGCCCGTACCGGAACGCGCAATCACTCTTCCCGGGATGCCGACAACGGTCGCGCCCGGCGGCACGTCCTTGGTCACTACCGCGTTGGCGCCGACGCGCGCACCCTTGCCCACGGTCACCGGACCCAAAATCTGAGCGCCGGAACCGACGATGACGTCGTCCTCCAAGGTCGGATGGCGTTTTTGCTCACGCTGGCTGTCCGAATCGATCGAAGGGGCCACGCCGCCCAAGGTCACGTCATGATAGAGCGTCACCCGGTCGCCGAGTTTCGCCGTCTCGCCGACCACCACCCCCATGCCGTGATCGACGAAAAAGCCCGTGCCCATTAGCACGGCCGGATGGATCTCGATGCCGGTAATGAAACGGCCGAACTGCGAGGTGAATCGGGCAATCAGCTTCAAGTTCCGCCGCCACGCCCAATGAGCCGCGCGGTGAAACATCACTGCATGCAAGCCGGGATAACAGAGAACGATTTCCAGCGACGAGCGCGCCGCCGGGTCGCGTTCCTTGATCCCTTGAATTTCGTCACGCATTGTCTTGAACATGACGCGGGCCACCTAATCTATTAATCGGACCGCAGGCTGGTCTTTCGCGTCGTTGCGCGGAAACCGCCCTGATCGCAAGCCGCCGAAAAATTACCGGTTTCTTGCGAGGCATTCTGTGGATATAGATATCCCGTTCTTTGGGGTCAACCGCTGATGCGAAAGAATGGTTAACCCGGCGCGCCGCCACTCAGCCAGAATTTCCCGTGGCACCGCACGCCGAACAACGATAATGATGGATCGACGGAAGCGCGGATTAACATGCCAGAAGTTATTATCAACGGACCCGACGGCCGCCTCGAGTGCAAGTATCAACCGGGGAAAACTCCGAACGCGCCGATCGCGCTGATGCTGCATCCGCATCCGCAGCATGGCGGCACCATGAACAACAAGGTTGTCTACACGCTGTTTCAGACGTTCCTCAAACGGGGATTCGCCTGTATGCGGTTCAATTTTCGCGGCGTTGGGCGTTCGCAAGGGACCTTCGCGCGCGGCGAGGGCGAGTTGTCGGACGCGGCCTCCGCGCTCGACTGGCTGCAGACTTACAACGAGAACGCCTCGCAATGCTGGATCGCGGGCTACTCCTTCGGCGGCTGGATCGGCATGCAGCTCTTGATGCGCCGACCGGAGATCACCTCCTTCATTTCCGTGGCACCGCCCGCCAATATGCACGACTTCAGCTTCCTCGCGCCCTGCCCTTCGTCGGGCTTGTTCATATCGGGCGGTACCGACGATATCGTACCCACCGAATCGATCGAGGCCTTGGTCGCCAAATTGCGGCAGCAGCGCGGCATCAAGATCGATCACGAGGTGATCGACGAGGCCAACCATTTTTTCGTGCAGGACTTGGAGAAGATGGAAAATATCGTCGGCAACTATCTCGACACCGAGATGGCCGAGATGGCGAATGCGGGGTCGGCGGACTAATTCGCCTTCCAACGAACAGCCATGTCGAGGACGGTAAGGGAGCAGACATGGCCGTCACCCGAAACGAAGACGAAGTAAAACGGATCCAGGCGGTCGCCGACAGCGGGAAGGACGGCCCCATCCTGATGCTTAATCTAAACCTCTATGTGAAGGAGGCGGAATTTCCCGACGGCGACCTCTATCGTCAATATATGACCGCTCTCGACAGGCTCCTGCCCCAGGTCGGAGGAAAAATACTTTGGCGCGCACCCGTTCTCGGCCAGGCCACGGGCGAGCAGGAATTGGATGAGATCCTGGCGGTTTGGTATCCGAGCCATCGGGCATTCACGGAGCTTCGGAGTGCCCCGGGCGCGGATGAGAACTTTCGGCTTCGCGAGGAATGTGTCGAATACGCGGTCATCCACCGCTGTCATGGCGATCTCGCACCATTGAGTTCGGAATAACCGCTCAATCGGTTCGGGCGATATTTCCGCCGATCGTTGGTACGTTCACGCCGGTGGTGCCGGGAAAGCTGATCGGAAGATCCCGCAGACGCCGGACCGCGAAATAGGCGAATGCCTGGGCCTCCACGGCATCCCCGTTCCAGCCAATATCCTCGATCGGCGCCACCGGTACCGCCAATTCGTCCCGCAAGGCGGTCATGATCGCCGGGTTTCGCCGCCCGCCCCCGGACACCAGCCAGCGGCTCGGCGAGGTCGGCATGTGATCGCGCGCCTTGGCGATCGCGGACGCCGTGAACGCGACCAGGGTCGCCGCGCCATCCTTCGCGCTTAATCCCTCGACGGGCGCCGAATCGAATTCGTTCCGATCGAGGGATTTCGGCGGTGCGCGGTCGAAATAGGGATGCATCAGCAATTGAGCAAGGACGGTCCGGTCGACACGCCCCGCCTTGGCGAGCGCGCCGTCCTTGTCGAACCCCTCACCGGTCCGCCGCCGTGTCCAATCATCGATCAAGGCGTTGCCGGGCCCCGTGTCGAAAGCGATCAGCTCACCGTCACCGCCGATCCAGGTCAGATTGGCGACACCGCCGATGTTGAGAACCGCCGTGGGCGGGTCCAGATCGGCGGCGAGGGCCGCATGAAAGATCGGTGCCAAGGGCGCCCCCTCGCCGCCCCCCTCCATGTCGGCGGCGCGTAGATCGAACACGACATCGATCCCCATCTCGCGCGCGAGCAGCGGCCCATCGCCGATCTGCCAGGTAAACCCCGTATCGGGCGCATGATGGATCGTGTGGCCATGGAATCCGACCACCCGAACCGCATCCGCGCCGACGCCGGCGGCCGCAAGCAACCGCTCGACGAGACCCGCGTGACGCAGGGTCAGCTCACGCTCGACCTCTCGGGTTTCGGGATCCGGTTCGGTTCGACCGAGGATGCCGCGCAATCGGCCGGCGAATTCGTCGTCGTAGGATTCGGAGAGGAAATCGCGGCCTTGAATCGCGCCCTCACCGTCGGTATCGAGAAGGGCGGCATCGATCCCATCCAGGGATGTTCCGCTCATCAAGCCGACCGCGAGAACGCGGGAATGGTTATCGTTAGGAGGAGCCGCCGGGTTCATTGTGATGCCGAGGTGATTGTGCTAAATGGGGCGCCCCTTCGACAAGCCTTATGATCGCGGACAAAAGATGACCGGTTTGCGCTCCGAATTCCTGCGGACCATCCAGGACCGCGGCTATTTTCACCAATGTACCGACCTCGACGCGCTCGACGAATTGGCCGCCGCGGGTAGTGTCGCCGGCTATATCGGTTTCGACGCGACCGCCACCTCTCTGCACGCGGGAAGCCTCGTTCAGATCATGATGCTGCGGCGGATGCAGCAATGTGGCTTGAAGCCGATCGTCCTCATGGGCGGCGGCACCACGAAAGTCGGCGATCCATCGGGCAAGGACGAACAGCGGAAGCTCCTGACCGAGGACGACATCGCGTCCAATATCGTCGGCATCCGAGGCGTTTTCGAGAAATTCATCGAGTTCGGCGACGGCCCGAGCGACGCCGTGATGGTCAATAACGCCGATTGGCTGGACGAATTACAATACATCGACTTTCTGCGGGATTACGGGCGTCATTTCTCGGTCAATCGGATGCTGACCTTTGATTCAATCAAAATGCGTCTGGAGCGCGAGCAACCGCTTTCCTTCCTTGAGTTCAATTACCTGGTGCTACAATCCTACGACTTCCTGGAGCTGTCGCGGCGCCACGACTGCCGCCTGCAGATGGGCGGATCCGATCAATGGGGCAACATCGTCGCCGGTGTCGAGTTGGCGCGCCGGGTCGACGGCCGACAAGTCTTCGGTTTGACCTCGCCGCTCCTAACCACGGCGAGCGGCGCCAAGATGGGCAAGACCGCCAGCGGGGCCGTATGGCTCAACGCTGACAGCCTGTCGCCCTACGACTATTGGCAATATTGGCGGAATACCGAGGATGCGGATGTCGGCGGCTTCCTGCGTCTGTTCACGGAACTGCCGCTCGACGAAATTCGCCGCTTGGAAACCCTTGAGGGGTCGGAAATCAACGACGCGAAGATCATTCTCGCGAACGCGGCAACGACAATGTGCCATGGCGAGGCGGCGGCCCGCGACGCGGCCGAGACGGCCCGGCGAACCTTCGTCGAGGGTGGCGCCGGCGAGGCCTTGCCAAAGATCGACATCCCGAAATCTCGACTTTCCGACGGGATCCCGCTCTATGAGCTGATGCGCGAATCCAAGCTCGCCAAAAGCAATGGCGAGGCAAGACGTCTGATCAAGGGCGGCGGCGGGCGCGTCAACGATGTCGTCGCCAAGGAAGAGCTTTTGGTGGTCACGCTCGACGACGTCAACGACGAGGGTTTCATCAAGCTTTCGGCCGGCCGGAAGCGGCACGCGCTTGTCCGGCCGGTCTGAGCGCTCGCCTCGTCAACCGGCGTTTGCGGGCTTTTTCTTGGATTCCTCGCCGCTGAGTATGTTGAAAAGCTTCCGCAAGAATCCCGGCGCCAGCGCCGACAGGGGATTGACCGCGATCACCGGATCCTCAAGCGAACCGGTCACCGCATAGTTCGCCGCGAAAACCCCCTCGTCCTTCCCGCCGACCAGGAGGGGGCCGAGTATGGGGATTTTCCCAAGAACCTGATTGACCGTATAGGCGGGTACGATGGTGCCCCGCAGCTTCGCCACGTCGGCTTCGATATCCATCATACCCTCCACGGTGATCCCCAAGGAGGAACCGAAAGTCCGCGCACGCTCGATCTCGAGCCGGCCATCTTGATAAGCATACGTTCCATCGAGCGAGACGAATTCGAGCCCCGACTGACCCAGCGCATATAGAATACCCGTCAGCGAGGCGACTTGAAGCAGTCGCGCCAAGGCCGGCGCCTTGGTGAGCTTGTATTTCGAGACCTTGACGGTCCCCCGCAGCGGGGCATCGGGATCGACGCGACGGCCACTGATCGTCAATGTTCCCCCTTCCATCCGATCGCTGAGATCCAATGCCTTCAGCATTCGACCCGCATCATCGGCATGAATCTCCAATCGGTGCCCCGCCGCCTGGCCATCCGGGGCATAGCTCACGCGGAGGGCGCCCTCGCCATCAACACGTCCCTCGAGCAGCAAGGAGTCAAGGCGACTGCCCTGCCTGCGGAGACGTATATCAACGTCGGTGATCAAGCGCTCGGGACCGATCAGAAGTTCTTCGATCCGCGCATTGACGATGACGGGCGGACCGGAACCTTCGACGATGCTCGGGGTTTCGCGGGGTTCCAATTCGCCGTCGAACAGGACGGGTTCGATATCCAGCCGCCTGCCCTGAAGATTGACTTCGTATGCGCCGCTTTTCGAACGAAGGAGACTGCCGCGCAAATCGTTGCCGCCAAAGGTCAGCGTCTCGATATCGGCGCGCCAGAAACCGGCCGCTCGATCCAGAAACGCGATGCGGGCGACGCCCTTCAATTTGCCCGCTTCGAGGGTCAGGCGTTCGACGGTCGCCACGCCCGCCTTATCGACCGCCATCTCCATATTCAACGATCCCTTGACGCCAACGGGCTTCATCCAGGCGATTTCCGGAACCACGAGAACAGCGGATTCGAGATCGATACCCGCCAACACCTCGCTCCGCCCATCGTCGAACCGGGTCAGGATCAAATTGCCGTCGAAGGACCCGCCGACATATGGATTGTCCGGCAGGCCCAACCGCCGCAAAGCCGGCAGATCGAGGCGGCCACTCAGGATATGGCGACTCCGGAACGGCGTTCCCGGATTGAATTCCTCCTGCCAATCGATCGTCAGCGGAACACCATTCAGCAGCACCTTGCCGCCGACCTGCATCGTCCCCGACGCCAGTTTCAGCTCGAGATCGCCTTCCGACAATTCGACGCCAAACGGGCCGGAAGGCATTTGAACGCCCCTCATATTCGCGGCCGCATAGGCCTGGACCTCCGCCAGCGTCACATCGGTACGCAAGGGAAAGCGAAAACCGAGACGCATTGCCATGGCTCCGCCGATCTCCCGGGGTTCGATCCCCAGCTTGCGGACATATCCGAGCGGTGGACTATCGGCGACGCGGAGCGCCGTCGCCAACGAGCCCTGCAACACCAGATCGATTGCGATTCTTTCATTGTCGGTGTCCAACGCAGTCATATGGATCACGCCGTTTTCGAGCTGAACATCGTCGACCCGTCCAGCGGCGACATCGAGATCGAACCGATCCTTCGTAAAAGAAGCGGTCCCGGCGACCTCCACCGCATTCGGCAATCCGGCAAAATAGCGCACCACGAGATCCCGATATTCGAGACCTCCGGAAATGGATTCGGCTGTCATTCTGGTCGGTTTCTTAGCCGGTGCATGAAGCACCATAGCGATCGTACCGCGCGAGACCCGCCCGGCCCGTATATTCATGGTCACCCAATCCCTCGCCGACTTGCCCAAACCCTTCGGCCAATAGCGGGGCAGCTTCGCCATATCGAGGTTCCGAACGGCCGCGTCCAATCGAAGCCGCACTTGGTCGCCAAGCTTCCTTGCGGAGGCGTTCGCCGTCACCACCGAACCATCGATATCCACTTGCCCTTCGGTCAGCCGCACACTGTTGAAATCGTCCTCGATCCGCGCCTTGAATCGAAGCCCCCCGATATCAATCGGCTTGGGGAGCCGATTCCTCAAGGTTAGCCTGCCGGGCCCGCCATCGAAGGAAAGATCGAGAAACTTGACCCGACCGTCACCGTTCAGTCGGCCCGTCACCCCTCCGTCGAAGGTCGACGTCAGATTGATATCCCTGACCAAGGCGGGCGCGAAAGCGGCCACGTTGTCGAAGGTGGCGCCGGTCAACCGGGCCGAAAGGTCGATCTCTCCGCTTTGATCGCGAATCAGATTTCCGGCGAGCGCGCCCCGTCCGCTGCGAAGATCGAAGGCAACGGAATCCAAGACGCCGGTGTGCCGTGCCAATATCTGAAACTGACCCGAGATCGGCACATCGATCGGCGAAATCATCGCGACCTCGGGAAGACGTTTCGCCAGGTCGCTTGGCAGCACTCGGTCGAACTCGACGGAAATGTCGACGGTCGGCCGATCGGAGCCATAGATCATATGGGCGTTTACTTGGGTAGAACGACCATCGAGGTTCAATTCAAGCGACGCCTCGGCCTCGACCCCGTCCACGCCGCGTGCCACCTCGATCCCGGCGCGCGGCGCATGCCAGACAGCACCTCTCGGCCGATCGATAAACCGCAGGTCGACATCGGATATGCGCACAATATTCAGATACCCAAACGGCGAGTCGGAATCGAGCGGACCCGTCAGCTTGGCCACGTAACGCGGCAAGGCACGGGCGAAGGCGGCATCGGCGGGTTTGTCCTTGCCCACGAGAAATCCCATCACGACTTCGCCGTCGGGGCCGCGCTCGACCGTTGCCGTCAGGCCCCGCACCTCGATCCGTTTCGGTGCCACTACGCCATGCAGCAACCCCGCGATGGAGACACCCAAGGAGACTTCAGGCAAGGTCGCGAGAATCTTTCCTCCAGACCCCAAAATCGCGGCATTGGTGACGCGAATGTCGAAACGGCGGTCCCAGCCCGCCCAAACCAACTCCGTTTCCTGAATTTTCACTTCGATCGCCGGTTCCTCGACGATCAATGCCCGCTCGATATAAGGTGTCGCGAAATCGAGCGACAGGGGGCCGGTCGTCAGTCGCCAGAACAGAGCCGCGAGGGCTATGACGGCGACGCCCATGAGACCCGCGACGAGTTCGATCGCGATAATGGAGGTCCGGCGAATCATGAGCGTGCATTTTCCTTGAAAGCGTTCATCATCATACTGGCCCACCCCGATTTTGATAGGGACTGAATGCCGTTGAACGAAGAATTTTCAGTGTTCGCTTTCGACCCGGCGGAATTGCCCCGGGCGGCGGATCCCGATCACGCGGAACGCACTCTCGAACGGTGGCTCGAAAACGTCCCGGAGGAGTCGTCGTCCTTAGCCAACGGGCTGGCCGAAAACCGGAACGTTCGCGCCCTTTTGGCGGCGATATCGGGCAATAGTCCATTTCTTGCGCAATGCCTCCAGCGGGATGCCGGTTTCGTCTGCGACCTGTTGCGGCGCGGGCCCTCCGCCGTCTTTCCGAATGTCATTTCCGCCGCGATCGATGGGCTGGGCGGAAACGGCGATACCGAAGCCCTCATGTCCGGTCTTCGCCTTGCGAAACGGCGCGCGGCGCTGACCATCGCATGCGCGGACATCGCCGAGGTTTGGTCCGTAAAGAAGGTTATGGAATCACTAAGCGACTTTGCCGACCTCTCGATATCGCTGGCGATCCGGCATGTATTGCGCGGTCTCGCCGAGACCGGACGGATCGACCTCGCGGACGCACACGAACCGGAACGAGAGTCGGGTTATGTGGTCCTTGGCCTCGGCAAGCTCGGCGCGCGCGAGCTCAACTATTCGAGCGATGTCGACCTGATCGTTCTCTACGATCCGGAGATTGTGCGAACCGACGATAGCGACGGGTTGAGCCAGCATATGGTGCGCGCCACCCGCGACATGGTCCGAATTCTCGAGGAACGAACCGCCGACGGCTATGTCCATCGCACCGATCTCCGCTTGCGGCCGGATCCCGGAACGACGCCCGTCGCCATTTCAACCCTCGCGGCGGAGACCTATTACGAAAGCGTCGGCCAGAACTGGGAACGCATGGCGATGATCCGCGCACGGCCGGTCGCCGGCGATCTGGCCCTCGGCGAACGTTTCCTGCGCCACCTCCGGCCCTTTATCTGGCGCAAGAATCTGGATTTCGCCGCGATCGAGGACATCCATTCGGTTAAGCGCCAAATCACCGCCCATCGCGGCGGCGGCGAAATAGCGGTCAACGGTCACAACATAAAGCTCGGTCGCGGCGGCATTCGCGAGATCGAGTTCTTCGCCCAAACCCAGCAATTGATCTGGGGCGGCCGCAACCAAGCGCTCCGAGGCCAGCAGGTCTGCGATGTCCTGGAGGCCTTGGCCGGGCAAGGACGGATTACGGCCGTGACGAACGAGGAAATGACGGAAGCCTACCGGTTCCTCAGGCGCCTAGAGCACCGGCTGCAAATGGTCGACGACAACCAAACCCACGAGCTGCCAAAGACCGACGCACGAGTGGAAAAAATCGCGATCTTCGCCGGTTACGATTCCCTGGCGGAATTTCGCGAGGCCTTGTTGGCGAGATTGCGCTCCGTCGAATGCCACTATGCCGAACTCTTCGAGGAATCGGCGGATCTCGGTGCCGAGGGCTCACTCGTCTTTACCGGCAACGAGCTTCATCCCGACACCCTGGCGACGCTTCTCGACATGGGTTTTTCGGACGCCGCCAAGGTCTTCAACGTGGTCCGAATCTGGCATCACGGCCGCTATCGCGCGACCCGGAGCGAGCGCTCGCGACAGCTCCTGACCGAGCTGATGCCGCGCCTCCTGGCCTCATTCTCGGAAACTGCCAATCCCGATCACGCCTTCGCAAAATTCGACGACTTCCTGGGACATCTGCCGGCCGGGGTGCAATTTTTGTCGCTGCTTCACGCCAACCCGGGTCTCCTGGACCTGGTGGCGCGGATCATGGGCGATGCGCCGCTGCTGGCGGATTGGCTCAGCCGAAATCCCCGCCTCCTCGACCACGTTCTGACCGAGGATTTTGAACGGCCGATCGACGATTTGGAGGCGCTGGACCGCGAACTCATCGAGGCGCTGGACCAGGCCGATCATTTCGAACATGTCCTGGACATCACGCGTCGATGGACGAACGACCATAAGTTTCGCGTCGGCGTACAGATCCTGCGAGGCAGAATCGATGGCGCCGCCGCAGGCCCCGTTCTTTCCGCCATTGCCGAAAGCGTCCTTCGCGCGAACCTGCCGCGGGTCGAGGCCGAATTCGCCCGCCTCCACGGCGCCGTCCCCGGCGGCGGCATGGCGATTATCGCCTACGGCAAGCTCGGCGGGCGCGAGTTGATGCCGGAATCGGATCTCGATCTGGTCTTCGTCTACGATCATCCGGACGATGTCGATGCCTCGGATGGTCCAAAGCCGCTGGCGCCCAGCGTCTATTTCATGCGTCTGGCGCAACGCCTGACCAGTGCCGTCACGGCGCCGACGGGAGAGGGCCGGCTCTACGATCTCGACCTCCGCCTCAGACCTTCCGGAAACAAGGGACCAGTCGCGGTGAAGTGCGAGGGGTTCATGAATTACCAGCGCGACTCGGCCTGGATTTGGGAGCATATGGCACTCACCCGCTCGCGTGTCATCGCGGGACCGGCGGTTCTGTGCGCGGCGCTCGAAGCCGGCATCCGCGAAATTTTGACGGCGCCCCGCGACACCGGTGAATTGCTTGCCGCCGTGACCGAGATGCGAGCCCGAATCACGACCGAGCACAAAGGCCTCTCGCCGTGGGACATCAAACATCGCCGGGGCGGATTGGTCGATGTCGAGTTCATCGCGCAATACCTGCAACTGAAATCAGCGGCGGCCTCACCGGACGTTCTCTCGCCGACGACGTCGGTCACGATCGCGAAACTCGAATCGGCGGGCGTTCTGACATCTGAAATCGCAGCGGATCTGACCCAAGCGCTAGGGCTCTGGCAGCGCGTGCAATCGGTCATACGCCTGATCGGCCCCGAGCGCCTGGAAGACGATGATCCGCCGCCCGGCCAGCGCGAGGCCCTCGTCCAGGCGGGCGAGGCCGCCGATTTCGACACATTGAAGGCGCGTATGGAAGAGGTTGCGGCTCGAGTTCACGAGCATTTCAAACTGCTGATCGAAACACCGGGCCGCGAAGGCAATTGACTTGATCGAATCGTCCACTCTGACCGACGCCGCGGAGAGGATCCTCCGAACGGCGGCGGCGCACCAGAAAGCCGAGGCCGCGCGGAATATGGCGGCGGCTTGGCGGCGCGGCGACATCCAAGCGGTTGGGATCGGCGATCCACCGGACCGGCCCGCAAGGCCCGCATCTCCCAAGCTGACCCGCCCCGGCGATATGCCCCGCCGCCGTATCAACCGGGGCACGAAAGGCCGCATCGCCCTTCTGCACGCGCTCGCCCATATCGAGCTCAATGCGATCGACCTGGCCGCCGATATCATCACCCGCTTCGCCGGCACGGCCGATCTTCCGCGGGCGTTCTCGGACGATTGGGTTGGGGTGGCGGACGACGAGGCCCGGCATTTCCGGATGCTGACCGACCGGCTTTCGAATTTCGATGCGGCTTACGGCGATCTTCCGGCGCATGACGGCCTCTGGGAAGCGGCGACGGACACGGCGAACGACCTGTTGGCGCGCCTTGCGGTCGTGCCGATGGTTCTGGAGGCACGCGGCCTCGACGTAACACCCGCCATGATCGAGAAGCTCGAAGCCGTGGACGACCCGGAGAGCGCGGCCGTTCTCCGGGTCGTTCTGGAGGAGGAAATCCGCCACGTCGGCATCGGCCGCCACTGGTTCGAGTTCCTTTGCGCGCAAGAAGGACGGCCGCCCGTCGAGACGTTTCAGACCTTGGTTCGCCGGCATTTCAAGGGCCAGGTGAAAGCGCCCTTCAATCTCGAAAGCCGAACGGCCGCGGGCTTCGACGCCGCGTATTACGTGCCGTTAGCCGGCGGCTAGCCCCAAAGAAAGGTCGTAGATTGGGAACACCGGACAACGATCGATTGGCGTTGGCCGGTGGATTGTGCAAGTCTTGGCATTGAAGATCCGTCCCGTCACGCCAGCTCGGAGGAAACACGCCCATGTCCGAAAACATTACCGACTTCAGCTTCCTGCAAGGCGTCAAGGTAATCGATTTCACACAATTCGAAGCCGGTCCGTCATGCACGGAATCCCTGGCCTGGCTCGGTGCCGATGTCGTGAAGATCGAAAATCCGAAGATGGGCGATCCCGGCCGCCGCCTACGGCCCGGCAAGCCGGACCACGATCCGTATTATTTTCACATGTTCAACGCCAACAAGAAGTCGGTCGCGGTCAACCTGAAGTCGCCCGAGGGCCTTGCTCTGGCAAAGGACATGATTGCCGAGGCGGACGTGATGATGGAGAACTTCGCGCCGGGTGCGATTGAGCGGCTGGGCCTGTCCTACGACGTGGTGAAGGAAATCAACCCGGGTATCATCTATGCTCAGGTCAAAGGGTTCGGCGAAGGCAGCCCGTTCGAGAAGAACCTCGCCTTCGACATGATCGCGCAGGCTTGTGGCGGCAGCTTCAGCGTCACCGGCGATATAGAAGGCCCGCCGACCCGGCCCGGCGTTACCATAGGCGACACCGGCACCGGCATGCTGATGGCGATTACGATCCTGGGCGCGCTGTACAAGCGGCGGGAGACCGGAGAGGGCCACCGGCTTCAAGTCGCCATGCAGGACGCGATACTGCATTACATGCGCGTCAACTTCGCGACACAGAGCCGGACCGGCGAGGCAGCCCAAAGGGGCGGCAGCAAGGTGCCGGGTGTCACCAACGCACCGATGGGCCTCTATCCCTGCGCGCCCGGCGGGCCGAACGATTACGTCTACATCATGACCAGCCGGGCAAACCCGGAGCATTGGGACCGGTTGCTGACGGTGATCGGGCGGGAAGACCTGATCGGCGACGCGCGTTATCAGACCCCGGCCGATCGGGTGGAACGGGCATCGGAAGTGGATGAGGTGATCGCCACCTGGACCCGCGGCCAAACCAAATTCGAGGCGATGCGGTTGATCGGCGAGGCGAAGATCCCGGCGGGCGCCGTACTGGATACGAATGAGTTGACCAACGACGTCACGTTCGAGGAGCGCGGGGTCATGCAGACCATGGTCCATCCGGTGCATCGTCCGTGCAAGATGCCGGGTTGGCCGGTTCGGGTCGACGGCAAGGCAACGCGCGTCAAATCCTCACCGATGCTGGGCGAGCACACCGAACAGGTGATCAGCGACTGGCTGGGCCTGAACGACGCCGCGATTGCCGCCCTGAAGAGCGAGGGCGCGGTCGGCTCGGAGCTGATTGCCACGGACAGCGCCGCTTAGAGCCCGTCCCGGGATTGGTCACCACTGTTCCCAATGGGTGATCTCGCTGATCGGCGGGCGTTTGGCCGTTTTGAAATCGGTGCCTTTCGTATAGGCAACCGGCAATAGGGCAACCTGCATGAATTCGTCGGGAATCCCCAAGAGCTCGGCCGCTTCCTTTTCGTGGGCCAGATGCAACGTCGTCAGCACGGAGCCCAGCCCGCGGGCGCGCAGCGCCAGCTGAAAGCTCCACACCGCCGGCATGATCGAGCCCATGACCCCTGCCCAGGCCGTCCGCGGCGGATGTTCGGCCATCGCGCCGACATTGATGCAAGCGATCACCAGCACCGGCACGTCTCGCATTTTGTCGGCTAGGTAAAGAGCGGAATCAATAACTCGGCTGGTCTGTCCGCCGTCGTCCATCTTGGACGCGTCCTCCTTGGCCTGGTTTAGATAGGCCATGGCGCCCCGGTGATACATATCACCGAGCGCGGCGCGCTTCTCCTTGTCGGTGACCACGACCCAAGCCCAGCCCTGGCGATTGGAGCCCGTGGGCGCCTGCTGCGAGAGATCGAGACATTCGTTGATCACCTCCGCCGGCACGGGGCGTTCGAGATCCAAACGCTTGCGCACGGCGCGCGTGGTCGAAAGCAGGGCATCGGTGACGGCGAGATCAAATACGGGCATGGCGTCCATCGGTGTTGGATTGATCGGGAGCGTGGAAATTAGCACCCGATGACACCAATGTCGCCCGATTTAGAGCCGCTCTATGCTTCTTCCGCGTCTCCTTCGTCGCTCCCGCCACCGAGACGATCGGCGAGCGAAGCCTCGAGGAACGGGTCCAGATCGCCGTCCAGCACGGCCTGCGCGTTGCCGGTTTCGACATTGGTCCGAAGGTCCTTCACCATCCGATAGGGGTGCAGCACGTAGGAGCGAATCTGGTGGCCCCAGCCGATATCGCTCTTGGCTTCGTGCTCGGCTTGGGCGGCGTCCTCGCGGCGTTTCAGCTCGAGCTCGTAAAGCCGGGCCCGCAGCAATTTCATCGCGGTCGCCCTGTTCTTGTGCTGCGACCGGTCGTTCTGGCATTGCACCACGATCCCGGTCGGCTCGTGGGTGATGCGGACCGCACTGTCGGTCTTGTTGACGTGCTGCCCGCCCGCCCCGGAGGCTCGGTAGGTGTCGACCCTAAGGTCCTTTGGGTTGACCTCGACCTCGATGTCGTCGTCGACGACGGGATAGATTCCGATCGATGCAAAACTGGTATGCCGTCGGGCATTGGCATCGAACGGCGAAATCCTGACCAACCGATGGACGCCGGTCTCGGTCTTCAGCCAGCCATAGGCATTCTCGCCCTTGACCCGCATGGTGGCGGATTTGAGACCGGCTTCCTCGCCGGAGGATTCCTCGAGCCATTCGACCGCGTAGCCGTGCTGCTCGGACCAGCGAAGGTACATCCGCGACAGCATCTCGGCCCAATCTTGGGACTCGGTGCCACCAGCGCCCGCGTGAACCTCCAAATAGCAATCGTTTCCGTCGGCCTCGCCGGAAAGCAGACTCTCGAGCTCGAGTTTACCGACCCTTCTGGCGAGCGCCTTGAGGGCCGCTTCCGCCTCCGCGATGACCTCGGCGTCGTCATCGGCCTCCGCCAGCTCGATCAGCTCGGCGTGCTCGGTCACTTCGTTGGTCAGGCCGTCATAGGTCGTCAGGCGCTTATCGAGCCGGTTGCGCTCGCGCATGATGCGCTGCGCCTTCTCCGAATCGTCCCAAAGGTCGGGGGCTTCCGCGAGCGCGTTCAGTTCGTCGAGACGGCGGCGAGCGGCATCGTAGTCAAAGGTGCCTCCTCAGCAGTCCCAGCGACTGCTCGATATTATCGATCAAGGCCTGCGTTTCCGCGCGCATCGCTTCCTCCGAAATTCGATTGCCGCCGATTTACGAATTCCGGCGCCCCGGCGCAAGTCCTTCGGGAACCAAAAGCGCGTTTCAATTCGCAAACGTCAATTGTCTCAGTAGAGCTCGCCCGCCGAGACGGGCACGATCCCGCTCGCGGTGACTGGAGAAGCGGTATCGGTATTGCCGCCGATGAGGGTTCGGATGGCGTTCGGATCCGGTTCAGTGCCGGATTTGAAGGCTTCCAGAATGACGCGGCGATCGCCCGGTTTCGCGGGATGGCCGCTTCGGGGGTTGACCCTTACGAGCCTCACGCCCGGCGGCACCCGGAAGGGAATCGTCGGCTGGCCGGCGAGCGCCTTCGACATGAAGGCCTTGAAGATGGGTGCCGCGACCGAGGACCCTGTCTCGCGTCGACCGAGCGGTGTCGGCTGGTCGAACCCGACGAAGACGCCGACCACCAAATCCGGAGAGAAGCCGACGAACCAGGTATCGCGACTTTCGTTGGTGGTCCCGGTCTTGCCCGCGAGCGGCCGGCCCAGTGCCTTGATCCGCCGGCCGGTGCCGCGCTGAACGACCCCTTCCAGCATCGAGACGGTCTGATAGGCGCTGCCGGAATCGACCAGCTGAGCTCGGTCGTCTGGTATCTTAGGTGGCTGCTGACCCGTCCAGCCCGACGTGTTGCAGCGCCGGCAGAGGCGGCGATCATGGCGGAAGATCGTCTTGCCGTGGCGGTTCTGAACCCGATCGATCACGGTGGGCGTGATTTTCTTGCCACCGTTGACCAGTGTCGCATAGGCGGTGGATAGCCGGATCAGGGTCGTCTCCCCCGAACCCAGCGCCATCGACAACTGCTCCGGCATCCGATCGACGATCCCAAGGCGGCGGGCGTATTCCACGACCTTCGGCATGCCGATGGCGCGCGCAAGACGTACCGTCATCAAATTCCGCGACTTTTCGATCCCGAGACGCATCGGACTCGGCCCGTAAAATTTCCGCGTATAGTTGGCGGGCTTCCATTTCCCGAGCCCCGGCCCTTGATCGATCACGAAGGGCGCGTCGAGTATCATCGTCGAAGGCGTATAGCCGTTGTCGAGCGCCGCCAGATAGACGAAAGGTTTGAACGCGGAACCCGGCTGGCGCCGTGCCTGTACCACCCGATTGAAGTTGCTGATCGCATAATCGAACCCGCCCACCATCGCAAACACGCGGCCGGTATGGGGGTCCATGGCGACAACGCCGCCGTTGATCTTCGGGAATTGGCGAAGCGCATAGGTATCCGACGGATAATCATCGGGCGGCGGCTTGCCCTTTTCGGCTTTGGGGCGCTTGACCCGTTCGACCATAACGACATGGCCCGGCCGCAACACCTGATCCGCCCGTTTGACCGGCGCGCCGCGACGGCCCCAATCGGCGAATTCGCGGGCCCATCGCAACTCGGCGAGCGGAATATCGCCCCGGGTCCCATCGGTCATGCCGACCTCGACTGAATTTTCACCGGTATAGAGAACCACCGCCATCCGCCAGTTCCGTTGCCCCATCGGGCGTGAAACCGAATTCAGCCGCCCGAGCCAATTGTCCTCGATCGAAATTTCGGCAAGCGGACCGCGCCACCCATAGCGCCGATCATAGGCCATGAGACCTTCTCGCAACGCATTCTCGGCGATCAGCTGCACCCTTGTGTCGAGGGTCGTCCGAACGGAAAGTCCGCCCTCGTTGACACCTTTCTCGTCGTAGCGTGCCTCTAATTCGCGGCGAACCTGCTCGACGAAATAGTCGGCCGCGACGAACTGGGTCGCCGTCCGCGGCTTCACGGTCAGGAATTCCCGCCGGGCGGAGCGGGCCGTCTGGATGTCGATATAGCTTTCCTCGTACATGCGTCCGATGACCCAGTTCCGCCGACCGATCGCGGCGCGGCGCTTGCGTATCGGATGATAGTTGTTCGGCGCCTTGGGCAGCGCTGCGAGATAAGCCGCCTCCGCGACTGTCAATTCGTCCAGCGACTTGTCGAAATAGTTCAACGCAGCCGCGGCACAGCCATAGGAGCCATACCCCAGGTAAATCTCATTCAGGTAAAGCTCCAGAATTTCGTTCTTGTCGAAGGCGCGCTCGATTCGGAAGGCCAGGATCGCTTCCTTGATCTTGCGGTCGATCGACACCTCGTTGGTTAACAGAAAGTTCTTCGCCACCTGTTGGGTAATGGTCGAGGCACCGACGGGGCGTCGGTTGCTTCCCACATTCTTCAGATTGGTGACGACCGCTCGCGCCAGCGCGATGAAATCGACGCCGGGATGGGAATAGAAATTCTGGTCCTCGGCCGCCACGAAGGCTTGGATCAAGCGTTTTGGCATGGCCTCGATCGGCACGAAGACCCGCCGCTCCTTGGCGTATTCCGCGATCAGCCGGCCATCGCCGGCATGAATCCGCGTCACCGTTGGCGGTTCGTAGTTGGCGAGGATCTCGAATGCTGGGAGATCGCGCTCGTAATGCCAGAGCGCCACCGCCGCGCCCGTTACGCCCACAACGGTAAAAAAGAGCAAGGTTAGAACATGATAGGATGTTATTTTAATCAATCGCTTCATATAAATCCGTCATGCCGATATTCGACCGCTCGAATCCTCAAGCGAATTATCGAGAAGAATGTGGCGAGTTTATGATCGGTTCAAGCGTTCCTTGCGCGCGAAATACCGATCCGCCGCTTCGAGAACCGCCCGCCCGACCCGCTGCCGGAAATCGGCGGATCGCAACATCTTTTCGTCCCGGCGATTGGAAAGATAGCCGAGTTCGACCAAGACCGACGGAACGTCCGGCGATTTCAGGACCGCGAACCCGGCGAAACGATGCGTGTTGCGAAGAAGCCCGATCGCCTTGCCGAGACTCTTGACGAGAAATCGCGCGAAATGCGCCGATTCCTGCATCGTGTCGCGTTGGCGCAGCGAAATAAGCACCGAGGCGACCGTGTCGGACTGGGCCGTCAGGTCGACGCCGGCGATGATATCGGAGCGGTTTTCCTTGGCGGCGAGCGCCCCCGCCTCGGCGTCGGAGGCATTTTCGGAGAGGGTGTAGACGGAGGCCCCCCTTATCTTCCGATTCTTGATGGTGTCCGCATGGAGCGAGATGAAAATCTGGGCGTTGCTCGCCTCGGCCCGATCGAACCGGTCCCTGAGCGGAATATAGATATCCCGATATCGCGTCAGAAGAACGCGATAGCGGCCGGTCGCCTCGAGTTTCCTTTTCACGGCCTTGGCGACATTCAAGGTGATCCGGCTCTCGAAGGTGCCTCGGGCACCAATGGCGCCCGGGTCGACGCCGCCGTGACCCGGGTCCAGCATGACGATACGCCGCCCACCGCCATTGGCATGCTTTTCGACCGGCCGGGCGGACCGAGGGGCCGGTTTCGCGGCCACCCAATTCCGCGTCGCCACGACACCCACTCTTCCGGGTTCGCCCGGCGTCGGTTTCAGATCGATGAAGAAGCGATAGCCACCGCCATTGGTCGGATTGAGAATGGCGTGACGCGTCACCGTCGCGGGGCCGGTTAGATCGATGACGACGCGGCTGTTCTCCGGCCGGAAGAGTCCGAAACGATATTTCGCGATCAACTTCGAATTGGTTTGTCGCCGCGGCGATGCGGCGCGCCATTCCACCGCCGGCAGGTCGATGACGACCCGATAGGGCTTCGCCAACAGAAATACCCGATAGGGAACCGCCCGCGTCAACTCCAGCACGAACCGCGTCTTCTCGGCGTGCATGCCGATGCGCGCCTTGGTCACCGTGGCGGCGGCCATCGCGCTTCCGGCGCCCATGATCGTCAGCATCAGGCACTGGAACAAGATAAGAGCGCTTCGACGGCGTTTTTGGTCCATTATCGAATATATCTAGCGGTTGCGTCGCCTGGCGCCCCTAGATATACCGTTATCGTCATCTTCGGTACACCTAAATTCAACCGGCATGGATGGCTGCCTAGGCATTCGCGGTTAATTTCGCATTGTGGGATGGTGGGATATCGGCGTATTCTAGCGCACGTAACGACGTATTAATTCAACGATCCGGTGCCCATAAGCTGGGTCGTAACCGTTCCAAGGCCAAGTTTCGCGCGCACTGTCGCCGCGATAGGTTCGGTGGTCGATGGGACGGCAAGCTCGAAACGGATTGTTCATGATTACGGAGCCAAGCCGAGGCAACGACGGGTTCCGGCCCGCGGTACCGAATCGGCTCAGGATTGCGACGCCCCCCGTGCCTGTCCTTGGACGGGCGCGTTTGGTTGGGCGAAGCGAGCCATTGGTTTCGCCACATAACACGCGCGCCGACCGAACGCGGCCTCGAACCGCCCTTCGCGGGTGGCGCGCCTTGGAGTATCTTAATGTCAAGAAGAATGCTAATCGACGCCACGCACGAGGAAGAAACGCGCGTGGTCATCTTGGATGGCAAGCGGATCGCCGACTATGACGCGGAGATCGCCAGCAAACGCCCTCTAAAAGGAAACATTTATCTCGCGAAAGTAACGCGCGTCGAACCCTCGCTTCAGGCGGCATTCGTCGAATATGGCGGCAATCGCCACGGTTTCCTGTCGTTCAATGAAATTCATCCGGATTACTATCGTATCCCGATCTCTGATCGCGAGAAACTGATCGAGGAGGAATCCGGCGACGGCGGCGACGAGGACGGCGAGAACGGCGAGGCGGTGGAGACCGTCGGCGGCGACGAGTTGGAGGATATGGAGCGCCGGCGGGTCAAACTGCAACGGCGATACAAGATCCAGGAAGTCATCAAACGGCGCCAGATCATCTTGGTCCAAGTGGTAAAGGAAGAACGTGGCACCAAGGGTGCCGCGCTCACGACCTATCTGTCGCTGGCCGGGCGCTATTGCGTCTTAATGCCGAACACGGTGCGCGGCGGCGGCATTAGCCGGAAGATCACCAACGCCCGCGACCGCAAGCGCTTGAAGGGAATTGTCGACAATCTCGGTGTTCCTGACGGCATGGCCGTCATCCTTCGAACCGCCGGGTCCGAGCGCTCGAAAGTCGAGGTAAAACGCGACTACGAATACCTTTTCCGGCTTTGGGGCGAGATTCGCGAACTGACGCTCGCCTCGACCGCGCCGGCCCTCGTCCATGAGGAAGGCAATCTTATCAAGCGGACCATCCGGGACCTCTACTCGAAGGAAATCGACGAAATCCTGGTCGAAGGCGATGGGGGTTACAAGATCGCCAAGGATTTCATGCGAACGCTGATCCCCAGCCACGCCAAGAAGGTCAAGAAATACAGCGAGGATGGGCATCCCCTGATGCAGCGCTTTCAGGCGGAGAGCCAGCTGGATGCCATTCACAGCCCCACCGTTCAGCTCAAGTCGGGCGGCTATATCGTCATCCATCAGACCGAGGCGTTGGTCGCGATTGACGTGAATTCGGGCCGGGCGACGCGGGAACGCCATATCGAGGAAACGGCCCTGAAGACCAATTCGGAGGCCGCGGATGAAATCGCGCGGCAGCTACGTCTTCGGGATTTGGCGGGACTCATCGTAATCGACTTCATCGATATGGATGAAAACCGCAACAACCATTCGGTCGAACGCCGTTTCAAGGATGCCTTGCGCCAGGACAGGGCGCGCATTCAGATCGGCCGTATCAGTCCATTTGGATTGCTGGAAATGTCGCGTCAGCGACTGCGCGCGAGCCTGATCGAGATTACCGGCGATCCGTGTCCGCACTGCAATGGAACCGGCTTCATCCAATCGACCGACTGGACCGCGTTGCAGGTACTCCGCGCGATCGAGGAGGAGGGTCTCCGCAAACGCGCCGTCGAGATCGAAGTCGCGGTCTCGCCGGAGGTCGCGATTTATCTCTTGAACCAAAAACGCCAAGTCCTCACCGAAATCGAGGCGAGCTACGAGATGCGCATCCTGATGCGGCCGGATAGCGAGATATATGGCGACAACTGCGCGATCGAGGTCCTGAAACAGCGCGAAGGTTCGGAAGAAGAGAACGGACGAAAGCGCGGCAAGGGAAAGAAGGAAGAGACGGATCAGAAACCGCGCCGGTCGCGTCGACGTTCCGGTCGCGCCGAAGAGACCGCGGAGGCCGAGGAATCCAAGGAGGAAACGGCGGAGACCGCGGCAACCGCGGACGACGAGGACCGCCCGAAACGCCGCCGCCGCCGGGGCCGCCGCGGCGGAAGAAGGCGCGGACGCCGAACATCGGCGAATGGCGAGGCGCGCGAGGAAGAGACCGCCGAGGGCGCGGCGGAGGCGGGAACCGTCGCCGAGGACTCCCCACCGGTAGCGTCAGCGGACGAGAATGCCGAGACGCAGCCCGAGGAAACCGCCGAGGTCGAAACGGCGAGCACGGAAGGCGAGGAAACGGCGGATACCGGCAACCAACCGGAATCGGATACGGCGGAGGATACCGGCGAGGCGGCGGCCGAGAAGCCAGCGCCGGCCCGGCGACGCCGGACACGAAGCAAGAAGGCGGCGGACGAGGACACCAAAGAGAAACCGAAGCGAGCGCGCCGACCCCGCCGACGCAAGACCGCGACCGACGAGGACGCATCCGAGAAGACGACCACCGACTTGGCGGACGCCGATGCGCCCGAGGCCGAGGCCGAGGGGGCGGCGGCGAAAGAGGCGCCCGACCCTGAAACGCCCGAGGCAAGCAACGCGGAACCCGATGCGCCCGCGACGCCGCCCGATACGGAGGAAGCGGTGTCGATCGCGGCCGTGGCGGCGACCACTGAACCTGAGGAAACGCCGTTGGCCAATGCGGTCGAGGATGACGCACCGGCCTCGGAAGAGCCGGCCCGACGCGGCTGGTGGCAACGCGCATAGCCTGGGTGAGGCATCGCCTTTCATTGGGACGGATTGACGCTGTTAACGTTTCCACATAGAGTTTACTTGACGCCCCCGTGAGAAGTCGGTGACGCAGACCGGTAGGGGTGGGGCTGCGTTGCAAGATGACCGAGGACACGAAGCATAGCTGGGCTCACGAACCCGACGACAATGTGTTGGGTGTTCAAGAGCCGGTGCCGACATTGGACCACAACCTGGTCCGATGGCTGCTGTGCTTTGCCGGTTGGTTCTGTCCACATGGCCGTATATTGGTGCGATACCGTGATCGCGGCGCCTTTCCGCTGGGGCGTGGGGACGGACCGGTACCGCAAGTCACGATCCATGATCTTTCCACCGTCCTTCGCGTCCTTCGGAACCCGGGCCTTTCGATCGGCGAAACCTTCATGGAAGGCGGCTGGGATGTAAGCGACGATGCATTGGCCGAGACATTGGGCATCCTCCTCGTCAATCAGTCCCATCTTGAGGCCAGTCTATCGGCGCGCGCTTTCGCCCTGGTCCGAGATGCGCTCACGATGCCATTCAGACGGAATACGGCGATTCGGAGCCGGCGCAATGCCTCCCATCATTACGATCTCGGCAACGATCTCTACAGACTCTTCCTGGACGAGGAGATGATCTACTCATGCGCCTTCTTTTCGAGGGAAGCCCGGAGTTTGGAAGCCGCCCAACGGAACAAGCTGGCGACGACCCTGGATCGCCTGGACTTGGAGCCGGACATGAAGGTGGCCGATATCGGCTGCGGCTGGGGCGCCATGACGCGCGCGATCGCCACGCGCGGCGCCGAGGCGGTCGGCCTCACCCTCGCCGACCAGCAATTGGCGCTCGCCAAGGACCGCGTCCCTCCCGAATTTTCCAATCGGATACGCTATCACCTGCAGGACTATCGTCATCACGCCAGGGAATTTCACGAGCACTACGATCGCGTCGTCTCGATCGGCATGTTCGAACATGTGGGTCGACCGCATTTCAACCAGTATTTCAGCGCCGTCCGCGACATGTTGAAACCCGGCGGCCGCGCCGTCATCCACAGCATTGTCAAGAAAACGCGGTCGCCGACGAATGCCTGGGTCCAAAAATATATCTTCCCGGGCGGGTATATTCCGTGTCTCGCCGATTTGACCAACGCGGCCGAGCATGTCGGCCTCGCGATATGGCGAGCGCCTTTCGTTCATGAAGGTGAGAATTACGCCAATACGCTACGCGAGTGGCGCAAACGGTTTAACGAGAATTATCGGCAGCTCGATCAAAAGCATTACGACGAGCGCTTCCGGCGGATGTGGAATTTCTACCTCGCGGGATCCGAGGCGGCGTTCGATCATATCGGCTTCGCGGTGGCCCAGCTGGTCGTCGAAAAACCGGACTGATCAACGCCCCCACGCGATCAGCGCGTCCATCGCACCAGCCACCTCATCGACCGATTCGGCGAAGGAAAAGCGTACATAGCGATTGCCGCGATCCGGGTCGAAATCGATGCCGGAGGAAATCGCAACACCGGTTTCGTCGAGAATTCGCCGGCAGAACGCTTCACTGTCATTGGTAAGCTCGCTCACATCGGCATAGATATAGAAAGCGCCGTCAACCGGCGCCAAGCGATCGAATCCGGCCCGCGGCAGATCGCACAGCAGTCGCGTCCGGTTCTCCGCGTAACGCGCCACGTTCGCATCCAACTCTTCAAGGCAATCGAAGGCAGCGATTCCGGCAATCTGCGAAAGGGTCGGCGGCGAAATGAATAGATTCTGCGCAAGGCATTCGACCGCGCGAAATAGATCCTCCGGCAACACCATCCAGCCGAGCCGCCAACCCGTCATCGAGAAATACTTCGAGAAACTGTTGATGACGATCGCGTCGTCTCCGAAGGCAAGCGCGGTTTCGGCCGGATCGCCGTATACAATGCCGTGGTAGATCTCATCCGAAACAAGGCGGATGCCGACGTCGGCGCAGTAAGACGATAAGACGCCGAGAGCTTCGGCCGACAGCATGGTTCCGGTCGGGTTGGAGGGACTTGCAACGATCAGCCCGTCGATTGGGCCGCCCTGCTCGATGGCACGGTCCAGCAGCTCGGGCGTCGGCTGGAATCGATCCTCGAGTTCGGTCCGCAACAACACCGGTTCGATTCCAAAAGCCGCAAGTATATTGCGATAGCAGGGATATCCGGGCGACGCCATCGCGACCCGGTCGCCCGCATCGAAGGCGCTGAGGAATGAAAGCACGAATCCGCCCGATGATCCGGTCGTGATGGTCACGCGGGCCGGATCCAGCGTGACCCCATAGCGCCGCAGATAGTGCCCGGCGATCGCCGCCCGCAGATCGGGCAATCCCTGCGCCACCGTATAGCCGAGGCGTTCGTCATCGAGGGCGGCGCGCGCGGCATCGAGAACGCATGACGGGGCCGGCGTTCCCGGCTGGCCCACTTCCAAATGGTACGTGGCCCTTTCCTCCGCCTCGCGATCCGCGGCCGCCTGCATGACGTCCATCACGATGAAAGGGGGGACCGCGCCGCGCCGCGCAACCTTGAGCACCATCGCCTCAGCCACCCGTGTTTCGTCTAAGATCGACGGTCAGCGCCATGCCGGGGGCGCGGGGGTCGGCGGCAACGGCACAATTGGGGGCCGGGCTCGGCAAGCCTTTGGGACACCAGGCAGCGTTCACGCGGCCGATCCACGGCATCCGTTTCACGAACTGACCGCGCTGAATCAGTTCGACCACCCGCTCCTTCAATTCGCCGTCCTCGATCACCACCGTATCCGGCAATCCCGAATGATGCAGTCGAGACCCGGCGATCCCAACATCGAGCGCCTCGCCATCAAGCAATAAACGCCGCAAAACGTCCGCCATCCCCGAGGCGGTGGTCCCGCCTCCCGAAGCGGCCACGGCAAGGCGAATGGCGTTGTCCCCGGCCCTGGTCACCAGCAAAGGGCCGAGCGAGAACGGATTGCGCGCGCCCTTGTCCGGCGACGCCGCGAGCAGGATCCCGACACCCGGCGCCATCCGGCCGGTTCCAAAGGCATGATACATCGTCAGCGTACAGGCGACGGCCATGCCTTGACTGTCGACAACGACGAAACTGGTTCCCGAATCGGTCTCCTGGATCGCCGTCGCACCCGGGTAGAATTGCTGGGCCGGGCTGGCCTTCCCTGGATCGTAGCCCCGCATTAACTCCCCCGCCCGGCCGGGGCTGAGACGGGCGCCCGGATTTCCCGCGCCCGACGAAGAGCCGCGCAGCCAATGTGCACGCTCGCCGAAAGCGCGTTTCGCCGCTTCGATGACGAGATGCGGCCGTCCGGCCTCGGGCGTGCGACGATAGAGATCCCGAAGCGTCAGGAGTTGCATGATCCGCGCGGCGACCAGTCCCGATGTCGCCGGCGGCGGCGCGGCATGCAATATATCGTCACCGATCCGAACGGTTTGCGGTTCGCGCCACTTGGGCAGGAAATTTCGTAGATCGGCCGCAGTCACCGACCCACCCGCGGCCTCCATGCCCCGCAGTATCCGACGCGCCAGGAAGCCGTTGTAGAACTCACCGGCACCTCGGGCGCCGACTTGAGCCAGGACGGTGCGAAGATCGAGCTGCACAATCCGATCGCCGAAATCCGGGGCCCGACCGCCTTCACGCGCGAAGACCGAGCGCGATACCGGATCCGCGAAAAGTGGGATCGCGAAATTCGCGAAATCCGCCGCGAAGGGACGCGTCACGCTCACCCCTTCCCGCGCGAACTTGATCGCAGGCGCCACGATATCGGACCATCCGAGACGACCATATCTAGCCTGCAGCACAGCGACGCCGCGCAGCAGGGCCGGCACGGCCGAGGGCCTGTCCACGTTGGGACCCTTGCCCGTCCCGGGTTTCGGGATGAAATCCAGGACCTTCACGGGACCGGCGCGGCCACCGCCGACAAGACACACACCGCCGCCGCCCAGCCCCGCGCGCGACGGAAATGTCACCGCAAGGGTGAGCGCCATCGCGGCGGCGGCGTCGGCCGCCGTTCCGCGATTCAAAAGAATGGTGTTCCCGATCGAAACCGAAGCAGGCTCGTCACCCGCAACGAGACCATAAATCAGTGCGCCCGTCTGTTCCTTTTCAGCCGCGCTGGTCACGCGCTTGATCGATTCGATGGGCTCGCTGATATTAAACTCGCCGCAACCGGCGATCGCGACCGATACGGCAAGACAAAGCGCCGTCAGATTGCGCCCGCCCGTCACCGCCGGTAGAGTTGCGCCCCTAGGGAGATTCGATCGCGTGAAACGCATTCTTGTCAACTTATGCCTTGTTGCCGCGGCGCTCTCGCTTGGGACGCCGCCGACGATCGCGAAAGATGGGATGAGCTTCATTCGTGACACGGAGATCGAAAATACCATCCGTGTCTACGTAGCGCCACTCTTCGAAGTGGCCGGACTTGATCCGAGCGCCGTTAAGATTCACATCGTCAACGACCGCAACCTCAATGCTTTCGTTGCGGGCGGCCAGCGAATTTTCATTCATACGGGACTGCTGATGCGCTCCGATTCGCCGGAGCAGCTGATTGGCGTTCTGGCGCATGAAATCGGCCACATCAAGGGCGGCCATTTGGCGCGTCTTCACAAGGGTCTCAGGAACGCGACCAGCAAATCAATTCTCGCCCTGATCCTGGGCGGTGCCGTGGCCGTGGCCAGCGGCAACCCTGCGGGAATAGTCGCCGGCGCCACGGCAAGCGCCACCGTTTCGCAACGATCGATGCTGGCCTATACGCGCACGATGGAACAAGCCGCCGATCAAGCCGCCCTCTCCTTCCTGGAAAAGACCGGTCAGTCGGCGCGCGGTCTCTTGGAGTTTCTCGAGCTCCTGCGCAGCGAGGAAAATCTGCTTGCCGCGTCGGGCAATGTCTATATTCGATCGCATCCCCTGACCACGGATCGGCTGGCGCATGTTCGGGAGAATGTCGCCACCTCGAAGTTCAGCAATGTGCCGGCCACGGATATGTTGAAATTCATGCACCGGCGAATGCGCGGAAAATTGAAGGGATTCATCAATCCGCCAAGGCAAACCCTTCGGGAATACACCGCCGAGGACCCGGATATCGAAGCCCACTATGCGCGCGCGATCGCGCTATCGCATATGCAGGAAACCGACGCCGCCCTCGCCATCATCGACAAGCTGATCGCGGCGACGCCGAAGGACCCTTTCCTGCATGAAATGCAGGCGGAAATCCTGATGCTGGGCGGCCGGACGGAGGCGGCCATGAGAGCCTACGAAACCGCCATAGAGCTGTTGCCGTGGGCCGCCTTGATGCGTATCGGCTTGGCGCGTCTCCAATTGGACCAGAACGATATCCAGAGGATCGCCGAAGCGCGAACCCACCTCAAGGAAGCGCTCAGATGGGAAGATACCATGCCGTCGGCCTGGCGGTTCCTTGCGACCGCGGAGGGACGACTCGGCAATCAGGCGGAAGCCTCGCTGGCTTTGGCGGAAGAAGCGCTGCTGCGCCGCAACAAGAAACTGGCGAAGACCCATGCGAAACGCGCGCTCGACCGCCTGCCGCACGGCTCGCCCGGTTGGCACAGGGCCCAGGATATCGAGGCGGCCGCTACTCAAGACGAGGAATGATCACGGTTTACTGAATTGACAGCCGGGGGTCGCTTGAGGCCAACAATTAACCGCTTGGCCATCCGCGGAGCCGGCGAAAGGAAGATTGAATGCATAACCGTTTGCGCGCGTTTCACCGATTGGCCGTCCTGCTGTTCTTCGCGGTGGGTCTTGCGGCGCCGGCCGTCGCGGCCGACCAACCGGCACCGAAGGTCGACCGCGAATCGATCGAACGCATCGTTCGCGATTACCTTCTCCGCAATCCGGAGATAATCGAGGAAGCGGTTCGCATCCTTCGGGCGAAGCGCGCGGCCGAAGAGGAACGCTTGGCAAGGGAGGCCATCACCGCGCAAAAAGGGGCGCTTTACGGCAACCCCATGACACCCGTTTCAGGCAACCCCGATGGGGACGTCACGATCGTCGAATTCTTCGATTACCAATGCGGTTACTGTAAGCGTTCGCTCGGCATGATCACCGAATTACTGAATTCCGATCGGAAGATCCGCGTCGTCTGGAAGGAGTTTCCAATCCTGGGTCCGGTTTCGCGTCTCGCCGCGACGGCGGGCATGGCGGCCCGCAAGCAAGGTAAGTATTTCGATTATCATGTCGCCATCATGGGTGCCCGCGGCCGCCTTACGGAGAAAAGGATTTTCGGCCTTGCCGGAAAGGCGGGCCTCAATGTCGAGCGTCTGAAATCCGATATGAAGGATCCGAAGATTTCGGCCTATCTCGACGAGACGATCCGACTCGCGTCAACCCTCGGAATTCGCGGCACGCCCGCTTTCATCATCGGCGGCAAGCTGCTGCCGGGCGCCGTCGATGCGGCAACCATGAAGCAGTTGATCGCGCGCTACCGCGCCGACGGTTGAGGATATCGGAACCGAAACGTCTCGGTCCGCGGAATGCCCCGGCCGGCCTTGCGCCGATTGGCCGATCCTGGCTAATTGATCCTTCCTTCGACGACAAGCAGAGATCGCCATGATCGACCTGTATACCGCGCCGACACCCAACGGGTACAAAGCGTCGATCGCGCTGGAAGAATTGGAGCTCCCCTATGAGGTCCACGCCCTCGATTTCTCGAAGGACGAACAGAAGACGCCGGAATTCCTGGCGATAAACCCGAACGGCCGAATCCCGGCGATCGTCGATCGCGTCGGAGGCGATTTCGCGGTCTTCGAGTCGGGTGCGATCCTGATCTATCTCGCCGAAAAGACCGGGCGATTGATGCCGCAAGATACAAAGGGCCGATCCGAGGTTCTGCAGTGGTTGATGTTTCAGATGGGCGGAATTGGCCCCATGCAGGGTCAATCGAACGTGTTCTTCCGCTATTTCGACGAAAAAATCCCAAGCGTCATCGAGCGCTATCGCATTGAATGCCGGCGTCTATTCGAGGTTCTCGACGGCCGGCTTTTGGATCGCGAATATATTTGCGACGATTACTCCATCGCCGATATCGCGACCTGGCCATGGGTCCGCGGCTACAAATGGAGCGGCGTCCAGATCGACGGTCTGGACAATCTGCAGCGATGGATTCAGACGATGTATGATCGACCGGCCTGCGTGAAGGGCATCAAGATACCGCCGCGCCCGGACGCCAAGGGAACCGTGGAGATGGCACAGAACATATTGGTGCGTTGAGCCGAACTCCGGCGAAGAGAGAAACAGACCATGAGCGAACAAATCTATCTCGAGAAGGACGGGCCGATCGCCACGATCACCTTGAACCAGCCGGACCGGCTGAACGCGATGGGCGAGGCGATGTGGCGCGGCCTCGGCGATTTGATGGGCGAATGCGACGGGGATACGGCACTCCGTTGCGTCATCGTCAGAGGTGCGGGCGGGCGTGCGTTCAGTGCCGGCGCCGACATCAAGGAGTTCGAGACGACCCGGCGGGACAAGGTTTCGGCGCTCGAATACGGCAAGGTCACGACCTACGGGTTCTCCGCCGTGATCGATTGCCGGCATCCGGTCATCGCACAGATCGACGGACTCTGTGTCGGCGGCGGGCTTGGCGTCGCCTCGTGTTGCGATATTCGGATCTGCGGCGAATCGAGCAAGTTCGGCGTGCCGGTAAAGCGCCTCGGACTCGTGGAGGCGCATGAGGAGATGCGCCCGCTGGTCGAGAAATTCGGCGCCAACGTCGCCCTCGAAATTCTGCTGATGGGCGATGTATTCCCGGTCGCGGACGCCCTTCGGATGGGCTTGGTCAACCGCGTCGTTCCCGATGGCGAGGTCGCCGCCGCTGCCCTTGAGACCGCCCGGAAGATCGCCGAGGGCGCGCCGCTCTCGGCGCGTTGGCACAAGAAATTCATTTACCGCCTGCTCGATCCGACACCGCTCAGCGCGGCAGAACTGGACGAGGGCTTCGATTGCTATGATACGGAGGACTTTCAGGCCGGGAGACGTGCCTTCGTCGAAAAGACGAAACCTGTCTTCGCTGGCCGCTGACGATCGGAAGGACGTGGACGGAATGCGCGCCAACGTCATTATCGCTTCGTTTTTGACGGCGGGGTTGCTCTCGGGTTGCGGAACGCCGGAGGCGCCCGTGGGATACGGCACGGTGAAACTGGCCACGGAACCGATCGACGCCGATTGCACGCTGAAAGGCCAACATTACAATCGCAAGGTCAAGTCGCCCGCCACTCTGATCGTTCCCCTCGCCTCCGCGCCGGTCCAGGTAGATTGCCGCAAGATCGGCTATGTCGGCGAACGGATTATGGAGCTGACCTACGATCCGTGGTCGCCGGCAAACATTGGATCCCTCGGCATTGGCTATCTGCTTGATCAATCCAGCGGCACCGGGCGCACCCTGCCGAAGGAATTCGTCGTCACCTTGACCTTCCAGGAGGCCGGCCGGCGCGAGGATGTGGCGCGAAAAGCCGATACCTCGGCGGAAAAACCCGCCCCGAAGCCGGTCATGGAAGCGAAGCCGAAGAAGGCACCGACAAAGGCGGTTTCCCGGGAGACATTGCCCGCGAAACCCGTCCCGCCCAAGACCGCGAAAATGAAAACCACGCCGCCGAAGCCGCCGAAGAGGGTCGCTTCGAAAATTTCGAAATCTCCGATACCCTTGACCAGGAAGCCGGCGAAAAAGGCAATGCCTAAATCCCCCAAACCAAAGCAGCGGATGGCGAAAATGCCCGACATCAAGCCTTCCCGGAAAGCCGCGATGGCGCGCGCCGGCCGGCCATCGCCGAGCATCAAAGCCAAAGCCGCCCCGGCTCCGTCCGCCCGGGTTCATGTTCTATCGTTCAAGGTAAAGGCGAACGCGGAACGCAGCTGGAAGCGGCTCGTGCGCAAGGAATCGGACCATCTCGGCAAGTTCACGCCGACCTTCACGCAGGTCGATCTCGGTAAGAAAGGGCTGTTCTACCGGGTCTATGCGGGGCCGATAAAGGATTACAAATTGGCGCGCAAACTCTGCCAAACGCTGATGCGCCGCAAGACCTATTGCCGCGCGGTGCCGGCCGGGAAGAAGTGAACGAGCCCTACGGGTCCATGTTCTCTATCTCCACCGGCGCCAGATCGTCGGCGGGGTCGAAACCGAAAACGCGACCATAGAAATAGAGCTCCCCTTCCAGCGCGCGCTTGATATTGGCGGCGCGGCGAAACCCGTGCCCCTCGCCGGTAAACGGCACATAGGCAACCGGAATGCCCTTCTCCCTCAACGCGGCGATCATTGCCTCCGCCTGGTTCGGCGGCACCACCTTGTCGTCGAGCCCCTGAAAGAAAATGACCGGACAGGAGAGCCTGTCGGTATGGTGGATCGGCGAGCGCGACCGGTAGAGCTTGGCCTCGGCCGGCCAGGCCCCGACAAGCCGGTCCAAATACCGCGACTCGAATTTGTGCGTGTCGCGCGCCAGGGCTTCCAGATCGCCGATGCCGTAGTGACTTGCCCCCGCCTTGAAAACGTCGAAGAAGGTCAGCGCGCAGAGAGTGGTGTAGCCCCCGGCGCTCCCGCCGGTAATCGCCATGCGGTCGCCGTCGACCAAACCTTGCAGGACCAGCATCCGGGCGCCATGGACGCAATCCTCCACGTCGACGACGCCCCATCCGCCGTCGAGCAGCCGGCGATAGTCGCGGCCAAAGCCCGTACTGCCGCGATAGTTCACATCGAGAATGGCAAATCCCCGACTTGTCCAAAATTGCGTCTTCAGATCGTAGGAACAGCTCGTCTGCCCGGTGGGCCCGCCGTGACTCATGACGATCAGGGGCGGCAATTCTCCCGCCGGCCCGGCATGGCGGGCATTGACGGGCGGATAGTAAAAACCGTGTGCCTTGGCCCCTTCCGCGGTCTCGAACTCCACCGGTTGGCCGACGGAAACCGTGCCCGGTTCGATCGCGAGATCGGCCGACGGACGAATCACCTCGACCTGGCCGCTGTCCAATTCGACCGAGACGACGGCGGCAGGTGCCCGCACCGAGGCGCCGATGTAATAGGCGCGGCCGGCTTGGGCTCGCAGCCCCGAGATGTCGATATGCGGTACCGGGATGGTTCGCATGGCGCGGTTGTCGAGATCGATCTCGGCCAATTTCGATATGCCGTCGACGATGAAGGCCGCGACGATCTGACCGGGACTGCTGAAATCGTAGCACCGCATGCCGAACACCCAATGCGGTAGCCCGAACTCCGCCATTACCGCATGAACGGAAACGGGTGCTCCATCGTCAACGCAACAATAGAGGTTCCACCAGCCATCCAGATCGGCGGAAAAATAAAGATTCCCCGAAGGGTCGAATTCGGGCTGGAAGACGGCGACATCCGGACCGCCCGCAACCGCGTCGACATCGCCGAGCCCGCCGGCGCCGTCGACCCGCGCCCGCTGAAGGGTGGTCCCATCCCATGGCATGTTCGGGTGGTTCCATTCAATCCAGGCGAATTGATCGCCATCGGGCGAGAACCGGGGCGACGCATAAAAATCTGCACCCGCTGCCAGAACCTCGATCGAGCCGTCGAAACCGACGGCGACCAATTCGTTGACGGGTTCGTCACCGACGTCATGGCTCTCCCGCACGGCGACACAGCGCGGCCGCGCCGGATCCAGGACCAGATCGGCGTAGCGATTGCTCCCCTCCGGGGTCACGGGACGCGGTGTCTCGCCCGCGATCAAGCGGTGGATGCGTTGATCTGCGTCATTCGAGAACCAGACCTCGTCGGCGCCGACACAGAAGGCCCCGCCGCCATATTCATGGACCCGGCTTCGCGCGTTGAAGGGTGCCGGCAATACCTCCTCGGCGACACCTTCCGGACCGCGGCGCATGATCGTGGTCCGGCCCTGCTCGGCCGGTCTTAGTTCGCTCCAGTAAAGTGCTTCGCCGTCAATCGCGATCTGACCGAGACGGATACTGCCCTCGACGATCTCCGCGGCCGTTATCGGCGACTCCCAGGACCCGTGGGGAGCGATCCTCACCTCATCCATCACTTCCATCCAGACTTTCCCCCATCCTTCGAGGGCTACCGGGATTCGCGACCCGGAGCAAGCGTGTTGCCGCGAACCGGCATTGCGCTCGCCCCACCTCCTGGGGTAAAGCGGTTGTGATCCGCCGCCCGAGACGGCGGCAATAGCAGCGAGACGAGCGGTGGCCGAGCGACCCAAGATCCTGATCCTCAACGGGCCGAACCTCAACATGCTGGGGGTACGCCAGCCCGAGATCTATGGCCGGGAGACCCTGACCGACATCGAGGCCGCCTGCCGCGAGCGGGCATCGGCGCTGGAACTCGATATCGACTTCCGGCAATCCAATGTCGAGGGCGAGTTGGTGACCTGGATCCAAAACGCACGCGAAAATGTCGACGGCATCGCCATCAACGCGGCCGCCTACACGCACACCTCCGTGGCGCTCCTCGACGCGCTATCCCTGGTCGAATGCCCGATCATCGAGGTTCACCTCTCGAACGTATACGCGCGCGAGGCCTTCCGCCATCATTCCTATATCTCCAGGGTGGCGAGCGGGGTCATTTGCGGCTTGGGGAGCGACAGCTACCTCTTCGCCCTCGATGCCTTGGCGCGGATGTTGGGCCGACAGCGGGGCACGGCATGAGCAAGTTCAAAATCGACGGCGATCTTATTCGCGAGCTGGCGGCACTGCTCGACGAAACCGGTCTGACGGAGATCGAAATCACCGAAAACGGCCGCGGCGTTCGGGTCGCGCGAGGCGTCGGCGGCACCGTGGTTTCTGCGCCGCTGCCGGTCAACGCGGCGGTCGCGCCAACCGAAGCCGCGGAGGCCGCGGATCCGCCAATGGACGGCGAGGCCGTCCCTTCGCCGATGGTCGGGACGGCCTATCTCTCGCCGCAGCCGGGCGACCCGCCCTTCGTCAAGGTTGGCGACACGGTGCTCGAGGGCCAGACCTTGATGATCGTCGAAGCCATGAAGGTCATGAACCCGATAACGGCCCCCCGGGCGGGAACGGTGAAGGCGGTCCTGGTCGAGGATTCGCAACCCGTCGAATACGGCGACACGCTCGTCGTACTGATGTAGGCCGTCTTGTTCGAGAAGGTCCTCATCGCCAATCGGGGTGAAATCGCGCTCCGCATCCATCGCGCTTGCCGGGAAATGGGAATTCAGACGGTGGCCGTTCACTCGACCGCGGATGCGGAAGCGATGCATGTGCGGCTCGCCGACGAGTCCGTCTGTATCGGCCCGCCGCCGTCCCGCGACAGTTATCTCAATATCCCCGCCATCCTGACCGCGGCCACCCTCACCGGCGTCGACGCCATTCACCCCGGTGTCGGCTTTCTCTCGGAGAATGCGAATTTCGCGGAGATGGTCGAGGAGCATGGCTTCGTCTTCGTCGGCCCCTCGTCCGAGCATATCCGCCAGATGGGCGACAAGATCGAGGCAAAGCGGCTGGCGGCGGAGCTTGGTCTGCCGGTTGTCCCGGGGTCCGACGGCGGCGTGGTGTCCGATTCCGAGGCGGCGCGAGTCGCCGCGGATATCGGCTTTCCGGTTTTGGTCAAGGCGGCCGCCGGCGGCGGCGGCAAGGGCATGAAGGTCGCGGAAAGCGCGGAGGGACTCGCCGAGACGCTGAATATCTGCCGGCGGGAAGCCAAGGCGAATTTCGGCAACGACGCGGTTTATCTCGAGAAATTTCTCGCCGCCCCCCGTCATATCGAAATCCAGGTGCTCGGCGATGGTGCGGGCGCCGTGGTCCATTTCGGCGAGCGCGATTGCTCGTTGCAGCGGCGTCACCAGAAGGTGTTGGAGGAAGCGCCCTCGCCCGCCCTCGACCCCGGCATGCGCGATGCGATCGGCGGAAAAGTGACCGACGCGCTCTCCAAAATCGCTTATCGCAGCGCTGGGACCATCGAATTCCTTTACGAGAACGACGCTTTCTATTTCATCGAGATGAACACCCGCCTTCAGGTCGAGCATCCGATCAGCGAGATGATCTGCGGTATCGATCTGGTTCGCGAACAGCTGAAGATCGCGGCCGGCGGCATGCTGGAACTGACCCAATCGGACATGACCTATAATGGCCACGCAATCGAATGCCGGATCAACGCGGAGCATCCCGAGACGTTTCTTCCGACGCCGGGCCAGGTCACGGACTATCACGCGCCTGGCGGGTTGGGCGTTCGCGTCGACTCGGCGCTCTACTCCGGCTATTCCGTGCCGCCCTATTATGACAGCCTCGTCTCCAAACTGATCGTCCACGGCGCCAACCGGAATGAGTGTCTCTTGCGCCTGCGCCGGGCGTTGGAGGAATATGTCATCGGCGGGATCGAAACCACCGTCGCACTTCACCAACGTTTGATCGCGGCGCAACGATTTATTAACGGCGACTATGATATTCATTGGCTGGAAGACTGGATGGCTGAAAACGCCGAGGGGCAAGCGGAGAAGTAGACCGGGATAGAGCGCTCATGGAAATGCCCGAACTCACGCCCGACATGCTGTTGCGCGCCTATGCCATTGGCGTGTTTCCGATGGCGGAAGACCGCGACGATCCGGAACTCGTCTGGGTCGACCCAAGGATGCGCGGGATCATTCCGATGGACGGCTTTCACGTGCCGCGGCGGCTCCGCCGAACCATCCGCGCCAATCGCTTCGATATCACCTTCAACCGGAATTTCGAAGGCGTCATCGAGGGTTGCGCCGCGTCGACCGACAGCCGCCCACGAACCTGGATCAACGACCGCATCATCGAGCTCTATACCTCGCTGCACTACAAGGGCGACTGCCATAGCGTCGAGTGCTGGCGGGAAGGCGAACTGGTCGGCGGGCTCTACGGCATCTCGCTCAAGGGCGTCTTCTTCGGCGAGAGCATGTTCAGCCGCGAGAACGACGCCAGCAAAGTAGCGCTCGTTCATCTGATGGCTCATCTCGTCGCCAGCGGCTTTTGCCTCGTCGACACTCAGTTCATCACCAAGCATTTGAGCCAATTCGGGGCCATCGACCTGCCGCGGAGCGAATACCGCATGCTCTTGGCGGAAGCCCTGAAGGTCGACGCGGACTTCGATCGGCCGCACGACGAGGCTACGCTTGAGGCCATCCTCGCCCGTTGAGGGAAGACCTATCGCGGTCGTCTATCCCGGAGAGGAGGCCTCGCGGCGTTTGCATTCGAGCACCCAGACATCATAGACAGGATGCTCCAGCGCATTCAGGCCGGGGCTAGAGGCAAACATCCAGCCATGAAACAGGTCGACCGCCCGCTCGCCCTGCCGAACCTCTGAAATATCGAGATAGACCGTCGATTCGGGCGGCTCCTCGGGCGGGGTGCGAACGCAGCGGCGGACAATGATGTACAACGAGCCGAAGCGGATGGGTTTGCCGATTGCCGCCTCGAAGGTCGAGACCCGCGCCGTCACCTTGTCGAGCCCCTGCAAGACCGCGAACTCGCCCTCGATCGCCAAGACGGCGCCAGGCAGGATCACCGCAAGGCAAATCGACAACGCGAAGAGGCGGAAAAATACCGTCATGCCGGGAATCTTGGGAGCCGCGCCCCCGATGTCCAGAGCCGAGGCCGGCCGGGGCTAACTGCCCGGCTTCTCATCGGTCACGAGAAAGATGATCTTGCCGAGCATTTCCTCGAGCGAGATGACGTCCTTAGTATTCTTGATTTCGCTCTCGGCGGCGATCGCGGCGGTCTCGCCGCCCGGTTCGAGCTTCACGTATTTGCTCCCCAGCAAGCCGTTGCTCGTGATCCGTGCCACCGTGTCGGTCGGCAGTTTTACCGATGGCAGGATCGTCAGGGTCACGACCGCCCGGTAGTCCTTCGTGTCGATCCGCTGGTCGACCACGCTGCCGATCTTCACCCCGCCGATCCGGACGTCGCTACCGACCGTCAAACCGTCGATCGCGTTGAATTTGGCGATCAGTTTATAGCCCTTTACCGGCCGAACATCGCTTCCCAGATACGCGAACACCAAAAAAAGGCCCGCGATTACCAGCACGACCCCACCCAGTACCGTCTCGATCACGTTTCGCTTCATTTCAGCAGACTTCCAAATGGACTTTTAGCCGGTTTCGGTTCGGATACCTGTTTCTTCATCTTGACGATGCCCGCGTTCTTCCTCTTCCGCTTGGCCTCGGCGTCGAGCACGATCTTCTGCAGCAATTCCTCGAAGATTATGGCGTCCTGGACGTATTCGAGGAAATCGCCGTTTTGCAGCATGTCCTCTTCGCCGCCGGGCTCGAGCTTGATGTACTTGCCGCCGAGCATGCTGGCGCTCACGATCATCGCGACGCTGTCCACGGGAAGCTCTATGTTCGAATCGATCCGGAACGTCAACTGCGCCTGGTGGCCTTCCGGCACGAAGTCGATGCCAACGACCGAGCCGACCTTCAGGCCGACCAGATTGACATCGGTGCCGATCGTCACCCCGTCGATCGATTGGTATAGCGCCTTGATTTCATAGCCCCGGATTTCTGCCTCCGGACCGCCGCGCGACGACCAGACGAGGAAAACCGCGCCGATCAGAAAGGCAACCGCGCCGACCAGTATGTTCCGGGTCTCGACGGTCACGAACCGCGTCTCCTCAGTTCGGCGTCCAGGGTTCGTAGTCACCGGTCGCGGTCGCGCGCCGGCCGCCCTCGAGCGTATGGCCCGGCGGCCGATAGGCTTCCGCCGTACCGGTCAAATTGCGAAGATGTTCCTTCTGCCAGGGTTTGGTCTCCGTTCCGCCCGGAACCGGATGGTCGTCCACCGTGTAATGCAGCCAAGCATGCCAATCCGGCGGCACGCGGCTCGCCTCGTCCTCGACTTTATAGATCACCCAGCGGCGGCGGCGGCGGCCGCTCGGTATGCGGCGCTCCTGATAATATTGATTGCCGTCCCCGTCGGTGGCGACGAACTCGCCCCGGAGCCAAGTCAGTACATTCGTGATCGCATTGGCCATGCGTCGAGAGACCTCTATCGCTGACGAACCCCGGCAATATGGCACCCGACGCGGCACGCGTCCAGAGCGGCGGTCGGACGGGAATTACACGCCTACTTCATCGAATTCTTAAAAGTTCAGGCGACGAATCCTTATTTTTCCCTTGCATTCGGCCGTTTTTTATTACTGGCGCCACAATATCTACTAAAAAAAACATCGCGACCCACAAAATATATTGCACAACACAAGAAATTGTGGGTAGGATCAAATCACCTACTGGATATAGAACGGATTGGGGAAATCATCCGAATTCGGTGGGCGTCGCGCCGAAAACGGCGTGCAGGGGTTTCGTTTCTGAATGAGGGCATCCGCAATTCGAGTGGAGCCCTCGGCCGGGCCACCGAGTGGGCCGAGTTGGTCTGGGGAGGTGTTTCGAATGCGCTTTACGCGTCTCTTTACGAACGGCGAGTCGTCGGCATATGTCGAGATGACCTACCGCCTGACCGACAGTGAAATTCGCGATCCGGACGGCTCGCTGGTCTTTCAAGCCAAGGATATCGAGGTTCCGGAGGGTTGGAGCCAGGTCGCCTGCGATGTGTTGGCGCAGAAATATTTCCGCAAGGCGGGCGTGCCGGCGCGCCTTCGCAAGGTCGAGGAATCGGATGTTCCGGAATGGCTGTGGCGCGGCGAGCCCGACGACGCGGCACTGGCAGACCTGCCGAAGTCCGAGCGGTTCGGCGGCGAGACCAGCATCAAACAAGTGCTCAACCGTCTCGTCGGCACCTGGACCTATTGGGGCTGGAAGGGCGGCTATTTCGATACCGAGGAAGACGCGCGCGTCTATTACGACGAAATGCGCTATATGCTTGGGAACCAAATGGCGGCCCCGAATTCGCCCCAGTGGTTCAATACCGGCTTGCATTGGGCCTACGGTATCGACGGCCCCGGCCAGGGACATCATTACGTCGACTATCGGACGGGCGAGTTGACGAGTTCCGATTCCGCCTATGAGCATCCGCAGCCGCATGCCTGTTTCATCCAGTCGGTCGATGACGATCTCGTCAACGAGAACGGCATCATGGATCTCTGGGTGCGCGAAGCGCGCTTGTTCAAGTACGGCTCCGGGACCGGGACCAACTTTTCGGCCATTCGCGGCGGCGACGAGCCGTTGTCGGGCGGCGGGCGTTCGTCGGGCCTGATGAGTTTTCTGAAGATCGGCGACCGCGCCGCGGGGGCCATCAAATCCGGCGGCACGACGCGGCGCGCGGCCAAGATGGTCGTCGTCGATATCGACCACCCCGACATCGAGCAGTACATCAATTGGAAGGTCGTCGAGGAACAAAAGGTCGCGGCCCTCGTCTCCGGCTCGAAGATGTGCGAGACGCATCTCAACCGGATCATGGCGGCCTGCGGCGACGGCGAGGACGACGACCGGTTCGAGCCGAAGAAAAACGTCGATTTGAAGAAAGCGATCATCGCGGCCCGCGAAGCGGCGGTGCCGGAGAATTACGTCCAGCGCGCCATCCAGTTCGCCCGTCAGGGACACGACGCGATCGAATTCAAGACCTATGACACGGATTGGGATTCGGACGCCTACTACACGGTCTCGGGGCAAAATTCGAACAACTCCGTCCGGGTCACCAATGACTTCATCGACGCGATCGAGAAAGACGCACCTTGGTCGCTGATCCAGCGAACCGACGGCGTGACCGCCAAGGAAATTCCGGCGCGCGACCTGTGGGACCAGATCGGCTATGCGGCCTGGTCCTGCGCCGATCCCGGGCTGCAGTTCGACACCACCATCAACGAATGGCATACCTGCGCCAACAGCGGGCGGATCAACGCGTCCAACCCGTGCTCGGAATACATGTTCCTGGACGACACGGCCTGCAACCTCGCCTCGCTGAACCTGATGTCCTATCAGGGCGAGGACGGCAGGATCGACGTCCAAGCGTTCGAGCATGCGGTTCGCTTTTGGACGGTCGCGCTCGAAATTTCGGTGCTCATGGCGCAGTTCCCATCACGCCAGATTGCACAATTGTCATATGATTATAGAACGTTAGGTCTTGGATACGCGAACATTGGCGGGCTTCTCATGGCCGTCGGCCTCTCCTATGACAGCGACGAGGGCCGCGCGCTTTGCGGCGCCCTGACCGCATTGATGACGGGTATTACCTACGCGACCTCAGCGGAGATGGCGGCGGAAATGGGGGCCTTTCCGAGCTTTGCAAGGAACCGCGAACCGATGCTTCGCGTGATCGCCAATCACCGCCGCGCCGCGCATGGCGAAGAAGGCGGTTATGAGGGGCTTTCCATAATTCCGGTGCCGCTCGACCACGCGGCTTGCCCGCAAGCGAATCTCGTTTCGGCCGCCACGAAGGCCTGGGATAGGGCACTTTCGCTCGGCGAGCGGCATGGGTTCCGCAATGCACAAACCACCGTCGTGGCGCCGACCGGCACGATCGGCCTGGTGATGGATTGCGACACCACCGGGATCGAGCCCGATTTCGCATTGGTGAAATTCAAGAAGCTGGCCGGGGGCGGCTATTTCAAGATCATCAACCGGACGGTTCCGTTGGCGCTTCGCCACCTTGGCTACGGCGAAGAGCAGATCGCGGAGATTATCGGCTACGCGCTTGGCCACGGAAACCTACGCGAAGCCCCCGGCGTCAACCATGCCGTATTGAAGGGAATAGGATTCGACGACGACGCGCTGGAGAAGTTGGAGAGCGCGCTTGCAAGCAGTTTCGATATCAAGTTCGCCTTCAACAAATGGACGCTGGGCGAGGAGTTCTGTCGCGAAAAACTTGGCTTTGGCGATACGGAACTGGACGACCTTGGTTTCGACATGCTGGCCGCGCTTGGCTTCAGCAAGGCGCAAGTCGAGGAATCGAACGCCTATTGTTGCGGCGCGATGACCCTTGAGGGCGCGCCCCACTTGAAGGATGAGCATCTGCCGGTCTTCGATTGCGCCAATCCGTGTGGCCGGATCGGCAAGCGCTATCTTTCCGTCGACAGCCATATTCGCATGCTCGCGGCGGCCCAACCCTTCATCACGGGGGCCATTTCGAAAACCATCAACATGCCGAACAAGGCCACGGTCGAAGATTGCAAATCCGCCTATCTGTTGTCCTGGCGTCTGGGCCTGAAGGCGAATGCCCTCTATCGAGACGGCTCCAAGCTCAGCCAACCCCTCCATGCCGCCATCCTGGACGATGACGACCTGATCGAGGAAATCGCCGAGGCGCCGAAGGCCGCGGCGGTACCGATGATGGCCGAAAAAATCGTCGAACGCGTGATCGAACAGGTCACGGAACGCCATCGTCTGCCCACCCGCCGGAAAGGCTATACCCAAAAAGCCATCGTCGGCGGCCACAAGGTCTACCTCCGCACCGGCGAATACGAGGACGGACGGCTCGGCGAGATCTTCATCGACATGCACAAGGAGGGCGCCGCCTTCCGCAGCCTGATGAACAACTTCGCGATCGCGATCTCGATCGGTCTGCAATACGGCGTGCCACTCGAGGAATTCGTCGATGCCTTTACCTTCACCCGGTTCGAGCCCTCCGGCGTCGTCGACGGCAACGAGACGATCAAGATGGCGACATCGGTGCTCGACTACATCTTCAGGGAAGTCGCGATCAGCTATCTCGGGCGCGAGGATCTTGCCCATGCGCAGCCCGGCGACATGCTTCCGGACACGATCGGACAAGGCGTTCGCGAAGGCGACGAACGCAACAACGGGGCGGCCGAAACCATCGCGGCGATTCAGCGGGTTGCCAGCACCGGGTTCGTGCGCTCCTCCAAATTACTGGTCTTCTCCGGCGGCGGCGAACGCGCCAACGGAAAACTTTCTTCGGATTCGGCAGCCACTGACACTCAGGGCCAGGTGGCTGTTGACGGTGCCGCGGCGGTTTCGGCCGTTGCGGTCCAGGCCTCGGTGGTCGAACAGGTCGAGTCTCGACTCGATCAGATTCGAGAAGCCAGGGCCAAAGGGTACGAGGGCGACGCTTGCGGCGATTGCGGCAACTTCACTCTCGTGCGCAACGGCACCTGCATGAAATGCGTCACTTGTGGCGCCACCAGCGGGTGTTCGTGACATAGGCCCTACCTTGGCATAGTGCTCCCTGTGACTCGGGGAGGGAGCAATTCCCTCCCCACTTTTTTTAGTTGACCGGGCGGCACGGCTGTTTGAGTCTCGGCCACCAAATCGGATCATGAAAAGGGAAGCCGACAATGGCCGGACGAATCGAGGCTCGCCTCGCCGAGTTGAACATCGAATTGCCGAATGCCGCGGCACCCGCTGCGAATTACGTGCCCTATGTCGTCAGCGGCAATCAGATTTGGGTGGCGGGGCAAGTCCCGTTCTGGAACGGCGAGTTGAAATACCGCGGCAAGGTCGGGGAGACGATGTCGGTCGAGGACGCGCAAGGTGCCGCCCGTCTCTGCGCGCTCAACATCATCGCACAGGCAAAAGCGGCGCTCGGTGGCGATCTAGATCGCGTCGGCCGGTTCCTAAAGGTCGGCGGCTTCGTCAACGCGACACCCGATTTCGGCGATCATCCCAAGGTCATCAACGGCGCCTCCGACCTGCTGGTCGAGATTTTCGGCGATGCAGGGCGCCACGCGCGCTTCGCGGTGGGCGCGGGGTCCCTCCCCCTTGGCGTCGCGGTCGAAGTCGACGCGGTGATCGAAATTTCCGATTAACGGTTCCCTCGGGGCCGCCACCTGAAGATCCGGCGCTCGGCCGGACGAAAGTGCCCGGGAAGCGGGCGCGTCAACCGTTCCCGGACCTGTATCGGCGCGACCCCAGGCAAATGGGAATTTCGCAGGCGCGCGACCCGCTCGTCGGTCGGCGGATGGCTACGGAGAAGCGAGCGCTGCCGCCGGTGGCCGAAGAAAATGTCGGCGAGCGAGCGCTGCCGCATCCCGTCTATCTTCCGCAAGGCCCCGGCCAAAGCGTCCGGGTCGCCGGTCAATTCCGCGGCATCCTGGTCGGCATCGTATTCCCGGGTGCGGGACAAACCCATCTGCAGCAGAACGCCGATCCCGGGCGCGACCAGCAGGATCAGTACTAGACCCCAAGGAAACGATGCCTGTTTCATCAGGAAAAGCGGTGCGGCGACGACCGCGATGGCGATGCCGGCAAAGGACATCAGGCGGGTCAACTGGCTCAATGCGTCGGCCAACTGCATGACCCAAAGATCGTGATTGCGGATGTGGCTCACCTCGTGGGCCAGAACGCCCAGCAGTTCGCGCGCGGACAGCAGGCGGAGCATCCCGTCGGTGATCGCGATCGCGGCATTGCCGGTCCGCCCCATGGCAAAGGCGTTCAAGGCCGGTGACGGGAGGTAGTACAGGTTCGGCGTCCGCGCGAGACCGGCCCGGCCGCAGACCGCGTCGAGCGCCCGGTGGATCACCGGCAATTCGTAGGGGCTGATCGGCCGGGCTCCGGCAAACCGCATGAGGAGGCGCGGCGACAATCGAGGACCGAGCGCCAGTCCAAGGATGAGGCCCATGGCCGCCCAGAATATCCCGTCAACCCCGGCGATGATCCAGGCCGAGCCCGCAACCAGCCCCGCCATCCCAGCCAGAAGCACGGCGGATTGGAGAAAATTCAGCAGCCGGCGGTGGCGCGCCGCCGGCCCAGTCGTCTCTTGGGCCGACATCATCCCCCTAGGATGACACTCCCGGGTTACCGACGCACCCTTTTCGCCTGCGTCCCGTCAATTCGCGCCAAATCCATAAAGATCCATGGCGTTCTTGCAGATCACCTTATGACGCGTTTCAGGCGAGACGTGACCCAGTTCGGCCTCGATGAACGCTTGCGAATCGGGCCAGACCCCGTCCGGATGCGGAAAATCCGAGCCCCACATGATATTGTCCTCGCCAAGCATATCGAGCAGACGGGTCCCGACCTTGTCCGACTGATAGGTGGCGTAGCACTGACGGTACCAATACTCGGACGGTTTCATCGTCAGGGTCAGGTCCTTGAACTGCTCCTCCCACTCCAAGTCCATGTGGTCGAGAATATAGGGGATCCAGCCGATTCCCGACTCCGCGATCACGACCTTCATGTCGGGATAGGTTTCCAGCACGCCGCCATAGACGATTTCCATCAGAATCCGCGACATGGCGAGCTGGAAGCTGGTGAGATAGACGGCGAACGCCTGGCGCTGCTGCAACGGCTCGAATTGTGTCCAGTCGGGCATCCGGGTGCCGATGGTATGAAAATGGACCGGCAGTCCGGCCTCGTTCGCGGCCGCCCAGACCGGGTCCCAATCGGGATGGAACAGCGGCATGAGGTCGTAGGTATTGGCGATCTCGATACCACGCATGCCGCCGCGCGCGGCGACGCGTTCGATTTCGGCGACGGCGGCGTCGATCCGATGACTCGGAATCGCGGCCAGACCGGCCAAACGTTCCGGATAGGCGGCGCAGAACTCGGCCAGCCATTCGTTATAGATCCGCATCAACTCGGCCTCTGCCTCGGGATCCTGCAGGCGCTGCGCGGCGCCGAGGACGCCGAACAGAACCTCAGCCTGGATACCGTCGCGGTCCTGGTCCTTGATCCGCAGGTCGGGATCGGTCAGACGGCGAATTCCCTTATTGCCGTCCTCGTAAAGCCCTTCCGCGGCCATTCGGTCCGAGCGATGGATGGCTCCCGGAACGTACGCTCTTCCGGCCGACCCCATGCCGTTGACGAGCCCGAAATCGGCGCCCTTGCGGCTCACCCAGCGCGGGCCGCCCTCGGCGTTTTCGTCGACATAGGGCATGCGGTCGCGCATCTGACCGGACGTGTTCGACGTGAAGAGGTCCGGCGGCAACCAAATCAGGTCAACGTGGCAATCCGCGGAAATGCATGTGTATTCCATAAGATATCCCTCCGATCCTCCGCAACGCGACCCCCGCGACGGTTCCCCGGTTAGAATTCAGTTTGTCCGGAGGCCCCTTCGGGTCAAGTCTTCACGCAAGTTGCGCTCCGGTCACCGCGCGCCTTTTCCCTTGCCTTGGCCGCGCGGGCGGATCAATCTCGTTGATCTGGCCCCTGACCCACTGACCAAGAAGCCATGCCCGACGGACGCGACGCGATCACCGTAAAAGTTCTTGCGAATATCAGCGACGCCAATGCCGAGGAATGGGACGCCTGTGCCGGCGTTCGGGCACCGGACGGGAATCCATTCGTCAGTCACGCCTTTCTGCACGCCCTGGAGGCGAGCGGGTCCGTTCGCGCCGAAAGCGGTTGGCAACCCCAGCACCTAATCGTCGAGGACGAAAACGGCCGCATCGAGGGCGCAGTGCCAATGTATTTCAAGAGCCATTCGATGGGGGAATACGTCTTCGATTACGGCTGGGCGAATGCCTATGAGCGGGCGGGCGGAGAGTACTATCCGAAATTGCAGGCTTCGGTGCCTTTCACGCCGGTTACCGGACCTCGGCTGTTGGTCCGGCCGGATGCGGAGGCCGGGACCGTTCGCACGGCGCTGGTTGCCGGCATGCTGGAATGGACCCGGCGACACGACCTCTCATCCCTTCATGTCACCTTCGCGTCCGCCGCGGATGCGGACTATCTTGGAGACCGTGAGTTCCTGATCCGGCATGGACATCAATATCACTGGCAAAACAAAGGTTTCGAGACCTTTGACGACTTCCTCGCGACCCTCAACAGCCGCAAGCGAAAATCGATCCGACGGGAGCGTCGCAAGGTCGCCGAATCCGGCATTTCCGTCCAATGCCTCTCCGGAGACGACCTCGACGGGACCGCCTGGGACACGTTCTATCGCTTCTATCACGACACTTATGACCGAAAATGGGGCTATCCCTATCTGACCCGGAAATTCTTCGACCTCTTGTCCGACACCATGGCGGACCAAGTCGTCCTGGTCATGGCGGAAACCGCCGGCCTGCCGATCGCCGGCGCCTTGAATTTCAAGGGCGGCGATGCGCTCTTCGGCCGCAATTGGGGCTGTATCGCCGACTACAAGTTCCTGCATTTCGAAGTTTGCTATTACAGCGCCATCGAATACGCCATCGAGCACGGGTTGAAGCGTGTCGAGGCCGGAACCCAAGGGCCGCACAAGTTGCAGCGCGGCTATGAACCCGTCCGAACGCAGAGTGCGCACTGGATTCCCGACCGCGGCTTTCGCGACGCGGTGGCCCGGTTCCTCGCCGAAGAACGCCACGAAGAGGCCCTGGAGATGGAAGATCTTGTGGAAATCACCCCGTTCCGCAAGGATGGGAATAATTAATATGGTAGGAAAGAAAAATTAGATTCTTACGGCCGATCTTTCCCTCGAACCTGTATCCTACAATGTAAAATCAAACGAATGGCAGAACGACGTATCCTCTTGGTCGACCGGAATGTAGCGGAATCCGCTGATCTGACGCGTCAACTCGCACCGTTTGGGTATCATGTCGACAAATGCTTGAATGTCGGCGAGGCCGGGGAACGAATCAGCGAAACCACGCCCGCCGTCCTCTTGGTCCGGGTCGACCACGATCTGGAATCCGACGGCAACTCGACCATCGAGGCGGTGACCAGTCTCGCCGACGAGATCGGAGAGATGCCGCCGACGGTATTTCTCGCGGATGATTTCGACCTGAAGACCCGGCTTGAATCGGTGCGTGTCGGCGCAAAGGCCTTTTTCGTGCGCCCCTTCAGCCCAATTGATCTCGTCGATGCCCTCGACATCCTGACCATGCCCCGGGAGGACGAACCGTTCCGGGTCATGATCATCGACGACGACAAGCGGCTCCTCGAATTGTTCTCGACCGTGTTGATGCATGCGGGCATGGAGGTCGAGGCCCTGAACGAGCCGTTGCGGGTTCTCGAGGCGTTGTCCGATTTTCGTCCCGAACTGATCTTGCTGGATCAATACATGCCGGACGTGGAAGGCCGTGAATTGGCGGCGGTGATCCGTCAGGAAACGGCATTCCTGTCGATCCCCATCGTCTTTCTGTCGGCCGAAACCAACCAGGACGTTCAGCTGGAATTGATGAAGATCGGCGCGGATGAGTTCCTGACCAAACCGATCAGCCCCGAGCGGCTCGTCACAGCTGTGAGCATTCGCGCCGAGCGCTTTCGCCATCTCCGTTCGCAAATGCTGCGCGACAGCCTGACCGGCCTCTTGAACCACACGACGACGAAGGAACATCTCAACATCGAGATCTCGCGCATGCGCCGAAGCGACAAGAACCTCGCCTTCGTGCTGATCGATCTCGATCACTTCAAGTCGGTCAACGATACCTATGGTCACCCGATCGGCGACCAGGTCCTGAAGACGATGTCGAACCTGCTGAAGCAGCGTATCCGCATGACCGATTTGATCGGTCGCTATGGCGGCGAGGAATTCGCCATCGGACTGCCGGACATCAGTGTCGAGGATGCGGTCACGGTCATCGACAAAATGCGCGAGGCCTTCGCCGAGGTCACGCATTACGCCGGCGAACGCGAATTCAACGTCACGATGAGCTGTGGGATCGCGATGTTTCCCGATTACGACGACGTCCCCGCCATCACCGAGGCCGCCGACCAGGCCCTCTACGAGGCCAAACACAAGGGCCGGAACCAGATCGTTCTGGCGGCACCGTCATAAGCGGGTCGCCGGGCCGCGCACCTTCTTTTAGAATTTCCGATTACTCGGCCAGTTCCGGCGCCTTCTTTCCGCTGTCGTCTTTCTTCTTTTTGCGCGGTTTCGGCGGCGCCGCCTCGAAGACGAAGGTCAGTTCATTGTCCTTCACATCGATGGTGACCGCGCCACCCTTGGCCAGCTTGCCGAACAGAAGCTCCTCGGAAAGCGGCTGCTTGACCTTGTCTTGAATAAGACGGCTGAGCGGACGGGCGCCGAAACTCGGATCGTAACCTCGTTTCGCCAGCCACGCATGGGCTTCCTCGGTCAGTGCGATGGTGACCCTCTGGTCAGCCAGCTGTTCCTCGAGCTGCATGATGAACTTGTCGACGACCTTGGCGACGACCTCCGGCGGGAGATTCGCGAAGGTGATCGTCTTGTCGAGGCGATTGCGGAATTCCGGCGTGAACAACCGATTGATCGCCTCCTCGTCCTCGCCCAACCGCACGTCGCGAGCGAATCCCATGGCCGGCTTCGCCAGATCCGACGCACCCGCATTCGTGGTCATGATCAAGATGACATTGCGGAAATCGACCGACTTGCCGTTGTGGTCGGTTAACTTCCCGTAATCCATGATCTGCAGCAGGACGTTGAAGACGTCCGGATGCGCCTTTTCGATCTCGTCCAGCAGCAGGACCGCATGGGGGTGCTGGTCGATCGCATCGGTCATCATGCCGCCCTGATCGAACCCGACGTAACCCGGCGGCGCGCCAATGAGACGGGAGACGCTGTGACGTTCCATGTATTCCGACATATCGAAGCGGACCAATTCGATCCCAAGCGTGAGTGCGAGCTGACGCGCGACCTCGGTCTTGCCGACGCCGGTCGGGCCGGAGAAAAGATAACTGCCGATCGGCTTTTCGGTTTCGCGAAGCCCGGCACGCGCGAGCTTGATCGCGCTGGCAAGCGAGTCGATGGCCGTATCCTGCCCGAAGACGACCATCTTCAGGTCGCGCTCCAAGGTTGAAAGCGCCGCCTTATCGTCCTTCGAGACCTGTTTCGGCGGGATTCGCGCCATCTTCGCGATGACGTTTTCCACATCACGCACGCCAATCGTCTTCTTGCGCTTCGAGGGCGCCACCAGCATCTGTGACGCGCCGACCTCGTCAATCACGTCGATCGCCTTGTCCGGCAGCTTGCGGTCGCCGATATAGCGATTGGATAGGTCGACGGCCGCGCGCAGCGCTTCCGCCGTATAGCGGACCCGGTGATGCTCCTCGTAATAGGGCTTCAACCCCCGCAGGATCTTGACCGTATCCTCGACCGAGGGCTCGTTGACATCGATCTTCTGGAAGCGCCGCACCAAGGCGCGATCCTTCTCGAAGTGATTGCGATATTCCTTGTAGGTCGTCGAACCGACGCATCGAAGCGACCCGCTCTGCAAGGCGGGTTTCAACAGGTTCGAGGCATCCATCGCGCCGCCCGAGGTCGCCCCAGCACCGATCACGGTGTGAATCTCGTCGATGAACATGACGGCGCCCTCGATCGCCTCGATTTCGGTAATGACCGCCTTTAGGCGTTCCTCGAAATCGCCGCGATAGCGCGTCCCCGCCAAGAGGGCCCCCATGTCGAGGGCATAGATCGTGACATCCTCCAGGACCTCTGGAACGTCGCCATTCACGATCCGCCGGGCCAAGCCTTCCGCGATCGCCGTCTTGCCGACGCCCGGGTCGCCGACGTAAAGCGGGTTATTCTTGGTCCGCCGGCAAAGAATCTGGATCGTCCGCTCGACCTCGTCCGTGCGGCCGATCAGGGGATCTATCTTCCCCGCCTCGGCCTTCTTGTTGAGGTTCACGCAATAGGCATCGAGTGCCTCGGTACCTTCCTTGTTGACCTGCTCGGCCTGCAAATCCTCCTCGGTGCCGTCGACGGTCCGGCTTTCGCCGTAGCCCGGCACCTTGGCGATGCCGTGGCTGATGTAGTTCACCGCGTCGAAACGGGTCATGTCCTGTTCCTGGAGGAAGAAAACGGCATGACTTTCGCGCTCGGAAAACATCGCAACGAGAACGTTGGCGCCGGTAACTTCCTCGCGCCCGGAGGACTGAACGTGAATGGCGGCCCGCTGCAGCACTCGCTGGAATCCGGCCGTCGGCTTCGGGTCGTCGAGCGAATCGGTGATCAACATCTCCAGATCGTTGTCGAGATAGCTAATCAGGTCCTTCTGCAATCTGTCGACGTCGACGCCGCACGCCCGCAAGACCGCGACGCCATCCTGATCATCGGTCAGGGAGAGCAGCAGATGCTCCAACGTAGCGTATTCATGCCCGCGCTCCGTCGCGTAGGAAAGCGCGCGGTGAAGGCTGTTTTCGAGACCTCGCGATAACATCGACATGTCAATCCTTCTCGAGGGTACATTGAAGCGGATGCTGATGCTGGCGTGCGAAATCCATCACCTGAGTTACCTTTGTTTCCGCCACTTCATAAGGAAAAACACCGCAAATGCCCACGCCCCGGCGATGAACATGCATCATGACCTGTGTCGCCTGTTCCTGATCCATGGCAAAAATGCGCTCCAGCACGTGAACGACGAACTCCATTGGCGTATAGTCGTCGTTCAGCATCAAAACCTTGTACATCGACGGCTTCTTGGTCTTCGGCTTCGTTTCTACGATTACGCCGGTGTTGCCGTCATCGTCGTTGTTTTTACGCTCGCTCATCCGTCAACCAAGTTTGCCAACCACGTAACACTATAATATTGGATTTGGCCACGCGTGATAAAGAGTTGACTTCGGCATTTTTTATTCCTGGCCAAAACCGGAAATTAGCGAAACCCCTCGGACTTTAGACATGCTCACCGATTTGCATCGCCAACTACACCGAATCCGCGACGAGAATACCCCGGTCGAACATATCTATCGCACCCATGCCCATTTCGAGGCCCGCGCGGGGCTCGGCCGCTCGGGCGCCCGGTTTTATTGTCCGATCTGTACCCGCTGGTATCGCCGCTTCTTCCCCTTCGGATTGCGCGGTCGGCCGAACGCGCGCTGCCCCGGTTGCCACTCTTTGGAACGGCACCGCTTCATGTGGCTGCACATGACTGAGCGGCTCGAGTTGCGCCGCCGCCGCGGCGCCGTTCTTCATGTGGCGCCCGAACCTTGCATTCGAAACGCCCTCGCCGGACAGCCGGGCGTGCGCTATCTCGGGATCGATCGGTTCGACGATGCGGCGGAGGCCCAGGTGGACCTGACCGACCTTCCCTATGCCGATCGAGCGTTCGACCTCGTCATCTGCAGCCATGTCCTGGAACATATCGAAGACGACCGGCGGGCGATGACCGAAATCGCGCGCGTTTTGCGGCCGGGAGGACATGCGATCGTCCTGGTACCGATCGATCGGGAAAGGGAAACGACCTACGAGGATCCGGCGATCACCGCGCCCGCGGCCCGGCTCGCCGCGTTCGGGCATCCCTATCACGTGCGGGTCTGCGGCTGGGATTATGGGGATCGGCTCCGCGCCGTGGGGCTTGTCGTGACGGATGTGCACAGCACATCGATGGCGCCTCACAAACGGCGAATCCACCGAATCAACAAAACCCTGCTATACGATTGCCGCCTCCCCTGAACGATGGAAAAAGCGACGGGCCCCGCGTGGGGAGGGGGGGGTACGCGGGGCCGTGCTTTCCCGCGCCTCGGGCGCGGGCCTTAACGACGCTACCAGTTAGAGCGTCGGAAACTTGAAGCCTTTTTCGAAGGCCGCATTCAATTGCGCTTGCAACGGGGCGAACGCTGCGGTCGCGAGCTTGGTATTCATCTCGGAAAGACGCGTGCTCTCGGCCACGAAGCTATCGAAGCTCGAGCGCGCGAATTCGGACTGGATATCGACCACGTCCTTGATCGACTTCGCCGCCATCAGCGCCTTCGAAGCCTCGATCCCGGCTTCCGCGGAGGCCTGGGCGATGTCGAAATAGGCCTTGCCGACATCCTCGGCGCCCTTGGTGAGGACTTCGCCGGCCTTGGCGAATGCCTCGATGCTTTCCTTATTGACCGCCGTCGCTTCGTCGTAGCCCTGAAAGAAAGCGGCACTCGCATTCTCGACCGCCTCTTCCACCTGCTTCGCCGCAGCCTCGGCCGCACTATTCTTCTTGGTCGTCATGATATCGCTCCTTGACTTCATCAATGGGAGAGCCTGGGCTCTTCCGTTAACGCCGCGTCGAATTTCGCTATCGCCACGGCCAGAAATTCATTGCTGCAGTGCAGCATGTGAAGGAATATGGGCCGCCTGGACGTAACTGTCAATGAAAAATGTTGCGCTGCAGCAAATTCTTTGCATCGCAGCATCCGGCAAAACCCACGGGCTTCGAACCGGGTCACGTAACTTGGCCTCCAATTCGCATTGTTGTACGCGCGATAAAGTCAGTAGACAGGAATCGAACAAATCAGTAATATGCAAAACCAGAATAGAAAATCGAGTGCAAGAAACCAATGAAACTTAGAAAATACAAATAAACGCAAAATGAACCTGGCTCGTTTCATTAAGATAAACTTAGTCATTATTGCGACAATATTCGCATTCCTTGGCACGACCCAGAACAACGCGTTCGCCCGTTACGCCTCGATCATCATGGATGCCAGGACCGGCAAGGTCCTGCACGCGGCTAACCCCGACCGGCGCCGCTACCCGGCCTCCTTGACCAAAATGATGACGCTTTACATGCTGTTCGACGCGATCGACAGGCGCCGGTTGTCACTGCGCCAGCGTCTCGCCGTCTCGCGCCGGGCCGCCGGCATGGCGCCCTCGAAGCTGGGATTGAAGCGTGGCCAGAGCATCCGCGTCGAGGATGCGGTCCTGGCATTGATCACGAAATCGGCGAACGACGTCGCCGTCGTCGTGGCCGAGGCGATCGGCGGCACTGAGATCAAATTCTCTCGCTTGATGACGAAAAAAGCGCGAAAGCTCGGCATGCGCCGAACGCGGTTTCGCAACGCTTCGGGACTGCCGAACCGGCGGCAAGTATCGACCGCCCGCGACATGGCGATCTTGGCGCAGCGGCTGATCCGGGACTTTCCGCAGTTCTATCACTATTTCGCCACCGAAAAATTCCGCTACAAGCGCCGCACCTATCGCAATCACAATGCCATGCTGAGAACGAACACCGATGTCGACGGCATCAAGACAGGCTATATCCGCGCATCCGGCTTCAATCTGGTGGCCTCGGCCAAACGTCACGGCCGGCGGTTGATTGGCGTCGTCTTTGGCGGCCGGTCGGCCAAGAGCCGCGACCGCCATATGAAGGGGCTGTTGGATCGCGCGTTCCGTCTGGTGCCGAAACGGCGAAAATATTACCCGAAAACAACAGCGGAAGCGATCCGGAACACCCCGAAGAAAGCCCGTTTGGCGCCGCGAAGCCCGTCCCGCTATCCCCGATTGCGTCATCACGGAAAGGTGCGGCATTGGGCGGTCCAGGTCGGTGCTTTTTCGCGCCCCGCGGCGGCACGGCTTGCCGCGTACGGCGCCGCGGGACGGCTATTAGGGGTTGCCGACCACGGCCGTGTTGCCATTGTCCGCAACACCTCCTCGCCGGAACCGGATCCCGTCTATCGCGCCCAGATCATCGGTTTGTCACAGCACGAGGCGATGAAATCCTGCCGATATCTTCGTTCAAAACGTCATGCCTGCGTGCCGATTCCGCCGGAACCCAACTCGAACTCGAACTAAGCTTCCAGCGTCAAGGTTTCAAAAGGCGGGTGCATCGACGCCCGAGGCCCGCAATTGCTCGCCGAGGGCTGTCTTCAGACGCGCCAAGCCTTCCTCGTTCGACGATTCGCAGCGCCCGACCAATGCGTTCTGCGTATTCGACGCCCGCAACAGCCACCAACCGTCGGGGCCGTTGACCCGGACCCCGTCGACATCATTGACATCGGCCCCATCCGCCGCGAGACGGGCCTTTACCTCGTCAACGATCTCGAATTTTCGGGCCTCCGTCACATCGAAGCGCAATTCCGGCGTATTCACCATGTGCGGCAATGCGTCGATCATCTGCGCCAGGCTCCGGTCCGATTTCGCCACGATGTCGAGCAGCCGTACCGCGGCGTAAAGTGCATCGTCATAGCCGTAGTAACCGTCGGCAAAGAAGACGTGCCCGCTCATTTCGCCCGCCAGCGGCGCCCCACTCTCGACCATCAGCGATTTGATGATCGAATGGCCGGGCGCCGCCATGATGGGCTCGCCGCCGAGCCGCGTCACCTCGTCGAACAGCATCTGGCTTGCCTTCACGTCGGCGATGATCTTCTCGCCGGGCCGGCGCGACAGGAGCTCGGCCGCATAGAGCGCCAAGATCTGATCACCCCAAAGAACCCGCCCTTCGCCGTCGACCACGCCTATTCGATCCCCATCCCCGTCGAAGGCGACCCCTAAATCGCAATGCATCCCTCTGACCGCGTCCTGGAGCTGAAGCAGGTTCTCCGGCACGGTCGGATCCGGATGATGGGCCGGAAAGGTTCCATCGACATCTTCGTTCAGAACAACCTGCTCGCCCGGCAGGCTGGCGGCCAAACGACATACGGCCGGCCCGACCGACGCGTTGCCGACATCCCAGGCGACCTTGAGCGCCCGCTCGGTGCCGTAATCCTGACGAAGACGGCCGACATAGGCATCGAGAACGTCGAGCGTCATCGATTGCCCGACGCCGTCGCGCCATTCGCCAGCAGCGGCGCGCGCGCCGAAAGCCTGAATCATCTCGCCCCAGAACGGCCCGTTCTCGAGCACCATCTTGAACCCGTTGTAATCGGGGGGATTGTGCGAACCCGTCACCATTACCGCGCCATCGGCGTTCAGCACCTTCGAGGCGTAGTAGAGCATCGGCGTCGCCGCGAGACCGATATCGACGACCGCCACCCCAGCCGCTTTCGCGCCGGCACAAAGCGCGTCGCCCAGTTCGGGCGAGCTCAACCGGCCGTCGCGGCCGAGGCAGATGAAGCGCCCGCCGCGCTCGGCGACGATAGAAGCAAAGGTCCGGCCGATCGCCTCGGCGTCGGCCGCCGACAGGGTCTCGCCCACGATGCCGCGGATGTCGTATTTCCGGAGAATTGTCGAGTCGAACCGGTGACCGGTCATTCGGGGGCGTCCCCGGCCTTGGGCCGTCCGATGCAAGTATATTGAAACCCCGCCGCCACCATCTCCGCCGGGTCGTAGACGTTCCGCAAATCGACGACCACGGGCGCTCGAAGCGTTGCCTTCAATCGCGCCAGATCGAGCAAGCGAAACTCGTTCCACTCGGTCACAAGGACCAAAACATCGGCGCCGTCGACAGCATCGTAGGCATCCTCGCACCAGACCACGTCCGGCATCATGGGGCGCGCCTCATCCATTCCCGCGGGATCGAAGGCACGAACCGTCGCTCCCGCCGCCTCGAGTGCGGCGACGATGTCCACGCTCGGGCTCTCGCGCATGTCGTCGGTATTGGGCTTGAAGGTAACGCCGAGCATGCCGATTGTCTTGTCCGCCACCGACCCGCCGCAAGCGGCGATGATGCGATCCCCCATCCGCTTCTTGCGCGCGTCGTTGACGGCAACAACCGCCTCGACGATCCTGGTCGGCGTGCCCGCGTCCTGTGCCGTTCGCACCAAGGCCAGCGTATCCTTCGGAAAGCAGGAGCCGCCGTATCCCGGACCCGGATGCAGGAATTTGCGGCCGATGCGTCCGTCGAGCCCAAGCCCCCTGGAGACATCGCGAACATCGGCCCCAACCTGTTCGCAAAGATCGGCGAGTTCGTTGATGAAACTGATCTTGGTCGCGAGAAAGGCATTGGTTGCGTATTTAATGAGTTCCGCGGTCTCCCGGTTGGTGAACAGGATCGGGGTCTCGATCAGGAAGAGCGGACGATAGAGCGCCGACATGACCTCTTGCGACCGTTCGCTCTCGGCGCCGATCACCACCCGGTCCGGCCGCATGAAATCCTCGATCGCCGAGCCCTCTCTCAGGAATTCAGGGTTGGAAACGACGTCGAACTCGGCATCCGGCCGGGTCTTGCGGAGAATTCGCGCGACCTCGTCACCCGTGCCGACCGGAACGGTCGACTTCGTCACGACCACGGTATAGCCGTCGAGCGCCGAAGCGATCTGTTCGGCGGCCGCATAGACGTAGGTCAGATCCGCATGACCGTCGCCGCGTCGGCTCGGCGTGCCGACGGCGATGAAGACGGCATCGGCCGCGCCCACGGTCGCCGCCAGATCGGTCGTGAATTCCAGCCGTCCCGCCGCGATATTGCTCTCGACAAGAGCGTCGAGGCCGGGTTCGAAAATCGGTATTTCGCCGCGCCGCAAGCGATCGATCTTCGCCTTTTCTACGTCGACGCAGGTGACGTCGATTCCGAATTCCGAGAAACAGGCGCCCGAGACGAGGCCGACATAGCCGGTGCCGATCATCGCTATTCGCATGGCAACTCTCTTTCAGCGGGCTTGGCCCTGATGGACAAATCCACTCGGGCCAGCTTCAGGCGCGTCTCGATATTACGATTCGCCATAGGCGGCAAGTATCTCCCGCATGGTCTGCGCCAGATCGTCGCGGGCCAGCGCGAAGGCGATATTGGCCTCGAGGAAGCCCGCCTTGCCGCCGCAATCGAAGCGCCGCCCATCGAAGCGGAGCCCATGGAAGGGCGTCGCCCCCAACATCCGCGCCATCGCATCGGTCAATTGGATCTCGCCGCCGACCCCGGTCTCGAACTTCGAGAGGTGATCGAAGACGTCCGGCCGCAGGATATAGCGCCCGATAATGGCGAGCGTCGACGGGGCTTCCGCCGGGTCGGGTTTCTCGACCAACCCGCGGACCGTGGCCAGCCGACCTTCCTCCGTCTCGATATCCAATACGCCATAGCGGGCGGTTTGATCCGCCGGCACGTTCTCGACTGCAACGACATTGCCGCCGGTCTCGGCCGCGACCAAGACGAGCTGTGCCAGACACGGTATCTCCGCCATCACGACATCGTCCGGCAGCAGAACGGCGAACGCCTCGTCCCCAACCAATTCCCGCGCGCACCAGACCGCATGGCCGAGACCGAGGGGCTCTTCCTGAATCGTATACGCAAAGCTCGCGCCGGAAGGGATCACACCCTCGACGAGTTCCAGAAGATCTTTCTTCCCCTGCCCCCGCAACGAGTCCTCAAGCGTCTTGGCCGGTTCGAAATACGCCTGGATCGCCTGCTTCTCGGGGGCGGTGACGAAGATGAACTCCTCGATCCCCGCTGCTGCCGCCTCGTCGACTGCATATTGGATCAACGGCCGGTCGACGATCGGCAGCATCTCCTTCGGCACCGCCTTGGTCGCCGGCAAAAACCGCGTGCCGAGCCCGGCCACGGGAAAGACCGCCTTTCGAATGCGTGGTCCACCTTCGGTCATGAATGCGTTCGTATTTTATCCAATCAGAACAGATTGCGGCGCCTATCTGCCACATCGACCATTTCCCGGCAACCACGGACCCTCCTACCAACGGTCATCTCAATCCCCGAGCAACACATCCTTGGCCTCGTTGATCTTGGCGGCGAGATAGTCGGAGCCGCCGTGATCGGGATGGTATTCGCGAATGAGTTTACGATGGGCAGCCTTGATGTCGTCCTCGCCAGCATCGGCCGAAAGACCCAATACGTCGAAGGCCTCCGCCCGCGACATTCGGCCGGTACTGGCGGCGCCGCGATCCCGATTCCCGCCCGACCCTTGATGCTCCCCCCCATCGACCCCTGCGGCTCCCGCGGCCTCGCGCCAATCTGACCCATGCATACGGTCGAGGTAGGCCTGCACGACCTGGGCCGATTGCGCATCCTCCGCCGCGGCTTCTCGAAGCAGGTCGATCAGATCGTCGAGGGCCATGTCGGAAAGCCGGCGCCTCTTTTGCGCGCCCCGCTTCACGATGCCGTCCATCTCGCCCGTATCGTGGTCGAGTTCCATATCGACGAAGCGGGTGCGCACGGTGGAGCGCTGTCCGCCGGACGGCCCGCGCGCCGATTTGGCGACGTTTCGTATTGCCCGCGCGCGCAGCAGCCAGGGCAGGAGAAAGACCGCCAGCACCCAAAGGAAATGAAACCCGCCGCGAAAAAGAAAAAACAGGACCAGCGCGCCCGCGATCCCGATGCCGATCCAACGGATCGCGCGCCACAAGGTCTCCGGCGTCGTCGTCGTATACCAGCGCGCCAGAAACACCGCCGCCGCCAATAACGCCACGCCGAAGAGAAACCATCCCATCGGGTTCAGCCCCTGCCCCGCATCTGATGCGTCAGGCGCAGCACCTCGCCGCCGGTCTTGGTACCGTAATCAAGCAGCGCCTGGCGACCGCCCGCTGCATAGACCGCAACGGCGGAGAGCAATTCTTTCAGCTGTCGCGCGCTGCCGGCGTCGAACCGGCAATAGGCACCGCGCGTCAGGCGGGCGATCTCGCGAAACGCGCGCTCGGCGATCGGATCACCGCCCTCGTGGAACAGAAAGGCGGGAACGCCGAGAAGCCCCAACTCGCCCGCCTTGTGACAGACGGCGTCGATATCCTCCTCCATCGCATCGCCGACGAAAACGAGCGCGTTGACGGCGCGCTTTTCGCTCTCGCGTTTGGCGTGATCGAGCAGCTTGGCGATCTGGGTCTGCCCGCCCCGGCAGGAAACCCCGGTCATCAGTCGCAGCAATTCCTTTGCGTTCGGCGCCCACTTGCTGGCCCGGCATTCGCCAAAACCGCGATAATAGACGAGCTGCACCTCCAGCCCGCCCAAAGCCGCGGTCTCGCTGAACATCTCACCCTGGATTTGGCAGGCTTGGTCCCAGGTCGGCTCACGGCTGGCGGTGGCGTCCATCGCAAAGATCAGGCGCCCCCGCTCGCCGGGGCCCTTGCTCGTCGGCGGCGGTGCGTCGGCAACCTTCTTCAGGAAGGCGTCGACCTCGCTCTCATTTGATACCGGTAGCTTCGCCATGCTCTTTTATAAGGCGATCATGGGGGGGCGCGTCCAGTCCGGAGGACGGAATCGACCATCGTTTGGGCTAGCAGCCAGGCGCACCTCTGAGGATATCGTTGGCCGAACATCTCTTCTTGGCACCGCCACCCGGCGCGGGTGCCGGCGGCGAGCGACGAGGTGCGACTTTGCGTGAACCGCCGCCGATACGCTCGAATCCGTGAAAGGTATCACCCGAATACGTGTCGTCCCGCGCGGTCGCGGGTTGACTCTCCAGAGTCTCGATCGCGGTTGCGGAGGTGGCGGATGGCCGCGAAATCCGGCTGAGAACGACCATGCCCACCTGCGGCACGATGCGCCGCATATACATGGAATCGTCCGACTGCTTGAGATAATTCCGCTGCTGGCGGCGCGTGCATTGGGTCCCGTCAGACCCGAGCCGTATCCGCACTTGCGAACCGAACTCCCGCAACGAGGCACGCACGGTGAAGAAGTGAACCGTACAAGGAAAGGTTCCGATTCGACGGCAGGCGGGGCTGTTGAAGGCGATTGCGCTCCCCTGATAGGTTCCCTGATAATATCCGTTCTGGCCGCCCCTGATCGTCAGCGTCCCCTTGTCGGTAGCGAAAGATCCGCAGGACAGAATCGTCTTCGAATCGACCGTCCAACTCCCGCTCAATCCAATCCTAGCTGGTGGCGGGGGCGGCGGGGGCTCGGTACATGGCGCCTTGGTGTCGACATGGGATTTCGGAATTTCGAGATGGAAGGCACGCTCCTTTCCCTTGCCGTCGCCCGGATAGAAAAACCGTGCGATCGCACTCGCCGGCACATATCCGTTCACCGCCTTGACGAAAGCCGCATGATCTTTGATCGATTTCGGTGACACGTCGAAGGTGTAATACTTCGAACTCACATGGCGAAGACAGTGGACGCTGGGGTGTTGTGCCCGGTTCTTCTTCAGGTTCTTCTTGACCATCGCGACCATGTCGTCGCGAGATGCGGTGCAATTCGCATCGTCCTTCCCCGCGGCGCGCGCATCCGCGAGTTCGCTACAGTCCGTCTTCCAGACGCCTGTCTTGGTGCCTCCGTAGGAGCCCGGATAATTGTAGCAACGATAGCCGGCGCCCTCGAAGAACGAACGAGGTTGGGACGGTTCGGGTGGGGGCGCCTTAGGTTTAGGTTTAGGCTTCGGTTTGGACTTCTTCCCGCCGATGACATCGTTGTAGCCGTCCAAATCCTCGAAACCCTTCGCCTGACCGGCCTTGCAGACATCGATGGCGGTATCACCGACCCAGCAGTAGCGCTTGTACAAGGCCTTAAAACCGTAATTGTTCGCATCCTTGATCATCTCGTCGACTTGGCTTTCGACCTTTCGGTAGGTGCTGGTCACCTTCGCACTGCCGAGACCGGCCTTGATCAAGATTTTCGAGAGGACGTTGTGGGGAGTCGTCTCGAGCGATTTGCCGTGGATCACCGGCGGTGTGCATTTCTTGTTTGTTTCCTGAGCCGAAGCGGGGACGGCGCCACTTGCCGCCGCCAGAATGACGGCGAAACCCACAATGAGTGACTTTCGGGCGCGCATAGACCCGGTAATCCGCGTCAAGCTGCCCGGACCCAGACCGCCGTGTCGTGGAACACCCCGCCGCCCCTCGGCGGGCCGGGGTCGGCGCTGATCAGAACATTGACGCCCCGGCCCTTGCGATGGGCCTTGTTCGGCCAAACACTTTCGACCACGACGACGCCCCGCTGCAGACCATCGAAGGCTTCGGCGTGAAGTTCGATATCGCCCTGCCGATTGCCGACCCGGACCACATCACCGGCCCCAACGCCAAGTGCCGCCAAATCATCAGGATGCAACTTTATCGTCGGACGCCCTTCCCGCTTCTTGCTGGTCGGCGTTTCGGTGAAGCTCGAATTCAGATAGTTCCGAGCCGGGGCCGCCACCATCCGGAACGGATGGGTGTCGTTCGGCAGGTCGATATTGGTATGATAGCCCGGCAACGACGGCATGCTTTCGAAGTCGGGACCCATTGCCGCCCAATCCGGCTTGAAGCGGAACTTGCCATCGGGATGACCGAACCCGTTCTTGAAATGCATCTCGTCCTCGGAGAGAACGCAATCGTGCCAATGTCTTTCCCAAAGGTCTTCGGCCTCGGGCATGTCCGAGCGCCGCATGGTCTCCTCGATGATCTCCCAAGCGGTCATCTTGAAGCCCGGATGGTCGAGGCCGAGCCGCGCCGCCAGCGCGCACATCACCTCGTGGTTGCTACGACATTCGCCGGGCGCTTCGATCACAGGCTTGGTAACGCTGAAATAGGAATGCCCGCCGCCGGTATACATATCGTCATGCTCGAGGAACATGGTCGCGGGCAGCACGATATCGGCGAACTCGGCGGTCTCGGTCATGAATTGCTCGTGGACGACAGTGAAAAGATCGTCCCGCCTCAAGCCCTCATGTACCTTAATCTGGTCCGGGCAAACCACGGCCGGGTTGGTGTTCTGGATCAGCATCGCCTTCACCGGCGGGCCGCCCTGCAGGTCCGTCTCGTCGCCCAGAAGGATCGAGCCGAGGCGGCACATGTCGAGGGCGCGGATCGATTTGTCGCGAACATCGAGCCCCATGACCAACGTCCAATCGACGGGATAGATGCCGACATTGCCGTAAAGACACCCGCCGCCCTTGTTCAGCCATTTCCCCGTGACGACGGGCAGGCAGGTCACCGCATGCATGTTCACGGCACCGTTCCGCGAACGCGCAAAGCCATAGCCGACACGGATGAATGCACGCGCGGTCTTTCCGTAAAGAGCCGCCAGCTCCTCGATATCGTCGACCGAAAGGCCGGTGATCTGGGCCGCCCATTCCGGCGTCTTGTCGCGCACATGGGTCTCGAGTTCGTCCGGCACGTCTGCGTATTTCGCCATATAGGCGCGATCGGCATAGCCGTCGCGAAAACAGATATGCATCAGGGCGGTCGCGAGCGCGCCGTCGGTTCCCGGACGGATGATGAAGGCGCGATCGGCGGCCTCCACCGTCGGCGTCCGGTAGACGTCGATCACCACCAGCTTGGCCCCGCGGTCCTTCCGGGCCTTCGCGATATGGGTCATCACGTTGACCTGGGTCGTCACCGGATTGCCGCCCCAGACGACGACGAGATCGGCATCCGCGATCTCGCGCGGGTCGTTGCCGTGTTTGATCCCGTGCCCGGCGTTCCAGCCGGAATCCGGCAACGTCGTGCAGATCGTCGAATGCTGACGCGAGGTGCCGTAGGCATGGCGGAACCGGTCGAGCCCATCGCGCATGACGTAGCCCATGGTACCCGCGAAATGATAGGGCCAGATGGCCTCGCCGCCGTACTCTTCCTTTATCGCCGCGAAGCGGGCCGCGATCTCATCCAACGCCTCGTCCCAGGTGATCTCCTCGAAGGCCTCCATTCCGACACCCTTGGCGCCGGTTCGGCAGAGCGGCGTCATCAACCGGTCGGGGTGGTGCACCCGCTCGGCATACCGCGCCACCTTGGCGCACACGACGCCCGACGTGTAGTCGTTGTCCCTGGCGCCGTGAATCCGCCCGATTTCGGTCTCCGAAAGCTTTTCGACCTCAAGCAAACAGGTACTCGGGCAATCGTGGGGGCAGGTTGAATAGGCGATCTCGACGGTCATGTTTGGTCGATCCTCGGTTCCGCTGACATCGCCGGGGATAGTAAGGCCACCTCCCGGCCCGGACAAGCGATCGGCCTCTTCCATCTGTTAGATCCAGGCATCAAGTAACCTCCGGGGGTCTTCCCTTGGCGGGGAATGCGGGTATCATTGGCCGCGAACGAAACCGCGCGGCGGTACCGGGGAGACGACTCGCACCATGAGACTCCATCGAGGGCTGATCATTATCGCCGCCCTGACCATGCTGGGCGGGTGCGAATCGATCGACGATTTCGTCGGCGATGCGCTAGGGGGTTTCGACGCCCCGACGGCACCGCCCGCACGGCGGATCGCCGTAAAACCCTCTTCGGCCGAACGCGCCGGGCCGACAAAAACGGCATCGGCGACGGGGACGACGGGAAAACACCAAAAGATCCCCACCCCCGCGGGCAAGGTCGATTGGATAAAGGGCAAGTCTTCGCGTCTGGTCATGAACCTGAGCACACTTCTTGGCGGCACCGTCAGTCATCGGCGTTTCGTCGGCAAGGCGGGACGCTATATCGAGGAGGACTCGGTCTGGCGCGGCCCCGGAAAGACGCCGGTCACCGCGGGCATGCTGCTGAGCGAATCGATTTCGGGCCCGCCCATCTCGGATGCGACCGACCCGAAGGGCACGGTGGAGCATTGGGCGGTCTTCCGCGGCCGGGACAACAGTTTCGGTGCGTTGATCGGCTCGACGAACATCTTGGGCCCGGTCAGATGGCGCCGCGGCCGGATCGGCACGCTGACCTGCGTTACTTTCCTCCAACGCTGGGCCGACACCGCGGCTAACGGACCGGTCAGCACGCTCAGCGGCTATTATTGCGCCGCCCCCGGCGAAGCGCTGACACCCGGCGAGGCCGAGACGGTGGTGCAATCGATCGGCATCAAACCACAATCCTAGGGCCGCGACGGCCGTCAAGGAAAACGATCATTTCCATTCCCCGAGGGAGTTTCCCCGCATGACGCTCTTCGACCTCGGCGGCAAGACCGCCGTTATCACCGGCTCGACCAAGGGCATCGGCAAGGCGATCGCCCAGCGCATGGCCGAACACGGCGCCAACATCGTCGTCTCGTCCCGAAAACAGGACGCCTGCGCCGAGGTCGCTGCCGAGATCAATGCCGATTGGGCGACGGGCGAAAACCGCGCCGTGCCGATTGCCTGCCACATCCGCTACAAGGAACAGCTGGAGGAATTGATCGAAAAATCGACGGCCGAGTTCGGCGGTGTCGACATCCTGGTCTGCAATGCCGCGGTAAACCCCTATCACGGCCCCTCGATCGAGATGCCGGATACCGCCTTCGACCGCATCATGGAATGCAACATCCGCAGCAATGTCTGGCTCTGCAACCTAGCGCTTCCGGGCATGATCGAGCGGAAGGACGGCCGGATCATCATCATTTCCTCGATCGGCGGCGTCCGCGGCGTGCCGAACCTTTCCGCCTATGCCATCTCGAAGGCGGCCGATATGCAGATCGTCCGCAACATGGCGGTCGAATACGGCCCCCACAACATCTGCGCCAACTGCATCGCCCCCGGCCTGATCGTGACCGATTTCGCGCGCGCCCTCTATGAGAACCCCGAACGCCGCGCCGTCGTCGAGGGCGCAACCCCGCTCCGGCGCCTCGGCGATCCCGACGAGATCGCGGGTACGGCGGTGATGCTCGCCTCCAAGGCCGGGTCTTACATCACCGGCCAGACCATCATCGCGGACGGCGGCGTCACTATTTCGCCAGCTTGAGGCGGTATCATCTGCCTTAGTTTTCATGGAAGGGCTCCAAATATGATCGATTCCAGCCGGTTCCGGTTGGTCGCCCTAGCGGTGACGGCACACTTGCTCATGCTCGCCTTCCGACCCGAGCCCGCATTGGCCGCAAGCACCGCCATCCTGATCGCCCCGGAAGATGCCCCGCACGGGGCCGCGGTCGCGCGAAATCAGGTATATAAATCAGCCCTCGGTGAACTGATATCCTATTTTAAGCGGCGCCGGGTGCGAGCCTATACGCCGGAGGACGTTATCAAGAAACGCCGGCGGCCGCGCAAGAAACGAACCCGCGCCGCCGATTGGATGCGCGTCGTGCCGGAGGCAACCCGCCGGGTGAACTATCTCGTCACGCTGACCGTTCTCAACAAGGTGACCGACCACGGCACGATCCGCTCGGCACGGGTCGATCTCGTCGCCAAGCTCTTCCGGCCGGGCTTCGAGAAAGCGATCGCGGAGATCAAACAGCCGGCGACCGAGGACTGGCCGATGAAGAGCAACTGCTACGGTAGATGCATCGTCCAGACGATGGCGACCAAGATCAAGGAACCGACGAAGACGCTCGCCGTTCTGATTCTAAGGGCAATCGCCAAACACCGGCGGCGGTAAGGTCGTTCGGCAGTGATCGGAAGCGTCATTTCGGATGGCCTTTACCTCCCGCAGCCTTAAGGCGACAATCCCACCCAAAGCCATAGGGAGGAAACCATGTTCGATCTCATCATTCGCGGAGACAGCGTCGTTACGCCGCAGGGCACCGGCGCCTACGACATCTGCATTGAGGGCGGAACCATCGCCGCCATGATGCGCCCCGGCGCCGGCGCCGATGATCAAGCGGGCCGGGTGATCGACGCCACCGGAAAGATCGTCATCCCGGGCGGGATCGATCCGCATATCCACTCGCTCTGGCACATCCCGGCGATCGAGGAAGGCGGCGACCCCAGCATGACCGACGGGCCCGACGTGGTCAGCCGCGCCGCCATTCATGGCGGCACCACGACGCTGCTCGACTTCGCCAACGTGTTGCCCGGCCAGACCGTCGAGGAGGCGATCAACATCCGCAAGCAGGACTGGACCGGCAAGTGCTATGCGGATTACGGCTATCACATCATGCTGCAAGGTGCCATTGAGCCCGAGCTGCTGCCCCAGATCGGCGAGGCCATCCAGGACGGCTACCCGTCGATCAAGATCTTCACCACCGACATCACGCCGAGCCGGCGGGGCCGCAAGATCACCCACGGTCATATCTGGGAGATCTTCAAGGTGATCAAGAAGGAGGGCGGCATCGGCGCCATCCATGCCGAGGACGATGAGATCGTCATGCACATGTATGACGTCCTGACCCGCGAGGGCCGCACCGGCTTCGAGAACCTGGCCGAGGTCCACAACACCATGTCGGAGGATCTGTCGTTCCGCCGCATCATCCGTCTGGCCGAACACGTCGAGGGCACGCCCCTCTACATGATGCACGTCTCGGCCGCGACAGGCGTGGCCGCGATCGAGGCCGCGCGCGCCAAGGGCCAGCCGATCTACGGCGAGACCCTCCACCAATATCTCATGTTCACCCACGAGCACTACAAACGCCCGAACGGCCAAATCTACCACACCTATCCGAGCCTGAAGGAAACCTCGGACCAGGACGCCTTGTGGGCGGGTCAGCTCAATGGCTCGATCAGCTCCATCGCGACGGACGAGATCTGCTGCACTCTCTCCACCAAGGTCCAGGGCAGCTGCATCGACGACACCACCGGCGGCAATGCGGGCTGCGAGCCCCGGGTCGCGGTCATGTATACGGAAATGGTCGAGAAGCGGGGCTATTCCCTGGCGAAATTCGCCGATCTCGTCTCCACCAACGCCGCCAAGATCATGGGCATGTATCCGAAAAAAGGCGCCCTGGCGGCCGGCAGCGATGCCGATATCACCGTCCTCGACACCAATGAAAGCCGGACGGTCACCGCGGCCCGCCTGCACGAGACCGACTACACGCCCTGGGAAGGCTACGAAGCCGGCGCCTGGCCGACGCTCACCGTCTTACGCGGCAAGGTCATGATGGAGGACGGCGACTTCAAGGGCGACGTCAAGGACGGCGAGTTCCTGAAGCGGAAGGTCGCGGAGGAGATACGTCAACGGCCGGCGGTCTAGGCGGGCCGGGCCCGCGGCTCTTCCCCGTCATTCCCGCGAAAGCGGGAATCCTTCTCACGCAACGTAACGGAACGCGCAAGCGAGGAGCCTTCAAATGCCGAAACTCACCGGAAAATGTCTTTGCGGAAACATCGCCTTCAGCGCCGACACCGAAATCAAGATGATGGCCAATTGCCATTGCAGCGACTGCCGGGCCGCCACGGGCGCCGCTTACGGCACCCTCCTCTTCGTCGATGGAGACGCGCTACAGATCGAAGGCACGCCGAAGGTTTTCAATCACACGGCCGATAGCGGGGCCGACATGGAGAAACACTTTTGCCCGGATTGCGGTTCGCAATTGTTCGGCCGCAACTCCAACCGTCCCGGCATGATGACCATCCGCGCCGGCAACGTCGACCAGACCGAGCTGGTGAAACCGGCGGTCAACGTCTATCTCGGCAGCAAGATCGAATCGACTCCCGTCGATCCCGACCTCAAGGGCTTCGATAAGATGCCGGGTTGAGTGCCGCCCTGAAAATCTTGGCCGTCGCCCTAATCTTAGTGACGCCAATCAGGGAGACGAATCATGGAACTCGGCTATATCGGATTGGGCGCCATGGGCGGCGCCTTGGCGCGGCGGCTCATGCTGTCCCACAAGATCAGGGTGCTCGACCTTCGGCCCGACGCAGTCGAGGAATTCGCCAAGAACGGCGCCATCCCGACCCAAAGCGGTGCCGCGATGGCGCGGGAATGCGACGTCATTCTGACCTGCCTGCCGAGATCCGCCGATGTTCGCGAAGCGATCTTCGGCGAAGGCGGCCTGCTGGAAGGGCTCGAGCCCGGCAAGATCGTCGTCGACCAGACCAGCGGCGAGCCGGACGAGACCCGCAGGATGGCGGCCGAGCTGGCGGAAAAGGGGATCATCTTGATCGACGCCCCGGTCTCGGGCGGCCCCGCGGGTGCCGATGCCGGCACCATCGCGATCATGGCGGGCGGCCCAGTCGAGGTCTTCGAGAAGGTCAAGCCGATCTTCGAGTCGATCAGCCCCAACGTTATCCACTGCGGCGATATCGGCAACGGCCATGTGGTCAAGCTGGTCAACAACACGATCGCGGCCAGCAGCCGCCTGGCGACCCTGGAAGCGGTCGCCATGGGCCGGAAATACGGTCTCTCCCTCGACCTCATGACCGAGGTCATCAACAAGAGCTCGGGCCAGAACAGCACGTCCCTCAACGCGCTCCCGAAGATGCTGAAGGGTGAGCCGACGTCGAATTTTGGCCTGGCCCTGATGCTGAAGGATGTCGGCCTGGCAACCCAGCTCGGGGCCAAATGCGGCGCCCCGATGTTCATCGCCAATCTGGTGCGGGGCATGTTGCAGACATCGGTCCATGATTACGGCGAAGACGCCAATATGGACGCGACGATCCCTGCGATCGAGACCGCCGCCGATATGAAATTCCTGGATTAACGCGGGCCATGTCCGACCCGCTCAACGCCTTCGCCCCCGGCGGCCCGGTCTATGCCGAAGGGGCCGCGGACGGACCGCTTTCCGGCCTCCGCTTCGCCGCCAAGGACATTTTCGATGTCGAAGGCCATGTCACGGGCGGCGGCAATCCCGACTGGGCCGCGACCCACGCGCCGGCTGCGGAGACGGCGCCCGTGGTCAAGGCGCTCCTTGAGGCCGGCGCCGCCCTGGTCGGCAAGACCATGACCGACGAGCTCACCCGGGGCATCCTCGGCATCAACGCCCATTACGGCACCCCCATTAACCCGGCCGCTCCCGACCGCGTGCCCGGCGGCTCCTCCAGCGGCTCGGTTCGGGTGCCGGCCAGCTTCTGCGGCATATACGGCATCCGGCCGACCCACGGCCGCATCGCGCTTGAGGGTATCATCGAGCAGGCCCCCGGCTACGACACCATCGGCTGGTTCGCCCGCGACGCGGATACCTTCGCGCGCGTGGGCGCGGTGCTGTTGGGAACGGCGCAGAAGCCGCAAGAACCGACCCGCCTGATCATCGCCGAGGACGCCTACGAACTTGCGGGCGACGCCGTCCGCGAAGCCCACGACGATGCCCTCGACGCCTTGCGCGCCGCGATCGGCGCAAGCGAGACCCTGCGTGTTTGCCCCGGCGACCTGGCCGACTGGCAAGCCGCCATGAACCTCCGCCAGCAATGGGAAGCCAGCCGCAGCTTCGCCGCCTGGGTCGACGAGACCAACCCCCGCTTCGGTTACGACGTGGCCCAGCGCTTCGTCTCGGCCGCCGCCGTCAGCGACGCGGACATGATTGCCGCCGAGCCGGTCCGCCAGGATCACCGCGACCGCATGGCGGAGCTGCTCGCCCCCGACACCGTTATCGCCCTCCCCACCACCCCCGGCCCCGCCCCCTTGAAGGAGCTGTCCCGCTCCGACATGTGGCAAACCCGCCAACACATTACGACCCTGACCTGCATCGCCGGCAACGCCGGCCTGCCGCAGGTGAATCTGCCGCTCGGACGGGTCGACGGGTTGCCGGTGGGGCTGTCGCTGATCGGGCCGAAAGGCGGAGACGAGGGGTTGATGGCGTTGGCGCGGGAGGTGGGCTAGTGCGGCGCCGAACTTTCCCCCCACCACACGCGTCATTCCCGCGAAGGCGGGAATCCTGATTTTCGGTGAGCCGGTTAAATCCGAGGATGTAATAATACGTTTGCTGTCCCCTTTTATACCTGATGCGGACCGAACGGCATTGGAACGCTCTCACTAAATTCCAATAAGGCACGCCATGACCTCATCAGACGATTCACTCCGCATCTACGGCAACCTCTCGTTGCTGGAGATGGCGCCGATCCTGCTAGCTGCCGAGCGCTTCTATGATGACCCGACTCATATCGAGCATGGCGGCGTCATGGCGCTGTGGGGTGAGGGAAGCGATCTGGCCAGCCTGTCGTCCTCCGGCCAGGCGGATATCGCACTCAACACGGAAACCCAGGCGTTGCGCGCCACCGCGCGGCATCCGGATTTGCGCTTCATCTTCACCGTCGCCGAATGCCCATACCGCATCGTCGCCCGCCGTTCCGCCGGGATCGGGTCGCTGGCCGATCTCCGCGGTAAGCGGGTGGGCACGCAGGTCGAATCCTCCGCCGCATACTTCCTTGATGCCATGCTGCGCGGTATCGGGCTGACGTCCGCGGATACGACGCTCGTCCATTTCATGATGCGGACGGAAAAGCCGCTCAACATGCTGCCGGAGGCGCTATGCGACGGTGATATCGACGCCATCGCCATGTGGGAACCGCAGGTGGAACGCGCCCGCAGGCTCGTTAGCGACGATGCCATCACCTTCTACGACCCGACGATCTATACGGAAAAATTCAGCCTCTGCACCACCCGGGCGAACCTGGACGACACAACCAAGCGCCCCCGCATCGTCGCGTTCGTCAGGGCCCTGATCGAAGCGTCTCGGCACCTCCGCGCGGACCCGGAAACCGGCTGGCATCTGGTGGCGAAGACGGCGGCCCTCGACCTCCAGACCGTCCGCGATGCCTGGCCGTATTTCATCTACCCGGCCACCCTTGCCACCGACACGCTCGATTTCTGCCACGCGATCGAATCTTGGATCGCCGCCCTGCAAGACCGCCGGCCCCGCGACCGCAAGACCCTGGCCGGTGTCATCGACGACAGCATCGTGCGTGAGGCACGGGCGGGGTAGCACTCTAGAACCCGATAGAATTACGGGGACATGGCCGTAATGCGGCTACTCGTGCGCCCGCTACCATCGCACCGACGGAGGCGGTATGATGGACACGGACCGACCTTTATCCGCGGGAGACCGAGATGGGGCGGGTCATTCACGCCGACAATCGTTGCTTTCCCCTCGGGAATAGTCCCATGAACCAAGAAGACAGCCGCTCGCGAGCGCCATCGCTTGATAGCCTCCAAGACCGCACCTTCGATGTCGTCATCATCGGCGGCGGCATCACCGGGGCGAGTTCGGCGCAACATCTGGCGGCGGCCGGATTTAGCGTTCTTCTTGTCGAAAAGGACGATTTCGCCTCGGCGGCTTCATCGCGATCGAGCCGGCTGCTTCACAGTGGCCTCCGCTACCTGGCGCCGCCGAAGTCGCTCTGGGATTTCATGAAAAAGCCAAGCGCCTTCCTCGCCGGTGTCGACACGGCGCTGAAATCGAGCAAGGTCGGAGACGAAATGGTCCGGAACCTGCCGCATGCGGTGACCACGACGCGGTTGCTTCTGCCGATCTTCAGGACGTCCCGGTTTCGCGGTTGGCAAATCGACCTCGGCGTCCTCTTCCTGAAGCTCATCGGGCGTCGGAAAACGCCGTTGAACTACGCGCGGAAATCGGATGACGACGCGCGGGGCCTTCCCTTCGTTCAATGGTTGCGACAAGGCAATCAGCTGCGGGGTGTCGTCGGGATCGACGATCACCAGTTCCATTGGCCGGAACGCATCTGCATCGACTGCCTCATGGATGCCGAGCGGATGGGCGCGGTCGTCTTGAACTATACCGAGGCGGACGGCATCACCCGCGAAGACGATCTCTGGCGGGTCGCCATCAAGGACCAAACAGGGGGCCGGGCGATCGCAAGCGGCAAGGTGCTGCTGAATTTCACCGGCGTCTGGCTCGACCGCACAAATGCGATGGTCCCCGCCGTCAAGCCGCCCAAGCGGCAGATCGTCGGCGTGAAAGGCGTTTCGATCGCCATCCAGCTGCCCCCATCCTTCGAGGGCACGGGGATCGCCGGGCTCAATTCCGAGGGCGATGCGATCATGTGCGTTCCCTGGGGAAAACTGCATTACATCGGGCCTACGGAAACCGTCTACGAGGGCGATATCGAGGATGTGAAGCCGGAAGACGAGGACATCGATTCGCTGATCCGCGAGATCAACCTGTTCATGCCGGGCATGAATATGGACCGGTCCCAAATCCTTCATGTCTGGGCGGGGGTCAGGCCCATCACCTATGACCCTTCCTACGCCAAGGGCCGCCGCATGCCGTTCAGCGTGATTCACGACCTCGGCCCCGAAGGGTTCCCGAACATGCTGACGCTGACCTGGGCCGCCTTCATGACCCACCAACCGACCGCCCGGCGCGTAGTGAAGGCGGTGCGAAAGCGCATTCAGCCATCCCTCCCCCCGCAACCGCTTCGCCATGATAGGGAGAGTGACCCGGCGGAATCGTCGCCTCCATTGATCGAGTCCTGGCCGGACGTGACGCACGCGCAAATTATCCGAAGCGCGGAAAAGGAGTACGCGCGGGACCTGGTCGGTATCCTCTACCGGCGGACCGGCCTTGGATGGTATCTCCCGATTCCGGAAAACAAGGCGCGGGAAGCGGCCGATTTGGTGGCGCCGATCCTTGGCTGGGACGAGGACGATATCGATCGCGAGGTCGATACATTCATGGCCTATGTCAGTGAGCAACACCTGAACAGTTCGACCGATTGGGCGGCGTGAAACGCCCGGCCGCTTTTCACCCACCAATCCGAATATGGATGGGACGATTCCGGCGATTGAAGCGGCGGCGGATATGGAGTTTATTGATCGAACGGGCCGGATATCGGTTGCGGTGATACGGGGAATTGGGCTGGCGGACAATTGAACGAAACGGAATTGCATCGAAGAAAGATCGACTCCGCGGATCTCGGGGGCCGTCTTCCGGCGGAAGGCGAGATGTTCCAAGGTTTGGGATTGTATCTTTGCCGGAACTTGATGGAGGATTACCGGCCGGGACGGGATTATGACCTTACCCTGGGGCCGGACGGCATGTTCGAGAACATCACGCCGGTCGAGCGGACTCCGGACCAAGAGACGGATGCCTTCCCGCGACGGATAAGCGGCGAATGCACACGGTATCGAGGGATAACGGCGGCTTTGGAGGCGCTTGCGGTATTGATGGAGGCGCATGGCAATGCGCGGCATGCCGAGGCGTTTCGGAGCGCGGTCAAAGACCTTCCCGTGGCGGATTGATCCCTTGCGGTTTGCATAGCTCTATTGAAGCAAATGAATAAGCCCGACTTGAAATATGATTTTAACGCGCTCCGCGACCGGATCGAGGATTGGGCCGACGAGGAACATGATTATCTGAACCGGCAGGAACGGGACGCCTCCGACACGGATGGCAATTTCGACAGCTTCAACGGCCAGCACCGCACCGTCGACGAAAAACAGGACGCCCTCCTCAAGCAACTCGGCAAGGCCAACGACGCCCGCTCCCGAGGTAATTTGGATCGCTACCGGGAAATCGTCGAAGCCGTCGTGGCGACCATCGACCTCGGCGAAGACGGTGCCGCCGCCTACCTCGTCAAACCCGAAGCGCCGCCGAGCGTCGCCACCGACACCGGCGAGGAGCGCGTGGCACGCTCGCCTTCGTTGCTCTCGAAATTCATCGCCTTCGTCGCCGGAACCCCGAAGCCGTCGACATCGCCCGAACGCTCGCCGGTCCCCGACCCAGCCCCGGACCCGGCCAAGGACACCCGCCAACCGGAACCGCTTATCGATGGGGAGCACATCGAGCCCAGTCCGAGCGGCCGAAGCGATACCCCGATGGCGCCGGCAACGGCACCCCTTCCCAGCTCCCCCAAATACGACCGATTGCGGGCTGCGGCATCGCGCCGGGAAGCTCGGGAATCGGTGGCGCACGGCCAACGAATCGAAGGGCGGCTGGAGGACATGGGCTACGAGACCGATTCAATCGGCCTGAGCGAGGCCCTGGGGGCGAAGGCGATCGACGACGAATACGATGCGGTCATGGCATTGATCGAAAAAGCCGAGGCGGCGGAAAGATCGGGAAGAAAACGTCAGGCGTCGAAATTAAGCCGCGAGGTGGAGACGCTCTTGGCAAGGGATCTCGAATTTATCGACGAACAGGCGCGCGGGTTAGACGATGATGCCTGTTAACGGGAGCGATCGAGGACGATCGGAATTCTGTTGCCGAGATTCGAAGCCCAATCAATAAGTACGGTTCCCCTATTTCCGGCGCATTCAATATGGTCGATCGCCGTGGATGGAGGTGCGGTGCAGATGCCGCGTATAGCGGTCCATGTCGTAAGTCTCCGCCCGGTGCATGACGCGTCGGTTGTCCCATATCACCACGTCGCCGACCCGCCATTCGTGGCGATACAGGCGTTCCGATCGCAAACTGTGTGCAAACAGTGACTCCAGGAGGGTTTGACTGTCGGGTTCCGTCATTCCCTCCACCCGAACGGTATGGCCGGGATTGACGAACAACACCTTGCGGCCGCTTTCCGGATGGGTGCGGACGATCGGGTGCCAGGTTTCCTTCAAACCCGCGAGCTGGGCGGCGCTCAGCGGCGGGCGGGTGCTGCCTTTCGCCATGATCTCATGGTAATGCTTGGCGAAGGTGTGGGCCGCGCGTTTGCCGGCGATGCGTTGCTTGGTGGCCTCCGAAAGCGTCTCGTAGGCAGCCTCCAAATCGGCGAACACCGTATCGCCACCGACGGGCGGCACCTCCAGCGCATAAACCACCGTCCCGAGGTTTGGCTCCTCCTCGAAACTCATATCCGAATGCCAGTAGCGGCCGGCATCGGCATTGCCGATATAGACGCCGTTTTCGCGACGGTTCGACAGCAACGTAATTTCCGGAAATCCGGTCAACAGGACATTGTCGGACGCGGAAGGTCGCCGTCCCATGAGAGGCCCGAAGCGACGCGAAAAGGCGATCTGAGTCTCCGGCGAAAGCCGCTGGTCGCGAACGACAATGACGCCGAACTCGATCAAGGCCCCATGCACGGGCGGGAAATCTGCATCACGCGCAAGGTCGGCGCCCAGAACCTCGCCGGCGAAACCATCCGCGCTTGCACGCACCTCGATGCTCATGGCCGTCCTATCATAGGATACGATCTCCCTCCCACTTATATCGCAACCTCGAACCCCAGATCGAGTTCGCTCGCCGGAGTACCGCCGCGGAGGGCCCAGTTTTCGAGCGGGGTTTCGACCAGTACGATGCGGACGTCCCGCCGCTCGACGCCGAGGCCCGCCAGGTTGTCGAGGATAGCATCGTAGAGCGCCTGCTTGGTCGCGAGGGAGCGGCCGGGGAAGATCGTGGCTTCGATCAGCATGAAGCCGTCGCCGGCATCTTTCGGAATCAGAAAGGCGTCGCGGTCGTATTCGGAGAGGCGGACGGGGTGGGTGTCGACTGGGACTTTCAAAGCCTGGATGAAGGCAGCGTTGACGGCCGCCAGGATGTCGGGGCGGGATGCTGGCCCGGCGTTTCGAAGCTTATGGATGGCGGCGTGCGGCATGGCTCGGTCCTTTGCAGCAATACAAGGTCACAAATTCCATCAGCGGTTTGCCCCCACCGGCCGGGCCGTGCCGGCGATCGCGATGCGCCAGAGTTTGCGTTCCTGGGGGAAGTAGTCGGCGACCGGGTAGTGCACGCAATGCACGTTTTCCCAGACGACGACCGTGTTCAATTCCCAGACGACCCGGCAATGGTATTCCGGTCGCTGGGCGTGGCGGTAGAGTTGGCGGAGGAGGGCGTCGCCCTCGGGCGTTTCCATGTCGGCGATGTTGCGGCAATAGACGGGCGTGTTGACGAAGAGGTATTTCCGGCCGGTCTCCGGATTGCGCCCGACGAGGGGATGGCGGACCGGGGGGACCTTCAGCATGGCGTCGAATTCGGCCTCGGTGTAACGCCACTTGGAGTTCTGGGTTTCCTGGACCTTGTGGTTGGTCTCCAGTTTGGCGATGCGGTCCTTCATCGCCTCGTCGAGGCCGTCATAGGCGGCCTCCAGATTGGCGAACAGGGTATCGCCGCCGCAATCGGGCAGCACCTTCGCATAGAGGCTGAGGATGGGGGCGGGCAATTCCCGGAACGAATGGTCCATATGCCAGAAATTGATGGTCTGTTGTTCGTTCGGCCGGATGTGGATGGCGCCGACCTCCGGCGGGCGGCCGTCGTCGGTGGTCAGGTCCTCTCCCACGGGGTCGCCGAAGCGGCGCATGAAATCGAGGTATTGATCCGCCGTCAGGTCCTGGTCGCGAAAGACGACCACCTTCTTCTCAGCCAGCGCCTGCTTGATCTCGCCAGCCGCCCCGTCGGAAAGGTTCGAAAGATCGACCCCGCCGATCTCGGCCCCCACATTGGGCGTCATCGCCCGGCAGTCGATATGTGCGTAGGTCATCCCGTCTCCCACAGTCCGAAGCGATCGTCTTATTCTGACGTATCAGCCTTCTCGAGCGAGGCAAGCATGGTGCCCCTCACAGCTTCCGCGCCGCGCCCCAATAGTTAAAGCCGGCAAAGCGGGGCGTGCCGGGGAGATACATTGTCTCCAATTTCTCGATGGCAAAGCCCGCGCCTTCGATCAGGCGCGGAATGTCGCGGTTGGCGGGGGTTGTAGCCGACCGGATACCAACCGTCGCCGCGCCGCGCCACTCGCCGCAAGGCTGCCCCACCCTCGCCGCCGATCCAGATCGGCGGATGCGGGTCCTGCACCGGATGCGGCAACACGCCGATATTCGAGAATTCGGCATAGGCGCCCTCGAACGCCGGATCATTCTCGGTCCAGATGGCGCGAAAGATGTCGAGATACTCGTCGACCACGCGGCCGCGCTCGGTAAACGGCGGGGTGCCGACGGCCTCGAACTCCTCGGACATCCAGCCCGCCCCGCAACCGACGGTGATCCGCCCGCCGGAGAGCACGTCGATGGTCGCGAGCATTTTCGCGGTCACCACGGGATTTCGATACGGCACGACCATGACCGAACTCAACAACCGCAACCGAGAGGTCGCACTGGCGAGAAAGGCGAGGAGAACGACCAACTCCATCGCCTCGCCGAATCGTCCGCCGGGCCAGTCGCCGGTGTCGGTATAGAGGTATTTCGATCCGACCGCGCGGGGCACCACCACATGATCATTGACGTAGACATGGCTGAAGCCCATGGCCTCGCCCGCCGCTGCGATGTCGGTAATGTCCTCGGGCGTCGCCAGGGGCCCTCGCGTCGGCACGCCAAATCCGAATTCCATTGTCTATTCCCCTTTCCCGGTCTTCCGCCCGCGCGATCGTGACGGCTTTCGAAAGGCTAGGTCGAAAATCGGACTATCGCAAACGGGACTTCACCCCTAAGATCACGCCAACATGAAATCCAATTTCGGGAGGGAAATATGGCCGACGATGCAGGCCTGGAAATTACTTACGTCCCGCACGATCAGCTGTCGGACGAGGATCTGAAAGAACGAAATCTCAGCCGCGAGGAATACATCGCCATGCGCACGGCCCGGGTAGAGCGCGAACGCGTCGCTCCCAAGGTTGGCGACATGGCGCCCGATTTCGAGATCGAACGACTGTCGGCCGACGGCAAACGAACAGGCGAGACTTTCCAACTGTCGGAAACCAGAGGGCGGCCGGTGGCGCTGATCTTCGGCTCCTATACATGACCGCCGTTTCGTAAACTTGCCGTGCGCATGAACGAAATTTACAAGACCTTCCAAGACCGTCTCGATTTTTACCTTGTCTACATTCGCGAAGCCCACCCGACCGATGGGTGGCAGGTCTTCTCGAATATCGACGACGAGGTCTTCTACGCCGAGCCGACGACGGCGGACGAACGCACCGAGGTCGCGGGCGTTTGCATGCTGGAACTCGGCTTCACCATGCCGACGCTGCTCGACAACATGGCCAACGAGGTCGACGCCAAATACGCGGCTTTGCCGGAACGACTCTATGTCCTGGACGCCGAGGGAAAAGTCTTCTACCGGGGCATCATGGGCTCGCGCGGTTTCAACGTGGACACTTGGCTGGAAGCGATCGAGGCCCAGGCGGCAAGCGTGGCGGTGGCGGCGGAATAGAAAGCCGCCGAAGCGAATGAGAAACCCGTTCGGCCGGAGATCGGCACGAAGTTCATCATGCTAAGGCCGGGGAAGAACTACGAGGCCGTCCGTCGGAATTTCCGCTGGGAGGTGCCGACGCGTTACAACATGGGCGTCGCCGTCTCCGACGCGATCGCCGACCTGCGGCCCGACGCAGTCGCGCTGATCGATCTCGACTCCAACGGAACGGCCCGACAGTACAGTTTCCTGGACCTGAAGCGCCTGTCGAACCGGCTCGCCAACGTCTTGCGGGGAAAAGGCCTTACCGCCGGCGACCGCGTCGCCATCCTGCTGCCGCAGACACCCGAAACCGCGATCACGCATATCGCCTGCTACAAGGCGGGACTGATCGCGGTGCCGCTGTTCACGTTGTTCGGGCCGGATGCGCTCGAATACCGGCTGCGCACCAGCGGCGCCAAGGCGGTCGTCACCGACGGCGACAATCTCGGAAAGCTCGGCGGTATCCGCGATAATCTGGGGGATCTGAAGCTCGTCTTTTCAATCGACGGCCCGGAGAGCGGCGTCGAGGATTTCCATGCCTTGCTGGACGAAGCGCGCGATGCCTTCGAGCCGGTCGACAGCCTGGCCGACGATCCCGCCCTCCTGGTCTTCACCTCTGGCACGACCGGGCCGCCGAAGGGGGCACTTCATGCCCATCGGGTGCTGCTCGGGCATCTCCCGGGAGTCCAATTCCCGCAGGAATTTTTCCCCAAGCCCGGCGACCGCTTCTGGACGCCGGCGGACTGGGCCTGGGTCGGCGGCCTCTTGGACGTTCTGATGCCCTCGCTCGCCTTCGGGGTCTCGGTCCTGGTCTTTCGCGGCCGGAAGTTGGACCCCGAGGAAGCCTTCCGCCTGATGGCGACCCACGAGGTGCGAAACGCCTTCCTGCCGCCGACGGCGCTCAAACTGATGCGCCAGATCGAGGCGCCGCGCGAGAAGTGGAACTATGCCCTCCGCTCGATCTTCACCGGCGGTGAGGCGTTGGGGGCCGAACTCCTCGATTGGGGCCGCGAGACCTTCGGCTTCACGATCAACGAGGGCTACGGCCAAACCGAGTGCAATCTCGTGATCGGGAACTGCGCCTCGATCATGCCGGTTCGTCCGGGCTCGATGGGAAAGCCGGTCCCGGGACACGAGGTGGCCATCATCGGCCCCGAGGGCCAGGAATGTGCCTTCGGCGAGACCGGCAACATCGCCGTCAAATCACCGGATCCGGTCATGTTTCTCGGTTACTGGAACGACCCGGAAGCGACCGAAGCGAAATTCCTCGGCGACTGGCTGTTGACCGGCGATGTCGGCCAGCGCGACGAGGACGGCTATATCTGGTTCGTGGGCCGCGACGACGACGTCATCACCAGTGCCGGCTATCGCATCGGTCCCGGCGAGATCGAGGATTGCCTGATGACCCATCCCGCAGTGCTGCTTGCGGCCGCGATCGGCAAGCCGGACCCGATGCGAACGGAAATCGTCAAGGCCTATATCGTCCCCAATGAAGGGGTCGAGGGGACCGAGACACTCGCCGCCGAGATCCGCGAACACGTCAAGACGCGGCTCGCCGCGCATGAATATCCGCGCGAGATTGAATTCATCGACGAGCTGCCGATGACCACGACCGGCAAGATCATGCGCCGCGAATTGCGGGCCCGAGATGACGGCGGCGGTGCGTTAGTTAAAATGTGACCTATTGAAGCGAGAGAACGAATGAGCAAGGAAATCGACTACTACTACAGCCACGTTTCGCCTTGGACCTATATCGGCACGCAGCGCTTCTATGCGGTCGCGGGGGCGGCGGGAGCCACGATCAATTTCAAACCGGCCAATCTCGGCGAGATCTTTGCCGTCTCCGGCGGTCTGCCGCTCGGCAAACGGTCGCCGCAACGGGTGGCCTACCGGATGATGGAACTGAAGCGCTGGAAGGCCCATCTCGACATCGAGCTGACGCTGGAACCGAAACACTTCCCGACCAACGACCAGCCGGCGGCCTTGATGGCGATCGCCGCCATGGAGGCGGGCCACGATGTGGGCCCCCTCTCCTACGCCATCATGCGGAAATGCTGGGTCGAGGAAGCGGACGCCGCCGATACGGCAACGCTGGAAAGTGCCGCCGATGCCGTCGGGCTCGATGGCGCCGCCCTTCTGGCGGCGAGCGAGGCCCCCGAGATCGCCGAAATCTATGCGGCCAACACCGCCGAGGCAATCGAGAGAAACATCATCGGGGCGCCGAGCTATGTCTACAAAGACGAAATATTCTGGGGTCAGGACCGGATCGATCTTCTCGATCGCGCACTCCACCTCGACTGAGCGAGTTTAATCGTAGCGGCCAAGCCGTTCCGTCAACAGCGCATAGAACCCGTCGGCGTCTATCTCGGTGACGACGCGGCAATTGGCGGCTTGGCCGGAGACACCCCACCAATCGACCACGGTCTCTCCGATGGTGACCGGCGACTCGGTCTCGACGGCGACATGGCAGTCGCGCCCTTCGAACAGGTCGGGCCGGAGCAGGTAACCGATCACGCAGGGATCGTGCAGCGGGCCGCCCGGCATGCCGTAGCGCTCGATATCGTGGCGGTCGTAGAAGGTGAGCATATCGGCGACCGCAGCACCCACCGCGTTGCCGAGGTCGCGGATGGCGTCCCGCCTGGCGGGCGTCGTGATCGCCTTGTGAGTGACGTCGAGCCCCAGCATCGTCGTCGCAACTCCCGCTTCCAGCACGATGCGCGCCGCGTGGGGGTCGACGAACATGTTGAACTCGGCCGATGGGGTCGTGTTGCCGGGATTGCGCGCGACCCCGCCCATGAAGACGATCTCGCGGATATTCGCCGCGATGTCGGGCGCCATCACGATCGCCAGCGCGAGATTGGTCATCGGTCCGATGGGCGCCAGCGTGAGGCCGTCGGGACCCGCGGCGCGGCAGCTCTCGATGATGAAGTCGACCGCATGGCCGGCGGCGGCGCCAGGCACCGGTTCCGGCAGTTCGACCCCATCGAGGCCGGTTTCCCCATGGACCTCCGGCGCGGTCCGGAGCGGGCGCAGAATGGGACGCGGCACCCCCTTGAGGACCGGCACCTCGGGCCGCCCGGCGAGAGCGCGCACCCGGAGCGCGTTCCGGGTCGTCAGATCGACCCCGACATTGCCGGCGACGCAGGTGATGCCCTGGAGATCGAGTTCTTCCGGAGATGCCATGGCGAACAAAAGGGCGACCGCATCGTCCTGCCCCGGATCGCAATCTATGATGAGGGGTCTTGGCGTCATGATGGAGAACACGCCACTAATCGAGCGGTATCTTCAAGCAGAAACCGAAGGCTGGGATTGTGTTATCCTAGTCAGTCGAGGAACCGGATATCGGACCGATCATGGCAAGAGAGATACGCCGGCTCGTATTCTGCCTTTCCGCCCTGACCGTGTTTTTTGGCTTGGTGCCGGAGGCAATTGCTCAAAATCCGATCATCATGCACGACCGAGACGGCGACGACCGATTGTCGCGCCGGGAGTTTCCCGGTCCGCCGCCGGTATTCGACCGACTGGATAGCGATGGTGATGGTTTCCTGACACATCAGGAGTTTCGACAAGGGCGCCGCAATCGCGGCGACCGCGGTCCGTCCCGGCAACGCCGCCGGGGCAAACCGTCACCCCCGCCCGAGTTGGCCCGTCCGGCTTCGCCCGCGTGGCGCTATCTCGATACGCATACGCATCTGCATCCAATCGGTCTGGATGTGGCACTCCGTGGTAGTGGCGGGTTCGCCAATCAAGGGGGTGGAGACGGGCCCCCGGACATGGCTGCCAATCTGCGAGAGGCGGCGGAGAGATTGGTTACGCGGATGGATGCCTACGGCCTCCAAAAGGCATTGGTCGTGGTCGTTCCGTCAACCCGACAGTCGCCGGAAGAGGATTATGCCGGCATGCGCGATGCAGTTCGAAGCCAACCCGGCCGGCTATTCCTGATGGCGGGCGGGGCGACCCTGGGGTCGGTGCTCCTGTCAACGGCGCCCGACGCCGTTTCGGATTCGGATGCCGAGGAATTCGTCTCGCGAGCTGAAAAGCTGATCGCCGAAGGGGCGCGCGGGTTCGGCGAAATGATTTCCTACCATTTGTGCATGACCCAGCGTCATTCGTTCAAATATGCGCCCGCCGATCATCCCTTATTCCTGCGTCTGGCGGATGTGGCGGCGAAATCGGATGTCCCGATCGGCCTGCATATGGAAGCGATCGAACATCCGGGACCAATGCCCGAGAACCTGCGACGGGCCTGCGATAAGAACCCCGAGCAACTAACGGCCACGATCCCCGGCCTCGAGGCGCTCCTCGCCCACAATCGCGGGGCGCGGATCGTTTGGCAGCACATCGGCTGGGACAATGTGGGGCAAATGACACCCCGGCTCCTGGACCGGCTGCTTCGCCGGCATGAGAACCTCTTTCTTTCCCTCCGCGTCGAACGCCGGACACATCAGGTCGGCGGCGGCGGGCGAATGCCGAACCGGATCGTCGATACCGAGGGCGCGATCCACCCGGATTGGCTGAAACTCATCGACGAACATCAGGATCGCGTCATGGTCGGCAGCGACGAATTCGTTGGGCCTTCCGGCAAAGAACCGGGCGGGGCCGCGTCATTCGCCGACACCTGGGCGATGGTAAGCCGCCTCCCCCCCGTCATCGCGCGGAAAATCGGCCGCTCGAACGCCGCCCGAATTTACCGATTGCAATAGTTCGCCGGTTGTTTTCCGATCCGCGACTCGGCAGGATCAAGGGCGCGAACTCAAAAACACATAACCGAGGGAGGACAACACCATGGTACGTATTATCAAATATGTGGCCGGGCCGGTCTTCGGCGCGGTGGCCGCGCTCTCCATGACGGTTGGGACGGCGATGGCGGTGAACGATCAACCGCTAAAGGAAAAATGGGCGCCCGGCGAATGGGGCAAGGACGACAAGGCGGGGGCCGTCAACCGCACGACCGCCGCCATGGTCCTGAAGGCCGCCAAGCTGGTGAAGCGGGGCAAGGTCGCGACCTTGGGCAAGGTCTATTCCCACGACGCACCCGCTTTCGGGACCCGCGGCTGGCGCATGACCATTCCCGGTTTGCCGACGGGCGGTCCGTTCGGCCCACAGGCGCTGGTCTATAACGATGAGTTCCTATCGACGGAGATCGGCCAGATCGGAACCCAATTCGACGGGCCCGGGCATATCGGCGTGACCACGTCGAAGGGGCACTATTTCTACAACGGCCGTTTTCTCAAGGACGGCAATATCAACGCTTACGGCATGGGACCGTTGGGCGTCGAGCATGTCGCGAAAATCGGCTATGTCTGTCGCGGCGTGTTGTTGGACGCGGCGGCGTATCGCGGCACCGACCAGTTGCCGATTCCCCAGAAAGTCGGCCAGGGCGATCCCGGCATCATCACGGAAGCGGACGTCAAGGCGATCGTAAAACGGCAGGGCATCGCCCCCATCGGCGAGGGGGACTGCGTGTTCCTCCATACCGGCCACGGCAATCTTTGGCATCCCACCAAGTGGGACCTGTTCGATGCCGCGCAGAAAGCCAAGCTGACCGCCCATTTCAATTCCGGCGCACCGGGATTCGGTATCTCGGCGTGTGAATATATGGTCTCCCGGAAGATCATCCTCTGGGGTGCCGATACCTGGCCCTCGGAGGCCGTGGGTCCGGGCTTCGCCGGCGAGAAAGCACAGCCCTTCGAATGCCATATCAAGATGATGACCCGAAGCGGCATCTGGAACATCGAGAACATGGACCTGACGCAGCTCGTCAAGGACAAGGCTTACGAGTTCCTGTTCGTCTGGTCGCCGCTGAAGATCAAGGGCGGAACCGGATCTCCGGGGAATCCGGTGGCGCTGTACTAAAACCATGAACAGATAAATCCAGCGGGAGTCGGCCCACCGCCGACTCCCGTTTTTTTGAATTCAGCGAAGCCAACGGCGAGACATGGTCGCCGGGTAATAAAATTTCACGAACCGGGCCATTCGGCATACTTATTTTCGAATATCGGAATCATACCCTAACTTATTGTCTTTTTTAAATAATTAGGGAATTCCGCCACAAAATAGACGAAATTTATGGCAAAATACTTGCATACCTTGATCTTGAATCGAGGCGGAAAGGAAACGCCATGAAAATTACCGAATTCGCACCCATCGCCGATTACGAGCGCGTGCTTCGCGCGGACGATCCGGACACCGGATTGACGGCGATCATCGCCCTTCACGACACCAGCCGGGGCCCCGCCCTCGGGGGTTGTCGCATCTGGCCCTACGCCGATGAAGAGGCCGCGTTGAACGATGTGCTCCGCCTCTCGCGCGGCATGACTTACAAGAACGCGCTCGCCGAGCTTCCGTTTGGCGGCGGCAAGTCGGTTATTATCGGCGATTCGGCAACGGTCAAGTCGGACACGCTGCTGCGCGCCATGGGGCGTTTCGTCCAAGCGCTCGACGGCCGCTATATCATCGCCGAAGATGTCGGCACCTGTCCCGCCGACATGTCGGTCATGCGCCAGGAAACGCCCTTTGTCGCCGGGCTCGAGGATGGCGGCAGCGGCGATCCCTCCCCGGCCACGGCCTGGGGCGCCTTCCGAGGCATCCAGGCCTCGGTTCGCGAACGCTTGGGACGCGATGATTTGAAGGGCCTCAAGGTTGCATTGCAAGGCATCGGCAATGTGGGCTGGCATCTGGCGCGGCATTTGTCCGATTCGGGCGCCGTGCTTTGGGTGACAGACGTCGAGGACAAGCGGCTCGACCGCGCCCGTCGTCGTCTTGGCGCCACACCGGTTGCCATTAATGCGATTTACGATCTCGATGTCGATCTGTTCGCGCCCTGTGCGCTCGGCGCCGTCATCAACGACGACACGATCGGCCGCCTGAAGGCGAAGATCGTCGCCGGATCGGCCAACAACCAACTCGCCGAGGACCGCCACGGCTCGCTTCTCAAGGAAAAGGGCATACTCTACGCGCCCGATTACGCGATCAACGCCGGCGGCGTCATCAACATCTATTACGAATATTGCGGCGCCTATGATCGCGACGCGGCATACGCCCATGTCGGCCGTATCCACGATACGCTGACGACGATCTACGGCCGGGCTCGCGGCCGGAACCTGCCGACGCATATTGCCGCCGACCGTGTGGCGGAGGATCGCTTCCGCGTCAAGGAAGCCGCCTGACGCCTCACCCGCCGCCCGCTTCGCTGCCCGGCCGCGAACCCCGGATCGCGGCCGACAGCACGATCACCGGACCAATCCCCACGACGACGATGGCCAATGCGGCCAGCGCGCATTCCTCCAGCAGTTCGTCGCTTGCGAACTGATAGACGAAGGTCGCCAGCGTCTCGAAATTGAAGGGCCGCAGCAGGAGCGTCATCGGCAGCTCCTTCATGCCGTCGACAAAGACCAAGAGCGCCGCCGTCAACAGACTGCCCCGCAGCATCGGAATATGGATCAGCCTGAGCACCCGAGGCGGCCGGTGGCCAAGGCTTCGCGCGGCATCGTCCATGTTCATCGTTACCTTGGCGAGACCGGCCTCTATCGTTCCAAAAGAAAGTGCAAGGAAGCGGACGACATAACCGACGATCACCGCGACAACGGATCCGGTGACCAGCAAACCGCTCGATATTCCGATCGTTGCGCGTAGAAAAGCATCGAGCGAATTGTCGAACCAGGTCAGCGGAATCACCGCGCCCACAGCAAGCACCGCCCCCGGCACCCCATAACCGAGGCTCGCGACCCAGGCCATCGCGCGCATCAGCGGGCTTCCCTTGAGCCGCAATGCATAGGCCATGAAGGTCGCCATGGCGACGGCCGTCAATGCCGCCATGCCCGAGAGGAATACGCTATTCATGGCGAAGCCGAGTACATCCTGCTCCAGCGTGTCCTGATAGAAGGTGACCGCGTAGCCGAGCAAAACACCGCCTGGCAACAGGAACCCAAGTGCGATCGGCAGGCCGCAGACGAGAACCGCAAGAACGGCGCGACCGCCGGTCAATTCGTAGCCGGGCAGAGAATTGAACCGTGCACGCGCTTCCTGGAAGCCGCGGCCGCCGCGTTGGGCCCGCTCCAAGCCGATCAGCACCATGACGAAAACGAGCAGCACCGATGCGAGTTGAGCCGCACCCTCGATACTGTTCATCCCGAGCCAGACATTGAAGATGCCAAGCGTCAAGGTCGGTACCGCGAAATATTCGACCGCGCCGAAATCGTTCAAGGTCTCCATCAACACCAGCGCCAGCCCGATGACGAGCGACGGCCGCGCCATCGGCAAGGCGACGGTGCGAAAGGCGCCCCAAGCCGTCCGCCCGAGGGTCCGGCTGACCTCGATCACGGCGATCGATTGAGCGAGGAAGGCGGCGCGGGCGAGCAGATAGACATAAGGATATAGGACAAGCGAGAAGACGACGATCGCACCACCGAGACTGCGTATTTCGGGGAACCAGTAGTCCCGCGCCGATTGCCATCCGAAGAGCGCGCGCAACGCCCCCTGGACCGGTCCCGCATATTCGAGAATGTCGGTGTAGGTATAGGCGATGACGTAGGTCGGCACCGCGAGCGGGACCAGCAACGCCCATTCGAAGACCCGCCGTCCCGGGAACCGGCACATGGTGACGAGCCACGCACCCGAGACGCCAATCACGGCGGTGCCGACGGCAACGCCCGCACCGAGTGCCAGCGTATTGCCAATATAGAGCCAGAGCACCGTCTCGATAAGATGGCGCCAGAGTTCGGTTTCCGGCGAGATCGCGATCCACAGCACGGCCGCCAGCGGCATCGCCACGACGAACGCCACCAGAAGAACGCCAAGCGTCCAGGCGTCGGTCCAGGTTCGCGCCTTTTGAACCGTGAGGCGTCCGCCGGGGGCGGTAATTTCTGCCCGGTCCATGGGGAAATTAATTCCTCAAACCGTTCGAATCCGCTCGTTTCTCCCGGACTCGCGCCGTCTTGTCAAAGAACGAAGGCAGCGCGGGTCGGCAAATTTTGCCGCGAAGGAAGGCGATGCCTTGCCTAACGCCACCCAACCCGATCGACCAATTTCTGCGCCGCGGGGCTAAATTTGGCGATCTTGGACAGGCTCAAACCGTCCGCCTTGAAGCGTCCCCAACTCGCGATTTCCTTGCTCCAGGCGACCTTCGCGTTGACTGGATACTCATAGTTTTGCGCGGCGTAGAGGTCCTGCGCGAACATGTCGGTCAAGAACTCGATCAGCTTGACCGCGTTCTTCGTATGTTTGGCATGCTTGGTCACGGCGGCACCGGAGACATTTACATGTGTTCCGCGATCCCCCTGGTTTGGGAAGACGAGCCGAAGCGCCGCGGCCCATTTTTGTTGCTCGGGTTTCTTCGCGTTGAACTTCATTTTGCCGAAGTAGTAGTTGTTGATGATCGCGACATCGCAGACCCCTTCGAAGACCGCCTTCGCCTGCGCACGGTCATTGCCCTGGGGCTTCCGCGCAAAATTTCCGACGATCTTGCGGACCAGCGCTTCCGCGTCGGCCGTACCGTGATGCGCGATCAACGAGGCGACCAGGGCCCGGTTATAGACATGCCCCCCCTTGCGGACGCAAATTCGTTCCTTCCACTCCGGTTTCGCCAAATCCTCGTAACGTTTGATGGCGTCCGCCTTCACCCGCTCGCGCGAGACCGCGAGAAGACGCGCCCGCAACGTCAGGCCGACCCAAAGCCCCGCCGGATCGCGATAGGCCGGGGGCACGTTCGCTTCCACCACCGACGATTTAATCGGTTGCAGCAGCCCCGCAGCGGCATGCGCGGTCAGGCGCGAAATGTCGGTGGTCAGAATGGCGTCGGCCGGCGTGTTGCGGCCTTCTCGTTTCAATCGTTCCAGCATGCCCTTCTTCGCGAAGACCACATTGACTTGGATTCTCGTTCGTTTGGTGAACTCCTTCAGAAAAGGCTCGATCAGGAACGGCTGGCGATAGGAGTATAGGTTGACCTCCTCCGCCGCCATCGCCGAGGGCGTGCCCATACTCATGAACAAGCCCGACGCAACCAGAACGCCCCCCCATCGCCGCAACATCGTACGCATTTTCAACTGCTTCCCCGCTATTTCCGCCATTGTTCTTTTAGCCTCGACCCGTAATTGCGAATAGTTCTCTTTCGCAAATATAGCTACAGCCAATCGCAATTGCAACTCTAGTGCAATCAAATTAACGAATGTTTGAAATTCAACCCTACCCCTCGTGGGTTTCCATGCTCCCTGAAAAAAATACTACCTCCCGAGCACCAACATCGTACTGAGACGTTTGGTCGCACATCGGGATGCCGTACGACTGCCGAATTCCCGCCCCGGAGGAGCAAGGCTCTCCCGCCCCAAAGCTACCCGCACCGTTTGCGTCACATCGGCGGCCTCCCTAAAGTGCCGCGAAACGGGACGGCCAGGACAGACGAGATGTGCGGCATTGCCGGTCTGATTGATCTCTCGGGCACGCTCGACGGCAACGCACTGGCCGTTCAGGCGCGCCGCATGGCGGATTCGCTGCGCCATCGCGGTCCCGATACGGGCGGGCAATGGACCGATCCGGAGGCGGGAATCGCACTTGGCTTTCGCCGTCTTTCGATCATCGATCTAACACCCGGCGGTCACCAGCCGATGGTCTCCGGCAATGAACGGTTCGTTATCGTCTTTAACGGCGAGGTCTATAACTTTCAGGAACTCAGGGCCGAACTCGAAGCGGCGGGACTGACCTTCCGCGGCCGTTCGGACACGGAGGTGATCTTGGAGGCCTGCGCCGTCTGGGGTGTCGCGGCGACGATCGAGCGATTGATCGGCATGTTCGCGTTGGCGCTCTGGGACCGCACGGAACGGCGTCTCTGGCTCGCCCGGGATCGTCTTGGGATCAAGCCGCTTTATTTCGGATTGGCCGGCGACCGATTCCTTTTCGGCTCGGAATTGAAGGCGCTGCGCAAGGCCGACGGTTGGCATCCCGAGATCGATCGCGACGCGTTGGCGAGCTATCTCCGCTTCAATTACGTGCCCGCGCCGCGCTCGATCTATCGGGATATCCTGAAACTGCCGCCGGGAAGCCTTCTCTCCTATCGTTCCGGTGAAGCACCTCGGGTCGAGCGATATTGGAGCATGGCGGATATCGCCCTCCAGGCGCGCGGCGAAGCGCCGGATGACGTGGTGGTCGACGCGGGCGAGGCGTTGATCCGCGATGCGGTCCGCCGACGCATGGTGGCCGACGTGCCGGTCGGCGCGCTGCTCTCGGGCGGCCTCGATTCGACAACCGTCGCCGCCTTGATGCAGGCGGAAAGCGACCGCCCTATCCGCACCTTCACCATCGGTTTCGACGAGGCGGGATTTGACGAAGCGGCCGCCGCGAAGGAGGTCGCGCGCCATATCGGCGCCGAGCATACCGAGCTTTACCTGTCGCCGAACCGGGCGCGGGAACTGATCCCCGAACTCCCCGAATGGTATGACGAGCCCTTCGCCGATTCGTCCGCCCTGCCGACGCGCCTCGTCTCCCAACTAGCGCGGAAGGACGTCACGGTGGCGCTCTCCGGCGATGGCGGCGACGAGGTCTTCCTCGGCTACAACCGCTATCCCGCGGCCGTCGCGGCATGGCGGCGGATGCAGGGAACCCCGCCCTGGATGCGGCGTGGTATCGCGCGCTCCCTCGAGATGCTGTCGCCGCGGAGCTGGGACCGTCTCGGCGGCCTGCTTCCCACCAGCCGGCGCCCCCGCCTGCTCGGTGACAAGATGCACAAGCTCGCCGGCGCCTTCCGACAGCAATCGCCCGACGACATCTATCGCCGTTTGACCAGCCAATGGGACGATCCGGCGGCGTTTCTGACCGAGGGGACCGAGTTCTCGACCGAGGCCTGGCGCTCGGCGGCCAACATTTCGGATTTCTCCGAGCGCATGGCTTTCCTCGACACCGTGACCTACCTACCGGACGACATCCTTGCCAAGGTTGACCGCGCCAGCATGTCTGTCGCACTCGAGGTTCGCGTGCCGCTGCTGGACCACCGGGTGGTCGAGTTCGCCTGGTCCCTGCCGCCCCGGATGCGTCTTCGCGGCGATACGACGAAGTGGCTGTTGCGGGAGATCTGTTATCGCCACGTGCCCCGCGCCCTCGTCGAGCGGCCGAAAATGGGTTTCGCGGTCCCGCTGGATACCTGGCTGCGCGGCCCGCTTCGCGATTGGGCGGAATCCCTGCTGGACGAAACCCGCCTCGCCGAGGAGGGTCTATTCCAGCCCGACGCCGTCCGCGCCGCCTGGACACACTTCCTCGATGGCCGCGACAATGCCCAGCACGGCATCTGGGGCCTTCTCCAGGCGCAGGCCTGGCTGGAGCGCTGGGCGTGACGCTCGCGGGCCGGAAGATTCTCTACCTGGTGAGCGAGGACTGGTATTTCGTCTCCCATCGCCTGGCCTTGGGCCGGGCGGCGCGGGACGCCGGGGCCGAGGTCGTGGTCGCCACCCGGGTCCGGGACCACGGCGATGCGATCGAGGCGGCCGGGCTCCGGCTCGCCCCCATCGAGATCGACCGAAGCGGAATCAATCCCTGGCGGGACGTGGCGACGATCCGCGAGATCACCGCCCTCTACCGGCGCGAACGCCCGGATATCGTCCACCATGTCGCGTTAAAGCCAATCCTCTATGGCGGTGTCGCGGCCTGGCGGGCGAAGGTGCCCCGGGTCGTCAACGCGGTCGCGGGCATGGGCTTCATGTTTATCTCATCGGGCGTGCTGGCGCGCGCACTTCGCCCCTTCATTCTGGCCGCGCAGCGCTGGCTGATGAACCGGCCCCAAAGCCGGACGATCCTGCAAAATCCCGACGATGTGGCCCTCTATACGAGACGGGTCGGTGTCGACCCGGACCACGTCGTCGCGATCCCCGGCGCCGGCGTCGATATCGAGACGTTCCGACCCTCGCCGGAGCCCACGGCGCTCCGGGATCCGCCGGTGGCGCTCTGCGTCAGCCGGATGCTGCGCGACAAGGGTCTGTACGAACTGGTCGCGGCGGCCGAATTGCTGCGCGACCGCGGCATAGCCCTTCGCATTCGTCTGGTCGGGCCGAGCGACGACAATCCGGCCGCCATCCCCGCCGAGACATTAGAGACTTGGCGGCGAGACGGGATCGTCGACGTGGCCGGGGCTTCGAACGACATCGCCGGCGAATACGCCCGAGCCGATATCGCGGTGCTGCCCTCCTATCGGGAAGGATTGCCGAAGTCGCTTCTGGAAGCGGCGGCCGCCGGATTGCCGATGGTCGCGACCGATGTTCCCGGCTGCCGCGAGGTTTGCAGGGACGGGGAAACCGGCCGCCTTGTCCCCGCCCGATTGGTCGAGCCGTTGGCCGATGCCCTGGCCGAACTCGCGAACGACCCCGCCAAACGAAAACGCTTCGGTGACAACGCCCGCGCACTCGCCGAATCCACCTTCGCCGATACCCGGATCAACCATGCGATCCTGGAGCTTTACATCAAGATGGGGGCCACCCATACCTAATGTTAAATTTTAAATTATTATGACAATGCATTGAAAATAATTAATTTTCGTCTTGTTTCTCGCTCACCGAAGGCTGTCGCCGTCGTTACGTCTGCGTCCGTGGCAAAAGTCCGCTCGCGCTACCGACGATCGTCTTCGCGCCCGATTGAGTTTCTACCCAGACGTCGCAGGCGATACACCAATTGTCGCCGTCGACGGACTTCTCCGTCACGACCCCCTTGGCGGTGGCGAAATCGTCGCAGAATGTCGGCCGGCGGAAGGTGATCGAGGCGGTGCCGCCTTTGACCCAGCCGTCGCCGAAGCTCGTCCGGAGCATGCGGAAGATCAATGCCGCGACTTGCGGGCCAACCGCGATCGGTGCGCGCAGGCCTTCGCGTTCGGCGGCCGCCTGATCGTTGTGAATATTCTTGGCGCCACCGGCGGCGAACATCTCGATGTTGAACTTCCGCGATACCGGCGGCAACGAAGCACCCACAGCGACGTCCTCGGTCATCCAGGGCATCAGATGCGCTCCTTCTTGACGCCGCTGTCGATCCCGACGCCGTCGCGCGGCGCCGAACGGGACGTCATGTCCAGTACGTGCACGCGTCGGGTGATGAAGAGCGTCTCGCCCTTGCTGTCCTCGGCGGTGAACTCGAATTCCACGAACTCGCGCTCCTTGGCGATCCATTTGTCGGAAACCTTGCCACGCAGAGTGATCGGCTCGTTGGGGCGTATCGGATTCACGTTTTCCATTTCCCAGCGATAGAAGACGCCGCGGATATTGAAATTGCGGGATAGCAGCCAGCGTGGCGGCCGATACTGGATTTGCGGCGGTGCGACGGGTCCGCCGAAGACCGAATCGAGCATGTATATTGCGTCGTAGTCCCCGTCCATTTCGCATTGTTTCTCGATCATCTCGGGCGTGACTTCCCATTCCAGGACACCGAGATCCTGTCCGACTTCGATTTCCTCGAACGTCGTGCGGTCGCCATGTTCATCCCGCGATACCCGTGCCCGCGATACCTCTGGTTGCTCGCTCATTCTCCGTCCTCGTTGGTGTCGCGCTCGTCATTGAACGCCCTCACCTTGTCGTCGTCCCAACCCAACCAGTCGCAAAGGACATCGGACATATGCTCACCCAGCAGCGGCGGGGACCGCAACTCGACCTCGGCCCCGGGCATGATCCAGGGTGGACCGACGACTCGAATCGACCCCGAGATCGGATGATCCAGCTCGCGGATCAGGCCGCGATGCGCGATTTGCGGATCGTTAAGCGCTTCCCCGTAATCGGTGACCTGAGCAAAAGGAACCCGCTCGGCCTCGAGGCGCGACAGCCACGCCGCGGCGGGTTGCGTCGCGAAGATGTCCCGCAACATGGCGTTAAGCGTCGCGCGATGCGTTACGCGGTCGGCGATTTTCACGTAGCGGGGATCGTCGATCAGGTCCTCGCGCCCAATCGCGCGGCATATCGGCGGCCAAAATCGATCGGTAAGACAGATTATGGTGATATAGCGACCGTCGGCGGCGCGAAAGGTCTCCGCCGGAACACGCAAGGGATTCTCGTTTCCAGCGCGCATGGGAACCGTGCCCGCCTGCAGCGTTTCACCCATGCGCGGCCCCAGTCCGGCGACCATCGCATCCTGCATGCTGATATCTATAAATTGACCTTCGCCGGTATCGCGCACGCGATGCAAGGCCCCGACGACGGCGTAGGCGGCATACATGCCGGCCATCACATCGGCAAGCGGCGCGCCGACCTGCATCGGCGGACCGTCCGGCACACCGGTCACGCTCATAACGCCGGCCGCCGCCTGTATCACGGGATCGAGGGCGAGCCGATCACGATAGGGCCCAGTCTGGCCGAACCCCGAAATCGAACAATAGACCAGCCGTGGATTGACGGCCTTCAGATCGTCCCAGCCCATATGCAGGCGCGCGGCGGTCCCCGGCGCAAAATTTTCGACGACGATGTCCGCCTCGCCTGCCAGCGCGTGCGCGACGTCTCGGTCGCGCGGAGATTTGAGGTCCAGCGTGACACTCTTTTTCGAGCGATTGTTGGCATAGAAATAATCCTGGTGGCCTTCGCGCCCCTTATAGGGAAGCGTATTCCGCAGATCGTCCCCATCACCAGGTCGTTCGATTTTCACGACGTCCGCGCCCAAATCGGCAAGCATCTGCGTGCAATGCGGACCGGATAGAACTTGTGTCAGATCGAGAACGCGGAACCGACCAAGAGGCGTTCCATCGTGAGGGCGTTCATTTTCTGGCATGAATAGATGTTACCGCGCGAATTCAACGATTATCTAAATTGGCACGGCGCGGCCGCTCTGACAGTGGTGCCATACATCATTTGTCGATTACCAGATGCCGAAGAGATAGCCGCGTTCGCGGGCCGTGCCGGTGCGGCTGGCGATTTCGGCGTTGCTGAGGGTCGGGCGCAGTTTTCGGCGGCGAAGCCAGGCGAAGAGGCGCTCCGACAGATCGTCGCGGATCGTACCGTAATTTTCGTCGCGGCCGAGGTCCGTCAACTCGTTCGAATCGCTCTCCAGATCGAAAAGCTGTGGCGGCAGGCCGTCATAGAGAATGAATTTCCACTGCTCGGTTCGGATCATGAAGGCGCGGGTCTCCTCCGGTTCCAGCCCGAGGCTATGGCGCGCATGGCGGACCGCATAGTCGCATTCGCAATAGACAGCATCGCGCCAATCCGGCGGCGCTTCGCCGCGTATCAGGGGCATCAGCGAACGTCCTTCCAGCCAATGGTCCGGAATCGCATCGGCGCCCGCCAATTCCATGAAAGTCGGGATCAAATCGATGCTTTCGACGAAGCGGTCCTCGACCGACCCCCGCGTCCCGTCCGCCGCGGGATCGGGATCGACGATGATTAGGGGTAGCCTGATCACCGCCTCGTAGAAGAGTTCCTTCTCGCCCAGCCAATGGTCGCCGAGATAATCGCCGTGATCGCTGGTGAGAACGATGATCGTGTCGTCGAGTTGCCCCCGTGCCCCCAGGAACTCCATCAGTCGACCGATATGATCGTCGATCTCGGAGATCAACCCCATATAGGTCGGAATTACCCGTTCGCGGCATTCCTCGCGGCTGAAATGAACACTCTCTTCGTGCCGGCCGTAGGCCTCGACCACGGGGTGCCGGTCCTCGAGCTCCGCCGGGGCGCGGTTGGCCGGCAAGATCATGTTCGGGCCGTACATCGCGTGATAGGGATCCGGCGCCATATAAGGCCAGTGCGGCTTGATATAGGAGAGATGCATGCACCAGGGTTCGTCGCCCAAAGCCTCAATCTGGCGCATCGCGCGGTCGGTCATATAGGCGGTCTCGGAATGTTCGCGCGAGACTCGGGCCGGCAGGTTCGCGTGCCGCATGGACCAGCCGCTCAGGATCTCCCCGTCCGGGGCCTCGGCCGAATTGGCCACCGTATGCCAGGGATTGTCGCCGCCGTCATAACCTAGCTCGCGAAGGTAGCGGTTATAGTCGAGGTCCGGATCGAGACTGACCTCGGGATGCAGACCGTCGTCGCGCACCCACGGCTCGAAGCCGCATTCGGATATCAGGACGCCAAGATCACTCGAAGGGTCGAGCCCAACACGGGCCATGCCGTCGGCATCTCGCATCATATGGTTCTTGCCGACCAGCCCCACGCGGTAGCCGAGCGGCCGCAAATGATCGCCCAGGGTCGGCTCGCCCGCACGCGGTGGAACGTTGTTGTAGGTGGCACCATGGCTGAACATGTAGCGCCCGGTATAGAACGACACCCGCGACGGTCCACAGACCGATGCCTGGCAATAAGCACGCGAGAAATTGACGCCCCGCGCCGCCAGCGCGTCGATATTCGGCGTATTGATCGTCGGATGCCCGGTGCAGCCGAGATAGTCGTATCGGAGCTGATCCGCCATGATGAACAGGATATTTTTCGACTTGGTCATGCGCTCTTCTCCGACCGGTTGCGGCGGCTTCTCTTTTCTTTGCCCGCGCGGCGGCTAGAGTCTGTCACGCGGCGGGACTACGGAGCAAGATCGCATGGCGGCCGCAGGCGCGATCCGGCCGAAAAAGGAGACAGGACATGGCACGAATACTTACCGTCGCGGCGGCCCAGATGGGGCCGATCGAGAAGGACGAATCGCGGCAATCGGCGGTGGCGCGCATGGTCGATCTTATGCGAAAGGCCAAGGACCGGGGCGCCGATCTGGTGGTCTATCCCGAGCTGGCGCTCACGACCTTCTTCCCGCGCTATTTCATGGAAGACGAGACCGACGTCGATGCCTATTTCGAACGCGAGATGCCGAACGCCGCGACCGAACCCCTGTTCCGGGAATCGAAGGCGCTCGGGGTCGGCTTCTATCTCGGCTATGCGGAGCTGACGGAGGAGAAGGGGCGCATTCGCCATTTCAACACCGCGATCCTGGTCGACAAGAACGGCGAGATCGCCGGCAAGTACCGCAAAGTGCATCTGCCCGGCCACCACGAGCACGAGGAATGGCGGCCATTCCAGCATCTGGAGAAGGCCTATTTCGAGCCCGGAAATCTGGGCTTTCCGGTTTTCGAGACCATGGACGGCACCATGGGCATGTGCATCTGCAACGACCGGCGCTGGCCCGAGACCTATCGCTGCATGGGACTGCAGGACGTCGAGATCATCATGCTCGGCTACAACACGCCGCGCCACTTCCCGCAGGCCCCCGAGGTCGATCGCCTGCAGGACTTCCACAATCATCTATCGATGCAAGCCGGCGCTTATCAGAACGGTTGCTGGGTGGTCGGCGTCGCCAAGGCCGGCATCGAGGACGGCTGCGAGTTGATCGGCCAGAGCTGCATCATCGCCCCCACCGGCGAGATCGTCACCATGGCGACCACCATGGGCGACGAAGTGGTCGTCACCGATTGCGATCTCGACCGCGCCGCGAGGGCCCGGAAGGCTCGCTGGAACTGGGAATACAATCGCGAGCCGCGGCACTACGGCATCCTGGTCGACGGGCCCGGCCGACCGGCACCGGCCGAGGATTAAGTGGACGGCCCCATATGGAGCAGTCGAAACACAGGCTGACCCGGATCGGCGGCTTGGCGGGTGTCATGGGAGCCATCCTGCTGCTGGTGACGGTCGGATTTCATCCGTTGGAGGCCGACCCCGGTGATATCCGCGCCGTCTTTCGGGAAATCGGCGCCGATGCGGTTTGGACGACCATCCGTCTTGATCAATTCGTCGGGTACCTGCTGGTCTTCACGTTTTTCGTGGCCCTGCACGATCTAATCGTGACCACGCCCGCGCGCTGGCATGTTCGCCTCGGCGTCGGTATCGGTGCCGCCAGTTTGGCCGCCGCCGCCGTCTCGCAGGCGGTTGAGGGCATCGCTCTCAAATCGCTGGTCGAGGCTTGGTTGGCCGTTCCGCCGGCGGAGAAGAACGCGGCGTTTCGGGCCGCCTTCGCGTTGCATCAAGTGGGGATCGGCATGGCGGCGGTCACCGCCATTCTGATAGGTGCGACGGCGGGCGTCTACGGACGCGGAGTCGGCGTCTCGGGACGATTTCCACGAAGTTTTGGATGGCTTGGCCTCATCGCCGGAATCGGCACCATGCTGGGCGGCCCATTGACCGCGTATGACGCCGCCTCGTTCCTCGCCATGCCGTTCAATCTAGCGCTGATCATATTCATCGGTCTCGCGGGTTGGCACATGCTGCGAACCCGCGAAAAGATCTAACCTTCTATTTCGCGTAACCCGCCACGGCATGAACGGCGCTTTGTTCCCGGTAACGGCAGAGCGCTAGCGCCAAATCGGTATCTATCTCGCGGCTTAATCGATCGGACCGCAGGAACTCGCGTATGCCGCGATGCACTTCGCCGTCGTCGATCGCCACCGAGGCATAGCGGTCCAGCGACCGGAAGAAGGGCTCGATGGGAGCACCATCTCCCTGATCGATCGAGAGCGGCTGCAAGGCGCCGCTCGCGACGCAGAGGAACTGCATGGCGCCGCGGCGTCGGGAAACCCGCATGCCCGCGCGAGCATCCGTGGCGGTAATGAAATCTGCGGGAGCCGGCGTGTCGTCAAAAACGAAATCGTATCCCCCGCCGCGCTGACGATAGACGAGATACCCCTCGCCCACCTGCATGGCGATCAAGCCGCGGGCATCGGCGCAAAAGACGATCAGCGAACAGGCCAGGCGCGACAGCGACGCGACCTGTTCGAAAGCGGCCTTCCGCAGCGACAATGCCACATCCTCGAAGATCTGGTCGAAAAGGACATTCGCTCCGTCGCCGGCCGTATCCGCCAGCGCCGCCTCGACATCCCGCCGCGCGGACTTCAAACCGGCCATCGCCGCGCGAACCGCCGTCTTCGCGCCGATATGCGATTGCGGCACGCCGAGCGCGCCATCGGCCACGGCGCCAAGGACGATTCCATTATCCAGTTTTTCCAGTTTGCCGAAGTTCCGGCAGGGTTTGCCGTCGGCGGCCTCGCCAATGCCCTTCCGATAATCTACCGCCGCGACCCAAGCCAAGACTCTATACCTCCCCGCCGAAGGAGAAGAAGTCGATCGGCGCCGATACGCGGCCAGCCTTTGTCATATCCAATACTTGAGTGATTGCGAAGCCCGTCAAAAAGACCCCCAAACTCATCTCATGCATTTCTTGCTGTCATCCAAAATACAATAAATTCAACATCGCCTAATACTGAATTTACTTTCGTTTAACCTTAATTACAATAAAATAATTACTTCTAAACAATAAAAATCCAAAATATTAAGTCATATTTAAAAAACCGATGATAATCGTGAGATATTATAGAGTATTCAATAAGGAGAATCATTGAACATGGCCGTATACCGGCGGCGCCTTCCCGACGGTGCGGCGCTTTACCCGGGCGGATGCCGAGGCGGGGCCCTGTCGAAAGAACTTGTTTCCGGGGCGCGGGATTGGCATGGCGTATGCTACTCTGCGGTGGCTTGGCTGGAATCGGCGGACCCGACCCATGAAGGAATGCAGCAAATCGATTATGCGGCGTCTCTATGACGCCAATTTCATGAACCGGTATTTCGTCGGAAACGGCATCGATATCGGTGGCGCGCCGGATCCGCTCGGCCTCTATCGCGAACTATTCCCGAAGATGGAGGACGTAAGGGTCTGGGATCTGGCCGACGGCGACGCTCAAATAATGGAGGGTGTTGCAGATGAGAGCTTCGATTTCGTCCATTCCAGTCATTGCCTGGAGCACCTCCACGATCCGGCGGAAGGGCTCGGCAACTGGTTTCGTATCATCAAGCCCGGCGGCCATCTGATCGTCACCGTGCCGGACGAAGATCTCTACGAGCAGGGAATCTTTCCCAGCACCTACAACGCCGACCACAAGTGGAGCTTCACGATTTACAAGGCCACGTCGTGGAACGACAAATCGCGAAACCTGTTTGACCTGATCGCCAAGCTCGGCAACGAAGCCGACGTGCAGAAAATCGAACAGTTGAACGCGTCCTTCCGATATTCGCTGCCGCGCTTCGATCAGACCCTAACCCCGATCGCCGAATTCGGGGGTAGTTAGAATTTACCGCCAGGCACTTGGTCACCACACAAATAGGAAATTCGCCATGCTGATCGGGACGGTCAAGGAAATCAAAACCCACGAATATCGGGTCGGCCTATTGCCGTCGAGCGTGCGGGAGTTGGTCCACCATGGCCATCGCGTCGTCGTCGAAACCTTGGCGGGGGCCGGGGTCGGGTTCGACGATGACGACTATCGCCGCGCCGGGGCCGAAATCGCCGATACCGCGGCCGATGTCTTCGCCGCGGCCGAGACGATCGTGAAGGTGAAGGAACCTCAACGGGTCGAATGCGACATGCTGCGCGAGGGCCAAGTTCTGTTCACCTATCTCCATCTCGCGGCCGATGCGGACTTAACCGGCCAACTCGTGGAATCCGGTGCCACCTGCATCGCCTACGAGACGGTGACCAACGAGCAAGGTCACCTGCCGCTTCTTGCCCCGATGAGCGAAGTCGCCGGAAGGATGAGCGTTCAGGTCGGCGCGCATTACTTGGAGAAGGAGCAAGGCGGCGCAGGGGTGCTGCTTTCCGGTGTTCCGGGCGTTCTCGCCGCCAAGGTCTGCGTGATCGGCGGCGGTGTGGCGGGCAGCAATGCGGCGCGAATGGCGATGGGCTTCGAGGCCAAGGTCACAGTGCTCGACAACTCACTCCCGAAACTCGACGAGCTGGACTGGCGCTACGGCGCACAGCTCAACACGCTCTACTCCACGGTCGACGCGGTCGAGCGGCAAGTGGCCGAGGCCGACCTCGTCATCGGCGCGGTCCTGGTGCCGGGGGCGGCGGCGCCGAAACTGGTGACAGCCGAGATGATCGCCTCGATGCGGCCGGGATCGGTCGTCGTCGACATCGCGATCGATCAGGGGGGGTGCTTCGAGACCTCGCGCCCGACCAGCCACGCCGAACCCGTCTACACGGTGGACGGCGTGATCCACTACTGCGTGACCAACATGCCGGGGGCGGTGGCGCGAACCTCCACCTTCTCGCTCAACAACGCGACGCTACCCTATACGGTCCGTCTCGCCGACCGGGGCTGGAAAGGCGCCGCCGAGGCGGATCCCGGGTTCCTCGAAGGCCTGAACGTCCACGCCGGCCGCGTTACCCACGACGCGGTGGCCGAGGCGGTCGGGCTCGACTACACCCCGCCCGCCGACGCCATGGCAATCTGAGATACCGGGCGGCTATTTCCGTTCGATGAGCTGATACATCACCCCATGACCGTCCTTCGGGTGGACGAAGACCATCTTGCCGGCCTCGACCAGCCGGGCTCCGTTGCTCTTCATCTCCGCCTTCGCAGCCTCCAGGTCCTCGACAGCCAGGGCCACCAGGTGAAGACCCTCGCCATAACGCTCCAACGAACTCCCGATGGCGCCCTCGCCAAGCGGCTCGCAGAGCTCGATGAAACGGCCGTCGTCGCCCAAGGGCAGGATCGCGCGCCGCATACCGAGTTCGGGCTGTTCTTCCGGCGGCTTGCTGGGCTTCATGCCGAGCTTCCCACCGTAATCCTCGAGGCCCTGATCCAGGTCCTTGACGCGCACGACGATATGATCGATCCATTTGTACATGACTTGGCTTCCCTCTTGAATTCCCTCGCCGCCCGCGATCGGTACGGCTTCGCCCATTAAATTGGACCACACCCGGCCGACGCCAAACCCTTGCCTCGAAAAAGCGGTACGCCGGCCGTCGCCATGATTGAGCCGGCGGGCGCGACTTGCTAGTAAGAGGGATCTCTTCTTGAAAGTCCGTACATGCCGATTTTCGACTACAAGCTGGTCCGCCCGCTGCTGCACCGCCTCGACCCCGAACGGGCACACGGGCTCGCGATCACCGCTCTGAAATGGGGCCTCGCCGGCCGCGATCGGATGCCGGATGATCCGATCCTCGGCTGCCGTCTCTGGGGGCTCGACTTTCCCAATCCGATCGGCTTGGCGGCCGGCTTCGACAAAGGTGCCGAAGTTCCGGACGCGCTGCTCTCCGTCGGGTTCGGCTTCATCGAGGCCGGTACCGTGACTCCGCGCGCGCAGCCGGGCAATCCGAAACCCCGGCTCTTCCGTCTCAAGGCCGACCAAGCGGCGATCAACCGCCTCGGCTTCAACAGCGACGGGCTGGAGCCCTATGCCAAGCGCCTTCTTCAGCGCTGGGGCAAAGGCGGCATCGTCGGGGCCAATGTCGGCAAGAACAAGGAGACAGAGGACGCTGCGGCCGATTTCGCCACGGGCACCGCCCGGGTGGCCGGGTCGTGCGATTATATCGTGACCAATATCTCCTCGCCCAATACCGAGGGACTTCGCGCCCTCCAAGGACGTCGCCAGCTCGAAAAACTGCTGGAGCGCGTGCTCGGCGCCCGCAATCGCGTGATGCCGGGAAATCCCCCCCCGCTCCTGGTCAAGGTCGCCCCCGACCTGACCCCGGCCGAAATGCAGGACATCGTGGAAGTAGTCCTGGCGGCCCCGGTCGAGGGGCTGATCATCGGGAACACCACCCTCGACCGACCGGCAAGCCTCAAGAGCCCGGACCGCGGCGAGGAAGGCGGTCTCTCGGGCCTGCCCTTGATGAAGAAATCGACGGAATGCCTCGCGGAATTCTACCGCCTGACAGAGGGCCGGCTCCCGCTGATCGGTTGCGGCGGGGTCGCGAGCGGCCGGGACGCCTATGCGAAGATCCGCGCCGGAGCCTCGCTGGTCCAGCTCTATACGGCGCTGATCTATCACGGGCCCGGCCTTGTCCGAGACATCAAGCGCGAGTTGGCGGAATGCCTCCGCGCGGACGGTTTCGAGGATATCGCCAGCGCCGTCGGCGCCGACCACCGCTGAGTTCGGGCCTCAACCTATGTCGACATAGAGCTTACCGTCCTCGACCTTGACCGGATAGGTGGCGAGCCCTTCGGATACCGGCGGCCCCTTTGGCGCACCTGTCGGAATATGGAAGCGGCCCTGATGGAGCGGGCATTCGATGATGTCGTCGATCACGATGCCTTCCGACATCTCCGCCTGGCCATGCGTGCAGACGTTCGATGTCGCGTAGAAAGTGCCTTCGACGTTGTAGATGGCCAAATCCAGATCACCGACCTTGGCGCCCATGACGTCTTCTTCATCGATGTCATCGGTATCGGCGACGTGGTACCAGTTCTCGCTCATGCGGACTCTCCCGTTCGCTTGGATTTGAATGGGCGCGGACGGGTCTAAACGCCGCCCGCGTTCGAGCCGATGTGGAGCCGGAAATTATGCACCAAATGCTGGCGTAGCACCTCCCATTGAACGGCGATGAAACCCTTGTCGATTGGGTTCATCTCGTGACCGATCTCGGCGTGGAACGCGCGCAGGCGATGGAACGGCACCGCCGGCGCCAGATGATGCTCGCAGTGATACGGCATGTTCCAACACAAGAAGAGGGTCATCGGGTCGGTCTTGATTGTGCGGGCGTATCGACGGAGGTCGAATTCCTCGACACAGCCGGCGTGATCGGCGACCCGCACGAGCCGCGCCACGGGAACGCCGATGACCAGCGGGATGAGCCAATAGAGCAGCGGCGCCCATGTTTCCAGAACGACCGCGCCCAATGCAACGGCGCCGTAAATCGCCAGCATGATCCGGGCTTCCCGATAGATCCGCGGCACTTCGCTATCCGGCACGAAACGACGGTTGAAAGGCGCCATCCGCCCCGAGGCATGACGCAGGATCCAACCCACATTCTTGATCCAGAGATGAATCCCCGTCGTGTAATAGAGATAATCGCCCCAAGTCGATCCCTTCGGCAGCACAAATTCCGGGTCGCGCTCCTTGTCCTGGGCGTAGGTATGGTGACCGGCATGGTCGTAACGGAAATAAATCGGCGGCCACAGAACGACGATGCCGCAGAACCACAACACCACTTCGTTCAGCCAGCGCGACCGAAATGCGGTTCCGTGACTGCATTCGTGGAGCGGCGCGAATAGGTGGCCGATCAGGGCCCCGTGCAGGAACATGGCCGGCACCAGCCAGCCTGTCCCGGTCGACAGATAAACCAGCCAGCCCGAAGCACCGACAAGGGTCAGATGGCCGGCCAGATACATGATGCCGTGGCGGTCGGTCCGCTTGGTGAAGGGCTTCAGACGTTTCCGCGAGACAATCTCGCGCTGCTTCGCCAACAAATTGGCATTCGCGTCGGCGGTCGACAGGGTTTCCGAGTGCTCCATTACTTCGGCGGTCGTCATGAATATATCCCTCCGGTACAGGCGCGAATCTCTACGGCCGCAGAACCACCCGGCCAAGGTATTTGCCGTTCTTCAGGTCGTCGAGCGCGCCATTTACCGCCGAGAGGGGCCGGTTCTCGATCGGAATGGGGGCGATCTTGCCCGCCTGGACGAGGGCGATGACCTCTTTCAGATCATCGAGGGTACCGACATAGGAGCCTTTGATCGACGCCATCTTGAGCGGCATCATCGCCAGCGAAAGCGGCATCGCATCGCCGTAGAGCCCGACGACAACGAGGGTCCCGCCGCGGCAGATCGCCTCGAATCCAAAGGCCGAGGTTTCGGGCCGGCCGACGAAGTCGATCGCCGCCGCGACACCGCCGCCGGTCAGCTCGCGAATCTTGTCGAGGGCGCCCTCCTCGCTGTTGTCGATGGTCTCCCAGGCACCGGATTGGCGGGCGGCGCTTCGCTTCTCGGCATCGACGTCGGCGACGATCACCCGCCCCTTCACCAGCGCGGGTGCCATATGGACGGCGCTGAGGCCGACCCCGCCCGCGCCGATGATCAGCACGTCGTCGCCTTCGTTCACCGATTCCGCCTTTTTCAGCGCGCTATAGGCGGTGATCCCGGAGCAAGTGTAGGTGCAGGCGAGTTCCGTCGGGATGCCGTCATAGGCGACCAAGTATTTGGCATGCGGCACGATGACGTGATCGCTGTAGCCGCCGGCCTTCCGCGTGCCGACGGTGCGGGGCGCCAGACACAGCAAATCCTCGCCGCGCGCGCAAACCTCGCACTCCCCGCAGCCGATCCAGGGATAGACGACGCGTTTCTCGCCGACCTCGACGCCTTCCGCTTCGGGTCCGAGCGCCAAGACCTCGCCAACCACCTCGTGGCCCATGGTGAAGGGAAGCTCCAATCCGCGCGCCTCCAGCGTAATCCGGTTGCCGCCGCCGAGATCGAAGTAGCCGTCCCAGATATGAAGATCGCTATGGCAGACGCCACAGCCGCTCACTTTCAAGAGAACTTCCGTTCCTTGCGGTTCCGGCGTGTCGTTCTCGCGGCGCTCCAAGGGCGCGCCCCATTCGATGATCTGATAGCTTTCCACAACTGTCTCCCCATCGGTCCGCCGAATTGAATCCGGCCTTCCGCTTATGCCTCAGGCCGTCGCTACATTCAACAATTGCGGGACGTGCCGACCCAGGGTCGCTGGAATGATGCCGCTTTCGGACGATCGCGAAGGGTGCTACCGTCCGCAGGTCCTGGCTTTGGCGATTTAGGGGTCCGTTCTTTGGGTATCGTTGGTGCGTCGCTTTCCGAGCTTCCATGGTTCCTTGCCTATTTCGCGACGGCCGTGGGTCTGACGTTGATCTACGTGGTCGTCTACATTTGGGTAACGCCGCACCCGGAGATCAAACTGATCCGGGAAAACAACCTGTCCGCAGCACTCGCCTTCTCCGGCAGCCTGATCGGCTTTTCCCTGCCGCTGGCAAGCGCCATCGCCAACTCGGTTGCCTTGGTCGATTGTGTTATTTGGGGCTTGATCGCCATCGCCGTCCAGATCGTGGTCTATTTTCTCGTTTGTCTGCCGCTGCCTAAGATTTCGGAGCGCATCGAGAACGGCGAGACGGCTAGCGGCATGTGGCTCGGGGCCGCTTCATTGACCGGCGGTCTCCTCAACGCCACCTGCATGACATCCTGATCGAGGAGAGGAAGCGTCATGAAACGATTGAATTCGATGTCCGTGATCACGTTGATGAGTGCCAGCGCCATCGCCCTTTCCGCCTGCGAAGAACCGAAGGTGGATGCGGCAGTGTTCGAGAGCTTGCAGCAATGCATCGATGACGCCGACTTTTCGCGCGCGGCCTGCGAGGAGAATTTCCGCGAGGCGCAGAGCCGGCATGGTACGGTGGCGCCCAAATATGCGTCCAAGGCCGACTGTCAGGCCGACTTCGGAGGCGGGAGGTGCGAGCAGGCGCCGTACCAAACGTCGAGCGGCGGCTCGGTCTTCATGCCGTTGATGATGGGCTACATGATGGGCTCGATGATCGGCGGGCGGGGTTCGGTAATTTCGCAGCCGCTATACCGGTCCGCCGGCGATCCGAAGTCGTTCCGCACCGGCGACAACAGGAAGGTTGGCTCGACCCTGGGTCGAACTCAAGTCGCTCGCTCGGCGACCAGCCGCCCAACCGCCAAATCCTCGACCATCCGGCGCGGTGGTTTCGGGGCGTCCGGCAGGCGGTTCGGGTCCGCCGCCACCTGACGCGGTTCAGCGGCGGCCGGTCACCTCCCATGCAGCGTATTTCCGTAGCCGAACGGCCGGACCTGGCACGCGCGGCGGCCGAGCATGGCTTCGAATTCAACGCCGGCGACGGCATTCCCTTTTGGGACGAGAGCGCCTACTACCAATTCACCGCGCGTCGGGCCGAAGACGATTTGAAGAATTCGGCCGAGGATATCGAGCGCATGTGCTTCGACATCGTGGCGCGCGCGGTGGACGACGAGACGGTCCTGCGTCGCCTTGGGATCGCGGAACCTTTTTGGGACTATATCGCGGATAGTTGGCGTAACCAGGAACGCAACCTGTATGGCCGGATGGACCTGTCCTATGACGGTAACGGGCCGGCGAAACTGCTCGAGTACAATGCCGACACACCGACGACGCTTTACGAATCCTCTGTTTTCCAGTGGGAATGGCTGGAACAAGCCAAGGAACTGGGCCTGATCCCGAACGAATGCGATCAGTTCAATTACCTCCATGAGAGCCTGGTCGCCACCTTCCCCCAGATGGGTGTCGAGGCATTGCTGCACTTCGCCAGCATCGGCGATATCGAGGACGACAAGAGTACGCTTGAGTATCTTGAGGAATGCGCCCGGGAAGCGGGTCTCGCGACGAGCACGCTGTCGATGGAAGAGGTTGGGATCGACGCCGAGGGACGCTTCACCGATCTCGATGACCGGGTCATCACGGATCTATTCAAACTGTATCCCTGGGAATGGATGATGGACGAGGAATTCGGCCGCCGGCTGCCGACCAGCGGCGTTCGGTTCATCGAGCCGCCGTGGAAGGCCATCCTGTCGAACAAGGGTCTGCTGCCGCTGTTATGGTCCATGTTCGAGGGGCATCCGAATTTGCTGCCGGCTTATTTCGAGGACGATCCCGGCGCCGCAGCCCTGACCGGCGATTATGTCCGCAAGCCCCTGCTGTCGCGGCAAGGGGCAAATATCGAGATCTTTCGTGAGGGCGCCCGCGAGGACCGGTCGGAGGCGCGCCACGACGGACCTTACGGCAAGGAAGGTCACATCGTCCAAGCACTTCATCCACTGCCCGAATTCGAGGGGAATTTTCCGCTGATCGGCGGCTGGATCGTCGCCAGCGAGGCGGTCGGCCTTTGCGTCCGCGAGGATCGGACCCTGGTGACCGGCAAGGATGCCCGCTTCGTTCCGCACGTCATCCTGGATTGACTGCCGGGAGAGCGGATGCAACGTTCCTCGGTATAATTTTCCGAGACGAACGATCCGGCGAGGGACTTGAAGCGGCCATGGAAAAATACGGCGTCGAACTCATCCTCGATCTGCATGGTTGCGACTCCTCGACGTTCAACCGCGAGAGCATTACCAAGTATTTCGAGCGCCTGTGCGAACTTATCGACATGAAACGCGAGGCGTTGCATTTCTGGGACGACATCGGTCTTCCGGAGGACGAGAAACAGACCTCACCCCACACCCAGGGCACTTCGGCGGTCCAGTTCATACTGACGAGTTCCATCGTCATCCATACGCTGGACCAGTTGCACGCGGTTTACGTCAACATGTTCTCGTGTAAGGCGTTCGATCCCGAGCTCGCGGAGCGGTTCACGGTCGAATGGTTTGGCGCCGGCGACTGCTCGGCCAGGTTCATCGAACGGATTTGAGGTGGCGGACGTGATCCTGGTCGAGAAGGAAATCCTGATTCCCGCCGCGCCGGACCACCGGAACCTAATTGAGCATATCCAAAAGGCAGTGGAATTCCGGCTGGGAGACAGCACGGTCCCGGTGCGTTTCGCGACGACGCATATGGACGAATCTCACTACCGATGCGAGTTCGGCACACTCGATGGATTGGATCATCATGATGCCGAGGGCCTCGAATCCATCTTCCGTTTCGTGCCGCGCCGCATCGAGCGAACGGAAGCCTTTAACGCCGTTTTCCTGGTTCCAACGGGTATCGGCGCCGAAATCGGTGGACACGCGGGAGACGCTACTCCAGCGGCGCGCGTGCTCGCCGCCGCATGCGACACGCTGATCACGCATCCAAATGTCGTCAATGCCTCCGATCTGAATGAAATGCCGGAGAACGCGCTCTACGTGGAGGGCAGCGCCATATCTCGGCTGATGATGGGAACGGCGGGATTGCGGCGTGTGCGAGCAAATCGGGTCCTGGTGATCATCGATGCCCATGAGGTCGAAATGTTCGCCAATGATGCGGTCAACGCGGTGAGCGCCGCGCGCGCGACCTATGGCCTCCACTGTCCGGCGGTGGTGAAGCTCGACCCGCCGCTCCGGATGACGGCGAATTTCATGGAATCGGGCAGGGCCGCGGGAGAGATCGATGGGTTGGAGCGCGTCCGCGCGGTCTTGGACGAGTATGACGGCGCATTTGACGCCGTGGCGATTGCCTCCGTCGTCGATGTGGCCGACGAATACCATGAAGAATATTTCCGCCGCGGCGGCGAGACGATCAACCCCTGGGGGGGCGTCGAGGCAATGCTGACGCACGCGTTGTCGCTGCTCCACGAGGTTCCAACCGCCCATTCGCCGATGCTCGAAAGTCACAAGGTCGCGAATTTCGACTTGGGCGTGGTCGAGCCGCGACTCGCCGCCGAGGCGGTGTCGCTGACCTTCCTTCAATGCATGCTGAAAGGCCTCCGTCGCAGCCCGGCCATCGTCACCGATCGCGACGCCATGCGCGAAACAGGGGTTCTCACCGCTGGGGATGTCTCGTGCCTTGTCATTCCCGATAAATGCGTCGGCCTTCCCACGCTGGCGGCGCTCGAACAGGGAATCCCCGTCATCGCCGTGCGTGAGAACGAAAATCTCATGCAAAACGACTTAGCGCTGCTTCCCTGGGCGTCGGGCCAATTGCATATGGTGGAGAACTACTGGGAAGCCGCCGGTGTCCTGACATCCCTGAAGGCGGGCATCGCACCGGGTTCGCTCCGCCGCCCCATGGCCGCCACCCGGGTGGATACGAGAACCTGGCGGACGCGGCAATCAAAGTCGGACGAAGCGTAATGCGTTCATTCGCTTTTTATGTAGCGGCCGCTGCAGCCGAAATCGCGGGTTGTTTCGCTTTTTGGGCATGGCTGCGACTGGGGAAGAGAGTGTATTGGATCTTGCCGGGGCTTGTGGCACTCGCCTTGTTTGCGCTGCTACTGACCCGTGTCGATACCGGTTTCGCGGGCCGTGCCTACGCCGCTTATGGCGGCATCTACATTGTCGCCTCGCTCGGGTGGCTTTGGGCCGTCGAAGGCACGCAACCGGACCGGTGGGACGTGATTGGCGCCGCCGTGTGTTTGGTCGGTGCTGGAATTATTCTTACGGGGCCAAGAGCAGCTTAAAGCATTTTGGCCGGGCACTTTTCTAAATTTCGTTTTTTACCTGTTCGACCAGTTGGTACAATCCTTGGGAAGGCTGATCCTTGGGCTGATGTTGCTCAAGGTAGTGGGTGAATAAGTTGACGAATTCCTCCACGACAGCGCTCGGTTCGATGTCCTGATTATCCCGGCGGACAAAGGCGAATGCCGAAAAATTCGCGGCCGCATTACGCAATCCGGCGGCAATTTCACCGACGGGCATCCCATCTTCGAGACCGCCATTGGCGAAATTTATGATCTGATTGGCGATCTGTACGTCGAGTGTTTCTTGCGTTTCGTCTGATGACATATCGAACACCTCATTAGGCCGCTGCTTCTTCTTTCAACAATTGCAGGATACCGCCCGCCTCGACGATGCGGACCAAATCCGGCGGCATCGGGTTGCTGCTGTGTTCCGTCCTCTGCGTCGGATTGCGGACGATGCCGTTCTCGAAATCGAGTTCCAGATCATCGCCTTCCTCGAACGCGGTCGAGATGCCGGGACAGGCCATGACCGGAAAGGCGATGGCGATGCTGTTGCGGAAGAAAATGCGGCCAAACGACTCCGCAACAACGCAACCGACACCGAGCCGTTTCAGATTGGCGGGCGCGGTCTCGCGGCTCGACCCGCAACCGAAATTCGATCCCGCCACAATGACGTCGCCTTCCTGGAACCCCTCGGTGAAGTCGTGATGGACATGGAGGATGGTTTTTTTCTTTTCCTCCCACGGCAGGGTTTGGCTGAAGCTCGGTGCCATGTAGTCGGTATTAATATCGTTGCCGAACTTCCACGACTTGCCCTTGATGACGATGCTCATGGAGTGCCTCCCTCGACATATTTTCTGGGATCGGCGATCCGGCCCTCGATCGCCGAGGCCGCCACGGTCTCGGGCGAGGCTAGGTGATTGAAGCTCTCGGTGCTGCCCATGCGGCCCTTGAAGTTGCGGTTGGTCGTCGCGATGCCGTTCTCGCCGGGCGCCAGCACCCCTGTGGAGCCGCCGCCGCAAGGGCCGCAGCCGGGCGGCGACAACATGGCGCCGGCTTCCACCAATGTGTTCAGGGAGCCGTTTTGCATGGCGTTCTTCATCACCTCGCGCGAACCCGGAATGACAAGGAAGCGGGTCCCCTTCGCCACCTTCCGCCCTTTCAGGATCGCCGCCGCGCGAACCAGATCCTCGGTCCGCGAATTGGTGCAGGAGCCGAGGAATGCTTGGTGGACTGGAATTTCGCCCACCTCGGTGACCGGCTTCACGTTGTCGGGGTTGTGCGGCAGCGCCACCTGCGGCGCCAAGCCATCGCAATCGATCTCATGGACCCCGTCATAACCCGCGTCCGCATCGGGCCCGAAGATTTCGATCGGCTGATCCGTGCGCGGCCGGAGATAGTCGAGCGTCTTTTCGTCGGCGGCGAAGAAGGCGAACTTGGCGCCGATCTCGACGCCCATATTGCTCATCGTCATGCGCGCATCGACGCTCAGCGCCTCGGCGACCGGACCCATGAATTCGACCGCCTTGTATTGACCGATATCGCAGCCATGCCGGCCCATCAGCGCGAGCATCGCATCCTTCGAGGTAACACCGGGCGCCAGCCTTCCCGTCAAATCGAAACGGATCGTCTCCGGCACGCGGAACCAGAGGCTGCCCTTGTACATCGCGTAAGCGAGCTCGGAAAACCCCAACCCCGAGGACGCGGTGCCGAGCGCGCCATAGGTCGTGGTGTGAGAATCGCCGCCGACGATCAGCCGCCCCGGCAACGCGTGCCCCTGCTCCGGCAGAACCGTATGGCAGATCCCATCGCCCGCGTCGTGGAAATGGCGAATGCCCAGATGCGCCACATATTCGCGGATCAGCTTCTGGTTCTCGGCGTTCAGCACCGTCATCGCCGGCACCCGGTGGTCGACGATGACGACGATCTTGTCGGGATCGGCGACGGTATCCAACCCGATGTCGCGGAGGTACTGGTACGACCGCGGAAAGGTATTGTCGTGGCCCATCACCACGTCGATCTCGGCCGTCACGAATTCACCCGGCGTCACCGACGCGCGGCCGGAAGCGCGGGACAGAATTTTCTCCGCCATCGTCATGCCCATGGATATTTTCTCCGTTTTGTTCTCTATCGCCGCGGCGGACGAATTCAGGCGGTCACTTCAACTTGCTTCGGGTTCGCAGGAACCGAACCGCGCGTTGCGCAGAGGCGACCGGTATCCGGTCGTACATGTAAAGAAGCTCAACGTTTTCCTCTTTTGTCCGCTTGGCGATCGAATCGGAAACCGAGAGAAGATCCGTGAACTCGTCGCGCTCAAAACCGACCGCCTTGCAGATCACCGCCAGCTTCTCGCCGGTCGTATCGAAAAGGATACGCCGCGCGGTCGGGAGATCGACCCCGCCGAGCCGCGCGATGCCGGCCAGGAATTCGGAAACCTTTCCGTCATGCAGGAGTTTCAGCAACAATGCGATATCGAGTTGGCCGAGCAATTCCTTTCGCTTGATGAACTTCTCGACATGCTCCGGGTTTTGTTCCTTCGGTGGCTCGCGCTGCGACAGAACGAATTTCTTGGATTCGGCCAAGAAATCGCTGATCAGATCGGCGTCCGCATCCCCCGATTCCGCGCGCACATGCTCTTTCAGGGTATCGGAGACATGCTCCAGTAGTTTCTTCTCGAGGTCTTCCGGAAAATCATCCCGTTCCAGAAGCGCGCTGCACAAATCCTTGTTCGCTTCTGAGCGGACGGCCAGCTTCTCCATCCCCTGTTTTGATAACGCGGCCCCTGAATTCGTCGCCAGCGACTGTAGAACGGTATCGTCCCCGCGCGCGACCAGGCCGTCCGAGACGGCGGTACTGACCGTCTCCCGCCCCGAGATGGCGAGCATGTGCTCCTGGGTCATCTCCTTGACGATGGCGAGTAGATCCTTATCCGCGAGCAGATTGCTTTTCATCAGAACGGGACGGGCAACCTCGATCTCGTCATTCGCCAGATGAACGACCAGTTCCTTCGGCGCGCCGCCCATCTGAGACATCGCCGTCGAAAGGTGCTGGCGAATCTTGGCCTCCATCAAGGAGACGATCTGACACAGGATCTCGACATAGGGCTCGGCCGCCTCGCCGGCGAGAACATCGGGATCCTCGAGCAGAAGATCGGTGACCTCGCGGAGGAGCTGGCGCCGATCGTCGGAGGATTTCTCACCCGCCAGCTTCGCGAGGTTTTCCAGTTGTTCGAATTGCGCCATGACGATATCGAGTGCGTTGAAGCGTTCAATTCCTGACGAAAAGGGCAAAAACGACTCTGCCAAACATCTCTCTCTAAAACAACGGTATGGCACGACGAGGCTTGATCCAGCGTCTTCACCGCGAAATGCTCTCGACATGTGATGAATACGAGGGAGAGTGACGATGACCAACAAGGGAACCCGCCTGCGCCGATTGTTCGAGGCGCCCGATATCTTGATCCTGCCGGGCATTTATGACGGCTACAGCGTTCGTCTGGTCGAACAGATGGGCTTCGAGGCGGCATCGATTTCCGGCGCCGGCGTTTCCGAATCCCATCTTGGCTGGGCCGACAAGGGTGTCATGTCGTTCAAGGATAATCTCGAGGCCTGCCGGGCCATCGCGGGCTGTACCGAACTGCCCCTGATGGCCGACGGGGACACCGGATACGGCAACGCGGTCAGCGTCTATTTCACCCTTCGCGCCTTCGAGGATGCGGGACTGGCCGGCCTCATGATCGAGGACCAGGTCTGGCCGAAGCGCTGCGGACACATGTTGGGAAAGCAAGTCATCCCGGCGGCGGAAATGGTGCAGAAGGTAAAGGCCGCCGCCGATGCGCGCCGCGACGAGAGCTTCATCATCCGGGCCCGGACCGACGCCGCGGCACCCCTCGGCATCGACGCCGCGATAGACCGCCTCAACCTATACGCCGAGGCCGGGGCCGACGTGCTGTTCGCCGATGCGCTGTTGAGTGCCGAGGATATCGAGAAGGTGGCGCGCGCGGTGCCGAAACCCCTCAGCGTGAATATGGGCCTTGGCATCCGCTCGCGACCGACCACCCCTCTCATCCACCCGAAGGCGCTGCAGGCGATGGGGGTCCATTGCGTCAGCTATCCCCGTCTCCTTTCAACGGCGGCGCTTCGCGGCATGAAGAACGCGATGTCGGCGTTTCAGGAGATGCTGGCCGGAGAGGAACCGGTCGATCGGCCCGACCTGCTGGTCTCCTTCGACGAGTTGAACACCCTCGTCGGCTTCGATCGGCTGACCGAAATGGATGAAATCTACGCAACGCCCGAAGCGCCCGCGGACCAGGCCGCGGAGTAGTTGGCTTGTCGCACCGCGATCCATGACCGATAACGGCAACCCAAGGGGTGCGGTCCAAAGCGCGGTCATCCTCTGCCCGTTCCTGCTTTACCCGGCGATCGATTTCGTGTTCCGGATCGGCAACGGCATCCTGGCCCCGATATTGTCGCTGGAGTTCTCGCTGGGACCGGCCGAGCTCGGTCTGGTCGGCAGTGTCTTTTTTATCACCTTCGGCCTGACGCAACTGCCGCTCGGCGTTGCCCTCGACCGCTGGGGACCCCGGCGGGTCGTCGCAACTTTGCTGGTCATCGGAATCGCGGGCGGGCTGATCTTCGTTACCACGGACGATCTGGCCGGGCTCGTGCTCGGCCGCGCCCTGCTCGGTATCGGGATGTCGGGAAGCCTGATGGCGGGGATCAAGGCGGTCTCGCTTTGGCTGCCAGACCGACTGCCGCTGGTCACCTCCTTCCTGATCGGCATGACGGGGCTTGGCGGCATGCTGGCGACGGGGCCGTTCGCGGAACTCCTGCGGCATTTCACTTGGCGCGGTCCGGTGCTCGGCGTCATCGCCGCTCTATGTGTCCTGCTCGTCCTGCTGCTCGTGCTTGCGCCCGCCCATCGGCTCCGAGCGCGCCCTCGGATTGCCGCCCAGTTCGCCGCCTATCGGGAGATCTTCACCTCGATGCGATTCTGGCGGGCGGCCCCCCTCACCATCACCTTCGTCGCGGTGGCGAGCAGCTACCTCTCGCTTTGGACGCCGCTCTGGCTGCGGGACGTGGCGGGAATGGACGGCACGGTACGGGCTTGGTTCATGTTCGGAACCTTGGGCATGGTCGCCTTCGGCAATTTCGCCTTCGCAGGGATTGCGCAATGGGCCCGGCACCAGGGCATCAACCCGATGGCGCCCATCCTGATCGGGATCGGCCTGCTGCTGGTTTCAATGGCTACCCTGCTCCTCGGACCGACGGGTCTGGCGGGGCCGGTTTGGATCCTCTACGCCCTTTTGATATCGAGCGCTTACGCCACCTATTCCGTGGTGATCGGGAACTTCCCGCCCGAGAGTGCCGCGCGCGCCAGCACGGCGCTCAATTTCCTGGTCTTCGTCGCCGTTTTCGCAAGTCAATGGAGTGTCGGGGCCTTGATCGAATGGCTGGCGCCCGGCGCCGTCGAAAGTTATGCCCCGGCCGCGCACCGGGCCGCCCTCGCGATCATGCTGATCCCGCAGGTGCTGGCCCTGGTTTGGTATGCCCTCGCCCGGGCGCGCTAATCGCCAGTAAAGTTGGGGGCCCGTTTTTCAACGAAGGCGCTGACCGCTTCCTGGCGATCCCGGGTGGCGTTCGAATTGATCTCATAAGCGATCGCCGCGTCCATTACCCGATTGGCGATGTCGCGGAGCGGCAGGTTGACCGCGGTCTTGGTCCAGCGGACGGCCCAGCGCGGATTGCCGAGGATCTTGCCAGCGACCTCCTCGACCTTGGCGTCCAGCTCCGCCGCCGGCACCGCATGGTTGATGAGCCCCATCGCGGCCGCTTCGGCGGCGCTCAGCATATCGCCGGTCAGCAACATCTCTTTTGCCCGGGCATAGCCGATCAGTTGCGGCCAGATCACGGCACCCCCATCGCCGGCGACGAGCCCGACCTTGACGTGGGGATCGCCGATCTTCGCTGTCTCGTCGGCGATGATGACGTCGGAGAGGAGTGCTATCGAAGCACCGAGCCCCGCCGCCGCCCCATTCAGGCGGCAGATGATGGGCTTCTCCAATTCAAGCAGCCCATTGACGATTCGCTTCGCGTCGTTGGCGATGCCTCGAAATAGTGCCGTGTCGTCGATCATCGCCTGGAACCAGGCCATGTCGCCGCCGGCGCAAAAGGCGCGCCCGGCCCCAGTCAGGACGATCAGGTCGCTCTCCGCGTCCAGTTGCAGTTCGGGGAAGACGCGGGCCAGTTCCTCGTGCATCTCGAAATCGACCGCGTTCATGGCACCCGCATCGATGATCACCCATAGCGCCCGATCGCGGCGCTCGAAACGAAGCCTTTGATAGCTGGAAAAATCCATGGCGTGTCCCTTTCGTCGGGTTGGTTGCTAGCGACCGACTTTTGCCGCCAGGTCGTCGCGGCGAGGATCGCGGAACGGGGTTTGGCCGTGGTGGCGGTCGGCCAGCTTGTAGCCGAGCGCATCCTCGGCGATCAGGATCTTCTGGACGTTCGCCGTGCCCTCGCCGGTAAAGAAGAGGTCGGCATAGGATTTGAGCCAGGAGATGCGCTGTTCCGACGCCAGGCCGTAACCGCCGAAGACCTGCTGGCCCAGATCGGCGCAAAGCTTCGCCGTCTTGGAGGCATGGAACTTTGCAATGGCGGCGATGCGGTTGGTGGCGAGGCCCTCGTCCATCCGCCGGGCCGCGAGATAGACGAGACCACGGCTGGCCTCGATCTCGGTCGCCATGTCCGCGATATCCGACTGGATCATCTGATACCGGCCGATCGGCCGGCCGCGTACTTCGCGTTGATTGGCGTATTCGACTGCGTCCTCGAAACAGGCCCGTGCCACGCCGAGCGCCTTCGCCGCAACGGTAATGCGCCCGGCCTGCAGCGCCTGCATGACGATCGGGAAGCCCTGCCCTTCCTCGCCAAGCCGGTTTCCCACCGGCACGACGAAATCGTCCAGGAAAACGGCATTCGTGCGAAGCGCCTTCGACAGTCCCTGCATCTCGATCGGCCGAGCCTCGAAGCCCGGATACTTCTTCGGCTCGACGATGAAAGCGGTCACTCCCTTGGCCCCCGCGTCGGGGTCCGTCTTCGCCAAGAGGACGCCGACGTCGGTCTCGTTCGCCATCGAAGCGAACATCTTCGAGCCGTTGAGGCGATAGACGTCGCCGTCTCGGGTCGCCGTCGTCTTCATATTGCCGAGCGCATCCGAACCGCCGCCGGATTCGGTCAGCGACATCATGCCGATGGTCTCGCCCGCGATCAGCCGAGGCACGTATTCCAAGACCTGTTCGGGCGTGCCCGCGGTATAGATGCAATAGGGACAGGTCGAGCCTTGCTGATTGTTGCAGGCGGCGAAGCGGGCATCATTCCGGGCCAGCTCCTCGCTCACCACGGCGGCGGCCAAATACCCAAGGTCCGTGCCGCCGACCGATTCGGGGAAGATGGCGCCGTAGAATCCAGCCGTCCCGGCCCGGCGGACGAGCTCGCGGGGGAAGACGCCCTCGGCCTCGATCCCGTCCATCACCGGGTTGACCTCTTGCGTCATGAAGCGATTGACGCTGTCGCGGACGGCGCGGATCTCTTCCGGCAGCATGTCGTCCATGACGCGTTTCCTTCTCTTTCGAACGTGCCGGTCAGGCGATCACGTCGGCATTCCGGAGGTCATCCAGCTCCGCCGGCGCCAGGTCCAGCACGTTGCCTAGCACCTCATCCGTGTGTTCGCCGAGGAGCGGCGGCGGCGTGTCGGCCGGTTTCGCCGCGCCCGGCAACCCGATCGGCGAGCCGGCGAGACGAATTTCGCCGGCCGTCGGGTGTTGGATTTTTTGAACCAGCCCCGCCTCGACCACCTCTTCGCTCTCCAACACTTCATCCAGCGTGCGCACCGGCCCCGCGGGGACGCCGGCCGCACGAATCTTATCGACCCAGTGGGCGCGGGTATCGCCTGCAAAGGCGTCGCGCAGGATCTGCATCAACTCGTCCCGATTAGCGACCCGATCAGGCATGGTGGCGAAGCGCTCGTCGGTGACGAGATCCGGTCGTTCCAGTGCGGTGCGGACCAGCAATTCGTATAGCTTCTGGGTGCCGCAAGCGGTGTAGAACATGCCGCCGTCGGAGGCTCGGAAGGCGCCGACCGGAGCAGCGGTCGGAAAGCCGTTGCCCATGCGCGGCGGGTTCTCGCCGGTGGCGTGATAATACTGGGCCATATTGCCGAGCATCGAGATGGCGCCCCCCATCAGCGAAACATCGATATGCCGGCCCTCGCCGGTCGCGCGCTGCGCCACGATGGCGGCGCAGACCGCGGTCGAGGCATAGAGGCTGGTGAAGAGATCGGTGATCGAGAGCGGATGGCGCATCGGATCGCCCTCGGCCTCGCCGTTCAGCGACATCAGCCCCATCTCTGCCTGCAGCACCGGGTCGAGCCCCGGCCGTGCCGACATGACGCCGGTCTGCCCATAGGCCGAGACCGAACAATAGACTAGATGAGGATGGCGGGCGTGCACGGTCTCGAAGTCGAGGCCGAGACGCTTGGTGACGCCGGGCCTGAAGTTCTCGACCAGAACGTCCGATTTCGCGGCGAGCGCGTCGATCAGCGCCAATCCACGCTCGGACTTCATATCCACGGCAACGCTCTTCTTGTTGCGATTGAAGGCGAGATAGAAATGGGCCTCGCCGCCCTGCTCGGGCGGTTTCATGCGGCGCGTGTCGTCGCCCTCTCCGGGCCGCTCGATCTTGATGACCTCGGCGCCGAGATCGCCCAACTGCATCGTGCAGTTCGGTCCCGCGATGATCCGGGAGAGGTCGAGAACCCGCACGCCCGCAAGCGGCAGGTCAGCGCTCATGCCGAGGCCTCGACAATAGTGTTGCCCCGCATCTCGGTCAGGGTTTCGATAGCCCCTTCGACCAGATCCTCCATGATCCGGGCGGCCGGCCGAACCTCGCGGATCATTCCCGCCCCCTGGCCCGAGGGATTGCTATGCAGGTCGAAACGACCGGCGGCGGCGGCGGCGCCGTTGAGGTCATCCATCAAAATCTTCTGATAAGGCACCGGCAGGGTATCGAGCCCGGCATCGTCCCAAGCCTCGATAACGGGGTTCTTGAAGCTTCGCATGGTCTTGCCGGTATAGATGTGACGGACCTCGAAATCCTGCGAGCGGCCCTCGACGATCTGGCGCTTGTTGTCATCGTCGATCTCGCACTCCTCGGAGGCAAGAAAGGCGGTCCCGACCCAGACCCCGACGGCACCAAGGGCGAAGGCGGCGGCGATCCCGCGGCCGTCGACGATGCCGCCGGCGCCGACCACCGGCGCCGGTGCCACCGCATCGACGACCTGGGGGATCAGCGGAAAATTGGCGATCTTGCCGGTATGGCCGCCCGCCTCGTGGCCCTGCGCGACGATAATGTCGACGCCGGCCTCCATCTGCCGAACTGCATTTCGCGGCGAACCGGCCAAGCCGATCACCTGCATGTCCCGCGCCTTCGCCAACGGCACCACCCAGCCCGGATCGCCGAGACCGGCGGCGAACAGCTGGACGTCTTCCTCCATGATCACATCGACTTGCTGCTGGATCATGTTGCGATTGGTGTTGCCGGGCGTTCCGCCATCCTCGCCCGAGGTGTTGGCAACGACGAATTCGTCCTCGATCGGTGCCGGTTCGAGACCGTGCTTGGCCATCAGCCCTTCAACGAAGGAGACCTGATCCGGAAATTGCGCGCGGAGCTTCTGGCGCACTTCGGAGCGGGTCAGCCCGGCATCCGCGGCGACTTTGCCGGGGAGGATGAGATCAACGCCGATCGGCCGGTCGGTGAGTTTCCGTGCCTCGCGGATCTGATGGCGAAGGACCTCCGGCGGCAGGCCGGATCCCCCCACCACGCCGAGGCCACCCGCCTCCGATACCGCGGCGACCAGCGCCGGCGGCGTCGCCTTGCCCCTTGATCCCATTCCCGCGAGTAGGATCGGATATTCGATGCCGAGTCGTTCGCAGATCTCGGTCTTCAGTACCGGCCTTGTCATCAGTCCATTTCCCGAGTCTATAAATTTGGTTCCAGAGAACAATCTATTCCGGGACGATAAGGCGGAAAGCAGCGATCCGCCCTCGCCAAAACCAACGCTCGGCCAGTCGAATATTTCGAATTAATAGGAAACGCGCGTCACATAAGAAAAACAGACGCGGTCCAACCAAATTTAAAATAATTATTTATTTTTATACTTTAATACAGAATATTATTATTTAATTTTTCACTAAACAATACTATAAATATTAAAAAAGGAGATAAAAATTATGTACAGCCGCCCAAATTTAAAATGACGACCAACAGGCCTAATAGTTAATGCAAACATGTAGTTAATGAATTTGGTAGTCCTTGTAATGGAAATTTTTTTGCCGCATATTAACCAACACAAATAAATCCGCACCCTACGGGAGGTCTCTATGAACAAGTCGTTTATCGTAATAGCTTCGATTGCTGCCATTGGGCTTGGCGCATGCGGAACCGCGGGTTCCGGCGATGGCATGGCAAAGAAGCCCGTCAAGGTCCTTGATGCTGCGGCGCTGGCCAAGGAGTTCAAGAAGGGAAGCAAGGTCTGCAAGTGGACCATGCCGAACGGCTCCAAGGGCGAGGATTTCTACTTCAAGACGACGGGTGCATATTCCGGTGACGCGGATCGCAACATCGGTTCCAAGACCACCCAGGGAACGTGGAAGATCGTCGGCCAGGGCTTCTGGACCAAATTCGCCAAGGGCAAGAAGGCTCGCGGCAAATGGCACAATGTCGTCAAGGTCAAGAAGAACACCTACCAGCTGCTCTCTTCGGACGGCAAACACGTCATGGACTTGAAGTGCTCGTGATGTGCTGATCACCGCCGCCGTTCGTGCGGTGTAGACCGACGCCTCTCCGGGCAAACGCCCGCGACGCCAAGGCGGCGGAATTAGCAAGGTTAAGCGCGACGCCCATCGCGAAAGCGGGGCGTCGCGCCCTTTTTCGGAAATTGAATTGCCAGAATTAATGGCGCATTTCTCGGCTGACCTTGGTCGCGGGCGCGCTATATGGTTAATCGATACTATTTGACGAGGCCGCGCCGTCCGAGCGCGGCCTGCTTTTCGACACGCGAGAGGATGGTTCATGGCGGTCAATCAAATCACCGGACGATCGGCATTCCTATCACTTCTTAAGGACGAGGGCGTCACACACCTCTTCGGTAATCCCGGGACCACGGAACTGCCGATCATGCATGCCCTGAAGGACCATCCCGACATGACCTATGTCATGGCGCTTCAGGAGTCTCTTGTCGTCGCCATGGCGGACGGTTACTCGCGGGCGACCGGCGAGCTGGTCGCCTGCAACGTCCATGTGGCGCCCGGCCTCGGCAATGCGATGGGCTCGCTGTTCAATTGCAAATTCACCGGCACGCCGCTGATCATCACCGCCGGCCAGCAGGAGATCGGCCACGGCCTGACCGAACCCCTGCTCTACGACTCGCTGGTGCCAATCGCCCAGCCGCTGGTCAAATGGGCGGTCGAGGTCAACCGGCTGGAGGACCTGCCGCGGATTATCCGCCGCGCAGCGAAGATCGCGACGACACCGCCCACCGGGCCGGTCTTCATCTCATTGCCCGGCGATATCCTGAATAACGAGGCAGGGATCGAGCTTGGCCAACCGACGCGAATCAACACGCGGACCCGCCCCGCCGACGATGTCATCGCCGCCCTTGCCGAACGCATCCTCAAGGCCGAAAATCCGATGATCATTTGCGGCGACGAGATCGTCAAAAGCGGTGCCCTTGACGAGGCCGCGGAGTTCGCGGCCGTCCTCGGCGCGCCCGCCTTTCAGCAGACGATCCCCTTCGGCGCCCATTTCCTCTCGGAGCATCCCTGTTTCCTCGGCACCCTGTCGCGAAACCAGGGCCAGGTCCGGAAGGTCCTCGACCCCTATGACCTAATGATCGTACTCGGCGCCGACGTGCTCCGGATGTCGGTCTGGAGCGAGGCCGAACCGATGCCGCCCCACCTGCCGATTCTGCAGATCGGCCTCGTCGATTGGGAGATCGGCAAGAATTATCCGACCGAGCTTGCGGTCGGCGCCGATGTACGCGAAACCCTGGTCGCCCTGACCCCGGCACTGCGGGAATTGGGCGGGGCCACGCTTGCCGAGACCGCGAAATCCCGGATGGCATCCTTCGCCGACGACAATTGGACGGCGAAGCGCGCCCGACTGATCGAAAAGCTCGACGATTCGAAGGCGGAGACCACGCCGCTCGATCCGGATTGGATGATCTGGCAGCTAACCGAGGCGCTGCCCGAGGACGCCATCGTGGTCAACGAAGGCGTGACCTCGACCGCGGTCCTGAACAATTTGCTACCCTACCGCGACCGCTACGGATTCCACGGCAACGGCGCGGGCGGCATCGGCTGGGGGATCGCCGCTGCGGTCGGCGTACAACTCGCCCATCCCGACCGTCCGGTCTGCGCCATCATCGGCGACGGCAGCGCCATGTACAGCATCCAGTCCCTTTGGACGGCGGCCAACCAGAAGATGCCGGTGAACTTCGTCATCTGCGACAATGGCGGCTATCGCATCATCAAGCAGCGACTGCTGTCGTTCCACGGGAACGATCAGTTCGTCGGCATGGACTTCAAGGATCCGCCGATCGATTTCGTCGGCCTGGCCCAGTCGATGGGTGTTTCGGCCGTCCGCGTCACGGAGCCGGCGGAGCTTCGGCCCGCACTCGATGCGGCCTTCGCCAACAAGAGCGGTCCGAATTTAATCGATCTCGTCTGCGACGGCAGTGTCGGGTAGACTAAGGGAATACAGGGGTAGGAAAATCATGAATCTGTCGGCATTCCGAAAATCGCTCGAGGCCGCGAACCCGCCGGAAGGAACGAGTACCGCCCTTTCGGTAATGTGGCATGCCGCAAAGGGCGATTGGGAAATTGCGCACAAGGTCGCGCAGAGCGATAAGAGTGAAAATTCCGCCTGGGCTCACGCCTACCTGCACCGGGTCGAGGGCGATCTCTCCAATGCGCGCTATTGGTATCAGAATGCCGGACGTCCCGAGGCAACGGTCTCCCTCTCCCAGGAGTGGGACGATATCGTGACCGCCCTGCTCTCATAGGATATGCGTGCCCTGTTACAGCGCGTCGCCGAAGCCCGGGTCGACGTCGCGGGCGAAACCATCGGAACAATCGGGTTCGGACTCCTAATCTTTATTTGCGCGGTCGAGGGCGACGGACCGGATGAAGCGCCATGGCTCGCCGCGAAGATATCGAACCTGCGGATATTTCCGGACGAGGCGGGAAAGATGAATCGGTCGATCAAGGATATAGGCGGTAGCGCCCTTGTGGTGAGCCAATTCACGCTTGCGGCCGACACGCGGCGCGGCAATCGACCGGGCTTCTCGGCCGCAGCGAAACCGGACGAAGGTAAGCGGCTTTACGAGGCGTTCTACACCTGCCTGCGGAATGAGCAGGTACCAGTCGAGATTGGTGAATTTGGCGCCGACATGGCCGTCCACCTGGTCAATGACGGTCCGGTGACGATCTGGCTGGATACCGCGGATCGATGAACTACGCAGAGGTTTTCGGAGACGGCCCGCGACCCACGGGAGGTTGGCAAAGCACGCCGAGCAGCTAGCAGCGGTAATCGACGGAATCGCCGCCATCCGAACCACCTTGGCGTTCGACCAAGGGCCACTTATTCTCGACCCGGATTTATCCCAGCGAAAGGTGACCCCATGACCCACGGCATCGTCTGCGCGGCCCAACCGGAAGCAGCGGAGGCCGGTGCCCGGGCATTGATGCGGGGCGGCAACGCGATCGACGCGGCGATTGCCTGCGCGCTCGTCCAGGGCGTCATCGACCCGCTGATGTCGGGGATCGGCGGCGTCGGAACGGCCGTCGTGCACGTACCCGCCAAGAACCTGACGGAGAATGTCAACTTCCTCGGTGTGGCACCTTCCGCGGCCAACGACGACATGTGGGCCGACAAGATCAAGGGTGAGACCGCCGATGCCTTCGGATTCGTTCTCGAGGGCCGGGTCAACGCGCTCGGCCATCAAGCAGCCATGGTTCCGGGAAATCCGATGGGCTACTACACCCTGCTCGAGGCCCATGGCACGATGGATTGGGCGGATATCTGCGCCGCCGCGATCCAACGGGCGGAAGAGGGCTGGGTCGTTCGCCCGCATGTGTACAGCTACGCCAACCAGGACGAGGCGGCGCAGGGCCGGGTGCACAATTCCGAAATCCTAGGCTTCACCAAGGAAGGTCGCGACCTCTATCTCGGCGCCGACGGCCTGATCCATCGGCCGGGTACAGTCATCAGGAACCCCGACCTGGCGAATACCCTGCGGCTGATCGCGGCGGGCGGCGTCGACGCCTATTACAAGGGCGAGATCGCCGAACGGATCTCCGACGATATGGCATCGAACGGCGGATTGATCAACCGGGAAGACCTGGCCAATTACGCGTCGGTGCACCAACCCGCCCTCCAGAGCTCATATCGCGGCCTCGGCCTCGCCACCAACCAGCCGGGCGGGTCGGGCATTCAGGTCCTGGAGACACTGAACATCCTGGAGAATTTCGATCTGGCCCCCATGGGTCACAACACGCCGAACTACCTCCGCACGATGGCCGAGGCGTTGGCCTTCGCCTATAACGACAAGCGGCTCGAAGTCGGTGACCCCAACTTCATCGATGTCCCGCTGGACCGGCTGACGGACAAGACCTACGCGGCCGATCTCGCGGCCCGGGTCACCCGCGGCGAAGCGGCATCGATCGATCGCATGGCGGCGGCGGCCGAGTCCAAGGACACGACCCATGTCTCGACCCTCGACGAGCACGGCAACGCGCTGACCATGACCCACACGCTGGGGGCGCCTTCGGGCGTGATCGTGCCGGGAACCGGATTCATCCTGAACGGCTGCATGGGCATCTTCGATCCCCGGCCGGGCCGGGCCATGTCGATCGCGCCCGGCAAGTCCTATACCAGCTCGATGTCGCCGACGATCCTGTTCGAAGACGAAGCGCCGCATATCGTCATCGGCGCGCCGGGGGCCGCCTATATCCCGCAAGCCATCATCCAGGCGATCGTGAATTCAGTCGATTTCGGGATGCGCATGTCGGACGCGGTCGCGGCCCCACGAATCGCGGTCACCAAGAACCGGACGATCGACGTCTCCAACCGCATCCCCGGCTATGTCACCGAGGCGCTGGAGGCGGAAGGTTACCGGATCGACCGCAGCCATCTCAGCTATGCCTTCGCCGGGGTGCACGGGATCAAGCAAACCGACCAGGGCTGGCAAGGCGGCGCCGACCCCGGTCGCGACGGCGTGGCGCTGGTCGTCTGATAGAGGGTGCCCGAACCGATGCCCGGCATGTTGATCGTCATCCCGACCCCGATTGGGAATCTCGAGGACATCACCCACCGGGCGGTCCGCGTTCTCGGCGAGGTCGAGGCACTGGCCTGCGAGGACACGCGCCATACCGGCCGCCTGTTGGCCCATTTCGGCATCGCGCGCCCACGCGTTCTTTTCTCTTGCCATGGCCATAACGAGCGCACGGCGACGAAGCGGGTGCTCTCGCTGCTGGCCGAAGGGCTCGATGTCGGTCTCTGTAGCGACGCCGGGCTTCCGGGCCTGAGCGACCCCGGCCAGCATCTAATCGAGGTCGTGTTAGACGCGGGGTTCGAGGTTGATGTCCTGCCGGGCGCGAGTGCCGCGGCAACGGCCTTTCTGTCGGCTGGCCTCCGCGCCTTTCAATACAGCTTCCTCGGCTTCCTGCCGCAGCGCCGCGCGCGGCGCCGGCGCGTCATCGAACCCTATGTCGAAAGCGATACCGCATTGGTGATCTATGAGAGCCCGCGCCGGATCGCCCGGCTGCTGGGCGAGGCCCGCGAAATCCTCGGCGACCGCAGGGGCGCGGTCTGCCTCGAACTCACCAAGAAATTCCAGCGCGTGGAGCGGGGGCGACTGTCCGAGCTGGAGGCGATCTACGCGGAATCGGAGCCGCGTGGCGAGGCGACATTGGTGATCGGCGGTGCCGAAACCTTGGCGTCGGAAGACAACTAGCGGGAGATCACGGGGGAATGAGATGGAGCGCGGTAACTTGCGTTTCGTCCGAATCCTAGCCCAGTATGGACGCGTTCGATTACCCATACGGATCGAATGCCTTGCAAACCATCCTTCGAAGAAGATGGTTGCGACAAATACGCGGAGCGACCTGCCATGACGAAGATTAGGCGATTGGAAGTCATCCGGGGTGTCTACTGGGTGGAGATTCAGGAGGCTGGAGTTCAGATGCTTTGCGGTTGCCCGGAGGATTCGGTCAAGCATCTGATGCAACGCCGGCTGATCGTTCCCAGGGCCATCGACGGCGTCACATTCGAAACGGGGCCGAATGTGATCCTGCTTTCCGATGTCGCCTTGCAAAATGGCAAATTCTGCAATCTAGCTGAATTTCCGGTCCTGCAAATGCTCTACCGGCAAGGAATGCTCATCCCCGGCCATCCCAACAACACGGGGCTGAAGCCTCTTCTTTTGGGATCCAAAGAGCAGATCACGGCGCAGATGGATTACATCTACCGGGGCAAATACGGATTGACCTCGGAAGAAGAGATCATCGCGGCCGGCGAGACTCCGGAGCGCGCCAACGAGATCATGCGAATGAAGCTGAAATTCGCCTTCGGCAGGATTCTCGACACCGAGGAATTGCTCGATTCCCTGGTGGTGGAGGACAAACCGAGGGAGATCCGAAACGGCGTTACGATCGCGCGGAAACGAACCAACGTCTTCGACATTGCCTATGAGGACGAGGTCGTGACGATCGATTTGACCGTTAAGCGCGGCCGGAACGACCGGTCGGCCTACCCGCTCGGATTTCAGAGCATCAACCGGGATTATTTTTCCGTCATCCATTCGGGACAAGGCGACGGCTGGGACGTCAACCGGCCATGCATGGCGAGCATCATCGTCTTTCAAGGCAAGATTTTTCTGATCGATGCGGGGCCCAATATCTCCTATAGCCTGACTGCGCTGGGAATCGGCGTAAACGAAGTCGAGGGCAACTTTCACACGCATTGCCACGACGATCACTTCGCCGGTCTCACGACCCTCATGCGAACCGACCATCGGATCAAATATTTCGCAACACCATTGGTGCGGGCTTCCGTGTTCAAGAAACTTTCGGCACTCCTGTCGACCGACGAAGACATGATATCGGGTTATTTCGATATCCATGATCTCGAATTCGATAAATGGAACGACATCGACGGCCTGGAAGTACGGCCGATCCTGTCGCCGCACCCGGTAGAGACCAGCGCGTTCTATTTCCGTACCTTCTGGGAAGGCCAGTACCTGACCTACGCGCATCTGGCGGACATTTCCTCGATTGAAATGCTGCGCAATATGGTCACGGACGACGACGACGCGCCCGGGATTACACAGCGCGAATTCGAGCGAACCTACGACGAATACCTGACCGAAGTGAAACTGAAAAAAATCGATATCGGCGGCGGCATGATCCACGGCGAGGCCGACGACTTTCAGGACGACATGTCGGACAGGATCGTCTTCGCCCACCGGGCCGACCCCTTGACGAACCGGCAAAAGGAAATCGGCTCCAGCGCGACCTTCGGCGTCGTCGATTCGATGGTCTCCGACCAAACGGGAAACCTTCGCCGATTTTCCTTCGAGTTCCTGCGGGCCTATTTCCCGCAAATGGAACCGCACTATCTGCGCACCCTCCTCAATCATCCCATCGTCGAATTCATGCCGGGCTCGATCATGCTGAGGAAAGGCCGGATGAACGAGGACATCTTCCTGATCGTGACCGGCACGGTGGAGAAAATTCGTTCCGAGGACGACGTCTACAACATCATTTCGGCGGGCGGCCTGGTGGGCGAGTTTTCCTGTCTTCACGGCTACCCGTCGACATCGACGTACCGGGCCGTAAGCTACGTGCAGTCGCTTCGTCTCACGGGCGCCTCCTATATGGAATTCATCAAGAAGAACAAGCTCGACGCGAAAACAAAGCGCCTGATGGAAAACCGCGAGGTCCTGGAACAAACCTGGCTGTTCGGCGAAACGATCTCGCCACCCGTCCAGAACCAGCTGGCCGAAGCCATGGTGCTTCGCGAGTATGATGACGAAGGCATCGTCCTCGAGGACCTGCCGCCGACATCCGTCTACATCATCAATTCGGGGGAGATAAAGCGGATGCGTAACGGCGAGGTCATCGAGACCCTGCGATCCGGAAGCTTCTTCGGCGAGGAACGAATACTGTTCGACAAATCGCAAGCCTTCGATTACCAAACCGCCGCCCCCTGCCGAATTTTCGAAATCCCGGAAGACAGGATCAGCGGCATCCCCGTTGTCATGTGGAAGCTACTCGAATCGTATGAATTCCGATCGACGGTGTAAGGTCGGTGATTTGCGGCGGGTCGGGATAGAGGCTCTCTAGACCGGACACATCTTGGAGACCACGCTAATGGCACGCCTTGTTCTTGGAATTGGAATTTCTCACTCGCCAATGTTGAATGCCCGCCTGGAAGACTGGTCGCGCTTCATTGAAATCGATCGCGGGCGCGCGCATCTCGACAAGGACGGTAACCCGGTCAGCTACGAGGATTTGTTGAACGAAGCGGATCCCGCCACCGCGGATGAAATCCAGCCCGAAAAATTGGCCGGCCGTCACGCTGCCGCGATGAATAATCTGGATAAAATCGCCGCGACCATCCGCGCGGCCGCGCTTGATACGCTGATCGTCGTCGGCGACGATCAGGATGAACTCTTTGGCAAGGAAAACATGCCGTGCATGCTGGTTTACCGGGGCGAGTCCATTCCCAATGTACCCCTGGCGCCCGATCCCGACCGACCCGAATGGGCGATGCGGTTGTGGGCGAAGTACTACGAAGAATCCTTGCCGCGTGACTATCCCGTCGACGCGAACCTGGCGCACCATCTCATCGATTGTTTGATCGACCGAGAGTTCGATATCGCGACCGCCGATTCGATCGAGCCGGGCAAGGGTGAAGGGCATGCGATCGCTTTTGTCCACACCCGATTGTTGCAAGGAGAAGCGCTGCCCGTGCTACCCGTTTTTCTGAATACCTTCTACCCACCTAATCAGGCGAGTCCACGACGTTGCTACCGGTTGGGCCAAGCGATTTCGGCGGCGGTCGCCTCTTATCCGGTTGACGCGCGGATCGGCATTCTCGCCTCGGGCGGCCTCAGTCACTTCACGGTCGACGAGGCGCTCGACACCGAGGTAATGCGGGCACTCCAAGACAAGGACGCCGAGGCGCTACAAGCGCTGCCGCGTGAGAAGCTGAACGGCGGCAGTTCCGAGATTCGCAATTGGCTGTGTGTTGCCGGTGCGCTGGAACACTTGCCGCTGACCTGGATGGACTACCAGCCCGGTTACAGGACGCCGGCGGGGACAGGCACCGGCTTGGGTTTCGCCGCCTGGTCCTGAGTGACCGGCAACGTTAGGCTCGACGGCCTTTAACCGGCGAGTAGCGAAGGATGGGGAAATCAAGGGGCGCGAAATGCTGAAACGTGAGGAAAACGAATATCTGACCCAGACCGATCCCGGAACGCCCATGGGAGACTTCATGCGGCGGTTCTGGACGCCCTTCATGTTGTCCGACGAGATCGCCGAGCCGGATGGCGAGCCGGTTCGGGTTCGCTTGCTGGGCGAGGATTTGTTGGCGTTTCGCGACACCAACGGTCAGGTCGGTCTCGTGGACCGGTTCTGCCCGCATCGGCGCGTCAGCCTGTTCTTCGGACGCAACGAGGCCTGCGGGATCCGCTGCGTCTACCACGGTTGGAAATTCGACGTGGACGGCAACTGCGTAGATCTACCGTCCGAGCCGGCCGATAGCACATTCAAGGACAAGATCAAGCTGAAAGCCTATCCGGTGCGCGAGAAGGCCGGCATCGTTTGGGCCTATATGGGACCGAAGGAATTGATGGGAGGACTGCCGGAACTGGAATGGATGGAGCTGCCGGAAGACTATCGCTATATGTCGCGGTGGTATCAGGAAAGCAATTATGCCCAGGCCGTCGAGGGCGAAATCGATTCCGCCCATGTCAGCTTCCTTCACAGCAAGCTGGACAACGACGCGAAAAACAAGGCGGCCTTGACCGGCTCGTATTTCTCCGGCGACACCGCGCCCAAATGGAAAGTCACCGAATCGGATTTCGGCATGACGCTGGGGGCCCGGCGACAGGTGGAGGGGGGTCGCTACTACTGGCGCATGAACCAGTGGCTTTACCCCTATTATACGATGATCGCCCCGGTGCCGGGCGAGTCCCGGACCGTGCGCATGTGGGTCCCGGTCGACGACACCCATTGCAACATTATTTGCATCACCTACCGCAACGACAAGCCCGTCAGCGAAGAAGAACTTCACACCTGGCGGACGGGTGCGGCAGCCCATGCGGCCCTCATCCCGGGAACATTGACGCCGGCGGCGAACCAAGCCAACGACTATAATATTGACCGGGAAATGCAGCGTAGCGAGACCTATACGGGGATCGTGGGCATTCGCGCCCAGGACGCCGCCATGACCGAGAGCGCCGGACCCATCGTCGACCGATCATTCGAGAATCTCGGCTCGTCCGACACCGCGGTCATCAAGATGCGTCGGCTTTTGATCGACGGCGCGCGGAAGCTTGAGGCGGGCGTGGAGCCGCCCTCCGCGCAAGACGGGGCGCTATTCCGCGTCCGATCGCATTCGGTGATTATCGACGAGGAGGCTGATTTCGACGACAGGTCGGAGATATTAGAGGCGATGCGGGTCGCCGCGCCGACGGAGGGTTCGGAGTCGAGGTCGGATGCGGCGGAATGAAGCGAAGCGGAATTCTGGAAGACAGGATCAACGAAATCTCCGTGATGATCTGGAAGCTACTCGAATCTTTTGAATTCCGATCAGCAATGCGAAGTCGGTGATTAAGGGTCCGAATAGGGGCGCTTTATACAGAAAATCCCCCTCAATGTTTTCCATCAAGAACTACCGCGACGGTGACACGGTTTCTATTGGTCTTGGAAATTCAAATAGTGAGCGATCACAGAGTGCCATCGCTCCATGGAAAATGCAGAACTGGGATGGTAGGTGACAAACGTCAAGGCGCTGACTTGGTTCGAAAAGGAATTGGTTTGGGGGGTCGCGCCCGGCGAATTGTCCCATTTGACCGGAAGAATCGGCGAACTTTACGCTGCAATGATCACACGCGGGCAAATGGCGATTGAAACAAACCAGCGCGGTTATGACGTCGTCAGCGCCGACAACGAAAGAATTTCGGTAAAGACGGTAACCACGAGTACGCACGTCAATTTCAACGCAAACACGTTCGACCTCGTTGATCGCGTGATCATTCTGCGAATCAATATTGACGACGAGATCGGAGTATCCGTCGAAACGATCATGGACGAAACCGTGGAAAACGCACGAACCCAAATGAGAGGATCTTCGAATAAATTGACGTTCGGAGTATCGAGCGGACGCTCCAGAATGCCACTCGAAAACTTGAACGTTACCGACCAAGCCGAATATGGCGAATACATGATCCAGCAGTACGAAAATGGAACAATTGAAGTTCTGAAGCATGGCGAAAGACAGCCCGTCGCCAAAATGCATTTGCGTGTAATCGCCGCAGAGATCGGTATCGACACGTTTTACGAAGAGAACAAAGAAAAGAATACTCGGCTGCTAGGGGCTCATATCATCAAAAAGTTGAACGCGATGAAAGCCGGCGGTTGAGGTCGGTTGTCAGCATCGATGAATATCGCCTAACAAACTTGGCGACAACGTCGCGAATAGTCGCAATTGCGGCCTTACTCGGATCACCGATCGGTCACCGCCCCCTACGCCCCAGCCTTCGGTGGATTCTTTAGGAAGAACACCATCGGCAGCGCCAGAACCGTGACCGCGACCAGGAAGACGAAGGCGTTCAGATAGGCGATGGTCTCGGCTTGCGAGATCACCAAGTTGCGGAGCGCCATCAACCCGCTCAAGGTTTCCGGGTTCCAGGCGGGCGGCGACGCGGCGGCACCGAGATTTTCGTTGAAGCTGCTGATACGATCACGCATTTCGATGTAGTTGACCTGCGAACTGTGGACCAGGATGGCCACGATTATCGACGTGCCCATGCTGGCGCCGATGCCGCGGATGAGCGCGAACAGCGCCGCCCCCTCGACCCGGAAGTGCATCGCCAGCGTGGAAAAGGTCACCGTGGTCAAGGTGACCCACATCATGCCCATGCCATAACCGTTGACGATGGTAATCCAGAGGATCGTCTCCATCGAGACCTCGGCGGTCCATTGGGTCATGTAAATGTTGCTGACGGCGATACACATGACACCGCCGAAGATGAGGTATTTGGCCGGAAACCTGTCCGCCAAGACACCGCCCATCATCATCGCGATCATGGTGCCGATACCGCGTGACGACAGCACCCAACCGGCCGAGAGGACCGGATAGTCCTGCACGTTCTGGAGAAACAGCGGCAAGATGAACATGCTTGAGAACACGGTGATGCCGAAAATGAAGATCAAAAAATTTCCGACCACATAATTGCGATCCTTCAGGATCGCGAGGTTGAGATAGGGCCGGTCGTGGGTTAGGCAGTGCACGACGAAGAGATAGAAACCGAGCGCCGCGATCACCGCCTCGACGATGATCTCGGTCGAATTGAACCAGTCGAGCCGTTCGCCGCGATCGAGCATGGTCTGCACGGCCGAGACGGCAACGATCAACGATATGACACCGATCCAATCGAGTTTCTGCCCCTTCACTTCGACCTCCGGCAGGGTCGGCAGGATCCCAATTAAGGCGGCGATTCCGAACGGCACGTTCAGGAAGAAGATGTACCGCCAATTGTAGATCTCGGTCAGGAAGGCGCCCACCGTGGGGCCCAGTACCGGCCCGATGATCATACCCATCGACCAGATACTCATCGCCAGACCGTGACGACGGCGGGGATAGGTATCGAGCATGATCGCCTGCGAGATCGGCAGGAGCGGCGCGCTCGCGAATCCTTGGAGGATGCGATAGAAGACGAGCTCCTCCAGGCTGCTCGCGAGTCCGCAGAGCGCGGAGGTTAAAGTGAAACCGATGATCGACGCGAGAAAGATCCGACGCCGGCCGAATTTCGCCGAAGGCCAGCCGGTCAAGATGGTGCCGACCGCCGTCGCCACGACGAAGCTGGTCACGATCCAACCGACTTGGTCCGGCCGCGCCGAGAGGTTCCCCTGCATTTCGGGCAACGCCACGAACGCGGTGCTCATGTTGAGCGCATGGAGCAACGACGCCATCAACACGGGGCCCGTGATCATGACCAGTTGACCGGTAGTAAAGGGCCCGGTCGGCGACATATCGCGGGTATTGAAGCGCATCTTGGTTCGTCGACGCCAATACGTGTTGGACGGCCGTCATCTCATTGATGAACCGGCCTATGGAAGAATTGCGCTAACTAACATAGATCATTTCTGGATGACGAACCCTCTTCTAAACGACAACCGCGTCAAGCTTGGCGTGATGGCATTCAATTGCTCGCACGGCTCGACCGTGACGACAGTGGAGAACGCCTGGCCGATGCGCTGGACGGACAACGTTGCGCTAGCGCAGATGGCGGATGCCGCCGGCCTCGAGGCCTTGCTTCCGGTCGGCCGCTGGAAGGGCTATGGCGGCGAGACCAATTTCAACAACCGGACGTTCGAGGCCTTTACCTGGGCGGCGGGAATTGCGGCGAAGACCAGCTACAGCACGATTCTGGCGACCATTCACGCCCCGCTGACCCATCCCGTCGCCGCCGCCAAGATGGGTGCCACCGTCGACCACATCGCGAATGGTCGTTTCGCGCTCAATCTGGTGGCTGGCTGGTTCAAGAACGAGTTCGACATGTTCGGCGCCGAGCTTCGCCAGCACGAGCGGCGCTATGAATATGCGGAGGAATGGATCGAGCTCGTGAAGCGGCTTTGGACGACCGGAGACGCTTTCGATCATCAGGGCGAATTCTTCAACGGGACCGGTCTTTGGAGCGAGCCGAAACCGCTCCAGAAACCCCGCCCACCCATTATGAATGCGGGCAGTTCACCGGCCGGCCAGGCATTCTCGGCCCGGCACGCCGACATGAACTTCGTCATGCTGCGCCAGGCCGACGAGGACAGCGACCGGGCACAGATCGCGGAACTCAAGTCCATGGCGTCCGACCTCGGCCGAACCTCCCAATGCTGGATACATGTCTACGTCGTCTGCCGCGAGACCGAGAAGGAAGCCCGCGACTATCTGGACTATTATGTCACGGAAATGGGCGACGATGTCGCGGTCGCCAACATGCTGGAAATTTTCGGCGTCCAATCCGAGACCCTGACACCGGCCGTCCTTGATGATTTCAAGTTCCATTTCAAGGCGGGTCATGGCGGCTATCCGCTGGTCGGCACGCCCGAACAGATCGTCGACGGCATCCGGCGCCTCTCGGCGATGGGAGTCGACGGCATGCTGATTTCTTGGGTAGATTACCTCGCCGAGTGTCGGCAATGGATCGACGAGGTGCTGCCGCTGATGGAACAAGCAGACTTACGCGCGCCCCATCATCCGGCGATGATCGCGGACGGATAGGATCGTCATGTCCGAGGGAACCGGACGTCACGACAGAAAATTCCAGGCCATCAGCGATTGGCTGATCGAAAGCGCGCTCGGTGAAATCGATCTCGAAGAACGGTTCCTCGAATTCTGCCGCCGCCTTTACGATGCGGGCATTCCCTTGAAGCGTGGTCATTTGGCTACCCGTACCTTTGACCTAGCCCCCTTAACCGGATCCACGGTGTGAGTTAGAGAGAGCGTCATCTG
>CAYPAV010000006.1:0-237435 GCA_964408805.1 uncultured Rhodospirillaceae bacterium | reverse complement strand
AACAACGAGCAAGGTCTAACATAACGATTGGTACGAAACCTGGGGGCAGGTCACGGTCATGTCGTTGGTGGCGACCTTGACGTTCAGGCCCTTGGCGTTGGCTTCCTCTTCCGTCAGGCCGACCGTGGCAAGCGCCGGGACGGTGTAGACGCAACTGGGGACGACGGCGTAATCCGGTTTGACCTTGGGGCCGTCGACGATGTTCTGGCCGACGATCCGCCCCTCCAGGCTGGCCAAGGGCGAGAGTTGGGCCGAGGTGACCAGGCTGTCGCCGCAGACCCAGACATTCGGGTTCGAGGTCGAGCGGAGGTATTCGTCGACCGAAACCGCGATCCCGTCATGCGCGACATTTGCGGCATCTAGATCGAGACTGGCCACATTGGCGACCCGTCCCGCGCCATTGACCACCCGGTCGGCGTCGACCGTCCGTTCGCCACTTTCGTCCTCGTAGGTGACGCGGAGCCGGTCGCCCGCCTTGGCGATCTCCTTGACCGTAACACTGGTCTCCACGTCGATGCCGATGCGTTCGCTCTCGGTCTGGATGGCGGCGACGGCGTCGGCTTCGAGCATCGGCAGCAGCCGCGGCATCACTTCCAGGATCGTCACCGAGGTTCCGGCGCGGGCGTAGACATGGCTGAACTCCATGGCGATGACGCCGCCGCCGATGAAGACGACCTCGCCGGGCTGGACCTCCTCGGAGAGGACATCGTCCGACGTGATCATCAGCTCTGCGCCGGGGATCGGCAGCGGCCGCGGGGTCGAGCCGGTGGCGATCACGATGTTCTCGCCCTCGAGCGTTTGGCCGGCGACCTCGACCGCATGGGGGCCGGTGAACTTGGCGGTACCCCGGAAGACGTCGCCCCGTTTTTCGGCCAGCCCCGCCATCGCGTCCGGAATGAAGTCGACCATGCCCTTCTCGCGGGCGATCAGCTTGGCCCAGTCGAGCTTCGGCGCGCCGACCTCGATGCAATGGGTGCTCGCGATTTCAATCTCGTGGAGCGCATGGGCGGCGCCGACGAGGAATTTCTTCGGCGTGCAGCCCCGGTTCGGACAGGTGCCTCCGAAATCCCATTCCTCGACGAAGGCGATCTTCTTGCCCGCCTCGTGGGCGACCGCCGAGACACCGAAGCCGGCATTACCGGCCCCGAGGATGATGACGTCGTATTTTTCCGGCATTGTTTCGATCCCCCCCTGATTGTCCGCCGTCCGGACGCATGCACATCCTCGGAAAGGCGCTATTGGGGGCATTAGCCGGCGGGGTCGTCATCCTGTCAAATGACGAAAAGTTGTCCTATGCCTCGCCCTCGTCCGATGGCGTCAGGGCGGCGCCGGCCTCGAATAATTTATCGATTTCGCCGGTGTCGTAGCCGAGCTCGCCCAGGACTTCGCGCGTGTGTTCGGCGAAGCGGGGCGGCGGGCGGTGAATTTCGGGCGGGGTTTCGGCGAGGCCGTAGGGCGGGTTCATCAGGCGAATTTCGCCCTCGGTCGGGTGCGTGGCCTCGTGCCAGAAACCGACATCGGCCAAATGCGGATCGGCGACGACATCGTCCAGGCTCAAGATCGGCATGCAGGGGACGCCCGCCGCGCCAAGCGATTCGGCCCATTCGGCGGTCGTCCGCGTGATCATCAATTCCTCCAAGATCGCGACCACCGCCTCGCGATTGCCGAAGCGGCTGTTGCGGTCCTTGAGGACGGGATTGTCCCAAAGGTCCTCGCGGTCCGCGATCTTCAAGAGAGCCGCCCAGTGCTTGTTGCTCGACGCGATGCAGCAGATATGGCCGTCCTTGGTCTCGAAGGGCCAGCGGCTCGGTGTCGCGTGGCGCGCCGAGCCGGTGGGCCCCTTGGCCGGCCGGAAGCTCTCACCCCAAAGATGCTCCATCATGGTGAAGGAGACCATGCTCTCGAACATCGGCACCTCGATCTCCTGCCCCTTGCCCGATTGGAGTCGATGGAAGAGGGCGGAAGCGATCGCATAGGCGGCGAAGAGTCCGGTCGTCTTGTCGGCGATCAGCATCGGCATGTAGCGTGCCGGCTTGCCGCCGAAGGCCTCCAACGCCACCAGGCCGGAGGCGCCTTGAATGATGTCATCGAAGGCCGGCCGGCCGGCATAGCGGCCTTCCCGGCCAAAACCCCAGATGTTGCAGTAGACGATATCGGGTTTCAGTCCGCGAACGCGGGCATAATCGAAACCGAGGCGCTCGAGCGGTTCGGGGCGCATGTTGTGGACGAAGACATCGGCGGTCCGGATCAGTTTCCGGAGCGCTTCGGCGGCCTCGGGTGCCTTTAGGTCCAGGCCCATGCTCCGCTTGTTGCGGTTGATCTGCATGTAGTTGGAGGTCATGCCCGGATTGCGGGACGGGCCGCTGAGCCGCGTCAAATCCCCTTCCGGCGATTCGATCTTGATGACGTCGGCGCCCATGTCGCCGAGCAGCTGGCTGGTATAGGGGCCGACGACGACGCTGGTGACATCGACGACGCGCAAGCCCGCGAACGGTCCCGGCATGAACAATCGCTCCCTTTGGTTCGGTTTCGCGCTAACCAAGTTAGGCTGGAATCCGCAAAGGGCACCCGCGCAGCAGGCGGGACGGGACTCTACTGGCTGTTGGTCTTGGTCCCGGGAAACTGGTCGAACATCGTCTCGATCACGGGATACAGGGCGGCGAACGCCATGAGTGTCCAAAAGATGAATTCGAATGCGGTCAAGGGAGCCTCCTTCCTTGCGGAAGCGTTTCTCGCTTCCAAATGCGAAACCCCTTGCGCCAACCCGCAGCGCCGGTCTTTTGCCGACTGGTCCGGTGTGAATGAAAGGAGCAAGAGGCGTGCCAAGCGAGGGCCGCTTTCGCTATAGTCCCGCCAGCGGAAATTCGGGAGTGTGCAAGGAATGAATCAAATCGATGTCGAGGGCCGGCGCGCCGTCGTGACCGGCGGCGCCCAGGGGATCGGCCGGGCGATCGCGGAACGCCTTTTGGCCGGCGGTGCCGCCGTCATGCTTTGGGACAGCGATGCGGCGTTGGCGGCCGAGACGGCGGCAGCACTTGGGGCCAAGGCGGATCACCGCGCGGTCGACGTCACCGATGCGGACGGCGTTGCCGAGGCCGCCGAGGCAACCGCCGAGGCAATGGGCGGGATCGATATCCTGATCAACAATGCCGGGATCTCCGGCGTCAACGTGCCGACCTGGGAGTATCCGGTCGAGGAATGGCGCCGGGTGATCGATATCGACCTCAACGGCGTTTTCTACTGTTGTCGCGCCGTGTCGCCCATTATGCGGGCCGCCGATTACGGCCGCATCGTCAACATCGCCTCGGTCGCCGGCAAGGAAGGTAACCCGAATGCGCCCGCCTATAGCGCCGCCAAGGCCGGTGTCATCGGCCTCACCAAATCGCTCGGCAAGGAATTGGCCGACACTGGGGTTCGCGTGAACTGCGTCACGCCGGCGGTCGCGCGGACGCGGATCTTCGACCAGATGACGGAGGAACATATCGATTTCATGCTCTCCAAGATCCCGATGGGCCGGTTCGTCGAAGTGGCCGAGATTGCCGCCCTGGTCGCTTGGCTCGCTTCCGAGGAATGCTCGTTTTCCACCGGCGCCGTGTTCGACGTGACGGGCGGCAGGTCGACCTATTGAATGGCTGCTTGAATGGCCGAGAACGACGATCTTCTCCTCATATCCGACAAGCTCGAGGAGGGCTTGGCGCTCCTTCGCGCCGATCGGCCGCTGGACGCGCTGAAGACCTATCGCGAGATATTGGAGAAGCTGCCGGACCAGCCGGAGGCGCTCGGTTTCGCCGGCGTGGCGGCGGTCCGCATCGGCGATGCGGAGCAAGGGTTGGCGTTTTTGCAATCGGCCCTGCTGCAACGGCCGGACGATCCCGATCTCCTCAACAATCTCGGCAATGCACTCCGGGCCCTTGAGCGATACGAGACCGCCGAGGCCCGTTACCGCGACGCCATACGCCATCGGCCCGACCATGCCGACGCGCATTACAATCTGGGCATTGCCCTTGAATGCCAGGAGCGCCCCGATGCCGCCGAGGCCGCCTATCGGGATTGTCTTGGGATCGATCCTCAATTCGAGCCGGCGCGTTTCGGTCGCGCGAATGTTCTGAAGTCGCTCGGTCGGATCGATGAGGCGATCGAGGAATACGGCCGCGTCCTGGAGATGTCGCCGGGACATCTCGATGCGCGCTCCAACCTCGGCAGTGCCTTGCAGGAGCTGGGGAAATTCCAGCCGGCCGCGAAGGAGTACCGGAAGGTCCTCACCGCCGAGCCCGGCCATGTCGAAGCCTGTTACAACCTCGGAATCGCAATGCAGGGGCTGGAGCAGCCCGAGGCGGCGATCGAGGCCTACAGCCATGTCCTCGAGATCGAGCCGGGCCATGTGGGTGCGCGGGTCAATCTCGGCTGCGCGCATCAAGAGGTTGGCGATTTCGAGACGGCGGCGGCGGCCTTCCGAAACGCGATACTAACGGCACCGGATTACGCGGGCGCGTATGTAAATTTGGCCGATCTCTATCTCGAAACCGGCGAACCGAAGAAGGCTCTTTTGGTCGCGGATGATTTTCTTGGGCATCACCCCTCCGCGCCCGCGATGCTGGCCTTCAAGAGCATCGTCTTGCATGAATTGGGTGACGGGGCGGGTGCTCGCGAGCTGATCGATATCGATCGTTTCGTCCGACCCGTTCGGCCTACGCCGCCGGCCGAATTCTCGGATATCGATGCGTTCAACAAAGCGCTGGCGGGGCATCTTCTTGGGCACCCCTCGCTGGTCGAGGCACCCCTCAGCCATGCGACGCGGGACGGCCGGCATTCGGGCGAACTCCTGGTCGAGCCGATGGGGCCCTTCGCCGCGTTCGCCGAGATCGTCCGGCAAGAAGTCGCCGGCTATATCGACGGTCTTGCGGGCGCGCATCCGTTTATCGATGCCGCACCCGATCAATTCCGCATCAGCGTCTGGGGAGTCGCGATGCCCGCGGGCGGTCGGCAGGTGCCGCATATCCATCCCGCCGCCTGGCTCGGCGGCGTCTACTATCCGCGCGTGCCGGAAGTCGTTCGGACCGAGGACGAGGGCCGTGCCGGCTGGATCGAATTCGGCCGTCCGCCGGACCATCTCCACGCCAAATCGGTACCGCCCGTTCGATCCTTCCAGCCGGAGGAGGGGCTGATGCTGCTCTTCCCATCGTATTTCTATCACCACACGGTGCCCTTCGACTCCGAGGAGACCCGCCTCTCGATCGCCTTCGACGTCCTGGCCTCCAATGTGGTATGAGGGAGCTCGACACGCGACCGCGAAATTAGGGGAGGCGAGAATGCCGATTATTCAGTTGGACGACGTTTCGAAGGAACCCTTTCCGAACGGCGCCACCTATCAGACCCTGGTCGGGGACGACGACGGATCGACACCGGTTCGCGTCGGCGTACAGATCTCACCGCCCGGCTATTCGACCGGCACCCACTCCCATCCCTATCTGGAAGTGGTGAGCGTGATCGAAGGCGAGGCCGAGGCCTGGATGGAAGGTCGCGAAGGCGTGGTTGTGATCGGTCCGGGGGCCACGCTGGTGCTGCCGGCGGGGCTGAAACACGGGTTTCGCGCCATCGGCGAGACGCCGCTCAAGACTTATGGCGTGCATGCCTCGCCCGACCGCATCGTCGATCGCGATCCCGCCGACGTCGACGCCTAGACCTAGACCGACACCGCGATCCGCATGGACAGGTTGCGTGCCGCCGGATTAAATTTGCGGCCGCGCGAACGCGCCAAAAAGCGAATATGAACCGGGGAGGGACGGCCATGGAAGTCGGCATCATTATATTCGATACGGGTTACAGCATCGCGATCGATGAGCTTGCGCGAGAAGCGGAAGCGCGGGGGTTCCAAGCCCTCCTCGTGCCGGAGCACACGCATATCCCGACCAGCCGGAAATCGCCCTTCCCGGGCGGCGGCGAACTGCCGAAGGAATATTCGAACACGCTCGACCCGTTCGTTTCGCTTTCCTTCGCCGCGGCCGCGACCAAGTCGCTGAAGCTCGGCACCGGGATTTGTCTGCTGCCGCAGCGCGACCCGATCGTCACCGCCAAGGTGGTCGCCAGCCTCGATGTGATGTCGTCGGGCCGGTTCATCTTCGGGATCGGTGGCGGCTGGAACGTCGACGAGATGGAGAACCACGGCGCCGAGTACGGGACCCGCTTCAAGTCGCTCCGCGAGCGGGTCCTGGCGATGAAGGCGCTGTGGACCGAGGAGGCGGCCGAATTTCACGGCGAGATGGTCGATTTCGACCCCGCCTGGTCCAATCCGAAGCCGGTGCAGAAACCGCATCCGCCGGTCATCCTCGGCGGCGAGACCGATTACACGCTGCGGCGCGTCGTCGAGTTCTGCGACGGTTGGCTGCCGAGGGGTCGCGACGGGTTCGATATGGTGGATGGGATGGCGCGGCTCGGCCGGGTCGCCGAAGAGGCCGGGCGGGCGACGTCGTCGATCTCGGTGACCGTTTTCGGCGCCCCGCCCGAGCGGGGTACCCTTGATAGCTATAAGGAAATGGGGATCGACAGCGCACTCTTCCGCTTGCCCTCGGAAGGCCGCGATTCCGTGCTTAAATTACTAGACGAATATACGCCGTTAATAGATTGATATAAAAACTAAAACGCGCGTTCTATCGTGAAGTCTATGGCCTCGCTCATGGCGGCCTTCATGGGGCTTTCCGGGAAGATGCCAAGAGCGTCGCGGGCGATCGATCCGTAGTGCCGGGCTCGCTCGATGGTGTCGCGAAGTGCCCCATGCCGGTCCATCAACGAAATGGCCTCCGCCAAATCGCCGTCTTCCTGTTCGAGCCGCTCTAGCGTCCGTCGCCAGAACGTCCGTTCGGCCTCGTCGCCGCGCCGCCAGGCGAGGACGACGGGCAGGCTGATCTTGCCTTCCCGGAAGTCGTCGCCGACCGTCTTTCCGAGGGCGGCCGGGTCGGCCGCGTAATCCAGCGCGTCGTCGACCAGCTGAAAGGCAATGCCGAGGTTCATGCCGTAACTCTGCAGGGCTTCTTCCTCTATTCTCGGTCGCTCCGCCACGACGGCGCCGATGCGTGTCGCCGCCGCGAATAGGGCGGCGGTCTTGGCTTGGATGACGTCGAGATAGGCCTGTTCGCTGGTTTCCGTGTCGTTGGTCGTCATCAGCTGCATGACCTCGCCCTCGGCGATCACGGCGGAGGCGCCGGAGAGGATTTCCAGCACCTTCAACGAGCCGTCCGCGACCATCAATTGAAAGGCGCGGGAGAACAGGAAATCGCCGACCAGGACCGAGGCCTCATTGCCCCAAAGGGCGTTGGCGCTCTCCTGGCCGCGGCGCAGCATCGAATCGTCGACCACGTCGTCATGGAGCAATGTTGCCGTATGGATGAACTCGACCGAGGTCGCGAGGGCGATGTGCCGCTCGCCCGTGTAATTGCAAAGTCCCGCGGCCGCCAGGGTCAACATGGGACGCAGGCGTTTGCCGCCGGCCGCAACGATGTGCCCAGCGAGCTGCGGAATCAGCGGCACGTTACTGTCCATCTTGTCGACGATCAGCCGGTTGACCTTCTTCAGGTCGTCCATCACCAGCGATTCGATCGCATCCAACGATGGCTTGCGTTGGCCCTCTCTAGGTTCTCCGAGGCTCACGACGACGCCCAAAATATCGGTCCTTGCGATTGACGGAATGCGAATGCGACGCGAGCATAGAGCAAGCTTGAGTCCGGTCAAGATTGCCTTGGGGTAAAGGATAGCGAAAGGCGCGATGCGGGAATTTCTGCGAACCAACGATCCGGTGCGAATCTCGTGGCTCACGGCGGTGTTGGCCGAGCGCGAAATCGAGGTCGTCGTGCTCGACACCCATATGAGCATCCTCGAAGGCCAGGTCGGCGCCATCCCGCGCCGGCTCATGGTGCTGGACGAGGATTTCGACGCGGCGGTCGATTTCGTGCAAGCCGCCGAAGCCGAGAACGAGGAAGACACCGCGGACATGCTGCTGGGCGGCCGCTTGCGATTTCATCAACCGGCGGCGGGTTACCGTGTTGCAATCGATCCCATCTTTCTCGCCGCCGCGATTCCGGCCGAGGCCGGGGCGCGGGTGCTCGATGTTGGCACGGGGGCGGGTGCCGCGGCGATATGTTTGGCTGCCCGTGTCGAGGGAGCGCGCGTCGTCGGTTTGGAATTGGCGGAGGATTGGGTCGATTTCGCGCGCCGCAACGCGGCCGAGAACGATCTCGACGGGCGGGTCACCTTTTACCAGGGCGATCTTTTGGCACCGCCGCAAGCGGTGGCGCGGGGCGGGTTCGACCATGTCATGGCCAACCCGCCGCATCTGCCGGCGACCCGGGCGGACCCGCGCACCGGGCCGGGCAAGGCCCGCGCTCATATCGAGGGTGGGGCAAGCCTTGCGGATTGGATCGATTTTTGCCTTCGAATGGTGGCGCCGAAGGGGACAGTCACGATGATCCATCGGGCGGATCGGCTGGATGAAATTTTAGGGCATCTCTGGGGTCGGGCCGGCGGCATGGTCGTCTACCCGCTCTGGCCCAAGGCGGAGCAAGCGCCGAAGCGAATCATCGTCCGGGCGCGTCCCGGCATCGCGGCTCCGTTCCGGCTTGATCCCGGTATGGTGTTGCACCGGGACGACGGCGGTTATGCGGCGGCTGCGGAATCCGTATTGACGGATGCCGGGCCCATCGTGCTTTAGTCCGGCAAACGGAAAGAGCGCATCTTGGAATCGGGAGCATGACGATCTCGCAGTCAAAACTGGAAATTCTGCGCCAGCTGCCCTGGGCGGGTGAAAGGCTCGCGAACCGGATCGAGGGCGCGCCGACGGTCGGCGTTCTGCGCCTTGCCGGCATCATTGGCCAGTTGGGCCCGTCTCGGCGTTCGGGGCTCAACCTCGCGGATTTGGCGACACCGATCGACCGGGTCTTCAAACTGCCGCGCCTGAAGGCGGTGGCGCTCGCCATCAATTCCCCGGGCGGGGCCCCGGTACAGGCCGAGCTGATCGCGCGCCGCCTGCGCCAACTTTCCGACGAAAAGGAGATCCCCGTCTTTGCGTTTTGCGAGGACGTGGCGGCGTCCGGCGGCTATTGGTTCGCCTGCGCGGCCGAGGAGATCTATGCGATGCCGGCCTCGATCGTCGGCTCGATCGGCGTCATCAGCGCCAATTTCGGTTTTCAGGCCTTGCTGGAGCGGATCGGTGTCGAGCGGCGCGTCCACACCTCGGGCGACAAGAAATCGATGCTGGATCCCTTCCAGGCCGAGGAGGTGGAAGACGTGGCACGGCTCGAGGACATCCAGGAAGACATCCACGAGCAGTTCAAGGATTACGTCCGCGACCGCCGGGGCGCGCGCCTGAAGGCGGCCGACGAAGTGCTGTTCGAGGGCGAGTTCTGGACCGGGCGGCGGGCCTTGGAACTGGGGCTCGTCGACGGGCTTGGCGACCTTCGCGGCGTGATGCGTGAAAAATTCGGAGAGAAGGTCAATCTGAAACTCGTGGGCGGCCCGAAACGGTTTGGATTGTCCCGCCTTTTGGGCGGCAGTCGCGCCGAATGGCCGGCCGAAATCCTTGACGACATATCGGGCGCCCTCGAGGCCCGCGCCCTTTGGGGCCGGTTCGGTCTCTGACACCGCCTCGCTTGAACCCCGCCCGAGGCGTCGCTATGGTCGCGCGATGTTCGGGTTCACCAAGATCCTTGTCCTCGGGGCAATCGTCATTGCGGTCTGGTACGGCTTCAAATTCATCGGCCGGCTCGACCAGCGTCGCAAGCGCGAGCTCGCCGATGCACGGCGGACCAAGGCCGATGCGGCGGAAGATGTCGGCGAGATGGTGAAATGCAGGACCTGCGGCGTCTTCGTGGCGGCGCGGGGTGCGGGAAATTGCGGGCGCGGCGACTGCCCGTATTGACCGTCTCGCGGCCCCTCTATATGTTGCGCCGCACCCCAAAAAATCGGCCCGCCGATGCCCTCCAATAACGAAATTTCAACGGCGAAGACGGACTTCCAGTCGTTGATTCTGACACTCCAGGAATTCTGGGCGGCGGAAGGCTGTATCCTGTTGCAGCCCTACGACATGGAGGTGGGCGCCGGGACCTTCCACCCGGCGACGACGCTCCGCGCCCTTGGAACCGAGCCGTGGCGGGCCGCCTATGTTCAGCCCTCGCGTCGGCCGACCGACGGACGCTACGGCGAGAATCCGAACCGGCTGCAGCATTACTACCAGTACCAGGTGCTGCTCAAACCCTCGCCGGCCGACAGCCAGGGTCTCTATCTCGACAGCCTGCGCGCACTTGGAATCGATCCGATGGCGCATGATATCCGCTTCGTCGAAGACGACTGGGAGAGCCCGACGCTCGGTGCCTGGGGGCTCGGCTGGGAGGTCTGGTGCGACGGCATGGAGGTGACCCAGTTCACCTATTTCCAGCAGGTCGGCGGCTTTGATTGCGATCCGGTCTCGGTCGAACTGACCTACGGGTTGGAGCGCCTGGCGATGTACGTCCAGGGCGTCGAGAACGTCTACGATCTGGATTTCAACGGCGCCGGCGTGAAGTACGGCGATGTGTTTCTCCAGGCCGAGCGTGAATTCTCCGCCTACAATTTCGATTACGCCGATACCGAGGCCCTGCTGCGCCACTTCGCCGACGCCGAGGCTGAATGCACCGCGTTGGTCGAGGCCAAGCTGTCGCTGCCCGCCTACGACCAATGCCTGAAGGCGAGCCACCTGTTCAATCTCCTCGATGCAAGGGGCGTCATCAGCGTCACCGAGCGGCAGGCCTACATGCTCCGCGTCCGCACTCTTACGAAGCGCTGCTGCGAGATTTGGCTGGAGAGCGGGGGAGAGGGCGATGCCTGAACTCCTGCTCGAGCTAATGTCCGAGGAAATCCCGGCGCGGATGCAGAAGCGTGCGGCGGACGATCTGAAACGCCTGGTAACCGAGGGGCTGAAGGCGGCCGGTCTTGAATTCGAGACGGCCGAGACCTACGCCACGCCCCGCCGTCTGGCGCTTGTCGTCGACGGCTTGCCGGCAAGCCAACCGGATACCCGCGAGGAGCGCCGCGGCCCCCGCGCCGACGCGCCGGAGAAGGCGATCAACGGGTTCCTGGGCTCGGTCGGCCTCGCGCGAGACGCGGTCGAGGAGCGCGAGACCGACAAGGGCACCTTCCTCTATGCGGTGATCGAGACACAAGGGCAGGAGACCGCGGATATTCTGCCGGAGCTTATGACCGAGGCGATCGAGAAGCTCTCCTGGCCGAAATCGATGCGCTGGGGCACAACGTTCTTCCGCTGGGTCCGGCCAATGCGCTCGATCCTCTGCGTCTTCGATGGAACGCCGCCGGCGGGCGGCCTCCGGATCGCGGATGTCGATGTCGAGGCGGCGGACTCCATGAAGGTGGTCGAGACGCTGGGCTTCGGTGATCTGACCGAGGGTCATCGTTTCATGGCACCCGAGCCGTTCGCCGCCGCCTCGTTCGCCGAATACCGGGAAAAACTCCTGGCCGCCAAGGTGATGCTCGACCCGGCCGACAGACGAGCGGTGATCGCCGATGGACTGGCCGCCGTCGCCGGATCGGCGGGGCTCACGGTGAAGGACGATCCCGCCTTGCTCGACGAGGTCGCGGGTCTGGTCGAATGGCCGGTCGTGCTGATGGGCGCGATCGATGACGAATTCATGGAGGTCCCGGACGAGGTGCTGATCGAGTCAATGCGCGGCCACCAGAAATATTTCTCGCTCCTCGACGTGGACGGCAAACTGGCACCCCGTTTCGGCGTGGTCGCGAATATGGAGACGGCGGATGGCGGAGCCGCCATCGTTGCCGGGAACGAACGCGTGCTCCGCGCCCGGCTCGCCGACGCCAAGTTCTTCTGGGACCAGGACCGGAAACAAACGCTGGATTCCCGGGTCTCGGCGCTCGAAGGCGTCGTCTTTCATGCCGATCTCGGCACGCTGGGCCAGAAGATGGAGCGGGTCGGGAAACTCGCCGTCGGAATCGGCGAATTTATCGAGGGTGCCGACAAGGACCATGTCGCCAAGGCCACCCGCCTCGCCAAGGCCGACCTCGTGAGCGGTATGGTGGGCGAGTTCCCCGAACTCCAGGGCGTCATGGGCCGCTACTATGCCCGCCATGACGGCGAACCCGAGGCAGTTGCCGAGGCGATCGCCGATCACTATTCCCCGCTCGGCCCCGGCGACCGCTGCCCGACCGCGCCGGTCTCCGTCGCCGTGGCGCTCGCCGACAAGATCGATACGCTGGTCGGGTTCTGGTCGATCGATGAGAAACCGACCGGCTCCCGCGACCCCTACGCGCTCCGGCGCGCGGCACTCGGCGTCATCCGTCTCATCATCGAGAACGGGTTGCGGGTGTCGCTGCTTGCGTGTTTCGGTAAATCCGTCGCACTTCTCGGAGAGGCAGGTAGGAACTGCGATGGCGAAGACCTTCTGGCGTTCTTTGCGGATCGGCTCAAGGTTCACCTTCGCGAAAAGGGAATTTCACACGATCTGATTTCGGCGGTCTTTGCCTTGGAGGGCGAGGACGACCTGGTTCGGCTCCTGTCGCGTGTCGAGGCGCTGAAGGATTTTCTCGCCAGCGAGGATGGCGCTAACCTTCTGACGGCGTACAAGCGGGCGGCTAATATCGTCGATATCGAGGAAAAGAAAGACAGTGTCGCCTATGACGGTTCGCCGGACTCCTCGATATTTTCGCAGGCCGAGGAATCTGATTTGGCGGATGCGCTTGAACTTGGCGGGGAGCTGGCCAAATCGGCGGCTGCGAATGAGGACTTCGCCGGTGCGATGGGCGCGATGGCGGCGCTGCGCCAGCCGGTCGACGTCTTCTTCGACAAGGTCACCGTGAATACCGAGGAAGCGGGCCTGAGGGCGAACAGATTGAAATTGCTTTCACGAATCCGCGCGACCATGAACCAGGTCGCCGATTTCAGCCAAATCGAGGGATAATTTCCGAATGAGCAAATGGGTTTATCGCTTCGGTGGCGGCGCGGCGGAAGGCAATGCCGGGATGCGGGATCTCCTGGGCGGCAAGGGCGCCAATCTGGCCGAGATGGCGAGTATCGGCCTGCCGGTTCCGCCCGGCTTCACGATCACGACCGAGGTCTGTTCGCATTTCTATGGCAACGAGAAATCCTACCCGGCGGAACTCGACGGGTCGGTCGCGGAGGGGATCACCCATATCGAAGGCATCGTCGGTGCCAAGTTCGGGGATGCGTCGAACCCGCTTCTGGTCTCGGTCCGGTCGGGGGCCCGGGTCTCGATGCCGGGCATGATGGATACGGTACTCAATCTCGGTCTCAACGACGAGACGGTGGCGGGGCTCGCGGCCGCGAGCGGGGACGAACGCTTTGCCTATGACAGCTATCGCCGTTTCATCCAGATGTATGGCGACGTGGTGCTTGGGGTCGAGCATGCGGGGTTTGAGGATCTGCTCGAGGCCCACAAGGACGAGCGCGAGGTGTCGCTGGATACCGAGCTTGATGCCGACGACCTGAAGGCGCTGGTCGGTGAGTACAAGCAGCTTGTCGAGGACGAGCTCGGCGAACCCTTCCCCCAGGATCCGGAGGATCAACTTTGGGGTGCCGTCGGCGCCGTCTTCGGCAGCTGGCGGACGGCGCGCGCCGTGACCTACCGGCGTCTACACGATATCTCCGAGAATTGGGGGACGGCGGTCAGTGTCCAGGCGATGGTCTTCGGCAATATGGGCGATGATTGCGCGACCGGCGTCGCCTTCACCCGCGATCCGTCCTCTGGTGAGAACGTCTTCTACGGCGAATACCTGGTCAACGCGCAAGGGGAGGATGTCGTCGCCGGCATCCGGACACCCCAACAGCTCACCATCCAGGGCAAGCAGGCTCAGAGTTCCACCATGCCGGCGATGGAGGAGGTGATGCCCGCGGTCTACGGCCAGCTGCTCGACATCCGCCGCACCCTCGAGACTCACTATACGGACATGCAGGACATCGAGTTCACGGTCCAGAAGAACACGCTCTACATGCTCCAGACGCGCTCGGGGAAGCGGACGACCCAGGCCGCGATCCGGATCGCCGTGGAGATGGAGCGCGAAGGCCTGATCGACAAGCCGGCGGCGGTCTGCCGGGTGGAGCCCGCCGCACTCGATCAATTGCTGCATCCTCGTCTCGATCCGGTGGCGGTTCGGAATGTCATCACGCGGGGCCTGCCGGCCTCGCCGGGCGCGGCGTCGGGGAAGGTTTATTTCAGCGCCGACGAGGCGGAAGCGGCTGCGTCGGTGGGCGAGAAAGTCATCCTCGTTCGGGTGGAGACCAGCCCCGAGGACATTCACGGCATGCATGCGGCCCAAGGTATCTTGACCGCGCGGGGCGGCATGACCAGCCATGCCGCCGTGGTCGCGCGCGGCATGGGCCGGCCCTGCGTCGTGGGTGCGGGCGAGATGGTCATCGACTATGAGGCGCGGACACTGACGGTCGGCGATACCCAGCTCTCCGCAGGCAAGGTCGTCACCATCGACGGTGCCGCCGGTGAAATCATCCTTGGCGAGGTCGCCACCATCCAGCCCGAGCTTTCGGGTGAATTCGTGACCCTGATGGAATGGGCCGACGAGATTAGGCGCCTTGGAGTTCATGCCAATGCGGATACGCCGGAGGACGCGCGGACGGCACGCGAATTCGGAGCCGAGGGGATCGGTCTCTGCCGGACCGAGCACATGTTCTTCGAAACCGAGCGCATCGTCGCCATGCGCGAGATGATCCTGGCCGAGGACGAGGCGGGCCGGCGCGCGGCATTGGATAAACTCCTGCCGATGCAGCGCGACGATTTCGCCGAACTGTTCCGCATCATGAAGGGCTTGCCGGTGACGATCCGGCTTCTGGACCCGCCTCTGAACGAGTTCCTGCCCGCCGGCGAAGCCGAAATGGCGGACGTGGCGGCGGCGGCCGGGGCGGAATTGGAGCAAGTTCGCGCGCGCGCCTCGCAGCTGAAGGAAATGAATCCGATGCTGGGTCATCGCGGGTGCCGGCTCGCGATCACCTATCCCGAGGTTTGCGAGATGCAGGCGCGGGCCATGTTCGAGGCGGCTCTGATCGCCGCCGAAGATACCGGCGAAGCCGTCAAGCTCGAGGTCATGGTGCCGCTGATTGCGACCCGGGCGGAGCTTGATATTCTGAAAGACGTCATCGACCGTGTCGCTGAGGAGGTGTCGGCCGAGAAGGGCGCGCGGCCCGGCTATGTAGTGGGGACGATGATCGAATTGCCGCGGGCGGCACTCCGCGCCGGTGAGATCGCCGAGGCGGCGGATTTCTTCAGCTTCGGTACGAACGACCTGACGCAGACCGTCTACGGGCTGAGTCGCGACGACTCAGCCAATTTCATCCCGGTCTATGAACGACGTGGTATCTTTTCGAACGATCCCTTCGCGTCGATCGATGTCGACGGCGTCGGCGAACTGGTGGCGATCGCGGTCGAGCGGGGGCGGGCGGTAAAGGTCGAACTGAAGCTTGGAATTTGCGGCGAACATGGAGGTGATCCGGCCTCGGTCACTTTCTGTCACGAGGTCGGCCTGGATTATGTTTCCTGCTCTCCCTTCCGGGTGCCGATCGCTCGCCTGGCGGCGGCACAGGCCGCGGCGCGGAGCTACTAATCTTTCAACAATTCCCTATTTCTTCAAAATCATGTTACTGTGCGGGAATGGTAATAATAAAATAAACGCGAAGAGAGAGAATCATTCTTAAAGTAATTCTCAATATTCGTCTGCGATTCGGTGGGAATTACGGTCAGCGTCCTTTGAAGTTGTCTGCGCGAGGGGGCATGATGGCTGAGGATATCTTTGCCGAAGCCGATATCATCTTTGCCGATCCGGAACGCCAAATTCGTAACGGAATTCGGCAGATATTGATGGACCAGGGCTACCGCCGGGTTCGTGATTACAGCTCGCTTGAGATCGTCGGCGAGGAACTGGAACGTTCCGTGCCGGATGTAATCGTCATGGATGCGAAAATGAATGGCGGTGCCGCCTGTGCGCTGACGGAATCGCTGCGCCAGCGAAAAGTGGGGTCCAATCCCTTCACCGGGGTGATCATCACGGTCTGGGAGCCGAACGAGGCGCTCATCCGGCGGATCGTCAATTGCGGCGCTGACGATGTCATGGTGAAGCCGATTTCACCGAAGCAAGTTATGGCGCGGATCAACATGATGGCGTTCAAGCGGAAACCCTTCGTGGTCACCAGCGACTATATCGGTCCCGACCGCCGCGGCCCGGAAGCGAAGGAACGGGACGGCCAGGACGTGCCCGTCATCGACGTGCCCAATACGCTGGAAGCGAAGGCGAAGGGGCAGCCGATCGAGATGGACAGCCTGATCAAGATGCCCGCTTACGCGAAGGGAAACATCGGCGACGAGACCAAAACGGATGTTATTCGCTTGGCCGAGATTGCCGCCGAAGTGGGCGGACGTTTGCGGGAATCGAACTTTGCGACGGTCGCGGCAATGTGCGAAAACATGATTACGGTGACGACATCGATCCGCCAAAAAATCATGGATCCGGACCCGAAGGACGTGGCGCTTCTGAAACCGTTGTCGGACGCGATCCTGGTGGGTTTCAACCCTGGCAAGAACGCGGATGCAATGGCCGGGGAGATCGGTTCGATTCTCGACAAAATCAGTGATAAAAAAAATTAGGCACTCGCGGGGCGAGTGATTGACCGTCGCGGCGTTCCGGCCGGCCGGCCGAGTCACGGTTTGGCTTGACATAAAAGCATTCACGGGTCATCTGGTGAAGCCATGAGCTGGGAAGAAGTCGACATCCTTCTCGTTGACGCCGAGGTCCAACTGCGTCAGGGATTGCGGAATATCCTGATGCAGGAGGGATTTCGGGGCGTCCGGGATATTTCGACGCTTGCCGCCACGCGCGAGAGCATCCGTAAAACGCCGCCCGATTTGATCGTCGTCGATTGCAACATGCCCGACGGCGACGCCATTGGGATGGTCGAGGATATTCGCCATAAGCGTTTGGGATCCAACCCCTTCGTCACGATCATGCTGACCGTGTGGAGTCCCAACCGGGAGATCGTCGAGCGGATCACAAAATGTGGCGTTGACGATCTCATGGTCAAGCCGATTTCGCCGATGCAGTTAATGGAGCGGATCAAATTTCTCGCGGACAGCCGAAAGCCCTTCATTGTCACCAGCGAATATATCGGTCCTGATCGACGCGGCGATCGAACTGGTGACGATGACGAAGGAGAACCGGTGCCCGTCGTCGAGGTTCCCAATACGCTCAAGTCCAAGTCGAAGGGCGAGGACGTAGATTATGTCGATCTGCAGAACATGGTCGAGAACGCGATGTTCGAGATCAACGATCAGCGGCTCAAGCGACACTCATATTTGATTGCTTCCATCGTCGATGAGATCGTTCCGGCCTATCGGGAGAACAAGGTTACCCAGGACGTTCAGCGGCAGGTCATCAAATTGTCCGGGGTGGCGAAGGAAATTTCCGAACGGCTGATCGAATCGGATTTCAAGCACGTGACGGATCTCTGCGATACCCTGGACGAGATTACTACCGCCATTCGCAACCGCCCGCGTGACCCCGACCCACGCGACATCGATCTTCTGAAGACACTGTCCGACGCCATCATGGTGAGTTTCAACCCGGATCAATCGACGGCGGAATTCGCCGCCGAGGTCACCGAAATGGTGCGTCAGCAGTACATCAAGCGGAAGGGTGGGGACGCCTCTACGGCAAGCACTCCATAAATCCGACGGGCCGCCCGATTTGCGCGGCGGCCAGTTCACCATCCCGCATGACGATCCCACCGCGAATGATGGTCGCGACCGGCCAACCGGTACATTCCATTCCCTCAAACGGCGTCCAACCGCATTTACTCTCGATCCAGTCCTTCGTGATCGTTCGCTTGGCGGCGAGATCGACAAGCGTCAGGTCGCCGTCGTAGCCGACCGCGATGCGTCCCTTTTGGGCGATATTGTAAATTCGCGCGGGTCCGAGGGCGGTCAGATCGACAAAGCGTTCGAGGCTCAAGCGTCCCGCCGCCACGTGATCGAGCAGAACCGGCACCAAGGTCTGCACGCCCGGCATGCCCGAGGGGGAGGCGGGATAGGTCGCCGCTTTCTCCTCCGACGTATGGGGCGCGTGGTCGGAGCCGATGACGTCGACGATGCCGGCGGCGATGCCGCGCCAAAGGCCCTCGCGATGGCGCGGTTCGCGGACGGGCGGGTTCATCTGTGCGAGGGTGCCGAGCCGGTCATAGCAATCCGGTGCCGTGAACGTCAGATGCTGCGGCGTGGTCTCGACCGTGGCGACGCCCTTGTGACGGGCCAGCAGCGGCATTTCCTCGGCTGTCGTGATATGCAGCACATGAACGCGGCGCCGGGTTTCGACGGCAAGATCGAGAAGCCGTTGCGTCGCCTTGTAGGCGGTTTCGACATCGCGCCATTCGGGATGCGCGTGCGGCCGGCCCGCCGCTTTCGCAATGGGCGCGCGTTCGATCAAACGCGGTTCGTCCTCGGCATGAACGGCGACCCGGCGGGTCCCGTGGGCCAGGACTTGGCGCAAGGTTTCATCGTCATCGACCAACAATCCTCCGGTCGACGAGCCCATGAATATCTTGACCCCGCAACAGCCGGGAAGCCGCTCCAAATCGGCGAGCTCGGTCGCATTCTCCGCCGTGGCGCCCACGAAGAAGGCGAAGTCGCACCATGCCCTTCCGGTCGCGTTGTCGATTTTTGCCGCCAACGCCGCCTCGTCCGTGGTCGAGGGGTTGGTGTTGGGCATTTCAAAGACCGCCGTGACGCCGCCCATCGCCGCCGCCCGGGTGCCGCTTTCAAGGTCTTCCTTATGCTCGCTTCCGGGCTCCCTGAAATGTACCTGAGTATCGATGACGCCCGGCAGGACGTGAAGACCCGCGGCATCCAAAGTCGTTTCCGCGTCGGCCGCGCCGAGGTCGCCGATTTCGGCGATTTTTTCGTCTCGGATACCGATATCGGCGGGTAGACGCCCAGAGGGTGTCATGCAGATTCCACCTTTAACAATCAGATCAAATCTTTCGGCCATATCGAACAGCTCCCCATTTGGTCTATATCATCGCCTCGACCGCGAGGCATTCGGCGATATCGCCATCCACGTCGCCACCGTCGACGATGCCTTGATGCCAGAGGGCATAGAATAACAATACCCAGGCCGCGAATCCGCCGCGACGGTTGCCGGAGCGGAAAATCGCCTCGACTCGATCGGAATGGCAGATCGGCTCGATCGCCGGGTGCCTCGCCACGAGCGGGCCCAAGACATCGCCTCGATTGCGAATCCATTCGATCACCGGCACGGTAAAGCCGCGCTTGCGCTCGAAGGGGCGCGCGATCGGCATCACGCTATCGAGCCAGCGTCGAAGCACCCATTTGCCCAAACGCTTGCGGATTTTCAGGTCGTCGCGGAGACCGAAGGCAAGTCGGGCCACCGCGGGATCGAGAAAAGGTGTCCGCCCCTCGAGACCATGCGTCATCAAACAGCGATCGAGCTTTGTTAGAAGATCGTTGGGCAGCCAATCCATGCAATCGGCCGCCTGTGCCGCCTGCAGCGGCGAGCGGCCGGGGAGGGCGCTGGTGGCATAGGCCGCATCGACCGCGTCGCGCCAGCCGCTCGGTGCGTTTCGAAGGATCCCCAGGCCATCCATGACACCCTTGGCGCGGATCGTGCGCCCGCCCAACCACCAGGGGCGTAGAAAGCTGCGATAGCGGCCGTAGCCCGCGAAGAGCTCGTCGCCGCCCTCGCCACAGAGCACGACCTTCAACTCGTGTGCCGCCTCTCTTGCGAGTTTCCAGGTTGGCAAGATTGCATAGTCGGCCGTGGGATCGTCCATGCTCGCCGCGATCCTCGGCAACAGCCGCCAGAAGTCGGACTCGCCGAATTCGACCTCGACATGTTCGGCGCCGACCGCCCGGGCGACTTCGCGCGCATGGCGGCGCTCGTCTGGCACGGTTTCGCTTTCGAACCCGACGGTGAAGGCGCGGACCGGCCGTTCGTTCAGGCGGGCCATCAGGGCCAGAATTGAGGAGGAATCGGCGCCGCCCGAAAGGAAGAGCCCGTAGGGGACGTCGGCGCGTTGATGTAGCATGACCGATTCTTCAAGGGTCCGATCGATTTGGGCGAGGGTCTCGTCGAGGGATTGGTTTTCGGCGCCCGATGGATCTTCACCACCTACCACGGGAAAGGCGTTGCGGCGCCGGCGATCGACGATCCGTCCGCCCCGAATGATCAAGGTCTCTCCCGGAAGAACCCGCCGGATGCCCGCGAAAATCGTCTCGCGGCCGCAACTGAATTGAAGTTGGAGAAGTTCGTCCCGGGGACCTTCGGCGATAACGGGGCTCGCGAGCCCCGCTTTCAACAAGGCCTGCGGCTCGGAAGCGAAGGCGAATTCGCTTGCGGTCTCGATATAATAGAGAGGTTTGATACCGAAGGGATCGCGCGCGAGAACGAGACGGTCTTCCGCCGCGTCGAAAATCGCGATGGCATACATGCCGCGAAGTTTCTCGGCGAAATCGGCCCCATGGGCGCGGTAGAGATGAAGCGGCGGTTCGCAATCCGAATTGGTGGTGAATTGCGTCGCCGACATTTCGCGGCGCAATTCCACGTAATTGTAGATCTCGGCGTTGGCGATAAGGGCGGCACCGCCTGGTTCGTGGATCGGCTGATCGCCGGTCTCGAGGTCGATGATCGCAAGACGCGTCTGGGTCAAGCCGACACCGCGTGCGATATGCATGCCTTCGCCGTCGGGGCCGCGATGCTGAAGCGCCGCGGTCAATCTGTCGAGCGTCGCCCGGTCGGGCGGCGTTCCGTTGCGCGTCATGATGCCGGCGATGCCGCACATGGTCAGGTGAGCCTTTCGACGAATTCCAGATAACGCTTCACGACGCGGGATTCGGTATATTCTGCTTGGTACGCCGCATATCCACGCAGCGCAAGCGCCGCCGTCTCGTCGGGCATCTCGATCGCGCCGCGAAGGGTTTCCGCGAGCACGCGCGGATCGTCGATGGGCGCTAGGAGGCCGGTGATCTTGTCCTCGATCAGTTCCGAGGGACCTTGCGACGCGGCCGCGACGACGGGTGTTCGGTGCGCCCAGGCCTCGAGGACGACATTGCCGAGAGGCTCGTGGCGCGACGGGCAGACCAGAATATCGGCCGCGCCCAAGAGGGCCGCCGTATCGTCCCGCCAACCGAGGAACCGCACCCGTTCGGAAAGGCCAAGTCGCGCCGCTTGATCGCGCAAGTTCTGCTCCAACGGTCCCTCGCCGGCGATCCATAGCCAAGCTGGCGGCAGGTCGCGCATGGCTTCGAGGAGGACGTCGAAGGCCTTGTTGGCGTGCAAGCGGCCGAGCGCCAATAGGAGTGGGACGTCGGGCGGCGTCCCGAGAGAGTCGCGCGGCACCGCGGACCGGCGTTCCTCGTCGACGAAGTTCGGAATATGCCAGGCGCGCTCGGCCGGCCACCCCTCGCCCAGGAGATAAGTGCGGAGATCCTTCGTGTTGACGATCAGGTGGTCGCAATGGCGGTAGTATTTGAGGTCGTAATAGCCGCCGAGGCGTCCCACCAAGACATGCTTGCCCGAGGGACAAAATCGTGCGGCGCGGCTCATCCAGGTCATGACCAGATCCGGTCGATAGGCTTGGATCGCCTGCTTGAGGGTTCGGCGCGTTGTCCAATCGAGACGTCCGCCAAAGGGCACCTCGATCGTCTCGATGTCGCCGGCGGTCAGTTCTCGAGCACGCGTTTCATGACGACGTATGACGGCGCGCTGCTCAAGGCCGGCTCGGCCGAGTGCTGGGACCAGCCGCATGAAAAAGCCCTCGGCGCCGCCATGCCGGGCGCCGGCCATGACTTGCAGAACCCTGGTCACTCCGCCTCCAACCGTGCCTTGAGGTAGGACATGATCGGGTAGAGTCCGGCGAAGAGCGCGATCAGAAATCCGTACTGTCCCTCGCGATACCCCTTGCGGGTGACGTAACATTTATAAAAACGGCTGAAAATCCGCCGAACATTATGCGCGAAACCGCCGATATCGCCGCTCTCTCGCAAATCGCGGGCGCGCACCGTCGTATAGCGGTCGAGGCGCAGAATCATGTCCGAGATGTTGCGGTCGACGTAGTGATCCATCCGGGATTGCAGCCGGCCTCGCGGACCCGTCAAATCGAGGCCCGGGTGAATCCGCTCCTCGCCCCATCGTTTGCAGTCCTTGCGAGAGAGGCGCGGCGCCGCGCTCACGCCCCAGGCGGCACCCCAGCCGTAACGCACCAGACGATCGCCGACATAATTGTCGAAGGGGATGAGGTAGTAATTGAAGTCATCGCTTTCGATCGCCGCGCGGACTTCCTCGGCGAGGGCCGCGGGAACCCGCTCGTCGGCGTCGACCTCGAGCACCCAATCACCGGCACAGGCCTCCAGGCCCGTATTCCGTCGCCGGCCCTCGATTTCCCATTCACCTTCGATCAGGCGATCCGTGAATTGGCCGGCAATCGCCTTGCTGCGATCGGTGCATTTGTCGAGAACGACGACGATCTCGTCCGCGAAAGTCAGGCGCTCCAGGCACGCCGCGAGTTGGGATTCCTCGTTATGCGCCACAACGAGCGCCGAAAGCCGGGTCGCGTCAGCCATGATCAGGCCGCCTCCCGCCCGCAGCGGTGCCAGAGATCGCGGGCCGCCGTCACGACGGTTCCCACATCCAACCCGTCCATCATCGTATCGGTCGTCCGGTGGTCGTAATCATCTGCGCCGGTCAGGGTCTCGAAGCTCTCGGGCGTGCGCACCCAGGCGGTCCTAGGCCCCCAAGGCGCGTAATGCTCCTGGCGGCTGGGCCCGAACAGACCGAGTGTTGGAATGCCGCAAGCTGCGGCCATGTGCATGAGGCCGGAATCATTTCCGACAAACATTCCGCATCGTCCGAGACAGGCGGCGATCGCGGTCAGGTCACCGGCCCCGACGAGGTCGATCCGCCGTCCCTCCGGAAGCGCGGCGAGGACGGGTGCCGCTTGGCTGCGTTCGTTCTCGGCGGCGATGATTGCGACGCGGCCGCCCGGCAGGATGCCGTCCTCGGCCGTCAAGTTTTGGGCGAGTTCGGCGAATCGGTCGGCGCGCCATTGTTTGCCGCGCCAGTTCGCCGCCGGCGCAATCGCCAGGGCCGATGTTCCGTCGGGGATCAGTTCGGCCGCCCTCGACCGGTCCGCCCGCGAGGTCCAGAGAACCGGCGCCGGTGGGTTGTCCCGCATCCCGAAAGTAGCCGCCAGCAGGGCCACGCGATGAAGCGGTCCGTCGCTTTTCGGGAGCACTCGGCGCTGCCGCGTTACCAAAAGATAGGCGATGGCGGACCGCCTGAGATCCACGACAAGATCCCATCGCCGCAAGAGGCAGTGGCGCCAGAGGCCCAGCCAATGGGCGCCGAAGGCGCGCTTTTCCAAGACGATCAGGTCGTCCAGACCCGGCATGGCGCGAAACAGCGAGGCGGCGGCCGGCCCCGCCGCCAAGGTGACCCGCGCGTTCCTGTGCTCGTTCATGAGGTGAGACAGGAGACCGGTCGACAGCACGGCGTCTCCCACCCGATTCGCTGTCACGTAGAGGATTCGCATCACGGTATTGCCATTCCGATCGCGTTATACGCAGCACCTGTATCATTGCCAAGCGCGACCTTGTGGTACAAGACTGGTGTCACCAAATGTCCTATACGTGCTCTAGGGAAGATCGTCGATGTCCGAGGCATCATATCTAATTCTTGGCGAGAGAGGGTTGATCTCCGTCGGCGGAAAGGATCGAAAATCCTTTCTGCAAGGTCTGGTTTCGAACGATATCGAGGCGGTGTCGCCGACCCGCGCGATCTGGGCCGCCCTTTTGACTCCGCAGGGCAAGTATCTCCATGATTTTTTTATCGTCGAGATCGACGATGTATTCTATCTCGATTGCGAGGCGGCGCGGCTGAAGGATCTCGGTCAGCGCCTTAGCGGTTATAAATTGCGCGCGGAGATCGATCTGGGTATTGCCGAGGATTTTCGTGTGGCGGCGGTATATGGTCCAAAATCCCTTGAAATTCTGAGCCTTTCTCCGGAACCCGGTCTTGCGCGGACCGTTTCGGAAGGTCTCGTCTATTGCGATCCTCGGACAGCCGAGCTCGGGGCGCGCGCCGTTCTGCGGCGGGACAAAACGGACGATTTCCTTCCGGGTTTCCAGGTCGAGGCGGGATCGCGCGATAGCTACGACGCGATTCGCATTCCCCTTGGCGTTCCCGATGGAAGCCGCGATCTCATCGTCGAGAAATCCATCCTGATGGAGAGTAATTTCGACGCCTTGAACGGAGTCGACTGGGCCAAGGGATGCTATGTCGGTCAGGAACTGACGGCGCGGACAAAATATCGGGGATTGGTGAAGAAGCGCCTCGTGCCGGTCAGCTTCGACGGCATCGCGCCGGCGCCGGGCACGCAAATCCTTCACGGTTCTCGGGATGCGGGCGAAATACGCTCTTCCAGTGGTGGCATTGGCCTCGCCTCGCTCAGGATCGAGCCGATGGAGCAGGCCCTGGCCGGCGAGGGTGATTTGGTGGCGGGCGAGGCCACCCTGGCGCCTCATCCCATCGAGCAAGACGACGCGAGTTGAATACTTGGGTTTCCCGGGTATTGCCGGGCCCTGGTATGGAGTTGTAGTGCGCCGTCGGATGTAATCGTTTTCCGACCGGATCAATCCTATATTCTGATTAATTCGCTCAATCACCCTGTTTTGTGTGAAATCAAAGTAAGCACTTCGCAATATTTGGAAAAACCTGCTAAAATACTGGATCGACTCGGGGTCGGCGCATAAAGCGCGGGCAGCCGGAGTCGAATTGGGATTGGTCGTCGGTCGCGCCGAAGGGCGAGTTTGGCCGACGGGCCTTCGGTTGTCCTGTCTCCGGGGCTTGGAGATAAGATAGAGGCGCTAATAGGCGGATGTCGGTCTCGTTCGAGATTTATACCCTCGTCAATGGGCGGTGGCAGATTCACGTCCGCTACGACGATGCCGGTCGCGAGGAGGCGGTGCGCGAGGCCGAGCAGCTGGAGCGCGAACCGCATATCGAACGCGTCCGCGTAGTGCGCGACGAGTACGACAGCAACATGAACACATCGCGCGAGCTCGTGGTCTACGAGACCAAGCTCGGGGGCGATGACGAGAAGAAAAAGCAAAAGGCGGGCAAGGGACAAATCGGCCCAAGCGGCGGCGGTGGCGGGAAATCAGGCGGCGGTAAGGCGAAGGGCCGAAAAGCGCGGCAAGCCGCAAAAGAAGCGAAAAAACAGGCGCGTGAGCAGAAAATCGAAAGCGAGCGAACATCGGCACCGCGCGGCGGCGACGATGGACCGGCGCAATCCGGCGGGGAAGATGATGCGCCTTCGAGCGGCGGCGGTGCGCCGGCCAGGGCCGCGGGGCGCAAGCGCAAATCGTCGGACGAACTGACGGGCGGACTGATACGGATCGCGGTGGCGCTATTGTTCGCCACCGTCATCTCGTTGATCGTGACCTATCTCTCCCTTTGGGGTTTGAAGAGTCTTCATCAAATCGGCTACGGCCTTGGCAGCTCGACCTCGTGGGCGCTTTTGGTCGGGATATTCCTGGTTACCTTCGCGCTCATTTTCGTTCCGATGGTGCGCAAGGTGAATCTTGGTTCCGGACAAGCGCGCGCGCGCGTGCGTGCTCATGCGGAATCGGCGCAGATGGCGGCGCAGCTCGTCCAGCAGGTTCCGCAGATCGTAACGGGCCCGCAACCGGCGATGCCGGTCATCGAGGCCGCGCCCGAACCGGAGCCCGAACCCGAGCCGGAATCCGAACCAACGCCCGCGGAACCCGATCAGCCGCCGGAGCCGCCTCGCGAGCGGACCGCCAATGCCGGGCAAAACGTCAAGGACGCGAGCGGTTGGCTACTTTCGATGCTGGGGGCCGGGACGAAGAGCATTCCGGATGTGATGAAGTCGCTCGACGCCTTCAATCGGTTTGGCCTGACCCTGTATTTCGCGGGTGCGGGAGATTTCGTCGGGACCCGCTATCGCTGCAATCAAAACGAAAGGTCGGACATGCTGACCGAGCGGATTCAACTGCTCGGCCATGACGAAAACACCGCTTTTGCGTTCTGCGCCAATATCGACGAATACCTGATGCAGCCGAAGTACCTGAAAATGTACGATCTCGGCCGGACCGCGATGAAGAACTACCTGAGCGATCAAGGCGCCGATCTGAAGGTTCCGGCGGCGGTCGAGATGTGGAACAAGCCGGCGGGTTCGGAAGAGGAGGAGGCGGCCTCCGACTTTGTGGTCGTGCTGTTCACCGACATCGTCGATTCAACCGCCCAAACCCAGGAGATCGGCGACGAGGGCGCGATGGAAGTCGTGCGCGCCCACAACCAGATCATCCGTGAGGCCCTGACCATGTTTCACGGCACCGAGGTGAAGCATATGGGTGACGGCATCATGGCCGTTTTCAATTCGGTGCCGAATTCGGTCCACGCCGCGATCCAAATGCAGGAAGGCATCGAGAGCTACAACACCACGACGGTCGACCGGCAATTCGATCCGCGAGGGGAACGATTTCTTCGGAACGCCGGTTCAACTCGCAGCACGGGTCATGTCAAAGGCCGACGCCGACGAGATAACCGCCTCTCAGATCGTCCACAGCATGTATGGCGGCAAGGATCTCAAATTCGAGAATTTGGGCCAGTTCGACCTGAAGGGATTCGACGAAGCCACGACGATCTACCAGGTGGTTTGGAAAGAACCGGTGGCCGTCGCCGCCGAGTAGAGGCACCCATCAAGCTTGGACGTGAAACACGGAAGTCGACGTGATATAGCTGATGTGTACCGCGCGTGAGCGGAAATGAATCATTGGAAAGTTAGGGGAACATCATGGCTGGCTGCATCGTTGGTTGGGCGCATTCCAAATTCGGTAGGTTGGAAGGCGAGGATATCGAATCCCTGATCGTGGGCGCGGCCACGGACGCCATGGCGGATGCCGGCGTCGGTCCCGACGATATCGATGCGATTTATCTCGGCCTTTTCAATAATGGGTTTTCCAACCAGGATTTTCCGGCGTCGCTGGTCTTGCAGGCGGATGACAGGTTTCGTTTCAAGCCCGCGACCCGGGTCGAGAACGCCTGCGCCACCGGCTCCGCGGCGATTCATCAAGGCTTGAATTTCATCGAGGCCAAGCAGGGCCGGATCGTGCTCGTGGTGGGCGTCGAGAAGATGACGGATACGGCGGGTCCCGAAATTGGCGGCATCCTGATGAAGGCGAGCTATCTGAAGGAAGATTCCGAAATCAAGGGCGGGTTTGCTGGCGTTTTCGGGCAGATTGCGCAGCAGTATTATCAGAAATACGGTGATCAGACCGATGCGCTCGCCCGCATTGCGGCGAAGAATCACAAGAATGGTTGCGCCAATCCCTGGGCTCAGCTCCAGAAGGATCTCGGCTTCGAATTCTGCCGCGACGTCTCGGAGAAGAACCCGATCGTCGCCGGCCCCTTGAAGCGGACCGATTGCTCGATGGTCTCGGACGGGGCGGCCGCGGTCGTGCTCGCGGATACGGAAACGGCGCTCTCTCTCGACAAGGCGGTGGTTTTTCGCGCGCGCCATCATGCGAACGACTTCCTGCCGATGGGCCGGCGGGACATGTCCTTCCTCGATGGATGCGCCGCGGCCTGGTCCGGTGCCCTTGAGGCCGGCCGGCTATCCCTCGACGATCTGAGTTTGGTCGAGACCCATGACTGCTTCACCATGGCCGAATTGATGGAGTACGAGGCGATGGGCCTCGCCAAGCCGGGCGAGGGGGGCCGCGTGCTCGAGGAAGGCTGGACGGAGAAAGACGGAAAGCTGCCGGTTAATCCCTCTGGTGGTCTGAAGTCGAAGGGCCACCCGATCGGCGCCACTGGCATTTCGATGCATGTCATGACGTCGATGCAATTGCGCGGCGAGGCCGGCGACATGCAGATTCCCGGCGCCAAGTTGGCCGGCACCTTCAACATGGGCGGGGCCGCGGTAGCGAACTATGTGAGCATTCTCGAGCCGCTGCGCTGAGCCGGCTCGACCACGAATTCAAGAAATTGCGCCGTCGTCGGGTTTGACGACGGCGTTTTTTTCCGAAGTAGAGGATGAGGCAGCAAGCGATGAGCGATACCTTTTCGGCCCTGGTTTTGACGGAGGACGACGGCAAGGTCGGCCAGGAAGTGAAATCCCTCGGCGTCGACGATTTGCCCGAGGGCGATGTATTGGTTCGGGTCGAATATTCCGATCTGAACTACAAGGACGGCATGGTCGTCAACGGTATCGGCGGTCTGGTAAGGAACTATCCCCATGTCCCGGGGATCGATTTCGCCGGCACGGTGGAGGAGTCCGATCACGCGCGCTTCAAGGCGGGCGACAAGGTCGTCCTGACCGGCTGGCGGGTGGGCGAGGCCCATTGGGGCGGTTATGCCGGGATGGCGCGAGTCAAGGGCGACTGGCTGGTCGGCTTGCCGGAGGGCCTCTCGACGCGCCAGGCGATGGCCGTGGGTACGGCGGGTTTTACGTCGATGCTTTGCGTGATGGCGCTCGAGGATCATGGGATTGCCCCGGCGTCGGGGCCGGTGCTGGTAACCGGCGCCGCGGGTGGTGTCGGCTCCGTCGCCGTCGCGATCCTGGCGAAGCTCGGATATGAGGTCACGGCCTCGACCGGACGCGAGGAGACGCATGATTACCTACGCGGTCTGGGGGCGGGCGATATCGTGGCCCGCGCCGATCTCGCGGAGCCCAGCAAGCGGCCGCTCGAATCCGAAACCTGGGCCGGTGCGGTGGATACGGTCGGGGCCACCACCCTGGCCCGGCTCCTGGCGCAGATCAAATACGGCGGTTCCGTTGCCGCCTGCGGCCTAGCGGGTGGTCCCAAACTGGAAACCACCGTCATTCCCTTCCTGTTGCGGGGTGTCAATCTGTTGGGAATCGATTCGGTCATGCAGCCATATGAGAACCGCGTTCGGGTCTGGGATCGGGTCGCCGCCGACCTGCCTCACGACAAGCTGGAGGCGATGTCGGAATCGGTCGATCTTGAAGGGATCGGCGCCGCGGCCGCGAGCATCATGAAGGGTGGTATCCGCGGCCGGTTGATCGTCGATCTCGGCGCCTGAACGGCGCTTGTCGTCAATTTAGGACGCGAACCGGCGCGCCGTCGATGAATGCCCCGATGTTCTCGGCCGCGCTCGTATACATGTCGCGGTAGTTCTCCTCGACAACATAGCCGACATGGGGAGCCAGGACGACATTGTGCATCCGCCGAATGGGGTGATCGGCCGGCAAGGGTTCCTGATCGTAAACATCGATGCCGGCGCCCGCGATCCGATTGTCCCGCAAGACGTCGAGCAGGGCGGTCTCGTCCACGATCGGTCCGCGCGAAGTGTTCACGAGATAGGCGCTCGGCTTCATGAGCGCCAACTCGGCCGGTCCCAATAGGCCGCGTGTCCGATCGCTCAAGACGAGATGTATCGAGACGATGTCCGATTGCGCCAGCAGGTCGGCCTTCTCGACCCGTTTCGCGCCGTGTTCGGCGGCGCGCTCGTCGGTCAGGTTCTCGCTCCAGGCGATAATATTCATTTCGAGCGCCTTTCCGACCGCCGCCACCCGGCCGCCCAGCCTTCCCAGCCCGAGCAATACCAGGGTCCGTCCATGGAGGCCGATATCGAGCACGGTCTGCCAGCGGCCGTCGCGCATCGCCGCTTGGTGTGCGGGAATGTTGCGGACCAGACCGAAAATCAAGGCCCATGTGAGCTCCGCCGTCGGCGTGCCTTGCGAATTCGTTCCGCAAACGGCGACATCTCGGGCGCGTGCCGCGTCCATATCGAATGAGGCGTTCCGCATGCCGGTCGTGACGAGAATTTTCAGGTTGGGTAGACGTTCCAGAAGGGTCGCCGGGAAGGGGGTTCTTTCGCGCATCCCGACGATGGCCTCGAACGGCGCCAGTTTTTCCGCGGCCTCGTCCTCGCCTTGGAATGGCTTGTCGAACACCGTGATATCGGCGCGCCCCTCCAGGCTACTCCAATCGCCGAGTTCGAGTGCCACCTTCATATAATCGTCCAGGACCGCGACACGCATGATATGCTCCCTAATTCGTGGTTTTTGGCACTTTATATGCATGTCTTTTGAAGCGCACGGGCTTTGACGTGGAAGAGCCGTTTTTCGAACGCCCCGGGGGAGTACCGAATGACCCGATTCTCGATTTTCGTATTTTTCACGATTTTTCTCGTGGCTTGCGAGAACCACTATGCCGAATACGCCCCAAGCGAGACGGACGTCTTGAGCCGGCCCTGGCTAAAACGCGACAACCCGGCGGCCTTGGAACCGGTCTATTGCTATAAGACCCTGGTGGAACTTGAGTGTTTCGACAAAGCCCAGGCTGGCACCGAGCGACCCGCCGTCTGGACCTATCAGCCAGCCAAGAACTAGGGTTTACGCCCTTAAACCTAGATTTTTTGGACTAACGACCCGACCGGCTGTCCGGTCGGTCGGGAGCAGCTATACTTGAACGTCGACGGTGCTGCCGCGTGGCGTGAAGTCACCCGAAGACCCACCATCGGAATCGGTGGAGGCGGACCGGGCAACCTGCAGCGCTTGGCTTGATGCTGCACCCGACTCCGCCGTGCTCGTTTCGGCACTGCTGATCGATGTCGTTTGGAACGCCGTTTCCGCCGAGGAAGCGCCGAGATTCGCTTCCGAAAGACGCTGCAGATCGTTGTTTTCGGCTAACTCGACGTCTTTGCCGCTGATGATTTGGAGCGGGCTGCCCGTTTCCGGATCGGGACCGAACTTGGCGGTGATCGCGACTTCTCGTCGCAATTTCGTGTTGACGTTAATAGGCGCGTCGCCGCCCGATTGTGCAGGTCGACCAAGCGCTCCAAGGCCCGAAGCCAGGCTAGAATCTGTTACTGACGCAACCATAACCTAATATTATCATGTTTTTCATGCAATTGCGCAAGAGCATTGTAGTGACGGAATGTCCATGCGATGCGCGTTGAAATGCCCGATTGCAAATGTTCGTGAGGTTTCGGAAAGTGCCTCGCGCAACCCGCGTTCGAAGGGTAGGTTCCTGCGGGTATCAAATGTCGCGAAAACGCGCGTTTCGTGAGGACGCAAGGGGGAGGATACGAAAATGGTAAAGAGCGATATTGAAATCGCCCGCGAGGCAAATCTGGAGCCGATCAGTGGCATCGGAGCCAAGTTGGACATTCCGGAAGACGCGTTGTTCCATTTCGGACCGCACAAAGCCAAGATTTCCGCCGATTTCATCAATTCCCTCCGGGATCGCCCGGATGGGAAGCTGGTCCTGGTAACGGCTATCACGCCGACCCCGGCGGGCGAGGGGAAGACCACGATGACGGTCGGTCTCGGCGACGGCTTGAATCGGATCGGGAAACGGGCCGCGATCTGTCTCCGTGAACCGAGTCTCGGGCCGTGTTTCGGAATGAAGGGGGGCGCCGCCGGCGGCGGGTATGCCCAGGTCGTGCCGATGGAGGACATCAACCTCCATTTTACCGGCGATATGCATGCGATCGGCGTTGCACACAATCTGCTGTCGGCGATGATCGACAATCATATCTATTGGGGCGGCGAGCCGGCGATCGATGCGCGCCGGATCCAGTGGCGGCGGGTCGTCGATATGAACGACCGCGCCCTTCGCGATACGGTGCTCAGCCTGGGCGGCGTCGCCAACGGTTTTCCGCGTCAAAGCGGCTTCGATATCACGGTCGCCTCGGAAATCATGGCGATCTTCTGCCTGTCCGACAATCTTGCCGACCTAAATCGACGCCTGTCGAACGTCATCGTCGGCTTCAATCGCCAGCGCGAGCCCATCCGCGCGGGAGAGCTGAAGGCGGCGGGGTCTATGACGGCGCTGCTGAAGGACGCGTTGCTGCCCAATCTGGTGCAGACGCTGGAGAACAACCCGGCCATCATACACGGCGGGCCCTTTGCGAATATCGCCCACGGCTGCAATTCGGTCATGGCAACGAAGACGATGCTGAAGCTGGCTGATATCGTCGTTACCGAGGCCGGCTTCGGGGCCGATCTCGGCGCCGAGAAGTTCTTCGATATCAAATGCCGCAAGGCCGGACTGAACCCCGAGGCGGCGGTGATTGTCGCGACGGTGCGGGCCTTGAAGATGCATGGCGGTGTCGCGCGCGCCGACCTCGGCAGCGAGGATTTGGGCGCCTTGGAGAAGGGGCTCGCCAATCTCGATCAGCATCTTGAGAATATCTCGAAATTCGGTGTCCCGGCGGTTGTCGGCATCAACCGGTTCCATGCCGATACCGATGCCGAGCTCGAATTGGTGCGCAAGCACTGCGAGGATAACGGCGTCGCCGCCTATGTCTGTACGCATTGGGCCGATGGCGGGGCGGGTACCGAGGCGATCGCGCGAAAGGTCGTCGAATTGCTGGATTCCGGGGCAGCCGCCTATAAGCCGCTTTATCCCGACGACATGTCGCTTTGGGAGAAAATCGAGACCGTCGCCCGGGAAGTCTATCGCGCCGATGGAATCATGGCGGACAATCGGGTCCGCGCGCAAATCCAGGATTTCCAGGATGGCGGTTTCGGACATTTCCCTGTCTGCATGGCGAAAACTCAATACAGCTTCTCGTCGGATCAAACGCTGATCGGGGCGCCGCGCGGCTTTACCGTGCCGATCCGCGAGGTTCGGCTTTTGGCGGGGGCGGAGTTCATCGTCGCCATCTGCGGCGAGATCATGACCATGCCGGGTCTGCCCCGCACGCCGGCCGCGCACAGTATCTTCGTCAATGAAGAAGGTCAGATCGAGGGGCTGTTCTGACGAGACGGGGGCGGCGAACGACCGCGAGGGGACGACGGTGAGCGACCGCGGGGACCTTGTTGAACTGGTGGCGCCCGACATCACGGCCTATCGGTCGAGCAACACCGGAATCGAATTCGTGACGACCTTCGAAAGCGGAGTCGCCGGCCCCCATGTCATGGTCAATGCGGTAACCCATGGCAACGAGATTTGCGGGGCGATTACGCTCGATTTTTTGCTCCGGAACGATGTTCGTCCGGTGCGGGGGGCTATGACGCTTGGCTTCGGCAACCATCGTGCCTATCGGAATTTCGACCCCTCGCATCCCACCCTATCGCGCTTTGTCGATGAGGATTTCAATCGGCTCTGGTCGCCCGACGTTCTCGACGGACCGCGAAATAGTGCGGAGCTCGAACGTGCTCGCGAGATGCGGCCCCTGATCGACCGGGTCGATTATCTGCTTGATCTCCATTCCATGCAGACCAGCGTGGCCCCGCTGATGCTGGCGGGTCCGTTGGCGAAAGGGCGCGAATTGGCGGCCGCGATCGGCTATCCCGAACATGTCGTCTGCGATCATGGACATACGGCGGGCAAGCGCTTGCGGGATTACGCCCAATTCGGAGATCCGGACGACACGCGGAACGCCCTTCTAATCGAATGCGGTCAGCATTGGGAGCGGTCGAGCGCGGTGGTGTCGCTGGAGACGACGCTGCGGTTTCTTTCGCAGTGGAATATTATCGATCCCGATTTCGCCGCGGCGCATCTCGCGGACCTGCCGGCCGAGCAAAAAATTATCGAAGTCACCGATGTGGTCACGATCGGGAGCGGCGGGTTCAGGTTCGTGGAGGAATTCAAGGGGCTGGAAGTCATTTCCAAGCAGGGAACGGTGCTCGGGATCGACGGTGATGAGGAAATTACAACACCCTACGATAATTGCGTGTTGATCATGCCGTCGCGGCGGCTGAATCCGGGTCATACGGCGGTCCGGCTCGGCCGGTTCATCTGATCCAAGGACTGTTCCTCGCGAAAACACCGGCGGATTAAAAATAGACGCCATCCTTTCACTCGTTTTGGTCTAAGATTTGCGTCGGTGAATAAACGTCGACGGGCGCTTCGCCGCGGCCGGACGGTATCCGCCTCGGTCGGTGGCTGAACGGGAGAAGGCATCATGCCGATTTTATACGATGAACTGGCGATATTCGTGATCGTGATCCTCGTGCTTGCGATCCTCGTGATCTTCATGGGGGTGAAGCAAGTGCCTCAGGGTTCCGAATTCACGGTCGAGCGCTTTGGACGATATACCCAGACGCTGACGCCCGGCCTCAACTTGATCGTGCCGTTCGTCGATCGGGTCGGGGCCCGCATGAACATGCGCGAGCAGGTCCTCGACGTTTACAGCCAAGAGGTCATCACCAAGGACAACGCCATGGTCACGGCGGATGGGGTCGTCTTTTTCCAGGTTATCGACGCGGCCAAGGCGGCCTATGAGGTGAACGACCTGGAGCGCGCGATCCTGAACCTGACGATGACGAATATCCGAACGGTGATGGGCTCGATGGATCTGGATATGGTCCTCTCCGAGCGCGATCGGATCAACGCCAGCCTTCTCGGCGTCGTGGACGAAGCGACCAATCCCTGGGGTATCAAGGTCACGCGAATCGAGATCAAGGACATCGCCCCTCCGAAGGATCTCGTGGAGGCGATGGCCCGACAGATGAAGGCCGAGCGCGAGAAGCGCGCCGCTATCCTCGAAGCCGAAGGCGACCGGCAGGCCGAGATCCTGCGCGCCGAGGGTGAGAAACAGGCGGCGATCCTCGAGGCCGAGGGCCGGCGCGAGGCCGCCTTCCGCGATGCCGAGGCGCGCGAACGTGAGGCCGAGGCCGAGGGCAGGGCGACCACCATGGTCTCGGAGGCCATTGCCGCCGGCGATATCCAAGCGGTGAACTATTTCGTAGCGCAGAAATACGTCGATGCGCTGGGCCAATTCGCTAATTCCCCGAATGAGAAGATCTTCTTCCTACCGGTCGAGGCGACGGGGGTGATCGGCGCCATCGGCGGCATCGCCGAGATCGCCAAGCAGGCGCTCGGCGATGGTTCGAATTCCGGCGGCGGAGATGGCGGAACCTGGGAGCGGAAATAACCGTTATGGAAATAGGCTTTCAATTGTCGGAGGACCTCCAGTTCTGGCACTGGTGGATTCTCGGCGTGCTCTTGCTGGTATTCGAGCTCATTCTTCCGGGCACCTTCTTTTTGTGGATGGGGGTCGCGGCGGGAATCGTGGGGTTTGTCCTGCTGTTCGTCCCCGATTTCGCCTGGGAAAACCAAGTCCTCGTCTTCGCCGCCGTCTCGGTGATCGCCGTCGCGAGCTGGCGTTTATGGCTGCGGAAGCACCCCATAGAAACGACGGATCCAACCCTCAACGTCCGCGGTGCTCAATATGTGGGGCGCGTGTTGACCCTGGCGGAGCCCATCGTCGGCGGTGTCGGCAAGGCTACGGTCGGCGACAGTCTGTGGCGCGTCTCGACCGGGAATGACGGCGAACTGCCGGAAGGCGCCCGGGTCCGCGTCACTGGGGTCGAGGGGGCGACATTGATGGTGGAGGCGGCCGCCGAGGTAGACGAGACCGCTTAATCGACCAATTGGTCGAGCTGCCGCCAAATTCGGTCCAGCCAATCAAGATGCTCCGGTTTCATCAGGCAGGCGCGAAGACAAGTGACGTTCGGCGTGTCGAAACCGACACCCGGCCAATGCGGACGCAATAAATCCTCCGGCAGATCGATCAGGGCGAAATGCAAGTCGGCGTCGGCGGCCCGGTTGAAAAGGCGCCGCGAACGCTCGGAAATTTCACGGGCCGTATTGCCGGCAAGCGCCCAGACGACGATATCGAGGTCGGGCGCCGCCATCACGCGAAAGTGCGGGTCGGCGGCAAGCCTTTCGTGAAACGCGGAAGCGGCGGCTCTGCATTTCGTCAGATCCTTCGCGAAGGCACCGTCTCGAACCGGCGGCAGTAGCCGGTGGGTCGCCCAAAGGGCCGTTGCCGCGGCTCCGGCGCGCGAGCATTCGAGGCTGATTTCGCCGAGGTGGAGCTCGTCGGAGCTGAAATAGGTGTAGGGCGAATCATGTTTGTAGAGCGCCCCCACCGCCGGATCGCGGAAGAGGACGCAACCGCAGCCATAAGGTTGCAGCCCATGTTTGTGCGGGTCGATGACGATCGAATCCGCCTCGCCGATACAGTCATAAGCGGCGCGGACTTCGACCGCAAGGTCATCGATAAGGGTGAAGTAGCCGCCATAGGCGGCATCGACATGCAAACGAAACGGATAGCGCTCCCGAAGGGTCAGGATTTCCGCCAGCGGATCAACGGCGCCGAGGCCGGTCGTACCCAGCGTCGCCACCACCGACCCGATTTCGCCGGTGTCGAGCACGCGTTCGAGCGCCGTCAAATCCATTCGGCCACGCTCATCCACAGCGATCGATTCGAAATCGAGCTTGAGGACCTCGCTCAACCGGGCGTGCGTGAAATGTGCTTGCGACGAGGCCACGATTTTCGTGTCGGGCGCGAGTCGCCCCGCGACCCAAAGGGCTTCCATGTTGGCGATCGTTCCGTTGCTGCAGAGATGACCCAGATGGGTTTCCCAGCCGAATACCCGGGCGAGATCGGCGACTGCCTCCTTTTCCATCGCCGAGCTAGCGCGCCCGCCGTCGAAGGAATGGTTGTTGGGGTTGATAAACTGGGCGAGCGCATAGGCAAGCCGCGCTATGGGGTGCGGCGGCTTCAACATCTGTCCCGCGTAGAGGGGATGTTGATAGGGATAGTTGTCGCGCATTCGCACCGCCGTATCGAGGAGGACGGTGCGAACCGCTTCCTGGTCGTATTCCGGGGCGATGTCGGGAAGGTCCGCGAAGCCGGCCTCGAGAGACGCCACAGCCTCTGTCAGGAGCTCGATTCCGGCACGATCGAAGGTCATCGTCACCTCGTCACGGGACACTGCTGAGCGAAACGCCGCCATCGACCACCAACTCCGCGCCGGTGATATATTTGGCGTCGTCGGAGGCGAGGAAGAGGGCGGCTTGGGCCACATCCCAGGCGTCCCCCATCCGGCCCATCGGACATTGGGAATCGCGGATCCGGACCATCTCTTCGACATCGCCGCCGGCGTAATGCGCGGCGAGACCCTTCTCCACCATCGGCGTCTTCATGAAGCCCGGCAGGATGACGTTGCAACGGATTTGTTTCGGTGCGTATTGGTAGGCGATCATCTTGGTCATGTGGATGACCGCCGCCTTGGTGGTGGAATAGGAAAGGTAGGGGATGCCGAGCCAGGTAATGCCCGAAATCGAGGCGATATTGACGATCGCTCCACCGCCCTGGGTTTCCATCCGCGGAATGACGTGTTTCGCCGTCAGGAACATGCTCTTCACATTGACGTCCGTGACCCGGTCCCAGTCCTCCTCCGTGTGTTCGACCGGACCGCCCATGCCGAGAATACCGACATTGTTGTGCAGAATATCGATCCGGCCATAGGCATCGACGGTCGCCCCCGCCATGGCCTCGACGGCCGCACTCTCGGTCACGTCGCAGCGGAAGGCCTCCGCGGCCCCGCCCTCGTCCCGGATGATCGCCACCGTCTCGCCGGCCGCCACCTCGTCGATGTCGGCGCAGAGCACCTTTGCCCCCTCGCGCGCGAACAGGACCGCCGTTGCCTTGCCGTTGCCCCAGCCGGGGCCGATCGAGCCCGCCCCCGTCACAATCGCGACCTTGTCCTTCAGGCGCTCGCTCATGCGGTCTCCTTCTCGTCGCGTTCCCGTAGGTCGGTTTTCAGGACCTTGCCGTAATTGTTCTTCGGCAGGGCGTCGACAAAGCGGTAGTCCTTTGGCCGCTTGAAACGGGCGATGTTCTCGAGACAAAGGTTATCGAGATCGGTGATCGCCACGGCCGCCTCGCCGCGGCCCACGATATAGGCGACGACGATCTCGCCCCATTCCGGATCCGGCCGGCCGATGCAGGAGACCTCCGTGACATCCGGGTGGCGCAGCAGGACTTCCTCGATCTCGCGCGGATAGATATTGGTGCCGCCGCTGATGATCATGTCCTTCGAACGGTCCTTCAGGGTGAGGAAGCCGTCCTCGTCGAAGCTGCCGACATCGCCGGTATGGAGCCAGCCGCCGCGGAGTGTTTCGGCCGTCGCCTCCGGGTTTTGCCAATAGCCCAGCATCACGCTGTCGCCGCGAACCAAAATCTCGCCGATCTCGCCGGTCGGCAGCGTGTTGTCGTCGCTATCGCCCGTGCGGACCTGAACGACACTTTGCGCCACACCGACGGAAGCCAGGCGCTCCATATAGCGCGGGTGATCGCGCATGGCGTGGAAGCGCTGGTTCAATGCCGTGATCGTCATCGGGCTTTCGCCCTGGCCATAGAGCTGCGTGAACTTGTTGCCGAAGCGGTCCATGGCCTGGACTAGATCCTCGACATACATCGGGCCGCCGCCGTAGGTCACCGCCTTCAGGTTCGAGGTGTCGGCGTCCTCGGGATGATCGATCAGGCGTTTGACCATGGTGGGTGCTGCGAAGAAGACGAGGTTGGGCCAGGCCTGGATAAGCGAAAATATTTCATGCGGATCGAAGCCGGCACTTTCCGGGATCACCTGACAGGACGCCTGCATGATGTGGGCGAGACCATAGAGCCCCGAACCATGGCTGATCGGGGCCGCGTGCAGGATGCTGTCCCAAGGCGCGGTCGGATCGACGTCGGCGACATAGCAGAAGCAGGCGGCGGCAAGGTTCCGGTGCGAGAGCATCGCGCCTTTCGGGCGCCCCGTCGTCCCGCTGGTATAGAACAGCCAGGCGAGGTCGTCGGCGGCGCTGTCATGCATCGTCAGTGCCGGGGTATCGAAAAACTTCGCATACTCGTCCCCGCCAACCGCAACCAGCCGTTCCAGCGTGTCGACGGTTGTTTCCTGGACAGCCTCCGCCAGTTCCGGCGTCGCCAGGCAAACCCGGGCCCCGCTGTTCTCCAGGATGAATTGGAATTCGCTTGGGTGAAGTTTCGCGTTGATCGGCACCGCCGCCAGGCCCGCATGCCAAATGGCGAACAGGCATTCGAAATATTCCGGGCAGTTCTTCATTACCAGGGCGACGCGGTCGCCGGCCTCGAGCCCGACCTCGCCGCGAAGCGCACCCGCCAGCCGCGCCACGCGATCGGCGAGACCTGTGTAATCCCACAAGACCTTGTCGCCGAGTGCCACCGCCGGTCGGTCGCCGACACTTTGTCCGGCGCGTCTTACCCAAGCCGCGATATTCATTCAGGCATTCTCCTCGTCCCCTTTGGCCGAGTCTGGCAATCCATAAGCGTCGGAGCAACGGCAAATACCAGCACCGCCGGAGGGTTCGTTGGACAGGCGACGAACCGCGTCCTAGGGTCATCCGCCAACCGCGCAGCAGAGGTGAGCTTGTGTCCGAGCGTGAAGACCCGCCGATCCTGAACGCGCCCAATGCCGTCAAATGGATCGCGGGCGGCACCATGCTGGCGCATGTCGGGCGGATTTTCTTGCCGGAGGAACTTGGCTATTCCCTGTTGTTCCATATCGCGTTCATTCCGGCGCGCTACGGTGTTCAGCCGGATGGCGTGCTCGAATTCCTGACCCTCGTCACCAGCCCGGTAACGTATATGCTGGTCCATGGGGATCTCATGCATTTGATGGTCAACATGCTGCTTTTCCTCGCCTTCGGTGCGGCGATTGCGCGGCGCATGGGAGAATGGCCGTTCATCTGGCTCTATGTTTTGACGGGGGTTCTGGGGGCCGCGGTCTTCGCGCTCTTTCAGCCGGCCGATATCGTACCGCTTGTCGGCGCCTCCGGCGGTGTCGCGGGGACGGTGGGGGCGGTTTGCCGGCTCAGTCTTCGACCCCTGGACCCGGCGACGCCGTTGCCGTTTCAGTCGCGCTCGACGGCGATGGGGTTTATTGCGATCTGGTTCGTGCTCAACATGGTCTTCGGCATGCTGCCGCCGGAGCTTCTCGGCGTCGAGGCGGCTGGAATCGCCTGGGAGGCGCATCTTGGCGGCTTCATCGCCGGCTTTATTCTGATTTCGGTCTTCGACGGGCGCGGTCGGCCACCGGAATCGTTTGATTTCCCGCCGCCATCGTATACATAGCTAGGCGCTCGGGCCGGCCGGCTCACTCCCGCATGGAGGATCATCATGGAAGCAATGGAAGCCCTGTTGTCGCGGATTTCCGTGCCGCCGCGTCTGCTCGGCGACCCGGCGCCCGCGGGCGCCGATCTCGACGAGATCATGGCCGCCGCGATGTCGGCGCCCGACCATGGAATGTTGCAGCCTTGGCGCTTCATCATCGTCCAAGGGGAGGCGCGCGCGAAGCTCGGCGGCGTCTTCGTCGAAGCCTTGCAAAAGCGCGATCCCGCGGCGGACGACGAAGCGATCGAGAAAGAGCGGAACCGGCCGATGCGCTCCCCCATGATCATCGTCGCTTATGCCAAGATATCGGACGAGAAGCCGAACGTGCCGGCGATCGAGCAGGTGGTGACCACTGGTGCCTCGGCGCTCAATATCATCACGGCGGCGCATGCCAAGGGGTATGGCGGGATCATGCTGACGGGGTCGAATGCCCGTGACCCGCACGTCAAATCGGCGCTCGGCCTCGACCCGACGGACGAGATCGTCGCCTTCGTCTATCTCGGCACGCCGATCAAGAAAGTCAGCGATAAGCGCCGTCCCGATCCGAAGGGATTCGTTACCGAATGGACAGGCTAGGAAAGGGAAGAGGGCCATGACCAGTGGGTTTCCCGATAAGCAGGTGATGGCCGATATCACGGCCCGGATGCTGCTCGAGGTCGAGGCCGTCCATATCAACGCGGCCGACCCTTTCATCCTCACCTCCGGCTGGGCGAGCCCCGTTTATCTCGATTGCCGCCGGTTGATCTCGTTTCCCCGGGTACGCCGGACTCTGATGGATTTGGGCGCCTCGGTGATGTTGCGCGAGGCTGGCTTCGAATGCTTCGATAGCGTTGCCGGCGGCGAGACGGCGGGCATCCCTTTCGCCGCCTGGATGGCCGATCGCCTGATGTTGCCGATGCAATATGTTCGCAAGAAACCCAAAGGGTTCGGGCGTAATGCTCAGATAGAAGGTTATCTGCCGGAAGGGGAGCGCGTGCTCCTGGTCGAGGACATGACGACCGACGGCCGCAGCAAGGTCAACTTCTGCAACGCGCTTCGCGAGGCGGGCGCCGTCGTCGACCATATTTTCGTGATCTTCTACTACGATATCTTCTCGGATGCGGCCGATATCCTGGCCGACACCAAGGTCGAGATGCACTGGCTGGCGACCTGGTGGGACGTGTTGCGGGTCGCCCGTGCGGACGGTCTCTTCGATGCCGCGACGCTGGACGAGGCGGAGAAGTATTTCAAGGATCCGAAAGGTTGGTCCGCCGCCCATGGCGGGGCCGTCGACGCGAAGGGTTGAGCCGAAGTCCCGTGCCCCCCGACAATCGAGTCATGACCGCTCCCGGTGAACCGGGACGCTATCTCGGCCGCGATATGCCGCGGGTCGAGGATGCCCGATTCCTGACCGGCCAAGGCCGTTATATCGCCGATCTCGAATTCGAGGGGTTGGCGCATATGGTCGTGGTTCGATCCCTCTATCCCCATGCCGAAATCAAAGGCGTCGATCCTTCGACGGCTATGGCGCTGCCGGGTGTGCTCGGTGTCTGGACGGCGCGGAACTTGGATGAAGATGGACTCGGCGGCATTCCCTGGGAGCGTCGCCCGACCGGCGTCTCCGAAGTTCCGCCAACGGGCGATCCGTCGATCGGGGCGCCGCATCCGATATTGGCGGGGGACCGCGTCCTCTATCAGGGCCAGCCGGTCGCCGTCGTGGTGGCCGAGACGGCGGCGGCGGCGATCGATGCGGCCGAGGCCGTCTTGGTCGACTATGCGCCATTGACGCCGTTGATGGACCCACGCGGCGCCGATGGCGCACCGCCACTCTGGCCGCAATCGCCGGAGAACATCTCGTTCGGCTTCACCGTGGGTGACGGGCGAGCGGCGGCGGCATGTTTCGAGGCGGCGGCCCATGTCGTCTCCCTCGGTTTCGACATCAACCGGATCGTGCAGAACCCGCTCGAGACCCGGGGCTATGTCGGCGCCTTCGATCGGGCGCGGGGCCGTTATACGCTGTATGCCACGGCCGGAAAGCCGCAGACCGTCGGTCGCGCCTTGGCAAGAGACGTCTTCCATCTTGCCGAAGATGCCGTTCGCGTCGTGACGAAAGACGTCGGCGGGGGTTTCGGTGCCAAGAACCCGCTCTATCCCGAGCAGGCATTGGTCCTTTGGACGGCGAAACGGCTCGGCCGGACCGTCCGTTGGCTGGAGAGCCGGAGCGAAGTCTTCCTGGCCGATTATCAGGGCCGCGGCCAGGCGAACGACGCGGAACTGGCGCTCGACGGGGAGGGGCGGATCCTCGCGATGCGGGTTCGCGTGCTGGCCGATCTCGGCGGTTATCTCGGCCCGCGCGGTACGACCGCGCCCACTATGTGGCGCACCATGGGGACCAGCGTCTACGACATTCCCGTCGTCGATTTCGACGTCCGGGCGGTCCATACGACGCGGATGCCGACCTGCCCCTATCGAGGGGCCGGCGCGCCCGAGGCGAATTTCACGATCGAACGGCTGCTCGACGCGGCGGCGCGCGAACTTGGGATCGGGCCCGGGGAAATTCGGCGGCGGAACCTGGTCGATCCCGCCGCCATGCCGTATCGAACGGCCGCGACCTCGACCTACGACAGCGGCGACTTCGCGGCCAATATGACGGCGGCCGAGCGAATGGCCGATACCGAGGGGTTCGCCGCGCGCCGCGACGAAAGCACCGCCAGGGGCCGGTTGCGCGGGATCGGCTATGCCAATCTGCTGGAGGCTTGCGGCGCCGGGATTGCTGATCGCACAGAGATTACCTGCCGGGCCGACGGTACGATCGAGGTGCGTCTGGGCAGCATGTCGAACGGCCAGTCGCACGAGACGGTCTATCCGCAGATCCTGGCCGAAATGCTCGATATCGATCCAAGCCGGGTCCGGATCATTCAAGGCGATTCGGACGAGACGCCGTGGGGCACGGGAACCGGCGCCTGCCGGTCGATGACGGTTTGCGGCAGCGCCCTCGTCCTTGCCGCCGAGACATTGGTCGAGACGGGTCTTGGCTTGGCCGCGGACATGTTGGAGGCCGCGCGGACCGATGTCGAATACAACGCCGGGAATTTCCGGATCTCCGGCACTGATCGCGCTGTTTCGCTGGAGGAAGTCGCTGCCGATATCGGCGCGGCGGGCCTGGCGGCTGGACATCTCCACGATCCCGTGGCGGCGACCTTCCCCAACGGCTGCCATATCGCCGAGGTCGAGGTTGATCCGGAAACCGGCGCGGTGGCGTTGCTGAACTACGTGATGGCCCAGGATGTCGGCCGTGCCTTGAACCCGATGGTGGTGAAGGGCCAGCTGGACGGCGGGGTCGCGCAAGGGGTGGGCGAGGCGCTTCTCGAGCGGAACGTCCATGACCCGGAATCGGGCCAGCTCCTGTCCGGCTCCTTCATGGATTGCGCGATGCCGCGCGCCGACGATCTGCCGGCCTTCACGACCGAGTTGCTGGAGGTGCCGTGCACCACCAACCCGCTCGGCATCAAATCGGTCGGGGAGGCGGGGCCGACGGCCGCACCGGCGGCGGTGGTCAACGCCATCCTCGACGCGCTCGCACCCCTTGGGGTCCGTGACCTCGATATGCCGGCGACCTCGGAGCGGGTCTACCAAGCAATCGCGGCGGCCCGGCGGGACGACTGACCGACCCCGATATGCCAATCGGCGTTCCGCGGTCTAGGTTTATGCCGGGGTATCAATTCAGGAGGATCAAAATGAGCAAGGCGCTCACCGGAGTTCGCGTTCTCGACATGACAAATAATCAGGCGGGACCGGCCTGCGGCCAGATTCTGGCCTGGCTGGGGGCCGAGGTCATCAAGATCGAGGAGCCGACGAAGGGCGACGTGTCCCGGGCGCAATCGGGTGACGAACTGTTTTTCATGACCTTCAATTCGAACAAGCGTGGGCTGACGCTCAATCTCAAGTCCGATGAGGGCAAGGCGCTCTTCCGGAAACTGATCGGCCAGTTCGACGTTCTCTTGGAAAATTTTTCCCCGGGCGCGTTGGATCGCATGGGACTTGGCTATGACGTTTTGAAGGAACTGAACCCGCGCCTGATCTACGCGACCATCAAGGGCTTCGGCACCTACGGTCCGCATTCCGGTTTCAAGGCCTACGAGCCAATCGCCCAGGCAATGGGCGGCGCGATGAGCGTCACCGGCCTTGCCGACGGTCCGCCGACCTTCTGTTGGCCCGCGATCGGCGATTCCGGCACGGGCATGCATATGGTGATCGGCATTCTCGGCGCTCTGCAGCAACGTCATAATACGGGCCGCGGCCAGATGGTCGAGGTCGCCATGCAAGAGGCCGTGCTCAATCTTATTCGCGTCAGCCTCCGCGACCATCAGCGCCGCGGGAGTGCCATGCCCCGGAACGGCAATCAGCTGGGGACGGCGGTCCCCGGCTCGACCTATCGCTGCAGCCCGGAAGGTCCGAACGATTACGTCTTCATTCTCTGTCAGCAGCAGATGTGGGGCGCCTTCGTCGCGGCGACCGGGTTGGCCGAGCTTGCCGACAATCCGAAATACGCGACCGCGGAACTCAGGTGGGAGCATAATGAAGAACTGAACGCGATCATCGAAGGCTGGACCCTGCAGCGGACCAAGCACGAGGTAATGGAAATTCTCAGTGCCGCCGGGGTGCCGAGCGGCGCCTGCCAGGACACAGCCGAAGTGCTGGTGGACCCGCATTTGACGGCGCGCGACATGATCCTCGAGGTTGAGTATCCGGGCTACGGCACCTTCAAGACCGTCGGTTGTCCGATCAAGCTTTCGGAATCGCCCGTCGAGGTCACCTCGCCGCCAAAGCTCGGCGAGCATACCGAGTCGATCCTGAACGAATACTGCGATGTCGACACGGAGGCCTACGACCGGATGAAGGCGGCGGGGATCGTTTAAGAGCGGTATCGGGAGGGGGCGGGGTTTTCCCTATGCCGCACCCTGCTGATAATACGTGCCCTTGCCTTCGCGCTTGACGATGCCTTGGCGGCCCTTGTGCATCAGCACGCCGTCCGACGCGGGGCGGCCGTCTTCCGTCAGCCAGAGCCGCATCAGGTGGCGTTTCAGCGGCGGGTCGTCTGAATCCTCGAACTGGTTTCGGGTATGCAGGAGGTAGCAATTGTTCACGAAGCTCGCGTCGCCCGGTTCCATCAGGAAATCGAAGCGGATATCCGGCCGGTCCGCGATCTCGTCGAAATAGTCGATTGCCGCCAACTCGACGTCGCTGAGAGTGACATGTCCTTCCTCGACGGCGAGGTCGATATAGCCCCGGATGTAGATCACGCAGGGAATGCCGTCCGTCACCGAAAGGATCGGGATGCGCTCCCGCGTCACCGGCGGCTCGCCTTCGGGCTGTTCGCCGAAGAGGTGATGGAAATAGCCGCGATAGAGGGGTTCCACGAGCTCCGGCTTCGTCGCCAGGATTTCGTTGTGGATCGCCAGCGCGCTCGCATAGGTGCTGATCCCGCCTTCGATTGCTTTTTGAACGCAGAGCATGCCGAGATGATCGCAGCGGTCCGTATGCAGGTTCAGGGCGCGGCGGCTTCGATAGGCGCGTTCGTTGCGGTCGAGGCCGCCGACATTCACCACGTCTCCGATTAGATCGCCCATCGAACTTTGCGAGACCGGACGGCCGAAATGGGTGCCGAGGCCGAGATACATCATCCGCAAGTCGTCATGATCGACCTGACCGACGGGAAAGCCCCGAAGCATCTGGACGCCGCGCCCCGAGATAATTTCTTGCCGCCAATTCGCGATGTCCTCGGCGATATCGTCCAGCGGGAAGGTCTCGGGAGATATATCCGCATCACCGAGATTGGATTTCCGGCCGCTTTCGGCCTGGCGACTAAGGGCATCGATGTGCCGGCGCTCCAGATCGAAGGCGATATCGTCTTTCGAGGCGATATCGGCGCCCTTCCAGGCGGCGGGATGATCGAACGGTTGATAGGGCATCTCTGTCACGGGGTTTGTTGCGTGGATATGAAAATGTACACCGGGGACGGGCAAATCCAACCGGGTTTCAACCGCTGCCGAAGAGCCGTTTCAGCCAATCTCGGAAAGCAAGCAGCATTAGGGAGAAGCCCGAGATCGGCTTTGCTTGTGGCACGCCGGCGGTCTCGTTCGATTCGGGTGCGTCCGCGGCTTCGGGCGTCTCTGTCGCGAGCTGCGCCTTCAGGGCCTCGGCGAACTGACCGATCAGCTGCCCCGCCAGGGATCGGATCATGCCGACGCCGCGCCCGTATTGCGCGATCGAGCCCGAAAGCGACAGATCGGTCTCGATCAGGACGGCGGCTCCATTTTCAGCCGCTTCAAGCTCGAAATCGACGACGGCGTTTGCACCACCCCGGCCCTTCGGGTCCCGGCCTTCCGCCTTCACGCGGGCCTTTCGCGCGGTGTTGTCGATGGTGTCGAATGTCGCAGTGCCCGAAAAGGTCAGGGCTACCGGGCCAAGTCGCACCGAGACATTGCCCTTGAACGTCTTGTCGTCGACGATCTCGGTCAGCTCCGCGCCCGGCATGCAGGGGGCGATGCGTTCGATGTCGAGCAGCAGGTCCCAGGCTTCGTCCGGCGGGAGTGGCACCTCGAAACTGTTCTCAAATCTCACGAGGTGTTCCTTCTGGTGGGCGACGCCGGAAATTCCGGCGCCGCCATGCACCGAATATCTTAGTCGAGTTCCATTCCGTCCATGCCGGAATTCTTGCGGACCTTGCCGATCATTTCGCGGATCTTGGGACCGAGTTCCGCCGGGTCCTCCATCTGATCCATCTCGGCGCCGCGGCGCCAGCCCTCGCAAACGGCGACCATGCCGGCACCCGCCTGAATGACCCGTCCGGTGATGTCCTGGGCTTCCTCGCTGGCGAGATAGCACACCGTGGGCGAGACCCAGCGCGGCTGACGGACCGAGATTTCATCCTCGGTGTATTCGCGAAGGTTGTCGGTCATCCGAGTATAGGCGGACGGCGAGATGGCATTGACGGTAACACCGACGCGGCTCAATTCCCGAGCCGCGATGATCGTGAAGGCGGCGATCCCGGCCTTGGCGGCGCCGTAATTGGTCTGGCCCACATTGCCGTAGATGCCGGAGGTCGAGCTGGTATTGATGATCCGGCCGCTGACCGGCGCGTCCTTCTCCTTCGACATCGCGCGCCAATAGGAGGCGGCGTGGCGCGACGGCGCGAAGGTGCCCTTGAGGTGCACGTGAATGACCGCGTCCCATTCGTCCTCGGTCATGTTGACCAGCATGCGATCGCGCAGGATACCGGCGTTGTTGACCAGGATATCGAGCTTGCCGAAGGTGTTGATGGCTTGATCGACCATGTTCTTGGCACCGTCGAAATTGCCGACATCGTCGCCGTTGACCACGGCCTCGCCGCCGTCCGCCTTGATCTCATCGACGACCTGCTGGGCGAAGGACGTGTCGGCTCCCTTGCCGTCGACGGCGGCTCCCAGATCGTTCACGACGACCTTGGCTCCATGTTTCGCCAGCAACAAGGCGTGTTCGCGGCCAACCCCGCGGGCGGCTCCGGTGACGATCGCGACGCGATCTTCGCATAGACGGCTCATTGAATTTTCCTTCTCGATGAATTGATTCTGCTGAGAAAGCTAGTCCGCGGGGAGGCGCAAGCGAGCGCTAAATCGATGGCAAAGACAGGTTTCGATTTACATGCCCTGCCGTACGCGCGGGAGAACCTCCTCGGCCATTAAATGCATCTGGTCGAGGACATGGTTTTGCGGCATGCCGACCCATTGAATGGGGCAGCCGAGTTGGTTGAATCCGACCGCCTTGGCAAGCGCGATGATCTGCTCCGCCACCTCGTCGACGGAGCCGAATACGAAGCGGCCGTCCGAAAGCTCGTCATATTCCATTGAGAGATCGTTGTCGCCCGCTGGCATGGCCTTGTCCTGGCCCCATTCGTGATAGGCCTTGTACTTCGCCTCGAGGTAGGGACGGGCGAGGCGCATCGCGTCCTCGCGGGTCTCGGCGACGAACATCTCGCGGGTCATGTTGAGGACTTCCGGCATCGGCTTGCCGGCGGCGTCCAAGGCCCGCTTATAGACGTCCATCTGCCGTTTGATCGTATCGATCCGATTGTGCGGGTTGATCATCCAGCTATCGCCGATCCGCGCCGCCCGTTCGATCGCGACATCGGCGTTGGCGCCGATCCACATCGGCGGGCGTGGCTTCTGCAACGGTTTGAGGGAGCAAGTCGCTTCGATCAGCTCGAAATGGGAGCCCTTCATGGTGACCGTGTCCTCGGTCCAAAGGCGGTGGACCGCCTCGAAATTCTCCTCGAAGCGCTTGGCCCGTTCCGACTGTGTCGAGCCAAAGGCCTTGAACTCGACCTCGCGATAGCCGATGCCGGAACCGAAAATGAGGTTGCCGCCGGAGATCAGGTCGAGCGCGGCCAATTGCTCGGCGATGTCGAGGGGCTTGTGCAATGGCAGTAGGGTGATGCTGGTGACTACCTTGATGTCCTTGACCTCGGCCGCCGCGCGGGACAGGAAGGGAACCTGCTGGATTTCCTGAAACGGCGTTGAACTGTAATGCTGCGATTTCGTGAACGCCTTGAAGTCGAGCTCCTTGGCGAGCCGCACCTGGGCCAGGAGTTCCTCGAGCCTGAGCGACATGTCGTCGCCTTGAGGAAACTGGCCGCGAATACCGAGGGAGAGATTCATTGTCATGTCGGGTCCACCCTTGCTTGGCCGTATAATTGGTTAACGTGGCGCGTTTTTCGTTTCTTTCATCCCCGCCTTCGCGGGCGCCGCGCCGCGCCCTATATAAGCTTCTATTGTCAGCAAACGAGATGAGAGCCTGAATATGCCGTTCGAGGAAAACCTGAAGGAATTGGAAGCACGGCGCGAATTCGCGCGCGCCATGGGCGGCCCCGAGCGCCTCGCCAAGCACAAGAAGGACGGCAAGCTCGATGCGCGCGAGCGGTTGGCATATCTGTTCGACGAGGGCGTGGTCGTCGAGAGCGGCATGCACGCGCGCTCGGCCCGCCCGGAAGTCCGAGACCGATCCCCCGCCGACGGCAAGGTGGCCGGCTTCGGCAAGGTGGATGGCCGCTGGGTGGCCGCGATGTCGAATGATTTTACGGTCCTCGGGGCCTCCAGCGCCGCGATCAACGGCAAGAAGATGCGTCATCTGAAGGCGGTCGCGAACGAACAGGGCATGCCGCTCATTTGGATGGGCGAGTCGACCGGCGCCCGGATGCCCGATCGGATGGGGGCCTCGGGACGTGCCATTTTAGGGCAAGATGGGGCCGAGTACCGGCGTCTCCGCGAGACTCCCTGGGTTGCGGCGCAGCTCGGTGATAGTTACGGGTCGCTCACCTGGTATGCCTGCATGTCGGATTTCGTGGTGATGCGGAAGGGGGCGTCGATGGCGGTGGCGAGCTCGCGGGTCACGTCGCTCGCGATTAATCAGCCGATCGACAAGGAAGAACTCGGTGGTTGGCGCATGCACACCCGCGTCAGCGGCCTCGTGGATTACGCGACCGATACGGACGAGGAGGCGATGGACCTGGTCAAGCGGTTCCTCTCCTACTTGCCGAGCCACCGCAACGCGCCGCCGCCGGTCCACGAAGTGCCGGCGGGCTCTGGCGAGGAGATGGCGGATATCCTCGATCTCGTTCCCGAGGAACGCCAGAAAGTCTATGACGTGCGGGACGTGATCGCCCGCATCGCCGACAAGGATAGCATGTTCGAGTTGAAACCGGATTACGGCAAGGCGGCGACGACCGCGTTTACGCGGATCGATGGGCATACCGTGGGCGTTATCGCCAACAACCCGATGTTCAAGGGCGGTGCCGTCGACCCCGACGGCTGCAACAAGGTGACGAGCTTCATCGTGCTTTGCGACAGCTTCAATATTCCGCTGATATTCCTCGTCGACGTACCGGGTTTTCTCATTGGCGTCGAGGGCGAGCGGATCGGTGCTCCCGGCCGGATCATCAATTGGATGAATGCGCTTCAACTCGTCTCCGTGCCCAGGATTTCGATCATCATGCGAAAGAGCTACGGCCAGGCATTTCTCAACATGGGCGGCGGGCGAAATTCGGACGAAGTATTGCTTTGGCCGCTGGCGGATCTCGGTTTCATGGACCCGCGCCTCGGGGTGAATGTCGTTTACGGCATCACTCAAGACGATGATCCCGAGGAGTTCGAGAAAAGGGTCGCGGAACTCGATCGGGATTCGGAGCCGTGGGCGTTGGCCGAGTGCTTCGAGGCCCAAGATGTCATCGACCCCCGAGAAACCCGGCGTGTGTTGATAGACTTCCTCGATTTATATCGCGGTCGCATGACCGGCGGAATCGGCGAGCACCTGATGGGAGCGTGGCCGACGAGTTACATTTAGGCGTTGAAGAGGATGGTGAAGGATCGTGACATTTCGCGCGTTGTCAGCGCCCACCAACAGCGAGAGGGCGCCGGTTTCCTCGTTCGCCGTCCGGTGCCAACGATGGGATTGGATCAGGTCGACCCGTTCCTGATGCTGGATGAGGTCGGTCCCGTCGAATACGGGCCGGGGGAGGCGCTCGGCGCGCCCGACCATCCGCATCGTGGGTTCGAGACCGTCTCCTACATCATTTCGGGCGAGAAGCTGCACGAGGATTCGACGGGGAAGACGCAGCTGATCGGGCCCGGCGACGTCCAATGGATGACAGCCGGGGCGGGGATCATCCATTCCGAAATGCCCTCGCCTAAAATTCAGAAGGATGGCGGGTTGGCTCATGGGTTTCAGATCTGGGTCAATCTTCCGGCCAAGAGCAAATTCGTGACACCCGGCTATCAATATCTGCCCCGGACCGAAATTCCGACCGCGACCAGCCCAGATGGGAACATCGAAGTGACGGTTATCGCCGGCGCAGTCTTCGGCGTCAGTGCCGCGATCGGGACTCACACGCCGATTTGGCTGCAGGATTGGCGCGTGCGTTCCGGCGCGGCGGCGGAGATTGATATCGACGCCGACTTCAACGCCGCCGCCTATGTTTTCGAGGGGCGGGTTTCGTTCGGCCGCGACGCGACGCCGGTCGATCGGGGTCAAATGGCGTTGTTCGGCGAGGGGACGACCTTGTGTGTTTCGGCCGAGCCTGATGGCGGCGGCGGTCGGTTCCTATTGCTGGCGGGTGCGCCTATCGGCGAGGCGATGGCCCGGCACGGTCCCTTCGTCATGAATACGCGGGACGAACTCGTGGAAGCGATCGACGATTTTCAGAAGGGCCGCATGGGCGTCATCGATCGGCACTGAGGTCAGCCGGCCAACTCGTTTTCCAGGCTTCGGCCTTCGGCAATCAGGGATTTGATGGTTTCGACCAACTCCTCATTCGAGACGCGGGATTTGACGAGCGCCGCTTCGACCCGTCCCGCGATCGCCGAACTCACTTCGTGACCGGAGAAGATGATAACCGGAGTCAATCGCGACCCGTCGTCCCGGATCAGGTCCAGCAGGTCCAGTCCCGATCCGTCCGGCAAGGAGATGTCGATGATGACAAGATCGAATTTTTCCGTGAGAAGCAGCCGTTCTCCCGCCTCTTTCGTTTTTGCCGGAATGATTTCGATGACCCCCTTCAGCATGGCCTTTGTGATGTCGACCAGATCCGCGTCATCCTCGACGTAAAGAACCTTCGGGCTGCCGCTGGCCTTGACCCGCACGGCCCGATTGACCGCGGAAATTAGGAGGTTCGGGTCAATGGGTTTGTCCAGCCAGTCGACGATGCCAAGGGGGGCTTCAAGGGCTTCTCGACGAGCCTGCCGCGCCTTCACAGATACCACCACCATCGCTAGGTCCTTGGTATCCTCCCGCTGGCGTAATTCGCGGATCAGGGAAAGACCGTCCTGGCCCGGCAGCATGATATCCACCGTCATGGCATCGTAGCGCTTATTCGCGAGAAATTTCTTGGCCGTTTCGGCGTCCGGCGCCACATCGGCGGCAAACCCGCTCTGCTCCAACATCATCGAGAACAGATTGGCGATATCGGGGTCGTCCTCGCAGATCAGCACGTGAAGTCCCGCGCCTTCGACCGCGCGGGCGATCGCGGTGCTCAGAGCATCTCCCGTCGCCATCGCCGGGAGATCGAAATGGAAAGTCGTTCCGGCGCCGGTCTCCGTATCGAACCAAATGCGCCCGCCATGCTTCTCGATGATCGATTTTGAAATATTCAAACCGAGTCCGGTTCCGCCGCGTTGACGGATATCGGAGGAATCGGCCTGCGTGAACCGGCCGAATACCTCGTCGCGAAAATCTTCCGGGATGCCGGTCCCATGGTCGGAAATGGAAACTCTCGGGATACCGTCTTGAACGACGACGGAAACCTCGACCTTGCCGCCCCGGGCCGAGAACTTGGCGGCGTTGGACAACAAGTTGGCGATTACCTGAGTGATCCGGCCCCCATCCACGTAAACCTCTATGTCGGGGACGCTTTCCTTCAGGATGAATTCGATCCCGTGTTCCTTGGCATAGCCCTTGTTGTCTTCGATCGATCGTTCCACGAGCTTCGACAGATCGAGCTCCTCGAAGTCAAACTCCATGCTACCCGATTGCAATTTTTCGATATCCAGGATGTCGTTTACCAGGTTGATCAGCCGCTCGGTGTTCTTGTGTGCGATGTCGATCATATCCCGGGCCTTTTCGGGAATTTCGCCGAGGGCGCCGGCGACGGTCATGCCGAGCGAACCCTTGATCGAGGTCAACGGCGTTCGCAGCTCGTGACTGACCGTTGAGATGAATTCGCTCTTCATCCGGTCGACTTCCTTGCGCTCGGTGATGTCACGCACAACGCCGAGAAACAGCCGCTCGTTATCGAGCTGAAATTCCGCAACCTCCAATTCCATGGGAAATGTCGATCCATTCGCGCGAAGGCCGACGACTTCGCGGCCGATGCCGATGATCTTGGCATTTCCGGTCGTGATGTAGTTTTGAAGATAGCCGTCGTGCGCGCTGTGGATGGGTTCGGGTGCCAGCAGCTTGACGTTTCGGCCGACCAGGTGCGTGGGCGTATAGCCGAAAATTCGTTCGATTACGGGGTTCACGGAAAGGATGGTGCCCTTTTCATTGATGGTCACGATCCCGTCGAAAACATTGTCGACGATCGCCCGCATGCGCTGCTCGCTATCCGTGAGGGAGAGGGCAGCCTCCGATTCGCGGCGGAAGACCACATACATGTTGATGAGCAGGCCGGTGAGGACGCATATGTAACTCGCCTTCTTAAGCGTGTGGGCGATATCGAATTCGTAATCGAAGAGGTCGCTCGAATGAGACATGAAGACGGCTTGACTGATAAAACCGACGATGAGCGACAAGACCAACCAGTGTTCGAAGGCATCATGACGCCAATGTCCCTTGCGTAAAAAGCCAATCAGCGCCACTAGGAAGAACAGGGCCGGCAGGAATTCTTCCGGGCGATGGAAGAAGATTCCCGAGTAGTAGGCCACTGGCAGAGGCGCATAAATAAAGAACAGAAAACTCGCCGCCGTGAAGATCGCCGTACCCAAATACACCGTCCGCTCGGGAATTCGACCAACCGCGCCCAGCCGATCTTCGCGCATCCAGGCGATCCAACTGAGGACCATAAGGATAGACAGGAATTGCCGTGACGCGACCCAGCTCCACGGGAGAAGCGACGGCAGATCGGAAGGCATCAGCGGCTTGAAATAAGCGGAAGTCACGATGGCGTGAAATCCGTCGAGGAAGGCGGTCCCCAGGAACCCGGCGCCGATAAAAAGAAAAAGGCTCTCGGGCCGACTGTAATATCTGACAAGCGCCATTGCGCCGACCAAAGCGGCCAATAGTGTCGCGACGGCTTCCATAACGGTATGTAGCTGGCCACTGCCGCGCCAATCAGATCCGTGACCGAGAAACAGGACAATCGTCAGAACGATACCGAAGAGCCAGTATACGTTCGGATGCCGTCGCGCTGTTTCAACGTTATCGGTCAATTCATCCCCCCCGGCGACAGTCGTTTTACGCCACTAGGACGTTACCCTGATAATGCAATCGTGGAAATCCCACTATTTGCCGGTTCAAAATCTTGACAGGAGCAATAGCGTGTTGAAAATTTCGCGTGCTTATTTTTCCGCATTTTCCGGGATCGCGTCATGTATTCCATTAGCGAAGCCGACATTGACTTTATTGGGCGGGATCTCAAGCGGCCGGAATGCGTTATTGCCACGCGGGCCGGGGAAATTTTCGCTTCCCACGGTGACCCGGACGGGCCGGGTGGCATTGCGCGTCTAAGGGGGAATGACGCCCCGGAACTGATATTGGGTGTGCGCGGCGACGTACCCGCGCATTTCGTCCCGAACGGCTATTCGCTCCTTCCGAATGGGGAATTCCTGATCGCCAATGTCGGCGATGATGGTGGCGTTTTCACCTTGTCGCGGGACGGGACGCTGAAGGCGTTTTTGACCGAGATCGACGGCCGTCGTTTGCCGTCGACGAACTTCGCGAACCGCGACGAGATGGGCCGTATCTGGATTTCGGTTTCGACTTGGCAGGAACCGCGAGACCTTGCCTTCCGAAAAGAAGTGGCGGACGGCTTCATTATCCTGGTCGACGATCGGGGTGCCCGGATCGTCGCCGACGATGTCTGCTTCGCCAACGAAAACAAGGTCGACCCGTCCGGCCGATGGCTCTATGTCCACGAAACCATGGGCCGCGGTATCGTCCGGTATGAGATCAAGACGGATTCGAGCCTCGGGCCGAAGGAAAGCGTCGCTCTATACGGGCCCGGCATGTTCCCGGACGGGTTCGAATTCGACTCCGAAGGCGGCATCTGGGTTACCAGCGTGTTGAGCAATCGGATCGTGCGGGTGGCGGCGGACGGAAGCCAGGATCTCGTCATCGACGCCGGCGACGCCGATGTGATTGCCAAGGGCGAGGCCGCCTATCAGGCCGGTACCTACGAGCGGGCCCATATGAACGCCGGCGCGGACAGTCTGCTCGGCAATTGCGCCAGCGTCACCTTCGGCGGCCCGGATCTGAAGACGGTTTATGTTGGCTCGCTGTTCGGTGATCGGATTGCGACGTTCCGGTCCCCGGTCGCCGGCGCAATCCCGCCGCATTGGACGTATTGAAGGGTGAGCGATCACGAGATGACTGATTTCGAAGGCGCGCTTTCTGGCATTCGGGTGATCGATCTCACTCGGGTCCTCGCCGGACCCTTTTGCACGGTTCTGCTTGCGGATATGGGGGCGGAAGTCATTAAGGTTGAAAGTCCCGGGGGCGGCGACCCCGTCCGTCAGCAAGGGGCGATCAAGGACGGCCTGAGCTGGTATTTCGCGCAGTTCAATCGCAACAAGAAGTCGGTGACGCTCGATCTCTACGACGATGCCGGCAAGGCGGCGCTGGCGGATTTGATCGTGGATGCCGATGTGCTGGTAGAGAATTACCGGCCGGGAGTCCTCGCCAAGATGGGCTTCGACGGCGATCGCCTGACGGAACTCAACCCCGAGCTCATCGTTTCCAGCATCAACGGGTACGGATCGTCGGGCCCTTATGTGGATCGGCCCTCATTCGATTTCATCGCCCAGGCCATGAGCGGTTTCATGAACGTAAACGGCACGGCCGAGGGCGGGCCGATGCGGGCGGCCCCGCCGATCAGCGACCTGATCGCCGGTCTCTATTGCGCCTTCGGCGTGGTGACGGCGTTGCACGCCCGCCACCGGACCGGAAGGGGGCAAAACGTCGAATCAAGTCTCAACAATGGCTTGATCTCGATGCTGGCCTTCATGTCGGCCCAATATTTCGCGACCGGCGAGGTGCCGGAGCGAAGCGGCAACAATCATCCGATCGTGGCCCCCTATGGGCTTTTTCGCGCGAATGACGGCATGGTGGCGGTGGCGCCGGCGAACGAGACCTTCCTCGAACGGTTCCTCGACGTTCTCGGTCTGCGGGAAATCCTGGAAGAGCCTCGGTTTGAAACCAATGCGGAGCGCATGGCCAATCGCGACGAATTGCTGGAAGTCATCAACCGCGTGACCGAGCGCGAGAGCGTCGCCCATTGGATCGACGTGATCAATGAAGCCGGCTGCCCATGCGGGCGGGTGATGAACCTCGACGAAGTCTTTTCCGATCCGCAAGTTCTGGCAACCGACATGGTGCTGGAGGTCGAACATCCAGCGCATGGGGTCGTCAAAATGACGGGGTTTCCGGTTAAGCTCTCCGATACCCCGGCGCGAATTCGCCGCCCGGCCCCGGAACTCGGCGAACACAACCGGGAAATCCTTGGGAGCGAGACGATCGATGGCGAATCGAATTCCTGACGAGTTTCCGAAGATATTCGTGCGCGACGTTGCGCAAGGTGGCAACCGCGGCTAGTTCGCCGCGCGCCAATCCCGTGCCCAATCCGTGAATTCGGCCTCCGGCATTGGCTTGGCGATGAAATAGCCCTGCACCAGATCGACCGACAATGCCGCCACCTGATCCCAATCCGCCTGAGTTTCGACGCCCTCGGCGACGGTCGTCATGTTCATGCGCTTGGCCAATTCCACGCTCGATCCGAGGATCGCCTGGGCCGCGTGATCGGTGGCCGCTCCATGCACGAAGGCCCGATCGATCTTCAATTCGGTGAACGGGATTTGCTTGAGCTGCTCCATCGAAGAGTGTCCGGTCCCGAAATCGTCGATCGACAGGCCGATCCGGTTCAGGCGTAGACGGGTCAACAACTCGAGCGGTTTCGCGATGTCCGCCATCAACCGACTTTCAGTGACCTCGACCATCAGAAGGGCGGGGTCGGTCTCGGCCTTCTCTGCGGCGGCCAGAATCAGGGCCGGGATATCGAGACGATCGAGCGAGTCGACCGAAACATTGATCGACACCTTGACCGGCATGTCTTGGCGCGCCCAATTTCCAGCCTGATTGATCGCTTGATCCATGATCGATTGGGTCAGCGCGTCTATCAAACCGGTATCTTCCGCCAACGGGATGAAGAAACCCGGCGGCACGAGATTTCCATCGGCCCGCCGCCATCGCACCAAGGCCTCCACCCCGATCAGCGCCTTGGTCGCGACCGAGACCTTCGGCTGATAGAAGACCACGATTTCATCATTCTCGATGCCGGCGCGGAGTTCGTCTTCCTCGATCTTGATCGACGGTCTTGCTCCGCGCGCGGTCTCTCTGACTTGAAGTTTCGGCAGCAACGCCGACAGGGCGTCGGGCGAGACCGGTTTTTCGATGGCGCCCAACACGTTGAGGTCATGCGCCTTCGCTAGGCTTAATGTCGTGTCGAGGATTCTCGCATCCTCGCCGCTGATCAGAATGACGCCGCCGCCGAACCCTGCTTCCCCAAGAAGGCGAAGCATCTCGAGCCCATCCATTTCCGGCATGTTGAGGTCGCAAAGGACAACGTCGAAATCCTTGCGCTCGTCGATAAGGCGAAGCGCTTCCTTGCCACTTTCCGTCGTCACAACGCGTTCAATCCCGGTCACCTTCAGCGCCGCCGTGACCAGCTTCAGCATGAACGGGTCGTCGTCGACCAACAGAACGTTGTGATTACCGATAGGGTCACATTCCGCCATATCGCACCCAAGCTTGATTTGAGGTCCCGTAGGTTTCGGGGCGACGTTAATTGTGTCTTATTATCGCTACGCAGGTATGGAAGTCGACTCCGTGTTATCCCTAGCCGATATACGGGATAACCCTAACTGGGGATCATTGAGATCGAACCGCTTTCTTGGGTGACGGCCTACCGGTATGATCCGAAACAGTGGACGGTGCGTGATTACGCGATGCAGCACATCAAAGGAATGGAATTATGGATTTCGGGAATTTTTATTTTTCCCTGTGGGGTCGGACGACACGGAGGCAATATTGGCTCTTCCTCGTTCTTCCGTACTTCATTCTCATGTTCGTCATCGCCTTCATCGAAGCTGGTGCCGGGATGTCGGACGATAGCGGATATGGGCCGATTTCTCTGATACTTACCTTGGTTATGATCTATCCAAGCATCTGCGTGACCGGGAAGCGCTGGCACGACCGGGACAAATCGGCTTGGTGGATCCTGATTAATTTCGTGCCGATCATCGGGGCGATCTGGGCGTTGATCGAGAACGGCTTTCTTGCTGGGACGGACGGTCCGAACCGCTTCGGCGATCCGGTGGATGCGTCGGCAGGATCGTCCTCGGGGCCACCTGCGGAGACGCCGGACGCCTAAGCGGTCTTTTTCCGGTCGAGTGCAGCCTGCATCAGTTCCAGGCGGTCGTTTCCGAAATACATGTCGTCGCCGTCGATGAAGAAGGTCGGCGAGCCGTAACCGCCGCGTCCGATCAACTCGTCGGTGGTCTCGAACAGTTTTCGCTTGATCGGTTCCTCGGCGATTTTGGCCATGAAGGCGTCCGCGTCCATGCCGGCCGCGGTGGCAACGGCCCGAAGTTCGTCCTCCTGCGAGATGTCCTTGTCGTCGCGCCAATAGGCCTCGAAGCAGGCGCGGGAATAGGCCGAAACCGTGCCTTCCTCGATCGCGACGAAGCAACCGCGAAGCGCCTTCACGCTGTTCAGGGGAAAGACGCTCGGCCGGATCATCTCGATCCCCTGATAACGAGCCCAATCTGCCATGTCCTTGCGATAGTACTCGTCCTTTGGCGGCACCGGGTTCTCGCGGCGCTGATAGACACTCGGATTCACCTTGTTGAAGACCCCGCCGACCAGAAACGGTTTCCAAATGAGCTCGGCATCGTTCCGCTCGCAGAAATCCTCGATCCGATCGAAGGCGAAATAGGTCCAGGGGCTGGAGACGTCGTAAAAGAACTCGATGGTCGTCATGGAGGGGTCCTCACGGCGGTTTCGAAGGCGGAGACTACACGGCTTGCAGGTAGGGCGTCGACGGTTTTTGACAACCGGTCTTTCGCATCGAAGACTGTTCCAGCGTAGACTATACGGCGCTCGGACGAGGAGGGAACCATGACCGATCAAATCGAAATCCCGGCGCGGCAGGGCAAGGCGGCGCGGGTGGCCGAGGGGCAGTCGGTCACCGTCGTTAACACGCATGGCCAGCAGGTCGTCGATACCTGGGCTTTCGCGGCCGACGACACGAGCGAGCATATGTCGATGGAGGCGACCCGGGCAACGATCCTGAAGCTCTGTCCCGGGGTTGGCGATATCCTCTACAGCAATAATCGGCGGGCAATGCTGACGCTCGTCGAGGACACCTCGCCCGGCATCCACGACACACTGCTCGCCGCCTGCGATAATTACCGTTACGGGTTGCTCGGCTGCACCGATTATCACGACAACTGCACCGACAACCTGCATGCGGCGTTGGCCGAACTCGACGTCGCGGCGCCGCGTACGCCGGCTCCCTTGAATCTCTTCATGAACATCCCCTGGACCGATGCGGGTGCCCTCAGCTTCGAGGCGCCGACGAGCCGGCCCGGCGATTACGTCACGCTTCGCGCCGAGATGGATCTTGTCGTAGCTTTCTCCGCCTGTCCGCAGAATATCCTGCCGATCAACGGCGAACTGAAGGCGCCGGTCGAGGCGCATTTCAAGGTAACGTAATTCGGGCTATTCGAAGACTGCCAAGAGCCGCATCTCGATACTGCGGCGCGGCGGTGCGTCCTCGGCCGAGGTCTGGTCGTCGAACGAACTGTGGGGGCAGTAATAGGTGCGGTCGGGGCGGCTATCGAGCTGCTTGAAGACCAGAACCTCGCTCGTCGACATAACCGGGAAATAGCAGAAACGATGCGCCGGATTGTAGACCGGGGCGGCGACCAAACTGTCTCGGCCGCGTCCGGTGTAATAGTAGTCGATCACGTCACCCGGCGGGACCGATTGCCAGTCGATCATGGCGAGTGGGTTCTTGTGCACTTCGTGATCGAAGGGCTGCCAGGTGTTGTACCAGGCATAGGTCCAATTTGCCTCGGGAGTCACTTCGTGCTGCTCGAGCAAATCGCGGGTCATCTCGTCGAGGCGCGCCATGTTGTAGTCGCAATGCACGAAACGCGAATAACCGTCGTTGAAGTCAATCGGTTTTTCGGTACGGATGAGGTGGTTGAATACGAAGGCGCGGCCGGCTCCCGTGAGGCGGCGGACGAGGCCGATCATTTCGGGCCTGTAAATTTCCATGATTTGCGGCTCGTCCCGAAAATTCGTTACCGCCGTTTCGTTCTCGGCCAGGGTAAATCCCGCGCCGTCGAGATCGATCCTTCCCTCGGCGAGTTCAGAGCGAACATCATGGACCGCGACCTCTTGGAAGGAAGTATTCGCGCGGCGCGTCTCGCGCGATCCGATCCGGGGTGAATCCGGCCGGTCCCGCCATTCTTCGTTGATGTAGCGAACCTGTGCCGTCACCGAGTTGGTGGCATTTTCTGCTGCTTGTCCGTCCACCTTGAATCCTTCCATTGCACCCATGCGAAGGACAGATTACCGCCCTCGGGCCTAAATTCAAACGCTGGGGAAGCAGTAAATATTCGCCGGCTCGTCGGTGAAGGAACGATCGCGGTTGATGCGACCGACCATCGCGCGGACATAAGGATAGGCGGCGGCAACCAACTCGAATTGGGTGTCCGTCAACTCGATCCCAACGGCGTCCAGCGTGTCGGCGACCCGCCTTCTTGTCGGCTCGTCCACATCGGCCGGCGGGGCCGGGGCCGGTTGAGGCGGCGGCGTAACTTCCGTTGCGGGATCGAGTTCGGGGCGTCGCGTCCGCCAATCGGTCGCGCGTTCATAGGCATCGCCCGCCGCGAGCACCGCCGCATCGTCGAAGGGCCGTCCGACGATCTGCATGGATAGCGGCAGGCCGCTCCCGCTATAGCCGATGCAAAGTGCGAGCGCCGGTCCGGCGGTCACGTTGAAGGGCGTACAAATTGCCGCGTTCTTCCAGAACGAGAGGGTGCTGTGCGCATCGAAGCGGGGTGCGGGACCGTAGGTGCCGGCGGTGATCAGCAAATCGTACGCCTCATAGAGGGGCGCCATCTCGGCCTGCATGACCCGGCGCTCGCGCTGCGCCTGGACGTAGTCGGTCCCGGTGATGAAGCAGGCGGGTACCGACCGGCCGAGAAAGTCCTCGCCGAAATCGCTCGCGTTCGCGCGGAGGGCCGATTCATGTACCGCATATAGCTCCGATTCGGCGATCGTAACCTTGACGTCCATATATTCCCGCATCGGCCGCATGCGGACATCCTCGAGCTCCGCGCCGAGGCCCCGCAACACATCGTAGGCGGCTTCGAGGGCGGCGCGCATCTCGTCGTTTGCCGGTTGGTCCTCTTCGTAAAAATGTCGGACGATGCCGATTTTCTTGCCCTGGAGATCGCCGCCGAGTGCCGCCCGATAGTCCGGGATATCGACCTTGGCGCTTGCGGGGTCGCGATGGTCGTGTCCCGCCAGTGCCTGCAACATCAACGCTGCGTCCTCGACCGTCCAGGTCAAGGGGCCGCAATGATCGAAGGTATAGGAATTGGCGATCACGCCGGCCCGGCTGACCAGACCATAGGTCGCCTTCATCCCGGCGATGCCGCAAAGGCAGGCCGGATTGCGGATCGAGCCCCCGGTGTCGGAGCCCATCGCCGCCGGCAGGAACCCCGCCGCCACGGCGGCACCCGAGCCACTGGAGGAACCGCCCGTCACATGATCGGTGCCCCATGGATTGCGCGCGGGCGGCCAGGGCAGGTCAAAGGAGGGGCCGCCATGGGCGAATTCGTGGGTCGACAGCTTGCCGAGGAGAACCATGCCGGCCTCATAGAGCTTCGCCGTCGTCGTTGCGTCCTCATTCGGGATGTGATTTTCCATCACTCGGGAGTGGCCGCTGGTGAGGATACCCTCGGTCTCGTAGATATCCTTCAGGCCGAAGGGTATGCCGTGCAGCGGCCCGCGATACCTACCCTCAGTAATCTCGGTCTCGGCTGCCCGCGCCTGCTCTAGGGCGAGCTCCGCGGTTAGCGTGATAAACGCGTCGAGCTGCGGGTTAAGCGCCTCGATCCGAGCGAGATAGGTTTCGACCAATTCGACCGGGGAGAGGTCCTTCGCCTCGATCCGCTTCGCGAGTTCGGCGATGGTCGAGAAACAAATCGAGTCCGTCATGGCATACCCTCCAATTTGTGTTCATGTAGAAATATGGCGGCGGGCGCCCGACGCCAGCCGTATCCGATCTATATTGCCCATGGCGACCGCCGCTCGACCGATTGAGGGAAAGGAGATTCCGATGGGCGTACACGTTCTCTATCTCGTGAAATATCACGCCGACCAGAAGGCCGCGATGGTGGCCAATCCGGAGATGCGCGATCGAGCCGAGGTCCACAAACAAGCGATCGCCGATTTCGGCGGCAAACCGATCGCGCAATACGGCAGCTACGGCGAATGGGACATGGTCTATATCTATGAGATGCCGGACCAGACGGCGATCGCGGCCAACCTGCATCTGACAGATTCCTTCGGCCTCGCCAAGGACTGCAAGGCGATCCCGCTTCTGGACATGAAGGACTTCGTGGCCTCTCTCGATCTCGCGGACCGGACCGAGACGGAATATAGTCCTGCGACGGACTAGCGGGGAGCGAGTGAGATGAAACGCAACATTCCAATTCAGGCCATCCGCGGTGACGCGTCCCGTCAGGCGCATACCGGCTTGCCCGACGGCACTTACGAACGCGAGATGGGGAAGGAGGGGTTCTTCGGCCCCTCGGCGCAATTCTACCACCGCCGACCGCCGACCGGATGGGTCGATTGGGAAGGGCCGCTGCGTCCGCGCGCCTTCGATCTCACCCGGTTGAACGACACCAAGCCCTCGCCCTGGGAGGCGCCCACCTTTCTTTCCAATGCGCATGTCTCGCTTCGCATTTGGCGCGCGCCCGATCGAATGGACCATCTGGCGCGGAACGCCGATGGTGACGATCTTCTCTTCGTGCATGAAGGGGCGGGTGATCTTTATTGTGATTTCGGACACCTCGTCTTCGAGAAGGGCGACTACATCGTGCTGCCGCGGGGCACGATGTGGCGCATCGATACCAGCGCGCCGACGACGATCCTGATGATCGAGGCCACGAACAACGCCTATTCCCTGCCCGAGAAGGGAATGCTCGGCAATCACGCCGTCTTCGATCCCGCCGTCCTGGACGTGCCGGAGATCGACGATGCTTTCACCGCACAACATTCCGAGCTGGGCCCCGACGGGCGCTGGCGGGTCGCGATCAAACGGAGCGGAACCGTCAGCACGGCGAGCTATGAACATAACCCGCTCGATATCGTCGGCTGGCGGGGCGATCTCTCGGCGGTGCGGCTTAATATCCGCGATATCCGGCCGCTCACCAGTCATCGCTATCACCTGCCGCCCTCGGCACACACCACCTTCGTCGGCGAGCGCTTCGTCGTCTGCACCTTTGCCCCCCGGCCCTTCGAGACCGATGCGGATGCCCTCAAGGTGCCGTTCTTTCACAACAACGACGACTATGACGAAGTCATCTTCTATCATGAGGGCGACTTCTTCAGCCGCGACGGGATCGAGGCGGGAACGGTGTCGTTCCATCCGGCCGGGTTCACCCATGGACCGCACCCGAAGGCACTCAAGAACATGCTGGTGCAATCCCGTGTGGAGACCGACGAATACGCGGTGATGATCGATACCCGCGACGCGCTCGTGGTCGGCGACCTGCCGGGCGGTGTCGAGAACGAGGCCTATGTGAAAAGCTGGCAGGGAGGCGGTGAAGAATGAATGCGGCCCTTGATCTGGAAGCGGGGTTCGATTTTCCCGTCCAGGAATTCGTCGTCGAGCGAGCGGGCCAAGCCCGGAAGCTGAACTGCTGCGGGATCGACCCGGACCTCTACGGGGATGCGGTCGATGTCGTCATGCTCGGCCTGCCGACATTGAACGTATTGATCGATTCCGGTGTCATCATCATGGGCGGCGTGCATCTGACCCAGCGATTCAAGCAACTGGAGCCGGTCCGCTTCGACGAACCGGTTAGCGTCAGCGGCCGGATCCTGGAGCTCGGCCCCCACCCGAGGGGCGCCGTCCTGAAATGCCGGTTCGCCTATACCCGCGCCGACGGTACCGTGCTGGTCGAGGCGGTGCGTTCCGGCATCATTCCGATGGGGGAGCCGGGACCCTCGGCCAAGTTGAGCCGGCCCGACGAGGATTTGGACGGGTTCGACGAGATCATGCGCCATCCGCTGGACCCGCCGAAGGTCGCGGAGTACAGCGATTCGGCCCGAAATCTGATTCATTCCGATCCCGAGGTCGCGCGCCAGCACGGATTTCGCGCACCCATCGCGGCCGGGCTAATGGGCCTTCACTATTACCGCGAAGCGCTCGAGAAGCGCTATGCCCCCAGTACCTTCGATCTGGAGGTCTGGTTCCGGCGGCCTATGTTCTGGGATGACACGCTGTCGCTGGTGGCGCAGGAGGTGGAGGGGCGGATCGCGGCGATGCATCTCCTCAATTCCGACGGCAAGCCGACGAGCAACGCGGTCGTTCACGCCGTCGGCTAACGCCGTCAATATACGCAAGGGATAGGAAAGCATGACCGCGCTCGAAGGCATTCGGGTCCTTGATTTCACGCGCGTGCTCGCGGGACCCTATTGTTCCATGACGCTGGGCGATCTCGGGGCCGAAATCGTCAAGATCGAAAACCCGGCGGGCGGCGACGATACTCGCGGATTCAGTATTTCGAAGAAGCTCGGCGTCTCGACCTATTTCCTCGCCGTCAACCGCAACAAGAAAAGTGCCGCCATCGACTTCCGGAAACCCGAGGGGCGGGATGCGATCCTGGCGATGGCCAAGAACGCCGACGTGATCGTCGAGAATTTCAGGACGGGCGTGATGGATCGGTATGGCCTCGGTTACGAGGCGATCCGCGCGGTCAACCCGAAGCTCGTGTTCTGCTCGATCTCGGCATACGGCCGCGAGGGGGCACTTAAGGATCGCCCGGGCTACGATCCAATCGTTCAGGGCGAAAGCGGCTTCATGTCGCTGACCGGGGAGCGCGACGGCGGGCCGATCCGGACCGGGGTCTCCATCATCGACATCATTACCGGCCTCTTCGCGGGGGAAGCGATCCTGGCGGCGCTGATCGCGCGCGGGCGTACCGGCGAGGGCCAACGGATCGACGTGCCGCTCTACGATACGGCGATCAACATGCTGCATCATGCGACGACGGAATATCTCATCGACGACAAAGTTCTGGGGCGCGCCGGCAACGGCAATCTGATCGCCCAGCCCGTTGGCGTTTACGAGGCGTCGGACGGGCCGATGATGATCGCCATGACCAACAATCGGATGTTCAGTGCCTTCTGCAATGATGTGCTGGAACGGCCCGAGTTCGCCGAGGACCCGCGCTTTAAGGACAATATGGCTCGCGTCGATAATGGCACCGCGTTGAATACCGAGCTTTACGCGATCTTCGCCGGCGACACGCGCGGCAATTGGCTAAGGAAACTCGACACCGCGGGCATTCCGGCGGGCGAGGTTCTGGACGTCGGCGAGGCGTTGAGTTCCGCGGCGGTAATCGAACGAAATTTACTGACCCGTCAGCCTCATTCCGAATTCGGTGAGGTGCCGGGTATCCGCTCGCCGATGACGCTGTCCGGAACGCCCGTCACCGACCAGATCGGTGCCCCGGTGCTCGGTGCGCATACCGAAGCCGTACTCCGCGAGGTCGCCGGGTTGGATGCAGTGGCGATCGACGCGATGAAGACGGCGGGGGTGATTCCGGAATAGGCGAAACCGCGCCCGTCCGCCATAGATTGATCATTATCGTATCGCACGAAGGATGACGCCATGAGCAAGGGTATCGGCGCGGCCATCCCAAGGATCGAGGACGCGCGGCTTCTCACGGGCCGGGGCGAATACAGCGATGATCTGAACTTGCCGGATCAATTGCATGCGGTCCTGGCCCGGACCGACCGGTCGCATGCGCGCCTTGTTTCGATCGAGACCGGGGACGCCACCCGGATGCCGGGCGTGATCGCGGTTCTGACGGGCCAAGACTATCTTGCCGATGGGCTTCGGCCGATGGCGGCACAAGGCAATCCCAAGGACGTCGCCCTCAAGAACCGCGACGAGGCGCCGGTTTTTCATCCCCCGATCGAGCCCCTGGTGACCGATAAGAGCCGTCGGGTCGGCGAGGGTGTGGCGATGATCGTCGCCGAAACTTACGAGCAAGCCCGCGACGCGGCCGAACGGGTTGGGGTTACCTATGAGGAACTCCCCGTCGCGGTCGAACCGATCGCGGCGCTCGAGCCCGGTGCGCCCCTGCTTTGGGACGATCAATCGAGCAACCTCTGCGTCGACGACCAGAAGGGTGATCCGGCGGCCGTCGCGGCTGCGATCGCCGAAGCCGCGCATGTGGTGTCGCTCGAATTCGTCAACAACCGGGTCACCGGCGTGCCCATGGAACCGCGCGCGGCGGTCGCCGACTATGACGCGGAGAACGACCTCCACCTTCTTTTCGCGGGCGGGCAGGGGGTCAACCGCTTCCAGCGCGAACTCGCCGCCGCCTTCAGCCTGCCGGAGGACAGTTTCCGCGTCGTCTCGCGCGATGTCGGCGGGGGCTACGGCACGCGGAACTCATGCTATCCGGAATTCGCTCTCGTCGCCTGGGCGGCGAAGCGTCTCGGCCGGCCGGTCAAATGGGTCGGTACGCGGGCCGAAATGGGACTTGGCGATTATGCCGGCCGGGATCTCATTACGCGGGCCGAACTGGCGCTCGACGCCGCCGGCAACTTTCTCGCCATGCGGACCGAGAATTTCGGCAATCTCGGCACGCATTCTCTGTCCTTCGTCCCGATTGCACGGGGGCCGACCGTGACCACAGGTCTCTACGACATCCCGCTTGCCGATGTGGTGACGAAGGCGGTCTGGACCAATACCTCGCCGGTGACCGCGTATCGAGGGGCCGGCCGTCCCGAGGCGATCTTCGTGCTGGAGCGCTTGGTCGACCTGGCCGCAAGCGAGACCGGTATCGACCGGGTCAAGCTTCGCCGCCGGAACCTTCTGCCCGAAAGCGCCTTGCCCTACACCAACCCGCTTGGCGTCACCTATGACAGCGGCAAATTCCACAAAAGCATGGACATGGTGCTCGACCTTTCCGATTGGGCGGGGTTCGAGGTCCGCCGTGACGAGGCGATGAAATCCGGCCGGCTGCGTGGCATCGGCATCGCGAATTACGTCGAGACCTCGACCGGCTGGCCGCTCGAACGCGCCGTGATGGAGGTCCTGCCCGAGGGCCGGGTCGAGATGATCATCGGCAGTCAGTCGAGCGGCCAGGGCCACGAGACGACCTTCCGGCAAATTGGCGCCAGCTTCCTCGGCGTGCCCTTCGAATGTGTCGATTTCCGCTATGGCGACACCGCCTTCGTCAAGGACGGCTCGGGCTCGCATTCGGCTCGGACGATGCGGGTCGGCGGCCATCTCTTCACCCAGACACGGGACGAGATCGTCGATCGGGGCCGGCGGATCGCCGCCCATATCCTCGAATGCGCCGAGGCGGATGTCGTCTTCGCGGAAGGGAAGTTCCGCGTCACAGGTACCGACCGGGAGACGGATCTATTCGACGTGGCGGCGGCGGCCGCAGGCGATGATGTGCCGGACGATCTGCAAGGCCCGCTCCGCGCGACCGCTTTGATCGATAGGCCGATGCCGGCCTATCCCAATGGCTGTCACGTCGCCGAGGTGGAGATCGATCCGGAGACGGGCGCCGTCCGCATTATTCGCTACGCGGCGGTCGACGATGTCGGCACGGTCGTCAATCCAAGCATCGTCGATGGGCAGGTCCATGGCGGGATTGCCCAGGGGGTGGGCCAGGCCCTCTGGGAGGAGGTGGTCTATGACCCCGAGACGGGACAGCTCCTCGCCGGGTCGTTCATGGATTACGTGATGCCACGGGCCGACGATTTTCCGATGTTCGCGGTCGGCCACAACGAGGTCCCGACCGAAACCAACCTGATGGGTGCCAAGGGCGGCGGCGAAGGCGGCACCACCCCGGCGCCCGCCGCCATCGTCAACGCCATCGTCGACGCTTTACGAGATTATGGCGTGACGCACCTTCAGATGCCGGTGACGGCGGAGAAAATATGGCGGGCGATGGAAGGTGGGTGAGGGCGTTCTAAACCCCGCTCCCCGTCACCGCGATGGTCTCGATCTCGATCAGGCAGCCTTCCTTTACGAAGCCGGGGCTGATGACGGTGGCGCTGGCGATGGCCGCGTCGGGGAAGACCTCGCGGCGGACCGCGTCATACTCGCCGTAGCGGCTCATATCCGAGACGTAGCAGGTGATCTTCACGACGTCCCGCATTGACGAACCCGCATGGGTCAGCACGTCCGCGATGTTCTTGAAGACCTGGCGGGACTGCGCGGCCATGTCGTCGATGCCGACGACGTTGCCGTCGGCGTCCTGCGCCACTTGGCCTGAAACATAGATCGTCTCGCCGACCTGGACGGCCTGCGCGAAAGCCGCCTGGCCGGCGCGGGGCGAGGGCGGGTTGATGAGTTTCTTCGCGGTCATGATGGTCTCTCCTCCTATGGGGCCGCGGCGCGACCGTCACTTCTCGAAAAAACTCCGGCCGATCAGTTGGCGGTGCACCTGATTGGTGCCTTCCCAAATTTGGGTGATCTTGGCGTCGCGCATCAGACGCTCGACGCGGTAATCTTTCACATACCCATAGCCGCCGTGGAGCTGCACCGCTTCGGTGGTGATACGCATGGCGAGGTCGGAGGCGCGCATCTTCGCCATCGAGGCCTCGGTCGAAAAATCGGGCGCGCCGGCATCGATCATCCGTGCCAGATGCGCTAGGAAGGCCTCCGCCATCGCGAGATCGGTCGCCAGATCGGCGAGCAGGAACTGAATGCCCTGGAACTCGATGATCTTGCGGCCCGACTGCTGGCGCTGATTGATATAGGCGACGGCATCGTCGAAGGCGGCGCGGCAGATGCCGAGCGCATGCGCGGCGACACTGGGGCGCGACTTGTTGAGGGAGGCCAGCAACAGTTTCAGACCGTCGCCGGGTTCGTGAATGAGATTGGCACGCGGCACCCGGGTGCCGTCGAAGGCAAGTGTCGCCGTCGAAGAGGCGCGGTGGCCCATCTTGTCCTCGAGGCCGACGGTGGTGACGTCGGATTTATCGGTCTCGACGACCAGCAGCGTGATCGCCTGTTTCGGGTCGTCGATCTCGCTCCATTTTCCGAACAGGACGAGGAAATCCGCGACATCGCCATTCGTGATGAATGTCTTGCCGCCGTCGATCACGATCTCGTCGCCGTCCGGCGTGAATTTGGTACGCATGCCCGTGGCATCGGAACCGGCCGTGGGTTCGGTAATACAAAGCGAGGCGAGAGCGCCTTCCGCCAGGCGCGGCAGCCAGCGCCGTTTTTGCTCCTCGTTCCCGAAGTCGATCACGGGCTTCATGGCGTGGTAATTGGTCGCCCAAATGATGCCGGTGGCAGCGCAGGCGGCGGCGATCTCCTTCACGCATTCGAGATAGACCGCAAACGACATCCCGGCCCCGCTATAGGCTTCCGGTATGAAGACGGCGTTGAGGCCGAGCTCGTTGATGCCTTTTACGTTGTCCCAGGGAAAACTGGCCTCCTTGTCGTGCGTCGCCGCCGCGGGCGCGATCCGGTCCCGCGCCAATTGCCGGACACTCTCCAGGAGCAGCATTTCCTCCTCCGGGAGGTCGAGGGTCGCTTTCAGGCGTTCGAAGACTTGCATCTGTTTGGTTTCAGTTCCTCTGATAGCGATAAGAAACCCAGCTACCCCCTAATGATTGATGCTCTGCCCGCCATCGAGGTAGATCGTCTCGCCGGTCAGATAGGGGATGTCCTCGTCGAGGAGTGCCCCGATCATGCGTGCCACATCCTCGGCGGTACCGGGGGCGCCGGTCGGGATTCGGCTGGCGAGAAAATCCCGCTGGCGTTTCTGTGCCAGGAAATCCTTGTTGAGGTCGGTCGCGATATATCCCGGCGCCAGGTTGACCACGCGGATGCCAAAGCGCGCCCATTCGACCGCAAGACAGCGCGTGATCGCCCCCACCGCTGCTTTCGAGGCGCAATAGGAGAGGTTCTGCGGCACTCCGATCTTGTCGAAGAAGGACCCCATATTGATGATCAGCCCACCGCCCCGCGCCTCGAGATAGGGAAAGGCCTCTCGGCTCCCCAACATCACCGAGGTCGCGTTGATCGCCATCGTCTCGTTATAGCCCTCAAGTGTCAGTTCGGCGCTGCGGGCATTGGTATGAAGGCCCGCATTGTTGATCAGGCAGCGGATGCCGCCCGCTTCCTCGGCCACCCAGGCGAAGCTCTCGCGGATCGCGGTCTCGTCGGTGACGTCGCATTTTCGGAGCAGGAATTTCCCGGGGTCTTCGGCCCCCGAGGGCGCGTCGCCGGTCCGTGAGAGTCCGGCCACCAGGTAACCCCGATCGGCAAGTGCCATTGAAACCGCGGCTCCGATGCCGCGGCTTGCCCCCGTTACGATGACGGCGCCGTCTTTCATCAGCGATCCTTGAACTTTGGCTTACGCTTCTCCAGGAAGGCGTTCATGCCTTCAAGCGAATCCTCGGTCTGAAAGGCGAGCGTGTTCAAATCCGCCTCGATCTTCAAACCTTCCAATACGGGCACGTCGAGGGCGCGCATCACCGACTCCCGCGCCAACCCTAAAGCCGGCATCGAATAGCCGGTGAATTCACGGGCGAACGCCATCGCGGCCTCGATCGGGTCGCCCTCGATCAGGCGATTGACCAGGCCGATCCGTTCCGCTTCCTCGGCCTCGACGGTGCGTCCGGTCATGACCAGTTCCAGCGCCCGGCCTTCGCCGATCAGGCGCGGCAGGCGGATGGTGCCGCCATAGCCGGGGATCAGGCCGAGCTTGATCTCCGGCAGGCCGACCTTGGCGTTGGCGGTGCCGAGCCGGAAATTGCAGGCGAGCGCCAATTCCATGCCGCCGCCGAAGGCATAGCCGTTGATCACCGCGACCGAGGGCTGGGGTATATGGTCGAGCTTTGCGAAGGTCCGTTGCCCCCGCATGGCGCCGGCCTTCTGGTCGCCGAGCCCCCGGCCCATCAATTCGGTGATGTCGGCACCCGCACTGAAGGCGCGGTCGCCTGCCCCGGTGAAGAGGAGGGCGCGCGCATCGCCCGCCGCCGCTTCGTCGATCGCCTTACCGATCTCGTCCACGATCTTGAAGCTAAGAGCGTTCAAAGCCTCGGGACGATTGAGGGTGATGATCGCGAATTCCTGCCTGCGGCTCAGTTCCACGGCCATGGCTCAATTCTCCTTGGGTGCGACGAAGCGGATGGGATCGGGATCGAGCTTGCCCGTCTTCGCCCATTCTGCGAGCTCGCGTTTCAGGATCTTGCCGCTCGCGGTCAACGGAAATTCGCGCATTTCGATCAAATATTCCGGCATGTCATATTTCGAAAGACCCGCCTCGAAGAGATGATCCAGGAGCGCCAAACCTTCCGGCATTTCGTCAGAGGGCATGACCGCAAGACAGACTTTCTCGCCCAGGCGCTCGTCCGGAACCGGGAAGGCGGCGGCTTTCTCGATCCCCGCGTGCTTGATCGCCAGGTCTTCGATCTTCTTCGGATGGATGTTGTGGCCGCCGCGAATGATGATGTCCTTCAGCCGACCGACAAAGCGAAGACAGCCGTTATCGTCGATCAACCCCAGATCGCCCGAGAGGAACCAACCATCCTTGTTGAAGGAATTCTCGGTCGCCCGCTGATTATCGAAATAGCCGAGCATCAGGCAGGCCCCCTTGCCGGCGATATGTCCGACCTCGCCGGGGCCGAGCTCGATGTCGGAATTTTCCGGATCGAAGATCCCGACCTTGTAGGCCTTGCCGCCCTTGCCGCAGGTCTCGCAGATGGTCGCCTGCGGGTCGTCCGGCCAGGTGTAATGATGCGACGAGTTCTCGGTCATGCCGTATACGTTCTGCGGCGTCACCCCCATCGCCACGAAGGTCTCGGCGGTGGTCGGCGGAATGGGGGCGCCCGCCATGTAGAAGACCCGAACCGTCCCCAGGGTCGCGACCTCGCGCGTCGCCATTTCGGCCAGCAGGTCCATCGCATGAGTCGGAACACCCATGACATAGGTCGGCTCGGTCTCGAGGATCCAATCGAGCTTGGAGGCGCCGGCCGGTGGGTCGTCGGTGATGAGCTGGCCGCCGAACAATAGCCATTGCGCCACCCCCACCCAGGCGATGTGGTGGCTCAGCGGGCTCAGCGACAACAGGGCCGAGCTCTCGTCATGGCCCCAGTCGCGCACCATGTCGCGGGCGTTGGCCAGCAGCGTATTGTCGGAATGCATCACGCATTTCGGGGTGCCCGTGGTCCCCGAGGTAAAGGCGAGGTAGCAGATCGAATCTGGGTTTTCATCGCTCTTGCCCGCCGTCGCGGCGTCGCCCGGTCCCGGCATGTCGGTGCCGGGCTCGCGCTTGGCGGGAAGACGATAGACTTTCTTGATTTGAGGAAGGCCGGATAAAGTGGCGACCGGGTCGTGCCGGTCGGCGTCGGCGCCCCAGGCGTCCTCGACGAAGACAGCCTTCGCGTTGATCCGCTCTAGCAGGCCGGCGATCTCGTCCACCGTATAGCTGCGATGAAGCGAGGGATTGCAGGCAAGGCCGTTCCGCGAGCAGGCGAGAAAGGCCACCACCGCCTCGATCCGGTTCGACATCCAAAGTGAGACACGGTCGTTGGCGACGAGACCCAATCGCTCGAAGTCGGCGGCCATCGCCTCGACCCATTGGGCAAGTTCGGACCAGGTGAGCCGGCGCGCACCGTCGCGAATCGCATAGGCGTCGGGCCGGCGCTCGGCGTTTCGGGCCATCAGGCGGAAATGCGTCTCTGCGCCCCAAAGCCCCGCCTTGTGAAAGGCGTTGGCTTCAGCCGGGTCGTGCCGAGTGAGGAGCGTGTTGGTCATCGCAAAATCTTCATTCTCGCCGCACCGCTGGATTGCGCCGCCTCGCGCCGTTAGAGATATACCTTCCAGGCCACTTCTGGCCAGACGAGGAGAGGGGCTTCCGCGATGACCAAGGTGCTGGTTCTACAGGGTGCGAACATGGAATGGCTCGGCCGCCGGCAGCCGGAATATTACGGTACGACGACGGCATCGGAACTCGACGCCCTGCTCGGCGATCATGCAGCCGGCCGAAATGTGGAGATTGAGATCGTCTACACCAACCTCGAGGGCGAGGCGATCGGCCGGATTTATCAGGCGGTGAGGGACGGCGTCGACGGCCTGCTCATGAACCCCGCCGGCTTTACCTATGAGGGGGCGGCGCTGCGCGACTGTCTTCTCGGTGTCGGCGACGACTTGCCCTATGTCGAAGTACATATGACCAATATCGAGAAACGCGGCACCGTTTCGGTGACCGCACCCGCGGCGGACGGTGTGGTGGCTGGGCTAGGCATCGATTCCTACCTTATCGGGTTCGACGCACTGCTTCGGTTGATCGATTCGAAAACGTGATTTTTGTTGACCCCCGCGCCTGGGTTACCATCTAAGGCGAAATCCAAGGAGATGCGTCATGCGGATCAAGGGACTCAATCACCTCGCCTTCATCACCGACGATATGACCAAGACGGCTCGCTATTACCGCGACCTTCTGGGCATGGAGCTGTGCGCCGGCGTCGGCCATGTCGGCTATCGGCACTACTTTTTCCAGATGGGCACGGGCCAGATCGCCTTCTTCGAATATGAGGGCGCCAGTCCGATGCGCCGCGACAAGTTCCACGGCGAGCCGACATCGGCGCCGCTCGGATTTGACCATGTCTCGTTTACGGTCGAGAGCAAGGAAGCGCTCTTCGAATTGAAGGATAAGCTGGAAGCGGCGGGGTTCGAGGTCAGCGGCGCCGTCGATCACGGCACAATCTGGTCGATCTATTTCTTCGATCCGAACGACATTCCGCTCGAAGCGTCCTGGGACTGTATGGAAATCCTGAAGCCGCCGGCGATCGAGGACGATGTGCCGCTGCCGGTCGCCGACGAAGGGGCGGGCCCGCAGCCGGGCCACTGGCCGGAGGTCAGCGATCCAACGCCACCGGAAGCCATGGTGGCGCATGCGGGGAACGGTCATAAAATGCGCGAGGGATTCATTCGCCGCGGGATCGGCCGGGTGTTGCCGGGAGTCGACCTCGGCCGGGCCGACGCCGCAGAATAATTAGGCCGGTCAGGCCTGCTTCTCGATAAATTCGATGGTGACGCCATCCAGGTCGCGGAGATAGACGACGCGGTTCCCGGCGTTCGGACCCTTGTCGATCCGTGTCGGCGGGTTGATCGGCCGCACGCCATGAACCCTTGCGGCGGCCATCGCGGATTCGACATCGGTGACATCGAAGGCGATATGCGCGAATCCGGTGTCGCATGGCTGCGAATCCACTTGCGCTCGCTCCGCCGGTGCGAGGTATTGGATCAACTCCAGGCGATGCCCCGGCCCTTGTATGTAGGCGACCAAGATATCCGCGCCCGCAACACCGGTGATGCTCTCGATCAATGCCGGATCGCGCGGTGCCTTCGAGATGACCTCGAAACCCAGCGCGTCGACGAAAAAGGCGCAGCTCCGGTCGAGATCCGATACCGTGAAGCTCGTATGATTGGTCCCCAGAACTTCGAAGCCGTTCATGGTCTTTCCTTTCGTCTTGGCACGCTTGTCTCGGTCTCCCGACCATAGACCGAATCCACGGCGGACGACCAATGGGTTTACGGTGGAACGGGAATTGTCGAATATATACAAGGCTGCCAGTCACATCGGCAGAGGAACGAAAGGCAATATGGTTAGATCGCCCTTGATGGTTTTGGCGTTCGTCCTTTCGTTCGTGGTTGCCTGTGACGAGGACGACCGGGTCATGCGCGCCACTTGGGCGCAGGAATGGCTCATTCAGCATTTCGCCGATAATCCACTCGGCCATGACTGGCGGGTCGAGGGCGTCGGCATTTCGGATAAACAAGAGATCAAGATCGACATTCGGGTGCCGGACGCGGATGAGGCCCGCAAACTGAAGGAGCGGAGCGGGATGGAGCGGCTCGCCATCCTGCGTCTCATTTGCCCCGCGAAGGAATTGCGGATCTGGAAGATCCTGGATTCCGATCAACAAATCTGGACGTTGATCAAGGGCCCGGCCGGTGACGAGGTGATCGCGGGTAGCTGCAAGCGACCCTGATAGGGGGGGGGGGGGTCAGCTCTCGGTCCGGACCTGGACGTAGCGGCCGGGCGCGTCCTCGATGGGGGTCAGGTCGCCGTCTCCCGGTTCGCGGGCGGGTACCTTTCCGCCATCATGTTTTTGCAACCATTTTCGCCAGCGGGGCCACCAGGAACCGGCATATTCGGTTGCCCCGGCGAGCCAGGCCTCGGGGTCCTTCGGCTTCTTCGGATTGCTCCAATGGGCGTATTTCTCCGGCTCCGGCGGGTTTACCACGCCCGCGATATGGCCGGAAGCGGCCAGCGTGAAAGTCACCGGGCCCTTGTATAATTGGGTCGCGGCGTAGGTCGATTTCCAAGGGGCAATGTGGTCTTCTCGGGTGGAAAGAATGAAGGAGGGGGTCTCGATCACCGAGAGGTCGATCGGCGTGCCCTTGAGCTCGATCCCGGCCGGTTTCACCAATTGGTTCTCAAGATACATCCGGCGCAGATAATAGCCGTGCATTGCAGCCGGCATCCGGGTCGAATCAGCATTCCAATACAGGAGATCGAAAGGGAAGGGGTCCTTACCCAGCAAATAATTGTTGATGACGAAGGACCAGATCAGGTCGTTTGCCCGCATCATATTGAAGGTCGTCGCCATCTCGCCGCCGTCGAGATAACCGCGCTCCGACATGATGGCCTCGACATGTTCCAACTGTTCCTTGTCGATGAAGACGCCGAGTTCGCCCGGCTCCTCGAAATCGACCATGCTGGTGAAGAAGGTCGCCGAGGCGACGCGGGCGTCGTCATGAGCCGTCATATAGGCGAGCGTCGCCGCCAATAGGGTGCCGCCGAGGCAATAGCCGATCAGGTTCGCCTCGCGCTCGCCGGTCGCCGCCTCGATCGCGTCAAGGGCGGCCAGCGGGCCCTCGGTCATGTAGTCCTCGAAGGATTTCGCCGCCAGCCGTTCGTCCGGATTGACCCACGAGATGCAAAACACCGTCAACCCCTGTTCAACGGCCCATTTGATAAAGGAGTTCTTTTCGCGGAGATCGAGAATGTAATATTTGTTGATCCAGGGCGGGATGATAAGGAGCGGCCGCCGCGCCACGGTCTCGGTCGCCGGAGAGAACTGCAGAAGCTGCATCAATTCGTTTTCGAAGACGACCTTACCCGGTGATGTCGCGATATTTTCGCCGACCGAGAAGGCATCGTCATCGACCATCTTGATGCGGAGCTTCCCCTTGCCGCGCTCTAGATCGCCTAGCAAGTTGCGGAGGCCGTTGACCAGGTTTTCGCCCTTCGAATCGATGGTCTCTCGCAAGACCTGGGGGTTCGTCATCGCGAAGTTGGTCGGGGCCAGCGCATCGACGAATTGACGGGTATAGAAATCGACCTTCTTGGCCGTTTGCTCGTCGAGACCGTCGACCTCGTTGACGGTGTTCTGGATCCAGCGCGCCGTCACCAAATAGGATTGCTTGATGAAGTCGAAGAGCCCGTTGTCGTTCCAGGCTTCGTCGCGGAACCGGTTGTCGCCTTTCTCGGGCTTGATTTCCGATCCGGTTCCCTCGCCGACGAGGCGGCGCATGTTGTCCTGCCATAAGTCGTTATAGGCTTGCCAAAGGGATAGTTGCGCCTCTACCAATTTCGCCGGGTCTTCCATCATGCGGCGGGTAAGTTCGGTAAAGGCGTTGGCGATATTCAGCGGGTCGATCGGGCCGTTGGGCGGCGCCTGACGCGAAAGGAACTCCCGCATGACGCGTTGGCCCGCCTCGGCGAGCTCCGTCATGGCGGCCGTGTATTCTGCCGGGTCCGGCGGCGAGGCGTCGTCCGGTGTTTTTTCTGTCATGGTATCAATCTGTCAGCGGCCGCGAATTTAGCTTATTTCGCGGCCCTCGGCAGTCGCGATCGCCGAGATCGATGATAGTTCCGTTCTCGGACGATTTGCGATCGATCTCCTATTGATTTGCGGGACATCATCTAGCATGAAGACTGGCGAGACAACATGACAGAATATATAAACGACTCATCATGGTCTCGCGGCCACAAGATATTGAGGGTTTCCATGGCGGATCACCAAGCTAATCGGAATATGTTGGGTTGGCGGGAGGTCGCCGCAAAGGCCGCGCGCGGTGTCGTGGTGGCGTTGCTCGGCGCCAGTCTTGTAGCTTGCAGCGGCAATGACGAAAAATCGGGCGGATTTATGGAAAATCTCAACCCGATGAACTGGTTCGGAGACGACGACGAGAAAGTCGCGGGCGAACCGATGACGACCCGCGACGATCCCAGGAAGCAGAAATCATACCCCAAGCTTGGTTCCGTGCCGAAGCGTCCGAAGCGTCCTTCGATCGAGGCGCGGACGAAGAACATTTCCCGCGGTTTGGTCGCCGATACGCAGAACGCGCGTTATACCGATCAACAGCTCCGCCAGAGCAGCAATGTGTTCGGCGGTCAGGCCCGCCCGGCGGGTGCTCGGCGCGCCGAAACGGCGGCGCGGTCGCCGGCGCCTTCGACACGCACCTTGGCGACGCCCCGGCGGGCACCGGCACCCATCCGGCCACCGGCGGCGTCACGGGATGTGGCGGGCAATTCGCGGGTTGTGCCGCCGCCGCCCTTGCGGCGCCCTAGCTCGGTTCGCGCGCCACTAGCGGCGCCCGCGAAAATCGCTCCACCGCCGCCGCCACCGAGTCCGAGAACCGCGCTCCGCCCGCCCGCGCCGGTGCGCGCACCTGCGCCCGCCGCGACAGCGCCCCCAAAACCCGTTGTTACCCACCGCGCGGTAGCTCCCCCCGCGACCGCGGCACCCCAGCCCGTTCCCGTCAAACGCCGGGTTGTGACGCGACGGCCTGCGTCGTCGGGCCTGCGACCGCGGCGGACCGCCGGACGTTTCGCGACACCGGTCGGTGATCCCGTCGAACGCCCGCGCTCGGCGCCCAGGGCGGAACCCCTGCGCGGTCCCGGGGGCGGCCGTGTCGCCACCGTGACGCCGCCGCCCGCCGCTCGGTTGGGTGCGACGGACAGCCCCGAATATCCCGCGGAGACCAAGACAATACAGGTCGGCACGATCTATTTCGCAGATGGGTCGGCCGGGCTTACGAAGCGCGATCGCTCGGTTTTGAAGGCGGTCTCGCAAGTATTCAATCAAACCGGTGGCCGTGTCCGGGTGGTCGGACATTCGAGCCTCGGCGCCAAGACGCTGGATCGCGAGCGTCGGGGCCTGATCAATTTCGAGGTTTCCTTGAAACGGGCCAACGCGGTGGCGGCGGAGCTGGTGCGCCAGGGTGTTCCGGCCGATCTCGTGGAAGCGGTCGCGGAAGGTGACCGGAACCCGGTCTACGCGGAAACCTTGTCGACGGGTGCGGCGCATAACCGGCGCGCGGAAATCTTTATCGATTACCTCGAAAAATCTTAGCGCCCGCCACGGATTCCAACGACGATGCAAGACGAATTCTACAGGATCAAGCGGCTGCCGCCCTATGTGTTCGCGGAAGTGAACGACATGAAAGCGGCGGCCCGCGCCGGGGGGGCGGATATAATCGATTTCGGGATGGGAAATCCGGATTCGCCGACGCCGCCGCATATCGTGGAGAAACTCGTCGAATCGGCCCGCAATCCCCGCACGCATCGCTACTCAAACAGTCGGGGAATCCTCGGCTTACGCCGCGCGCTTTCGAACTATTACGAGCGCCGGTTTGACGTCACGCTCGATCCCGAAAGCGAAGTTCTGGTGACGCTGGGTTCGAAGGAAGGCATGGCCAACCTCGCCCAGGCCATTACCAGTCCCGGTGACATCGTTCTATCGCCCAATCCGAGTTATCCCATTCATGCCTTCGGCTTCATCATCGCCGGCGGGGCCGTCCGCTATTTGCCCGCCTATATCGGAACGCCGGAGAAGCGCCGCGAATTCATGGCCGCCTTGCAGCGCGGCGTCGACCATTCCATCCCCAAACCGCTCGCCGTGGTTTTGAATTATCCCTCCAACCCGACGGCGGAAATGGTCGATCTCGATTTCTACGAGGAGATCGTCGACTTTTGCCGGTTCCACGAGATTTTCATTCTGTCCGACCTGGCCTATGCCGAGATTTATTTCGACGGCACGCCGCCGCCCTCCATTCTCCAGGTCAAGGGTGCGCGCGATCTCGCGGTCGAATTCACTTCCCTCAGCAAGACCTATTCGATGCCCGGATGGCGGATCGGTTTCGCGGCCGGCAACAAGACCTTGATCTCGGCCTTGGCGCGGGTGAAATCCTATCTGGACTACGGCGCCTTCACGCCGGTGCAGGTCGCCGCGACGGCGGCGCTTAACGGCCCGCAGGACTGTATCGATGAAATCCGCGAGGTCTATCGCGGCCGCCGCGACGTTCTGGTCGAGGGGCTGGCCGCCGCCGGATGGGAGATTCCGAGCCCCGCGGCGACGATGTTCGCATGGGCGCCTCTGCCGCCGGCGTTTCGGGAGGCGGGGTCCCTCGAATTCTCGAAACTGTTGCTGAGCCATGCCGAGGTCGCGGTTTCGCCGGGCGTGGGATTCGGCGAACATGGAGAGGGGTTCGTCCGTATCGCGCTGGTGGAAAACAAGCACCGTACGCGTCAGGCCGTGCGCAATATTAGGAATTTTCTATCCGCGTCGGGCGTCAACACTTCCGCGAAAGCCGTGGCCGGATGAGCGCTGCAATAAGGATTTCGGTTGCCGGTCTGGGGACGGTCGGTGCGGGCGTGATCGAGCTTTTGAACCGGCAAGCGGATCTGGTGGCGCTACGTACGGGGCGGCGGATCGAGGTTGTCGCGGTATCGGCGAGGAACCGAGTCAAGGACCGGGGCGTCGATCTGTCGGGACTTGCCTGGTTCGATGATCCGGTACGAATGGCCGCCGAGGCCAAAGCGGATATCGTCGTCGAACTGATCGGCGGGGAAGACGTGGCGCGCGCCATCTGCGATGCCGCGATCGGCGCCGGGCGGCATGTGGTGACCGCCAACAAGGCGCTGGTGGCGCTCGCCGGAACGGAGCTTGCCCGGGTTGCCGAGAAGGCCGGGGTCACGATGGCCTACGAAGCGGCCGTCGCCGGCGGTATCCCGGTTATCAAATCGTTGCGGGAAGGTCTCGCGGGGAACCGGGTGGATCGTCTCCACGGTATCCTGAACGGCACGTGCAATTATATCCTGACGACCATGCGCGAATCCGGCCGCGCCTTCGACGATGTCTTGTCGGAAGCGCAGGAACTGGGCTATGCGGAGGCCGATCCGAGCTTCGATATAGATGGTGTCGACGCCGCCCATAAGCTCGCCATCTTGACCAGCCTCGCCTTTGGAACAGAGGTCGATTTCGGCGGCGTTCATGTCGAGGGCATTCGTCACATCGCCTCCGACGATATCGAATATGCGGGCGAATTTGGCTATCGCATCAAGCTTCTCGGTATCGCCGAGCGGACCGAGCACGGCATTCAGCAGCGGGTCCATCCGGCCATGGTGCCGGTGACGGCGCCGATCGCCGCCGTCGAGGGTGTCTTCAACGCGGTGGTGACGGAGGGTGATTTCGTTGGGCCCACCGTGTTGGAAGGGCGCGGCGCCGGTGCCGGCCCGACCGCTTCCGCCGTCGTCGCCGATATCATGGATATTGCTTGCGGGCGCTTGACCCCTACTTTCGGTGTTCCGGCGGTGGAATTGGCGGCGGCGCCTCGTGCGCCGATGGAGCGACATATCGGCGCTTACTACGTCCGCCTCATGGTCTTGGACCAGCCCGGCGTATTCGCCGGCATTGCCACCGAGCTCGCCAATCATTCCATTTCGATCGAAGGCGTCATTCAGCGGGCGCGCTCGGAGACGGAAGCCGTGCCCGTCGTGCTCACGACCCATGAGACGGAGGAGGCGGCGATCCGCGATGTGCTGCTTGCCTTCGACCGCCTCGACGCCGTGCGCGAGCCGGCACGGATGATTCGCATCGAGCCATTTTGATGGCATAGACTAGCCCGACGGGAGAGCGGGAGAGGGAGGACCGTATGAGCGGAAACGGTAGTTTCATGGATCGAAACCTCGCACTGGAGGCGGTGCGGGTGACGGAGGCGGCCGCATTGGCATCGTCGCGCTGGATGGGGCGGGGCGACGAAAAATCGGCCGACCAGGCGGCCGTCGACGCCATGCGGAACGCTTTGAACGGACTATCGATCGACGGCACCGTCGTCATCGGCGAGGGCGAGCGCGACGAGGCCCCGATGCTCTATATCGGCGAGAAGGTCGGGTCGGGCGGACCCAAGATCGACATCGCGCTGGACCCGCTGGAGGGGACCACGATTACCGCCAAGGGCGGTGGGAACGCCCTGACCGTCATCGCCATGGCGGAGGAGGGCGGCTATCTCAATTCACCCGATGTTTATATGGACAAGATCGCGGTCGGCGGCGATCTGCCGGAGGGCGTCGTCGATCTCGATAAATCGCCGCTTGAAAATTTGAAGAACCTCGCCGACGCCAAGGGCAAGCGGCTGACCGATGTCGTCGCTTGTATTCTCGATCGGCCGCGTCATGCCGATCTGATCCAGGCGGTTCGCGAGACGGGCGCACGCATCCAATTGATCTCCGACGGCGATGTCTCGGGCGTCATTGCCACTTCGACGGTGGAGAGCGGCATCGATATCTACCTCGGCAGCGGGGGGGCGCCGGAAGGCGTTCTCGCTGCGGCCGCCTTGCGCTGTATCGGCGGCCAGTTCCAGGGGCGCCTCTTGTTCCGAAACGACGACGAACGCGAGCGTGCGTCGCGATGCGGCATTACCGACTTCGATCGCAAATATGAAATCCTCGATCTCGCCAGGGGCGACGTGATGTTCGCGGCAACCGGCGTGACCGACGGCACGATGCTGCGCGGCGTCCGATTCACGGCGACGGGAGCGACCACGCAATCGATGGTCATGCGCTCGAATAGCGGGACGGTCCGGGTCATCCAGGCAACCCACAATTTCGAACGCAAGCGGCCGGATTTCCTGACCGACGAATGACCGGGCCAACGCCACCGGTTCTTGGCGTCGAGCGTTCGCTGACGGGCAAGCGCTGGGAAGCGTCGAGCGGCGACGATCGGGTGGCACAGGCGCTCTCGCAGCGTTTTGAACTGCCGGAGATCGTCGGTCGGATCATGGCCGCACGCGGGATCGATTTGGACTCTGCCGCGGCTTTCCTCGACCCTTCGCTTCGCAACGAACTTCCCGATCCCTCTCATCTCCAGGACATGGATTTGGCGGTCGATCGTCTCGTGGCTGCGATCAAGGCCGGCGAGCCGATTTCCATCTTTGGGGATTACGACGTCGACGGCGCAACCTCGGCGGCATTGCTGAAGCGCTTCGTCGAGGCAGTCGGCGGTCGGGTCGAGATCTACGTTCCCGACCGCCTGAAGGAGGGCTACGGCCCCAACCTGCCCGCACTTCTGGCGATGGCGGAGCGGGGTGTCCGCGTCGTCGTGACGGTGGATTGCGGGATCACCGCCTTCGACCCCTTGGCGGGCGCCGCCGCGGCCGGATTGGATGTGATCGTTCTCGACCATCACGTCGCCGAGGCGCGCCTGCCGGACTCGTCCGCCGTCGTTAATCCAAATCGGCTCGACGATGCCAGTTCGCACGGTAATCTCGCCGCTGTCGGTGTCGCCTTTCTATTCGTCGTGGCCTTGAACCGCCGCCTTCGGGAGAACGGGCGCTATGGCGGTGATGCCGGCGAACCCGACCTGATGAGCTGGCTGGACCTCGTGGCCTTGGGGACGGTCTGTGACGTGGTGCCGCTGACGGGGCTGAACCGGGCCTTGGTGACCCAAGGCTTGAAGGTGATGGCGCGGCGCGGCAATACCGGCATTCGGGCGCTCGCGGATGTGGCCAGGATCGAGGAGGCGCCGACCACCTATCACGCAGGGTTCATCCTGGGGCCTCGCGTCAACGCCGGGGGACGGGTTGGCGAGGCCGGTCTCGGGGCTCGGCTCCTGAGTACCGAGGACGCGGACGAGGCGCGGACGATTGCCGAGCGCCTCGATGCCTACAATACCGAACGCCGTGAGATCGAGAGCGCCTGTCTCGAGGCCGCGATCGAGGCGGTCGAGCGCGACGGGCCGGGGGAGGGGTTGGTCTACGTCGCCGACGACGGCTGGCATCCCGGTGTGATCGGTATCGTCGCCGGCCGCTTGAAGGACCGCTACAACCGGCCCGCCTGCGTGGTTGCCCGCCGCGACGGCGTCGGCAAGGGATCGGGCCGCTCGGTCGCGGGTATTGACCTCGGCGCGGCGATCATCGCGGCCCGCCAGTCGGGGCTCCTGATCGACGGCGGCGGCCACAAGATGGCGGCCGGATTCACGGTTGCGCCCGAGCGCGATGCCGAACTCCGGTCCTTTCTCGACGAGCATCTGTTGCGCCAGGCCGGGCCGGCGGGAGTCGTCCCGCTCTTGCGGATCGACGCCGCTATTCAGCCGGCGGGCGCCACGACCGACTTGCTCGAGGATATCTCTCGCCTGGCGCCATTCGGCGCGGGCAATCCGGAACCGCGCTTCGTACTGCCCGCCGCGCGTGTCGCGCGGGCCGACGTGGTGGGCAAGGGCCACGCCCGTTGCTTTCTCTCGGGCGAGACGGGCGGGCGCCTGAAGGCGATCGCGTTCCGGAGCGCCGATGAAGCGCATGGCGAGGCACTCCTACGTTCCGCCGGCCGGCCGCTGCACCTGGCAGGACATCTCCGGCTCGATCGCTGGCAGGGACGAGAGGAAGCGCAACTCGTGATCGAGGACGTCGCACGGCTCGACTGACGAAAAAAAACGGCGGCGTTTTCAGGCGCCGCCGTGGTCAGTCGCGGGGAATTTCCGCGGCCCGGAGGCCGCGGTCGAGGGAACTCAAATTCTGTCGCTTCAGGTCGATGGCCGTACGGGTCATCTCGTTGATCAGCCGGAGCGATTGCCCGTTCGAGGAGAAGCTCTGTTGCGCGGCGATCAGCTTCGCCATTTCCTGACCGAGATCGGTGGTCGACATCTCGAGCGAGCTCGGCACGAAGGTGCCGCGGCCCGTCAAATCCGCCTCGAGAAGCTCGATATCGCCCGATCTGTCGGTCGCGGCGTAATGGGTGTTGAAGCGAAGCGCCAATTCGTTCGGCTCCTGCACGGTGGCGAGCGGAACCTTGAAGATGTTCCGTGACGCCCCGTTGGAGAAATTGCCGATGACCTCGCCGTTGGCCCCAAAGGCGATCGAATCCAGGAGGCCGTTGGCGGCGCCGTCGGATTGGAGGTCCAGGATGATGTTTCCGCCTGAGAATTGCGACATCGTCGAAAGATCAAAGGCGATCGACGCCGTGCCGCCGCCGGTATTGGTATAGGTGAAATCGAGCGTCTGGCTCGTCGGCGAGGTCAGCGCGCCGGCATCGTCGAAGACGAGCGTGATGGGCTGTGCCGTCGATATCGTGCCGTTGTCGACCGTTGCGACCATGTTCCACTGATTGAGCGTGGCCGTCTTGGTATAGGTGAAACGGACGTTGTGTTCGGTGCCGCCTTCGTCGAAGGCACGAATATCGGCCGTGAAGGTGTCGCCGGTCGCGGATTCGGCATCGAGGTTGACCTGGGTGAGCGCGGTCGAGGTCGCCTTCGCGGAGATCGAGAAAGCGCCCGAGTCGACGCGCATCGACTGGAGGCTGCTGACACTGCTGCCGGTCACGAAGGCGCCGGTGTCGTCCGTCGGCCAGCCTTGCAGGAAATTCCCCTTCACATCGGTCAAATAGAGCTCGTCCGCGGTGCCGGTGTTGACGTTCAGGGTGCTGATCTGGCCGTTCCGGGTAAGTTCGGTCGCGCCGCTCCCGTCCACCGAAGTGTTCGAGACCAGGAAGCCCTCGCCCTGAATGGCGACGTCGAGCGAACGGTTGGTGAATTCGATGGAACCCTGCCGGTCGATGAACATCTGGAAGACCGGCGCGGTGCCCATATGGGTTTGCTCGGTCCGGCTCTTGTCCCGGGCCACTTCGCTGATAATTTCCTTGAACCGCATGTCGCCGGTCTTGTAGCCGGGCGTGCCCATATTGACGATGTTGTCGCTGATCGTCTGGACCGCGTCGCTGTGGGCTCGGAGGCCGGTAAAAGCGGCGGAAACCGCACCGAACATTGTCATTCGCTTCTCTCCATTGTCGCGACTGTGAAATCGCCGTCTCGATACGCCAGATGAAATGCAAGCGAAGTGCCAGTTTTCCGCAGTTAAATATATATATAATTTCAATATGTTAGATGGAAAACGCGTGGTTGTTCCGCGGCCGGTGGGCATTTCTCGCCGAACGGCGTGGGAAACGATGCCGGAACTGCCGGGTCGATGCGGGTTTCCCGCAAAATCCGTCTTGACCCGCGCCGCGACTGCCATTACACCTCCCGCCCCGTGACCCCATCGTCTAGTCAGGTCTAGGACACCAGGTTTTCAACCTGGCAACACGGGTTCGAATCCCGTTGGGGTCACCATCTCCCCTTGCTCTGCAAGGGTTTTGTGGGTTTTCCCATTTCAGTCCACCATTCAGTCCACCAAATAGGTCCGACTAGGCGAGAATTGCCTCTGTAATTGGGAGGTGGCAATTCGATCGTGATTTCCACCACCGTGTGCGCGTCGTCAGGCTACCCAAACCGCTGCGCCGAAGATATGGAGCCTGACCAATAGGCTTCGACGCCAGTTTTCGGCAACCCGCAACACCAGCGTAAGGAGGACGTAGGTTGCAGCCGCCCATCCCGCCCAGAAACCCAATACGACCGGCAAATTCTGGGTCATGGCTCTCTCGAAAGAATATGTTTTAAACGCTGCCAACCAGACGAGGAACAGGAAGAAAGGGATCAGCGAGAAGAAAATTCGCAGCTTATTTGGAGTTAGCGACCGCACTAACCTATTCTCCCGATCGACTGCCAGCGGCTCTTTGTCGAGGTTTTCCACGAATGAGGAGAGTGCCTGATCAAGATTGTCTGATATACGAGACGATCCAGTGGTTCATTCGCTGCCATTAATGCTCGCGGAATTAACTGAAAAGTAATGGTGACTCGTACTGAAGATACGATGACAGCGAAATTGACCCACGCCGGAGAGCAATCCACTAGTATTTATAGAATTGATGGACCAAATACTATGATAAGGCTTAAATATAAAATTAGCGATGATTGGACAATGACAAACCAGATATTCACTAGATGCGATTAACAGACTTCCCAAATACAGTTCTCTTCGACCTATCCACTCATCCCCGAATACCCGATATCCGTTACACCACCCCCAACGCCGAGAAACGACTGTTTGCATGGAGGATCGATTTGCCGCGGTGCCATACCGGCGTGCCGTCGCCAAGGACGGTCCCGAACATGGCGGAAACCGGGCTGTTTTCGAACCCAACCGCCGTTTCGTCGAGCCATCTTCCGGTGTAATCGGCGCCGTAAAACTGGACGACGCGGGTTCCAATCAGCCGATAGCGATAGCGCACCGGCCCGCCCACGCAATCGAGCAGGAAGAGGTTCGGCAACAATTGGGGAATGGAAAGGGGATCCAGATGCCGGCGGCCGGGCAGGCGCTCGGGTGTCGGCCGAATACTCAGCCAATATTCATAAAGCGACGAAACCCGCGAGTCGGCATTGTCCGGCAGGCCGCCCGCGAAATAATTGTCCCGTCGCTTGAATTTTGCCATCGAAATACGATGCAAAGACGAATTTCCCCAACGCAAGATGGCGCAGTGGGTAATATTTTTCAAACTATGATTTTTCCTAGGTATGGAGGAGCTTTGGCGAAGGCCGGCAAGCTTACGGGGAATTTCGATGCAAGCTTCGATTGATCATCGGAACGCACCGAAAATTTTCGCGGATCAATTTCGACCGGCGCGCCCATTGATGGCGTCGTGGCGCTCGCGGATGGCACTCGACCAAGTGCTCTTGATGAAGGAAAGGACGGCGATGATCTCGCCATCCGCAAGTGTCCCTGCATAGCCGGGCATGTCGCTTTGATAGTCGCCGCCGGCGAGTTTGGCCGGCCCGTATTTCGTTATCCGGAATAGTTGCGTATCGGGGTGGTGCCAGGTATGGCCGCTTTGATCATGGGGCGGTGCGGGCAGGCGTCCGTTGGCGAGGCGCTGGCGCCAGTTCGGCTGCCCCTCGAGCTTCTTGCCGTGGCAGGACGCGCAATGCTCAAGGTAGACCTGCCTGCCTGCTCGAACCACGTCGGGCGCATCCGGTCGAAGTGCGACGGTCGCGGCCGCGTCCTTTTCCGTGCCGGACCAGACGACCGCGCCGAAGACCGCGCCGCCGAGGAGAAGGATCGCGACAAAGGTCTTGATCCCGTTCATTGCGCTTCGCCATCGACTCTTTCGCGCCCACCACCCGCGAGATCGTCAAGGATCGGGCAGTCGGGGCGGTGGTCCCCGTCGCAGGCATCGACCAGATCGCCGAGGACGCGGCGAAGTGATCTCAATTCACCCAGTTTCACGTCAATGCGTTCCAAATGCGCGCTGGCGATCGCCTTGACGTCGGCACTGGCGCGCGCGCCGTCCTCGTAAAGCGTCAGGAGGGCCCGGCAGTCGTTGATTGAAAAACCCAGCCCCCGCGCGCGATGGAGAAATCGAAGCTTGTGGGTGTCGTTGTCGGAATAATCGCGGTAGCCATTGGATCGCCTGGCCGGTACGACCAGATCGATCTCCTCGTAATAATGAATTGTACGGACCGGAAGACCCGATTGTTTCGCCGTTTCACCGATATTCATTTGTGTGGCTCCTACAATTGGGTTCGACGTAGCCGGAGGGCGTTGCCGATCACCGAGATCGAGCTCAGGCTCATCGCCGCGGCCGCGATCATCGGGCTCAACAGAACGGCGAAGACGGGATAGAGCACACCGGCCGCGACCGGCACGCCGACCGCGTTATAGATGAATGCGAAGAACAGGTTCTGGCGGATATTTCGCATTGCGGCGCGGCTGAGGCGCCGGGCGCACAGAATACCGCCGAGGTCGCCCTTCACCAGGGTGACTCCGGCGCTCTCGATCGCGATATCGGTCCCGGTCCCCATGGCGATGCCGACATCGGCGCGGGCCAGGGCCGGGGCATCGTTGATGCCGTCGCCCGCCATCGCGACGATATGGCCGGAGGCCTGCAACCGGGCAATGGCATCGTGCTTGTCGGCCGGCATTACTTCGGCCTCGATTTCATCTATCCCAAGCGTCCGGCCAACCGCTTCCGCCGCGCGCCTGTTGTCGCCGGTCAGCATGACCAGCCGCACGCCAGCGAGTTTCAGTCCCTCGACGGCGGCCGGTGTCGTTGGCTTGATCTTGTCCCGGACGGTCAGCATGCCGGCATAGTCGCCGTCGACGGCAAGGTAGATCACGCTAGCCGCCGCATCCTGGTGGCGTTTCGATTCCGCTGCGTGGGGTGCCGTATCGGCGCCGCTTTCCCTCATCAGGGCGGCATTCCCAAGCGTGATCGATCGCGTTCCAAGGCGGCCCCGGACGCCTTTCCCCGTGGCCGCCTCGAAGTCCTCCACCCCTTGAAGTTCCAAGCCCCGGGCGGCGGCACCCGCCACGATCGCCGCGGCCAAGGGGTGCTCGCTGGCTTGCTCCAAGCTCGCTGCGAGCGACAATACGTCGTCTTCCGTCCAGCCGGCCGCCGCTTCGACGCCGATGAGAGCGGGTTTGCCTTCGGTCAGCGTACCGGTCTTGTCGACGACCAGCGTGTCGATCCGTTCCAAGCGCTCGAGGGCTTCCGCGTCGCGCAGCAGGACCCCCATTTGGGCGCCGCGTCCGGTGGCGACCATGATCGACATGGGTGTCGCGAGGCCGAGCGCGCACGGGCAGGCGATGATCAGAACGGAAACCGCGGCGATGAGCGCATGGGCCAGCGCGGGGGCGGGCCCGGCGAAGGCCCAAACGCCAAAGGCAAGAACTGCCGTCGCCGCGACGGCGGGTACGAAATATCCGGCGACCCGGTCGGCGACGCTTTGGATCGGCGCGCGGCTCCGCTGCGCCGCGCCGACGAGGGCGACGATCCGCGCCAGCATGGTGTCGGCACCGACACCTTCCGCGCGCATGATCAGGCTGCCCCGGCCGTTCAGGGTTCCGCCAATTAATTTTGCATCGGCGTCTTTTTCCACGGGGATGGGTTCGCCGGTCACCATCGATTCGTCGACCGAGCCGATGCCTTCCACCACGACGCCGTCGACGGGGATCTTCTCACCCGGGCGGATTCGAAGAAGATCGCCCTTCGAAACCTCCGTCAACGGAATCTCCGCTTCGCTTCCGTCTTGGCCGATGCGCCGCGCGGTCTTCGGCGCCAGGTCCAAAAGCGCGCGCAACGCATCGCCGGTGCGGTCGCGGGCGCGAAGCTCCATGACCTGACCCAGCAGCACGAGCGTGATGATAACCGCCGAGGCTTCGAAATAGAGGCCGACCCGGCCATGCGCATCGCGAAACCCGTCGGGAAAGGCCTCGGGCACCAGGACGGCGGCGAGGCTGAACAAGTACGCGGCCCCCGTCCCAAGTGCGATCAAGGTAAACATGTTCAGGTTCCAGGTCGCGATCGACCGCCAACCACGCTCGAAGAAGGGCCGACCGGCCCACAGAACGACCGGTGTCGAGAGCCCCAACTGGAGCCAGGAATTCCATGAACCCTCCAGCATAGGCCCCAGCCCCGGTAGATGCCCGCCCATGGCGATGACGAAGACCGGGATCGTCAAGATCGCGGCGATCCAAAATCGCCGGGTCATGTCGATCAGTTCGGGATTTTCTCTCGGTCCCGCGATGATCTCAGCCGGCTCCAGCGCCATGCCGCAACTTGGGCAGGCGGCCGGGTTCGGGCTCCAGACCTCGGGGCACATGGGGCAGATATAGCCGCCGGGAGGGTGTGTGTGATCGTGGTCGTGATCATGGCCGCGGGGCACCGATGCGCCGGAAAGATAGGTGGTGGGATTGTCGGTAAATCTCCGGGCGCAGCCCTTGCCGCAGAACAGATAGGTTTCGCCTTCATGGCGGACCGAAGGGGGATTGCGCGCTGGATCGACGGTCATGCCGCAAACGGGATCGATCTTGTTCTCCAAATGCATAGACATTCTATTCACGCTTCGACTGTTTCCGACGCCGCGAGAGTTCGGCTGTTTCGTCTTATATGTAATCCCTACAGTAACTGTAGGGTCAAGGGTCGAGTGCCGGCGCGATGGATTCGATGGCGCCGAATATGTCACCGCCCGTGAAAAGAAGGCGCGTCGGTACCTCCGCCGCGGCGGCCGCCTCCATGTCCGAGTTCTTGTCGCCGATCATGAAGCTTCGCGAGAGATCGACCGGCCATTCCGCCATCGCCCGATGCAGCATTCCGGGGAGCGGCTTGCGGCAGTCGCAATTCATGGTCAGCGGTCCATCGCCGATATCGGGGTGGTGGGGGCAATAGTAGAAGGCATCGATGTGAGCGCCTTCGCGGCGGAGCCGGTCGTTGATCCAGGCGTGCAGCTTCTCCACATCGCCCGCGCGGTAAAGCCCCCGCGCGACGCCGGCCTGGTTGGTCACCACGAAGACGTAGTAGCCGAGGTCGTTGAGTCGTTTGACGGCCGCCCCGGCCCCGTCCATCCAATGATAGTTCTCGGGCTGCCAGACATAGCCCGTGTCGTGATTGAGAATGCCGTCCCGGTCGAGGAACGCGGCCGGCCGTCGCCGCCATTCCGGAAGCAGGGTTTGCGCTTGGGCGAAGGTGTCGGGCAGGCCGATGTCGATGAAGCGGCCGTCATAGATACGGCCCGCGAGACGGCCATCCTGGGCGAGGTGGGGGAAGATATCGGTCTCGATCGAGCTTGGCGTTGCCTCGACGATCGGGACGATTTCGCGACGAAGGCGATAGACGCCGGTGTTGATCAGTCCGGGACCGTCGCTCGACTTCTCGCCGAAGGCGGTAATCCTGTCGCCATCCAAGCGGACCGCGCCATAACGTCCCGTATCCTCTATCGGACGTAGCGCGATCCGGCCCAGCCAATTTCCGCCCGGTTCGGTGGCGAGGTCCAGGATATTAAAATCGAAATAGGAATCGCCGTTGATCAGGAGAAATTCCGGATCGAGGAGATTCGAAGCATAGCGGAGCGCACCCGCCGTCCCCGCCGGCGGTTCGTCGGCCACCAGGGACAATCTGACGTCCCGCGGCAATCCCGCCCCATCGAAGGCGGCTCGATACGCGGCCGTGTGCGGACCGACCAGAATGATCAGGTGTTTGACGCCGTGACGGACGAGATGCTCCGTCAGATAGTCGATGAACCGGCGGCCGCCGACATCGAGCAGGGGTTTCGGCCGGTCGGCCGTCAGCGCGCCGAGACGCGTACCCATGCCGCCGCCGAGAATAATTGCTTGTCTCATTCATTCGATCCCGTCGGAGCGCCGCATCGGCGACAGGAATTCCTCGATTCCGCCGAAATGCGATCGGATCGCCGTCTGCAGGTCGGGGGTGTCCGGCGGCAGCTCCTCGATCAATTTATCGACGGTTGCGTACCCGGTATCAAGAATTTCCGCCGTTTGGGATTCGGCGATGTTCCACAACGCCTCCTCCGCCTCGTTCTCCTCGCCTCGCTTCACGAGCCGGAAGGGTTGCGCCGCGATCGTGCGATGCGCGCGGTTGGTCTCGACCAGTAGAAAATGAGCCAATCCGTTTCGCCTGAATTGGCTCGGTTGCGGGTCGGTCGAGAGATAGTCCTCGGTCGTGCATTTGCATACGAGCACGTCGTCCGAGGATCTCGGAATTGCGATCTTTTCGGGTGTCGAGGCCATGTTGAGTGCGAAGTCGTAGTCAATCGTGCTGCCGAAGCGCCGGCATCGCGCCGTCGGCCGGAACGCAAAGGGGAGGGGGAAAAATGTCCGGCAGAGCCAGCCCTGCTCCTCGACCCGCCAAAGGATCGTCGCCGGGTAGGGCGTGAAGGTATCGCTGTCGGCAAGACAGTTCCGCGTCGTGGGGTGGAAATCCGTCGGCAGCAGGTTGCAGATATCTCGCGCGTTCGGCGCGCCGTCCCGCGCGGGATCGAGACCTAGCCTTTCGGTCGAGAGCCGCAGGGTGGGCGTCGCGACGACTTCCGCTCCGCCGTCGATCATCCCTTGGGCGTTCCGCATCGCGCCGTCGGCAATCAGCATATCCGGATTGAGGATGAAGAGCGTGGTTTCGTCTTCGTCGTCCAGCGAGAGGTCGATCGCGTGGAACTGGGATAGACGATCGATTTCGTGCTTCCGGGCGCCTGCGTTCAGGCCGATCGAGGCGGCTTCGATCGTCGTGCCGTCAACCGTGGTGTCCTCGAACGAATGTACCTGGATTTCCGCGAAGCGGCGGAGCGGTTCCAAACATTCCAGGAAATAGGCCCGTGACGCATTGTCGGTATGGAGCAGAATCCGGACCGTTCGGGTCTTGGCGAGGCCGGGAAGATTGCCCTTCGCCATGAGACAGGGCAGCGTAAGACGCGCGAATTTGTCGATGAATTCCCTGTCCCATGCGACAATCAGGATGTTCGTGGCCGGCATTTCGCCTCAGTCCGTCATATGGCGGCGATACCAATCCAGGGTCGCGTGGATGCCGTCGTTGAAGGCGGTCTTCCGCCGCCAGCCCAGTTCGTCGGCCGCCTTGGCGCAGTCCAGGAAGAGTGAGGTCTTGAGGCTCGGCTTCGAGCGGTCGTATTCGATCGAGAGATCGCGCCCCGAAGCCTGGATGATGCGGGCGACCACGTCGCGGACGGGAAACGCCTCGCCGTAACCGATATTGTAGAGCCCGTATGCGGCCACCTGCCGGTCGAGCGCGCCCTCTACGCTGTCGATCAGGTCGTCGACATGCAGGAGATCGCGCGCTTCCCCGCCCTCGCCCCAGACGACGATGCGTTCATCCTCCGCGGTCATCACCTTGGTGACCGTCGCCCCGAACATGTGGGAGCGCTCCAGGTCGTATTTGTCATGCGGGCCGTAGACATTGGAATGCCGCAACACGGTGTATTTCGTTCGATCAAGACCGGCATAGAACTCGGCCATCCGTTCGAGATAGACCTTGGTCCAGCCGACGCCGAAATAATGGGGCGCTATTTCGCCGGTGAAGTCGCTCTCGCGAAGGGCGGTGGCGCTCGACGGGTACATCACGGTGCAACTGAAAAACACAACCTGCCCGACGTTCAGATCGTAGGCCGCGCGAAAGATGTGCGAGTTCATCACCGCGTTGTCGGCGACATGGATATAGGGCCGGGTCACGATGTCCCCGTGACCAGCAGGCGGCCGGTCATGCGCCATCCTTCGGCGCCAATGCCGTTTCCGTGAAGGGGTTGTAGCGCCGGTCCGCGGCGGCACGGTTGTCGGCGTACCATTCCATGGTCTCGGCGATGCCGGCTTCGAGGCTAACGACGGTTTCAAATCCGATCGCCTTGGCCCGTGCCATATCCATCAGGCGGACCCGGTCGCCGGACGGTTTTCGGTGTCCCAGACGACCTCGGGCGGGGCCGGCAGGTTGGCGACGATGATCTCGACGATGTCGCGAATGGAGGCCCCGCTGCCGCTACCCAGATTGACCGGCTCGTTCACGCCCTCTTCGACCATCAACATCATGCCGCGGGCGACGTCGCGGGCATGGATGAAATCACGCACCGGCGTGCCGTCGCCCCAAACCGTCAGCGGGTCCTCGCCGCCCATCGCCCGGTTGATCAGCGAGGGGATCACCATGGCGTTCTCGGGATCGAAATTGTCGTTCGGCCCGTAGACATGGGCCGGGCGGACGATGGCGATCTTGTCCCAGCCGTACTCGATGCGGTAGGCCTCGGCCTGCAGTTCGCCCATTCGTTTGGCCCAGCCCGCGAAGCGGTCGTGAGGTGAGGGGAAGGTCGACCAAACGTCGTCCTCGTGGAACGTCTCGGCCGGGGCGTAGACACCGACCGAGCTGGTGTAGAGATAGCGTTCGATCCCGGCTTGGCGCGCCGCCTCCATCATGTTGAAGGAGAGGCTGATGGTCGGAACCAGGAAACTCGCCGGCCGCGACGCCGCCATTGCGGGCGAACCCTTCACGCCGGCCAGGTTGAAGACGATGTCCATGTCGCGGACGGCATCGCGGCAATTCGCGAACTCGCGGAGATCGGCCCGAACGAAGGTGACGCCGTCGGGGGCCTTCGCGGGATCGTCGAGCGAGACCACCCGTATCGCGGCGCCGGCTTCCCGCAGCAATTCGACGAGCGGCCTGCCGATCAGGCCGGTCCCGCCGGTAACGAGGACGCTCTTTCCCCGGTAAAAACTCATGTCGATGTATGGCTCATCTATCGTGTCAGGAAGCGGTTGCCTTCGCGCGCAATTCGGCCGCGCCAGTATTCCAGCAGGTCGCCGACCGTCTGCTCGAATAAAATCTCCGGACGCCATCCGGTGTGGTCGTTGAACTTGGTCGTGTCCGGCACCTGAAGATCGGCATCGATCGGCCGCAGGCGCGCGGGATCGGTCTCGATCCTGATGTCGTCTTTCCGGGGCGAGCGCGCCAGGAGTTCGTTCAGGATATCGCCAATGGTGCAGCTATGGGTTCCGCCAATATTGTAGTATTCGCCCGGCGTCGGGTTCACCGTGACCAGCATATAGTAGGCACGGACCGCATCTCGAACATCGGCGATGGTGCGGAGCGAGTCGAGGTTTCCGACCTTGATCACCGGCGGGATCAGTTCGGCCTCGATCATGGCGATCTGTTTGGCGAATGTGGACTCGGCGAAGACGTCACCGCGCCGGGGGCCCGTATGGGTGAACATCCGGGTGGTCATCACCGTCATATCGTAGGCCTCGGCGTAGAAGCGGCCAACGAGATCGGTCCCCACCTTCGAGATCGCATAGGGCGAGGCCGGGTGAAAGCCGACTTCCTCGTCGATCGGAAGGTTTTCCTTCGCCACCCGGCCGAACACCTCCGAGGAGGCGCAGACATGGACGACTGCGTCCGGCCGCGTGGTCCGAAGCGCATCGAGCACTCGGACGGTCCCCTGGATGTTGGTATCCAGCGTATCCAGGGGGCTGTCGAAGCTGGTTCGCGGATAGCTTTGCGCCGCCAGGTGGAAGACGTAGTCGGGCGCGGCTTCCCGGACCACCTCGTTGATCGCCAGCGTATCGCGCAAATCGCCGTTGAGCAGCCGAATGCGATCCTCCGCATTGATGCGCGGGATCAGGGCTTCCAGATTTTCGAGCGGGCTTCGCCAGCGGCACATGCCGAGAATGTCCCAGTCCGTCTCCTCGATCAGGTAATCGGCGAGATGGGAGCCGACCATGCCGGTGATCCCGGTGATAAGGGCCCGGGTCATGGCGATGTCCCTCCCACGCCGTCGAGAAACGCCTCGATCTCGGCAGCGATAAATTCGCGGGCGGCGCCATCGATCGCCTGGTGGTTACCGACCGAAAAGCCCCGTTCCATGACATGGCTCGCATGGCGGAGGTCGCCCTGTGTTCGGTGGGGATACATCCGAAGGCCCGGCTGCCGGGCGATGTTGCCGCAGATGATCGGCCGGGTTTCGATGCCCGAGCGGCCGAGCGCTCCCATGATGTCCTCGACTCCGAAGGGTGCGGCCGCGGCGAGTATGATCGGAAAACCGAACCAGGAATGATGGCCGCCGGCGGTTTCCCGCTGCGGGCGCAGGAGGTCGGCCCGGGATGCCAGCCGATCGGCCAGCCAGCCGGCGTTTTCCCGGCGCGTTTCGATATATCCCGGCAGTTTCGGCAGTTGCACCGATCCCATCGCACCCTGCAATTCCGTCGCCCGGAGATTGTAGCCGAGATTGACGAAAAGGAAGCGGGGATTGATCTCCGGATGACGGTCGGTCCAGCGGGCCGGGTCCTCGACTTCGCGGATCCAGCCATGGGCGCGCAGGATTCGCATCAACTCGGCGTCGTCGAAATCGTCGGTGACGCAGATGCCGCCTTCCAGGGTCGTCATATGATGCGAAAAGTAAAAGCTGAAAGTGCCGACGCGCCCGAATCCGCCGACCGGTTTTCCGCCGAATTCCGCGCCGAGCGCCTCACAGCAATCTTCGATCAAAATGAGTGTTCGGCGTTGGCAAATTTCCATCACGGCGTCCATGTCGCAGGGATTGCCGTAGACATGGACCACCATCACGCCGCGGGTCTTGGGGCCGATCGCGGCTTCCAGTTCATTGGGATCGATGTTCAGTGTTTCAGGGTCGATGTCGACCACCACCGGCACCAGACCGAGCTGGATCAGCGGCCATACCGTTGTCGACCAGGAAAGCGCGGGGACGATCACCTCGTCGCCCGGTTTCAGGGTGTCGCGGACGTCCTGGTTCGCCAGGGCCGCAATCGCGAGCAGGTTTGCCGAGGACCCAGAATTCACCATGACGCCGTGAGCCAAGCGGCTCGCCGCCGCGAATTCAGCTTCGAACTCCTTGACCTTCGCCCCCATGGTGACGCGGGTCGACAACAGGCAATCCATCGCAGCGTCGATTTCGTCGGTCGAGAAGGTCGGTTCGTGAAGGCGGACCAAAGGATCGTCGGGGTCGAATTCGAACCGGTGCGCCGCGTCGCAATAGGCCTCGACGGCGTCACGTACCTTTGCTCTCAGGGTATCCTTGTCCATCAAAAGGGTCCGCGGAATTCGGCGATCTCGCGCGCTTCGATCTCCGGCGACTGCCATTCGCCGCCGCGTTGCGAGAGACCGTGGGCCGCCTCGGCGATGGTCTTGCCGCTGGGATAGAACAATGTCTCGAGCGGCCGCGTCGTGGGGCAGGGGGTCGGTGCGTAGCCCATGCGTTTCATCCGGGGAAGTTCGCCGCCGCGTTCGACCATCTGGGCGATGATCTCGCCGCCGGTCCCGCAGCAGGTCCAGCTCGTATCGACGACGAGGAGATGGCCGGTCTTCTCCGCCGAAGCGGCGATCGTCTCCAAGTCGAGCGGTGCCAGGCTCACGGGATCGATCACTTCGGCCGAGATACCGATCTCGGCGAGGGCGCGGCGCGCGCGAAGACATTCGACCACCATGTGACTGACGCCAACGATGGTGACATCGTCGCCGGGGGCGAGAATTCGGGCCTGCCCGAAGGGAATTTCATAGTCCTCTTCGGGAACGACGCCGGTATTGCCATAGAGCATCCGGTGCTCCATCAGGATCACCGGATTGTCGTCGCGGATGGCCGCGATCATGGCGCCCTTGGCATCATGCGGCGTGGTGGGGGCCAGGACCTTCAGCCCCGGCACGTGCATGAAATAGGAATGAATGGCCTGGCTATGCTGGGCGCCCTGGCCCCAGCTGCGACCGATGATGCCGCGAACAACCATCGGCACATGGCAGGTGCCCGCATACATGTAGGACGTCTTGGCCGCAATATTGACCAGCTGGTTCATGCAGAGAAGCAGAAAATCCATGCGCTGGTGAACGTGAATGGGCCGCATGCCGGCAAGTGCGGCACCGATGGCGACGCCGGTCATGGCGTCTTCCGACAAGGGCGTGTCAAAATTCCGCTCGGCGCCGAAATCCTCGTGGAAGCCGGTAGTGGTGCCGTACATCCCCTTCGGATCGTCGACGCCGAGGCCGAAGACGAAGACATTCTCGTCGCGCGTCATTTCCTGATGCACGGCTTCCCTCAGCGCATCGGCATAGGTGACGGCGCGGCCTTCAGCGGCAGACATGGTGATAGAGCTCCTGGGTTTCGGGATAGTCGCTTGCCTCGGCGAAATCGATCGCCGCCGCGATCTCGGAATCCACCGTTGCTTCGATCCCAGCGCGCGCATCGGGGGTGAGTTCCTTACCAAGACGTTCGACCTCGTCCCGCGCGATCCAGGCGTCGAGTTCGGCCTCGTCTCGATAGCCCCAGACCCGGTCCTCGTCGGGGCCAACATGGTCGCGCCATCGGCAGGTCACGCATTCGAGAAAGCGCGGCCCCGCGCCGCCGCGGATTTCATCAAGTGCCCGATCCGCGGCCTCGTGGATTTTCAAGGTATCGCCATCGTCGATCCGTTCCGCCGGGACGCCGTAGACCTCCGCGCGCGCGCAAAGATTCACCGTCGGCATTCGTTCCTCGACATGGGAATAGATGGCGTAGTGGTTGTTCTCGCAGACGAACAGGACGGGCAGCCCCTTCAGCGCCGCGAAGTTGATGCTCTCGTGAAAGGCGCCCTCGTCCATCGCGCCGTCGCCGAAGAACACCACCACCGCCGTGTCCCGGCCTCGCATCTTCATGGCGAGCGCGTAGCCGACCGCCTGCGGGATCGAGGTGGCGACAATGGCGGAGGTTCCCATCATGCCGACCGACATGTCGATCAAATGCATCGAGCCGGCCTTGCCCCTGGCACCGCCCGACGCCTTGCCGTAGAGCTCCGCCATCATCGCGTTCAGGTTTCCGCCCTTGGCGAGGTAGAGCGCATGGCCCCGGTAGGTTCCAAACGCAACGTCGCTCGGCCGAAGCGCCGCGCAAACGCCGACCGAGACCGATTCCTGACCGATCGAGAGATGCACCGGGCTCTTGATCCGGTCGCTCGGGTAAAGTCGGATGATCTCCTCCTCGACGCGGCGTATCCGGTAGAGGTTGCGGAAGAGATCGGCCTCGAATTGTGCTGGGTCTGTTCGGGACACGCTTGATTCTCTCCCAGCGGATGACGGAAATCTCGCACCTTGGGGTCGCGAAACCCGTGGATATTATTATTGCCATATACAAGATATCGCAAGAATTCTTGAATGTATGACAAAATATTGTGGTGTATTGGAATTATCGCCAACCGCCTCTATGTTCTGGTTAGGACGGCATTTGCATAACAGGGTAGGTATTCGATGACTGTACAGTCCCGCATCGAAGGGAAGTTGACCGAGGCGCTGAAGCCCAGTCATCTACAGGTGATCAACGAGAGCCACATGCACAGCGTGCCGCCCGGATCCGAATCGCACTTCAAGCTCGTCGTCGTCACAGACAGTTTCGAGGCCGTGCCCCGCATCCGTCGCCATCAGACGGTGAACGGCATCCTGCGGGAAGAATTGGCGGGTCCGCTTCACGCCCTGTCGATGGAGACTTTGACGCCGGTCGAATGGGCCGCGCGGGACGGCGCGGTCCGCGCGTCGCCGGATTGCCATGGGGGCGGCAAGACCGACGCATAGGCGGACATCCGGTTAAGAGTTTATTACCGAATTGACCCGATAATCCCATTGCGCGATCGGCTACTCGAGCCGCGATCGCGTGTCGGGGATTGCGAATTGGGAAGCCGAATGGCAAACGACACCAACCATGTGAAGGATGTGGCGGTCGAAGCACGCGACGAGCCCCGCCGGTCTTCCGAAACGAGTGTGCGCGGCCGGTTGGACGATGTCATCGATATCATCTCCGAGCTCATTTGGGAGGTCGATCGCGATTTTCGATTCACTTATATCTCCTCGCGGATATTCGATCTTCTCTCCGTGCACGGGCGGGATATGGAAGGCCGGCGGCTTCTCGATGTCGGTCAATTCCTGGACGATGCCGGTGAACCGATCGACCTAGATCTTCATTCGCCGTTTCGCGACGTTCGTTTCCAAACCAAGGACAATGACGGCGAAGACCGTATATTCCTCATGACGGCTTTGCCGATTCACCATTCCGAGACAGGCGAATTTGAAGGTCTTCGCGGAAGTGCCCGCGACCTGACCGAACAATTGTCGTCCGAACGGGCGCTGCGCGACGCCAAGGAGCATGCGGAATTCGCCAGCCGGACAAAAACCGAGTTCATCGCGAATATCAGCCACGAATTGCGGACGCCGCTCAATACCATCATCGGGTTTTCCGAACTGATGGAGCGCCAGGTATTCGGAGAGATCGGCAACCCGCAATATATCGAATATTTGGGACACATCCTGGAATCCGGCACGCATCTCCTGGATTTGATCAATGATCTTCTCGACGTCTCCGCGATCGAGGCCGAGAAGATGGAACTGCATGACGATGAAATCTATCCGATCGACCTCATTGAGGGCTGCGTCGGGTTGATGCAGGCGAAAGCGAACGAATCCAACGTCGAGATCATCAGCCACGTGCGGGACAATCAACCCGCGCTCTTCATCGATACGCGTCGGGTCAAGCAGGTCCTGCTGAATATTATCGGCAACGCGCTCAAATTCACGCCGGCGAAAGGCAGGGTCGAGGTTTCGGCCGGGCTTATCGAGGGCGACCGGTTCGATATCCGGATCGGCGATACCGGGATCGGAATCGCGGAGAAGGACATCCCACGCGTGATGGCGCCCTTCGGTCAAGCCGATTTTGGCTTGAGCCGCGAACATGAAGGGACGGGACTTGGTCTCTATTTGAGTCGGCGCATCATGGAGCTGCATGACGGCAAGCTGGAGCTATCGAGCGAGTTGGGCGTCGGTACCACCGTTCGGATCGGCTTTCCCGCCTATCGCGTCATCGCCTTGTTCGACGACTAGCGCGTAGAGGGCTTGCGCCCGGCTGTTCTCCCCCGCAATCTCCCGATGCAAAGGCGCCGCCGCCGGCGGTGCTTCGAATTCGCGGCGACTCCGATGTCGCCGCGCCAAGGGGCGGAGCCGGAATGAAAAACAGACCTCTATATGAATGGTCCGCGTCGGAAGCCGTAAAGGCGATCCGTGATGGAGAGATTACCGCCGAGGCACTGACCGTCTCCTGCCTGGATCGGATTAGGGCGCGGGAAGAGACGGTTCAAGCGTGGATCTATCTCGACCCCGAGGCCGCCCTTGCGCGCGCCCGGGAACTGGATGCTCGCCAGGCCGCGGGCGGCCCGCTCGGCCCGCTGCACGGCGTACCCGTGGCGATTAAGGATATCTTCGATACGGCGGACATGCCGACCGAGAACGGCAGCAACCGCTACAAGGGCCGCCGGCCGACGCTTGACGGTTTCGCCGTACAGCTTCTTCGCCAGGCGGGCGCGGTGATCCTGGGCAAGACGGTCACCACAGAGATTGCCATGTCGACACCCGGAAAGACCCGAAACCCGCATGATCCGGAGCGCACGCCGGGCGGGTCGTCCAGCGGGTCGTGCGCGGCGCTCGGCGATTTCATGGCGCCGATCGGCCTCGGGTCGCAGACCTCCGGGTCGACCCTTCGGCCGGCCTCCTATTGCGGGGTTCACGGCTACAAGCCGACTTTCGGCTCGATCTCCTGCACCGGAGTGAGCCCGCTTTCGAGGAAGCTCGATCATGTCGGCCCCTTGGCTCGCTCGCTCGAGGATCTGGCCCTCTTGAGCGACGTGTTGATGGTCGGCGACTCTCGGGACGGGGAGATGCGGGCCGATCCCGGAATGGGTCTGGTGGAGGCGCTGGCGCGGCCCTTGAAGGGCGCGCCGCGTCTCGGTTTTTGCCGCACCCCGGCTTGGGAGGAAGGCGATCCTGATGCCTTCGCGATTTTCGAGTCATTTGTCGCCGGGCTCGGCACGCATGCGGAGGAGGTGGACCTGCCGGAGAGTTTCGCTGGGGCGCTCGATCATCACACCAATGTCATCGGCGCGGGTCTCGCCTATTTCTACGCCGAGGAAGTCACCCGCGATCCGCCTTTGATGGATTCCCGAACGCTCGAGCGGATCGCCAATGGCCTTGAGGTCAAGGCCGGTGACTATCTGAGATCGCTCGACGCTCGTGATACGATCGAGGCGGACATCAACGAGCTACTGCGCGGCTACGAAGCGTTGATCGTGCCCCCCGCGACGGGAGAAGCGCCGATCGGCTTCGAGAGCACCGGCAGCCCGGTCTTTCAGGCGCCCTGGACGCTGTTGGGAATGCCGGGGCTCTGTCTTCCCTTGTTGAAGGGACCGAACGGCTTGCCCTTCGGCGTCCAGTTAATGGGGCGAAAGGGCGACGATCCGCATCTCTTCCGGGTCGCGAAATGGCTGGAAGCCTTCGTGGAGGCGGCGCGATGAGTGCGCTTCGGTCGAATCAGCAGCGCCTCTGGGACGCGCATATGGAGATGGCCGTCTTCGGCGCCACGCCGAAGGGAGGGCTCGGGCGCCTGGCCTTGAGCGACGACGACAAGAAGGCGCGCGATCTTTTCGTCGAATGGGCGAAGGCGGCCGGCTGCGCGGTCCGGGTGGACCAGGTCGGCAATATCTTCGCCCGCCGCGCCGGCCGGGATGCGGGAGCGCCGCCGGTGATGACCGGAAGCCATCTCGATACTCAACCGCTCGGTGGGCGTTTCGATGGGATTCTCGGCGTGTTGACGGGGCTCGAGATCGTCAATGTTCTGAACGAACACGGTATCGAACACGAAAAACCGATCGATGTCGTCAATTGGACCGACGAGGAGGGGGCCCGTTTCGGCGCCGGCTGTGTCGGTTCGAACGCGTTTGTCGGCCACCGCTCGGTCGCGGAAACGCTCTCCATGACCGACGCGGAGGGACGGAGTGTCGGCGACGAATTGCGACGGATCGGCTATGATGGATCGGAGGAGGTCGGCGGGTTTCCGGTCGACTGCTTCTTCGAAATCCATATCGAGCAGGGCCCGATCCTGGAAAACGAAGGGGTGCAAATCGGCGCCGTCGAGGGCGCCCAGGGATCGCGCGGGTTCATGGTCACGGTGACCGGCGAGGAAGGCCACGCCGGCACCTTGCCGATGACCCTTCGCAAGGACGCGATGCACGGGGCCGCCAAGATGATCGATGCGGTCGACGAACTCGCCTTTACCTTCGATCCGCATCCGGTCATCACCGTCGGGCATCTTCGCGTGCGGCCGAATTCGCGGAATACCATTCCGGGTCAGGTCGTCTTCTCGATCGACAGCCGTCATCCGGACAATGCCACCCTGGCGGCGGTGCGCGATGCCATGCGGGCCGCCTGTGAGCGGATTGCCGAGGCGCGCGGCCTTGCGGTCGAGATCGAGGCGACGGGTCACCGCGATGCCGTCACCTTCGATGCGGCTTGCGTGCAAGCGGTGCGCGACGCCGCACGGGAACTCGAACTCAGTTGCCGGGACATCTATTCGGGTGCCGGCCACGACGCGATCAATCTGTCGCATGTCTGTCCGTCCGGCATGGTCTTCGTCGCGTGCGAGGGGGGGATCAGCCACAACGAGCTGGAAAACGCGCGGCCCGAGGACCTGGCGGCCGGCTCCGACGTCATGCTTCACGCGGTCTTGGCCAAGGCGGGCCGGAAGTAGACCTTTCGATCGCTTTATTTTCGTACGAAAGTCGATGCACCGCCCGGCGGTATCGCCTATATTCCGCCGCCGATGAAATCAGCCCGGGAGAACACAGATGGCCGACCAAGTAAGCGCCTCGCATATTCTGCTCATGTATAAGGGGTCGCAGGGCTCCGCCGCCAAGCGCACCAAGGAAGAGGCAATGGAGCAGATCAAGATGGTCCAGGCCGAAATCGCGAACGGGGTTGATTTCGCCGATCTTGCCCAAGAGCATTCCGAATGCCCGTCGAGCGAGGACGGCGGCGACCTCGGCAGCTTCGGCCGGGGGGCGATGGTGCCGGAATTCGACGAAGCCGTCTTCGAACTGGAGGTCGACGGGGTCAGCGATGTCGTCGAGACCGCCTTCGGATATCATTTGATCCATCGGACCGCCTAAGGTTATCGCGCCGCGCATGACGGCGGAACCCGGCGGCCGGCAGGCCGTGCGTTACTCCTATCTCGTTCTTTGGGCGTCGCTCCTGTTGATGTTTATTTCGACGGGCAGCGTCTATCTGCTCATCGTGGCCCTGAAGCCGATCGCCCAGGATTTCGATTGGCCGCGCACGGTTCCGTCGCTGGCTTATTCGATCCTATTCGTCGGGTCGGGCATCGGTGCGATCTTCATGGGCCATTGGCTGGACAGGTCCGGCATGGGGCCGCCGGCGCTGCTCGGCGGCATCATGTTCGGTGTTGGATCCCTGATCGTCTACCAGATGAGCGGCGCCTGGGAATTTCTGGTGGCCTATGGCCTCTTCTATGGGCTGCTCGGGCAGGCGACGATGTACTCGCCTCTGATGGCGAACGGCGTCAAGGTCTTCCACCATCGTCCCGGCTTCGCCACGGGTGTCGTCAGCGCCGGGCAATCGCTCGCAGGGATGATCTGGCCCCCGTTGGCGCGGTATTTCAACGACTGGGTGGGATGGCGGGAAACGTATTTCTGGTATGCGGTTTTCGTGTTCTGCACGATGATTCCGCTGAGCTTCGTCTTCTTCGGCCAACGCCGTCGTGGTCTCGGCGAGAACCTTGCCCCGGCGGGCGCGACGGGCGATGCGCCTGCGACCCAAGACGTGGCCGGGCTTACGCCGGCGGGATGGACGGTCGTTCTTTCGATCGCCGTCGTCGGATGTTGTATCGCCATGTCGCTGCCGTTGGCACATATGGTCTCGCATGTGACGGATATCGGATTTCCCGCCGCCCGCGCGGCCGAGATGCTGTCCGTCATGCTATTGACCGCGACAATCACGCGGATGCTGTTGCTGGGCCCGGTCTGTGAACGTCTGGGGAGTTTGCAGGCGTTGTTTCTGTTTTCCGCGGCGCAGGCCGCGACCCTCGGCCTTCTGGTGATGGTGGAGGATATCGTGGCGCTTTATCTGGTGTCGGCGCTGTTTGGTCTTGGCTATGGCGGTGTGCTGCCCTGCTATCCGGTGATCTTGCGGCAATATGCGTCGATAGCGGGGATCGGCCGGCGAACCGCGACGATAATATTTCTCGGCGGAAGCGGCATGGCGATCGGCGGCTGGCTCGGCGGTTACCTGTTCGAGCTGACCGGCGGTTACTTTGCCGCCTTCATGACCGGTGTTGCGACCAATGTCGCCAATCTCGCAATCGTCGGCGTGCTGATTTACCGTTTTCGCCAGGCTCCCGTCGTCGCTGCGTCCTAAAGGTCACCTTCCTCGCGCAACATCCTGATCGACTCGCGCATGGCCGCCGTCGTCACCGCGATGTCGTCATCGGTGAGCGCCGCCGACACGGTGCCGCCCGGTTTGCCCGTCATGTCGACCCCGTTCAGCAACATCGCGAGCCGCAATTTCGGTGTCGCCGGATGGCCGCCCGAATCCCGTATGGTGGCGAAATCCTGGGCGTAGGCGTCAAAGGCCAGCGGATCCAGCGGTTGTCCCTTCGGGTTGGTAAAGACATAGAAAGCCGAATGATCGCCATAGGCCGCCCAAGGAATGTTCTCCTCCGCGAAGACCTCGTTGAAGCCCTGGCGAATCTTCGCCGCATTTTCACTGGCCCGCCGGCAGGCATCGGACGCGAGTATCTCCTTCAAGGCCGCGACACCCGCCATCGCCGACAAGGGGTTTGCGTTGTAGGTCCCCTGATGACCGATCTTCTGGAATCCCTTTTCCTCGGCTTTCTCGAAGTCCAAAAGGTCGAGAATATCGGCCCTGCCGCAGACCGCGCCGCCGGGCAGGCCGCCGGATAGGATCTTGGCGAGCGAGGTCAGGTCGGGCGTGATCCCGTAATGCGCCTGGGCCCCGCCCGGCGACACCCGGAACCCGGTCACCACCTCGTCGAAAATCAGCAGCGCATCGTTTTCGGTGGTCGCCTCGCGAAGGGCCGCGACGAAGTCGCGATCGACCGGGACCTGGCCGAAGCTGGCACCCGTCGGCTCCAGGATGACGCCGGCGATGTCGTCGCGCCCGGCCAAGGTCTCCCGCATGAGTGCGATATCGCCGGGTTCGATCAGAACCACGTTCTCGATCACGCCGTCCAGCACGCCCGGGACCGGACCGCCGTCATAGGTCCCCTTGGCGCCGAACGCCACATGGTCCTGCCAGCCGTGGAAATGACACAGAAAGCGCAACAGTTTCGATTTGCCGGTGAAGGCGCGGGCGAGCCGGAAGGCCATCAAATTGGCTTCCGTTCCGGAGGAGGTGAAGCGGACCTTCTCGGCGCAGGGAATCATCTCCTTGACCAGCCCGCCCCATTCGACCTCGAGTGGATGGCTGGCGCCGAAATGGGTCCCCTTGTCGAGTTGGCCATGCACCGCCGCCATGACCGTCGGATGATTGTGACCCAGGATCAAGGCGCCGTGGCCGCCGAAATAGTCGACATATTCGTTTCCGTCGACATCCCATTTCCGCGACCCGTCGGCGCGCTCGACGTAAATGCCGTATGGATCGGTCTTGCGGGAATCATGGGTAATTCCGCTGGGGAAGGTTTCGCGGGCCGCTTTGGCGCGCGCGGCGGATCCTTTCGTACGCTCGCGATAGGCGGCGACGATCTTGGAATTCGTCAAGAGTGTATCGGGCATGTCCCGGGCCTTTCCTTCAATCGGCATTTCCGTTCGGCGTCTCAATCGGGCATCAGCATAGAGGACCGAACCCCAAGATGCATTCCGCCTTCATTGGGAACGATTTCTTAACTAGTTCGAATTAGAGTTTTGGCATGGAGGACTCTCTGGAGCGCGATGTATGGAGGCCAATGAAAGTAGATTTGCCGAAATCGAGTCGCTGAAGGACTACTGGATGATATCCGGGGCGGTCGGGCGATGCCGTCGATGGACGAGGTGGATACCAACGAGATCAAGCCTTGGAGCGATAATCTCGTTCATGTCGAGGTCGTGGAAGAGGGGCGCGACTACCAGATTTCGGTATTCGGTTCGAATATCGTCGAATTGATGGAAATGGATGTCGCCGGCAAGCGATTGAGCGATATCAAGGCGAAGAGCGTGCGGCTGACCCGCGCCGAATACACCCGCGTCGTTCGGTCGGGGGAGCCGCTTTTCGTGGTCCGGGGCCATAGCATCAGGGAGGACGGGCCGAGTATTCGAGTGGCGCGTCTTGCACTGCCGTTTTCGAGCAACGGGGTCGATGTCGACTGGTTGATGGTGGGTGTTTATCCGGAACAGGTATCGGTCGCGGAAACGGTCACCGGTTGGTCGTGCGCGGTGACCGAAAGCACCGCGCCGTCGTAACGTTCGACTTTGGGCATTGCCATGCAATCGAACGCGACATCGTCGAGAAATAAAGAAATCCTTTAAAACGACCTAATCACAATACATTAAGAAAGAGTTCCGAAGCTGAATTCGAACCCTTTCGAGCGACTTCGAATCGCTCGACGCGAGATATTGGAGACTTAAAATGACACGCCTATCCGAGTTCGATCCCGAGACCATGACGGACGCGCAGCGGACGGTTTATGAAAATATCATCCAAGGTCCGCGCGGCGGTTTGCGGGGCCCCTTCAAGGCCTTGCTGCACGCGCCCGAGCTGGCCGATCTGGTGCAGGGGGTGGGTGGGCATCTCCGCTTCGACGGCGCCTTGCGCGGCGATTTGCGGGAATTGGCGATCCTGGTGACAGCGCGCCATATTCGCGCGCAATATGAATGGTTCGCCCATGCGCCGATCGGCGAGAAGGACGGCCTCGATCCGGCGATCGTCGAGGCGATCCGCACCGGAGCCGAGCCGGTTATCGCGGATGAGCAGACGGCGCTGGTTTACCGCTTCGCCAAGAAACTGCATGAGGAACACTGTCTGGACGACGCCACCTACGCGGCCGCCGTGGATGAATTCGGCCATGCGGGCGTGGTCGAGCTGGTAGTTCTCTGCGGCTACTACACCCTGATCGGATTTACCTTGAACGCCTTCGAGATATTGCCGCCGCCCGGCGAGGAGCCGTTCACGGACTGATCGCGCGATCGACTCGAAAGTCGCCGCGGCGATGGTTCAAAGCGGGATATTGTCGCTTGGAAGGGCTCGCCGACGCAATTCGCCAAGGGTTTCGAAGCCCTGGCGCATGTCGGAGACGATGTAGTCGGCCCGGCGGATCGGGCCGCCCGCATCGCGGTCCGGAAACCGCTTCGACCAGGCATCCATCTTCACCGAGAGCGCACACAGGACGCCGCCCATGATCACATGGTTGTTCTGGATCATGTTTTCGACATCGCGGAATCGCTCGGCCGAGAACTCGTCCCACATCTTGTTGGTCGTCGTGTCGACCATTTCGAAGCGGCCGTTCAACAGTTTGGCGAGATTGCCGACGGTGGTTTCGAGCTGGTCGCAGACCTTGAGCAATTGATGGTCGTGGCGGAGTTTCCAATCGACGCGAATTTCGCCAATCGTTTCGAAGAAATCAATGATCGCCGGCTTTATCTGATCCAGGCATTGCCGGTAATAGCAAATCGATAGGAACACCTCGCCGTAGGATTCGAAAAAGCCGGGTACCTCGGCGATACCGATCCCGAGCTTGTCCGCGATCTCTCCCAGGCGGGCGCGGGTCTTGCTGACATCCGGGTTTCGGAAGATCTTCATGACGTCATCGAGTCCCGCGACCTCCGAGTCCGCGCCGCCGTAAATATTGGCGATCAGCGGGTCGGTGAACTGGTGCAGGTAGTCGTCGAGCTGGTTCTTTTTTCTGTCGGAAACATCGAGCTGGCTGGAATCCGCCAGACCGATCCCGTCCTTGTGAAGGAGAATCCGAAGACTATAGACGTCATAGCTCGGCAATCGCGCCAGTTTTTGCAGGACCGAGAAATCGGGATGCAGCATCCCGCGCCGCCATCCGAAAGCGGTGCCGATGTCGTCGACTTCGATCTGTCCGCTGCCCGTTTCCTCGCCGCTGAAAATTTCAACGACGCTGTTTAAACGCACATTCTTGATCAGCCGTGCATTGCGGAGACCGGAGGTTTCCAACGCAAACATCGATAGCGGCAAGATATACGGACAATCACGGTCTATGTCGGCTAAGGATTGCACGGCGAGCCCTCCGCATTGTCCGAAGACAGCAGCGTTCGCAAATCCCCTCTTGGTATTCAGGTAATAGGGAAACCGGCGGGCACACAAGTCAAAATAACGACTGAACCACACTTTTAACCTGAATCGCCGACAACAACTACCGAGGTCGCCGCCGCTGCCGCTTTATGCGGTCGCGATATAGGCGCGAAGGTTTGTCGCCTCGTTCTCAAGCTCATCCAACCGATTTTTGACCGCGTCGCCGATGCTTATGATCCCGGCCAGCCGCCCGCCGTCCTCAACCGGCATATGGCGGAATCTGTTCTCCGTCATCGCGGTCATGATATCGGTGATAAGATCGCCCGGTTGGCAGGTTACGACCGAGCCGGTCATGATGGTCTCGACCGGCGCGCGTAGGCTCGAATCGCCACTGGCCGCGATGGCGCGAACGACATCGCGTTCCGATACGATGCCGGCGATCGGCTGCGTGTCCGTCGAGACAACCAGGGCGCCGGCGCCGATTTCCCGCATTTTCTCGACGGCCTCCATTACCGTCGCATTCGGACTTATGGTTGCGACATCCGTTCCCTTGTGCCGCAAGATATCTTCGACTCTCATCCGCGCGTCCTCCGACTAGGGTGGCCTTCTGTAGGCCAAGGACCTGCCAGCCTATCACAAGATCTGGTATAATAATACCGCCGCTCTGGGTGAGTTGCGGCGGTCTAACGGAGTTCCACTCCGGCCATTTCCGTGCGGATCTTTTCCGCCCATGGGAAGCTGGTCTGGGCACCGAGGACGCCGCAACTAAGTCCGGCTCCGGCGGCCGCGAACCGGAGGGCGGCCGGGATGTCGAATGCTTGATCGAGGGCCGCCGCGAGGCATCCGGCAAAGACATCGCCGGCGCCGGTCGTATCGACGATCTGCTCGACGGCAAGGGCGCCGACCCGCCATTCATCGTCGCGGGTAGCCGCCAGGGCGCCGGCACCGCCCTGCGTCATGACACAAAGAAGATCGCCGGTCTCGGCGAGCCGGCGCGGCAGGTCATCCAACGCGATATCGGGATCGAGTATCGCCTCGGCGACGGTTCGTGCCTCGATCTCGTTGACCAACAGGACGTCGACCCCTGCCAGCGCATCCTGCGGCACGGGTGCGGCGGGGGCGACGCTGAGGATGATGCGGGCACCCTCGGCGTGGGCCTTTTCCAGCACCCGCCAGTTTGCCTCCCGCGGCACTTCCATCTGCAAAACCAGGAGATCGCGGGGGCCGAACGTGATGTCGTCGAGTTGCTCGGCCGAGACCTCCCCATTGGCGCCGCTGGCGACGACGATGGCGTTCTCGCCGGCGGCATCGACCATGACGGAGGCACATCCGGTCGGCATCCGTCCCGGCAGGACGCCCGAGAGATCGACGCCGTCCCGGCGCAACAGGGAAAGTGCGGGTTCCGCGAAGGCGTCCCCGCCGACCCGGCCCACCATGCGAACGTCCGAGCCCGCGCGGCGTGCCGCCAGCGCTTGGTTGGCGCCCTTGCCGCCGGGCACCGAGTCATATCCGGCAGTCAGCACGGTTTCGCCCGGGACCGGCAGGTGGCCCGACTTGAAGACGAGATCGATGTTGATGGAACCGAAGACCGTGATCATGGCGCAAGCCCGAGGTTAACCGGTTCCCCGGGCCCGCGCGACCCCGTTCTTCGGTTGGCCGAGCGCCCTAATGCGCCATGAAGGTCGGCACGGTCATGTGTTTCAGGACATGGCGCGTGGCGCCGCCGAGCACGGTTTCCCGAAACCGCGAATGACCATACGCCCCCATCACCAGCATGTCGGCGCTGAGATCCGTGATGCTGTTCAGAAGAACGTCACCGATATCCAGCCCGTCGGAGATCGTGTGCGAGGCCTCCACATTGACACCGTGGCGGGCCAAATGGTGGGCGATATCGGCACCCGGTTCGTCACCCATATTGTTCGGGTTCGTCGCCATCACGACGACCGTTTCGGCGGATCGCAGCACCGGCATGGCATCGGCCACGGCGCGGGCCGCCTCGCGGCTGGCGTTCCAGGCGACCAGCACGCGCCGGCCCGGTTCGCGATTCGTCCGGATGTAGGGCACCACCAGCACGGGCCGGCCGGACTCCATGACCACGTTGTCCGCCAGATCGGCCTCCACGCCGTAGGGTCTCTCTTCGTCGTACTGTCCGACGACAATTAGGTCGGCATATCTGCCTTGGAGAGCAAGTGCCGACGCCAGATCGCCGTCCGCGACCCGCCATTCGCTCTGGTCGCCTCGTCCCGCCGCGGACGTCGCCGTTTCAAAGAGGTTCTTGGCGGCGGCGATCGCCTCGTCCGTTCGCGTGTTGAAGGCGTCGATGGCTTCTTGCGGCAACAGCGGCGGCGTTCCGGCTGGGACGTAGATCGGCGGCCGAACCGCCAGTCCGACAAGATGCGAATCATGCCGTTCCGCGAGCGTGGTCGCGACGGTCAGACGATCCGCGATCTCCGGGCGGTCGTCGACATGCACCAGGATCGATTTGAATACCATGACACCCTCCTTTCGAGGTTGCTTCCAATCGCCTCTCCATTCTGGCGCCGGGGTCGGCCGTCGCATTGATATCGATCAACCAAGCGGGATTGGCGGATGCGACGGGTTCTGTTAGCAAGGGTGCATGAATGCGCCCCGCAGAATTCATCCGGTGATCCTTTCGGGAGGGGCCGGAACGCGTCTCTGGCCGCTCTCGCGCGCGCATTACCCGAAACAGTTCCTGCCCCTCGTCGGCGAGCGGACGATGATCCAGGAGACGGTGCTCCGCGTTGGGGCCGACGATCTGTTTCACCTCCCCATCGTTATCGCCAACGACGCGCATCGCTTTATCGTCGCCGAGCAGTTTCGTGCCCTCGGCGCCCCCACTCGCGCGATCGTGCTGGAGCCGGTCGGCCGCAACACGGCACCGGCCGCGGCGGTGGCCGCCCTCTTGCTCCGCGACGAGGATCCCGACGCGATCATGGCGCTGCTGCCCTCCGACCATGTGATCGGCGATCAGGCGGTGTTCGAGGCGGCAATCGAGCTTGCGGCCGAAGCCTCGGCGCGGGACGCCCTGATCACCTTCGGCATCCCGCTGTCGCGGCCCGAGACGGGCTATGGCTATATCCGGCGGGGCGGCCCGATGGAAGGCGCGGTCGGCTGCTTCGAGATCGAGCGCTTCGTCGAGAAGCCGGACGCGGCGACGGCGGAGGCGTATTTCGCCTCCGGCGATTACCTCTGGAACAGCGGCATGTTCGTCTTCCGCGTGGCCCGCTATCTCGACGAGTTGACGCGCCTTCGCCCGGAGATCGTCCGCCAATGCGAGACGGCGCTGGCAAAGGCCCGCGACGACCTCGATTTCCTCCGCCTCGACGCCGAGGCCTTCGCCGAAGCGCCCGCCGACTCGATCGATTACGCGGTCATGGAACACACCGATTCCGCCGGCGTCATCCCGGTCGAGATGGGCTGGAGCGATGTCGGCGAATGGGCCGCCCTTTGGGAGATCGGCGAGGCCGACGGCGACGGCAATGTCGCGCGCGGCGACGTCGTGCTGGACGATGTGCGGGGCAGCTATGTCCATGCCGCTGCGGGCCGGATCGTGGTCGCGCACGGGGTCGAGGATCTGGTCATCGTCGCGACCGAAGATGCCATCGTCGTGGCCGATCGGGCGAAAGCGGCGGGGATCAAGGACATCGTGGCTCGCCTTACGGCCGACGGCCGCGACGAGGTTGTGGCCCACCGCCGGGTCTATCGCCCGTGGGGCTACTATCAGGACATTGATTCAGGTGACCGCTTCCGGGCGAAGCGCATCGTCGTCAATCCGGGCGCCAGCTTGTCGCTGCAGCGCCACCGGCAACGCGCCGAGCATTGGGTGGTGGTGCGCGGCACTGCCCGGGTAACCCGCGGCGAGCAGGTGACCGACCTCTCCCCCGACCAGTCGACCTACATCCCACTCGGCGAAATCCACCGCCTGGCGAACCCGGGCACGGATCCGCTGCACCTGATCGAGGTGCAGACCGGCGACTATCTCGGCGAGGACGATATCGAGCGGTTGGAGGACGATTACGGGCGGTGAGGATCTGCTTATCTAGCTTGATCGGGCCGATGCCGATCGGCGGCATTGATCAAGGGCATACCGACATCTTTGGCGCCCGCGGCCTCAAGGCAAAGCCCCATATCCTTGATCAGGAGCGCGACATAATTGTCCCAATTCGCTTCGAACGCCTCCCAATTCTGAACCGGGAAACTGCTGGCGGTCGAATTGGCGAAGATCTCCATGAGTTTTTCAGGCGGCATGTCATAGGTGCGGGCCAAGGCGCGCGCCTCGAGCAGTAGCGTCAAGGTGCCCATCAAGACGGCATTATTCGCGAGTTTCGCCACACTACCCGTGCCGACCCCGCCGCAGTGGAAGATCGTCCCCAAGACCTCCAGCACCTCGCGGCACTGTTCCAAGACCGCCGTTTCTCCCCCCACCATAAGCGCCAAGGTTCCTTGTTCGGCTCTTTGCGGCAGGCCGCTCACGGGAGAATCCAGAACGGAAACACCGTGCTCCGCCGCCTTGGAGGCGATTTCGCGGCAGTCGCCGGGGCTGAGCGTGCTCATGATGATCAGGCTCGCACCCCGTCTCATCCCCGCGAGCGCGCCGCTGGACCCAAAGATCACCTGTTGCGACTGGCGGGTATCGCGCACCATGGTGATGACGATATCGGCGGCGGCGCCGACATCGGCGGGCCTATCGACTTCCGAAATTCCCAGCGCCGCAAGAGCATCCATCGCATCGCGACTCTTATTGACGCAGCTCGTCACCGACCAACCATGCGTGAGCAACCGGGATGCCATCGGGCGCCCCATGTCCCCAAGGCCGATGAACCCGATTTTTCGACTGGGCATAATATGAAGCTCCCTGGATGACGTCCGATTTGACGCAAGTCGTAGTACAGCCCCGCCGTCATCGCCACCTCAATCCAGCCGTAATTTGAACTGACGACCGCTTTACCTCCGACTCCAGAGATAAATTTGTTGCGCCGATTTCGGGGAAAACTAACCGCGAGCCGACATACGCGCATTCTTCTCTCGACCGGTTAGACGGAGAATTCTTACCGATTAGCCTCCATTCGTCGAAGCCCCTAGTATAGCCGCACCTCAGATGGGGCGGTCGTGAAGATGACCTGTCTTCCGCTGTGGGCCGGCGGCACTCTGTCGGTGACTACGGCCTAGAACGGATTCGGAAGTTGATCCCATGCCAGTGAGCCGTTTGGAAATCATCAGTCGTGAGCCCTATGAAGACGGCCGCACCTTCGGTGACGTCGGCGCCTATGAGCGGATCGAGGCCACCGCCCTTTACGCGGTCGATCCCGCGCACGCGGCGAATGCGGGCGTGGTGGATCTGTCTTTGGCGGAACGGGATCGCGACGGCCTCGTAAATTTCAGCGGCGATGTCACCATCCTGCGGCCGATTGGCGGCGGCAATCGGGCGCTGTTGTCACAGGTCCCGAACCGCGGCAAACGCAATATCTCCCGCTTCAATCTGACGGCCATGGGGACAGAGGATACCGCCGACGTGCCAGCCGGTGACGGATTCTTGTTCCGGTACGGCTGGACCGTGGCCTGGGCCGGCTGGCAATGGGACGTGCCGCAATCGCCGGAGCGTCTGCGCGTTGGTCTGAACCCGCCCCAGGTGCCGGTGCCCGCACGAACACCGGCGAGCCAGATGCAGTTGCGCCTGCAAGTCGACAAGGACAGCGCCGGCTTGCCTTTGACGGATCAGCACGTGGGCGACCTGGGCCGCCATGCGCCAGTCCATCCGATCGATCCGAACGAAGCAGGGGCACGATTGCTGCGCAGAGATGGCCCATATGGAGATCCAATAGAGATCCCTCGCGGTGATTGGCGTTTCGATGATGCGGGGCACGTCCAACTGCAAGGCGGTTTCGCGGCCGGGCGGATTTACGATCTGCTGTATACGCCCCGCGATTGCCCGGTTGTGGGTGCCGGTTTGCTGGCGACGCGGGATCTGGCCAGTTTTCTGCGTTACGATGCCGCGGCACCGACGGCCGGCAACATCGATCTGGCGATTGCCGAGGGCCAGTCGCAGTGCGGCCGATTTCTGCGCACTTATCTCTATCTAGGCCTGAACCAGGATCAGGCCGGTCGGCAGGTATTCGACGGCGTGCTGGCCCATATTGCCGGCGGCCGACGTGGCGAGTTCAATCATCGTTATGGCCAACCATCAGTGCAGCCGACACCGTCTTTCGGGCACCTGTTTCCCTTTGCCGATTTGCCACAGACCGATCCCGCCAGCGGCGGGAGCGGCGGCCTGCTCGACCGACAAGGCGCCAAGGACGGCATGCCGCAGATCTTCTATACGGATACGTCATCGGAATATTGGCGCGGCGACGCCGGGTTGAGCCATGGCGATGTCGCCACGGGCGGCGATGCCGTGCTGCCCGACCATGTCCGGCGCTATCTGTTTGCTTCCACGCAACACGGCGTCGGCGCGGCCAGTCTGGCCGGACGCACCATATTCGGCAGCCATGGCCGGAACAACATCAACATGATCGACTATCGGCCGCTGTACCGGGCCGCCCTTACCAATCTGTTGGCCTGGCTGCGTGACGATGCGAGGCCGCCCGAGAGCGCCTATCCCACGGCCGCGGCCGGTTCACGGCAAACCAGGGCGGAGGCCACGCAGGTACTGTCGGCGATACCGGGCCTGGCATTGCCCGATAGGGAGGCCATGACCTGGGTCTACCCGTTGGATCTGGGCCCCGATTCCGAGCGCGGCATCGGTGCCATGCCGGCCAGGATCGGGGCGGAGCCCTACCCGGATTGGGTTTCGGCAGTGAACGACGATGGTAACGAAGCCGCCGGCGTCGCCATGCCGGATATTTCAGTGCCGGTGGCCAGCCATACCGGCTTCAACCCCCGTCATGAGGATACCGGGGGTGCCGGGCAGCTGCTGGAATATATCGGCTCGTCCGTGCCCTTCGCCAAGGATGCAGCGGCGCGCCAAGCGGCAGGCGATCCCCGGCCGTCGATCGCCGAGCGCTATAAGGATCGCGACGACTATCTGGCCCGGGTGCGGCAGGCGGCGGAGGCCCTCGTCGATCAAGGCTACGTGCTGGCTGAAGACATCGACCTTTGCCGCGACATCGCCGCGGCGCGCTACGACGTTTGCATGGCCTAACCTGAACCGGTTTTGAATGGGAAACAGATTTGAGGGTTATTTCAGGCCTCGTACTCTAAACCCGGAGAGTGACCACATAACGCTATTACACCGTGTCCCCGTATATCTTATCTTGGATGAGAACTGAGAACCGCTCCTCACATGTCATTTGAGGTGCTTGTCGAGAAATTTCTACACGTCGCCGAAATGTTGGGATCGTACGCGCCAAAACCAACTGTGGTCTCCGGGGTAGTCCAGTTCGGCTTCGAGGGATATCCCTGCTTGTTGCATGATAGGGATCAGGCGGCCTTTTACGACTCGCAGGATGGGGTCATTGTCGTCCTCGCCCAACGTGATCAAGACCGGCGACCTGATGTCCCCGTATTTTTCGGATTGCAGCGCGTTCTTCATGTTGAGGCGCCGTGCTTTTTTGAATGTAGCGGGTGACATCAAAACGGCTGCGTCGGCATCCAGTCCAGCCAGCAAAGACCAAATCGTCACCAATCCGCCTTCTGAAAACCCGAGGACGCCGATCTTGCCGCTCGCCGTAGCGTGATCCCTGAGGTAGGCGACAGCCGCCTGGACGGAGGCGATCCCCTGCTCGATGCCGGCCTGAATGCTCGATGTGGACTCATCACCCACTTCACCCGGTCGAGGGTCGTCCGGGTCGGGCAAGATTCCTTCGTGGCGGACCGGCGCCAGCGCGACATAGCCTGCATCGTTGAGCGCCGCCACATAGTCCGCGATGTCGTATCCCCGGCTCTTTGCAGACTCATATCCCAAGCGCCTTACGAAAGTACCGTGGCTGTAAACGACGCCGGGCGCTTTCGAAACCTGATCAGGGATGCCCAGCAAGGCCTTTACATTTCCGCCGGTGGAAACCGGAAGGTCAATCCACCTTTGCTCTGCGTGCCCAGACCTCGTAACAGCGAATAAAAGCACGACCCCTAACGCGAGAACACCGACTGGAATGCGCATCGAGTTCCTCTCTATGAAATTTCAGCAAAGCAACGAGTTCGCATATCGAAAATGAGACGAGCATGAAATGCGCTCTTGCGCGTTGATTGGGATCAACGGAAGACAACGATGTAACTTGGCAACTACATAGCGGCGAATTACGGGGACGCCAGAAGAATTATGGGGACGGAAGAATTGTAGGGCCGCAGAATTGTATGGACGCCACACCAATAATTTGCCTCCCCCCCCAGGTTAACCGATCCATCGAACCGTCCGGATTCCCGACAAGAGATCGAGGGAACACCCCCACTTATTCCCGTTCGCCCACGATCCCCATCGCCTCGGCGAGCAGTTCGAAGGAGCGCACGCGTGCCGAATGGTCCCAAATCGCCGCCGCGACGATGAGTTCGTCGGCGGCGGTGGCCTCGATCAGCGGGGCCAGTTCGGCCTCGATCGTGGCCGTCGAGCCGTGGAACGAGCAGCCCAGCATCGACGGCGCCTGTGCCTTCTCCATCGGCGACCAGAAGGTCTCGATGTCGTCAATCGGCGGCGGCAGCTGGCCGCGGCCACCGCGCATCCTGCGGGCAAACTGCTGTTGCGGCGTGGTGAACAGCCGCTTTGCCTCGTCCTCGGTGTCGGCGACGATGGCGTTGCAGCCGACCATCACATAGGGCTCGGCGAGATGCACCGACGGCTTGAATTTCTCGCGGTAGATCGTCACCGCCTGCATCAGCGCCTGCGGCGCGAAGTGCGAGGCGAAGGCATAGGGCAGGCCGAGCATGGCGGCGAGCTGGGCGCCGTATAGGCTGGAGCCCAGAATCCACAGCGGCACATTCGTATCCTCGCCGGGAATTGCGTGGATCGTCTGGTTCTCTTGCGGCGGACCGAGCAGGGTTTGCAGCTCGACCACGTCCTGCGGGAAATATTCCGACGATTCGGGGCCGCGCCGCAGCGCCCGCAAGGTGTGCTGGTCGGTGCCCGGCGCCCGGCCCAGGCCGAGATCGATGCGGTCGGGGAACAGTGTCGCCAGCGTGCCGTACTGTTCGGCGATCACGATCGGCGAATGGTTCGGCAGCATGACGCCGCCGGCGCCGACGCGGATCGTCTTGGTGCCGCCGGCGACGTGGCAGATGCAGACGGCGGTGGCGGCGCTGGCGATGCCGGCAAGGTTGTGATGTTCGGCCAGCCAGAAGCGCGTGAAACCGGCGGCCTCGGCGTGCCGTGCCAGGTCGAGCGAATTGTTCAGCGCGTCGGCCGGCGTGAAGCCTTCGCCGATATAGGCGAGGTCGAGAACGGAAAGTTTCACCATGACGTCACTCTATCCCATCTGCGCAATCGCGCCTCACGCCGCCGGACTCGGCAAATGAGCCGATCCGATCCCGGCGTCCAGCATGGTGTCCAGAACCCCGTCCTCCATTTCGATCTGGAGGGCCATGTTGATCTTGTTGAACATGCCGGCCAGCGTCGCGCGCATGGTGATGGCGACGATCTCGCGTTCGCCGAAGGCTTCGGCGAGGGCCTCGTAGACGGCATCGCGAATGCCCCAGGGTCGCTCGGTCACCAGGCGGGCGTAATCGCGGACCAGGATCTCGGTCGGGTTCAGGCCCGGCGGTTCGAGTTCTAGGATGTTCTCCATGGTCTCGGCGGCGAGGCCGAGCTCGATCGCGCGGTTCGAATGGTGCGCGGTGCAGTAGGGGCAGTCGTTCACCTTTGAGACGGTGACGACGATGATCTCAACGAGGCGGGGCGGCAGGATTTCGAGCCGCCGGAACTCGGCCCCCATGCCGAAGATATAGCGCATGATCTCCGGGCAGTGGGCGTAGTGGGGCACCAGGTTCGCGTTCCGCTGGTAGAGTGCCTCGAAGGTCTCGAACTCGTCGCGGTGTTCTTCTGGCAGATCGCCGGCGGCGAGGGCGCGAACACGGGCCATGGTGAAGATCCTCCGTTCAATTCAAAATCGACCGTAGTCTTGGCGTGCGATCCCCGCAACGCCCGCACTCAAATATGCGCCACCAATTCCGGGCCGGCCTCGATCTCGCCGCGTTCGACCCGTTTCACGACCTCCAGGATGGCATCGTTGCAGGGCACGTCGATGCCGCGCTCTTGCGCTTTCTCGACGACGAGGCCGGTGATGTAGTCGATCTCGGTCCGCCGGCCCTTCATCATGTCCTGGCCCATGGAGGGGCGCTGTTCGTCGTTCCGGAAGTTGGTGCCCTCCAGCATGATCGCCTCGCATTCGGTCATCGCGGCCTCGTCGCCGTAGCGCGCCGCCATGACCTGCTCGGGCGCCATCTTGTAGACGTTCTCCAACTCATAGCCGTGCGCGAGCCCGACCTTGATCGATTCTCCCGCGAGCCGGATGGCGAGGCGGCGGGTAAGTTCATCGCGGTCGTTGGCGTTGCCGCCTCGTGCGGTCGAGGCGGCGACGGGGTTCCGCATCGAATTGATTACCAGTTTGGTCCAGCGCTCGCCCCAGAGGTTGTTGGTGACCCGCACACTATCGACCTCTCTCAGCATTTCGGCGATCCTCTCGACCCGGGGCGTGGTATTGCCGTGCACTTCGCCTACACGGAAGGTCGTGTAGCGGTCGCCGCCGAGTTGGACATTGCGATTGATCTTGCCCGGCGCAAACAGCTCGACCGCGATCGTGCTGGCGATGCAGCCGACGGTCTTGCCCCAGCCGACGACGCCGGCGATGCGCTCTTCGTTGATGCTATTCTGGAGCGAGACGACGAAGGCATCGGGTGCGAGATATTGCTGGATCATCGTCGTCGCCCAGACCGTGTCGTAGGACTTCGTGGAGACGAAGGCGACATCGAAGGGGGCCGACTTCGCGACCTGCTGCAATTCGGTCAGGTGAAGGGCGTTCACCTTGACCGTGAAGTTCTCGGGCTCGGTCAAGCCGCCGAGCGTCAGCCCCTCGTTTCGCATGGCCTCGACATGTTCGGGCCAGGGATCGATCAGGGTCACGTCACGGCCGAATTTCGAGAGGTGTCCGCCGACATAGCCGCCCAAGGCGCCCGCGCCGACAATCGCGATTTTCATTGGCGTTTTTCCGATGCTTGAGGTGAGGCGTCAGTAGGGCGTGTCGCCGGCGATGGTGATGCGATGCATGCAGCGGCGTTCGTTGTAATCCGCCACCGCGTGATGCTGGACGCAGCGATTGTCCCAGATCGCGAGCGAGCCGGGCTGCCATTGGAAGCGGCATGTGAATTCGGGCCGCACCGAATGCTTGCGGAGGAATGTCAGCAGCGGTTCCGCCTCGGCCTCGTCGAACCCGTCGAGCGATTGGGTATGGTTGCCGATGAAGAGCGCGTTTCGCTTCGTCTCCGGATGGGTGCGGATCAGGGGATGGGCGGTCTCGGTTTGAAGATTGCCGGGGTCGCGCACGCGGGACGTCATCGTGGTATTGCCTTGGTAGCGTTCCTTCCGGCCGACGCCGCTCGCTTGCTTGAAGCGGTCGCCGACGTTCCAGGTTTTGATGTCCTTCAGCATCTCCTGCATGCCCTCGGACAATGCGTCGTAGGCAAGGTACATATTCGCGTACATCGTATCACCGCCCGCACTCGGCGTTTCCTTGGCGTAAAGCATGGTCGCCTTGGCCGGTTGCGGGTTGAACATCTGGTCGGTGTGCCAGGTCGCGCCGAAGGTGTAGGTATCGTCGGCGTCCTTCACCAGGGCGAGGATCTCGGGATGGTCGTCGAGGCCCTTCATATAGGGATGATAGTGGATCTCGCCGAAACGACGGGCGAGCGCGATCTGTTGCTCGGGCGTCATCTCCTGGTCGCGGAAGAAGAGGGCTTGATGGGTGAGGAAGGCGTCGTGAATTTCGCCGAAAGTCTCGTCGTCGAGGTCGGCGACGTCGACCCCGCCGATATCCGCGCCCATGGCGCCCGCCACCGGTGTCACCTCGATATGCTTGTAGGATGCCATCTTCCTCGCCTTGTTATTTTGCCGACTCTTCGTTTGGGCTGGTCCATCTAGAATGTACCTTGTTTGGAAAATGGATGACGGCAAGGGGGAGTCCCCACGGCGGGGATCGTGAACATATTAGTCAGGAACGTTCGCGAATGACGGAGGCCGGCATGGGTAAGCAAGGCAGTTACGATGTCGTGGTGGTCGGCTCCGGCGCCGCCGGTTTGAGTGCCGCACTCCGCGCCCGCGTGGATGGTGCCAGCGTGCTGGTGCTGGAAAAGGCGCCCGTGATCGGCGGCACGACGGCGATGTCGGGCGGCTGCATCTGGCTGCCGAGGCATCATTACATGGCCGGGATGGGTCTGTCGGATAGCCGGGAAGCGGTGCTCGACTACATCCGCGCCGTATCCCCCGATGGCTGGCACAACACGGAGGAGCCGCTCTGGGCCGCGTTCGTCGACCATGCCCCCGACATGTTGAAATTTGTCGAAGCCCATAGCCCGACGCGTTTTGAACCCAACCGCGATCCCGACCCCTATGCCGAGGCGCCGGGCGGCATGGCGTATGGTCGGAACGTCTCACCGGCACCGCTGCCGCTCGGCATACTCGGGCCGTGGCGCGACAAGGTCCGACAAGGGACCGTGGCGCTTCAGTTGAGTTACGGCGAGGTGCTCGATAATCATTTCTTCTCGAACCCGAAGAAATGGATGCCGCGTTTCCTGCCCCGGCTCCTCTGGCGGAAACTGCGCGGCATGCGCGCGCGCGGGAACGCGTTGACGATTGGGCTCCTAAAAGGCTGCCTCGATAAGGGTGTTGCGGTTTGGCCGGAGGCCTCGGCGACGCGGCTGGTGATGGCGGAAGGCCGCGTGATCGGAATCGAACTGGAGCGGGCGGGAGAGGCCGTCGCGGTCGATGTCGAGAAAGGTGTCATTCTCGCCAGCGGCGGTTTCGAATGGAACCCGGAGATGATGGCGGAACATTTCCCCGGCCCCGTTGAATGGACCGCCAGCCCCTCGACCAATACCGGCGACGGCCAGCGCATGGCGGAAGCGGCCGGGGCGCAGCTCGATCATATGGAAGAAGCCCTGATCATGGGGACGACGCCGGTGACCTATGAGGGACGCCTGCAAGGCCAGCCGGCGGCAGACTACTTCCTGCCGCATTCGATGATCGTGAATCGCCACGGCCGGCGCTTCGTCAACGAGAAGCAAATGAATGTCGGCCTGGCCTTCGCCGAGATGGATTCCGAGACGGGGACCCCGGCGCATCTGCCGGCCTGGCGGATCTATGACGCCCAGTTCGCCGCTAAGTATCCCCATGCATTGCCGAGCAAGACCGTGCCGGACAATCATTTCAGCGCCGACACCCTGACGAATTTGGCGTTGGCGATCGGGGTCGATCCCGTCGGCCTCGTCGAGACGGCGGCGCGGTTCAGCGATTTTGCGAGGGTTGGCGTCGACGACGATTTCGGGCGGGGCTGCTCGATCTGGGATCGGAACCGGGGCGGCGACCCAAGGCAGAAACCGAACCCGACCCTGGGAACCATCGAGAAGCCGCCCTTTCATGCCATGCCCTTCAAGGCGAGCTTCCTTGGTACCAAGGGCGGTCCCCGCACTAACGAGAAGGCCGAGGTCTTGAACCGGGACGGGTCGCCCATTGCCGGGCTCTACGCGGCCGGTAACGTGATGGCGAATTCCTTCGGCTCGAAGGGGGTGGGCGCGGGGACGACGCTCGGCCCCTGTCTGACGTGGGGCTATATCGCGGGCATGAACGCGGCGGCGCGTTAACGCTCGATGATCTCCGCCTCGGCGATGATCTTGGTCATGCTGTCGGGAAGGGTTTGGCCGTCGGCAACCTTCTTTTCGGCAACGGCCTCGGCGGCTTGAATCTCCTTCAGGTGCGCCAGGACGATCTCGGCCTTTTCGATTGGCACCACGACGGCGGCATCCTCGTCGCCGACCACGATATCGCCCGGATCGACGTGGACGCCGCCGAGGACGACGGGTGCGCCCACCGTGCCGAGGCCGGTCCGCCCCGGCGAATTGGGCGAGATCCCCTGGCAGAAGACCGGCAGGCCGGTCGCGAGAATGCCCGCCTTGTCGCGGGCCAGGCCATCGGTAACGAAGGCCGCGACCCCCTTGTTCCGCATCATCCCGGCCGCGAGATCGCCGATCACCGCAGTTCCGGTAAAGGCATCGTTGGCGACCACCAGCACATCGCCCGGCTCCGCTTCGTGGACAGCACCGAACATGCCGACGATGTCGGCGGGATAGGCATGCGCCGTCAACGCCGGGCCGACGAAGACCGATTGCGCGGAATCGAGCGGTTTGATCCGGAAGTCGAGCGCACCCCGCCCGTTCATCGCATCGGCGATATGGGACGTCTGGGCACCGCGGAAAGCCTCGATCAGTTTCGAGTCGGGGCGGCGATGGCCGCGATGAATGGTGAGGGCGGGCGGGTCGTGGATCATCTATGTCTCCTGCGGCGTTGGGGCGGGTGGGTCAGACCGCGCCGATCGGATCGCCCAGGATCGAGGTCGATTCCCGTCCATCGACGCCGACAGGTATCTCGCCCACATGGGTGACCCGGTATAGCTGCCGGTCTTCCTTGCTCTCGTAAATATCGCGCGGCGCCATATGACAGAGCGACCGGTTGTCCCAGAAGGCGAGATCGCCCGGCTCCCATTTGAAGCGGACCGTGTATTCCGGCTTTACCGCGTGTTCGAATAGGAGTTCCAGGATTTGCTCGCTCTCTCGCGGGGAGAGGCCAGAGATCTCCTTCAGATAAGAGGGGCTGATATAGAGCGCGCGTTCGCCGGTCTCCGGGTGGACGCGCACCAGGGGATGCTCGCTGGTGAGGCCCCGGCGCTTGACCATATCCTCGTAATCCTCGGTCGTATCCGTACCGCGCGGCGGCTCGAAGCGATGCAGTCCGCGCAATCCGTCAACGAAGTCGCGCAAGACCGGCGAAAGTCCCTCATAGGCGGCAACCAGGTTCGTCCACATGGTATCGCCGCCATAGGCCGGCACCTTGTCGCCGCGCAGAATCGAGAGCGAGGGCGGATTGATCGCGGCCGTGATGTCCCCATGAAAGCCGGTCCAGGGCCGGATGTTCTTCGGCGCCGGCTTGTAGCGACTATCCCAGCGGTTCTTCGCGACCGAATAGATCTCCGGAAAGCCGTCGACATGGCCGAAAACCGCATGACCGATGGTCAGCTCGCCGAAACGCCGGGCGAAATCGACCTGTTGCTGGTGATCGACATGCTGCCCGCGGAAGAAAAGGGCGTTCCATTTCAAGAGCGCGGCGCGGATTTCGGCCACGGTCTCGTCCGACAGCGGCTGCTTGAGATCGACGCCTTCGATCTCGGCGCCGACGTGCAACGTCACCGGGCGGATTTGAATGGTGGAGGGGGCCGCGTCTTCCGAGGTTTCGGTCGCCAAGGACATTGTCGTTCTCCCGTTTTCGTCTCGTTCCCATAGATATTGGGGCGGCCGCGCCTATTGTCATTCCCGCGACGGCGGCGACCGACGCAAGCTTACCCGAGGAGATGGATAAATGTCCGGTTTGTATTACGAGGAATTCGAGATCGGGATGGAGTTCAACCATGCGCTCACCCGCACGGTGACCGAGATGGACAACATCATGTTCTGCGCGTTGACGCATAACCCGCAGCCCTTGCATCTCGACGAGGAGTTCGCGAAGGAGACCGAGTTTGGCCAGCGCATTGTGAACAGCCTCTTTACCCTGGGGCTCGTTGTCGGCGTCACCGTGGGTGAAACCACGCTGGGAACGACGATCGCCAATCTCGGCATGACGGATGTCCGTTTCACCCATCCGGTCTTCCACGGTGATACCATCCGTTCGGTGACCAAGGTCCTCGAAAAGCGCGAGTCGAAGTCACGTCCCGATGCCGGGCTCGTGAAGTTCGAGCACTACGGCTTCAACCAGCGCGACGAGGAAGTGGCCTTCTGTGTCCGGACCGCCTTCATGCGAAAGCGGCCGGCATGATCATCCGGTCCTGGCTCTTCGTTCCGGGCGACAGCGAGCGGAAGCTCGAGAAGGCGCGCGGGAACGAAGCCGATGCCCTGATCCTCGACCTTGAGGATTCGGTCTCGAACAACCGGCAGGAGATCGCCCGCGAAATGGTGTGCGAATACCTCAAGACCCACACCGACCGGTCGCGCCAGCAGCTTTGGGTGCGGATCAATCCGCTGGATACCGATCTCTCCCTGCCGGATCTGGCCGCGATCATGCCGGGTGCGCCCGACGGGATATGCCTGCCGAAGGTCTATTCCGCGCGCGATACCATCAAGCTCTGCCACTGTCTTTCGGCGCTCGAGGCGCGGGAGGGGCTGGAGCCGTTCTCGACCAGGATTCTCACCGTCGCGACGGAAACCGCGGCGAGCCTGCTGACCTTCGATACCTATCTTGAACCGCAAAACCAGACGCCGCGCTTGGCCGGTCTGACCTGGGGGGCGGAGGACCTCGCCGCCGCCTTGCAAGCGAGCGATAACAAGGGGCCGGACGGCGATTACGACGACGTCTACAAAATGGCGAAGTCGCTCTGTCTCGCCACGTGCCGGGCCGTCGATATTCAGCCGGTCGGCGTGTTGTGGGTGAATTTCCGCGACGATGCGGGGCTGGAGGCCGATTGCCTTCGCGATCGCAAGGCCGGTTTCGTCGGCAAGATCGCGATCCATCCCGCCCAGCCGCCGATCATCAACAGGGCCTTCACCCCGTCCGAGGAAGAGATCGCCCATGCCAAGCGGATCGTCGAGGTGTTCGAGCAGAATCCCGGCATGGGAACCGTCGGCCTCGACGGCATGATGCTCGACATGCCGCATCTGAAGCAGGCCCGTAACGTCCTTGAGATGGCGGAACAGATCGCGGCGATGGGGTAGCGATGTGAGCGCGCGGCCCCTGGTCGAATCGCTGCCTCATCTCGTCGCGTTGGCCGCGGCGGTGCGCGAAGCGGGGCAGCCACATACAACCTTCCGCGCGCTCGACGCCGCGATGGGCGCCGTGATCGGGCACAAGCTCTTTACCGTCTTGCTGTATCATCCGGATGAAAGCCGAACCGAGCGCTTCTATTCGAGCCACCCTGAGGCGTATCCCATCGGCGGGCGGAAGGACGTACGGCCGACCGCCTGGACCGAGCAGTTGCTGATCGGCCAACAGTGCTATATCGGCCGCAACGCCGCCGACATTCGCGAATTCTTCCTGGATCACGAACTGATCCACTCCCTCGGTTGTGATTCCATCCTGAACGTGCCCGTGGTCTATGATGGCGTGACGCTGGGCACGGCCAATCTGCTGCATGAAGAGGAGTGGTATGATGAAAATGACGTCGAGATTGCAATGACGATCGCCAGCATCGCGGCGCCGGCCTATTTGCAGGTCGCGGGGGGCACCACGTGAGCACCATATTGTTTCGAAACGCCGCTCTGTTCGACGCGGACTCGCCGGAATTGCGCGACGGCACCGACGTGCTGGTCGAAGACGACCGGATCGCCGAGGTGTCGGACCGTCCGATCGCGGCGACCGCCGACGCGACAATCGACCTCAAGGGCAAGGCCCTGCTGCCCGGCCTGATCGATGCCCATGTCCATGTCAATTCCGTCGTCGTCGGTTTCCGTAATCTGGAGGGCATGCCGCCCTCGCTGGTGACCGCCAAGTCGCGCGCCATCATGGAAGGCATGCTGATGCGGGGCTTCACCACGGTGCGCGATGCGGGTGGGGCCGATTGGGGCACGCGCGCCGCGGTCGAAGAGGGCGATTTCAAGGGCCCGCGGGTCTTCATTTCGGGGAAGGCGCTGAGCCAGACCGGCGGGCACGGCGACCATCGCTCGCCCGTCGACCAGCCTCATGGCTGTGCCTGCGGATACTTTCCCACGGGGCTCGGCCGCGTCTGCGACGGCGTGCCGGAGGTGCGCCACGCGGCGAGAGACGAGATTCGAAAGGGCGCCGACCAGATCAAGATCATGGCGTCCGGCGGCGTCGCCTCGCCCAGCGACCCCGTCGACAACACGCAGTTCGCAATGGAAGAGATCACCGCCGCTGTCGAGGAGGCGGAGGCCGCCAACACCTACGTCATGGCCCATGCCTATACGGCGCGCGCCATCGGTCGCGCGATCGAGTGCGGCGTCCGCTCGATCGAGCACGGCAACCTGCTGGACGAAGAGACCGCGCGGCTGATGGCGGGACGGGGTGCCTTTCTTGTGCCGACCCTCGTCACTTACGAGGCGTTGGCGGAGGAGGGGGCGTCGCTGGGTCTCTCGCCCGAGAGCTGCGCCAAGATTGAGGATGTCCGGGGCTTTGGCCTTCGCGCCGTCGAATACGCCAAGCGGGCGGGCGTCGAAATCGGCCACGGCAGTGATCTCCTGGGCAACATGCAGCGTCACCAGTCGCGGGAATTCCTGTTGAAGGCGGAGGTGATGACACCGCATGAGGTCCTCACCGCCGCGACCCGGACGAACGCCAAGCTGTTGAACCGGGACGGCGAGCTGGGCGTCGTGGCCGCGGGTGCGCTGGCGGATTTGATCGTCGTCGACGGCGATCCGCTGGGGGATTTGAATTTACTCCAAGACCAAGGCGCCCATATCCCCGTGATCCTTCAGGGCGGGCGCTTTATAAAGAACGACTTGGACTGAGGGGGAGACATCGCATGGCTGATATCTATGAGGATCGCAGTTACGGCGAGGGGACGATCGGTTTCGGCGACAAGCCGGGCATCGTCGTCGTCGATTTGCAGCGGGCGTTCACGGATGCCGACTATCCCACCGGCGGGGCCCCCCTGATCGAGCGAGCGACCGAGAACACGGCCCGTCTTCTCGATGCCGCCAGGCGCGCCGGCGTGCCGGTCGCGAGCTGCTATGTCGGCTACAACAACACGCGCGAAATGCCGCATTGGAAGGTGGGTGCCATCAAGGACCTGATCATCGGCTCGCCGGCTTGCGAGTTGGACCCGCGCATCCATGACGCCGACTATGATGTGGTCCTTCGCAAGACCGGGCCCTCGATCTTCTTTGACACCTCGGTCCAGTCCTTCATGACCAAGGAGCGGGTCGACACCATGATTGTGACCGGTTGCGTCACCTCGGGCTGTGTCAGGGCGTCGATCATCGATGCGTTTTCCTATGGCTATCGGACGATGGTGCCCGAGGACTGCGTCGGCGATCATGACGAGGCACCGCACCTTGCCAATCTCGAGGATGTCCGCCGGCGTTATGCCGATATCGTCATGGCGGACGACTGCATCGACTATATCGAGGACTGGCGGAAGCGGAATAGCTGAGCCGGCGATGACGGGCAGAACGCTTCGCCGATACGCGGTTTTGACCTTCATTCTGGTGTTCGTCGCTTATTTCGGCATCTGGCAGCTCTACGTCGTGATGGCGCCTGCGCTTGGGCGCGGTTGGGCAGTCGCGATGGCTGTTTTCGAGGGGCTTGGTCTCGTCGTCATTGCGTGGGTCGGCCACACCATGATCCGGACCATGGCGGTGATGGATCGCGAAGGCGTTCCGCGGCCCGATCCGACCGATCCACCCAATCAAGCGTAAAAAAAGGGCTGGCGCCCGAAGGCAACCGGCCCAGTCTTGCCTGCGATTGTCGCCCGGCCGGCCTTACGCCCACCGGGAAACCCCTATGCCGCGGCCACCAGCGCGGGCGTGGCGGCGCGGGACAATTCTTGCTCGAGGAAGCGGGCGATGGCACCTGGGCCCGATCGCACCGTGCCGGCGAGACCGGCGGCCGCCTCCGCTTCCGGATTGTAATTCGTGTTCGTATTCACGTCGTAGGTCCAGGCCTTGCCGTCGGCGTCGATGATCATCTCGATCCCGGCGACCTCAATCTCGTTGGCGGCCAGGAATTCTTCGTATTTCGCGTGATTTTCGTGCTGGAACCCATCCAGGATCTCGAACATCGGCTGTTCCTCGGCTGCCTCTCCGACGGGGCAGAAGGCATCATCGATGCGGCAGGCCTCGGCCGGGCAGAGTTCGAAACCCTGGCTGGTGTCGACGCGAACCGCGTAGAGAAGCTTTCCGCCGACGAATTCGTTTCGGATGATCGAGGTGTCGGCCGATATAACATATTGTTGCAGTAAAACCGTGCCATCCCGTCCGACGTCAAAGAGATCGCTCTCCAGAAACGCCTCCAGGGTGTCTAGATCGTTGAACAATTGAACGCCGAGACCCTTGCCGCCCCGGTTCGGTTTGAGGATAACAGGCGCGCCCATTTCCCGGGCGGATTCAAGGATCGCCTTCTTGCCGACAGCGGCCCGCGTGGCCGGGTACTCGATGTCATGCCGCGCCATGGCGGCGTATTGGCGAACCTTGCTAATTTCCAAATCCAACGCCCGTCCGCCGTTGATCACACGGCGACCATGGGCCTCGAGCCAGGCCAGAAGGCTGGCCGTAAACTCCGGCGCGTAGTCGTGGCCACGGGTATCGGCGGAGGCGCTCATCCGGTTGTAATAGACGCCGTCGGGTGGTGCGCCGCCGAGGTCGAAGCTGCCCTCGGCGAGGTGCCAGTCCTCGTGCGGCAATCGGCGCGCGTCGAACGCGGCGCGAAGTGGCGGCAGCCAGTCCTCGTTTTCATGCAGGACGTATATCTGACTCATGACCCCTGACCTTTAAACACATTATTTTATGTAATAATACGATTCACCATCAATTTAGTGTTTTTATAAAAGTTTGTAAATAACATTGCTGTGATTTGGCGGCATGACTTGATGTGGCTCAAGGCACGCCGAGATCGTTCCATCTATGTTGCGCTCGATGGGCGGGCTTGCGCCCGCGAGATGGGTTGCGATTTTCAGGAGTGAGTGTAGTTTTGAGGCAGCGGCGCAGACACCACTCTTCAGAGGAACGAGAATGAGCCAGGTTGGGAATTCTCCCGCGAGTCGGGACATCGCCTACGTATTGCACGGTTACACCGACCACGAGGCCCACAAGGTCAAGGGACCGCATATCCTGCGGGAAGGGAAGGGCGTCTATATATACGACGACGCCGGCAACGAGTTCATCGAGGGCATGGCGGGGCTCTGGTGCACCTCGCTCGGTTATGGCGAGGAGCGATTGGTCGACGCGGCGACGGCGCAGTTGAAGAAGCTCGCTTATTCTCATCTTTTCGCCCACAAGACCCACGACCCGGTGATCGATCTGGCCGAACGGTTGATCGAGATGGCGCCGGTACCGATGTCGAAGGTGTTCTTCAACAATTCGGGCTCCGAGGGCAACGACACCGTCGTCAAGCTCGTCTGGTACTACAACAACGCCATCGGCCGGCCCGAAAAGAAGAAGATCATCAGCCGCATCAAGGGCTATCACGGGGTTACGGTGGCGGCGGCGAGCCTGACCGGCTTGCCGTATAACCATCAGGATTTCGACCTGCCGATCCCGAATATCTTGCATACCTCCTGCCCGCACTACTATCGCTTCGGCGAGGATGGCGAGACCGAGGAGGAGTTCGCCACGCGCTGCGCGGCCGAGCTTGAATCGATGATCCTTGAGGAAGGTCCCGAGACCTGTGCCGCCTTTATCGCCGAGCCGGTAATGGGCGCCGGTGGCGTGGTCCTGCCGCCGCAGACCTATTTCGAGGAGATTCAGGCGGTTCTGAAGAAATACGACATGCTGTTCATCGCCGACGAGGTGATCTGCGGTTTTGGCCGGACGGGCAACATGTGGGGCTGCGAGACCTACGACCTGAAGCCCGACATGATCACCTGCGCCAAGGCGCTGTCCTCGGCCTATCTCCCCATCTCGGCCGTGTTGATCTGCGAGGAAGTGGCGGACGCGGTGGTGAAGAACAGCGGCAAGATCGGCACCTTCGGCCATGGCTATACCTATATGGGCCATCCGGTCTCGGCCGCCGTGGCGCTGGAGACCCTGAAGATCTACGAGGAGCGCGACATCATCCGCCATATCGCGGGCGTCGCACCTACCTTGCAGAAGGGGTTGCAAAGCTACGCGGATCACCCGCTGGTCGGCGAGGTGCGGGGCGTCGGGCTCGTGGGCGCCATCGAATTGGTGCGCGACAAGGCGACCAAGACCGCTTTCGAGACATCCGACGGGGTCGGTCCCTTTATCATCGAGCGCGCGAAGGAGCATGGGTTGATCCTCCGCAATATCGGAGATTCGGTGGCCTTCTCGCCGCCCCTGGTCATCACCACGGCGGAAACCGAGGATATCCTTCGGCGTTTCGACATGGCTTTCCAGGATACGGTCGAATACGTGGCCGGGTTGTAAGGAGCGATCCGGAGTTAGTGATATGTTAACAAACTTGGTTAATAAATAGCCTGGTACCGCGATAATTGGCGGCGCACGGAGGTGGCCATGGATTACGAGAAATTCTTTGCGGATAAGCTGGCGGATCTGCACGACGAGGGCCGCTACCGTGTCTTCGCCGATCTCGAACGTCAGGCGGGCGGATTTCCGCGCGCGCATTTCCATGAAGGCGGCCAGGTCAACGACGTGACGGTCTGGTGTTCGAACGACTATCTCGGCATGGGCCAGAACGCCGAGGTGATGGCGGCGATGAAGGATGCACTGGATCGCTGTGGCGCGGGCGCCGGCGGCACGCGGAATATCTCCGGCACCAATCATTACCATGTGCTGCTGGAGGAAGAACTGGCGTCGCTGCACGGCACCGAGAGCGCGCTGATCTTCACCTCCGGCTATGTCGCCAACGACACCACGTTGGCGACCCTGGGGTCGATGATGAAATGCATCATCTATTCCGACGAACTGAACCACAATTCGATGATCGAGGGCATCCGTCACGCCAATACGGATAAGCGGATCTTCAAGCACAACGACCCGGCCGATCTCGAGCGCCTGCTCAAGGCGGACGATCCCGATCGTCCGAAGATGATCGTCTTCGAGAGCGTCTATTCGATGGATGGCGACGTGGCCCCGATCGAGGCCTTCGTGGACCTTGCCGATAAATACAACGCCATGACCTTCCTGGACGAGGTCCATGCGGTCGGCATGTATGGCCCGGGCGGAGGCGGGGTCGCGGACCGAGACGGGTTGATGGACCGTATCACGATCATCCAGGGCACGATGGCCAAGGCCTTCGGCGTGGTCGGCGGTTATATCGCGGGCAGCGCCAATATGATCGACTGCGTTCGCTCCTACGGTCAGGGATTTATTTTCACGACGGCGGTACCGCCGGCGGTGGCGGCTGGCGCCCTGACGAGCATCAAGCTGGTCCGGGGTGAGCACGGCGCCGCCCTTCGCGAGCGCCATCAGGAACGCGCGGCGACCCTGAAGGGGCGCCTCGGCGAGGCCGGCATTCCGGTGATGCCGTCGGTCACGCATATTGTGCCCGTCCTTGTCGGCGATCCCCGGCTCTGCAAGCAGGCCAGCGACACCTTGATGGATCGCTATGGCATCTACGTCCAGCCGATCAACTATCCGACCGTGCCGCGTGGGACCGAGCGCCTGCGATTCACGCCCTCGCCGCTTCACGACGATTCGGATATGGATCTTCTGGTGACGGCCTTGACGGAGGTTTGGGAAGGATTGTCGCTGAAACGAGCGGCCTGACCATTCCCGAATAGCGCATCGGGGCGGAATAGTGTATGACTGGCACCGATGTATAGAGACAACACGCTCATACCGGCCGAGGCGATCCGCCTTGCCGCCCTTGGCGGCTTGATCGAGGGCGAACGCGCCTATGGCGAACTGGCGAGCGAGATTCGTCACTTCGTCGGCCGCATCGCCGGCCCGTCACTCGACCTGCTCGGCACCTCGCTAGAGGTCCTTTCCTATGAAGGCTTGGCGGAACTGCTTGATGGCGCCGACGAAGATGCCCGCTTGCGGATCACCGAGGCGGGGCGGGAACAGTTCACGACCTTGATGACCTCGCGGGTGCGGGCACCCGTCAACGATGTCGGCAAGCTGGTGATCGCCCTCAAGATGCGGTTCCTGCATCTCCTTGACGGAGGTGACCGACGCGAACAGGCCGAGTTGATGCGCGAGATGTGCGAGGGCGAGGCCACCCGCCTGATCGATCTTCGCGGCAACGGCGCCGACGGTGCCTTCGCCGAATGGCTCGATTTCGAGATCGCCCAGCTGCGCGATCGGATCGACTGGTTCGACGAGCTGGCGACGAAGGCCGGGGGCTAGGTAAAAGAAAACCCGGACCTATTGGCCCGGGTTTCTCCATTCAAATCGGCTCGAACTATTCCGCGCGAACGTGGTAGACCCGCTTGATCGTGTCCAGATTCTTGCCTTCGATACGGACGAGCTTCGTTGTCTTCCGGCGCGTCGGCGAGTGCATGACGCCCTCGTTATACAAAAAGGCGTCGCCCGGATTCATTTCGTAGGACGTGGTCGCCTTGACCTTATTGCTCTCGTCGGGGCTCGACGACGGTTCCACGAACTCCCACTCGAACATCTCGGTCTGGCCCTCGACCTGGCCGTAGATGGCCCAATGGTCGCCATGCGCATGCGGCGGCGATTCGGCGGCGCCCGCGTGAACGTGCGAGCAAATACAGAACCCCAAATCCGGGTCTTCGTACATGATCCGCCGCTTCTCCGTATTGTCCTCGCCGAAATTCTCGGCGACGAATGTATCGTCGACCAGAACCTTCCGCAGCAATTCTGTGACTTTCTGCCGGCCGTCGGGGCCGGGATCGGCGGTCAGAATGTCGTGGCATTCGCCAGCGAATTTATCGAGCGTGTATCCCATCGCAGACCTCTTTCGGTTTGAATTCTCCGAGACATAGATAGCTCGTTTGAAGCCGATGAAAAAGGGGCCAACCGGGCCACATTGTCTTTTGGCGTCGATGCAAGTGGAGCGAGACCATGGCGAACAGGAAGACCAATGACGGGGACGGTGGCGTTGAACCGAGGACCCGCTTGGCGGAACTCGAGGCCGCACGGACATCGGTTCGCGATGAAGGCCGGCCCGCCGCGGTCGCGAAGCAGCACGGCCGCGACCGCTTGACCGCGCGCGAACGGATCGCCGCCCTCACCGACGAGGGTAGCTTCTTCGAACTCGGAGATCTCGTGAAGGCGGTTGCCGAGACCGAGTTCAATACCGGCCTGGACGCCCCCGCTGACGGCGTCGTCGTTGGATCGACCAAGATCGACGGTCGCCATGCCATCGTCTCGGCCCATGACTTTACGGTCTTCGGCGGCAGCACCGGTATCGTTGGCGCCCAAAAGACCAATCGCGGGATCACCCTTGCGACGGAGCGCGGGGTGCCGCTGGTCTTTCTGCTGGAAGGCGGCGGGCATCGTATCCAGGACGGGCAGGATTCGCGACATTTCTCGCGCACGACGGGGGTTTTCGAATTGCTTGCGCGGCAATCGGGCTGGGCGCCGCTGGTGACGGGTATGATGGGCATGGGGTTCGCCGGACCCACGAATTACGCCTCGCTGGCTGATTTCGTGGTCATGATCCGCGATCAATCGACCATGGGCATGGCGGGGCCGGCACTGGTCAAGGCCGGGACGGGAGAAGAGATCGAGCACCAAGCCTTGGGTGGGGCCAAGATCCAGGCCGATAAATATGGGCTCGCCGATCTCGCGGTGGCGGACGAGGGGGAACTCTTCTCTGCCATCAAGCGCTTTCTCTCCTACTTTCCATCCAACTGCCGGGAACCGCTGCCGGTGACTGCGGCCCGCGAGCCGGCGGCCGATGCGGCGGAGGAACTTCTCGATATCGTACCGGCCAATATGCGGAAACCCTACGACGTCCGGCGGGTGATCGAGATCGTGGCCGACCCCGAGAGCACCTTCGAGCTCAAACCGACCTACGCGCCGAATATCATCACGTCATTGGCGCGACTGGACGGTCGGCCAGTCGGCTTTATCGCCAATCAGCCGATGCGAATGGCGGGCATGTTCGATGCGAAGGCCTGCGAGAAGGCGGCGCGTTTCATCGGTCTGTGCGATGCCTTCGGGCTGCCGCTCGTCTTCCTGGTCGACGTGCCGGGATTTGCGATTGGGTCCGGCGCAGAGGCGAGTGGCCTTGGCCGGCGGAGCGGGCGGGTCTTCTTCGAGCTCGGCCACGCGACCGTGCCACGCATCTCGATTGTGCTTCGGAAGGGCTACGGCGCCGGCTATTTCGCGATGGCGGGCGGGCGCAGCTTCGACGCCGATGCCTGCGTCGCCTGGCCGACCGCGGAGATTTGCGCGATGTCGGTCGAGGGGGCCGTCGATGTCGCCTATCGACGGGATTACGAGGCGGCTGACGATCCGGCGGTCCGGCGGCAGGAGCTGATCGATACCTTCAAGAGCCAGCTCGGCTCACTCAGGGCGGCAGAGCATTTCGGCATCGACAACGTGATCGACCCGCGCGAGACCCGCGGCTTTCTGATCCACACCCTGGCCGGTTGTCCGCCGCGTCGCCAATCCAAACAACCGCCAAAGATCCGTTCGATCTCACCGATCTGAGGGGCGATCGTGGACCGGACGCGGGCGCGAAGCATTCTACTCCTCGCCCTGCCGATTATCGGCGGGATGCTGTCGCAGAATATCTTTAACCTCGTCGACACGGCGATGGTCGGCGTCCTCGGTCCAACGGCGCTCGCTGGCGTTGGTGTCGGCGGCTATGCCAATTTTTTCTTCATCGCCGTCGTGATGGGGCTCGCGAGCGGGGTTCAGGCGATGTCCGCGCGCCGAGTTGGCGAAAAGCGGGAGAGCGTCGCGGCGGCGCCGCTAAACGGCGGCTTGTTGATGGCAATCGGCGTGGGGATTCTGATCAGCGCCGTGGCCTATAGTCTGGCGCCTCACTTGTTCGCGGTGCTCAATCCCGACCCCGAGGTGCGCGCCGACGGCGTGCCCTATCTCAGGGCGCGGGTCCTCGCCGCTACCGCGGTCGGCATGAATTTCGCTTTTCGTGGATATTGGACCGGCGTGAACCTGTCCGGGATTTACCTGAAAACACTGGTCGCCATGCACATCGCGAATATTCTGCTGAACTATCTTCTGATCTTCGGCAAGTTCGGCTTTCCCGAGATGGGCGCGGAGGGCGCGGGCTGGGCCAGTATGATCGCCAATTATCTGGGGACGGTGATTTACTTCGTCTTCTCCTTCCGCTTGGCGCGCGCGAACGGCTTTCTTCATGGCCTGCCCGACCGCGCGACGATGGCGACCATGGTCCGTCTGGCACTGCCCGCGGCGATGCAGGCCTTGCTGTTCTCGGTTGGCCTGATAGCCCTGTTCTGGATATTGGGCCGAATCGGCACCGCCGAGGTCGCCGTCTCGAACGTGCTGATTACGCTTTATCTGGTGGCGATCCTGCCATGTGCCGGTTTCGGTCTCGCGGGTCTTTCCCTGGTTGGACAGGCGCTCGGTGCCGGCGATTTTGGCGAAGCGAAACGCTGGGGTTGGGATGTGGTTCGGATCACCTCAGTCGTGCTCATCGCGATCGGCGCGCCGGCGGTGCTGGCGCCGGAGCTGATCCTTTCCGGATTCTTGCACGAATCCGCAACGCTGGCGCTTGGTGCCGGGCCGCTCCGGCTCATGGGCGCGACCATTGTCATAGAGGCGGCGGCGACGACGCTCGGCAACTGTCTGAAAGGGGCGGGAGCGGCCAAGGCATCGATGGCGGTCTCGGTCTCGACCCAGTGGCTCATCGGCTTGCCGGCGGCCTGGTTCGTCGGCGCCTATCTTGGATACGGGATACTCGGCATTTGGATCGCCTGGATCGCTTATCGCGCACTCCAGGCGGCGATTTACGCCGTTCTTTGGTCGCGCGGCGACTGGGCCTCTATCAAGGTGTAAGGCTGCCTTTATGATGACGGAACGGCCCGCCACCTTGCGCGGTCGGTCGGTCGGTCGACTTTTATTGAAAGACGGGTCGAGAAAGGTAACCGGAATGAAGATTTCAGATGTCACGTGCGTAACCGGGGTATCCGGATACATGATCAAGGATCTGGCCGCGGTCCGTGCCGGGAATGCGCGGGCGAACGGCATCGACATGGAGGGAGATACGGTGACGCCGGGTTTCCGACGGATTCTCCAGCCCGGCGAGATGATCTCCGTGATGATCCGCCTGGAGGACGGCCAGACCGCCCATGGCGATTGCATGGACGTGATCTTCTCGGGTGCCGCCGGGCGCGATCCGGTGTTCCGGGCGGCGGTGCATCTACCGATCATCGAGGGAGAAATCCGCAGCCGGCTGGTCGGCCGCGAGATCGACGCTTTTCGCCCCTTCGCCGAGGAAATCGACGCCCTGGAGGTTGAAGGGAAGGGTCTTCATACGGCCGTTCGATACGGGATGACCCAGGCGCTGCTGCATGCCGCCGCCTTGGCCCGCCACGAGACCATGGCCGAGACCGTGGCGCGCGATTACGGTACCGAGATCGCGACCGAGGCAATTCCCATCCTCGGCATGTGTCCGACCGATCAGCCCTTCCAGGCCGAGAAGATGATGCTGAAGGGGGTCGAGGTGTTGCCCCATGCCAACTTCGTTACGGCGGGTGATCTTGGGGTCGACGGTGCGGCGATCCTGGAATACACCAGCTGGCTGTCGAGGCGGATCGGCGAACTCGGCGGGGAGGGCTACCATCCGGCCATTCATCTCGACGTCTATGGCGGCATCGGGGCGATGTGCGAGATGGACGCCGGGCGGATGTCGGAATTCATCGTCCGACTGGCCGAGCGGTCGGCACCCTATGAGCTGCTTGTCGAAACACCCGTCGTCGCCGAAACCCGGCAGGCCCAGATAGAGACCTTTTCCCAACTGAAGGCGAACCTCGCCGAGGCGGGCTGTGGCGCCAAACTGGTCGCCGACGAGTGGTGCAATACGCTGGACGACGCCAAGGCCTTCGCTGATGCGGCGGCGGTCGATTACATCCAGGTCAAAATGCCGGATCTCGGCGGTCTCAACAACACGATCGAGGCGCTGCTGTATTGCCGGCAATCCGGCATCGGCGCCTATTGCGGCGGCTCCGCCAACGAGACCGACCAGTCGGCCCGCATTTCGTCCCATATCGCGCTCGCCTGCCGGGCCGACGTTCTGATGAACAAGCCCGGACAGGGCGTCGACGAAGGCCTCGTCATTCTCCGGAACGAGATGAGCCGGACTCTGGCGATGATCAGGGGGCGTACGGGCTAGTAAACGTGCTGGCCGCCGGTGACGAAGACCTCGGTGCCGGTGACGTAGCCGAAATCGGGCGAGCAAAGCTGGAAGACGCAGCCGGCGACTTCCTCGGGCGTTCCCATCCGGTGCATCGGGATGCGGTTGATCAGGGGCTCGTATTCCTCGCCGATCATCTCGGTTTCGATCTCGCCGGGGGCGACCGCGTTGCAGCGGACGCCGAACTCGGCGAACTCGACCGCCAGCTCCCGGGTCAGCGCCGAAAGGGCCGCCTTCGAGGTCGAATAGGCCGAGCCGGCGAAAGGGTGGATCGAGTGCCCGGCAATCGAGGTGATGTTGACCACGGCCCCGCCGCCCGCCCTAGCACCCCGGCCCAAAGCGGCCCCGAACCCTCGGCATAGCATGATCGGCGCGAAGAGATTGAGTTGATACACCTCGCGCCAGCCCTCGATATCGCCATTGAGGCAGCCGAGCCGTTCCTTGAACGGAGTCTTCGGCGAGACGGCCGCATTGTTCACGAGTGCGTTCAGCGGCGCCCCGTCGAGAACCTCGTTCGCCTGTTCGATAAAAGCCGCGACCGATGCTTCATCATAGAGGTCGGTTGGAATGTGGATCGCCCAGTTGGGATCGCGCTTGCAGGCTTCCGGTACGTCGTCCCGGGAGCAGGTGATGATGCGCCAGCCTTCCTGCGAGAACCGCATGACGGTCGCATGACCGATGCCGCGGCTGGCACCCGTCAGGATCGCGGTTCGTGACTCGTTTTCCATGGATCGGAGACTAGCGCAAAGCGCCGGTCTTCGCACGCGGGATTAGCGGACGTCTACCACCTGGAAGGCCCGTTCCTGACCGTCATGCTCGGTGACCGTCACGTACTCGCCTTCATTGAACAGGTGGTTGTCCAGGCGGAACAGGGGCTCGTCGTCGTCCTCCTCGTCAGGATCGTAATCGAACAGCCAGCCCCGGATGGTATGGATCAGAAGACCGTGCTCGTCATCGTCGTACTTGCCGAAGCGGCGGACGGCGCAACGGTTCTTGACCGACTTCCAGGCCGCCTGGTCGATATGTCCGTCCTTGGTCAGGGGGGCGTCGATCTCGTAGCCGAACTCGTCGCTGCCGTTCGGGTATTCCGGGCAGCGCGCCAGTTCCAATCGAATCTTTTTCAGTTTCATTATCTTGTCCTCCTTGCGTTCAGTGCACCATCAGGACCGGCACCTCGGAAAGCTCGAGGATGTCCTGGGTGACGCCGCCGAAGACCTGCTCGCGGAGTCGGCTGTGGGTATAGCCGCCCATTACCAGGAGAGCGCCCTTGTGGCGCGCCGCACGTTCCATCAAGACATCGCCGACGATCCGGTCCTTGGCGTCGACCACATCAGTCGTTGCCTCGACGCCGTGCCAGGCGAGGTGGTTGCGTATCCCATCCAGGTCGACCTGTGCATCTTTGTCCTCGCGGACCGCAATCACGGTAACCGCGTCGGCGCCTTCGATGAAGGGCATGGCGGCCGCCACCGCACGCGCCGATTCGACGCTGTCGTTCCAGGCCACGACGACCTTGCTTGCAAGCGCTTCATCGAGTTTGTCCGGCGCCAGCATCAGCGGCCGACCGCTGGCCATCAATGCCGCTTCCACATCGGCATACGCGCCGGGCGTATCGTTGGCGCCGGGGGCGCGGAATATCGTCAGATCCGCCGTTCGCGCCCGGGCCGCGATCATTGCGTCCCGGCCGCCGTGGCAGGCGACGAATTCGCAGGTTGGTCCATCGTTGCCGGGCGCGGTCGCCGCCGCGATACCGGCTTTTCCCCGCCAAGCCTCGAAGGCCTCGTCCGCACCTTTCGCCGCGCTGTCCGCATCGGCATCCAGCTTATCGATGATTTCCTCGATCAAAGGACCCGACACGGTTTCGCCGATATAGGGCAGTGTCCGCTCTGCGTCGGGTCTGACATGCAGAACCTCGATATGCGAACCAAATCGCCGCGCGATCGAGAGTGCCGTTTCGAGCGCGATATTGTCGCTGTCTCTTCCGCTCAGAGGTACGAGTATTTTCTTCATGATGGGGACCACTCCTTTCCAAACAGCTGCGCCTAGTTGGTAGTCAAAAATTAGCAAATATGTACTGTTTCGATCCTTGATTTAGGTCAAGATTTCAGCCTGTTTCGTACCGTGGCGAGCGCCGTTTCGGCAAGTGTATCTATGGCGTCCCGCGCATCGATCCGGATCCAATTTCGTGGCGCCGGCGTCGCCTTTCTTTCCCGTCTTATGAGCTCCACCGTCGCATCCGAGGCATCGGCGGTTCGGGTCTCCACCCTTGTCTCTCGCAACCCCGTCGGCGCCTCCAGCCAGAGCCCCGCGAAAGGGACCCCGGCCCCGTGTGCCAGGGCCTCGATGCGGGTCCTGAAATCGGTGTTGGTGAAGGTGGCATCGGCGACGATCGCCCGGCCGGCCGCAAGCGCGTCCCGTGTCTCCTCGAGAATGCGCTCGTAGGTGCGCTGGGTCGTCGCTTGGTCGTAGGCACTTTCCGGGAGACGCTCCAGGATATCGCGTCCCAGCATCTGCTTTCGCAACACGTCGGTCCGCAATACGAGGGCCCCGGGTGCTCGGCCGAGGTCGGGCGCGATCCGCCGGGCCAGGGTGGATTTCCCGGTCCCCGGCGCGCCGCCCACCGCGACGAGAACGGGCTGGATATTCTCCAGACAGGTCAAGGCCTGGTCGAAGAACGCGCGTGTTTGCTCTGCGTTGTCACCCGCGATCGCGCCGATCTTGGCTTTTATCGCGGCGCGGCAGGAGAGAAAGAGCGGCAGGGCCGCGATGCCGGCGTAATCGCCGCTTCGGTCGAGATACCGGTTGAGCACGAGGTTGGCGAGATCGGGCCGCCCGCGATGTTCGAGATCCATCAGGAGAAAGGCGAGATCGTAGAGGACGTCGATACAGGCAATGTCGTCGTTGAACTCGATACAATCGAACAGCGTCGGTCGGCCTTCGATGAGGCAGATGTTCTGGAGATGCAGATCGCCGTGACAGCGCCGCACGAACCCATCGGTTTGACGTCGGTCGAGCAATTCGGGCACGCCGTCCAACGCGTCGCGGCTCTGCCGGGCCAATCGAGCGATTTCCTCCCGGCCGAACAGGTCGGGAAACTGGGAGAGTTCCTCGATGTTGTCGTCGACGACCCAGCGCATTGCGGCGGCGCCGCCACGTGTCGATGTCTCCTCCGCCAATTCGTGGAAGGCCGCGATCCGATCGGCCAGGGAGAGCAGCATTTCCGGCGTCAGTGCATCAGCGATGACGAGGCGGTCGAACAACGTCTCCTGGTCGAACCGGTTCATGACCACGACCCAATCGACCGTCTCGCCGCCGCCGCCGAATGCGAGCTGGCCCTCGACATCCCGCGTTATCGGGTGGGCGTCGAGATAGAGGTCCGGCGCGGTCCGCCGGTTCAGGGTAATTTCCCGCTCGCAATTGAGGCGGCGCTTCTCGACGCTGGAAAAATCGAGGAACGGAAACTTGACCGCGCGCTTCAATTTGTAGGCTTTGTCGCCGGCAAGGAACACCATGGCCGAATGCGTTTCGACCCGCTCGACCGGCGCGCGCCCATGGGTGGCGGGATCACCGAGAAATGCGATCACGTCGTATTGGCTGCCGGTCGTGGTCATGCCCTTTAGCTGGGGATTATCCGGGCGTGGCGAAAGGGACGTTTAGACGCATGTAAAAAGGGGACGCCGTGACGCCCCCTTTTTTCAGGTCTCCTCGAAGGAAGATATCGGTTCAGGCGCCGTGCCGCCCGACGATGGCGATGGATGACACGTTCTGATGCGGGAAGCCGCCCAGATTATGGGTCATGCCGATGGTCGGGTCGTCGAGCTGGCGATCGCCCGCGCGGCCCAGGACCTGGTTGTACATCTCGTAGAGCATGCGAAGCCCCGAGGCGCCGATCGGATGGCCGAAACACTTCAGGCCGCCGTCGATCTGACAGGGCACCTGGCCGTCGGCGTTGTAGAAACCGTCGAGGACGTCCTGCCAGGCTTCCCCTTCCTCTGAGATATAGAGGTCTTCCATGGTCACCAGCTCGGTGATCGAGAAGCAGTCGTGGCATTCGAACATCGAGACCTGATCGCGCGGCTTATCGATGCCGGCTTCCTTATAGGCGCGCTCAGCCGCTTTCCGGGTGGTGATGAAATAGCTGCCGTCCCAGGAATTGTGGCTGGCTTCCTGGCCGTTCGAGACCGCGAGCTGCAAGGCCTTGACCGACACCAGGTCGTGCTTGCCCATGCTTTTTGCGATCTCGGGCGTGGTGACGATCGCCGCCGCCGCCCCGTCGGAAACGCCGCAACAATCGAACAGCCCTAGCGGAGCCGCGATCATCGGAGCGTTGAGGACGGTATCGATATCGACCGCCTTTTGCAGATGCGCCTTCGGGTTCTTGGCACCGTTGGCGTGGCTCTTGACCGAGATTTGCGCCATCGCGCGTTTCAACTCGCTCATCTCGACCTCGTGCTTGGTCGAATAGGCGGTGGCGAGCTGCGCAAAGCTGCCGGGGGCCGAGGCATTGGCCCAGTACATCGAATTTACGGCGCCCCGGCCGCGCTGGGGCAGGCCGCCATAGCCGGTGTCCTTGAGCTTCTCGACACCGACCGCAAGGGCCATGTCGGCCGCACCGGAAGCAACCGCGTAAACGGCACCCCGGAAGGATTCGGTGCCCGACGCACAATAGTTTTCGACCCGCGTCACTGCGATGTTCGGTAGGCGGAGCGTGATCGACAGTGGCAGGCCCGATTTGCCGACATGAACTTCCTCGATCGCGGTGGAGAACCAAGCCGCATCGATCTGGCTGGTCTCGACACCGGCATCGGCAAGGCATTCCTCATAAGCCTCGACGATCAAATCTTCGGCGTCGGCATCCCAACGCTCGCCGAATTTCGAGCAACCCATGCCCAGAATCGCGACCTTATCCTTGATTCCCGTTGCCATTCTCTGTCTCCTCTTGCCGGCGAGATTTCGCCGAATTCATCTGATCCCAACTTAACCTAACCGTCGCCCTTCGTGAAGTCCGGCGCGGCTTTCCAAAAATAGCGCGTGAAACCGCGCTGCTTGTCGTACTCCTTGACCCGGAACATCATCCGCATCGACATGCCCACCTCGACTCCGCCGACGTCGACATCGGTCAAATCCGCCATCAGCCGGCCGCCTTCCTCGAACACGACCATGCCGAAATGCTGCGGCGGCTCCACCGCATAGGTGAGATTGTCCGCCGTCCAGGATTGCACCGTGGCCGGGGTCTCGGCGAAGGGATGGTCGTCCTGGCTGTGGAATTCGCCGCAATTGGGGTTCACGCAGACCTTTGTCTTTGGGTATTGCACGGTTCCGCACTTCTGGCACTTGCCGCCGACGAAACCGAGCAGCATCTCCTTGTTGCGGTAGAGGGCCGTGAGCGGGGTTTGCTTGTCGACCTCGCTGCGGAGGCCATGATCCATCGTCACCAAATCGTTGAAGGCGAGAAATTTGTTGTAATTGGCTTCTTCCGATCGACGCGCCAGGAACCCATTCACGCCCATCGCCGGCGATTTCGACTTGATGGCATCGGTGGTCCGGAACATCACCGCATCGCAGCCCTGCCCGAACCCGACCACGACGATGGTTTGACCGGGTTCCGCTTCTTGCAGCGCTTGCGAGAGCATGATCGCGGCGTGGGCGGTTCCGGCCTCGCCCATATTGGCCTGTAGCGTGTCGCGGACCGCTTCGTCCCGAAGGCCGAGCTTCTTCGCGACCATCCCGCCGGCCCGGCGAATGAGACACGGCATGACGAAGATGTCGACCGCGTCCGCGCCGACGCCGGTTTCGCTAAACAGGCCTTCCACGGCCTGGGGCACCAGCTTCATGTAGCCTTCGTCGCGAATCCAGCGCTCTTCCCAGTGATAGTCGAAATCCTCGCCCTCGCCCTTGTAGTGATCGACGAAATCGACGGAGACCTGGTAGCTGCCGACATATTCGGCCACCACGCCGTCGCCGCCGATCGCGAAAGCGGCGGCGCCATCGCCATACATCAGTTCCTGCGGGTTGGCGGCCTTGGTGCGGCGTTTCTCGGACGCGATATAAAGGCTGTCGCCGCCACCGCCCGCGAGCTTGAGCGCGTTCACCAGGCCGGTGGTGCCGGCCCGCTGCGAGGCGGTCACGTCCATCGTCATGATGTTGTCGCCAAGATTGAGCGCCGTCGTCAGCACACCCGCATTTTGGCGGTCCTTGAACGGCAGCGAGGTCGAGGCCAGGAACACCGCCGAAATATCCGTCGGCACCGTGCCGCCGTAGCAATCCCGGGCCGCCTCGACCGCCATCGTCAACGCGTCCTCGTCCCAATTGCACATCGCGCGCTCGCCCTTGGCGAGGCCCTTCAGCGCCGGATTGAACCAGGAATTGGCTTCGACCGCGGCACTCCGCTGCAACCGCTTTCTCGGGATATAGGCGCCATACGCCGTGATGCCGACCATGGGGTGTTCCTCGTATTCGTGTCCGCGCCGTTGGTGCGACGGTTCTCTAGCATAATATGGCGCCGAACGGCCATGAAAAGGGAGTATGCGCGGCTACCAGCTGAAGGTCAGCGAGCCCTCCTCGACCCCAAAGCCCCGCAGCCGTCCCAGGAACGACATGCCGAGAAGCGAATGCGTCATTCGGGACCGATTGACGGAGGCTTGTACATCCTTGACCCGCAAGGGACCAATGGCGATCTCCCCAAGGGTCACGGGCGCGGTCGCGACGACCCCGTTCGCGGTCCGTGCCGAATGCGTATAGGCGAGGGATTCCGTCTCGAAACCGAGCCGCCGCGCATCCGAGGGGCTCAATACGACCCTTGTTGCGCCGGTATCGACGAGAAACCGAACCGGCACCCCATCGACTATCGCCTCCAGTCGGAAATGACCGCCGGGTCCGGCCCGAACCGAAAGCGTACGGTCGCCGGTTCGGTTGGCGCGGTGGGGGAGGATCTCACTCACCAGGCGCTGGCCCACGGACCGCAGCTCGAACCGGTAGCCATAGCCGAGCATGAGAACGAGAACGATCGCGGCCCAGATCGCGGTATATTTCGCCGCGATGCGGAACCGAATCCGGCGGCGCGCCAGCAACCCGCTCGAAAGGATCGCCACCAGGAGGAAAAGATAAATCAGGCGTAGCTTTCCGTCGGTCGACGCCGCCGCCTCGGGGAATTCACCGGCCAGCAACCAGACCACGACGCCCACCACCGCCAAGAGCAGAAGCCACAAGAACGGGCCCCGGCCCGCCGGCGGCGGCGTGGTCTTTCGCCAGGGGTCGGAGGGATCGCTCACCGGATCGTCATTCCTGGTATTGTTTTGCGGTGGCTTGAGGCTGGCTCCATGATGTAGCTCAATGCTTGTCCGATGGGAACCGGTTAGAAGGGGCAGACCGTGTTACCCTGTTTGCGTCATGGGCTCGGGTAGGAGATAGGGAAATGCTGAGCTATGTATTCTGGCACCGGCCGAACGGAGAGGTTTCGACCGCCGGCTATGAAAAGGCGCTATTGGAATTCCACCGTGTCTTGGGGGGGGCGGGATGTCCCGGTCTGAAGGCGACCGCCGTCTACCGCATCGACGAGACGCCGTGGCTCCAAAACAAGATGGGTTACGCGGATTGGTATCTGTTGGAGGGTTCCTGGGCGATGGATGCCTTGAACAGCGTCGCCGTCAGCAGCCGGCGCGAGGCCGCGCATGATGATGTCGCTTCGCAAAGTTTCGAGGGCTATGGCGGACTCTACGATCTCATTACCGGCGAGCCGGAATTCGAGAACGACTTGAAAGCGGTCTGGCTGACGCGGCCGCGCGGCGTCGACTACTGGGCCGATCTCGGTCGCATGGTCGAGGATGCGGGGCGGCCGGATACCTGTTGGCGCCGGCGCATGGTACTGGGTCCGGCTCCCGAATTCGCCATTATCGGCGAGCCGGGGCTGGAGGTAACCCCCGCCGAGGGTTGGGTGATCGCGGCCGAGGTCGAGCGGATATTCCTCGGTCCGACATAAGCCGAGATTTCAGGCGATGACCGCGCGGGATCGGTGTTTCAGGACGCCGGCCAGCGCCAGATGCAATATGTTGAAGGCGATGGCGTTGATGAAGGCGGCATTATATGACCCGGTGAGGTCATAGAGAGCCCCCGCCATCCAGCCTCCGAGGGCCATTCCAAAGAGGGTGAACTGGAACGCGGCACCAATCCGCCACCCCGCTTCGCTGGGTCTGAAAAAGGAGCGGATGATCATCGCGTAGGAGGGGACGATTCCACCCTGTGACAGCCCGAAGAGCGCCGAGACGATATAGAGCCCCAGGAGGCTGTCGGTCGGCATGTAGATGATCAGCGCCAGCATCTGTAATCCTGAGCCGAGAAGCAGTGTGTTGAGCCCGCCGACATGGTCCGAGATCAATCCCGATCCCAGCCGGCTGATCACGCCGCAGACCAGCATGACCGCCAGCATCGCAGCCCCATGACGGGCCGCGTGGCCGAGATCCGTGACATAGGCGACGAGGTGGACTTGCGGCATCGCCATCGCGACGCAACAACCGATTCCGGCGGCGCAGATGCAGACCTGCAATGTGTTCGGTTTCATGCCGATGGGCCGGGCGATCGCCGGGCCGTTTTGGGTTTCCTCGATCGTCGAGGCCGGCGCTTTGCGATAGAGCAACAAGGCCAGGAGCGGCATGGCGATGCCGCAGAACAGGGCTAGTCCGAGATAGGCCTCGCGCCAGCCGTCGGCGTCGACCATCGCCTGGATCGCCGGCGCCCAGATGGCGCCGGCTGTATAACTTCCGCTGGAGACGATGCCGATGGCGATTCCGCGGCGCCGGTTGAACCAATGGCTGATATCGGCGACGACCGGCGCGAAGGAAGCGGCGCTGCCAAGCAGGCCGATCATCACGCATTGGATCAGGCAGAACTGCCAGAACTCGCTCGCCACGGCGGCAAGCGCGAAACCTGCCGCCAGGATCAATCCGCCGCCGAGCGCCGGTTTCATGACCCCATAGCGGTCCGAGAGCCTTCCCATCAGCACGCCACCGAATCCGAATCCAATCATGTTCAAGGCATAGGGGAGGGAGGCCAAACCCCGACTCACTTCGAACTCCAGGCCGACCGGCTTCAACGTGATGACGCTCGCATACATGCCCGCGCCGCCGGTCGTCATCAGCGCCAACCCGGCAAGCAGCCGGACAATGCGATAGGTGGTCGACGCGGCAGGCATCGAAGGATCCTGGGTTAGAGGCCGGGAAGAAGTGGAAATGTCCGACTATGGGAAGTCCGGAACATAACCACGTGGACCGGGTTGGGCCAGACGGGAAATAACCTCAGTCGGTCTCTATCGGTAAACTGTCGTCGGTTGCCCACTCGCTCATCGAATTGTCGTAGACCGTTAGGTTCTCGAAGCCCAATTGATGAAGCAGAAAGGCGTCCAGCGTGGCGGCAATGCCGCCGCCGCAATAGAGGATCGTTCGTTTCGCGGGGTCGGCGCCGACATCGGCGAAAGCCGCCGATGCGCGCTCGGCCGAGGGGAGTTCCAGCGTCTCGGGATCGAGAAGGGCCGCGGCCGGGACGTTGACGCTGCCGGGGATCCTGCCCGGCCGCCCATAGCGCGCATTCTCGCCGCTGTGCAGATCGGGAGCCAGCGCGTTGATCGTGCAGACGGCATTGTCGCCAATGGCGTTCAGAACCTCGTCCCTGCCGGCGAAGAGATCCGGACGCGGCTTCGGCGTGAATTGCGCCGGTGGGTATTGCCCCGCTTCGGACGCGACCGGGCGATTTTCGCCCGCCCATTTGTCCCAGCCGCCGTCGAGGAGGGCCACCGCGTCGAAGCCGACGGCGCGCAGCATCCACCAGATTCGCGTCGCCCATTGCATGTTCTTGCGGCTATAGAGGATGGCTTTCGTGCCGTTGCCGATGCCGCGGGCGGCGATGGCGGCGGCGAAGGTCTCGGCCGCCGGCATGGTAAAGCGAAAGGGGCTCGACGCGACCGAAAAATCACCCTGTAGGTCGAGGAAACCGGAGCCCGGGATGTGCGCCTTGTCGTAATCGGCCCGGCCGCTGACGACCCGGTAGGGCCGATCCGAACCCTCTTCGTATTCTAGATAGGTGGTGCAGTCGAAGATCCGGAGTTCCGGGTCGTTCAAATGGTCTTGCAGCCATTCGGTCGAAACCAGGGCGTCCGGGTGCTGGAAACGAATTTCGCTCATGATACTTTCCTCGTCGATCACGTTCCGCCGAATTACCGAAGGGAAAGACGATGGCCAAGACACCCGACTATTTCAAGGGAAAGACGCTCGTGGTGACGGGTGGCGGGAGTGGTATCGGGCTCGAGACCGCCCGGGTCTTCGGCCGCGAGGGGGCCAACGTCGTCGCCGCCGATATCAACGAGCAAAGCGCCGTGGCCGCGGCGCGCGCGGTCGAGGAGGCGGGCGGTGCCGGCACCGGTATCCACGTCGACGTGACAGAGCGCGACAGCGTCCGGGAGATGGTGGCGAAAAGCATCGAGGCCTATGGGCGCATCGATTTCCTGTTCAATAGCGCCGGCTCCGCCATTCGGCGGGCCAAGTTTCTCGACGTCGACGACGATCTTTGGGATCGCACCTATGATCTCAACGTGAAGGGAACGTTCTACGCGATGCAGGAGACGATCCCCCACATGCTGGAGAATGACGGCGGGGTTATCGTCAACGTGGCCAGCATGGCGGCGCGGATGGGCGGCCCTGGCAAATCGCCCCACTACGCCTCGGCGAAGGGGGCGGTCAATACGCTGACCCTGGGTGCCGCGCGGGAATTCGCGGATCAGGGGGTTCGCATCCTCTCGATCTCGCCTGCGGTGGTCGACACGCCGTTTCAGGATATCAACGAGCCGGGCATGCTCGAGACCGCGGTCGCCAACATCCCCATGGGCCGGTCCGGCAAGGCGGAGGAGATCGGCGAACTTGTGCTCTTTATGTGTTCCGATGCCTGCGAGTTCATGATCGCCGATACAATCCCCGTCACCGGCGGCAGCGGCTGGCGATAATCAGTGTAGATTGCGGCTATTACTTCTTTATTTCAATTAATTATAAGGCGTTTCTAAGAAATATTATTAGGGTATTCGGAGATTGATTTCGGGCGGGTCAGGTCGCGGGGAAGGCGGGCATGACCTCCCGTGCGAAACGGCGAAGCGTCGCGGGATCGGCGCCCGTACCGGCCAGCAGCAGATACTCGACGCCGCCCGCCCGCAGCATCTCGATTTGCTCGATGATCCGCTCGGGCGTGCCCATCAGGGTGCTTTCCTCGGCCGCCTTTCGAAGGTCCGGGTCGGGCGCCATGCTGGAGACGTAGGCCCCGTCGTCCGAACGCGCCAGGCGGCCCATGCGGCCGACCGCCGCCATGCGCCGTTCCATCGCCGCCTCGCGGTCCCCCTCGTCGCCGAGGATGGAAATACTGCGGGCAACGGCGACGCGCATCGGATCGAAGGCCTGGCCTGCATCCTCGATCGCCGCGCGGTAGATTGCCAGGCGCTCGAGCGTCACTTCGAGGGTCGCGAACTGATCGAGGAGCAGCGAATACCCGTCTTCGGCCGCCTTGCGAAGCGATTCGGGCCGGCCCGCCGCCAGCCAGAGCGGCGGATGGGGCCGTTGGACGGGCGGCGGTTCGACGACGATATCGTCGAACGCCCAATGTTGGCTTCGATGCGAGAACCGCTGCTCCGATGTGAGCGCCTTCTTCAACAGCGCGATCGCTTCCTCGAAGCGCTCGCCGGCCTCCTCGAGCGGGATGCGAAAGCGGTCGAACTCGGTCGGCCGGTAGCCGCGCCCAATACCGAAATCGAGCCGTCCGTTGGAGAGCACATCGAGTGTCGCGACCTGCTCCGCCAGCAACACGGGATTGTGCCAGGGGAGTACGATCACGGCTGTGCCGAGCCGGATGGCCTGCGTTCGCGCCGCCAGAAACGAAAGAAATCCCAAGGTCGCCGAGAGTTGCCCGACGCCGGTGAAGTGATGCTCGACCAGGAAGACGCCATGGAAGCCGAGCCGTTCCGCCTCGACAATCCCGTCGATGAATTCGCCATAGGCGTGACTGTCGTCCGAGGCCGCGAAATGCACACGGTCCGGCGCTTGCTCGCCGTCCGTGGGGGAACCTGGCGGCGCGGTCTTGGCGGTCGCGCCGCCGAACAATCCGAACTTCACTTGATTTCCTCCTCGTCGGCCGCCGGTTTAACGATAGACCGGCGGATCTTCCAGACCCTCGGGGTCCTGGTGGATGATAACCTCGGCGCCGGGATAGGCCTCCAGGATCGAGAGTTCGACGGCGTCCGCGATTTCGTGTGCCCGATTCAGCGGCATGTCGCCGTCCATCTCGACATGGAGCTGGATGAAATAGGTCTGTCCGGACCGGCGCGTGCGAAGGTCGTGGACCGCATCGACCTGGTCATGTGCCATCGCGATGTCCCGGATGGCCTCGCGCTCCTCGTCGGGCAGTTCCCGGTCCATCAGCATATCCAGCGAGCCCCGCACGAGCGAGGCGGCGTTCCAGATGAGGTAGACACCGATCGCCGCCCCGAAGATGGGATCGGCGTAGAGCCAGCCGAGGCGCGAGCCCAGCAGCAAGGCCGCGACCACCGAGAGGTTCAGCAGCAGATCGCCCTTGTAATGGACGGAATCGGCGGCGATGGCGACCGATCCCGAATGTTTGACCACCCATTGCTGGAACAGAACGAGGGCCAGCGTCACGACGATCGAGAACACCATGATCCAAATGCCGAAATCGCTGTGCCTGATGGGTGTCGGCTCGAAAAACTGCCGGCCCGTCTCGAACAGCAAAAGAACCGCCGAACCGGTAATGAAGGCGGATTGGGCAAGGGCCGCCAGGGCCTCGGCCTTGCCATGCCCGAACCGGTGTTCACGGTCGGCCGGTTGCAGCGCATGGCGGACGGCGAACAGGGTGACCAGTGATGCGAACGCGTCGAGGAGCGAATCGATCAAACTGCCGAGAAGGGCGACCGAGTCGGTCGCGAACCACGCCGTGCTCTTGGCCAGAATGAGTATGATCGCCGCGGTGACCGAGGCGTAAGTGGCGATTCGCATCAAGCGAGCCGCGCGCGGCGATCCAGTTCCAATCTCCGTCGGTATATGAAGATGCGTGTGTGCCATCAGGGATAGAGCCGTTCAGTTCGCCAGCCGTCACCGTCCCGCGAATAAACCAGCCGGTCGTGGAGGCGGAAGCGACCCTGGCTCCAGAATTCGTACCGGTCGGGCATAACGCGGAAGCCCGACCAATGGGGCGGCCGCTCGATCGGCCCCACACCGAATTTCGCGGTGAAGCGCGCGACCTCCTTTTCGAGGTCGAACCGCCCTTCCATTGTGCGTGATTGAGCGCTTGCCCAAGCGCCGATCCTGGCACCTCGGTCGCGGCTGTCGAAATAGGCGTCGGCCTCTTCGTCGCTTACTCGTTCGACCGGTCCTTCGATGCGGATCTGACGGTGCAGCGATTTCCAATGGAACAGGAGAGCGGCGTGAGGCGCGAAAATCAGTTCGACACCCTTCCTGCTTTCGAAATTCGTATAGAACACGAAGCCCCCGGGACTCGCGTCTTTCAGCAAGACCATCCGCGACGACGGCCGGCCATTGCCGTCGACAGAGGCGACGGACATCGCTTCCGGCAGGTCCGTTTCATTTTGTTTTGCTGCCTCGAACCAGTCGTGAAAATGGTCCAAGGGCTCGCTGCGTTCTTTTTCCGTCATTCGTACTCCGTTCGCGGCCTTCGGGAGATCTTCACGCGAAGTTTTGGCCGCGACGGTTTAAATCGAGAAAATTTCTCCCTATTTCTTGTATAATCCCTGTTAGCGCGGCTTTTGCAACGCGCGACCCGTGGGACAGTTGGTTCGCATCATGCATGGGACGAGGGGCGCGTAGAGAAAGGATTGAGCGTTATGATGAAGAAATTCGCTTCGGCGGTGCTGGTGGTGTTCGTCTTGGCGGCCTGCCAGACCAATATGGGCCAGAAGCAAGGGGCCGGAACGCTCGTGGGCGCGGGGCTCGGTGCGCTGGCGGGCTCGCAGGTGGGCTCCGGCCGGGGACAGATGGCGGCCGTGGCGATTGGCGCGCTTTTAGGTGCGTGGGCAGGTGGCGAGGTCGGCAAGTCGCTGGATGCCGCCGACCGCGCCGCGATGTCGCGGGCCGAGGTGAACGCGCGAACGGCGCCGATCGGTCAGACGGTCAGCTGGGACAACCCCGATAGCGGACATCGTGGAACCGTGACGCCGACCCGCGAGGGCACCCACAACCGGACGGGCGCTCGATGCCGGGAATTTCGCCAGACGGTCACGATCAAGAATCGGACCGAAGAGGCCCTTGGCACCGCATGCCAGCAGGCCGACGGCAGTTGGAAGATCATGAACTGACGGGGTTTGGTATCGTTGGTTACCAGTCGCGTTTGGGCGTGCGCCGATCATTGGCGCATGCCTGTTTGCGCCGGGCACCGTGGCTCGGAGCGGAGGTCGGATGAAGGATCCCTATGAAGAGCTCGGCGTCGCCAAGGGCGCCAGCGACAACGATATCAAGAAGGCCTACCGGCGAATTGCCAAGGCGACCCATCCCGATACGCATCCCGGCGACGCCAAGGTCGAGCAGCGGTTCAAGGATGCGACCTCGGCCTATGATCTGCTGTCCGACAAGGAGAAACGACGCCAGTTCGACCAGGGCCAAATCAACGCCGACGGCTCGCCTCGGGCGGACTTTGCCTTCCATCAGGCCAATGCGGGCGGCGGGGGATTCAATTTTCGCGGCGGTGATGTCGAGGACATATTTTCCGAGCTCTTCGGCGGGTTTCGCGGCGGCCGTGGCCGAGGCGCCGGCGCCGGCGGGATCAAGGGCCAGGATATCCGCTATACGGTGCGGATCGATTTTCTTTCCGCGGTGAAGGGTGTCAGCCGGCGGGTGACGCGGCACGACGGGAAAACATTGGACGTCAATATTCCGGCCGGCACGGAGGACGGACAGAGCCTTCGCCTGAAGGGCCAGGGCATGCCGGGATCCTCCGGCGCTTCCGCGGGCGATGCCTTCATCGAGGTGCAGGTCGACGCCCACCCCTATTTCAAGCGCGAGGGCGCGGATATCGAGGTCGAACTCCCGGTCTCGATCGACGAGGCGGTGCTTGGCGCAAAGATCAAGGCGCCGACCGTGGACGGGCCGGTGACCGTCACCGTGCCGCCCGGCGCCAGTTCCGGTACGCGCCTCCGTCTGAGGGGCAAGGGCGTGGCCTCGAAACGCGGCAAGAAGGGCGATCAATATCTTCGCTTGAAGATCGTCTTGCCGGAGGCGCCGGACACGGAACTCAGTGACTTTATCCGCGAATGGGCGGAACGAAATCCCTCCGATGCACGACGAAAGGCCGGAATGGAATAGACGGCCGCGCGCTCTCGCGTCAGGAGGAACCGATCCAACCGAGCCCGAGCCAGGCGAGAAGACGTCCCCAGCGGCCCGCTATCGGTTCCGTCCCTTCGGCTTCCTCCGACAGGCCGAGAATTTCCATATCTTCGTCGGCCGCGAGCAGAGTCTTCAGGTCGACATCGAGTTGTTCGGTGGCGCTGCGCGCGATGGCATCGACGATTTCGCCGTAGCGCCGTTTCCAGGCGAGATCATCGGGACTGACATCGCCGGCGACTTCGGGGTCGAGTCCGAGGGAACGGTTGAGGTCTCCCAGGGTCACCGCCGACAGATCGCGCGCGAGAAGCCATTCGCCGCGTTCGGTCTTGGCGATGTAAAGCGCATCTCGCAGTGTCTCGAGGTTCTCGTCCAACGCGTTCGGGGCAACCCGAACGAATCGTGCCAACCGCCGTTGGTTGAGGCCGCCGCCCCGCCGGCTCGCCGCCAGCAAGCCATGCAGGATCGCGAGCGTGATCATCAAGCGTCGCCAGGGCTTCGCCGCATTGCTATGCGTGGGATCGCGGAGGCCGGCTCGCCATTCCGGCAAGGCCGCCGTCAGCTCTGCCCCCAACAGGACGACCAGCCAGGAGATATACATCCAGACGAGAAGGATCGGAAAGGCCGCAAGCGCGCCGTATATGGTCTCGTAGGTCGGAAAATTAGCGACGTAATATCCGAAACCCTTCTTCAGGATTTCGAACAGAAGGGCGACGGTCGATCCGCCGATCAGCGCGTCGCGCCACCGAATGGGATGGCTCGGCATCACGAACAGCAGGACCGAGAACCCGATAAACTGCAGGATCAGCGGGACGAATGGCGTGAATTTCCCGAGCGGGCCGGTCCAATCCTCGATCCCGGACGACCGTGCCGCCGTGAAGAGATAGCTCGACATCGAAAGACTGGCGCCGAGCAGCAAGGGCGCCAGCGTCAACATCGCCCAGTAGACCAGCAGCCGTGTCGCCAGCGGACGTCCCTCGCGCACCCGCCAGACCGCGTCGAAGGTATTGCTGATCGTCGTCAGCAGCATGACGGAGGTGACGATCAGAAAGACGATTCCGACCGAGGTGAGTTGTCCGGTCTGCGCCGTGAATTTCATCAAGTGCTGGTACACCGTGAGCCCGACCTCGGGGACGAAATTTTCGAAGATATAGGTCTGAAGTTCGTCGCGCAGGTCTTCGAAAGCGGGAAAGGCGGCGAAAATCGCAAAGCTGATCGCCAGCAGCGGGACCAGGGCCAAGAGGGACGTGTAGGTCAATGCCGCCGCCCGCCCCGAACAGCCGTCCGCCACGAAACGCCGAATCACGAAGGCCAGAAATCGAAAGCCGTTTCGCCAGTCGGCGTCGGGATTTCGCGCAACCTGTTGGACCAACGTCGTTTTCCCCAAAATTGAACGCTTGTTCATGATAGCGCGAAAGCGTGGCTTGGGGAAATCGGCTCGCGTTGACCGGCGGTGCTTTCCGTGTAGGATGACCAAACTTCGACTTCGCGGTGACGCGGGCGAAGCTTGTCCATGGGAGGTTGTTCGATGACCGAAGCGCGACCGTTGATGGAAGGCAAGCGCGGCCTGATCATGGGCGTGGCCAACGATCGTTCGATCGCCTGGGGGATCGCGCGCACGCTCGCCGCCCAAGGTGCCGAACTGGCCTTCACCTATCAGGCGGAAGTGCTCGAGCGGCGGGTGCGGCCGCTCGCGGAGTCCGTGGGCTCCAACTTTCTGATGCAGTGCGACGTGACCGACGATGCCAGTGTCGATGCGACCTTCGCGACCGTGGGCGAGAAGTGGGATACGCTCGATTTCGTCGTCCATGCCATCGCCTTTTCCGACCGCAACGAATTGACCGGAAAATACGTCGACACCAGCCGCGAAAACTTCAACCAGACCCTGGACATCTCCTGCTATTCCTTCACCGCCGTCTGCCAGCGCGCCGCCCCCTTGATGCGGGATGGCGGAAGTCTGGTTACCCTGACCTATTACGGCGCCGAGCGCGTAATGCCGCACTACAACGTGATGGGGGTCGCGAAAGCGGCGCTCGAGGCCAGCGTCCGCTATCTCGCGGCCGATCTCGGCAGCGACAACGTGCGGGTGAACGCGATCTCCGCCGGGCCGATCAAGACCCTGGCGGCCTCCGGGATCGGCGATTTTCGCTATATCCTGAAATGGAACGAATTGAACTCGCCCTTGCGGCGCAATGTTTCCCTCGACGAGGTGGGCAGCACGGGCCTCTATCTTTTGAGCGACCTCAGCACCGGCGTCACCGGCGAGGTTCACCATGTCGATTGCGGCTATCACACGGTCGGCATGGTCGCCGTCGATGCCGCCGACGAAGTCAGCACTCTCTTGTCGGGCATCAAGCCCAAGACCTAAAGCCCAAGACAAAAAGCCATGTCGCATAACGGTTTCGGCCACCTTTTCCGCGTCACCACCTGGGGTGAAAGCCACGGGCCGGCGATCGGCTGCGTGGTCGATGGCACGCCCCCCGGCATCGTGCTGTCGGAAGCCGACATCCAGGCCGAACTCGACCGCCGCCGGTCCGGGCAATCGCGCCACACGTCGCAGCGGCGCGAGCCCGACGCCGTCAAGATACTGTCTGGCGTCTTCGAGGGGAAGACGACGGGCACGCCGATCGGCCTGACGATTGAGAACGTCGACCAGCGCTCGCGTGACTATTCCGATATCAAGGACAAGTTCCGCCCCGGCCACGCGGATTTCACCTATTGGACGAAATACGGCATTCGCGACTATCGAGGCGGCGGGCGTTCTTCGGCCCGGGAGACCGCGATGCGGGTCGCGGCGGGTGCGATTGCGAGAAAGGTTATGGGGGACGCGGTCCAGGTCCGAGGCGCCCTGGTCCAGGTCGGCGACCGCGCGGTCGACCGCGCTAATTGGAATTGGGCGGCGATCGACGACAATCCCTTCTTCTGCCCCGATCCCGAGACCGCGAAGGCCTGGGAAATCATGGTCGACGACGCCCGAAAGGCGGGCTCTTCCCTCGGCGCGGTGATCGAGGTGGTGGCCTCCGGCGCGCCGGCCGGGCTCGGAGCGCCGGTTTACGGCAAGCTCGATGCCGATCTCGCGGCGGCGATGATGAGCATCAACGCGGCCAAAGGGGTAGAGATCGGCGCTGGCTTCGGGGCCGCCGAACTGACGGGCGAGGCCAATGCCGACGAGATGCGAATGACCAATGACGGCAAGGTCGAATTCCTCTCCAACAATGCGGGCGGGGTCCTTGGGGGCATCTCGACGGGACAGGACATCGTGGTCCGTTTCGCGGTGAAACCGACGAGTTCGATCCAAACCCCCCGCCGCACGGTAACGATCGATGGCGAGAACACGGAAATCGCCACATCCGGACGTCACGATCCTTGCGTCGGTATTCGCGCGGTCCCGGTCGGCGAAGCGATGACGGCCTGCGTCCTCGCCGATCACCTGCTCCGCCATCGAGCCCAGTCAGGTTAGCGTCGTGGACCCGATTGAACTGAATGACGAGCAGCGCCTGCTTCGGGAGACGCTACGCCGGGTGGCCCGGGAACGCGTGGCGCCGCGCGCCGCCGAGATCGACGACAAGGCGGAGTATCCCCAGGACATGTTCGACTTGTTGCGGGAACTCGGTCTCTTTGGCTTGCCGTTTCCGGAAGCCTATGGCGGGACCGACAGCATGGTTTCCGGCTGTCTCGCGGTAGAGGAACTGGGCCGCGTCTGCTACAACACCGCCTATCTGCTGGTGGTGCAGTGGAGCACCTTCGGCGCCATCCTGGCGGCTGGCGACGAGGCGCAGCGGGACCGCTTGCTGCCGGGTCTGGTCAAGGGCGATCTCCGCGCCGCCATTTCCGTGACCGAGCCCCATGCCGGCTCCGATGTGGCCAACATCAAGACCCGGGCGACACCGGTCGAGGGCGGGTATTCGCTCACCGGCACCAAGATCTTCTGCACCAATGCGCGGGTTTCGGATTACATCATCGTCGGCGCGCAGATGGCGCCGGACTCCGGCCACCGCGGGTTGGGTTTCTTCATCGTCGAGAAGGATGCGCCGGGTCTCGTCATCGCGCGGGACGAACCGAAGATGGGGGCCCGTGGAATTCCTTCTTCCGAGTTGCATTTCGAGAATTGCGTCGTCGCGTCGGAGAACCTGCTCGGCGGCGAGGGCGGCGGGTTCAAGGCAATCATGGCGGCCTTCAACCATACCCGGCCGATCATTGGCGCGCGCGGTGTCGGTCTCGCGCAGGGCGCCTTCGATCATGCGCTCGATTATGCGCAAAGCCGCGAAGCCTTCGGGCGGCATGTCAGTGATTTTCAAGGCATTCGCTGGATGCTCGCCGACATGGCGATCCAAATCGAGGCCGCGCGCGGGTTGGTCTACCAAGCGGCTCAGGCTATCGATCGGGGGGTGCGGGGACGCGAACTCGCGGGTCTTGCCGCGATGGCGAAATGCTTCGCGACCGACGTCGCGATGAAGGTGGCGACCGATGCGGTGCAGATCTTTGGCTCGGCCGGCGTATCCAAGGATTTCCCGATCGAGCGCTATATGCGGGATGCCAAGGTCCTGCAGATCGTCGAGGGCACGAACCAGATTCAACGCAACATCATTGCCGATCAATTCCTTGGAAAACCAAAGGGATGACCGGAGGGCGCTCGGATATAGTTTTAGTTTAACCAATCCATGCCCGTTCGAGGGGAGCCGACATGCCGACTGAATTTCGCCGATTGACCTTTCAAATGACGGAACTGAGAGAAGCCATTCGGGACACGCCGCAAAATCCCGTCGATCCGCCAAGCGGCGATATCTCCAGCATTACGACGGTTCGAGATGGTCGGGAATTTCAGTATGAATTGAACTTTTTCAACGTTTCACGCCAGAAGCAGACGGATATCCATCTTTCCGAGGAAGATGCGGAAGCGGCCATGGTGAATTATTGTCTTTCGAATAGCATTCCTCTGCCGCGCGAAGCGGAAAAGTCGGCCCGGCTGGTGGATCAGCATCTCTGCCTCGATATTTTTATCGGTGAAGCGCAGACGGATTGATTGGTCACGGGAAGTCGAAGAAAATCGGAGAAGCGAATGTACCCGGCGGAGGATTTGTCGGCGTTGCGTCGGGCGAGCCATACTGAAATCGCCTCGGAACTGTTGGAACTCGATGGTGCGCGGATACTCGATATCGGATGCGGTCCAGGGTCGCTGACGCGGTTCTTCGCCGGCCGGACCGAACATGCCTGCGGCCTTGATCCGGATGCGGCGGCGATCGGGAAAGCCCGGGACCTTGCCGCCTCGGAGGGACTTCGGGTGGAATTCCGCGTTGGCGTCACCGAGGCGATCCCCTTCGAGGACGGTGCGCTCGATATCGTCGTCTTCTCCAACAGTCTCCATCATGTTTCGCTGGATGGCATTGGGCCTGGCTTGCGGGAATGCGCTCGGGTATTGGCGGCGGGGGGTGTTCTCTATGTGATGGAGCCGGTCCCGCGGGGCGGGTTCTTCGAGGTTCAGCGCCTGTTCAACGACGAGACCGAGATTCGCACGGCCGCCTTTGAGGCGCTCGGCGGGTTGGGCGCGCTCGGGTTTGGCGAGAGGCGGGAGGTCTTTTATCGATTGGCTCGCCGGTTCGCGGACTTCGACGCTTTTCGGTCCGCGCGTGTGGCGCGAAACCCGAAGCACGGAACGACCTTCGAGAAACGCGGCGCCGAGATCGAGGCGGCTTTTGTTGCCGCAGCCCATCGAATTGAAGGGGATTTCGTGTTCGACGTTCCCTATCGGGTGGATCTTTTCCGGAAGGAATAGGTCGGCATGGGACGGAAGATTCTCTTTATCACGACGGATCAGCAGTGTTACGATTCTCTTGGCTGCAACGGAGGCACCGTGGCGCGCACCCCGGTGATCGACGGGCTCGCGGCGGACGGTCTCAACTACCGCCGGGCGCATAATCAAAACACGGTCTGCATGCCGGCGCGCTCGACCATGCTGACCGGCCAATAGGTCCGCACCCACGGCGTCATCCTGAACGGCATTCCCTTGCCCTTCGATGCACCCGACGTGGCGGCGATGTTGCGGAGCGAGGCCGGCTATCGAACGGCGTTGATCGGAAAGGCGCATTTCGAACCGTCCTCGGCACCCGACCAATCCTATTTCGAGAATCGGGCCGCTTTCGAGGGCTCGACGGGTCCGCATCGCGGTTTCGATCATATGGAACTCTCCGCCCACACCGGTCGCGCGGGGCGAAGCCTCTACCACTACCCGAAATGGCTTGCCGACGAGCACCCGGAGCATGTCGACGGGTTCTTCGAATACGTAACGCCCAAGATGGAAGTCAGCGGGCGCGGTGGCGGCGATACCATGGCGCCGCAGGTTTGGCATAATCCGATCCCGCGGGAGTATTATCACACCGACTGGACGGCTGATCGCGCGATCGCCTGGCTCGAGGCCCAGCCGAGCGACGCCGACTGGTTCCTCTGGCTCTCTTTTCCGGACCCGCACCACCCTTGGGACCCGCCGGAATCGGAGATCACGCGCTGCGACTGGCGTGATCTCGACCTGCCGCGCGGCTATCCCGAGACGCCGGAAAAGGCGATCGAGATTCTGGAGGGCAAGCCCCGACATTGGCTGTCGTGGTATCGCGGCGAGGGACAGTTCAATTTCGAGGTGCCGCCCAGTTGTGTGCCGGCCGAGACCACGCCCGACCAAATCCGCGAAGTCAACGCCATGGTGCATATCGAAAACGAGTTGATCGACGAAGCTTGCGGGCGTGTCTTGGACCGGATCGAGGCGCTCGGTTGGGGGGCCGAAACGGATGTTCTTTTCACCACCGACCATGGCGAGATGCAGGGAGATTTCGGCTTTCTTTTCAAGGGTCCCTATCACGTCGATGCCTTGATGCGGGTACCGATGATTTGGCGGCCGGCGCGGAGTGTGGGGGTCGCGTCGAACGTCATCGAGGATCCGGTGGGCCATCTCGATCTGGCGCCGACCTTCCGCCACATCGCCGGCCTAACGCCGCATCCCGAAATTCAAGGTGCCGTCCTGCCGGTTGCACCAAACTCCGGGCGTGAGCGTGTAATCACCGAATGGGACAGCGATTTCGATGGTAACCGCATCCACCTTCGCTCGATCTATCGCGACGGCTTTCTATGCACGGTCTATGAGGAGAGCAACTATTACACGGGCGCGGAAGGCGAGTTATACGACCTCTCGGAGGATCCGTTGCAATGGCGGAACTTATGGGAAGAGCCGCCGTGGGCGGGGCTGAAGAAGGAATTGATCGCGGACCTTCGCGATCACTTGCCGACACCTCGAACACCCAGTCTCACGCCCGTGGCGCCTGTCTAAGTTCTTATGCCCGATTGAGAAACGCGCTGCGAATGGCGCCCTTCATGGCGCCGTCGAGGACGCTCGTCGAGATTTCGTCGCCAGCGCGAATTCGCCGGGTCGATGGGGTTCGTTTCGCGGCTTTCTTCTTGCCCGCGGCTTTCCGTTTCTTCGTCGCTTTTTTTGCCATGTTTCAACCGGCTCCCTCGGTGTTTCCTAGTGGTAATCTATCACGATATCGGCGGATTGTAGCCCGCCATTTTAGCCGGCCTCGAGTGGGTAGGAAAGAAACCCTCTAAACCGCGCCCGCCCGCCGCGCTTGAAGGGGCCGGCACGACGCAAGCGGGGGAATCGCCGCAAGAGCTCGAGGATGGCGATCCGGCCCTCCATCCGGGCGAGACTCATGCCAGAGCAGGCATGAACGCCCCCGCCGAAGGCGAGATGACGGTTCGGCCGCCGCGAGATATCGAGACGGTCGGGATCCGGGAACTGGCTTGGATCCCGATTAGCCGCTCCGATCGATAGATGGATGTAGGTATCCTTCGGCATCTCGACGCTGCCGACAGTCGTGTCGCTGGCGGCGCGGCGGTTGCCGATCTGGTTTGAGCTCTCGTAACGAAGAAACTCCTCGACCGCATCGTTGATCAGGGCCGGGTCCTCGCGCAATCGGTCGAGTTGGTCCGGATGCTCGAGCAGGGTTGCGACACCGTTTCCGATCAAGTTGGTCGTGGTCTCGTGCCCGGCGTTCAGGAGGAAGATACAGTTCTGAATCAGTTCCTCATCTGTCAGCCGGTCGCCCTCGCCGCCGCCCTCGAGCAAGCGCGCCATCACGTCGTCCTCGTAATGTTCCGGATTGGCGCGGCGATCCGCAATCAAAGCCGTTAGATAAATCGAGAAATCCGTCACCGCCTGATTGCCGCGTTCCGCCACTTCGGGAAAAGTGGTGGGTTCAAGCGCCCCGAGGACGGCAAGCGACCAGCCGCGCAGTGGGCCGCGATCGGCATGCGGGATGCCGAGCATATTACCGATCACTTCGACCGGGATGGCGGACGCGAAATCCGCGATAAGGTCGAACTGGCCGGACTCCTCCGCATCGTCCAGCAATCTTTCCACCAAGGCCGCCAGATCGGGTCGAAGCGCGCTTAGCGCGCGAGGCGTGAAGGCCGGGCTGAGTAGCGACCGGACTCGTGTGTGAAGCGGCGGGTCGTTGAAGACGAGGCTCGTGGTGTGATGCCGGTAGAGGGGGCTGTCGGTGCCGAATTTCGGGCCGAATTCGCGTTTCTTGTCGGAGCTGAATTCCTCCCCCTTATAGACCTCGATGATATCGTCGTAGCGGGTCAGGAAATAGCTGCCGTCGGGGCATTGGTGCACCGGGTCATACTCGCGAAGCAGACGATAGACGGGGAACGGGTCATCGAGGAAATCCGCATGGAGCGAGAGCGGATCGAAGGCCGCCGCCTTCGCCGTATCGGTACGGGGGTCGGCCATGTTGCCGCCCCATGGTGATCCGTTCTCCCTGTCCGTCGTCATCCGCGCCGTCTATTCCGCCGCCTTCCGCGTCGCCGCCTCGCGTTCGGCGAGACGGGAAAAGCCGTCGCGCGTTTGCGGCAGCTTCCGGTCCAGAATGCGGGTCGCCACCACGGTGCGGAGGATCTGTGCTGTGCCGCCGCCGATCGCGAACATGCGACCGTCACGAACGAAGCGCTCCATCGGGTTCTGCCTGGAATAGCCGGCGGCGCCAAAAAGCTGCAAAGCGTCGTTGGTGACCTTGATGGCCATATCGGCGGCGATGATCTTGGCCTGGGCCGCTTCCAGCGCATCGGGAAATCCGGCACCGGCGTTGGCGGCGGCCCGATAGAGCATCAACTGAGCCGCGTCGATCTGAACCGACATATCGGCCAGCATCCACTGCAGGCCCTGGAACTCGTATATCGGGCGGCCGAATTGCTCGCGTTCCTTGACGAAGGCGAGGGCGTGTTCATAGGCCCCCTGGGCGATGCCGAGCGCCATTGTCCCCGCGCCCACGCGCTGCGAGTTGTAGGCGTTCATCAAATCCGCAAAGCCCTTGCGAAGGCCGCGCGGTGGCAAGACTAGGTCGGCCTCGCCGACCTCCATCTCCTCCATGATGACTTCCGATTCCGGAATGCCGCGAAGACCCATGGTCGGTTCGCGGTCGCCGATGCGAAGGCCCGGCGTTTCGTCGCGGACACAGAGGAAACCGCCGATGCCCTCATCTTCGCCGCCCTCGTCGAAGACCCGTGCGAAGACGAGATGTAGCCGCGAAACGCCGGCCCCGGTGATCCAGTGTTTCTTGCCGTTCAGGACGAACTTGTCGCCGCGCCTGTCGGCCCGGGTCGTCATCTCGGTAGCGGCGCTGCCGGCTTCGGGTTCGGTGATGCAGATCGCGGGCTTGTCGCCGTCGAGGACGAACCCTGCGGCCCGCTTTTTCTGAGCCTCAGTGCCGTATTTCATCACCGTCGAAATGGCGCCCATATTGCTTTCGACGACGATCCGGCCGCTGACGCCGCAAACTTGCGCCATCTGCTCGACGACCAGCACCGCGTCGAAAAAGGTCAGGCCCTGGCCGCCGAATTCGGTCGGGATCGTCATCCCCATGAAGCCCGCCTTCTTCAGCGCTTCGACATTGTCCCAGGGATATTCCTCGCTGCGGTCGATCTCGGCGGCGCGGGACTCGATCCCGCCCCGCGCCAATTCGCGTGCCCGCGCCTGAAGGTCTTTTTGGTCTGGGCTCAGTTGAAAATCCATGGCGGTCCGTTCCCTGTCGGTATCGAGGAAGTATGTGGGTCAGCGAATGGCAAGACAAGCACGCCTGGGGGCGCTAAGCTTTCGGTCGGTATTCCACCAAGAGAGGCCTTTCATGTCCGCGAACCCCAAGCCGCGCGTCACTGAAGAAGAGGCGCAAAAGACGCACAACCCGCCGATCGTTCGGCGCCCCGAAGACCTGAAACCCGAAATGGGCCGCTTTGCGAATGTGACTCAAATGGTCTTTCATCCGTCGGCCGAGCAACCGACCGAACCCAACGCCGGCGTTCTGACCTACGCGCCGGGAGCCGGATTTCCGCTTCACATGCACGATTTCGCGCAGGTCTGGTATGTGATCGAGGGCACCTGCCGGTTCGGCGAGCGCATCTTGACGCCCGGCGACATGGTCTACATGCAGGATCCCCATTACGAGTACGAAATGCATACCGAGGAGGGCTGCAAGATCCTTTTCGTGCAATACCAGGGCCCGACGACCGGCGAGTCGCCGATCTACGAAGGCCGTTTCAACAAGACCGAGAAACCCAATATCGACGAGGAAGACCTGACGAAATAATCGCGGAAAAAAATAGGCGATGTGGGAATCGGTCCAAGTTCACGAACCGGCGATCCGATTGGCTGCCTTTCTGGGCATCTTCACAGTCATGGCGCTCTGGGAAGTCGCGGCTCCGCGCAGGAAGCCGACCCATGGGCGTCTCCGGCGATGGCCGAGCAATATCGGTATCGTGGTTCTGAACACAATCGTTCTACGGATATTGTTTCCCACCGCGGCCGTCGGCATGGCGCTGGCCGCCGAAGCCAACGGCTGGGGTTTGTTCAATGCTTTCCCCGTCAGCACATGGATTGCACTGGTTCTGGCGGTGGTGCTCTTGGATTTCGCGATCTATCTGCAGCATGTCCTGGTGCACGCGGTTCCCATCCTCTGGCGCCTGCACCGCATGCATCACGCGGATTTGGATTACGACGTCACGACGGGCGCGCGGTTCCATCCCATCGAGATCATCCTTTCGATGGGGCTCAAGCTCATGGTGGTGAGTGCCTTGGGCGCGCCGGCGCTGGCGGTCCTGGTTTTCGAAGTGCTGCTCAACGCGACCGCCATGTTCAATCATGCGAATGTCCGCCTGCCGGTCGGGCTGGATGGCTGGCTGCGCTTGATCGTCGTGACGCCGGATATGCACCGGGTACATCACGCCGTGATTCCGGCGGAGACCAACTCCAATTTCGGCTTCAATCTGCCATGGTGGGACCGCATGTTCGGTACCTACAGGGCCCAACCCTCGGGCGGCCACGAGGCCATGACGATCGGCCTGGAACAGTTCCGCGAGGTGCGCGACCTCCGCCTCGACCGGATGCTGACGCAGCCCTTCCTAGGCGATCCCGGGAATTACCCCATCAACCGCGCCAAATGACAAACTCGTGAGGTTCGGCGGGTCGGGTCTTCCCGATCAGAGCGATGTTCGCTATCGTTCGCGCCAACTTCTACGGGCGACCAGGAGAGAGTGAATGCCAGATAGTATTCCCGAAAGTCCCGTCACCCTCGAGCAATACGCCGCCATGGATATGGCGGGAAAGCGAGAGGTGTGGCTTGAGATTTCCGATATTTCCGAGGCAGAGTTCGAAGGCATTTTGGCCGATGGCAATGCGCGTGAAGCCGATGTGCCGAAAGTTGGTGCCGAGGCGCCGGATTTTGTTGCCGAAGTGCTCGATCGCGACCGCAAGCGGACCGGCGAACAGGTGCGGCTATCGGATCTTCGGGGAAAGCCGGTCGGTCTCGTCTTCGGATCCTATACGTGACCGCCGTTTCGTAGAAAGGCCGTGCGCCTTAACGAACTTTACGCCAAGTACAAGGACCAGGTGGCCTTTCAGATCGTCTATATCCGCGAAGCGCATGCCCATGATGGTTGGCGGGTGCCCGACAATCTGATCCAAAACATCATCTACGACGAGCCAACCACCGTCGAGGAACGCGCCGAGGTCGCCTCGGCCTGTCAGATCGATCTCGATCTCCACATGCCGATGCTGATCGACGGCATCGACAACGATATCGACGGGAAATATGTCGGCCTTCCGATGCGGCTGTATCTGGTGAATGCCGACGGCAAGATCGCCTATGCCGGCGACAAGGGACCGTTCGGCTGGGACGACGTCGCGTTCGAAGCGGCGATCCAGAAGGCGGTCGCCTGACGCGGGGGTGTTCCGCGGTGACGGTTGCAGCAATCCGTCCCGATGTTTTATTGGACGGAATGCTATTCCAATTGGGCATTCGTGTAGATAGGATCGGCGCCAATCGACGGGATATCGAGGCAGGTTGGGTTGAAACGGCTTCATTGGTTGGCATTGGTTGCGATCGCGATTGTCATCGCGCCGGACCTGTATCAATTCGCCGGCGACTGGCGGCAAATCAAGGATATCGCTCGAGAGATCGGTGACGGCGAAACCGATCCGCACGTGCTTGCGCTACGTGTCGACCGGGCCATGACGGCTCATGTCCGAAAGGCGACGAGGGAATCGGAATGGTATCGACCGGCCGATCGGCCGATCTTCCGGCATCGCGCGATGGAGACCTATCGTCACCGCGAAGGGGCCTGCGGCGAGGTTGCCCGTCTTATGATCAATGCGCTGCAGGCGCTCGGTGTTTCCGCCCATCGCATCATTCTGTATGGCGCTCGAAACGAGTTTCATCATGTCGCCGTCATGTATGAAGTGGCGGAACGTAAATATCTCTTGCCTGGACTGGTTAGTTACAATTTTCGGGACTGGGCCTTGGCCGACCGGCGAACCCTCGCGGCGATGATCCCGATGGGGATAGGCAATGGCGCGGCTCTCTGGTCTCAGGCCGAGAACCCGTTTTTCGACGATTACAGTTTTCTCAACTGGTCTCGTATTTTCAAAAAATGGATCAAAGTCAGCCAGTACGTCCCGTTTCCCGACTGGGTCACGATGGTGTTGGAAAACCCACCCCTTCTCAAGGCGATGCTGAAACTGATTGCTATTCTGGCGCTGCTCGCTATCACGTCGCTGGTGATGCGCGTCGGTCGCCACAAAAGAGTGAAGGGTCCGGTTTTTTAGCGCCCGTTCCGGAATTTTCTTTCTCGTCAGTCGAGACCCGCCGCCATGAGCTGCTCTTTTAAGCGCGAGCGCATCGCGTCGAGACGGAAGGGCTGGCGGTCGGCGAAACTTTCCGCCGTCGTCTCCGGATTGATCGCCTTGAGACGGCGGGCATTGTTGTTCGCTTCATCCACATTTCCCAGCGCCGCGTGGCTGGCGGCCAGGTAGGCGTGATCGAAGTCCGTCCGCGCTGTTAATTTGACCAAATGTTCGATCGCGGCCGTATAGTTCTCCCCCACCCAACATGCCAACCCGTATTCCTGCCAATACCAATCCGGATGGTGCGGGTTGACCGTGACCGCGCGTTCGAGCAATTCGAGCGCCTTTTCCGGCTCGCCGAAATGGGAATAGAAATTCGCGGATTTGGCCAGCACATGTGAATTGTTGGGATTGATCGCCAACGCCTTGTCGATGTGATATTTCGCCTGATCGAACTCTCGGCGCATTTGGGAGATGGCGCCGTAAATGCGGTGCGCCTCCGGCTCGTCGTCGTTCAGTTCCAAGGCCTTGTTGAGCTCGTCGAAAGCCGCGTCGATATGGGCATCGATCACCGCCGGTTCGGCCCGTGCCGGCCAAAGGCGCGATCCCGCGCACACCTTCCAGGCGCGGGCGCGTCCCAAGTTCGGATCCTTTTCGACGGCATCCGCGAACAATTCGTGGATCTTCACCGCCTGCTCGTAGGAGACGTATCCCTGTTTGTGCAGTTCCAGGCCCCTCAGCATCAATTCGTAGGCTTCCAACTCCGCGGGCTCCAAGTGCTTGGTCTTTTGCAGCTGGTGCCGCTCGATCCCGTCACCGAGCGTGCCGACGATCTTGGCGACGATTTGGTCTTGGACGTCGAATATTTCAGCTAATTCCACATCGAAGCGGTCAGCCCAAACATGATCATTGTCGGTGATATCGATGAGCTGTGCGGTAATCCGCACGCGGTCTCCAAGCTTGCGTACGCTGCCTTCCAAGATGTAGCGGGCACCCAATTCTTCGCCGATCTCCCGCGCCGATTTCGATTCCCCCGCATACATGAAGGCGGAGGTGCGAGAGATCACGGAGAAGCTTTGGAAACGATAGAGTTCGGTCGTGATATCCTCGGCGATACCCGAACTGAAATATCCCAGTTCCTCGTCGCTCGAAAAGTTCTGAAATGGCAAGATGGCGATCGTCGGTGCCGTCAAAGCGAGTCTCGGTTCCTTGCCGGTCTTCTTTTCGAGGCCGGCGGCGGGCTTGACCCCGCCTACTACTTCCCAATCCGAACTCGACCCTCCCGCTTCGGTGCCGTAGCGCCATATGAAGCTCCGAACGGGTTCCGATCGGTTGCGCAGTTCGACCATCCCAATATCCTCGAAAGGGATATCGATGTTTCGATGCGCCGCATCGTGGACCGCTTCCGAAATACAGACACCGCCCGGCTCACAGACGCCTTCCAGCCGGGCCGCGACGTTGACCGCATCGCCGATCAGGTCGTCGCCGTCCGCGATCACATCGCCCATGCTGATACCGACGCGAAACACCAGGCGTTCCTCCGTAGGCAGGCTCTGTTGTTGCTCGCGAAGAGCCGATTGTATTTTCACGGCCGCTTCGATCGCATCGATACTGTTCTTGAATTCGGCCAGGAGACCATCGCCGGTAGTCTTGAATATCTCGCCGCCGCGCTCCAAGAGCACGGGGTCGATCGGCGTCTTGCGCAACGCTCGCAGCCGTTCCCACGTCCCCGCTTCATCCCGCTCCATCAGACGGGTGAAGCCCACGACATCGGCGCACATAATTACGGCCAAACGACGATCCACGAATGCCCCTCCCGGCGAATCTTTCGTTGCGTCCTGGAAGCCATCATGTCGCCCGAATTTCCGATTGACCAGCCCGGGTCCTTGTCCGTGGTCGGCGAGTCATCGGTCCGAGCCCTGGATGTCGCCATGCCAGGCCGTTACCTTAATCAGCATCAGGATTGCCCCACCCGAACGGACTTCCCGCCATGAATGAACTCGGCCGTCTCGAACTGATCCGCGAATCGCTCGTCGCCGTCGTCAACGAGATGCGGGCCAACGTGATCCGCAGTTCCTATTCGTCGATCATCTACGAAGGGCATGATTTCTCCTGTGCCTTGGTCACCGCTGACGGTCGGCTGATCGCCCAAGGGCAGGCCGACAACCCGATCCACATCTTCGCCGTCCCCTATTCGACCGCCGAGGTGGTGAAGACCTTCGAGGGCGATATCCACGAGGGCGACATTTTCCTTCACAACGATCCCTATACCGGCGGCACCCATCTCAACGACATCCTGATGCTGTTCCCGATATTCCATAACGGCCGGCTGGCGATGTTCACCGCCACCCGCTGTCATTGGGGCGATGTCGGCGGCATGACGCCGGGGTCGTTGTCGGGGCGGGTGAAGGAGATCTACCAGGAGGGAATGCGGATCGTGCCGACGCGGATCTGCGAACGCGGCCGGATGAACGAGGCGTTCCTCGATCTTCTGCTCAACAACATGCGGATCGAGCACGAGCGGCGGGGCGATTTCAACACCATGATGGGCACCTCCAAGAAGGCGGCGGAACATATCCAGCGTCTTTTCAAGCGATTCGGCGGAGATACTTTCCTGGACGCCGTCGAGGAACTGATCGCGCGCGCTGAGACGGTAATGCGCGCCCAACTGACCCGAATACCGGACGGCACCTACCATGCCGAAAGCTATCTCGACAGCGATGGGCATGGAATGGAACCGTTGCTCGGTCGGTTGAAGCTGACCATCGACGGTGACCGGCTGATCGCAGATTTCTCCGGAAGCTCGCCGCAGACTGGCGGCCCGACGAATGCGGGCCCGGCGATGGCGTTGAACGCGGTCGCCAGCCTGGTCAAATCCTATCTCGATCCTCATACGGCGGTGAATCACGGCTCGTTCACGCCGCTCGAGGTGATAAATCCGCCCGGAAGTTTCCTGAACGCAAGGCCGCCGGCGCCTTGCGGCGGCATGGTCGAGTGCCGAGCCCTGATGGTGGGGCTGATGGCGTCGGCTTTGGGGCGGGCCTTGCCGGACCGACTGGTCGGCGATCTCAAGGGTGGCGGCAACCACGTCTATATGTCGGGCCCGCGCCAGAGCGATGCGGATGATCGGGGGGATATCTATCTGCTTTACGAGTACCCGGCCGGCGGGACCGGCGCCACCATGGCGCTCGACGGCAACCACGCGGTCCGAGCCTTTCCCGAAGGCGACTTCAACGTCGTCCAGGCGGCCGAAATAGCGGAGATGCAATGCCCCGTACGGATCGAGAGCTATGGCCTTCGCGATGACTCCTGCGGTGACGGCGAATTTCGGGGCGGCTGCGGCATTCGCCGCGATGTTCGAATTTTGGGTAATGGCGCCACTCTTTCGGTGCTGACGGACCACGCGATCATTCCCCCCTTCGGCGTGGCCGGCGGGTATAGCGGTGCCGCGAACCGATTCGTCGTGGTGCGCGACGGAGAGATCATCGAGCCGTCGCCGGTTCCGGGGAAAGTCGGCGGCTTCCCGCTGCTAAAAGGGGATATCGTCCGGATGGAATCGTCCGGTGGCGGGGGCTATGGCGACCCATTGAAACGCGAGCCGGACCGGGTCCGGCGTGACGTTCATCTCGGCTATGTGAATGCGGAAAGGGCGCGGTCGCGCTACGGCGTCGTTCTCGACGCCGCGGGCGCGGTCGATGATACGGCGACGGAGTTGGAACGGGCACGGGTGCGCGGGGCGCGTTTGAGGCTCGCGGCAGTGCCTGTCAACGAGGACGAGGCCGACGGTCCCCGCCGTCGCGTCACGCTGTCGCGCGATCGGGCCGATCGCCTCGGCGTGGCCGAGGGGGATTTGATCGAGCTCACGGCATCCAAGAGTGCGGCGGCGCTTCGCGGTTGGGTTCATATCGCGGCTGATCGGGAGACGGGCGAGGAATTGCAGCTTGGACCACTCGGTATCGCCGCCCTCGGCGCGAAGCCCGGCGAGGAGATCGAACTTCGCCGGGTCGAGGCGACCGCGATATGAGTCCGGGACGCTACCTCGTCGGCATTGATGTGGGGGGTACCTTTACCGATCTTCTTGCCTATGACGAGACGGCGGAGCGATTGCTTTCGGCCAAGGTCCCGTCGCTACCGGGGGAACAGTGGCGCGGCGTTCTAGCGGCCCTGGTCGAACTCGGGATCGACTTCGACACCATTCGCGCCTTCGTTCATGGGACGACGATCGCCACCAATGCGCTGCTCGAACGTCGGGGCGCCAAGACGGCGCTCGTCACCACGAAAGGGTTCCGGGACCTCTTGGAGATCGGTAAGGGGCGGCGGCTCACCGGCGGCCTCTTCGATGCGACCTGGCAGCGGGCGCAGCCGCTGGTGCCGAGGGATCGTCGGTTCGAAATTAGCGAACGTATCGCGGCGGATGGCAACGTCTTGGCGGCCCTGGAGACGAAGGCCTTGGACGAACTTGCGGCGACACTACGGGCGCAGGATGTTGAGTCGGTCGCCGTTGCCTTCGTCAACAGCTATCTCAATCCGGAAAACGAACGCGCCGCCGGGAATGGGCTGGGCGAACGGCTGGAAGGCGTGCCGGTCTCTCAATCCGCCGCACTCGTCTCGGAGCGGGGAGAGTTCGAACGAAGCTCGACAGCCGTTCTGAATGCCTATTTGACGCCTGTCATGAGCGGCTATCTGGAGACCTTGTCCGGCGAGTTGGTTGAGGGCGGTATCGCCGCACCCGTCAACATCATGGGATCGAACGGCGGTGCGATGACGCTCGCGGTTGCCGCCGAGCGCTGTGTCGGGACCTTCCTTTCGGGGCCGGTCGGCGGTGTCGGCGGCGCGGTCCATGTGGCTGGAACGGCGGATCAACGCGATATCATCACCTTCGACATGGGCGGGACCAGCACGGACGTCGCCTTGGTTCACGACCTGACGCCGCGCATGTCGCACGACAACCAGATCGACGCCTATCCTTTGCAAATGCCGCAATTCGATATCCACACGATAGGTGCCGGTGGCGGCTCGATCATCTGGCTCGGCGAGGACGGCACACTGCAGATCGGCCCGCGAAGTGCCGGCGCGGTTCCGGGACCGGCCTGCTATGGCCGGGGCGGAGAAGCGCCGACGATATCGGACGCCAATCTGTTGCTGGGCCGGTTGCCGACCGACCGCGCGCTGGCGGGCGGACTCGTGCTCGACGCCGAGGCGGCAACGCAGGCCTTCCGGCGCGTGGCGGAGCCACTTGGCACCGATGATCTGGTCGGCCTCGCGGAAGGAGCCCTTGGCGTCGCGGTCGCGAAGATGGCGGGCGCCGTTCGCGAGGTCTCGGTCCATCGCGGTTTCGATCCACGAGATTTCGCCCTGATCGCGTTCGGGGGCGCGGGTCCGATGCACGGCTTTTTAGTGGCGGAGGAACTCGGCATGACGCGGCTTCTGGTGCCGCGCTTTCCGGGGCATCTTTCGGCACTTGGGCAGTTGATGGCGGACCTTCGGCGCGACCTCGTCAAGGCATGGGGCGGGCGGCTCGCGGAACTCTCGCCGAACGACCTCGCCGAACAAGCCGAAGCATTGCGCGAAGAGGGCGCGCGACAATTGATCGACGACGGAATTGGTGCCGACCGCCACCGGCACGATTTCACCATCGACATGCGTTACGCTGGACAGTCCTTCACGCTTGCCATCCCTTGGGTGCCGGGGGAGGCGGATTTCGGTCCCCTTCGCGGCGCCTTCGATGTCCGCCATGAGGAAACGTTCGGTTATGCGGATATCGAGAACGATGCCGAGATCGTCAATGTGCGACTGGTCTCCTTCGGACTGGTCGACAAGCCCGCAGTCGATTTCCGATCGGAAGCCCTGGGCGATCCCGATGCGGAAACCCGGCCGGTTTGGTTCGGCGGCTGGGTCGATACCGCGATTTATGACCGGACCCGGATGCCCGTCGGTTTCACCTGCGCCGGCCCGGCCATCATCGAGGAGGCCGGCGGTACATCGATCGTTCCGCCGGATTGGGAGATCGAGGTGCATGGGAGCGGCTCCCTTCTTTGCCGGCATGGGGTGTAGGATAAGGGCGTCATGAGCGAGACGTTCAAGGACAAGTTGGCGGAGGTCCAGGCCGCGTTGCGGGACGGCCGATCGGACGAGGCCTTACAGTTATATCGCGACCTCCTCGGAGAGGTGCCCGAGGACGCGCCATTGGATGCGGATCTCCGCGCGGAGTTCGACAGCATCGGCTCGATGATCCGGGGCGCGATGGCGGGCAATGCGCCAGTAGAGAATGAACGCCAGCGGATCGGCCGGGCGCATCGAGCGATGGCTGAAATCCACCCGCCGATCGCCGATTTCGACCGCATGCGGATCAAATGGCACCCCTATCACACCTTCGTCGCCGAGCCGAATTTTCGCTCCCGGACACTGAATACGGACGAGTACGGGTTTCGGCCGACGGTATGGAATGGCCGGACGATCGATTATCGCGGCTTCGCGGCGCTGGACGCGCCGAAAGGGGTTGTTTGCGGCTCCAGTCCCATCTTTGGCCTCGGTCTGTCGGACGGCCAAACCTTGCAAGCGCAATTGAGCGTTGGCGGCGAGGTCGCGTGGTTCTCCTTGTCGATGCCGGTTCTCAATCTTTTCCAGCAGCGGGTTCTGTTCGAACTTTTCGCACCTAAGGACGGCGGGTATTGCGTCTTCTTTCCGTAGCGGACCGAGGTCTGTCTCGCCCTGATTCAGGAAAATGACATTGCCCCCTATCCGCCGATCTTCGGCTATACGTTCAAGGGCGCCGCGGGGCGGCCGCTACCGCCGAAATCCCACAAGCTTTCCGACGGCACGCCGATCAACGATCCCGATCGCGTCTTCACCGATGCGCGGGAGAGCATGCGGACCCACCTGACCCTCCTGGCACTGAATTGGCGGGAGCGTCTCGGCGGCCGGTTGCTGATCGCACTCGGTCCGATCCTACCTTGGCTGGAGAAACCGTTGTCGACGGAAGAGACCCGGCTCTCGACCTTGGCGACCGAGGTGCATCCCGCGATTTATCGGTCCTTGATGGATTCCGGCTTGCGGGACCACTGGCGGGGGCTTTCCGGCGAGATCGAGACCGTCGCCCGCGAGGCCGGGGCCGACTTCATCGATTTCGGTGAAGATCCTTTCTTCCAGGGTGAAGACTGGCTTTTCTTCGATCACATTCACCCCACCGAAGCGGCGACACGGCATTTTGCGGAACGCATTTCCGATTGGGTGGGGTCATAGCGGTGGTCGTCCCTCCGAGCCGGGCCCCCGATCTGGCGGCCGACGACCGATCGAGCGCGCTTGTCCGGGCGATGCGCCAGCCGCTGATGCTGGGCCTGTTCCTGCCGATACAGAACGGTGGCTGGACGCCGTCGACGGCGCCTCGCGATACCGATTGGGGATTCGATTACAATGCCCGGCTGGTCGTTCGCGCCGATGAAATCGGCTTCGACCTGGTGTTCGGGCTGGCGCAATGGCTCGGCGTCGATGGCCATGGCGGCGAGACCAAGTACCGGAAGTACTCCCTCGACCCGATGCTGATGACGTCCGGGGTTGCCGCGTTGACCCGGAACATCATGCTGATCTCGACGGTGCATGTCCTCTATGGCTGGCACCCGCTGCACCTCGCCAAGTTCGGGGCCACGCTGGATCACATGTCGGGTGGGCGATGGGGGCTCAACCTCGTGACCGGCTTCCGGCCGAACGAGATCGATATGTTCGGTCTGGAGGCGATCCCACGTGACCGGCGCTACGAGATGGCGGCCGAGTTCACCGAAATGCTCGATCGTCTCTGGCGCGAGGACGCCAACGTCACCTGGGAGGGCGACTATTGGTCGCTGCGGGAGGCCTATGTCTCGCCGAAGCCGGTGCACGGCCGGCCGATCATGGTCAATGCCAGCGCGTCGGAGGCGGGGCTTGCCTATGCGGCGAAATATTCCGACCTGATCTTCATCACCAGCCCCAGCGGCGCCGATATCGAGGATGCCCTGGAGACGCTGCCGGCTCATACCAAACGCATCCGCGATCTGGCGGCGGCCGAGGGACGCGAGGTCCGCACCGTCATCAACCCCCATGTGATCTGCCGCGAGACCGAAGCCGAGGTGCGGGATGTCCAGCAACGCATTCTGGACGGCGAGGACGCAGCCGCGGTCGATCATCTGATGGGAACGATGACCAAGGGCGATCAGGATTCCTGGCGCGGACATCGGCGCAACCAGCGGATCATTGGCGGGAACCTCCATATATTCGGGACACCGGAACAGGTCGTCGATCAATTCCAGCGCCTGAAGGCGGCCGGATGCGACGGCATGCAGCTCAACTTTTTCGATTTCGCCCCCGATCTTGAATTCTTCGCCGAGCGGGTGATTCCGCTGCTGAAGGAAGCAGGGTTGCGGATTGAGTAGAATGTCTCGGTCGCGACTGGCTTGCGGGCTGGGAGCGGATAGAATGCGGCGCGCGATATTGAACGAGGAGGAGGGGAACACGATGCGGACGGTTGCGAGCGGGGACGTAAGGCCACGGGAGACCGTGCGGAAAGGTGGTGTCGGCCGCCGGGTCGACTATCTCGGCAGTCCGGGGACGATCGATGCCGATCCGCAGGCCTTTCTCGTCGAGCGCCTTTATGAGGGCGCCAGGATCGAACCGCATTTCCACGATGTCGACCAGTTTCAGGTCGTGGTCGAGGGCGATTGTCGTATGGGCAAGAAAACGGCTCGCCCGATCACCTTTCAATACGCCGACGCCTATACCCCCTACGGGCCGATCGTCGGAGCCGAGCGGGGGTTCGCCTTTTTCACGCTCCGACCGGTTTCCAGCGGCGGGTTCTTCCCGATGCCCGGAAACAAACACAAAATGCCCGGTCGCGCGGGGCGCAACATCGCCGGTGTGTTCGACACGGATGCGCCGCCGCCGGCGGCGGCCGAGGTTACGCGGGAAGACTTGATGGCGGCTCAGGCCGACGGTGTCTTCGCAGTTGCTTTTCGTCTTGGGCCCGACGCCGAGGCTGACGGCCTCCCCTCCGACGGGGGTGGACAGTATTACCTGGTTTGCGAAGGTGCTTTGATCGGCGGTGAAACGAATTTGCCACGACGGTCGTTGATCCATATCGAGCCCGGCGAATCTCTAACCACTTTGCGGGCTGGACCCGACGGCGCGGACGTTCTGGCGTTACAATTCTGCCGTCCCTCGGAACGGCCGGGCTCCGACCCAAAAGCGCTCGCGGCGCGCGACCCCGATGCTTATGTCGAGCGGCCGCAAAACAGCGGCAGCTGATATCCCCTAGTCGACAACCGCCGGTGATATGGTCTCCAGCAACCAGCGCGCGACGGCCGTAACGCGGGCGTCTTCGTGCGGCTGCCCCATGACCTGCAACCCGACCGGTAGACCGCCGACGCTCATCAGCGGGACCGTCACCACGGGCGCGAACAACATCGAACTTGGATAGTTGAAGACCGCATCGCCCGTCGGCCGCGGCGCCAAGGCCTCGCCTGGCGTATCGCCTTCCCAAAGGGGCGCCGGGCCGGGGCAGGCGAAGCTGATCACCGCATCGGCAAGTCCGGCCAAATTGCGATGGCTGAGCTGTGCGGCCTCGCGTGCCACGAGAGCGGCGCGATAATCCTCGGGGCTCATGGATTCGGCATAGGCAAGTGTGGCCTTCGCGCGATCACTGACGCCGTCGGGGTGTTCGTTAACGAGATTGCGCTGGGCCCAGCGGTTCTCCCAGCTGGTAATAGAGCGGCAAACCGCGCCGGCATTGCCGACCGCCTGTTCCAGCGCTTCGATCAACGGATTGTCGCCGCGCCGGGCCACCGCGATGCCTTCACCGCGGATACCGTCGAGAAGATTCTCGAAAGCCTCCCGACTCCCGTCGTCGAGCCGCGCCCAACCCTCGCCCTCGAGAATGATCAGACGGGCTGGCTTAAAGGCAGCGGGCGGTGTGTCGGGACCGTAGAGACCGGGCGCGCCCCGATCGCCGCCGGCCCGCCGCGCGATCTCGATCGCCGTCTGCCACATATCCTCGATGCAGCCCGCATGGACGCCGTGGGTGCTCATGCTGGTGGCCTGTCGTTCGCCCCGGTTGAGGCCGCCCTGGGTCGGTTTCAGGGCGACATTGCCGCAAAAGGCGGCGGGGCGGATGATCGAGCCGCCGACCTGGGTCCCGATCGCCGCCGGCAGCATGCGTGATGCCACGGCCGCCGCCGACCCCGAGGAGGAGCCGCCCGGCGTCCGGGTCGGATCAAAGGGGTTGGTGGTCTGGCCCGGATGCGAGCCGCCGAGCTCCGCCGTCACCGTCTTCGCGACGACAACCGCGCCGGCCTCGCGGAGCGCCCATACGGCGGCATTGTCGCGCTTCGGGAAGTTCCCGCGATAGGCCTCGCAACCCATCTCCGTCGGCATGTCCTTGGTCTCCAAAAGATCCTTGATGCCGATCGGCAGGCCGTCGATGGGTGACAGCGGCTGTCCGGCTTGCCAGCGCTCGCTGCTAGCATCGGCCGCGGCGCGGGCGCCCTCTTCGTTCAGCGCGGCGAAGGCTTGGACCACGGGTTCCCGCGCCGCGATCGTCTCCAGGCAGCGCTCGAGATAGGCGCGCGGCGTGTCGGTGCCGTCGGCAAAGGCGGGGATCGCGTCGTGGTAGCTCAATGCCTTGAAAGTCCGGGGGTCATATTGCTCCGGCACGTTTCCGCTCATGGGATCGGTCTCCTGTTGCTGCGGCCTAACCGCGCCCGGTTAGGAAGGCGTGTTGTCGGTAGACATCATGGGATTGGATGTCGGAAAAACCAGCGGCGTCCATCTGTGCCCGGATCGTCGCCTCGGGCACCCGCCGTCCGGGCTTCGGGCCTTGCGCGTTGTCCTCGTCCTTCCAATCGACGATCACGATCGTGCCGCCGGGGGCGAGCAGGCGCTTGCATTCGGCCAACAGCGGTTCCGGTTCGTCCAGCTCGTGATGGACTTGGGCCATGGTGATCAAGTCGGCGGCCCCGTCCGGCAAATCGATCGCGTTCGGCGCCATCAGGAGGGCTTCCAAATTATCGAGACCGCGTGCCGCCGCGTCCTCGCGCAACAGTTCGATCATGCCCTCCAGGATATCGCAGCCGTAAATCTTGGCTTGCGGATAGCGCTCGGCGAAGGGCAGCGAGAGATAGCCGACCCCGGTGCCGATATCGACCAGCGTAAAGGGCGGGGTCGGGTCCAGGACTTCCCAAATTCGCGCGGGGTCGAAGGTTTCAAGCCGCACCGGATCGCGCAGGCGCGCGATGCGGGCCGGATCCATGCCAAGTCGGTCGGCCATTCGTAATTCCCGGACTTCGTTGATCCACGATATTTCGCGCGACGGGGCGCGAACGGCGGTTCAAGTCCTATCGCGCGATAGGATGCGGCACAACGGAAATCCGGTGCGGGGCGGCGAAGCTCGCCGCCGCCGCGTGCGGTCGGATCAGGCCGACGGGTCCGGCACAAGCCGGATATAGGGCTTCGGTGCCTTCCAGCCGTCGGGGTATTTCGCTTTCGCGTCCTCGTCAGAGACCGCGGGGACGATGATGACGTCGTCGCCCTTCTTCCAGTTGACCGGCGTTGCGACCTGGTGCTGGGCGGTAAGCTGGCAGGAATCCAGAACCCGCAGCACCTCGTCGAAATTACGGCCGGTGCTCATTGGGTAGGTGAGCGAGAGCTTGATCTTCTTGTCGGGTCCGACGAGGAAGACGGTGCGGACGGTCTGATTGTCGGCCGCGGTCCGGCCCTCGGAACTGTCGCCCGCTTCCGCCGGCAGCATGTCGTATAGCTTGGCGATGTTGAGCTCCGGATCGCCGATCAAGGGATAGTTGACAGCGTGGCCTTGCGATTCCTCAATGTCCTTCGACCATGCCTCGTGATCGCTGACGCCGTCGACGCTGAGGCCGATGATCTTGCAACTGCGCTTGTCGAATTCCGATTTCAGGCCCGCCATATAGCCGAGTTCCGTGGTGCAGACCGGCGTGAAATCCTTCGGATGCGAAAATAGGACGGCCCAGCCGTCGCCGATCCAATCATGGAAGTTGATCGACCCCTCGGTCGTCTCGGCGGTGAAGTTCGGTGCGTCGTCGCTTATCCTGAGTGGCATGTTTGCATCTCCCCTGCTGATGAATGACGCGGCGTAACGCGGATGATCCGGAGTCGCCGCTTGTATCGGCTCGATCCGAAAACAATGGATCGACCATGCTTATCGAGAAAATACTACAATCGCGGGGCGAGGGCGCGGTATTGGCGGATCACGATAGCGTGACTGCCGGCGCTCTTATCGACGGTCACTCATGGGACCATCGGATAAGGTGCATTTTCTTTATTCGGAAGTCATCTATCATCCCTGGCATGCATTTCGGGATGTTCATGGAGTTCGGCGTCCGTGAAAACGGATCAGCCGCCGAGGCGTTTCGCGAGGGCTTCGACCTCGTCGATGCCGCCGAGTCATGGGGGATCGACAGCGCCTGGTTGTCCGAGTTCCACTTCATGCCGGACCGCTCCGTGCTGTCCTCGCCGATCGTAACCGCGGGTGCCATCGCGGCCCGAACCAAGCGCATGCGGGTCGGCATGGCGGTCTATGTGTTGCCGTTGACCAACCCGCTCCGGGTGGCCGAGGAGGTCGCGACGGTCGATCAGATCAGCGGCGGCCGATTTGATTTCGGGATCGGCCGAAGCGGCTTCGTTCGCCAATACCTCGCCTACAACATCAACTACGAGGAGAGTCAGGCGCGCATGGGCGAGGCGCTGGATATTCTCCGCGCCGCCTGGTCGGGAGAGCGCTTTTCATATGAAGGCAAGCATTTCCAGGTAAAGGAGGCGCTGGTCGTGCCTCAGCCGGTCCAGCGGCCGCACCCGCCGATGCGAATGGCGGCTTCCACGCCCGCGACCTACGAGAAGGTGGCGCGCGAGGGCTTGCCGCTCTTCGTCGGCTTGCGGGGCGATGGATTGGACTCGCTGCGGGTGAATATCGAGGCCTATCACGCCGCCTGGCTGGAAGAGGGGCATGACGAGCCGGGGAGCGTCTATCTCCGCGTACCCGTTTACGCGGCCGAGTCCGAGGCCGCCGCTCTTGAGGACCCGCGCGAGAATATTCTCTTCTACTTCGAGCGGCAGGCCAAATTAGTCGCCGCCGCGAGCAAGGACAAGGTCAAGGGCTCGAGTGCCAACAGGAGTACCGCGAGCCAGCTCGCCTCCCTCTCCTACGAGGACATCCTGGAGACCCGTGTCGCCTTCGGGTCGGCGCCCCGCCTGATCGAGCGCATCCGGGCATGGCAAGAGGTTCTCGGCATCGACGGCATCGTGATCGAGGTGAACGCCGGCGGCATGCTGACAGAGGACCAAGTCCTGAACAGCATTCGCATCGTCGCCGAAGATGTCATGCCGGCATTTCGCTGACGCCAGGTCCCCGGCTCAGTCGACGAGGTAGGGCACCTCGACACGGTTGGTCAGCGGTTTCAGATAATCCGGATGGTAGAGGCTGCGAACCTCGTGCTCGAAGGAGAATGCGACCTTGCCGGAGCGCGGATTGGCCATGTCCACGAAGCGGAACTGCTCCTCGAAGTCGGGCCGCGAGAGGAGCTTCTTCTTCTTGAACCGATCGTGGATTTCCTGATAGCGGGTGATGTAGACGGCGACGTGGTTCGGATGGTCGACCGGTTTGTAGCTCGCCTTCTCGACGAAATTGAAGTGCTGATGCGCGCCGACATTGACTGTTGCGGTCTTGCGTTTGCCGCTGCCCGTTACCTTTGTCGGGGCGTCCAGCATTTTATCGTAGAAAGCGGCGATGGGGGCCGCGGCACCCACCGGCACCCAGAAATTCACATAGGCGAGGGCTTGGGGAAACCGGCTCGGCATTTTGCCTTGCTCGTGAACCCTGTGCATATGACCCCATGGCGACGACACCTTGATCACGCCGCCCTTGGTCTCGAAACCGAACTCGGTGCCCTTCAGGCGGCGGGCGATCCGCTTCAGGTTTCGCTCGGTCTCGCGCAAACTGGGTACGGTGAGGCCGACCTCTCCCGCGAAGGGGACGGGATCGCCGATCGGTAGGTGGAACTGCTCGCGCCCGGCGTTGATCCACATGTTGGCGACGCTGATCCGGCGGAAGGGGTCGCGCGTGAAACCGAGACCATCGATGAAGAACAGGATGGCCTGGCCGTGGTCCGGCACCGCGTAGTTGACGTGCTCCATCTGGGTGATCGCACCGAGTTCCGGGTTCTTCGGGCCGCGTTTCGTCGCCATGTCGTATTCCCTGATTGGTGGTAGGTGTCCGTGCCGACCATACCGCGCGATCGGACGCGAGGCCACACTTGCCGTCGGCGGTGGCGCGCATTAGCGTCCATGACAAGCGCGGAAAGCGAGAATTAGGAGCCTGCGATGCCGACCGATCAATGGGGTCACGAAGTCACTGCCGCCAGTGCCGAGGCGGTGGAGGCCTTAGACAAGACGCTGATGTCGTATCTCGGCCTTCGGACGGAGACGGGGGATCGCTTGAAGGATGTCTTCGATCTCGATTCCGAAATGCCGATGGCGAACCTGACTCGCGGCAATTTCATGAGTTTGTTTTCCTTCCGGATGTTCGACTCGAAGGTCGACCAATCGATCGCCGGGGCCGAGGCGGCGATGGCCAAGCACGGTGCAACCCCGCGCGAGGAATTGCACTTAGCGGCGCTGAAGGCCTGGCGCGCCGGCGATCTCCGGCGGACGTTGGCGTTGTGGGAGGAAATCCTGATCGATTATCCGCGCGATGTCCTAGCCTTGCGGCTGGCGCATTTCGTCCATTTCTATCTCGGCGACAGCCAAAACCTCCGCGATTCGATCCTGCGCGTCATGTATGCCTGGGACAAGGACGTGCCGGCCTATGGCTACATCAAGGGGCTGCAGAGTTTCGGTTTCGAGGAATCGGGTGCCTATCCGGCGGCCGAGGCGGCCGGCCGCGAAGCGGTCGAGATCAACCCCGAGGATGTCTGGGCGACTCATTCGGTGGCCCATGTCATCGAGATGATGGGCCGCCACGAGGACGGCAAGGAATGGCTCGAGGGGCTCTGCGACAATTGGGGCGAGGTCAACAATTTCCAGAATCATACCTGGTGGCATCTCGCCCTCTATTATCTTGAGAACGAGAACTTCGAGAAGGTGCTGGATCTTTACGACAACAAGTTCCGCGCCGAACCGACGGACGATCATATCGATCTCGCCAACGCGGTCTCGATGCTGGCCCGCCTCGAGATGCGGGGCATCGACATCGGCGAACGTTGGAGTGAACTCGGCGATGTTTGCGCGCGTCATGTCGACGACCACCTCTTCGCCTTCCACGATGCCCATTACCTGATGGCACTAGCCGCCGCTGGCCGGGACGCGGAGGTTGATCAGATGCTCGCCTCGATGGAGGCGGCGTCCAAGGAGACGACGACGGAGGCGCCGGTCTTCGCCGAGGTGGGCCTGCCGCTCTGCCGGGCGATCGTCGCTAGCCGAAAGGGGGATCACGGCAAGGCCGTCGATCTGCTGGCCCCCATCCGATATCAGGTCTATCGCATCGGCGGCAGTCATGCGCAGCGTGATCTCTTCGCCCAGCTGTTGGTTCATTCCGCACTCGCCGACGGACGGCACGATTTGGCGCGGGCGCTGCTCGGCGAGCGCATTGGCCGCCGGCCCGGCAGCAGCCTGAATTGGCGTTGGTATGCCGACGCCCTGGACGGCGTCGGCGATACCTCGGGTGCCGCCGCGGCGCGGACGCGCATACAGGAAACTCTCGCGGCCTGAAGGAAGGACTCCCATGCCCTCTGAGAACAAAGTCGCCATCGTCACCGGGTCGGCCACCGGCATCGGGGCCGCCGCCGCGATCCAGCTTGCCGAGAAGGGCTGGAACGTGGTGGTGAACTATTCCCGAAGCGAGGCCGATGCCAAGAATACCGAAGCCGAGTGCCGGGGCCACGGTGTCGAGACCTTGTTGCACCGGGCCGATGTCGCCGACGACGCGGCGTGCCGCGCCATGGTCGAGGCGACGATGGCGAAATGGGGCCGCGTGGATGCCTTGGTCAACAATGCCGGGGCGACGAAATACGTCGACCACAACGATCTCGAGGGGCTAACGCCGGAGGATTTCCAGCACATCTATGCGGTCAACGTGATCGGCGTCTATCAGATGGTCCGCGCCGTCACATCGCATATGAAGAGCGCGGGCACGGGGTCGATCGTCAACGTCTCCTCGATTTCCGGCGTCTCGGGAATCGGCAGCTCGATCGCCTATGCCGCCTCGAAGGGGGCGGTCAACACGATGACGCTTTCATTGGCGCGGGTCTTGGCGCCGGAGATCCGCATCAACACGATCTGCCCCGGCTTCGTCGGTACCCGCTGGCAGCGCGACGGCCAGGGCGACAAATACGACGCCGTGGTGCAATCCGTCGAAGCCTCGACCCCCCTCCGCCACGCCTGCACGGCCGAGGACATCGCCGAGACCGTCATCATGATGGTCGAGGGCGGCCGCTACATGACCGGCGAGGTGCTGCTGGTGGACGCCGGGCATCACCTGGATTTCACACCGTTGGTCGCGCGCTAAGCACGGGGGAAGGGGTGTTTGGCCGGAATCGATACATGCGGGTGGGTCGAACTGAGGGGTTAATAGGGTTGTTTGACTAATTTATTCTCCAAATGTCCCCAGCCCGTGCGTAACCGTTCCTCACTCCGTCCTGCCGCTGTCGTTAATATAGGCCTTTTGCAACGCGCGAGAGATCACCACATTTTGGATTTCCGTCGTGCCGTCCAGATATTGTGCCATTTTCGCCGCTGCTAGGTGGCGGGCCAACGGGAATTCCTGTTTTAGGCCATCGGCGCCCATTGCTTGCATGCAGATATTGAGGCCGGAAAAGGCCGCTGCGGTGGCGAACTTCTTCGCATGGGCCGCGGCTGCCGGCGCTTTTTCACCTTGGTCGATAAGCCGGGCGGCGTCATATGCCAGGAGACTACAGGCTCGCAAGTCCGTCGCCACATCGGCGAGTTGCCATTGCAGACCCTGCTGTTCGGCCAAGGGCCGGCCGAAGGCGTGCCGACTCAATAGGCGCGGCATTGCCGTGTCCAACCCGGCGCGCAGTAGGCCGACGCACATGGCGGCAACACTGGCGCGCGCGATATCGATACCGGCCATGGCGGCTTTAAAACCTTGTCCCGCCAGCACCAGCAATTGGGTCCGATCGAGGCGGACATTTTCGAAGCGAAAACCACCGGCGCCGATGGCATATCCACCGAGCATTTCATACGTCGGCAAACGGATCACACCCGGCGCGTCGGCGGGAACTTGAAAACTGGCAATGCCGCGGGCTCCGGCCGTCGGATCAGTTTGCGCAAAGACATTGAGCAGATCGGCATGATTTGAATTGGTAATCCAAGCCTTCTTGCCGTTCAGGACAAATTCCTGGCCGTCCGACACGGCGCTCGTCTTGATCGCGGCGGCGTCGCTTCCCCCTTGCGGTTCGGTGAGTAGGAATGCCCCAACGATCTCGCCGGCAATCATCATTGGCAGATACTTCTCGATCAGGTCGGTGCTGCCGGCGGAGTCGATAAAACGAGCATGGTTATTGTGGACAATCAGAGCAAAAGCCGCAGCCATATCGGCATAGGACAACTCTTCCATCACCTTCAACAGAGCGCTAATCCCGATACCCTTGCCGCCTTGGTCCGGACGCACCAACAGGCCGCAGAGCTCGGCATCGGCCGCGGCCACGAACATCTCCCGTGGCATTTGGCGACCCATTTCCCACTGCTGGCTATGGCGTTGCAGATAGCCGGCGGCGAAATCCCTGGCCGCGTCGACTGCAGCCAGTTCATTGTCATTCAGATTGGAAAGTTCCATTTGCCGGCCATTGAATATTTACCTTCGAACTAGTGAAGAAGGTACCCAAGCGTTGCCGCCGGGGAAACGGATTTCCTCGACAGAAATTTTGGTCCGAGTTCGAAGGTCAAATACAATTCTCTAAATAAAGAAACCATACTGATTTAGAACTTGAATTCACCAAGGGGGGTAGGGCGAGTCTTCGGAAAATCGGTCACCGATTTAATGTCGCCGTTTCCCAGGACAATCTTCTCTGGCCGACGGATAACTGATTAGCGCGTTTGCCGTCAGGCGAACCGGTTCGCGTTGCGCGACAAGGCGGCGACGATTAGCCTTGCCGACAACACATTGTCAGGGGGAAATATGTCCATTCTAGCTATCGGGGGTGCCGGATTTATCGGTCGGCGCCTCATACCGCTGCTTGTTGCGGAAAACCAGACCGTCACCTGCATGGATATCGATGTCGCCGGCGCGCGCGCGGCCTTCGACGAATTCGGCGACAGCGTCAAAATTGTTCGTGGCGATGTGACGGCGTTCGATGACGTTATCGGCGCGATGATCGAATCCAAGGCGGAACGGGTCGTCAATCTCTCCTATTTCATCGGCGAGCTCGATCCGCATGTCGCTTTCAAGCTCGATATTCAGGGTATGGACAACTGCTTCGAGGCGGCCCGCCGGACCGGCGTCAAGCATACCGTTTTCGCGAGCTCCGTTGCCGTCAGCGGTGAGCAGAGCAAGTTTGGCGAGCGTTTGGTAAATGAGGATGACGAGCGTCACGGGGTCTCCCAATATGCCGTGAACAAGATCATCAACGAATGGCAGGCCCATGATTATCGGCGGAAGCACGATATGACGATTACCTGTATCCGTCCGGCGAACGTCACCGGGCCCGACAAGAAATTCGGATCGATCGATCACGTCAATTGCATGTGCCAGCCCGCGCGCGGCAATTCGATGACGTTTTCGCATCGCGACACCATGCGCTGCGTCATTCACGTGGAAGACATGGCGGAAGTTTTCGCCCGGGTGCTTCTCGCCGACAAGCCGATTCAGGAGACCTACAACTCGGGCGGCGCCACGGTCAGCCTCGGCGAACTCGCGGAACTCGTAAAAGAGTTCCTGCCGGACGCGGACATTCAATTCGACAACGAGGAAGGCGGCAGGGACGCGTCGGGCAACTTTCTGATCGATAACAGCCGGGCGGTCGAGGAATTCGGCGTGCAATACGCGCCGTTGCGCCAGCGCGTGAAGGAAGTCATCAACGATATACGAAGCGACGCAGGCTTGCCCCTGGTCGAGTAGCGCATCCTTCGGCGTTAACGGCGGCTCGGCGAGAGGCGGGCATTCCGGGTCGATGCGACACCGGCTCTGTCGAGGACGATCCGAATTTCGTCACCCGGGCGATGGAGCTGCACCGCGGAAGTGACGTCGCTGGCCTTGGCGATGGCGCGGCCGGCGATTTCGGTAATGATATCCCCAACCTCGATCCCGGCCTTGGCGGCGGCGCCGTCGGGTGACACGCGAATGACGCGGGCGCCGACGAGGCGGGTACGTTCTTCCTCGGGGAGTGTACGGACCCGCCAGCCCATGCGGCCGCGCCGGACCCGGCCGTGCTCCTTCAAATCCGTCACCACGCGCCGCACCAAAGCGATCGAGGTTGCGAAATTAACGCCGATATTGGCGTCGACCTGTTTGTTCAGAATGGCGCTGACGAGGCCGACGAGGCGGCCCTTGGCGTCGAAGAGCGGGCCGCCCGAGGCGCCCGGATTGATCGCCGCGTCGGTCTGGATGAAATCCTCGATCGGGTTGAAGCCGACTCCCGTTCGGTGGCGCGCCGAGACGACGCCGCAACTGACCGAGAGCCCGAGCCCGAAGGGATTGCCGATGGCACAGACCGGCGTGGCCAGCGGGGGCACGACGGCCGTTGCGGGCACGGCGAGGTCGACCGCGATCTTGATCAAGGCGAGGTCCGTCGGCGGGTCGATGCCGATCCGCTTGGCGGCGAGGATACGCCCGTCATGGAGACGGACGCGAATGGCGGTTGCCTCGCGGAGCACGTGCAGATTGGTCGCGATATAGCCGCCCGGCAGAATCGCGACGCCCGAGCCTTCGGGCCGCTCCCGCCGCGCCTTTCGAACCGACGGGGCGACGTTCCGTCCCCCAGGCCATTCGGGCAGGATACTGACGGCGGATCCGATCGGGAATGGCGGCTCCGCCCGTCCGCCCTCAAGCGGCACCAGGGCAACGAGACCGGCCAGCAGGAGCGAGAACAGGCGGCGTTCGGGCATTTCGTTTCCGAATGGTTGCTCGTCGATTGAGCGCCGGAACATCGGCCGCTGTCAATCGATGCCTTGTCACGTACCGCGAGGAGTTCTACATCCAAGCCTCCTTATGGTGACCCGGACGGTGTGAGGGATGAAGATCCTGCGTCTCATATGGCGGGTGGTGCTGTACGGCTTCGCTGGGGCTGGTTTGTTCGCGGTCCTCGGGGTCGTTGGCCTCGGTGTCTTTCTGCTGCAGCTTCGCGACGCGCCGACGGAGGCGCCGGAACGGATCGTCCTGCTGCTCGATCTGGAGGCGGGCGTTGCCGAGCGCCGGGGCGGCGGCGTGCTCGCGGGAATTCACGGGGCGCAAGGCCTGGAACTGCGGGATGTCCTTCGCGCGCTCGAGGCCGCCCGCGATGACGAGCGAGTTTTGGGCGCCGTCATCCGGATGGGGCCGGGCGGGCTCGCCCTGACCCATGCCCAGGCACTGCGGCGCGCGATCCGGCGCTTCAACGGGGCCGGCAAGTTCAGTTACGCCCATGGCGCGGGGTTCGGGGCCGGCGGCAACGGGACGATCCCTTACTATCTTGCGACCGCGGCCGAGCAGGTCTGGATGCAGCCGTCGGGCATCCTGGCCGTGATCGGTCTGGCCATCGAGGCGCCGTTCATTGCGGGCGCGCTCGACGAGCTTAATATCGAGGCCCGATACGACCAGCGCCACGAGTTCAAATCCGCCGGCGAGATGTTCACCCGCCAAGGCTTCAGCGATCCGGCCCGCCAAACGATGAGCGGTCTGGTCGAGGGATGGATGACGCAGATCGTCGAGGCGGTGGCGAAGGCGCGGAACATGGACGAGGCGGCGGTCCGCCGGTTGATCGACCATGCTCCCCTGATGGGGGCACAGGCGAAGGCGGCGGGGCTGGTCGATGGGCTCGGCTATTGGGATGAATTCAGGGCCATGGTCGACAAACGCGCCAAGGGCAGTTGGCTTTCGGTCGGCAAGTATCTAGCAATCGCTCCGGTGCCGGAGAACGGCGGACCGCAAGTGGCGCTCATTCATGGGTTCGGCTCGATCGTGCCGGGCGCCGACCGCAGGGGACCGTTCGAGCGCACCCATCGCTTCGGTGCCGACGAGGTGGCCCGCACCATCCGCCTTGCCGCCGCGAACGACGACATCAAGGCGATTGTCTTGCGTATCGACAGTCCCGGCGGCGCCTATGTCGCGAGCGACACTGTCTGGCGCGCGATCCGCCAGGCCCGCGACAAGGGCAAACCGGTCATTGCCAGCTTAGGCCGGGTCGCGGCGTCCGGCGGGTATTTCGTCGCCATGGCGGCGGACAAGATCGTCGCGGAACCCGCGACCATTACCGGGTCCATCGGCGTCTTCGCGGTCAAGTTCGTGACCCGCGATTTCTGGCGCCGCTTCGGGATCACTTGGGACCGGGTTCAATCGGGCAAACGCGCCGGGATGTGGAGCGTCATCGACGACTATCCCGCGGGTGCCCGCAAGAAATTGAACGAGATCCTCGATGCGATCTATTCGGATTTCACGGGTAAGGTCGCCGAGGCGCGCGGTCTCACCAAGGCCGCCGTCGACAAGGTTGCGAGGGGACGTGTCTGGACCGGCCGGACGGCGAAGGCGGAAGGCCTGGTCGATGCGCTCGGCGGGCTCGATGTGGCGGTGGGTTTGGTTCGGGAGGCGCTCGGCTTGAAGCCGGATGATGCGGTTACCCTGGTCGATCTACCGAAGCCCACGCGCCTCGAGCAGATCGTGACGGAACTCCGGAAACAGGGTTTTGACGCGGGGGCAATTTTCCCCAGCCTGTTTCCGACGGCGGTTCTCGATCCCTTCCTCGCGCGGTTGGATACGCTGGTGCCGCCCGTCGGCGTCCTGCAAATGCCGCCGATCCGGATCGCTGATTAGGCCCTCTCTCGAAATTCCATCTTCGTGCGGACGTGCGGGTCATTAGGGCCTTGTGCACGTCTTAGCTTCGAGATCGTTTGTTGCCGCCAACGCTATCATAGTATGATCTTTTCCAGCATGACCGCAGTGGTGGGAAATGGTTCAAGCGCTCTTTTCGTTGTTGGAGGCAAGAGGGCGGGATGGCGACGAAGCTGATTGCGATACTGATCACGTTGATCGGGCTTTCTGCGGTTCCGACAACGGACGCGCATGGAAAGACGGAAACGCTACATTTCGCCACCCTCCATTTGGAACCGTACGGCTTCCTGGGCGGCGAGGGTGCGCCACGGGGTATATTTCAGAAGATTCACGCCACGATCGCTCGAAGGGCCGGGTTTGAATTTAGCGACACGGTGATGCCGATCAAACGCGCCTTGAAGGCAATATTGCGCGGCACGTCCGATTGCGGCGTATTCATCCGAACACGACGAAACGAGGAAATTTACGATCACGTGGCCAAGGTCCGGGATCGTTTCGACTCGGTCATCGTGACCCGATCCGAGTTTCATATCACTCGGGTCGACGGCCTAAACGGCCATGTTTTGGCATTGCCGCGCGGAAGCTATGCCGGCTACTCGATCACGGAAAGTTCGAAAATATCGAGATACCTCACCAACGGGTATGCCCAAAGCGCCCGCCTTCTGAAGGCCGGCCGTGTCGATGCGATTGCGGGATCGGCCGTAAGCATTTTCTTCAATCTCCATCGTCTCGATATGTCTCGGAAGGATGTCGGGACCATATTGATCTTTGATCGAAAGCCGCTCTGGCTGCTTTGCACCCGGGGCCGGCTATCCAAAGGCGAGGCGTCCCGGTTGCGCAAGGCGGCGGATTCTCTTCGAAACAAAGGTGTGTTCGAAAAATATATTCGCAGCCAATTGGTGGCGGACTTTGAGTAAATCTGATTCATCGTCCCAAACGCTGTTCGGGAACGGCGGAGGAGAGGATGCGACCGGTCGCCGCCGCTTATTCCAGAGCCTCTCGTTCAAACAGGCCCGCGCCGCGGTCGTGATCGGTTTGATTCTAGGGGTATTCTTCAGCGCATTGCAGATCGTCTTCGATCTCAAGTCCGAGCGCCAGCGCGTCGATGCCAAATACACCCAGCTGCTGCGGACCGTGGAAGATTCGGCAATCCAAGCGGCCTTTGGCCTAGACACTCAGTTGGCACAGAGGGTCGTGGACGGATTGTTTCAATACAAGGCGATATTCCGGGCCCAGATCACCGACAATTTCAAGGATCGGATGGCTCTTGCGGTTCGGCCCAAGTCGAAGGGCGGACTCGAACCAATCGCGACGGCATTGTTCGGCGGTACGAAAGATTATGTTCTGTCGCTTAAGGTGCCCAATGTCGGCGTGGATGCCGGGCAAATTAAGATTTCGATAGACACGAACATCATCGCCGAAACCTTCTTTGCGCGTTCGGGCTTGATTTTGATTTTCGGGATACTGCGAAACCTGTTTCTGGCGACGATTTTGGCCGTGCTGTTTTATTTTATGTTGACTCGGCCGCTCCATGAAATTGCCGAAGTCATCAAGCGCGGAAGCAGGAGTATTGCTATTCCGGAAAAGCATGCGGACGACGAACTGGGCGATTTGGTGAATGTCTATACCGAACTGGCCGATCGGAACGCCGTGACCATGGAGGCATTGCGCCAGAGCCGGGAAACAATCCAGTCCCTCGCCAATAATCTTCCCGAATTCGTTTGTCTCAAGGATTCGGAGGGCAGGTATATTTTCGTCAATAAGCGGTTCGAGGAATGGGTTTGCATGAGCCAAGCCGAAATCTTGGGGAAATCGGTCCATGATATCTATCCGGAGGAACGCGCGGCCGAGGTAGATGCCTTGGACCGGCGGGTGATTTCCGACCGCGTCGTTCATTCCCGGGAGATCGCCCTTGGTTTTCCGGATGGGAAAACACGAACCGTCTTAAACACGCGCTTCCCGGTCGTGTCTTCGAGTGGCATGGCAATTGGGTTGGGTACCATCAATGTCGATCTTAGCGAACGCAAAGCGGCGGAGGAGGCACGCCATGCCGCCCTGGTGGAAGCAGAACGTGCGAACCAGGCGAAATCAGAATTTCTAGCAACAATGAGCCATGATTTCCGCACGCCGCTCAATGCGATTTTGGGCTTCAGCGAGATGATGCGGGCGCAGTATTTCGGTCCTCTCGGCGCTATGAATTATGAGGAATATGCGAACGACATCCATCAAAGTGGCGAGCTGATGTTGGCGCTGATCAACGATATCTTGGACATCTCGGCGATCGAGGCGGGGAAACGCCCGCTCGTCAAGGCGGTGCTCGACACGGATGAAGTGCTACGAAATTGCATCAAGAATGTCGAACGGGCGGCCGACCAGGAGGGTATCGCCCTGTCGCTGGAGATATCGGAAGACAGTCCTTCGCTTTACGCCGATAAGCGTTCGGTCACACAGATCGTCCATAATCTTCTCTCCAACGCCATCAAATTCACGGACTGTGACGGAAAGATCGTGGTCTCGGCCATTTCGGGGAATCAGGGGACGATAATTCGCGTGAGCGACTCCGGCGTTGGCATTCAATCCGACCAACTGCCGAGTATTTCCGAACCGTTTTTTCAGACTAGTTCCGACCCCTATGTTTCGCGGCAAGGAACCGGTCTAGGTCTGTCTATCGTGAAGTCGCTTGTCGAGGCGCATGACGGCGTGCTCAGCATCGAAAGCGAGGTTGGGAGAGGAACGATCGTGACTGTGACATTCCCTTCCGAACGACCGATGGTCGGGTAACCACTCTCCATCCGGATCGTGGATTAGGCGTTACGTCCACATCGCCCGCAACCGAGGGCGGTGGATGACGAGCCATTGCAGCGCGATCAAGGTCAATGCGAATTCGAAGCGGCCGGCGGCGAGGCTGGCCTCGGCGTCGGCGAAGGGCACAATCTGGACGCGGGTTTCCTCGCCTTCCTCCGCCCGGCCGCCGGTCACACCCACCTTGTCGGCATCGGTTCGCCCGCAATAGACGCTAACATGTTCGGCGACGCTGCCGGGACTGATGAGAAAACCGCAGACGGGCTGAAGATCGGTCACGTTGCAGCCGGCTTCCTCAAGCGCCTCGCGCCTGGCGGTTTCCTGCGGGGCTTCGCCGGGGTCACGGATGCCGCCGAGCGGCTCCAACTGCCAGCCGTCATGGCCCGCGAGATGGGCACCGGGGCGGAACTGCTCGATCAGGACAACCGCGTCCCGTTGCGGGTCATAGGGCAAAACGGCGGCGGCGGCATGGCGCTCGAGCACCTCGCGTTCGATTTCCGGGCTCCAGTCGCCGTCCAGTTGGCGAAACTGGTAGACGAGGCGCGTCAGCCGGCTGAACCCGTCGTAAAGCGCCTCGCGGGCGAGAATGCGAACGCGGTCGCCGGTCATATCGTTCAACGGATAAAATCGCGCCGGGTGCGGGCGAGGCGGGAGTATTGCTTCGGCTCGTAAAAGGCGATGCGGGTGCCCGCGGTCTCCAGCTCGAATGGCACCAAGAGGAAATCCTCCAACGCATCGAGCACCGCCTGATGCCGGCCCGGCTCGATGAAGAAGACAATGAACCCGCCGCCGCCGGCCCCCAACAGCTTGCCGCCAATGGCTCCCGCGCTCCTGGCGGCCGCATACATGTCGTCGACGAGCGGCGTCGTGATTTGGTCGCTGATGGATTTCTTCAACTCCCAGGCCTCGTGCAGCAAGCGGCCGAAATCGTTGAGATCCCCCGTGCCGGTCAGGATCTTGACGGCTTCGGGCACCATCGCCTGGATCTCCCGCATGATCTGGGTCCGTTCGGGAATGTTTTCGATCTGGCTCCTGGCCACCTCCGAGGCGGTGCGCGAGATGCCCGTATAGATCAGCATCAGATGGCGCTGGAAGAGCTCCTTTCGAAGGGGATCCATCGGCAGCGGGTTGACGTGGAACTCGCCGTCCGGCGCGATGTCGACCGTGTTGAGCCCGCCATGGGCAGTCACGATCTGATCCTGAACGCCGACATCCTCCTTCAGCAATTTCTGCTCCAAATGAATGGCCTGGAGTGCGAGCTGCCGCTTCGAGACGAGGTTCCCCTGAAGCGAATGGAGGGCATGTAGGATGCCGACGGAAAAGGACGAACTGGAGCCGAGACCCGAACGCGCCGGAAGGTCGCCGTCATGGTGGATCTCGACCCCATCCTCGATGCCCATGTAGCGCATGGCTTCCCGAACCGCGGGATGGGCGATCTCGTCGATCTCGTTGGTGTTCTCGATTTGCGACCAGACGATGCGGTGGCGATATTCGAAGAAGGGCGGCAGGAGCCGGCAGGTGATATAGCAATAGCGATTGATCGTCGTCGCCAGGACGGTGCCGCCGTTCTCCCGGTACCAGACCGGATAGTCGGTGCCGCCGCCGAAGAACGAGATACGATAAGGCGTCGAGGTGATGATCATGAAGCAAGCAAACCGACGGATGTCATTCAACTGCCACACGCTGCGACAAGAAGACGGAGTGCCTTGGACCCGCCGCGCGTCGGCCTTAGATTATAGAGGGGAGGGACATCCCGCGAGAAAAAATCGATTTGAGGGCCAAGCGAATGCTGCTTGCGACCGCGACGGAAGAGGCCGCCAAGAACGAGCGGCGGGTGCACGTCAACGGCCATGACTATGTCCTGCGGGAATATGTGGGCGCGATGCCGCTCAACGGCACCTATGTCGAGGGCAACGAGAAAAACGATAACGGGATGCCGCAGGGATTCCTCGTCCATCAGCCGCCGGGATCGGTGACGCCGGCGCATTTCCACGAAACGAACCAATTCCAGGTCTTCGTCGACGGTTCCGGACATATGGGTAAGCGCGCCGCCGCCCCGCTCGCCGTGCAATATGCCAACGGCCATACACCCTATGGACCGATTACGGCGGGGGCGGACGGGGTCCGCTATTTCACCCTTCGTCAGGCCTGGGACCCCGGTGCCAAATTCCTGCCGCAGTCCCGCGACCGGCTGGTCAAGGGCAAACAGCGGACCCGCCTTGCCGCGAATGTGGCGGTCTACGATGACGATACCCGCGCCGGCCGGCGGGAAACAGCGGTTGAAACCGTGATCGAGATGGAAGCGGACGGGCTCGCGGCTTCGTTTCATCGATTGGAGCCTTCGGTGCGCCGGACCTTGTCCGACCCGTCCACGGGTGGCGGACAGTATCTCGTTGTTGCCGGCGGTACTCTCGATCATCAAGGAAATCGCCTCGATCGCTGGTCGACGGTTTTCGTTTCCCATGATGAACCCGCATATGAAGTTTCGGCCGGGGCCGAGGGCCTCGACCTTCTTGTCCTGCAATTCCCGAGGCTCGCCTAGCCGGCCTTTCCAACGGAGAACAGTCATGACCTTTTTGCCGAACTCACCCCATGCCCGCGATGTCGCGTCGATCGTTCATCCGCAGACCAATGTCAGCCTGCACGCCGAGGTCGGTCCGACCATCATGGCCAAGGGCGAGGGCGTCTACGTCTATGACGACGAGGGCAATCGCTATCTCGAGAGCGTGGCGGGGCTGTGGTCGGCCTCGCTCGGCTTCAATCTGGAGCGTCTGGCGAAGGTCGCCTACGACCGTTTGCGGACCCTCGGCGCCTATCACACCTTCCGGCACAATTCGAACGAGGACATGATCAATCTCTCGGAGAAGCTGCTTGAGATCGCGCCCGTGCCGATGTCGAAGGTGCTCTATCAATGTTCCGGGTCGGAAGCGAACGACACCGCCTGCAAGCTCGTCTGGTACTATCACAACGCCATCGGGAAACCCGAGAAGAACAAGATCATCGCGCGTCAAATGGGCTATCACGGCAGCACCGCGACCGCGGTCAGCCTGTCCGGCAAGCCCGACATGCACGCCGATTTCAACCTGCCCTATGCGCCCTTCCGGCATACTGATTTTCCGCACTACTACCGCTTTCACGAAGACGGCGAGAGCGAGGAGGAATTCGCCAGCCGCTGCGCCGACAATCTGGAGAAGATGATTCTCGAGGAAGGGCCCGAGACCGTCGGCGCCTTCTTCGCCGAACCAGTGCAGGGCGCCGGCGGCGCCGTCGTACCGCCCAAGACTTATTTCGAGAAGATCCAGGCCGTGCTGCGGAAATACGACGTCCTCTTCGTCGCCGACGAAGTGATCTGCGGCTTCGGCCGGACCGGCCGGATGTGGGGCTCGGAGACCTTCGATCTAAAGCCCGATATGCTGAGCTGCGCCAAGGCGCTGTCGGCCGGGAGTCAGCCGATCTCGGCGCTGTTGGTCAACGAAAAGATCTACGAAGCCATGATCGACCAGAGCAACAAGCTCGGCAATTTCGCCCATGGCTATACCTATGCCGGCCATCCGGTGACGACGGCGGTCGCGCTGGAAACGCAGAAGATTTACGAGGAGATGGACATCGTCGGCCATGTGCAGAGGGTCGGACGGCATTTGCAAGACCGGCTTGACGACTTCGAGGACCATCCGATGGTGGGTGAGGTCCGGGGCGTGGGACTGCTCTGCGGGATCGAACTCGTTCAAGATAAGACGGCGCGGAAACCCTTCGACGCCGATCTCAAGGTCGGCGAGCGGTATTTCAACGAATGCCGGAGCCGCGGCATGATCGGCCGTTACGTCGGCGACCGTGTCGTCCTCGCTCCACCGCTGATCATCACGGAGAGCGAAGTCGACGAGATGGTCGATATCATGACGCAGTCCTTCAACGCGACCTGGGCCGAGGTAAAGGACGAAGCCTAGGTTTATTGCCGCCTTGGCGCGGTGACCGGGATATACTCTAGTCCGGAACGTCGAGCCCCTCGAATAGGGCGGTCGTCTGATAGCGCTCGGCGAAATCCGGGAGCACCGTTACGATGGTCTTGCCCGCCATCTCGTCGCGTGCGGCGACGCGAAGGGCGGCGGCCGCCATGGCACCGGCGGAAATACCGCAGGGAATGGCCTCCTGGAGGGCGAGTTGCTTTGCTGTTTCGATCGACTCCTCGTTGCTCACCGCGAGAAGTTCGTCGATGAGGTCACGATCGAGCACGTCGGGGACGAACCCGGCGCCGATCCCCTGGATCATATGCGGAGAATGTTCGCCGCCCGCGATGACCTGGCTGAGTTCGGGCTCGACGACGACCAGTTTTAGATCCGGATTCTTTTCCTTTAGGTATTTGCCGGCGCCCGTCGCGGTGCCGCCCGTACCGACGCCGGAGACGAATACATCGACCTTGCCGTCGGTGTCGCGCCAGACTTCGGGGCCGGTCGTGTGATAGTGGACCGCCGGATTCGAATCGTTACCGAATTGCCAGGGCATGATCGCGCCGTCGATCTTGTCGACCTGCTCCCGCGCCGCGTCGATCGCGGCCTGGATGCCTTTTTCCTTCGGTGTCAGGATCAGTTCGGCGCCGAGATAGACGAGCATCTTGCGGCGCTCGATGGAGAAGCTGTCAGGCATGGTCAGAATGCAGCGGTAGCCTTTCGCCGCGCAGACGAAGGCGAGCGCGATACCGGTATTGCCCGAGGTCGGCTCGACGATGGTGGAGCCGGGGCCGATCTTGCCGTCGCGCTCCAGCGCTTCGATCATCGAGACGCCGATCCGGTCCTTGACGCTGGCGAGCGGGTTGAAGAACTCGAGCTTGGCCAGGACATCGGCCTTGGCGCCGCGCTCCTCGGCCAGGCCGTTCAGTCGCACCAGCGGCGTATTGCCGAGGGTCTCCATGATGTTGCCATAGATCCGGCCACGGCCCGGTACATCCAATTTCAAGCTGCTTTTGTCGAATGGGTTCTTCATGAATTCTTCCTTTTCCCGCCATGTCTTGGCTTCGTTAAGCAATATATTTCGTATCCGCCGTTGACCACTATTTCCGGGCCAGGACGTTCAGGCTAATCGCAATGCCGCCGATCTCGAGGCTGCTTGCATCCTCGAAGAGGTCGTGATCGTCGACACGTTCGATCTCCTTGAATCCGGCAACGCCGAGATAGTCGGACAGGAATTCAAAGGTGAGACCGACCTTGTGATAGTCGAAAGGGTCGGTCTGGCCGCCGAAGGCCATGCGCATGATCGCGAAGCGCTGCTCGGCATCGAGCTCGGGATGGAGGAAGAGCCGGCAAAGGATCTCGAAATCGGGAACGCCGATGCGGAACGCACCGCCTTGTTCCAAGATCCGGTGACAGGCGACAAGGACATCCGGCAATTCGTCGAGATATCCCAAATGCTCGAGGACGTGGCTCGCATAGATCTCCGCGACGCTGCCGTCGGCGAATTGCGAGAGGTCCCGGCAGTCGCCCACGATATCGACGTTCGCGCCCGGCTGGACGTTCAGGATGGTCCATCCAGAATGCGCCGTCTCGCCGCCGATGTGCAGGCGGAGCGGGCCGGAAGGGGGTGGTTTCACCATCCGCTGAGCCTAGCGAAGGCCGGCGAGGAAGCAAAGACGGGTGATCCGGTCGCTGGACCCTGGTATATCTCGCTATATCTTTTTTCGAAGAGCATTTCGACGGAACCCCGAAGGGCAGGTACCAGATGTCTCAAGCACCCCAAAGCAACGAATTCGATCCCAACATCACTCGCACCATCGCGGACTATTGCATGGGTCTGAAATACGAGGACCTTTCCGAGGAGGCGGTCGAGGCAGCGAAGCATTGCCTTCTTGATTGGGTCGGCGTCACCCTCGCCGGAGCGAGCGAGCCGCTGACGCAAATCCTGATCGAGCAGGCAATGAGCGACGAGGCGGGACCGCATGCGACGATCGTTGGCGACGGGCGAAAGACCAGTGCCAATTTGGCGGCGGTGATCAACGGCAGTGCTTCCCACGCGCTCGATTACGACGATGTTCAGCGGCGCCTCCACGGTCATCCCACCGTTCCGGTCGCACCCGTCGTGCTTGCCCTTGCGGAGAAAGGCGACAAGAGCGGCAAGGACGTCCTGACCGCCTTTGTTGCCGGGCTTGAGGCCGAGTGCCGCATCGGCACCTATGTAGGCGACAGCCATTACGACAAAGGCTGGCATTCGACGGCGACCGTCGGGACTTTCGGTGCCGCCGTTGCGGCCGCGCATATGATGGGGCTCGACGGCGAGAAATGTGCCCTGGCCATGGGGATCGCCGGCACGCAGGCGGCGGGTCTGAAGTCGATGTTCGGCACCATGTGCAAGCCGCTTCATGCCGGCAAGGCAGCGCAGAACGGTCTCTTCGCGGCCGAGCTCGCCTCGCGCGGCTTCACCTCGCGGCCGGACGTTCTCGAACGCCATCAAGGCTTTGCTTATACCCAATCCGAGACCTCCGACATTCCGGGTGCGCTCGATGGCCTGGGCGAGCATTTCGAAGTCCGTGACGTTCTGTTCAAATATCACGCGGCCTGTTACGGCACCCATGCGTCGATCGAATCCGCGCTGAAGCTGCAGGAAAAGGCCAAAGTTCCGGTCGATGAGATCGAGCGGGTCGAGGTCGTGGTCGAGCCGGGCTCGATGAATGTCTGCGGTATCCCCAATCCATTGACGGGGCTCGAGGGCAAGTTCAGCCTCCGGTTCTGCACGGCGCTCGCCCTTGCAGGGCGCGATACCGCACGGATCGATACCTATAGCGACGAGAATGTGAGATCGGCCGACATGGTCGACCTGTTCCAGAAAGTCGAGATCATGCCGAAGGAAGGCATGCCTCGGATGGTCGCCGACGTGATCGTTCATACGAAGGACGGCGTCGTTCACCGCGAAACCCATAACGCGGGCGTTCCGGCGGCGGATCTCGACGCGCAATGGGGACGTCTCGTCGCCAAGTTCGAGGGCTGCGCCGAACCGGTGGTCGGGGCGGAAAAAACGGCCGGTCTGATCAATGCCATGCGAAACCTGGAAGACGCGCCAAATACGGCGGAGATCATGTCATTCTGCAGCTGAGCCTTCAGGTAACAAATTCATTGGGATAGGCGAGCGATCGTCTATCCCTTTTCTTTTGCGGCGATGGCGTAGATCGCGAGTTCGCGTGCCACGGTTTCGATAACGGGGGTCCAATCGTGGCGGGCTTTCTGACGGAACAGGCGGAGCGACGGATACCAAGGGCTGTCCGTACGATCGAGTTGCCAGCGCCAATCGGGGGTGAAGGGCAGCAATACCCAGGCCGGCTTGCCCAGCGCACCCGCCAAATGGACGACGGCGGTGTCGACGGAAATCAGGAGATCGAGATGTTCCAGGGCCGCGGCGGTTTCCGCGAAATTCGTCAGATGTCTCGAGAGATCGATCAAATCCGCCGCTAATCCCGATGCTTCGATGTCACGGTTTCTATCGCCGACCTGTAGAGCATAGAAATCAACGTCCGCGGCGCCGATAACGGGACGCAGCATGGCGAAATCGATCGACCGGTTAAGGTCGTTCCGATGGCTTGGCCGGCCGGCCCAGACGAGGCCGATTCGTGGCCTGCCGGTATCGAGGATACGGTCCGACCAGCGTTCTCGGCGTGCCGGGTCGACGGCGACATAGGGCGCTTCGCGGGGGATCGTCTCCGAGCTGATTCGGAGGGCCCGCATCAGGTCGAACATGGCGATCCGAAGATCGAAGGCCGGCGGGTGGGTTCCTTCCGGAACAACGAGATCGATCGCCGGATTGCTTTCGAACAGCGGCACAAGCGGGACCGGTGCCTCAAGGATGACTTGTCCACCGAGCCGTTTGGCCCCGGCGGCGAAGCGAAGGAACTGGATGGCGTCGCCATAGCCTTGCTCGGTGTGGACGAAAAGCGTCTGGCCCTTGAAGGGATATCCCTTCCATTCGGGGACATTGAATTGGTGCTCGGTGAACTCCCGCGTTCGCCAACGCCAGGCATAATGCCGCGATCCGGCCTCGAACGCGCCGTCCAGCATCAGTGTAAGGCCGAGATTTTTGTGGGCGAGGGCGCGGTCCGGGTGATCGGCGGCGATGTCGGGAATGGCGATGGCGCGCTCGAAGGCGGCGATTGCCGCCATGGTCCGGTTCCGCTCCATCTCCGCGGTCCCGAGATTGACATAGGTGGCAGGATGATTGGGCGCTAATTCGAGGGAACGGTCAAAGGCGGCGATCGCCTCGTCGATCCGCCCGAGCGCCTGCAGCGAGTTTCCGAGATTGCTCAACGAGCCCGAATCCTTCGGGTCCAGTTCGACCGCCCGGTGATGGGCAACAACCGCGGCCTCGATTTCGCCGGCTTCCTTCAAGGCGACGCCGAGATTGCTATGTGCCCTCGCCATGTTGGGGGCGAATGCGATCGCTTTCCGGTAGGCGGCGACCGCCGCGTCCAAATCGCCGAGGCCGCGATGCGCGATGCCTGCGTTGTTATAGAGGCTCGGATTCTCGCCCGCGTTCTCCAAACCTTCCTGGCAGGCGTCCAACGCGTCCCGGTAGAGATCGAGATCGTTCAGTAAACGGGCCAGATTGTTCCAGGCTTCGGCGTACCCCGAATTGACCTCGAGTGCCCTTCGATAGGCGTTCAAGGCCGTTTCCGTCCGGCCGAGTTCGGCGAAGGCATTGCCGAGATTGTAGTGAGCCTCGGCGAATTTCGGATCGACCCTCGCGGCGGACTCGAATTTGTCGATCGCGGAGTCGAACTCGCCCAGGCGTTTCAGAATCACTCCAAGATTGCTCGCGGCGCCCGCATATTTGGGATCAAGGGCGAAGGCTTCGTCGAATGCGGCGGCCGCTTCATGGAGCCGGCTTTGGGCGGCGAGCGACACCCCCCGGTCGTTCGCTTGGCGCGCCGTGGCGAAGATCTTCTTCCTGTCCTTTTGTTTCCTCGGCATCGCGGTTTTCTTTCCCCGGCAACGTGATTGCGTCATCGCGGAGCCGCTGTCAATCCGGCGCTCTTGACGCGGTGGCGCGGGAGACTGACCATGCCCGCCGTTGCAATCCATCCCAGGTGCCGCGCGCGATGGCCGACGAACCGGATATACCGCCAATTTACGAGCTTCTCCGCGTCTCGCCCTATACGGATGCGATGGAGCATGCCCGCCGGATCGTTGGGGAAGGGGCGGCGGACGGGACGCTCGTTTGGAGCACGCGCGAGAACGAGTTCGATTGCGCGGTCATTCTTTCGGCCGAAGCGCCGCTCGCCGACTCGCTTCAAATCGTTCCGGTCGGTGTCCTCGCTCTGACGGATGCCCTGGCGGCCTCGATCGATCCCGGGGTCAAGATCGGTTTCGATTGGCCGAACAAGGTCGCCGCCAATCTTCGCGAGGTCGGCCGCGTGGTCCTTACCGTCCCCGAAGACAGCACCCTCAAGACGACACCCGATTGGTTGATACTTGGCGCCACCGTCGCGATCATGGGAACGCCCGATGGTGACATCGGCGAGGCCGCCGGAACCAGTCTTCATTTTGAGCGCTGTTTCGACATCACTTCCCGGGACATCCTGGAACGGTTCAGCCGCTATCTGCTGACCTGGGTGAACAGATGGCTGGACGAGGGGTTCGAACCGATCCGGAAAAGCTGGATGATACGATTCTCCGAGGGGGAAGAGGATATCGGCATTCAGGTCGCGTATGGGGAGGAGTCCGTCGAGGGAATGTTTTCCGGTCTTAACAAAAAGGGAGACCTTATTGTTAAAGCAGGGAAATCTCGTCGGACCCTCCGGCTTTCCCAGGCTATCTTGGAGCAGGCGTGATGCCGGAGTTCTGGCGCGGATCGGGGTTTCATTTATTGCGGCGGAACGACGACGGGCATCTCTCCGTGACCGATGATTTTCTTCGCGCCTATTACCAGCGGCCCGAACTGGCGCCGGTGGCGGAATCTTGCCCGGCGGAATTGGCTCTCCATGCGTCACTCCTGGAAGCACCGTCCCGGGCGGTGTCGGCGTCGGAGCTCAGCCAATTGGCCGACGCGGATGCGCAGGAGAATTACGAGATCATTCTCGAATTTCGCAATCGCCTGATGGCACAAGGCACGATTGAAGCCGCCTATATGGATCTGTTCGGTGGCGTGCCCATTCGCATACCGCCGATTTTCATCGATCAGATGGTGCATGTGATCTGCCGCAACATGTTGGAGGCGTGCGAGGACGCCATGCGGGTTCGGGCAGCCGAACTTTTGTTTCGCGCCCAGAAGGCGACCCGTGAGGAGGGCGCGATCATGCTGGCCGACGAGGAAACCGTGGAGATGCATGCCGCGAGCGGGGGCTTTGGCCGGATCGGCCGACTGCTTTCGGAGAGTGAAACGCCTATGCGTTCGATCGATCTCGACATCCTGACCGAGGAGAACAAGGAGCTCTATTGGGCGGAAAGCGACCGCTATGCCACCGTCCTCGATTTCACCTTCACGCGGCCCGGTCTGGATGCGTTCTGCCGGGTGATCGAGGCCTGGGTCGGGCATTTCTTTCGGGTCGGTGTCTCGGTGCAGCCCGTCCAATCAATCCGCGACGAACGCTGGGCCTGGCATGTCGGTCTCGACACTGAATCGAGCGCCATCCTGAACGACCTCTACAATGGCGAGGAGGTCGGCGAGGACCGACTCTCGCGGCTTCTTTCACTGTTCCGATTGGAGTTCGAGGACGCGGCCGCGATGCGCGCCGATATCGCCGGCCGGCCAGTCTATCTCGGTGTCGCGATGTCGGCCGATGGAGCGGTCCGGGTGAAGCCCCAGAACCTTCTGACCAACCTGCCCTTGGCGGAGACGGCTTAGTCGCCGGCCGTCTTTGGCAGGATGCCGTGCCGATCGAGCTGTTTTCGCAACTCGGCGGGCGAACTGAAGCGGAATGCCGCGAAACCAAACTCTCTCGCGGCGGCGATATTGGCCGGGTTGTCGTCGATAAAAAGCGTTCGCGCGGGGTCGACTCCAAAGCGGTCTCGGGAAAGTTCGAATATTTTTGAATCCGGCTTCGCCATGCCGACCTGTCCCGAGACGATGATATCTTCGAACCGATCGAGAAAAATAAAATCGCCGCTGACCCGATCCCAGGTTTCCGAAGCCCAATTCGTCAAGGCGAACAGCGGGTAGCCCTGCTTCGCCAAGGCATCGAGAATGTCGAGCGTCTCCTCGTAGAGGCCGCGGATCGTCTCCGGCCAGCGATCGATATAGGCGCGGAGGGCGTCGGCATGATCCGGATAGCGCTCGGCCCGCGCCGCGACCGCCTCCGACAGCGACCGGCCGCTGTCGACATCGCGAAAGAACCGAAGGTCGAGAACTTCCTCGACCAGAAAGGTCAATTCCCGTTCGTCGGGCACGATTTCGCGCAGCAGATAACGCGGGTCCCAGTCGACGATCACGCCGCCAAGGTCGAAAATGAAGGCTTCGTATGGTCGTGCGTCGGTCATGAGCGAAGGGATCGGATTGGGTGAGAAACCGGGATTAGCTATTTGGTCTTTGTCATCGGTCGATCAACCGGCGTAGGGTCGGCGTGAAATATTTTATGGGGATGGAGGGTTCGATGAATGAAGATGCATTCAATATGAGTATCCGAAAATTCCTGAAGAAGGTCGGCGTGACCTCCCAGCGCGAGATCGAGAAAGCGGTCCGGGACGCGGTGGCTTCAGGCGCCGTCGGCGACGCGGACCGGCTCCGGGCAAAGGTTATCCTTTCGGTCGATGGCATCGACCTTGAGGTCGCGATCGACGGCGACCTCGAGCTGAGCTGACATCGCCATGGGGCGGAGGCCAGAGTCGTACCTCGATCGCCCGGCGGCCCGCGTTGCGGCCGGCTTCGTGGCGCTTGCTTGCTTTGGTGCGCTTTTGGCGATCCATTGGGAGGACTTTTCCCAACCGGAGACCGGAGCCAACGGCAAAGTCGATCCGTTTCAAGCCTGTCTCGCCGAGCGCTCGGCCGGGATCGACAAGATGCAGCGGGATGGTGTCGTCGATGCGCGCCGGGCGGCTCTGTTCAAGACCCGGGCGGCGGCCATGTGCCGCGCCGCCGCCGACAAGAAGCGCGCCGGCCCGCCGGGACGATGATTTTTCCGGACGGCGATTGAAGGCATGCGAAACATTCGAGTGCGCGCGTTCAAGGACGCTGATGCGGAAGCCACCGCCCGTCTTTTCTTCGATTCTGTTCGATTGGGAACCCGTGATCACTACGATGAAGCGCAAAGGCGCGCTTGGGCGCCCGAGATACCGGAGAGCTCGACCTGGCGGGATCGGTTAGGATCCCAAATCACTTTCGTGGCCTGCCAAGAAGACGAGATTGTTGGGTTTATCTCCATGAAATCGGACGGGTATATCGACCTCCTCTTCCTTGCTCCGGACCGGACCGGGAAGGGAATAGCCAAACAAATGTATGATTGTCTTCTCGTGGTGGCTTCCGAAAGGAGCATCGAAAATTTGTCCACCGAAGCCAGCCACCTTGCGCGCGTCTTTTTTAAACGTCAGGGCTGGTCGGTGACGAAGGCCCAGACCGTCCGCCACATCGGCGTTTCGATGGAAAACTTCCGGATGGAAATAAAGCTGCAATGAGGGATCACGCCGCCGGGTCGGGCAAGGTCACGGTGACGGTGGTCCCCTTGTCGACGACACTTTCGATAAGCAGATGGCCGTCATGAAGTTCCACAAGGGATTTCGTGATCGTGAGCCCGAGGCCCCAGCTTTCGGCGGCTTTCTCCCGGTCACTCTCGCCGCGCATGAAGGGATCGCCCAGGTGAGGTATCAATTCAGGGGGGATACCGCTTCCCGTGTCGGCGATTTCAAAAATGGTTTCCGTTTCCGATCTCTTCGCCGACATCGAGACCTTGCCGCCCTCAGGTGTGTGTTTGAGGGCATTGGAAAGCAAGTTGAGGAATATCTGCCGGATCGCCCGCCGATCGACCAAAATCGTCGGCAAATCGTCGGCCGTATGCTTTACCAGCTCGATCCCCTTGCCCGCCGCTTCCTCGGCGATGAACTGATAGCTGTCGGCGAAGATCTCCTCGACCGTTAATCGTTCCTTGGTCAGGGAAACCTTGCCCGCTTCGATGGTCGAGATATCAAGCAGATCATTGACCAGCGAGAGCAAATGTTCGCCACTGTTGTGGATGTCGTTGGCGTAATCCTGATATTTAGGTTCGCCGAGCGAGCCGAAAAACTCATTCCGCAAGATGTCCGAGAATCCGAGAATGGCGTTCAAGGGCGTCCTCAACTCATGGCTCATGGCGGCCAGGAATTGGGATTTGGCCTCGTTGGCCATGTCGGCCTCGTGTTTCGCAGCCAGTAGGGCGATCTCGGTCTGTTTCCGCTCGGTGATATCCATGCGGAGCGAAACATAGTCGCCGTGGAGCGTTTTCCGGTCGATACTATAGCGCCATCGCCCGCCAGGAACCTGCCGCTCGCCGCCCACGATATCCAGCTGATCGATCCGGTCGAATCGCTCGGCAACCATTTCGTCCAGTTCATCCTCGCCGAGCGAGGGCGAATTCTGTTTGATATTGGCGCGAATACGCGCGCCTTCTGGACGGGCCCGAAGGGCGTCGCGGCCGACGAAGTCGCCTTTCTCCAGATCCACGAAACAGCCTTGGCCGGTTTCGTGGGGGGTCACCTCGGATGTGAGTTCCGTTCCAAAACGAGGGTAAAGCTTCTCCAGCCGAAGGGTTTCAGCCGCGCGGGCGCCGACATCGCGAAGCCCGAATGCCGCGCCCGCCGCGTGGATCGCATCATATAGATCGATTTGCGCTTCGAGGGGCGCATGTAATTCGTATCCTAATTCCCCGGTGAAGCCGATCCGCATCAAAAGAATGTCGATGCCCGAGACCTTGGTCTCCAGGCCCGAAAGAAAGGGCACCGCCGCAATGTCGCGGCCGAGCAGGCGCTCGACGAGTTGTCCCGCCTTCGGTCCGGCGATCGAAAAACCCGCGATCTCGTCGCTGCGATTGACGATGGTCGCATCCGCGTCGCGGCCATGGTGCCGAAACCAGCGCATGTGAATGCCCTGCATCGCGCCCGCGCCGGTCAACCGGTATCGATCGGCCGCGAGGCGGAGCACGGTCAAATCGCCGATATAGCCGCCCTTTTCATCCAGGAGGGGGGCAAGGCGAATACGGTCGTCGGCGGCCGGCAGACGATTGGCGAGAAGCCGGTCCAGGAGGTTCGCCGCCCCGGGGCCGGTCACATCGTAATTCGCATAAGGCTGGATATTGATCAATCCGACGGCGCCCCGGAGTGCCCGGCATTCCATGCCGACGGCATCGAACCAGTTGCCGCGACGGAAACTGTAAATATCCCGCGCCTCGCTACCCTCGGGCGCGAACCAAAGCGGCCGCTCCCAGCCGTACGTGTTGCCGAAGACGGCGCCTTGTTCGACGTAGCGATCGTAAAGCGGCGGCTTGCGGACTGGCCGGCCGTCGGGAATTTCCTCGGAGGGGTAGTGAATCTTGTAGCGCGTCGAATAGGCATGGTGGGCACGTTCGAGCGCGAACTCGTCGTTTGCCCAGGCCCCGAATCGCGCGACATCGCAATCGGAGAGATCGATAGAGGGGCGACCTTCGACGATCCATTCGGCGATCTGCTCGCCGTAGCCGCCGCCCATCGAAATTCCGGCAAGGAAGCCGGCCGCGCAGAAATGGTTCCGCTGGCCCGGCATCCAGCCAAGAAGCGGGCGGACGTCGGGGGTGAAGCAGAACGGCCCGTTGACGATTCTTTTCAAGCCGGCATCCCTCAGGAATGGGAGCCGTTCGGACGCGGCCTCGTAATAGCTCCCGATCCGGTCCAAATCGGGCGGCAGCAACTCCATCGCGAAATCGGCGGGCATGCCGTTCTCGCCGAAGGTCCGGGAGTCCTGCTCGTAGATGCCGACAAGATAGCCCTCGCCCTCGTGGCGTGCGTAATAGGACCGGTCGACATCGCGAACCACCGGCGATTCGGCGTCCAGGGCCGCGACCTCCGGGATCGCCTCGGTGACGAGGTATTGGTGCTCCATCGCATGCATCGGCAGGCGCGCACCGGTCATGGCCGCGATTTCGTTGGCGTAGAAACCGGCGGCGTTGACGATAACGCCGGCGCGGATCTCTCCCGCCGGCGTTTCGACCATCCAGTCGCCGCCAGCAAGCGGACGGAGACCGCTAACCGGGGTTCGCCGATTGATCTCCGCGCCTTTCGCTTGGGCGCCCTTTGCGTAGGCCATCGTGATTCCATAGGGGTCGACATGGCCGCCCATCGGATCGTAGATGGCGCCCAGGAGATCCGTCGGATCGACGAGGGGATGGAATTGCCGAACCTCGTTCGGCCCCAGAAGTTCGTATTCATAGCCGAGCGTGCGGCCAATCCCCGAGATCCGCCGGATCTCGTCGAGTCGATCCGGCGTCTCCGCCAGCATGAGCCCGCCCACCGGATGGCTCGACAGACTTTGCCCGGTTTCCTTCTCCAATATCGGCCAGAGATCGAAGGTTCGGCGCATCATCTCGGCGGTCGCCGGGTTGGCGTTGAAGGTGTTGCCGTTGGCCGCCGCGTGCCAGGTCGAGCCCGAGGTCAGCTCTTCCTTCTCGAGAAGAACGACATCCTTCCAGCCGAGTTTCGTGAGGTGGTAAATAACGCTGCAACCGACGACACCGCCACCGATGACCACGACCCTTGCATCGGACTTCATCGCGGCTCCCTAGCCATCCTCGTCATCGTCCCGTTCCCGGTCTTCGAGCACCTGTCGGCGGGCTTCTTCGATCTCCGGTTCGCGGAGGTAGTCCTCGGTCGTTCGGGTGACGGGCCGGTCGGCGCCGCGCATCGGGTCGTCGCGCGCTTCCAGTTGATCGATGACTCGGCAGTCCTCGCACATCTTGATGCGCTCGATGACGGCTTCGTCTTGGAACATCGAATGCTTGTTGGCGAGCTGTTCGACGATGCGCTCGATCGAGCTCTTGGTGCCGAAGGGCTTGCCGCAGCGCACGCATTCGAACGGTTCCTCCGTCTTGATCCGGCGCGGATCGGCCGCCGCATCGGCGAAGTTGTAGCGCGGCTCGAGCGAGATGACGTGTTCAGGACAGGTCGCCCGACAAATGCCGCATTGAATGCAGTTGGATTCAAGGAATCTCAGTTCCGGCATGTCCGGGTTGTCGAGAAGCGCCCCCGCCGGACAGGCACCAACGCAGGCGAGACAGAGCGTGCAGTTCTCTGCATCGACGACGATCTGTCCGAACGGTGCGCCAGGGGCAAGCGGCAGCTGCTCCACCGGTGTCAAGGCGGCGCCGTGAAGGGCGGCAAGCGAGAGGCGTGTTACCTCTCTTCGATCGCCAAGTGCCAGAAAGTCGGCCCGGCCGGCGGGCTTGACCGGGCGCGCTTCGTGGAGGTGCGCCTCCAGGACTTGCGGATCGTTCTCGACGAGGACTTCAACACGCCCGCCGCCATGACCGAGCCCATTCATCACGGTCTCGGCGAGACCGATCGCGGCCGCCAAACCCGCGAGTTCCTCGCCGCGTTTCGGCGGTGCGAGGAGGACGATCCGCGCGGCCCCCTGTGCCAGGGCCAAGGCAAGGAAATCGAAGCCGATCTGCGTCACCTCGTTGAGGGCGAAGGGCAGCACGTTCCCCGGAAGGCCGCGACCGAATCGCGCCATCATCGACATCAGCTCCTCGCCGTGCGAATCGTCATGAACCAGCAGAACGGCATCCTCGCCGCCGGCGCGGTAGTAAGTGGCGAGGAGGGTGCGCAGCCGGGCATATAGATCGGCATTCCGCGGCATGACGTAACTCGCGGCGCCGGTGGGGCAAACGCTATTGCAGCCGCCGCAGCCGCCGCAGAGATAGGCGTCGAATTCAACGCCGTCGTCCGCGGACTGGATCGCCGAGGCCGGGCAGACGTCCAGGCAGCGGGTACAGCCCGTGATCTGGCTGCGCGCATGGGCGCAGATATCGGCGCGGTAGTCGACATAGATCGGCTTCTCGAATTCGCCCACCAGGTCGACGAGATCGAAGAGAGCGCGCTGGACCGCGGCGGGATTGCCGGGATCCGGATTGAAATATCCGTCTCGTTTCTCCGGTGCCGGGAAGAGCGGGGCCCGGCCGGTGAGGTCGAGGATCAGATCGCATTGCGACATCGCACCGTTACGCGCCGCCTCGAAGGTAAGCGCCGAGCGCGACGAGACGACGAGCGGGGCGTATCCATCGACGGCGATCTCGAAGGCGCCGAGATGTCCCTTTGCCGCTGTGATTTCGCCTTGGAAGATCGCGACGTCCATCACCGGGGGCGGGATGACGTCGGTGCTGTCGGAGAGGAGGATCGTCACTTCGAGCCGGGTCGCCAGCTGCCGGGCGACCTCGATCGCCTGGTCCGAGGCGCCATAGACGAGGCAGACCCCCGCCGATTTCATATCGATGGATGGGGCGGGCGCGATATCGAGTGTCGCTTCGGCGAGCAGGGCCGCGATTTTCGGGCCGGCGGCCTTCGCGTCCTCTGCCCAACCGGCACGTTCGCGGATGTTCGTGAAGGCAAGCTCCTTGTCGGGCGCTTCCATCACGGCGGTTTCAGCAAAGAGCGGCGCCTCCTGGGTGCAGGCGACGACCAGCGCGCCGTCCTCCTTCAGGGCCGTTTGGAAATTCTCAAACTGGGCGCGGCAGAGCTGGCTTTGCACCTCGGGCGGCGAATCCGCCTCGCAGGCCTTCGCCAAATCCGCGCCGTCGAGGGACATCGTACCCTCGCAGTTACAGACCAGCACGCGCTTCCGGTTGATGCGCATGGGCTCTCCCTTTCCCCCTTGAACGGCGGCGAGTGTACGCGGCGTGGCTTCCGCTTGCCAATACGGGAAAGACTTGGCGGCCCGGGCGGTCGGTGCTTAGGATGTCGGCGAGGGAGAGCGAGATGGACAAGGTCGAAAGGTTGCCGCTCGGCATCGTCGTCGAGCGTCGCGAGATCGACAATCCCTGGGAGGATCATGTCTGGGCGCCGGTTGCGGTCTTCGCGGGCGCGCCCGAGATCGATGAGTGGCGCGTGATGGAACGGGGCGAAGGCTGGATTCGCTACCACGCGGGCACGCTCTCACTTGAGCTCTTTCGCGGGGAGACGGAGGCCTACAAGGTAAATCTTTCGGAAGAAGTCCCATCTATCTACGTCCTCTTGCGCGATACGTCCGATGACGACGACGACCCGGAATTCGAGGTCGAACCTTTTCTGGCGACGGTGTCGCCGTACGAAGCCCAGGATTATCTCGATGCGGGCGACGAGATCGTCGAACCGGTGACGATGCCCGACGGGATCATTGCCTGGGTCCAGGCCTTCATCGACGCCCATCACGAGGACGAACCCTTCAAGAAGCGTCGTCTCCGCAATCACAAGGAAGAGCGCGAGGTCTTTGTTCGTCGCCCGGAAAACATTCCCGTCAGCCGCCCGGTGCGCCGTGATGGTTGAGGACGAACGCTTTCTGTCCCGCTGGGCCAAGCGGAAGTCGGCGGCGGTGGAGAAACCCGCGACGAGTCCCGATCTCGCATCGGCTGCCGCGGGGCCGCCACCGATGCCGACTTCGGAGACCACGGATGCGGATGAAGCGGAATCCGTCGAGGCGCTCGACCTACCGGACATCGAAAATCTGACCGCGGAGTCCGATTTTACCGTCTTCATGAAGGAGGGCGTGCCGGACGAGTTGCGCAATTTGGCGCTTCGGCGCATGTGGCGCTTGGTTCCAATCTTCGGCGAACTCGATGGGATGAATGACTACGACGAAGATTATTCCGTTGTCGTCAAAATCGCCGAGGGCCTGTCCAATTACGAAATTGGCAAGGGGTATGTCGACGAGGATGAAGAAAAGGAGGATGGGGAGGTTGCCGAAAACGAGGCGGAACCGGAGAGTTCGGAAGCCTCCCAAAGCGCTGAAGCGGAGTCGGATGCAGATGATGAGCGCAGTGGTTCCGATCCCGACTCGGAAGATGACGAAACGGATACCAAGAGTTCTTGAGTTTGTGTTTTTGATGGCTATCTGCAATTCTAACAAAACTACCATGGTAGGCTGAGATCACGATTATTTTTGTTCACAGCGCGGTTAAATTTGGGTTAAGCTTTTTTTTGAATTAGGGAGGCATCTCCGGTCGACGAATGAGCCGGGGAGCAAACCAAGAATAATAGGGCGGGAAATGGTATTGCCGGATAGAGGCGAGACGGTCTCGGAGGTTCCCGAAGAGGATCTTCTGCGGGCGCAACTCTACCAGCTATTGGCGCGCTTCTTGGCGGCGCCGCCGGGTGATGAGTTGATTCATTTGGCGCGCGGACTGGGCGGCGATGACGCGACTGATCTCGGCCGGGCGATGACGGTTCTGTCACGGACCGCGGACGCGGCGACACCCGAGGCGATCGAAGACGAATACAACGCGCTCTTTATTGGGGTCGTTCGGGGCGAGCTGCTGCCCTATGCCTCTTATTACCTTACTGGATTCTTGAATGAAAAACCGCTGGCGAATGTGCGCCGCGACATGGCGGCGCATGGTATCGAGCGCGCCGAGGACGTGACCGATCCCGAGGATCACATGGCCGCTTTGAGCGACATGATGGCCGGGCTCATCACGGGTGCCTTCGGCGCGCCGGCCACGCTGGCGGAACAGAAGGCGTTTTTCGAAGCACATATCGCCCCCTGGGGAGAACGGTTTTACGAGGATTTGGAAGCCGCCGATTCGGCGGTGCTCTATATGCCGGTCGGCACCATCGGCCGGGTATTCATGGGCATCGAGGCGACGGCCTTCCAGATGGTGACGTGACGTTACGTGACGGGACATCGCGGCGAACCCGTCGGCGAATGCGAGCCGCGTTTTGACGATGAGACCGAAAGGTGAGTCGATGAGTAAGGAAAAGGACGGGAACACGGTTCCGCGTCGCGATTTTCTGAGATTGGCCGGGCTTGGCGGTGTCGCCGGGGCCGCGGCCGTCGCGGGCGCGTCGGGAGCCGCCGAGGCTGCTTCGCCGGAAGACGGCAAATCCGCCGGCTATCGGGAGACGGCCCATGTCAAAACCTATTACGAGCTCGCGAAGTTTTAGCTTCGCCCTATAGCGGGAGAGAGAAATGCTCAGGAAAAAGACGAATGGGGTAGCGAATGGCCCCCGTTTGTCGAAGTCGTTGGGTGGTCTCACCGGCGGTGCAATCGATCGGCGTACGTTCCTGCGCCGTTCCGGATTGACCGCGGGTGGCGTTGCCGCCGCATCGGCTTTGTCGGGCGGGATGGTCACGAAGGCGAATGCCGCGGCCCCCGGGCAAGGTGCCGTCAAGACCGTGAAGTCGGTCTGCACACATTGCTCGGTCGGCTGCACGGTGATGGCCGAGGTTCTGAACGGTGTTTGGGTCGGGCAGGAACCCGGCTTCGACAGCCCGTTCAATCTCGGGGCTCATTGCGCCAAGGGCGCTTCGGTGCGCGAGCACGCGCATGGCGAACGCCGGCTGAAATCCCCGATGAAGCTCGTCGGCGGCAAGTGGCAAAAGCTAAGCTGGGATCAGGCGATCAACGAGATCGGCGACAAGATGCTCGATATTCGCAAGAAGTCGGGTCCTGATTCGGTCTATTGGCTCGGCTCGGCGAAGTTCAACAACGAGCAATCCTACCTGTTCCGTAAGTTCTATGCCTTCTGGGGCTCGAACAACGGCGATCATCAGGCACGGATTTGTCATTCGACCACGGTCGCGGGTGTGGCGAACACCTGGGGCTACGGCGCCATGACGAACCACTACAACGACATTCACAACAGCCGGTCGATGATCCTTATCGGGTCCAATCCCGCCGAGGCGCATCCGGTTGCGGTGATGCATATCCTGAAGGCCAAGGAGCAGAACAACGCGCCCTTGATCGTCTGCGATCCGCGCTTTACGCGGACGGCCGCGCATGCCGACGAATTTGTGCGCTTCCGTCCGGGCACCGATGTCGCGCTGATCTGGGGTATCCTCTGGCACATCTTCGAGAACGGCTGGGAAGACAAGGAATTCATCCGCCAGCGCGTTTGGGGTCTCGAGGCGATCCGCCGCGAGGTGAAGAAGTGGGATCCCGCCGAAGTCGAGCGTGTCACCGGCACGCCGGGCTCGCAGATGAAGCGGGTGGCACGGCTGCTGGCCAATAATCGGCCGGGCACGCTGGTCTGGTGCATGGGCGGCACGCAACATACGAACGGGAACAACAATACCCGGGCGTACTGCATCCTCCAGCTGGCCCTCGGCAATATGGGTAAGGCTGGTGGCGGCGCCAACATCTTCCGCGGCCATGACAACGTCCAAGGTGCGACGGATTTCTGCATCCTCTCGCACAGCCTGCCGGGCTACTACGGCCTCAAGAAGGGTTCGTGGAAGCACTGGGCGCGCGTTTGGGACGTCTCCTACGACTACATCAAGGGTCGGTTCGCGACCGAGAAGCTGATGCAGTCGAAGGGCATCCCGGTGTCGCGTTGGGCGGACGGCGTCTTGACCGCGAAGGACAAGATGGACCAGCCCGACAATCTCCGGGCGATGGTGTTCTGGGGCCATGCGACGAACTCGCAAACCCGCGGCAACGACCTCTGGAAGGCGTTCTCGAAGCTCGACCTTCTGGTGGTCGTCGATCCCTATCCGACGGTCTCGGCCGTCATGGGTGACAGGACGGACAATACATACCTCCTGCCGGCGGCGACGCAGTTCGAGACCTATGGCTCGGTCACCGCATCCAACCGGTCGCTGCAATGGCGTGATAAGGTGGTCGATCCGATCTTCGAATCGAAATCCGACCACGAGATCATGTATCTCCTCGCCAAGAAGCTCGGATTCGAGAAGGAGATGTTCAAGAACATCAAGATCAACGGCACCGATCCGCTGATCGAGGACATCACCCTCGAGTTCAACAAGGGCATGTGGACCATCGGCTATACCGGTCAGTCGCCGGACCGCCTGAAGGCCCATATGAAGCACCAGCACACCTTCGACAAGACGACCTTGCAGGCCAAGGGCGGACCGCTCGACGGTGAGTTTTACGGGCTTCCATGGCCTTGCTGGGGAACCGCGGAGATGAAGCATCCGGGAACCCCGATTCTCTACGATCCCTCGAAGCCGGTCGGGGAGGGCGGTTTGACCTTCCGGGCGCGTTTCGGTGTTACAGCGCCGAAGCACAAGGGGATGCCGAGCGATCTGGCGGGCAGCAACCTTCTCGCCGAGGGCTCCTATGCGGTGGGCTCCGAACTCAAGGATGGGTATCCCGAGTTCAAGATGGCCACCCTGAAGCAACTCGGTTGGGATGGTGATCTAACCGCCGAGGAGCGGGCGGCGATCGAGAAGGTGGCCGGTGACAAGACCAACTGGAAAGTCGACCTATCGGGCGGCATCCAGCGGGTTGCGATCAAGCACGGCTGTGCGCCCTTCGGCAACGCCAAGGCGCGGACGGTGGTGTGGCCGTTCCCGGACCCGATCCCGTTGCATCGCGAGCCTCTCTATACGCCGCGGCGTGATCTGCTGCCGAAATACGAGACCTATTCGGACCGGCAGATGTATCGTCTCCCGACCTTCTACGCGTCGATCCAAAAGAAGGACGTGTCGAAGGAGTATCCGATCATCATGACCTCCGGTCGTCTGGTCGAATACGAGGGTGGCGGCGACGAGTCGCGGTCGAACCCGTGGCTGGCCGAACTGCAACAGGACATGTTCGTCGAAATCAATCCCTTCAATGCCAACACCCTTGGCATCCGGGACGGCGAGATGGTCTGGGTCGAGGGTGCGGAAGGTGCCAAGGTCAAGGTGATGGCCATGGTAACCGAACGCGTCGGCCGCGATGTCGTGTTCATGCCGTTCCACTTCGCCGGACATTTCCAGGGCAAGGATCTACGGGGCAAGTATCCCGCGACGTCGGATCCCTACGTCCTCGGCGAGGCGGCCAACACGGCCTTCACCTATGGCTATGACTCGGTGACGAATATGCAGGAAAGCAAGGTCACCCTGTGTAAAGTCTCGAAAGCGTAAGGAGCAAAGAAATGGCACGAATGAGATTCCTTTGCGACGCCGAGCGCTGCATCGAGTGCAATGCCTGCGTCACCGCGTGCAAGAACGAGCACGAGGTGCCTTGGGGCGTCAATCGGCGGCGTGTCGTCACGATCAACGACGGCAGGCCGGGCGAGCGGTCGATCTCGGTCGCCTGCATGCACTGTTCCGACCCGCCTTGCATGGCGGTCTGTCCGGTGGATTGTTTCTACCAGACGGATGAAGGCGTGGTGCTGCATTCGAAGGACCTTTGCATTGGTTGCGGGTATTGCTTTTATGCATGCCCGTTCGGTGCGCCGCAGTATCCGCAGGCGGGCAACTACGGCAGCCGGGGCAAGATGGACAAGTGTACCTTCTGCGCCGGTGGTCCGGAGAACGACCATAGCTCCGCCGAGTTCCAGAAATACGGTCGCAATCGTCTGGCCGAGGGCAAACTTCCGCTTTGCGCGGAAATGTGCTCGACCAAGGCGCTGCTGTCCGGTGATGGGGACCAGGTCGCGAATATCTATCGCGAGCGTGTCGTGGCACGGGGCTTCGGTTCCGGCGCCTGGGGCTGGGGCACCGCCTATCAGTTGAAATCCGGCAGCTAATCGCGTCGGAATTCGTTGCGTGAAAAGGGGCGGCCTCGACCGGGGCCCCCCTTTTTGCAAATTCGAGGCGGTTCGCCGGCGGTGATTTTGCCGCCGGGGCGGAGGAGAACCGAAATGAATAGAACCCCGTTACGTCGATTGGCGATGGGTGGCATTGGGATATTGCTCGCCGGTTCAGCGCTGCTCGGCTGTCGCCAGGACGAGCAAAACCGCATTCTGGCCTATGAAAAAGGAAAGTATCTCGGCAAGGCGGACCAGAAATTATCGAGCGAAGGTGTCAACCGACTTCGCTTGCGGGTCGCCAATCAACGCGCGAGATAGGCCTGGGAGGAACGATGATGAGAGGAAGGAAAATGACGTCGATGTATGGCGGAAGGATTCTTGTTTTGCTCGCTTTCGTTCTGGCTCTGGCCGTGGGCGTCGTCTCGACCCCCGATATGGGATCCCGGGCATTTGCGCAATCGTCTGGCAAGGTCCCTGGTTCGGCGCTCGGCAACACCAGCGATTCGCAATTCTGGCGGTTGATCCGAGGCGGTGTCAGGGGCAAGGTTTCGATTCCCGACAAGCAGGCGGGCGTGCTCATTCAATCGGAAGGGGAGAGCTGGCGCGCGATCCGCAACGGGCCGATCTCGATCTACGGCTGGTGGCTGCTTTTCTGGACGGTCGCTCTCCTGGCGCTATTCTTCGCGTTTCGGGGACGTATCAAAATCGATGCCGGTTGGAGCGATCGCGTCGTCGAGCGCTTCAACGGAATCGAGCGCTTTGCCCATTGGCTGTTGGCCGGATCGTTCATCGTTCTCGGTTTGACCGGGCTCAACATGCTTTACGGCCGCTATATGCTGAAACCCCTTCTTGGTCCCGATGCCTTCGCCACGCTGACCCTGTGGGGAAAATACGCGCACGACTATCTGGCCTTCGCCTTCATTATCGGGTTGGCCATGGTGTTCGTCATATGGGTCAGGGACAATTTACCCAATCGGCACGATTTCGTATGGATTGGCCGCGGCGGTGGGCTTTTCAGCGAGGGCGACCATCCGCCGGCCGAAAAGTTCAATGCCGGTCAGAAGCTGATCTTCTGGGCCGTGGTTCTCGGCGGCACGTCGCTCGCATTTTCGGGCGTGGCCTTGTTGTTTCCCTTCGAATTTACTTTCTTCGCCAATACCAACGCGGTGCTCAACCTCGTTGGCTTCGATCTGCCAACCACATTGACACCGATGCAGGAAATGCAGTTGTCGCAGATCTGGCATGGGGCGGCCGCATTGGTGCTTATTGCGATCGTTCTCGCGCACATTTATATCGGCACGCTGGGCATGGAGGGCGCCTTCGATGCCATGGGCACGGGCCTGGTCGACGAGAACTGGGCGCGCGAGCATCACAGCGAATGGGTTGCCGAATTGGAGGAGGCGACAGGGGGCGAGTATGCGTCTCCGGGCGATGATTGAGGCGTGAGTATCCGCGCCTTGCGGATCGCGCGGCTGCCGATACTCTTGGTCGTACTGGCGGCCATGGCCTGGAGCGCCTTGGCGGATCTTGTTGGTCACGGCGGTTTCGTGAAGGGAATCGCCGTTGCACCCAACGGCCGCACCGTCCTTTCGGCCAGTTTCGATTACTCCGTTATTTTATGGGACCTTGAGAGTCAGCGCGAGCTGGGACGCTTCGAACGTCACCAAGGTCCCGTCAATGGCGTTGCTTTTACGCAGGATGGTCTGCACGCGGTTTCAGCGAGCGACGATGGGGCGGTCCTCCATTGGACTATCGCCGGCGAGTTGAAGACGGAACTGATCGGACACAAGGGCAGGGTGGCGGCGGTCGCGGTCTCGCCCAAGGGCCGCCTGGCGGCGTCGGCCGGCTGGGATCGCACGATCCGGATTTGGGATCTCGCGACGGGGCGTGCGGTCAGGGTCATCGAGGGTCACGACAACAACGTCAACGCGGTGGCGTTTTCGCTGGATGGGAAATTCCTCGCGAGCGGCAGCTACGACTCCTCCGTCCGGCTTTGGCGGGTGGAGGACGGGACAGCGGTATTCGCATTGCGAGGCCACGAATTCGGTGTGACGGCGGTTGCGTTTCATCCGGACGGCCGGCGCCTTTATTCGGTCAGCGTCGACAAGACGCTGCGTGAATGGGATCTGAAGAGCGGACGCGAATTGCGGATTCTTCACGGGCATGAGGGTTCGATCATGGCGCTCGCCATATCGCCCGACGGGAAATGGGCCGCGTCGGCGGGGATCGATCGCGATATTATTCTATGGAACCTCGCGAGTGGGGTCGCCGAGCGGCGCCTATCTGGACACCAGGGTCCGGTGTGGTCGCTTCGGTTCGCGCCGGAAGGTGATCGGCTGATCTCGGCCGGCGGCGACGAGGTGGTCAAGGTCTGGGACATCGCGCGAGGTATCGCCCTTGGCGATCGGACGCGTGCGCCCGATCCGATGGCGGCGCTGCTCGCGAAGGGCGGTCGCGGCGCCAAGTTGTTCAGGAAATGCCAAGCCTGCCATACCGTGACCCGCGACGGCGGTCATCGCGCCGGCCCGACGCTATACGGAGTCTTTGGACGCCAGGCCGGTACGGCCAAGGGTTATGCATACTCGAAGGCTTTGCGGGGCAGCGATCTCGTTTGGACCGAGCGAACGGTCGATGCGTTGTTCGCCGAGGGGCCGGACCGCTTCACTCCCGGCAGCAAGATGCCGTTGCAGCGAATTCCCGATCCGAGGGATCGAGCCGAGTTAATTGCCTTCCTAAAAAAGATCGTTCAATGATCAGAAGAGAATTGACGGTTTGCGCCAGGCGCCGACGGCGCTAGAATTTACGAAAGAGATAAGGGAGGTACCGATGAAAGCCTTTATATCGAGCGTGGTCGCGGCCATCGTCATCGCGATAATCGCCGCCATCGTGCTCGGCGATGCCAGTGTCGCCGACGTGTTCAGCACATCGAACGTACGGCTTTAAGCGCCTCTACGCGGACCGCTCGCGAAAAAAGGCTGTGATACGGTCATTGGCGAGATCGGGGCGCTCGTAGTGAACGAAGTGACCCGCCGACTCCGCGACCTCGATCTTTACCTCTCGAAAATAGTCATCAAGATTGTCGGCCCAGTCCGCCAGCAGAACCGTATCCTTGGAACCCCAGAGGACATGGCTTGGTGGCTCGATTATCGGTAGGTCGGGCGGTCCCTCGACGATCACCGCCCGGCGGAAGGCGTCCATCGCCCGATACCAGTTGAAGCCACCCTGAAGATTGCCCGGCTTCATGAAATTGTCGACCCAGCGTTCCAGGTCGTCGTCGAAGGCGTCGTCCCGGTGGCTCCAATGGCGCAGGAAGTGACGGAGATAGAGTCGGCAGCTCTCTCGGTTTTGGCCGACCAGGTCCGCTGCCCAATCCTGTTGGTGAAAGGTCTGATACCATAGTTCCTGGTAGTGGCCGTTCTCGATCCATCGATGCCCGATGCCGGGATGTGGGCAATTGAAGAAGAAGAGGCCGATGACGCGCTCCGGAACGCGGCGGCCGACGTTTTGTAGAATAAAAGCACCGACATCGTGTCCCACGAGCCCGAAGCGGCCCAAACCCAGGACATCCGCCAGTTCGATAATATCGTCGATGTAAGTCTCCAGCGTCGGCGGCGTGGCTGGTTTTCCGCTATCACCGAAACCGCGAAGATCGGGTGCGATGACGTCGAAGTTCGGGGAGAGGGCCGGGATGTTCTTGTGCCATGTGTACCAAAATTCCGGCCAGCCGTGGATCAAGATCAACGGCATGCCCGTGCCTTGGCGCACATAGTGCATTTTAAGGTCGGTGAGTGCCGCTTCGTGATGGGTCCAGTCTTCCGCCATTTGCGTGCGTTCCTCGGGATCGTTAAAACCAGCGATTCCATTACGTCGGAGTTCGAGACCGTGCCAAGCCGACCACCGATTCGCGGACGACGATCGCACCAGCGGGGGATTCGGTTCGTCTTCGTTCTCGCGTTGCTGTTCGCCGGCGCGGCGAATGCGCAGGAAGCTCGGATTTTCCAGATCGCGACGGGCGATCCCGCCAGTATGTACTATTTCGTCGGCGGCATGGTCGCGGGCGCGATCAGCAACCCGCCCGGGTCCGGTAGTTGCGACCGGGGCGATGAATGCGGCGTTCCGAACTTGGTCGCGATTGCCCAATCAGCGGCCGACGATGTGACCAATCTGAAGCAATTGCTGTCGGGCGAGGTCGTGTCCGGCTTTGTGCGTTCCGATATCGCGTATGAAGCGTTTACCGCGACAGGGCGTTTTGCCGGTCAACCGCCCGCAAGCTCTCTTCGGGCGATCGCCGGACTGTATCCCGAGATTTTTCATCTGGTCGCGCGCGTCGATGTCGAGTCGGATTCGATCCTGAATTTGCGCGGCCGTCGCCTCTCCCTGGATTGGCCGGGCTCTCCGTATCTCAAGGGATTGCGCCATGTGCTGGATGCGGTTGGCCTTTCCGAAAAATCGGATATCGATGCGCGTTATCTTTCTGGTGCCAATGCCTTGAAGGCCTTGAAGGCGGGGCAGTTGGATGGCTTTTTCGTGGTCGGTGGCTTTCCCCTCCCGGTGATCGAGCAGGCGTTGACGGAGGGGCCGGCGCGCTTGATTCCTTTATCGGGCAAGGCGATGGAGGCGCTTCTCGCGAAACGGCCCTATCTTGCCCGCAAGATCATTCCGGCCGGCGTCTATACCAAGTCGAGAATGATAAGGACCATCGGTCTGTCGGTGATCTGGCTGGTGAATGAAACCGCCGATCCCGAGTTGATCTTCCGGATCACCAGGACGTTATGGAACAAACGTTCGCGCGATCTCTTCGACGCCAGTCACCAAAAAGGTGGTCTGATCCGTTACGAAAGCGCGCTCGACGCGGTCGGGGTGCCGCTGCATCCGGGGGCCGTTCGTTTCTATCGGAAGTCCGGCCTACTGAAATAGACCGCGCCCGTTATTTTACTTTGGTGATTTCGGTCAGTGTCACGGCAAGGTGATCGTCAACGACCACGACCTCGCCGCGGCCGATCAAACGATTGTCGATGCGAAGGTCGATCGGCTGTCCTACCGTCCGGTCCAACTCCACAACGGCGCCGCGGCCGAGTTTCAGGAGTTGATTGACCTTGAGACTGGCGACTCCAAGCACCGCCGTGATCTCGATGGGGATGTCATATACCACCCCTTGATCACCGGCGACTTCGGGCGCTTCGTCAGTCGGTTCTTCAATTTCGTCGAATTCGTCTTCTGAAGTCATTACGGCCTACGATTGCCAGCCAAGTTGCGTCACACCTTTCCGCGACCTTGCCAATGGATTTCGCCGCGAACGGTTTACCATATCGACAATGACCGATTGCCCACGGGCGGGGCAATAGGAAAAAGGGCTTTGGCGGGCCGATCGGAATCGAAGCGGTGATCCAACTTTGTTTAAGAGTGGCGGAAACGCGCCGATGCCGTACCCAATTTTCAGCGGAAAAGAGATTCTCGATGCTTGGGTCGTTCCGGTCTTTCAGGCGCCGATGGCGCCGGAAAGAGGATACATTGGATAAGCCGCACCCATCTTTTCGGTACGAGTCGGGTCGTTCATGACGACATTTGGACAGGCGAAATTCGACGGATAGACGCTGTCCTCGACCGGAACGACGGGAAGGACGGATGAAATTGCTTGCCGCGCGGCATCGTCCAGGCGGAGATCGGCATTGGCGGTCTCGCCGCCGCTGACGTCGATCCGGGGATGGTGCATCGCGTCTTCCAGGTCCATGCCGCAATCCACCATCATCGAGATCAGCTGCATGACGGCCGGCATTATCCGCCGCCCGCCGGACGCGCCGAGCGCGAAACCGAAACCGTCCGGACGCCGCACGATGGCGGGGCACATATTGGAGAGCGGCCGCTTGCCGGGTGCCAGCGAGTTCGGCGCACCGGGGCGCGGATCGAACCACATGATGCCGTTATTCATCAGGATGCCGGTCTCCGGCAGGACGACCTTGCTGCCGAAGGCACTCAGCAGGGTCTGCGTCAGGGTGACCATGTTGCCGTCGCCGTCGATCGTGGTCAGGTGGGTCGTGCTGGCCGGGTCGCGCGAATCGTCGACATCGCCCATCGATGCCAGCCGCGTTTCATATGCCGCCTTCAGCGCACCGGCCCAAGCCGCATATGTCTCGGGTCCGGGCGGCGATCCGGTCGGGATCTTGCCCGCGAACCTCGCGAGTGTGTCGGCCAGCGTCGGGCCCGCGGTCAAGCCGGGCGCCGCGAAGACTTCGGCATCGCCGTGGGTAACTTGGAGAGGATCGCATTCCGTCGCGTGGTAGGTGGCGAGATCGTCGGCCGTGAGCTTGCTTCCCCCCGCCCGCATGTCGGCAACGAGTTTCGCGGAGATCTCGCCCTCGTAAAAATCGCGTGGGCCCGCCTCGGCGAGCCGGCGCAAGGTCGCGGCCAGATTATCAAGCGGGGCGAGGGGCGGCGGGGCTCCCTGAGTCGCTATTTTCGGCAGGCCGTCGGCAAGGAAAAGGTCTCGCGAGGCGGGGAATAGCCCCAGGTCCGAGGCGGAACCCGCGATCCGGATCGTCGAGAACCAGTTGATCGGCAATCCGGCGTCGGCCAGTTCGATGGCGGGCGCAATCAAGGACGCCCAGTCCATGCTTGCGAAGCGTTGGTGGGCAAGCGCGATGCCATCGACCTGGGTCGGCGTCGCAACGGAATGGTATCCCGTGAAGTTCCGGTTCTCGAGGACGGCCGGCCAGGTAAAGAGATCGCCCGCGAGAGCGCCCTCGACCAGCGGATAGTCGGCGAGGTCGAGTTCGCGAGGCGCCACCATTCCGAAATCGATGACCCGGACCCGGTCCTCGGCGGCGAGGTAGACCAGCATATAGCCGCCGCCGCCAAGGCCGCTCATCCACGGTTCGACAACCGAGACCGCGAAAGATGTCGCAATGGCCGCATCAATGGCGTTGCCGCCGTCACGTAGGACGGCGGCACCGATTTCGGCCGCGATCGCATTCTGACTGACGACGACGCCCCCGGCGCTATGCGCCGCGGGTTTTCGAAGTTGCCAGTTCTGCGACCGGTTCGCGTCGATTGGAGTCACGCGGGGTGCCGGGCGCTTACTTCGATTTGGATTTGATATAGGCGATCACGTCGTCTATCTGCTTCGCCTTTTTCAACCCTGGGAAGGCCATCTTCGTCCCCTTGACGAAGGCTCTCGGCTTTTTGAGGTACTCGCCCATCGACTTGTCGTCCCAGGTGATTCCGGATTTCTTCATCGCCTTGGAAAACTTGAATCCCTTCAACGTGCCCGCCTTGCGTCCCATGACACCATGCAGCGAGGGGCCGATCTTCTTCTTTCCGGGTTTCATCGAGTGGCAGGCCTTGCACTTGTTGTAGACCCTTTTGCCCTTGGCCGCGTCACCCGCGTTGGCCGGTCCGATTGCAAAGGTCATCGCCATGGCAACGACCATTCCAGTAATCAATGCACGCATTTCTATCCTCGTTGCGTTGAGTGTCAATTCCGATTGCCCGCGAAGGACGCAGGCTCAGGGCACAATATTTGTCTTGCGGCCGCCGACCGCAAGCCGATATTTCAATCAGAGTTGATTTGAATCATGGGGTGGGCGCGCCGCGCAATCTAAATTCTGGCGATGGATCGAGAAATCTTGCTCAAATACGACATGCCGGTGCCGCGCTATACGAGCTACCCGACGGCACCGCAATTTCACGACGGAATCGATTCCGACACCTATGCGAGTTGGCTGCGCGAACTCGATGGTGGGATTGACCTCTCGCTCTACGTCCACGTGCCGTTCTGCCGGCGTCTTTGCTGGTTCTGCGGCTGCAATATGAAGGTCGTCAATCGAGACGGCCCGATCGTCGACTATATCGATCTCCTGCGCCGCGAGGTCGAGATGGTCGCGTCTCGCATGGACCATCATGGCCGGGTTACGCATCTGCATTTCGGCGGCGGGACACCGACCATCATTCCGCCGGATCCATTCAATCTGCTGATGACCGATCTGCGGCAGGCCTTCCAGTTCGACGCGAACGCCGAGATTGCGGTCGAGATCGACCCGAGGACGCTGTCCGCGGAGACGATCGACTGCTTGGCCGAAGCGGGCATCAACCGGGCCAGCCTTGGTGTGCAGGATGTCTCGCCGGCGGTGCAGCTCGCGATCAACCGCGTCCAGCCGGTCGAGCGGACCGCGGAATGCGTCGATCAACTACACCGGGTCGGAATCACGGATTTGAACGTCGACATCATGTACGGCTTGCCGGGGCAGAGCGTCGATTGCGTCGTCGAAACCGTCGACGAGGTGGCGAAGCTGGCGCCTGGCCGCGTGGCTCTGTTCGGCTATGCGCATGTGCCGTGGATGAAGAAACATCAAAAGCAGATCGATACGAAGGTACTTCCCGGTTCGGCCGAACGACTCGATTCCGCCATGGCCGCCGCCCAACGGCTCGCCGAGAAGGGGTATGTGCCGATCGGTCTCGATCACTTCGCGCATCCCGACGACCCACTTGCGCGCGCCGCCGATGACGGGCAATTGCGGCGCAATTTTCAGGGTTATACGACGGATGCGGCCGGCGCCTTGATCGGGCTTGGTGTCTCCGCGATCGGCGCGCTGCCTCAGGGATACATTCAGAATACAGGTGATCTTGCGGCTTACCGCGAACGGGTCAACAAGGCGATCTTCCCGGTTGAGCGCGGCGTGGCGGTCGATGCGGATGATCGCCTCCGCCGCGCCGCGATCGAACGGCTGATGTGTGACATGAAGGTCGATCTGGCGGCACTTCGACGGGAACACGGTGCTGAACCGGACGCGTTCGCCGATGTCATGGAATCGCTTCGGCCCTTGGCGCGGGACGGTCTCGTCGATATCGGGGAAGACGACATGATCGACGTTCCGGAAGACGCGCGTCCTACGCTTCGGGTCGTCTGTGCCGCCTTCGACGGGTATCTAAAGGCCGGCCGAGGACGCCATTCGACCAGTCTTTAGTTCGCGCTCCGCCGATTACTCGAGAGCGGGATCGCCTAGACCAGCCTCCTCGAAGCCCTTTTGACGAAGCAGGCAAGAATCGCAGCGCCCGCAGGGCGCGGCACCCCGGTCATAGCAACTCCAAGTCAGGTCGAGCGGTGCGTCGAGTTCCGTCGCCAAGCGGACGATATCGGCTTTGCTCAATTCGATGAGCGGCGTTTCGATATTGAACGGGATTCCGTACTGCGTGCCGAGCTTGCTTCCCAATCTCAGGGTTTCCGCGACCGCGTCGTAGAATTCGGGCCGGCAATCGGGATAGCCGCTGTAATCGATGGCGTTGGCGGCGATGATCAGGGTCGCCGATATCGAATCCGGTGCCGCGCCGTCCCGTTCGATCTTGCGGAGTGCCAGACTTTCGAGCCAAGCGGCGGCCATGGTCAGGAAAAAGGTATTCCTCAACGGCACATAGGTGGAGGGAATGTCATCCGACATTTCCGCCGTCGACCGATCCTTCGGCATCTCGATCAGTTCGGGGTTGGTTAGCGCCGAATAGTCGGCGAGTTCGCGATAGAGTGCTACATCCAGAACGTGATGATCCAATTCCATGGCCGAGGCGACACGCCGGGCCGAGTCCAACTCTCGAACATGCGTTTGCCCGTAGTCGAAGGTGACGGCGGAGAGCGCATACTCCTCCCGGCGCGCCCAGGCAGCGGCCGTGGTAGAGTCAAGGCCGCCCGAAAGCAGAATCAGGCCAAGTCGCGTCATACTCGTTCTCTCCAATTGAAGGCTAACCGATTAGCCGTCCGCTTGCAGTGCCGCGATCGCGGCGGCGGCGAGGCGCGCCTCCGGAGGGTCGGCCCGGCTGGTCAGGATGATCGGCACTTTGGCGCCGGACATAATTCCCGCCGCACAGGCGCTCATGAAATAAACCATCATCTTGAAGAGCGCGTTGCCGGTCTCGATATTCGGCACGACGAGAATATCCGCGTTGCCGGCGACGGGGTGCTCGATCCCCTTGATGCGGGCCGCCTCGATCGAAATCGCGTTATCGAAGGCGAGCGGACCGTAGACTTCGGCGTCCGGAACCGAACTTGCTGCCCAGCGGGTCAATTCGTCGGCCTCCTGACTCGACGGCATGGCGGCGCTGACCTCTTCGGTCCCGGACAACAGCGCCACACGTGGCCGGCTGTTTCCAAGCGCTTGCGCCAGCTCGACCGCGTTCTGGATGATGTGCCGCTTGGTTTCGATGTCGGGGTGCACGTTGACGGCGGCATCGCTGATGATCAGGGCGGCCCGGCTGTCGGGCACCGTCATGTGGAAACTATGGGTCAAGCGAGGCCGGTCCAGGAGTCCGTTCTCCCGGCGGAGCACCGCGCGGACAAAGATATCGGTATGAATATGCCCTTTCATCAGGACGCCGGCTTCTCCGGCACCGGCGATTTGGGCCGCGCGTGTGGCGGCGCTTGTCTCGTCGTCCTGATCGTCGATATCGAAGCTGGCGATGTCCCATTCCATCTCTCGGGCCAAGCGGCGAATGGTCATGCGATCTCCGACCAGCACCGGATCGATCAATCCCGCCTCGGTGGCGGCACGGACACTGACGAGCGGCAAGGGCGCGGCCGCAGCCGCGATGGCGGTACGGACCGCCGGGCGATCAGACGCGCGCCGCAGGAGGTCCGGCGGGCAAATAAAGGGTTTTCGACTAAGCACGAGCCTAGGATTGGCCGGTTCTGTCCGGATTGTAAATGGCTTTGCCGCCGAGGGAGTGGGATTTGCGATAAGCGGTCCGGAGAAACCGACGGCAGCCGCTGGTTTTCGTTATTTAACGTCCCGGAATTAATGGTGGGAGGCGCTTTTTCATTGAATAATCAAGCGCGCCTGTGGCGTCGAAAATCGAAGCGGGGTTAAATACCCGTGAGCCTCCGTTGAAAGGCCGCCGATCGGGGCTCACCGAACGAGACGGGCACACACCGCGCGCGAGTCGAAATCAATAGGGAGGAACGAAAATGAAAATGACATCGCAGGAAGCATTCGTCGAAACGCTTCGTATTCAGGGCGTGGAGGTTGCCTTCGGCATCGTGGGGTCCGCCTTCATGCCGGGTTTGGATGTCTTCGAAGCCGGCGGAATTCGATTCGTCGATGTGGCGCACGAACAGGGCGGGGCCCATATGGCAGACGGTTACAACCGGGCAGGCGGCGGAATCGCTGTTTGCATTGCCCAGAACGGACCCGGCATCACCAATTTCGTGACCGCCGTCGCCGCCGCCTATTGGAACCATACGCCGATGATCGTGGTGACGCCGGAGACGGCATCAATGACGCAGGGCCTCGGTGGATTTCAGGAAACCCGTCAGCTGCCCTGCTTCGAGGAGATCACCTGCCACCAGGAAACCTTGGCTAATCCCAACCGGATGGTTGAGACGTTGACCCGATGCTTTCAGCGAGCCCGGCAGCATTCCGCGCCCGTGCAGTTCAACATTCCGCGCGACATGTTCTGCCAAGTGATCGATTGCGAGATTCCGGACCCCATCATGCCGGGACGGCAGATGGGCGACGAGGCGTCGATCACGGCGGCCGCGGAGCTTCTGGGAGATGCGAAGTTTCCCGTCATTGTCTCGGGCGCCGGCGTGGTGTTGAGCGATGCCATCGACGAATGCCGACAATTAGCCGAATGCCTGGGCGCGCCGGTGGCCAACAGCTACCTCCACAACGACAGCTTCCCCGCGAGCCATCCACTGGCCGTCGGTCCCTTGGGCTACCAGGGCTGGGAATCCGCGATGGTGCTGGTGAAGCAGGCCGATGTGATCCTGGCGCTGGGGACCCGGCTCAACCCCTTTAGTACCCTGCCGCAACACAATATCGAATACTGGACCGGCCAGGCGAAGATCATCCAGGTCGACGCCAATCCGGACATGCTGGGCCTCGCCAAGCCGATCGACATCGGCATTTGCGGCGACGCTAGTGCCGTGGCGCAACAGCTGCTCAAGGCCCTTGGCGGACATAGTGCCGGCGAAGCCGGAGAGGCACGGAAGGCGAAAATCGCCACCGCCAAGTCGGCCTGGCTCCAGAAACTTGCGGGCTGGGACAATGAGGAAGACGATCCCGGCAGCACTTGGAACAGTCGCGCCCGCGAGCGCGAGCCCGACAAGATGGCGCCGCGTCAGGTCCTGCGCGCACTCCAGGACGGCTTGCCGGATGATGCGATGGTCTCGACCGATATCGGTAACATTTGCGCCATGGCCAACAGCTACCTGCCGTTCGAGCAGCCGCGGAGCTTCTTCGCTCCCGGTTTGTTCGGCAATTGCGGCTACGCCTTTCCGTCGATCATGGGGGCGAAGCTCGCGCGTCCGGACCGGCCCGCTGTCGCCCTCGTCGGCGACGGTGCTTTCGGCATCAGCCTCAACGAACTGCCGACCTGTGCCAGGATGAATATTCCCGTCACCATCGTTGTCTTCAGGAACGGACAGTGGGGTGCCGAGAAGAAGAACGATATCCTATGGTTCGATGAGCGTTTCGTCGGCACCGAGCTTGGCGATAACTTTAGTCATGCGGCCGTGGCCGAAGCCTTCGGTCTGAAGGGTGTTATGGTCGAGACGATGGACGACCTCACCGCCGAACTTTCCAAGGCATGCGCCGCCCAGAAAGAGGGTACAACGACCCTTGTCGAGGTCGTGGTCAATCAGGAACTGGGGGCACCCTTCCGCCGCGACGCGATGCAGGATCAGGCCTGCCTGCTGCCGCGCTACAAGGAGTTGACGGTGAGTCGCTAAACTTTTGAATAGTCGTTCAATGGGAACGGGCGTCCATTTGGGCGCCCGTTCTTTTTAGGCGCTTGTCCGTCAATCGGGCTTCGGCAAGACCATTTGAGTCTGGGTGACGACGGCCGCGAGGCGACCGTCCTCTCGACTGATCTTGGTTTGCCAAACCATCGTCGTGCGCCCTCGATGAAGCGGTGTCGTCTCCGCGAAGGCTTTCTCGCCAACGGGAACGGATGCGAGGAAATTCGTCTTGCTTTCGAGGGTCGTGGTGCGGGTGCCTTCGGGCATATTCAGCGCCGTCGCCAAGGCGCCCAGATTGTCGGCGAAGGACATCACCGCGCCGCCATGAAGGATCGGCGGATTGGTGCAAAGGTCCTCCCTGACCAGAAGCTCCGCTTTCAAGCAATCGGGCGCGGCATCGGTGATCACCAGACCAAGAAGGTCCGAGAAGGGCGAACGGCGAATATTCAGGTAATCGCGTGATTCGGTCATCAAATTTGTCCCGTGAGGAAATGGTTTTAGAGGCGGTAGCGCGGTATTCGGTCAATATTGGGCCGTCACGGCGACACCGCGACCCGGTTCTTGCTATTCGCCGGCCAGGTCGGTGTTCAGGAGGTCGCTGATCAGCATGTGCCCCGGCTTGTGGGTGATGCAGATCGGCGGTTTGGCTTGTTCGACGATGACTTGCGGGGTGACTCCGCAGGCCCAGAATAACGGTACCTCGCCCGGGTTGATGACCGGCGGTTCGCCGGAATAGGGCGCGTTGATATCCTCGATTCCGATCATCTCGGGCGCGCCGAAATGGACCGGGGCACCATGGACGCGCGGAAAGCGGGACGTGATCTCGATCGCCCGGATCGCGTCTCCGGGAAGGAACGGTCGCATCGAAACGATCAATGGGCCTCGAAATGAACCAGATGTTTCCGTATTAATATCAGTAATATAGAGCGGTACTTTAACGTTTTGCTCTATATGCCGAAGCGATAAGCCGCCCGCCAAGAGCGTTTCCTCGAAGGAGTAGGAACAGCCCATCGCGAAGGCGACGAAATCGTCCTGCCAGAGATCGTCGAGGTCGGTCACTTCGTCGGTACATTCGCCGTCCCGGAAGACGAGGTAGCGCGGGGCGTCACGGCGGACATCGATATCCGGTCCGAGCTTCGGAAAAGCGGGGTCGCCGGGCGCGGTCATCGCGACCAGCGGGCAGGGCTTCGGGTTCAGCTCGCAGAACCGCTTGAAATCCACGGCCCAGGCCCTCGGCAGAATGGCCAGGTTCAACTGCACCATCCCCGGGGCCATGCCGGTTGTGCGGACATCGTGGCGGCCGGCGCGGATTTCCGACCGCAAGTCGCGCGCGGCCACGCGCCGGTCCGCGTCGGTGATCTTCCCCTCATCGGTTGCCGCGAGGCTCATCCCCTTACTCTCCCAATTGTTCGTGTGTCGTTTAGGCCAGCAGCCATTCATACGCGATCTGTCCAATCATAAATAGACCGAGAAGGATCAGCACCCAGGCAATGAGCTGTCTGAGAGTCGCCACCGGCAGACGATAGGCGAGACGCGTGCCGGCGATCACGCCGAAGATCAGGCCCACCGCGTTGACGGCGCCGAGAGCGAAATTCACTTCGCCGACGATGAGGTTCGCGATCGTCGCCAGGATGGCGATCGGGACTTGGAGCGATTGCGCGAGACCGAGCAGCGGCAGCGGCGAGACCCGTGCCCAGACCAGGAGCGGGATCATGATGATCGGCCCGCCGGTGCCGGTCAGCGAGGAGCCGAATCCGGCGATGGCGCCGAAGAGACCGAGCCGCCCCGGCGTGATTTCACGAAATTGCTCGCCTTCGGAAGAAGGGATCAGCGCCCGGCCGGCGGCGACCAGCGTCAGAACTCCGATGCCGGCGAGAAGAAACGTTCCCGGCACCGCCCAGACGAGAAAGGCGCCGGCCAGTGCGGCCGGGGCGGTGCAACTCCATACCAGGAAAACGACGGGCCATTGAATGCTCTTTCGGCGCGCATGAACGGCGGTCGTGGTGATGCCGGAGAAGATATAGCTGAAGAGCGCCGCGGCGATCGCGGCGTGCGGCTCTATTCCGATCAGGAAGGTCATCGCGGGCACGATCATTACGCCACCGACGCCGGTGCAGCCGACCAGACCCCCGACGATGAAGGCAACGACGAGAAGGGCGGCGAGGCTCAAGGGGTCCATCGGGAGAACGTGCAATCGTGTTTGGGCGGGAGGCGACCTTACGAGGTACCAATTTATCTGTTTCCATCGATGACGGAAGGGTAAACTCCTGGACAATCGCATCGAATTATCAGTTTTCTCTGCGCCGCCTGGCGACGGCGGGTCTTAGGAAGGAACGCAGCCATGCGCGTCATGCCGAACGATCTCGAAGCCCACTGGATGCCGTTTACGTCGAACAAGCATTTCAAGTCGACGCATCCGCGCCTCATGGTCGAGGGCAAGGGACTGCACTACAAGAGCCATCAGGGCCACGAAATCCTGGACGCGGTCTCCGGTCTTTTCTGTTCGCCTGCCGGGCATGCCCGGGTCGAGATCGCCGATGCGGTTCACGCGCAGATGAAGGAGATGTCCTACTGTCCGCCTTTCCAGCACGGCCATCCAGGTGCCTTCGAGTTCGCGCGCCGCGTGGCCCAGCTCCTGCCGGGTAACCTGGATTACGTCTTCTTCGGCAATTCCGGCTCCGAGGCGGTCGAGACCGCGCTCAAGATCGCGTTTCTCTATCACCGGGTTCGCGGCGAGGGGCAGCGGCTGCGTCTGGTCGGCCGCGAGAAAGGCTATCACGGCGTGAATTTCGCCGGTTTCTCGGTCGGCGGCATGGTGAAGAACCGGGACATGTACGGCCTTGGCGTACCGGGCGTCGTGCATATGCGCCACACCAACATCCCAGAGAACAAATATGCCCACCACGAAGGCGAGCACGGAGTGGAATTGGCCGAGGATCTGCAGCGCTTCTGCGATCTTCACGGCGGCGATACCATCGCGGCCTGCATCGTCGAGCCGGTCGGCGGCTCGGCCGGCGCCTACGTGCCGCCGAAGGGCTATCTGAAACGCCTTCGCGAGATTTGCGACGACAACGGCATTCTCTTGATCTTCGACGAGGTCATCACCGGTTTCGCGCGCACCGGCGGCACCTTCGCCGCCGATACCTTCGACGTTCAGCCCGATATGATCACGATGGCGAAGGCGTTGACCAATGGGGCGATCCCGATGAGTGCGATCGGCGTTAGCGACAAGATCTACAAGACCGTGGTCGATGCCGCGCCCGAAAAAGGCGTCGAGTTCTTCCACGGCTATACCTATACCAGCCATCCGGCGGCTTGCGCGGCGGGATTGGCCACTCTGGATATTTATGAGAAGGAAGGCCTTTTCGCGCGCGCACGCACGCTCTCGGATCCGTTCCTCGATCGTTTGTTCTCGCTGAAGGATTTGCCGCTGGTCGAGAATATTCGCGGTATCGGCCTTCTGGGCGCCATCGATCTCAAGCCCGATGGCGGGCCGGGAACGCGGGGCTACGCCGCCGTGATGGAGCTTTATGAGAAGGGCGTACTTACCAAGGTTACCGGCGACACCATCATGCTTGCCCCCGCCTTCATCTCCGAGGAGGCCGACTTCGATCAAATCTTCGACGTGTTGCGAACGGTGATCGGGGAGCTTTAGCCGGGTCGGAGGACAGGTACTTTCATGACGGGGTCGGTGGACGCGCTAAGATTCCTACCAATTGTCGATGAGGAAGCCGACTGCGCCTCCGAGATCACGCGGGAATTTCTAAATTATTGGACATCGAAATTAGCCGGACGGGAGATGCCGTCGCGGGCCGATATCGATCCACTGGAAATCACCTCGATATTGCCGCATACGGGGCTGGTCGCGATCGAGGAGGATCCGAGACGCTATTTCTGGCGATTGGTCGGAACCCATATCACAACCGCCACCGGGCGCGATCATACCGGTCGATATTTCGACGAACTCTATCCGCCGATGCTCCTGAAGGATATCAGTTCGCTATACGCTCGCGTCGTCGAACAGCGCTTCCCAATCAGGCATTATGGTGTAACGACGTTCGCTGAGAAGAATCATTTGAAATACGAAAGCCTATTGATGCCACTTTCCAGCGACGGTACGAGGGTGGAGATGGTGTTTGCGGGCATCCACTACATGGATTGACCACCTCCAGGACTTAGGCCGGATCATGCCCAGGCGGCGAATTTAGGAAGCGGAGTCGCTAAATCGGACCGCTCCCATGTCGATGGTCGGGGAATATTCTTTCATTCGAGCCCAAGGAGAATCGCGAATATTACGTGCGACGCGGAGCGGGCGTAATTATCTGCGTATCTTCCAATTTAGCCTCGATCGATGTCGAGATGAGGTTCGAATCCCGCTATAATTATAGCCATCAGATCAACGAATTCGGTCGAGGGGAAAGACCGCATAAGGAACAATAAATAGCGGCGTGCCGGCCAAATTCGAATGCCAATCCGGGGGTGGAGACCGTGGAGGTCGATACCATGACGGCATTGCTGAAGATCAATCCAAAAGAGTTCCGTTCCGAACCCAATCCTCGTTCATCGAATGCCTTGACCTTCGTGGACGTCACCGATGGCGCCCGTTCATCGCGGGGGTTCGCGGGGCATGAATTGGTGATCGAGGCGCATAACCCTTCGGTCGGGTTTCACGCCCTGATCGCGCTCCACGACCGAACCCTGGGCCCGGCCATTGGCGGCTGCCGTATCTGGCGATATGAAAATCGTGCCGAGGCGTTGACGGACGTGTTGCGTCTTTCTCAAGGCATGACCCTGAAGGCGTCGATCGCCGGCGTGGCGGCGGGCGGCGGCAAGGCGGTGATCATGGAGGGCCCGGGTTTCAGGAAGACTCCGGAATTGTTCCATGCGCTGGGCGCGACGCTGAATGTGCTCCAGGGCCGATTTTACACTGGTCAAGATGTTGGTGTCTCGAAAGCGGATGTCCTTCACATCGCGGAGGCATCGGAATACAGCCTGGGCGTGTCGGGCGACCCTTCACCAATGACAGCCTATGGTGTCGAAACCGGGATATTGGCCGCGGTTCGGCACCGGCTGCGGCGAGGCGACCTGAAAGGGCTCAGGATCGCGGTGCAAGGCTTGGGAAAGGTCGGATATGCCCTCTCACGGCTCTTGTATGAAGACGGCGCGAATCTTGTCGTCGCTGATATCGATGAGGCGCTGGCTCTCGGCGCGGAGGCGGAGTTCTGTGCCACGGTGGTTGACAGCGGCGAAATCCACCGGGTGGAGGTCGACGTGTTTGCCCCCTGCGCCCTTGGCGGTGGCCTAGACCACGAGACCATTCCGAAATTGAATTGCGCCGTCGTCGCGGGCGCCGCGAACAACCAACTTCTATCCTCCGAGGACGGCGAGGCGTTGCAGCGTCGGAATATTCTCTATGCCCCCGACTATGTCATCAACGGTGGCGGTTTGATTGCCGCCGCCGGCGAACTCGCGGCCGGCGGCTATAACGATAATGCCGTTAGGGCCCGAATTGCGCTGATCGGCGACACGCTCAGCCGCATCTTTACCAGGTCCGATCGCGAGGGGTCCGCGACCAATCTTGTCGCCGACACCATTGCCAACGAGCGGATCAATGCCGAGAAGGGGAAAACAGCATGACTGTCCTCGCGCACCCTGCCGGTGGGAATATTGATTCGCCGGACCGGATTGTCGCCGAATTCAAGATTCGATACCGTCGGTTCCTTGATCCGGACGGACGGGCCGTTGTCGGGCTGCCGGAATTCGCGGCCGATCCCGCGGTGATGATCCCGATCTACCGCGCAATGGTCCTGACCCGCGTATTCGACGCCAAGGCGGTCTCCATGCAACGCACCGGGCGGATCGGGACCTATCCCTCCTCGCTCGGCCAGGAGGCGGCAACGGTGGGCGTGGCCGCGGCGATGCATGAGGAAGACGTGTTGCTGCCGACCTACCGTGAACATGGCGCCCTCCATTGGCGAGGGGTGGCACCGCTGGAGATGCTGCAGTTTTGGGGCGGCGACGAGCGGGGCCTCGACTGGTCGGGTCCGGCGCACGATTTCCCACCCGCGGTGCCGATTGCCTCGCAATGTCTGCACGCAGCCGGCGTGGCCACCGCGATGAAACTGCGCAACGAGGCGCGCTGCGCCGTCTGTTTCCTCGGCGACGGGGCGACGTCGAAAGGGGATTTCCACGAAGCCGTGAACCTTGCCGGTGTTTGGAACCTTCCCGTCGTCTTTGTCGTCAACAACAATGGCTGGGCGATTTCGCTGCCGCTCGGAGAACAAACGGCGGCCGAAACGTTGGCGCAAAAAGCGCTGGCCGGTGGCATCAATGGCGAGCAGGCGGACGGCAACGACGCGGTCGCCGTTCGCCAGGTTGCCTCGGAGGCGATCGAGCGGGCGCGTTCGGGCGATGGGCCGGGCCTGATCGAACTCATGACCTACCGGCTGAGTGATCACACCACCGCCGACGATGCGTCGCGCTACCGCGGGGAAGAGGCGGTGAGCGCCGAATGGGCGAACGATCCTATTTCCCGTCTCCGCGCCTTTATTGGTGAGCAAGGCTGGTGGACGAAGGAAGACGAGGAAGCGTTGTTGACCGAGACCGCGGCCGGCGTGGAAGAGGCAAAGACGGCCTACGCGGCGTTACAACCGGAACCGCCGACCGCGATGTTCGACTATCTATACGAAACGCCGCCCGAGCCTTTGCTCCGACAGCGCCGCTTGGTCGAGGAAGGAGGCGAGCATGACTGAGATTACCCTGATTGGCGCCATCAATATGGCCTTGGCGCGGGCGATGTCGGACGATCCGAATGTCGTACTGTTGGGCGAGGATATCGGCCGGAACGGCGGCGTCTTCCGCGCGACCGAGGGTCTCCTCGATCGGTTCGGACCGGAGCGGGTGTTGGATACGCCGCTCGCGGAATTGATGATCGGCGGCATTTCCGTCGGCATGGCGGCGGAAGGGTTGCGTCCGGTCGCCGAAATCCAATTCATGGGTTTCAGCTATCCGGCCATCGACCAAATCGCCAATCACGCGACCCGGCTTAGAAATCGGACCCGCGGCCGGCTCACCTGCCCGATGGTCATGCGTATGCCGACCGGAGCGGGCGTGCACGCGCCCGAGCATCATTCCGAGGCGACCGAGGCGATTTTCGCCCATTTGCCGGGCCTTCGCGTCGTCATACCGACCTCACCGAAGCGGGCTTACGGCCTGCTGCTGGCGGCGATCCGCGATCCCGACCCGGTGATCTTCCTGGAGCCGACCCGTCTATATCGTGCGGTGAAGGAGGCCGTCACCGACGATGGCGAGGCATTGCCCCTCGATGTGTGTTTCGTGCTGCGCCAGGGAACCGACATTACCTTGGTGACTTGGGGTGCCATGGTGAAAGAGACGCTCGAGGCGGCGGAGACGCTGGCGAAACAAGGTGTGAGCGCGGAAGTTATCGATGTCGCGACCCTGAAACCCCTCGACACTGCAACGATCCTGAAATCTGTCGAAAAGACGGGCCGTTGCGTGATCGTGCATGAGGCTGCCGCAACCGGGGGGTTCGGTGGCGAGATCGCCGGCACACTTGCCGAGCAGGGGCTGATGAGCTTGCTTGCCCCTGTGTCGCGCGTGACCGGCTACGACACCGTCGTGCCCCTGCCGGCGAACGAGCGCCACTATCTGCCGAGTGAGGGGCGCATCGTGGAGGCCGCACGTCAAGCGGCGGCGTTCTGATGGAACCGTTCGTATTGCCGGATCTGGGCGAGGGCCTGCAGGACGCCGAAATTATCTCCTGGCATGTGGCCATTGGCGAGCGCGTGGTTACCGACCAGCCGCTGCTCTCGGTCGAAACCGACAAGGCGGTGGTCGAGATTCCGGCCCCTCACGAAGGTCTCATTGCAGCACTGCATGGCGAGGTTGGCGACAAAGTGGAAACCGGTGCCGTTCTGGTGGAGTTCGATAACGGGACGAGGCCCGACAGCGGCGTTATCGTCGGTGAGTTGCCGATGGATGGGAAAGTGATCGACGAAGACGCTGCGGCCGAAACGGCCACCCCGGTCATGGTAAAAGCGGTCCCCGCCGTCCGAGCCAAGGCCGCCAAGCTCGGCATTGATCTTGCCATGGTGGCGCCGAGTGGACCCGGAGGTTCAATCACGGCGGCGGATTTGGACCGCGTCGCCGAGACTCTTTCTGCGGCCGGTCCCGCCGAGACCTTGCGCGGCGTCCGCCGGGCGATGGCACGGAAGATGGCTCAATCCCATGCCGAAGTCGTCCCTGCCACGGTCTCCGACGAAGCGGATGTCGGAGGCTGGGGCCCGGAGGAAAAACCGACCCTGCGGTTGATCCGAGCCGTCGCGGCGGCGGTCATGGCCGAACCGGCGCTCAATGCGTGGTACGATAGTGCCGCCGGCAGCCGTCGGTTGGTCGGGCAGCTGGATCTCGGACTTGCGGTGCATAACGCCGACGGCTTATTCGTGCCCGTCCTCCGGGATGTCGCTCGGCGGGACGACGGTGATCTTCTGGAAGGGCTTCAGGCGATGAAGCGCGATGTCGATGCCAGGACGATCCCGGCCGAGGAACTTCGCGGAGCGACGATAACCCTCTCGAATTATGGTGTTTTTTCCGCCGGTCGGTTTGCGGCAATGGTGGTGGTTCCGCCGCAGGTGGCCATCGTGGGTGCCGGGCGAATCCAAGCACGCGCGGCCGTTCGCGACGGTGAGATCGTCGCCCGCCGTTTACTGCCGCTCTCGATCACTTTCGACCACCGGGTCGTCAATGGCGGCGAGGCGGCGGCATTTCTCGCGGCGCTGATCGAGGATTTGGAAAGGTAGAGAGGCTAGTCTACGCCTCGTCCAATTCCACCGATATCGGTGCGCCCGTGGGAACCGAAATCAGTTGCTTCACATCATCGAGCGCGCGGCCCCAAATGTTGCAGGGGCTGGCAAGGCGGATTTCGTCGCCTTGGCTGATCGGGGTTGGGCCGAAGCCGATGGCGATGGCGTCGCCATCGGTCCAGAACGCCATTTCGCCGGCCTCGACGATGGCGCGGGCGTCAGCCTCGCGAGCGACCGAAACGGGTGTCGAGAAATAAACCTCCTCGCCCCAAGTGTTTGCACTCGCGGAAAGGGGGAGGGCCGCGATGATGGCCGCGGCCGTCGGCGTCTCGAGGGTTTCGACTCGGATCACGACGTCGCCGATCGTCAACTTGACCATTGCCATGCCGGTTTCTCCCTAGTCCCACGAATATTCGTTATGCGCCGTCGTTCTTGATCCGCTCGATTTTCAAATCGACCTTCCGGAGCAGTCCGGACAGACCCTCGCGCTTCAGGATCGAGACGTACTCCGACCGCTGCTTCGCCAATTCACTGTATTTGCCCTTCAGGAAGATATCGATGACGCGCCAAGCGGACTTTTTTTGGCGCAGAAGGTAATCGATGGCGACCTTCTCGCCATTGTTTTTGACGATGTTGGTCCGGACCAGCATGGTCTTGCGTCGTTTCGGTTCGGCCGATCCGACCTCGAAGGATTCGCCGGAATAGTCGTTGAAACGACCGGCATAGGTCGTAATCCAGAGCCGCGTGAAGGCGTCGACGAGTTTCGCCTGTCCCTCGGAGTCGAGGCCGCGCCAATGGCGACCGGCGGCATACCGCGCCATGCCCGAGAGATTGAAGTTCCGGCGGATGACCGGCGAGAGCGTCTCATAGCGCCCGGAGAAGCGGAGCGTTTGGGCATTTTGCATAACCTTGGAGAGGGCATTGGTGAATTGCTCGACCGTTTCCTTGGCCGATTGCGCCCGCGCCTCCAGGCCTCCCGTGGTCGCGGCGAAGAGGATCAGGAGCATGAGAACCCGAAATTTACGACGTCGCATGGGCAATCCCTGACGTGGCTTCCTTAAAGACGGATATCCCGGATCGCCTTTTCGGCTGGGTCTTTCTTGCTCATGGATTTCTGCCTCATCTTCGTTCCCTTCGGTCACTACGATGAGCCAGAAATCCTCCCTTATGAAAACCCCTCAATATGTCCCAGGGGCGCTGACGTCAGACACTTTATACCGACAATTCCGTGCAAGCGTCCCAGAATGCGTAGCCCGTCGGTGTTATGAT
>CAYPAV010000005.1:0-271024 GCA_964408805.1 uncultured Rhodospirillaceae bacterium | reverse complement strand
ATGGAGCTGATGAGAACGCTCGATGGCGACGGGCATGCCGATGTCGTGCCGACGTCCACCGACAGCTACACCCGGAACGAGCGCTGGGAGCAGGCGGAACACGGCATCTCGGAATCGGAAAAGGAAGGCCGGTCGATGCTGAACGGCTTTCCCATGGTGAATTACGGGCCGAAGCAGAGCCGTCGCCTGATCGAGGCTATCGACAAGCCCGGCATCGTGCTTTCGGGAACCTCGATGCCCAGGCTGACCGGTGAGGTCGGCTATGCCGCAGGCTATACCGGCTATCTCGGCTCGGGGCTCGCCTATGTCACCTCCTATACCAAGGAGGTGACCATCGAGGAGGCGATCCGCAATTATCAGTATCTCGATCGGCTCGCGGCGCTGTATCAGGAGAAGGGCGTCGAACTCCACCGCCGTCAGCCGGGGTTCCTGACCGGCACCAACATTCCGCCGTCCATCGCCATCATTACCTGCGTGATCGATGCGCTGCTGGCCGCGACCCAGGGGGTCAAGAGCTACGGCCTGGAAATGGGCCAGACCCTGCATCTCATCCAAGACGCTGCGGCCATTCGCGCCTGCAGGGACCTGGCCCAGGAATATCTGAACCGGGCCGGGTTCGACGATGTCTCGACGCCGATCGTCTCGCTGCACTGGATGGGGGCGTGGCCGCAGGACGAGGCGCAATGCGCCGCACTGATCGCCTATGGCGGAACCTTGGCGGCGATCGGCGGTGCGGTCAGCGTGACCACGAAGAGCACCCACGAGCCGTTCGGAATCCCGACACCGGCGATAAATGCAGAAGGCCTCCGCATGACCCGGATGGCGATCTATCTCGCCCGGCAAATCCGCCTCGACGAACATCCGGAATTCCTGGCCGAGGTGGATCTCATCAAGCGCGAGGTGAGACCTATTCTGGACAAGACGCTGGAAATCGGCGACGGCGATATCGCGGTCGGGACGGTGCGGGCCTGCGAGGCCGGAATCGTCGATATCCCCTGGTCCCCCAACCGTCATGTGAAGGGCCGGGTGATGCCGGCGCGCGATGGCGACGGCTACCTCCGCATCTTCGATCCGGGTGAGATGCCGTTCGACGGACAAGTGCTGGAGATACATGCCGAGCGTCTGCGCCGCCGGGCCGAGCGCGAGGGCGTGCCCTACGATCGCGACCTCGCGGTCTCGAGCGTCTATGAAATTTCGGAGCCGCTTTCCGAGCTGATCCCAAGCGGCGCGGGGGTCCACGAATAAATCAAGGAGAAAAAGATGAGTTACGAGACGATCCTTTACGAGAAGCGCGGGCCGGTCGCCTATGTCACGTTGAACCGGCCGGATAAGCTGAACGCGCTCTCGGATGACTTGCAACTCGACGTCCGGAGCGCCTTGGAAGATGCGGGCTGGGCGGACGAGGATATCCGGGTGATCGTGCTCAAAGCGGCCGGGCGCGCATTCAGCGCCGGCTTCGACATCACCTCATCCGCGACGGTCAATCCGGTCCAGCGGCGCGCCCGGTTCCTCAAGGGCAAGACGTTCAGCGCGTCCGCATGGTGGGATGTGTTCTGGAACAACCCCAAGCCCATCATTGCCCAGATACAGGGATTCTGTATCGCGGGAGGTCTCGCGACGGCGACGTTCTGCGATCTCAGAATCTGTTCGGAAGATGCGAAATTCGGTGCACCCGAGATCCGAACCGGCGGTCCTTACATCCCGGCCGTGTGGCCGTGGGTGATCGGTATGACCAAAGCGCGCGAGCTCCTTTATACCGGGAACCTGATCGATGCGGCCGAGGCGAAGCGGCTGGACCTGGTCAACGAGGTCGTGCCGGTCGAGGAATTGGACGCGGCGGTGGAACGTCAGGCGTCGACGATCGCCAAACTCCCCGCCGCGACGGTCGAATACAACAAGAAGCTCATCAACATGTCGTATGAATTGATGGGGGTGCGCCAGGTGGTGGAACGGTCGATGGAGCTTGAGGCCATCGCACTCTCGAGCACGGATACCGCGCCGGAGATCGACGAATTCAACAAGATTCGCGAGAAGGATGGGCTGAAGGCGGCCCTTAGCTGGAATGCCGCGCGCTTCGTCGACGAGGATGCCTGGTTCAAGAAATCCCGCGAGCGCGGCTGAACCGCCGGTACCCGGCCACGTCCCGATCCTTCGCGCCCAGACCTCCCTTTCGACCAAAGAAGGTTTGAAATGCGGGTTCTAGCGAATATATGCCCTGTGTGCCACGATGGGGCGTTCTTAACTGAGGGTAAGTTGATGGATCAGATTGAAGTCAACGAGGATCGTGTTTCGGCGGAGACGGAGTCACCGGCCTATGTGCCGCCGCTCCAACTCACGAAGGGGCAGCCGCCGCCCATCGCCGCGAATGGAGGATTATCCTATCTGTCGCTCGATCGGGACGGCGATGCGGGAACCGGCGCGGCCATAGAGGACGCGCTCGCCCAGATTGCCGAGGGCAAGGGGCAGGCGTTTATCGATGAGCTCGACAATGCGCCGTCCGGCCCCATCCAGACCAAGTGGGGTCTTGGGTTTCGCGACTACTGGGCGTGCGTGGCATATATCCGGGAAAACAACATCGAAGCCCCGGAGGGCGGTTTGGCGCTTCCGCTGCCCTATACGGTCTACGAGCAGCCGAGTTATTCCATCGTTCCGTCCAATGCCCTCTGGACGGACCCCGTGCACGCGGCCGACGCAAAAATGTTGCGGAAGGCCGAGGAAAACAACCGGCGCCGCAACCTCTTTTTCCCCCAAGTGATGCGAGATGCGCGGCGAATGGAGGAATACCACCCGGGTCTCTCGCCCAGCAGCGCCGAGTGCATGGACAAGCTAGGCGTCTCGCTGGCGCACTGCGAGTCCGAATGCCGGAACTTCTATGATTCGGCGGAGGTGGAGCGCGTCTTCTATCCGGAGATCGAGAAGCTCCTCCTGGATTTCTTTCCGGATGCGACCGACGCGCTCGTCTACAACCACGACGTCTTCGATCAGGACTACGAGGGCGACCGCACGGAAGACCAGGACGCCAAGAACCCGGGCGTGAACGCCCGCTATGCCAACCTCGTGCATAACGACCTGAACGACAACAGCGGCCGTGTCCGCTGCCGCGAGCTCCTGACCAAGAACCTCCGGAATTTCGGGCGCGAGCAGCACTACACGGAGGCGGAGGCCGACGCGAAGATGTCGCGGCGGTTCATGTCGATCAACCTCGCCAAGCCGATGGAGACCGTGCAGCAGAACCCCTTCGTGCTCTGCGCCTGGCCCTCCTTCGCCAAGCAGCCCTACATCAACAACTACCGGGTCTATGACGACCGCGTCGGCGAGACCACCCGCTTCACCTACCACCCCGACCACGAGTGGTACTGGATTCCGCAGCAGACGCCGACCGAGGTCTCGATGCTCAAATGCTACGATTCCGTGACCGATGGCTCGGTCTCGCGCTGGTCCTTCCACACGGCCTGCATCGACCCGACCGCGCCCGAAGACGCCCACTGCCGCCGGAACGTCGTGGTCCGGTCCTATGTCTTTTTTTAGGTAGAGATGGCGAGCTAGCCAATTGCACCGCCTGCTTGCTTGGGCGACACTCCGGTCAATGGAAAATCAGGGAGGTATCGACCGATGTCGGATTTCAAGGTGACCAGCAACAGTTTCGCGGACGGGGATTATCTGGGGGCCGCGCATATCCTGTCCGAGGATTACGGCTTCGGTTGCGCCGGCGGCAACGCATCGCCGCATCTGGCCTGGACCGATCCGCCCGAAGGCACCGAGAGCTTCGCCGTCATGTGCTATGATCCGGATGCGCCGACGGGAAGCGGGTTCTGGCATTGGGTCGCGGTCAATATCCCGGCCGATGTGCGCGAACTGGCGGAAGGTGCGGGCAGTGCCGGCGGGTCGATGCCCGATGGGGCGCTTCAGGTCCGCACCGATTTCGGGGCACCCGGCTATGGCGGCCCCTGCCCGCCCGAGGGCGACCACCCGCACCGGTACCTGTTCACCGTCCACGCGGTCGGCATGAAGGAATTGCCGGTGACGGCCGATACCTCGGCCGCCGTGGTCGGCTTCTATTTGAACTTCAACACGCTCGCCAAGTCCTCGATCATGGGGCTTTACAAGCGCTAGACGTCTCGACGCTCCGAATGCGGAAATTTCGATACTCCGAAATCTTCCACTCGGTTCAGGGCGAGGGCCGCTACACGGGCGTGCCGTCGCTTTTCCTGCGTTTCTGGGGCTGCAATTTCGAATGCCGCGGGTTCGGGCGGATTGGACCGGCGATGGATGCCGATCCCGCGAGCATCCGCACCCTCGAAGATTTTCCCGTCGCCGAGACGGGGTGCGACACCGCCTATGCCTGGGCCCAGGAATACGCGCATCTGGCAAGACGCGGCACCGCGGCGGAGATCTGCGAAGAGATGATGGCGCTGGCGCCCGTGTTCCACCATCCCGGCCATGGCGGCTGGACGCATCTGGTGGTCACCGGCGGAGAGCCAATGCTGAGCCAATCCGCCCTTGCCGAGGTTCTCGCGACCTTGCGGAATCGGGAAAATTCGCCGCATTACCTCACTATCGAGACCAATGGTACGCAGATGCCGCGTGCCGACCTCGTGTCCGCCATTCGCGAAGGCTGGGGCGCCGGTTCGGGTGAGTGGTTCTGGTCGGCGAGCCCCAAACTCTCACTTTCCGGCGAAGATCGGGTGGCGGCGATCAAGCCCGAGGTTCTGGCCGCATATCACGAACTCTCTCCCCACGGGCAATTGAAGTTCGTCGTCGACGGCTCGGAACGGGTCTGGGACGAGGTTGCCGCCGCGACCGCGGAATTCCGGACGGCCGGGGTTCCCTGGGAGGTGACGATCATGCCGCTCGGCGCCACGGCGGCGCGATTGGAAGCGACCCAAGGCACCATTGCCGAGGCGGCGCTCGGACGCGGTTACCGATTTTCCCCGCGCCTCCACATCTGGCTGTTCGCCAATCGGCCGGGGACCTGAACGGACCGGACCATCTGGCGATTCGGCGCGGGCGGAATAGGTCTTTAGGTGCGAATCTAGGGAAGGCACGGACGGCCATGAATTTCGATTTTTCCGAAGAACAACGGCTGCTGCGCGATCAGGCGCGGCGCTTCCTCGACGACGGCCAGGCCCTGGGCCAGGCGCGCCAGGTAATGGAAACCGACGAGCCCTTCGATCGCGAAATGTGGTCGAGGATGGCGGAGCTCGGTTGGATGGGCACGGTGGTGCCGGACACCTATGGCGGGGCCGGTATGTCGCGGGAAGATCTCTGCGTCATCGCCGAGGAACTCGGCCGCACGCTGGCGCCGACACCGTTTTCCTCCTCGGTCTATCTGGCGACGGAGGCGATCCTGCTGGCCGGCGACGAGGCCCAGCGAGACGCCTATCTGCCGCGTCTGGCGGCGGGCGAGACGATCGGCACGGTCGCGATCGCGGAAGGGGTCAAGAACCTCGACCGGAAGGGGCTGGCGACAAGCTTCTCGGCGGGCGTCCTCAATGGGGTCAAGACGCCGGTGCCGGATGGCGACGTCGCCGATTTCGCGGTCGTGCTGGCGGATGCCGGCGGCGGGGCGGCGTGGGTTCTGGTCGATCTCGCGGGGGACGGTGTCGCGCGCGACTCGGTCGAGACCGTCGATCCTTCGCGAAACCACGCTCGGCTGAACTTCACCAAGGCGCCGGCAGAGCTTCTGGGTCCCACCGACGGCGGCTGGGAGCTGACCGAGCGATTGTTCGACCAGGCCGCCGTCCTCTTCGCCTTCGAGCAATTGGGCGGTGCGCAGGCCTGTCTCGATATGGCGGTCGAATATGCCAAGGAACGCTATGCCTTCGGCCGGCCGATCGGCTCCTTCCAGGCGATCAAGCACAAGCTGGCCGATGTCTACACCGCGACCGAGCTGGCCCGCTCCAACGCTTACTATGGCGCCTGGGCACTGGCGGAGGATGCACCGGACCTGCCCGTTGCCGCGGCCGCGGCCCGGGTCGCCGCCATTCAGGCCTATGAGCTGGCATCGGGCGAGAATATCCAGACCCATGGCGGCATGGGCTTCACCTGGGAGCTCGACTGCCACCTCTACTATCGGCGGGCGAAGCTCCTGGCCTTGGCGATCGGCGGCGAGCGCCGATGGAAGGATAAGCTCATCAGTCGCATCGAAGCCCGTAACGTCGCGGCCTAGAGGAGAGACCGAGATGGATTTCAACGATACGCCGGAAGAAGCCGAATTCCGCGCCGAAGCGCGCGCCTTTCTGGACGCCAATGTCGAACGGAAAAGCCCGGGCGAGGTCTTCAAGGTGAAATACGGCAGCGACGAGCTGGTGACGGTCGCCAAGGAACTGCAGGCCAAGAAATTCGACGCCGGGTTCGCCGGTATCACCTTGGCGAAGGAATATGGCGGCCGCGGCGGCACGGCCATTCAGCAGGTGATCTTCAATCAGGAGGAAGCGAACTATCTGACGCCGCGCGGGATCTACGAGATCGGCCTCGGCATGTGCGTGCCGACGATGCTGACCTATGCGAGCGAGGAACAGAAGCAGCGCTACGCACCTAAGGCGCTTCGCGGAGAGGAGATCTGGTGCCAGCTATTCTCCGAACCTTCGGCCGGCTCCGATCTGGCGGGGCTCCGCACCCGGGCCGTGCCGGACGGCGACGACTGGGTGATCAACGGTCAGAAGATCTGGACATCGGGCGCGCATTTTTCCGACTACGGGGTCATCGTCGTCCGCACCGATCCCGACCAGCCGAAGCACAAGGGCTTGAGCTACTTCTTCATCGACATGAAGTCGCCGGGGATCGAAATCCGGCGGATCAAGCAGATCGCCGGCACCTCGAATTTCAACGAGGTGTTCTTCACCGATGTTCGCGTCCCCGACAGCCAGCGCCTCGGCGCCGTCGGCGAGGGCTGGAAGGTGTCGCTAACGACGCTGATGAACGAGCGTCTTGCGGTCGGCGAACGGCCGGCGCCTGATTTCGACGACATTTTCGAGCTCGCCCGCGACCTCGAGGTCGACTCCGGCCCCGCAATCGCGGATCCTCTGGTGCGCGACAAGCTCGCCGATTGGTATATCCGGATGCAGGGTATCCGGCTCACCCAATTCCGCACCATCACCGCCCTCTCGCGCGGCGAGCAGCCGGGGCCGGAATCCTCGATCGCCAAAGTGGTGACCGGTAAGAAGCGCCAGGAGATCGCCGCCTTCGGGATGGATTTGATGGAGCAGGCCGGCGTGATCTTCGATGACGCGGAGTCACCGATGAAGGCGCTCTTTCAGGAGGCCCTGCTGTCCTCGCCGTCCGGCCGCATCGCCGGCGGCAGCGACGAGATCCTCCGCAACATCATCGCCGAACGCATCCTCGGCTTGCCCCAGGATATCCGCATCGACAAGGGCATCCCCTTCAACGAGCTGCCGACCGGGAAGGGGTGACGGGGGAGCTTGCCGTCGGCCAGACCTAATCGTCGCCCGCCGCAGGCGCCGGTTTGTCCCAGTCGAAGAGCGGAGTTTCCTTTTCCTTGAAGCGGCGGACCGCCTCGCGGTGGAATTCGGTTTCGCGCACCAGGGATTGGCCCATGGCCTCCATCTCCAGGAGGGTGCGGAAGTCCTGGTTGTAGGATTCGTTCAGGATCGTCTTGGCCATGCCGATCGCCGCAGGGGAGGCGTCGCAGAACCGTCTGGCGAAGGCGCGGGCCTCCTCCATTGCGGTCTCCTGGCCGACGATGTCGTAGATCATCCCCAACGCCTTGGCCTCTTCTGCATAGACCCGGCGTCCCGTGAAGACGAGTTCCTTCGCCTGCTGCAGGCCGATCAGGCGCGGCAGGACGAAGAAGCCGCTCCAATCCGGGATCAGGCCGATCTTGGCGAAGGCCTGAGTGAAGAAGGCGCGCGGCGTCGCCAGCACGAAATCCGCCAGCAGCGCCAAATTGCAGCCGGCCCCCGCGGCGGCCCCGTCCACGAGGCTGATCACCGGCAGTTCCAGATGCACGATATCGAAGATCCGGTTGTGGCCGTCGCGCATGCGGTTCCGCTGTTCCATCGGGGTCATCTGGCGGTTGCCCATGCCCTTGACGTCGCCGCCGGCACAGAAGGCGCCGCCGGCACCCGTCATGATCACCGCCTTGATGTCGTCGCCGGCACGATCCTTGATCTCCTCCAGGGCCGTGCTGATATCGTCGCGCATCTCGATGCTGAGCGCGTTCCGCGCTTCCGGACGATTGAAGGTGATCGTCGCGATCTCGTCGCTGACGTCGAAAAGCAAGTGGCGATAGGTCATCTCTCGAATCCTCCGGGGCGGTCGCTATTCGACAAAAGAGATAGACTGCGGCGCGCCCGGGGCGAGACGAAAGAGGGGCAGGCCGCCCGCTACATCAGGAAGACGCCTTTCCCCGTCGTTTGGGTATCGAAGAGCTTGTAGGCCTCTTCCGCCTGATCGAGGGTGAATTCGTGCGTGAACAGGCTGTCGATGTCGATGCCGCGCTCGGCGATGAAATCGGCGCAATCGGCCTGGCCGTTCTTGGAGAAGGTCCAGGAGCCGACCAAGGTGACCTGGCGGCGCAGCATGTCGGGCGAGACGTCGATCGTCACATCCCCGCCTTCACCGACGAAGCAAGCCGTCCCCCAGGTCCGGATACAGCGGACCGTCGCCGCGCGGGCCTCGGAGCTTGAACTGCAATCGAGCGATTTATGCGATCCCTCACCGCCGGTGAGGTCGCGGATGGCGGAGACCACATCGTTCGCCGAACGGGGGTCGATGGTCTCGTCGGCGCCGAATTTCGTCGCAAGCTCGCGCCGTTCCGCGCCGATATCGAGCGCGATCACCCGTGCCCCCATCGCCTTGGCGAGTTGGGTGGCACTAAGGCCGACCGGCCCCTGGCCGAAGATCGCGATGGTCTCGTCGCCCGCGAGATCGAGACGCTTCAAGGCGCCGTAGGCCGTGCCCGTGCCGCAGGAAATGGCGGCCCCCGTCTTGAAGGAAAGTGCGTCCGGCAGTTTCACCAGGGTGTGCGCCGGGACCTTCATGTATTTCGCATGCGCGCCGTCGCCGGTGGAGCCGTACACGGTGGTGCCGTCCAGGCATAGCTGCGACCAGCCCTCGCGGCAGTGCTTGCACACACCACAACCGCTGTAATGGTGGTCCATCACCCGGTCGCCGACCTTCGCCTGGGCCTCCAGGACCCCCTCGCCGACCGCCGCCACGATGCCGCAGGGCTCGTGGCCGGCGATGTTCAATTTCTCCAGCTTGGGTGCGCGATACTTGTGAAGATCGCTGCCGCACATACCGGAAGCCTTGATCTCGAGGACGACCTCGCCCGGCCCGGGCGTCGGGTCCGGGTAATCCATCAGTTCCAGCTTCCGGTCGCCAAGAAATACCACCGCTTTCATTGTCCGCCTCTTTGAAAAATTGTATCCGCCGGTTATTGATGCGCCATCGGGGAGGGTGATGCAACGCGGATGGCGGTTCCGCCGAATTGCCTGTCGCCGGATGGGCCTCGATCTATATCATACGGGGAACGCGACGGGGTCGCTGCGGCGGCTGGGCCAACGAATCAAGGAATAAGCGATGACGACGAACGGAAGATTGCCGCTTTCGCGGTTCACGGTGTTGGATTTGACGGCGCACCGGGCCGGACCGACGGCGGTCCGCCAGCTCGGCGACTGGGGGGCGAATATCATCAAGATCGAGGCGCCGACGCGGATCAACCGCGACAAGGGCGGTATCATCGGTGCCCGGCACGGCTTCGACTTCCAGAACCTTCACCGCAACAAGCGCGGGCTGACGATCAACTTCAAGAGCGAGGAAGGGAAGGCGATCTTCTTCAAGCTTGTCGAGAAGGCCGATGTGGTGGTCGAAAATTACCGTTCGGCGGTGAAGCACCGCCTCGGCATCGATTACGAGGCCTGCAGCAAGGTCAACCCGCGAATCGTCTATGGCAGCATCGCCGGTTTTGGTCAGGATGGCCCCTATGGCAAGCGGCCGGGCGTCGATCAGATCGCCCAGGGCATGGGCGGGCTGATGTCGGTGACGGGAATGCCGGGCCAAGGACCGGTCCGCGTCGGTATCCCGATCTGCGATCTTACCGCCGGCATGTTCCTGGCACAGGGCATCATGATCGCGCTTCTGGATCGCGAGGCGACCGGCGAGGGGCAATGGGTTCACACGTCGCTTCTCGAGGCGATGATCCAGATGATGGACTTTCAGGCCTCGCGCTATCTGATCGAGGAAGACGTACCCAAACAGGCCGGCAACAACCATCCGACCAGCATTCCGACCGGCGTCTTCGAGACGGCGGACGGCCATATCAACATCGCGGCCTCTGGCCAGGTGCTGTTCGAAAGGTTCTGCCGGGCCGTCGGCCTTGAAGCGCTCTTGGACCACCCGGATTATTCGGCCCCGAAAGGGCGCTCCGACAATCGCGTGGCGCTGAACGGGTTGATCAACGATCGCATCAAACAGGAACCGAGCGATCATTGGGTCGCCCTCCTGAACGAGGTGGGCGTGCCTTGCGGGCCGATCTATTCGGTTGACCAGGTCTTTGCCGACCCGCAGGTCGAGCATCTGAAAATGGCCAAGACCTCGCACCACCCGACCTTGGGGGACATCAAGCTGGTCGGCCAGGCGATCAATCTCACCAAGACGCCTGAGCCCGATGAATTCCGTCTGCCGGTGCCGGAGTTGGGCGAGCATACCGCGGATATTCTCGGCGAATTGGGGTTCGGCGCGGACGAGATCAAGGACCTGCAGGACCGCGATATCGTCTGAGCCAAAGACCGCATAGACATCAACGCATAGGGGACGACATGAAACTCGAGACCGAAAAGATGATCGCCGAGAAGGAGGGCGGCATCGGCTGGATGATCTTCAATAATCCGGCCCGCCGCAACGCCACCTCGTTGGAGATGTGGGCGGCGATCGAGACCATCCTCGACGACTTCGAGGCGGATGACGATATCCGCGTCGTCGTCATGAAGGGGGCCGGCGACAAGGCGTTCGTGTCGGGCGCCGATATCTCGGAGTTCAAGGCACAGCGGAGCGATGCGGCGGCGGCCGCCAATTACGCCAAGATTTCCGAAGGGGCCCGCGCGCGGCTCGGCAATATGAAGAAGCCCTTGGTTGCGATGATCCGCGGCTTTTGTCTCGGCGGCGGCATGGCGGTGGCGATGGCGGCCGATATGAGGATCGCCAGCGATGATTCGCAGTTCGGCATTCCTGCGGCCCGGCTGAGTATCGCCTATGGGCTCGACGGCTTGAGCAAGCTGGTGCATTTGGTCGGACCCGCGTTCGCGGCCGAGATCATGTACACGGCGCGCCGGCTGAATGCTGCGGAAGCCCAAGGCATCGGTCTGATCAACCGCGTCGTGCCGGTGGATGAGCTGGAAGCCAGCGTGCGCCAGATCGCGGACGCCATTTGCGAGAACGCACCGCTGTCGATCATGGCCTCGAAACACACGATCGGCGAGCTTCTGAAGGACCCGGATGCGCGCGATCTCGAGGAAATCTCGCGCATCGGCAAGCTTTGCTTCGACAGCAACGACTACAAGGAAGGACGCGAAGCCTTCATGGAAAAGCGGAAGCCCGTTTTCACCGGAAGCTAAACCGCGATGTTCCGGCCGAGCCTGAAATCAACCGAGCTTCTCGACGTTTTGATCGAGAAGGGCGCGGAATGGGTCACGACCCAGCGCGATGCCCATCGGCCGGAGGCCTTTCCCTTGCCGCTGCCGGAAAGCGGCCTGATCGCCCCCTTCTTCCGCGACGCAACCTTGGAGAGGGTGCGGTTCCGACACGTGCCGGAGATCGAGAACCCCAGCTTCTATGGCTTCCTCGAGGGATTGGAGGGCGAGATACCGATCGATTTCTCGCGCATGTCCGGGATCACCTTCGTCGACACGATCCTGCTCTCGGATGCCTATTTTAAGGAAGCGGATCTGATGTCGCTGCTGTTTCATGAATGCGTTCACGCCGCGCAGTACGATTACCTCGGCGCCGAGGCGTTCATCCGCCAATACGTCCAGGGTTGGGCTTCGAACGGATTCGACTATTTCTCGATCCCGCTCGAACGCGATGCCTATGAGCTCGAACGCCAATTCCGATTCCAACCCCACCGCGCCTTCTCGGTCGAGGATGCCGTCGAACTGCGCCTGAGCCGCCGGTAGGCGGAGCTTCGGATGCACGACAGGCATTTTGGGAACTTTTGAATCATGCCGAGGCGCGTCGCCCCGCGGTATTCAACGGGAAAGAATTCATGGCCGCAAAAGAAATACGTTCCACCGATGACGAAGTGCCGCTTCCAGGGGTCTTATCGGGTATCCGTGTCATCGAACTGGCCGACGAACAGGCGGAATATTGCGGGCTGACCCTGGCGGGCCTGGGCGCCGACGTCGTCAAGGTCGAGCCGCCGGGCGGCAGTCCCACCCGCCATATCGGACCTTTCCACAACGACCAGACCGATCCCGAGGGGTCCTTGTTCTTTTGGCAATACAACCGGGGCAAGCGCTCCGTCGAGCTTGACCTCGACCGGGAAAAAGACCGTACGCAGTTCGAATCGCTTCTGGCTTCCGCCGATATCTTCTTGGAGTCCACGGGCAATGGAGAACTCGATGCGGTGGGATTGGGCGCGAAAACCCTGGAAGCGCGGTTTCCGGCCCTGATCCAGGCGCGCGTGACACCCTTTGGGGATCACGGGCCTTGGCGCGACTTCAAGGGTTCCGACCTCGTGCATCTGGCACTGGGCGGCGTCATGATGAATTGCGGCTACGATCCCACACCAGACGGGAAATACGACCTGCCGCCGATCGCGCCGCAAATGTGGCACGCCTATCACGTCACCGGCGAGCAGCTTGCGATGGCGATCATCGCGGCCCTGATCTATCGCTTCCGCACCGGCAAAGGTCAGAAGGTTTCCTGTGCCGTTCATGAAGCGGTCTCGAAATGCACCGAGGTCGATCTCATGTCCTGGGTGATGCGGCGCTCGCCGGTCTTGCGTCAAACCTGCCGTCATGCCCGCGAGACGATAACGCCGCATCCCACGATCGCCCACACGAAAGACGGCCGCTGGGTCATGGCGAGCCTGGGTACGAGGCCGGGCGACGGGGATCGCCTCATCGAACTGCTCGACCGTTATGGCATCGAGTCGGGCATGGACCCCGAGAAGAGCGATCTTTCGACAGGCGGCCGCTTCGTTCCCGGAACCGGGCCCGTAAAGGAGAAGCGGGACAAGGGCATGGAAGCCATGCAACGCTTCGTGCGGAATTTTACCTATGACAACGTGCCGTGGCGGGAAGCACAGGAGCTGGGCATGCTCTGGGCGCCGCTGCGGAAACCGCACGAGAATGCCTTGGACCCGCATTGGCTCGAACGAAAAAGCTGCGCCGATATCGAGCATCCCGAGCTTGGCCAATCCTTCCGCTACGCGACGAGCAAATGGATCGGCACAGCGACCGCCTGGTCGATAGGCCGGCGGGCGCCGCTGCTGAACGAAGACGCGGACACCGTGGACACGCCTTTCGCGAGCTCCACGCCGGTTATCTGTGCGAAGGCCAAGCCGTCGCGGACCGGAGAGCCATCGAGGCGCGGAAAGCCGTTTGCCCTCGACGGCATTCGTATATTGGACTTCACCTGGTTTCTGGCTTCGGCCGGCGGGACGCGTTTCATGAGTGCGTTCGGGGCCGAGAGCCTCAAGGTCGAACTGAAGAGCCATTCCGATACCCGCATGGCCTCGATGGCCCCGGTCGGCGGTCGCGAAGCGCGCAAAAAAGCGACCGCGCCCATCAAGGGGGTGACGGATTCCGACATGGGCGGGCAATTCAACAACAAGAACCCCGGCAAGCGGGGAATTTCGCTCAACGTCCGCCATCCAAAGGGATTGGAAATCGCCCGCAAGCTGGTGGCAATGTCCGATATCGTCGCCGAGGGCTTCTCCCCCGGCGTGCTGGACAGTTGGGGGCTTGGCTACGATGCGCTGAAGGAGATCAAGCCGGATATCATCTACGTGCAACAGTCCGGGATGGGCGCGCAGGGAACCTATGGCCGCTTCCGGACGGTCGGGCCGATCGCCAATTCCTTCTCGGGCCTGTCCGAGATGTCCGGTCTGCCCGAACCGGCGATGCCCGCGGGTTGGGGCTATTCCTACCTGGATTGGATGGGCGCTTATAGCTTCGCGCTGGCGATGCTGAGCGCGCTGTACCACCGGGAACGCACCGGCGCGGGACAATGGATCGACGCCTCGCAGACCGAGGTCGGGCTGTTCATCAACGGCACGACGATGCTCGATTGGTCGGCGAATGGCCGTGTCTGGACCCGCACCGGCAACCGCTCCCCGAACAAGCCGGCGGCACCCCACGGCGTCTATCCCTGTGCCGGAGAGGATAATTGGCTCGCCATCGCTTGTTTCGATGAGGGCGAATGGCGCGCCCTCTGCGACATAGCGGAGCGTTCGGATTGGGCCGCGGACAGCCGATTCGCCGATCTCAACTCCCGATTGGCGAACCAGGATGCCCTCGACGAAGCGGTCGGACAATGGACAAAGCTGGGCGATGGACGCCGGATGATGGAGGCCCTGCAGAAGGCGGGCGTTCCGGCGGGGGTGTGTCAGACGGCCGAGGATCGCTGCGACAACGACCCGCAGCTGATCGCCCTCGAATGGCTGACCGAGGTGACGGGCACCAAGATCGGACGGTGGCCGGTCGCGGAAGTGCCGGTCAAGTTGAGCGAGAGTCCGGCTTATGCGGGCGGCCGCATCGACCGCGGGGCGCCCTGCTATGGCGAAGACAACGAATATGTCTATGGCGAGCTGCTCGGCATGTCGTCGAAGGAGATCGAGGAATTGGCGGCGGACGGCGTTTTTTAATACGGATCGCCCACGAAAATGAAGGTGGTGCCGGTCACGATGGGAGCGCTGGCGCCGACGAAGGAGACATTGGCGTCCTTCACCTGCCGGCTCCCCGCCCGTCCCGAAGCTTGCAGCGCGCCTTCGATGATATGCCACAACCCGTGTATGCGCCCGGTGCCGAGGCTGCCGCCGAAGGTATTGAGCGGGAGTTCGCCGTCGAGTTCGATCCGGCCATCCTGGATAAAGTCCAGCGCCTCGCCTTCCCCGCAGAAGCCGTAAGATTCCAAGCCGTAGATCACGGAGGCGGAAAACCCGTCATAGATCTGTGCTACATCGACATCCTTCGGCGAAAAACCGGACCGCTCCCAGGTCAGTTGGGAGGAACTGCTCCCCCCTTCCATATAGCTGCTCAGACTGCCGATCCGGCCCGCCACCTCGAAATGGAGCCGCTGCCCATAGCCCGCCAAATAGGCCGGTTTCGGCTTCAGGTCCCTGGCCCGCTCCGCCGTCGTCAACACGATCGCGACCGCCCCCTGCACCGGGATGTCGCAATCGAACAGGCAGAACGGATAGGCGACCATCCTAGAGGACAGATAGTCCTCCTTCGTCAACGGCGTGCCATGGAAATAGGCATGCGGATTGTGCTGCGTGTGGCGGCGCTGGGTGATCGCAAGCGTCGCCATTTTCTCGCGATCTTGATTGTGCGTCTCCAGCCAGCGGGTGTAGGCGACCGCCATGCCCTGCCCCGGTCCGCCGAAACCGAAGGGTGCGGTGAATTGCGTGGCGCCGTGCGCCTCGGTGCCGGGCAGGTTTTGGTAGGTGCCGCGCGGATTGTGCATCGCCCGCCACACCACCGCATATTTGCAGACACCGGCCAGCAACGCGTTCGTCGCTTGTTGCACCGCGCCGCCGATATTCGTCGTGCCGACCTGAATGTGCCAGGTCAGGTTGGGCAGCTTCAGCATCGCCATCATGCAGTTGACGGAGACGACGGAGATCCCGTCGACCTCGGCATGCCCGGTCGCGGGCAATTCGGGATAGGTCGACAGTCCGTCGATATCGGACATCTCCAGCCCTGAATCCGCCACCGCGTCCTTGACCGCGTCCAGGGTGTGAGCCGCCAGCGGGATGTCGGCCGACCGCGTGGCCTTCGAGTATCCAACACCGCTGACCGCGACCTTGCATCGGTTGTCCCACATCTGGATCTTCTCCCTTACTCGGCCGGTGTCGTGCTTGCCAAGCGAAACTGCGGCAAGGTGATGTCGTCGTTCAGGGGCTCGAAGACCATCTCGACGCGGCGTCCCACCTTCGCTTCCGTGTAGGGCGCGCCGAGCAGATTGCCGGCCATGAGTGCCCCCGGCGCGTCATCCAACTCCACGATGATGCTGGCATAGGGTATGGCCCCCGCGAACCTCTTGTCGCCGTCGTGATACATGATGGTATAGGCGTAAATAACGCCCGCGCCGCCGACCTGTTCGAACTTCAAGTCGATGGACATGCAATTCACGCAAGTTGGATAGGGCGGATGCTGGAAATGGCCGCAACTCTGACATCGCTGCAGCTCCAGCACTTCCCGCTTGGCGGCGTCCCAAAAAGGTTTCGTCCATTGATCCGGAACGGGAATGGGCCTTTTCGCCTGGCTCCAATCACTCATCTTTATTGCCTTTCACCTTAATGGGAATTCAAACCTAAACCGCCGAAATTGCTTCGCTAGCGCCATGCTACCCCTCGAAAATCGCCACGGCGCGAGTCCAGCCGGCCGAGGCGGCCTTGATCTTGACCGGAAAGCAAGCGATCTCGAAGCCGGTCGCGGGGAGAGCTTCCAAATTGTGGAGCTTTTCAAGATGACAGTAGCCGATCTCGCGCCCCGCCTTGTGGCCCTCCCAGATGATCGAGGGGTCGCCGGTCTCGGCATAGCGCGTCTGGGTATGGCCGAAGGGCGCGTCCCAGGACCAGCCGTCCGTGCCGGTGACCCGGACGCCGCGCTCCAGCAGATAGAGGGTGGCCTCCCGGCCCATGCCGCAGCCGGCGGCGACGTAATCGTCGGATCCATAGGCGGGCCCCGCCCGCGTGTTGACGACGACGATGTCGAGCGGCCGGAGGTCATGGCCGATGCGGTCGAGTTCGGCCTCGACCTCCGCCGCCGAGACCACGTGACCATCCGCCAGCTCGCGGAAATCGAGCTTCACGCCTGCCTGAAAACACCATTCCAGCGGCACCTCGTCGATCGTAATCGCCCGTTTGCCGCCGTCCATCGTGCTGGCGAAGTGGTAGGGGGCGTCCAGATGTGTGCCGTTATGGGTAATCAGCTCGATGCGCTCGATTGCCCAGGCCTCGCCATCCGGCAGATCGTCGGCCCCAAGGCCCGGAAAGAAGCCCGAAAGCTGGGCCACCGATTGCTCGTGGTCGATATAGTCGATCCGGGGATGGAACGGCGCTGGGTCGGAGATCACCTCGTTCTCAAGCGGGATCGATAGATCGACGATGCGGCGGGTCATGGTCGCTCCCTCTCGCCAATTCGCGTCAGCGCGGGCCGTAGCATGTCATCTTGATCCGCCACGTCTCCGCACCCTCGTCGGTTGCCTTACGGATCATCGTGCAGACGATGCGCCGGCCGACGTGGCGGAACTCGGTGATGCGGATGCTCTCGCCGTGCCCGCGCTCGGCCTGACCGAATCCGCCGCCCTCCAGGCATCGCGACCAGCGCCGGGCGACTTCCCGCACCTTGGCGCCCGGCAGCGGTTTGCCGAGGCATTGCAGCCGGTAACCCTTTGGACCGTCCCCCAGACTCCGGCAGGCCAACCCGTCCGCCTTGATGGGGAGGGGCTTTCGTTTCAGCGTGGCCGCTTTCTCGAACACATTGCCGCAGGGTCCCGCCGCCGCCGTTGCCGGCAATAGCAGCGTCATCAGAAGGATCAGGCGCGACCATGTTTTGATCATGAGGCGCCCCGCCCACCCCTATATTCCGATTTCGCGTCGGATATCTCTCGCGACCTCGCGGGCGCGGCCAGCCTGGGAGACCGCCATCTCGGCGCAAAGGCCGGTGTACTGCGTGGGGTCCAGGAGGTCCGCAATCGCGTCGGTGGACAGGTGATCGGTCACCCTTGGATCGGCGGCCAGAAGGTCCCGGAACGGCGTCTCGCCGGTCGCCGCCGCCTGGGCCGCGTCATAGACCACGTCATGGGCTTCCTGGCGTCCGATATGCTCGCCGAGCGACAGCATCATCGGTTCCGCCATGATCAGACCGTCCATCAGGTCGAGATTGGCCCGCATGCGTTCGGGCTTCAGCTCCAACCCCTCGATGAGCATGCGGACGCGTTCCAGAATATCGCCAACGAGGCCGCAGACGTCGCTTTGCGCGGTCCGCATCATCAGCGAGGTCTGCCGATTGGCCTCATGCTCGGTCATGATCGCTTCGAGGGCCAGCGGCACCATGGTGCGGACCTGGGCCGTATAGGCCATCACATCCTGCGAGAAATGCGGGTTCCGCTTCTGCGGCATGGTGGAGCTCCCGACGGTGCCGGGGCTGATCGGTTCCTCGACCTCGCCGAATTCCTGCTTCATCTGGGTGTAGATCTCATGCCCGATCTTCCCGCAGGTAGCGGCCAGCATGGCCAGCAGCATGATTTGCTCGGCCAGATGGTCCATGATGCTACGGGCCGGCACCGCCATGGCCGGCATGTCGAGATGGGCCGCCATGCGAGCCTGTACCTCGAGTCCCTCCTCGCCGAAGGAGGCGACGGTCCCGGCGGCCCCGCCGAGCAGTGCTTGGAAAATTCGCGGTTCCGCCTGATGCAAACGCTCGACATGGCGCGAGAGCTCGTCGATCCAGATCGCGACCTTCAACCCATAGGTCGCCGGCACCGCGTGCTGGCCGTGGGTGCGTCCCGGCAGGGCCATGTCCTTGGAGCGTTCGGCGAGATCGGCCATCGGCTCCAGGATCGCCGCAATTTGACCCAGGAAGATCCGGTGCGCCTTTCGCAGCAGCAACAGGTCGCCCGTTTGGGTGATGTTCTGCGTGGTCGCGCCCCAATGAACATAGTTCCCGGCATCCCCGTCACAGATCTCGGAGAGCTCCCAGACCAGCGGCACCAACGGATGCGCGGTGCGGCGAAAGCCTTCCATCAGACTATCGCGGTCGATCAGGGACAGGTCGCATTTTCGGGTGATTTCCTCGGCCGCTTCGGCCGGGATCATGCCGAGTTCGGCCTCGGCCTTGGCTAGCGCGGCCTCGACGTCGAGCCAGGCCTGCCAGCGGGCGTCCTGGGTGAAAAGCGCTCGGATACCGGGGTCCGGTACGCGAAGCGAGGTCGGATTTGATTGCGTGTCGGTCATGGTCCTAGACATTTAATGTGGGGTTGCCGGCTGGCCAGCCCGCGGGAGCGTTGGCCCGACCCGGCCGATCGCGCTAACTTATAGGAACACGGCAGAAGATTGAATGGGGAGGTCCCGGTCATGGCGACGACGAGCGAACGATCCAGTGCCAATTTGCAGCTTCCGTCCGAGGTTTTGGAGGGCATCTATACGACGATGAAGCGGATACGGCGCTTCGACGAGAACACCCACGAACTGTTCGACGCGGGTTTCGTGAAGGGCACGGCGCATAGCTATGTCGGCCAGGAGGCGGTCGCCGCCGCCGTGGGTGCCAATCTCCGCCCCGACGACTACATGGCGAGCAACCACCGGGGCCACGGCCATTGCATCGCCAAGGGCGCTAATATGGAGCGCATGATGGCCGAGCTGATGGGCCGCGAGACCGGCTATTGCCGGGGCCTCGGGGGCTCGATGCATATTGCGGACATGAATCTCAATATTCTCGGTGCCAATGGGATCGTCGGCGCCGCCATGCCGCTCTCGACGGGGGCCGCACTTGCCGCCAAGCTGCGGGGGTCGGACCAGGTCGTGGTCAACTTCTTCGGCGACGGCGGGTCCAACCAAGGCGTCTTCCACGAGGCGATGAACCTGGCTTCGGTCTGGAAGCTGCCGGTGATCTTTATCTGCGAGAATAATCAGTACGCGCTCAGCACGTCTTATCGCAACACGACCTCGGTCGAACAGGTGGCGCGCCGGGCGGCCGGCTACGACGTGCCCGGGATCACCATCGACGGCAATGACGCGGTCGAGGTCTATGTCACCGTTCGGGAAGCGGTCGAGCGCGCCCGCGCCGGCGAGGGCCCGACGATGATCGAGGCGATGACCTATCGCTGGGGCCAGCATTCGATGCGCGCCAATATCCGCGACCCGAGGCCCAAGGAGGAATACGACGATTGGGTCAAACGGCGCGATCCCGTAAAGCGAATCGAGAAGGAGATTCGCACCCAGAAGGCGGCGACACCCAAACGCATGAAGGAGATCGCGGCCGAGGTCGAGGATGAGGTGACCGCCGCCATCGAATACGGCAAGCAGGGCGGCGAGCCCTCGGTCGACATGATGATGTCCGCCGTCTACGCGCCCCATGCCGATTACGACGAGCCGGGACCCGTGGGGACGCGGGAGCTCTCGATGCCCGAAGCCCTTAACGAGGCCATGCGCCAGGAAATGGGCCGCGACGAGACGGTCTTCCTGATGGGCGAGGATGTCGGCGCCACCGGCGGCATCTTCCAGGTCTCGAAGGGCCTGATGGATGAGTTCGGCGAAGATCGCGTACGCGACACGCCGATCTCGGAGGCGACCTTCGTCGGCTGCGGCGTGGGTGCCGCGATCGCCGGCATGCGCCCGATCGTGGAGATCCAGATTTTCGACTTCGTGGCCCTGACCATGGATATGCTGGTCAATCAGGCCTCCAAGTTCCGCTTCATGCTGGGCGGCAACCCGAACGTGCCGCTGGTCGTGCGCGGCCCCCAGGGCGGCGGCATCCGCATGGCGGCCCAGCACAGCCAGAGCCTCGAGGCCTGGTTCACCCACGTGCCGGGGCTGGTTGTCGTCGGACCGTCGACGCCTTACGACGCCAAGGGCCTGCTGGTCGCCGCCATTCGCGACGATAATCCGGTGATCTTCCTGGAAACGAAGCTCCTCTACGTCGAGGGCGGGTCGAGCCCGGTGCCGGAGGACCTTTACGCCATCCCGCTCGGCAAGGCCGACGTCAAGCGGGAGGGCACGGACGTCACCATCGTCGCCACCATGGCGATGGTGCCCCGTGCGATGTCGGCGGCGCGGGTTCTGGAGCGCGAGGGCATCAGCGTCGAGGTCGTCGATCCCCGCACCTTGAAGCCGCTCGACGAGGAGACGATCCTGGAGTCGGTCAAGAAGACCAACCGGCTGCTGATAGTCCACGAGGCCTGGACCACCGGCGGATTCGGGGCCGAGGTCGCAGCAATGGTCGTCGACAAGGGCTTCGACTGGCTCGACGCCCCCATCCAGCGTCTCGGCGCCCTCGATGCGCCGATGCCCTATAACGACGAGTTGGAACGCGCGACCATTCCCTCCCAGGAACGGATCGTCGAGGCGGCACGGAATTTGATGCGCTAGGGCGGGGTCGGGTGCCGGCACCGCCGCCTGGATCTTCTTCAGCTCCGTCTCCGGGAGCGCGTCTATCAGCTCGATCTTGCTTTCCCTGGCGATCGGCTCCGGCGCGCTCCTTGGTGTCTCGTCCCTGGGGTCTCTAGCCCGAAATTCCAATCGTTCTATACTCTAATCAAGCATCCAAGGGAGAACCGAACATGCATGGCTGGCGCGCCCGGATCGGGCTTTTGGTGCCTGCGGTAAACAACACGATGGAATGCGAGCTCTGGTCCCTGGTACCGGACGGCGTCACTGTCTCGACGGCGCGTATCGCCTGCGAGCGCGAGGGGACGGCGGAGACGCTTCGCAACATGGAGCAGGAGGGCAAGAACGCCTGCGAGCGGGTGATGACCGCGGAACCCGATGCGGTGCTCTTCGGCTGCACCAGCGGGAGTTTCTACGAGGGCGCCGAATGGAATCGCGGTTTCGAGGTGGCTCTCTCGCAGATGGCCGGGGTGCCGGCGGTCACGACGTCGGGGGCGATGGTGGACGCGCTCCGCCGGAATGGGATCGGCAAGGTCGATGTCGTGACCCCCTATGTGGAGACCACCAACGAGCGCCTGCGCCGCTATCTCGGATCGGAGGGGATCGAGGTCAACCGGCTCGCCACCTTCGATATGCTGGACATGTTCGACCACGCCAAGATCCAGCCGTCCGACGTCTACCAGAAGGTCAAGGAAATCGCGACCGAGGAGGCGGAGGCCGTCTTCATTGCCTGCACCCAGGTGCGGGCGCTGGAGGTCGTCGATGTGTTGGAACAGGACCTCGGCAAGCCGGTTTATACGGCCAATCAATGCTCGTTCTGGAAGATCTTCGAGACGCTCCGCATCGATCCCGAAGTGGAGGGTATCGGCGGCGCGTTGTTCCGAGGTCTCGCCGCCACCGCGGACACCGCCGAAGGCGCCGCCGACCCGCACCGACAGCGCGCCTAGGCTCTCCTTGTCCGATATCAGGATCGGTGTGGACACCGGCGGCACCTTCACCGATCTCGTTTTGATCGACGGCGCGGCCGGGCGCCGAACCGTCCACAAACTGCCGACCACGCCCGACGATCCGGCACGCGGTATCCTCGCCGGCGTGGCCGAGATATTGGAAAAGGCCGGGGCGACCGCGTCCGATATCGGCTTTCTGGTTCACGGGACCACGCTGGCCACCAATGCGGTTCTCACCGGGCGGACCGCCAAGACGGGCATGATCACGACGCGCGGCTTTCGCGACATCCTGGTAATCGGACGCCAACGCCGGCCGAGCTTCTACGATCTTCGGGTGGAAAAACCGACGCCGCCGGCGGCGCGGGACCGGATTTTCGAGGTCGACGAGCGCCTGGACGAGCGCGGCAATATCATCATCCCGCTCGACGAGGCAGGCGTGCGGGCGGCCGTCGCCGCGTTGAAGGCGGCGGGGGTCGAGGCGCTTTCGATCTGTTTCATGCATGCCTATGCCAATCCAGACCACGAGCGCCGGGCCAAGGCGATCGTCGAGGCGGAATGGCCGGAAGCGCACCTCTCCGTCGCGTCGGACATACTGCGCGAGTTCCGCGAATTCGAGCGTTTCTCGACGGCGACCGTCAATGCCGGCCTGCTGCCGCTGATTGACGCCTATCTCCGGCGCTTCGAGGCGGGCCTGCGGGATCTTGGTGTCGGCGCGCGGCCGCTGGTCATGCAGTCGAACGGGGGCGCCGTTTCCACCGAGGCGGTTCGATCCGCGCCGATCAATACGTTCTTCTCAGGGCCTGCCGGCGGCGTCATTGCGACCGCGGCCCTGGGGCGAGGGCTTGGGATCGGCGATATGATCTCCTTCGATATGGGCGGCACCTCGACCGATGTCTGTCTGGTCAAGCAGGGCGCGCCCGCGACCCGGAACCTCCGCGAAATCGCGGGCTTTCCGGTGCGGATACCGACCTTGGATCTGCACACCATCGGGGCCGGCGGCGGCAGCATCGCCTGGATCGATCCCGGCGGCCTGTTGAAGGTGGGTCCCGCGAGTGCGGGCGCCGATCCGGGACCCGCACTGTACGGCCGAGGCGGTGCCGCGCCGACCGTGACCGACGCCAACGTCGTCCTTGGCCGGCTGGCGGGCGAGGCATTGATCGGCGGCGCCATGACCGTCTACCCCGAAAAGGCGAAAGCGGCGGTCGAAGCACTCGGCCGCGAAATCGGCCTCGATGCGATCGAGACCGCGTCCGGCATCGTCGAGATCGTCAACGCCAATATGATGGGCGCGGTTCGCGTCGTCTCGATCGAGAAGGGCGAGGATCCGCGCGATTACGCGCTCGTCGCCTTCGGGGGGGCGGGGCCGCTGCATGCGGCAGAAATCGCGGCGGCGATGGAATCGACCCGGGTCATCGTGCCCAACCGTCCGGGAATTCTTTCGGCCGAGGGCCTGCTCGACGCGGATCGTCGCGGCGATTTCGGCGTGACCTGTCTCGTGCTCGCCGAACCGGATAATATAAGCGCGCTTATTGATGCGAAAGAGATCCTAATGGATCGCGGCGATGGGTGGCGTCGGGCGGAAGGCCTCGATGCCGCCGAAACAGCCCGGGAATGGCGGGTCGATCTCCGCTATGCGGGGCAGGCCTTCGAACTCGCCATTCCGATCTCGGAAGACGGATTTCTCGCGGAGGGTTTGACGGACACGGCCGCGCGTTTTCACCAGCGCCACGAAGAGGTCAACGGCTACCGGATGGCAACCCAAGCGATCGAGGTGGTCAACCTCCGCCTCGCGGTCGTGGTGCCGCGCGCGGCGGCGGCGGGACGGGAAGCGGCGACGCCGGCGGATACGGAATCCCGTCGCCGGCCGGTCTGGTTCCGGGAGACGGGGTTCGCCGAGACCGAAATTTTCAGTCGGAATGGCCTTGTGCCGGGAACCGAAATTTCGGGACCGGCGATCATCGAACAGATGGACTCGACAACCGTGGTTCCGCCGGGCTGGCGGGTCTCGGTCGGTGCCGACGGCAGCCTCGATCTACGCCATTATGAGAGGGTGCGTTGATATGACCGGTCTGCTCGATCCCATCACCACGGAAGTGATTGCGCGCCATGTGCTGGCGGCGGCCGAAGAGATGGGTGCCGTGCTGATGCGAAGCGCTTTTTCTCCCAATATCAAGGAACGCAACGATTGCTCGACCGCGGTCTTCGACGCGGCCGGCGAGGTCGTGGCCCAGGCCGAACACATCGCGATTCACCTCGGCTCGATGATCGGGGCCGTCGATGCCATCAAGGCGCGGTTCGACGTCCGCGATATTCGTCCCGGCGACATGTTTCTCGCCAATGACCCCTATAACGGGGGCGGCTCGCATCTGCCGGACCTCAATCTCATCGCGCCCGTATTCGACGGGATGCGGATCATCGCCTATGTCGCCAATATCGCGCACCATGCCGATGTCGGCGGGTTGGTGCCGGGCAGCGAGGCGGCGGTCTGCCGGTCGATTTTCCAGGAGGGGCTGCGGATCCCACCGGTGCGCGCGGTGCGGGGAGGCGTCCTGGACCCGGGGATACTGCGGATGATCCTCACCAACTCCCGCACGCCGGAGGAGCGCCGGGGCGACCTCAATGCCCAGCTGGCGGCTAATATCGCCGGTGTGCGATCGATCGAGGGGATGATCACGCGTCACGGGGCGGAAACATTCGAGGCGGCTCTCGCCGCCTATCTCGATTTCAGCGAGCGGCGCATGCGGGTCGCCGTCGCCGATCTACCGGATGGCTGCTATGCGGCCGAGGATTTCATTTCGGGCGAGGACGCGCCGGCGCGCCTGGCCTGCGCGCTCACGGTTGAGAGCGGCAAGCTCGCCTTCGATTTCGGCGGCACCGACCCGCAGCTTTCCCAGGCCCGGAACATCCCGCATCAAGCCCTGGTCGCGACAGTCTATACGGTGGCGAAGGCGCTTCTCGATCCCGATGCGCCGGCCAATGGCGGCGCCTTCCGTGTGATCGGGATCGAGGCCCCGCCGGGCTCGATCGTGCAGCCCGTCCCGCCGGCGCCGGTGGGGGCCCGGTCGCTGTCCTGCGGGGTCCTGTCGGATGTCGTATTGGCCGCACTCTCGCAGGCGATACCGGGTCAGGGCATGGCGCGCTGCGGGCCGCACGGGTTGCTGTTGCTGGCCGGGAACGATCCCCGCAACGACCGCTATTTCGTGAATTACGAGACCGTCGCCGGCGGGCTCGGCGCGCTCGCCGATCGCGATGGGCTCGACGGGGTCCGCACCTTGACCTCGGGCAGCGCCAACCTGCCGGTCGAGGCGCTGGAGCACGCGTTTCCGTTCCGTGTCGAACATTACGGCTTTCGCGAGGGGTCGGGTGGCGCCGGGGCCTTCAAGGGCGGTGACGGCCTCTCCCGCGATTACCGCATCCTCGGCGACGACGTTACCGTCAGCCTGACCGGCGAACGCCAATCCGTGCCGGCGCGCGGCATGGCGGGCGGCGGCGACGGGGCGCTTGGCGAGTTCATCGTCGATCCGGGCGGACCGAATGAGCGCCGGCTCGACGCCGCGGTCAAGGAAGCGCCGTTGCCGAAAGGCACCTTGCTGCGGATCGGAACGCCGGGCGGGGCCGGTTGGGGGGACCCTGCCGCACGCAAGCCCTGACGCCATCGTTTCGACACGCCGCCGCGATCGGTCAGAACGGTTTGTCGCCCTCCAGCGTGACCCGGTTGCCGGAGCGCGTGGCCGGGAAATAATCCCACATGGCGAAATGCTGAACGCAGCGGTTGTCCCACATCGCGACCGAATTCGGCGCCCATTTGAAGCGGCACTGATATTTCGGCTGAGCGATGTGATCGTAAAGAAAATCGAGCACGGCCCGGCTTTCGCGCTGTGGCAGGTCCTTGATTTGGACGGTGAAGCCGGTATTGACGAACAGTCCCTTGCGGCCGGTCACCGGATGGGTGCGGACGACGGGATGTTCGGCGTGGGGATAGGTCCTGCCGGAATCGTCGATGCCCTGATAGGCGTATCGCCCGCGATAGACATGCTCGCCGTCGTGGATCGCCAATTTGCCGTCGAGATAGGTCTTCATATCCGCGCTCAGATCGTCATAGGCCGCATACGTGCTGGCGAACAGCGTATCACCGCCGACGGGCGGTACGGTATGCAGATGAAGAAGGCTGCCCAAGGGCGGTTTCTCGTCGCAGGAAACGTCCGTGTGCCAGGCATTGCCCTCGACGAATTTTGAGTTCTCGTCCGCGTGGAGGACGAAGATTTCGGGGTGACCCTCGGGGCCGGGTGCGGCCGGATGGATCGCCAGCTCGCCGAACCGCCGGCCGAAATCCTTCTGCTGCTCGAGCGTGATGTCCTGGTCGCGGAAGAAGATCACCTGATGTTCCATCCAGGCGTCGTGGATTGCCTGAAAGGTCTGGTTGTCGGGCGGGTCGCGCATATCCACGCCGCCGATTTCGGCACCGATCAAGGGTGTCAGTTGCCGAACCTCGATGGTCTCGTAAGTCATCGGCTTGCCTTTCCCGGTGTCCGGTTTTCGGCCAGCGAGGAGGATCGCGCCAGGTCGGTCGGCACGGGATCGCCGGCCACGGCCCGGCCGATCGCGGTCTCCAGCCGGCCCACGATATCATCGAGCCCTGCTTCCGTCACGATCACGGGTGGGCAGATCCGGACGTAGTTCTTGACCACGATCATCGCCAACCCTTCCTTCATCGCGTGATAGCGGATGCGCTCGCCCATCTCTGGGTCGGGCGTCTTGGTCTTTCGGTCTTGTACGATATCGAGCATGCGATAGAGCCCGAGGCCGCGGATGTCGCCGATGCAGTCGAATTTCTCCCGTAGCTCGCCAAGCCGGCCCTCCAGAAACGCGCCGGCCCGCGCCGCGTGCCCGGCCAAATCGTCCCGAAGGACGATCTCCAACTGCTTCAACGCGACCGCGGCCGGCAGCGGGTCCTGGGGATAGGTTCCGGACCAGGGCAGCCCCTTGGTGCCGCGCGAGGCCTCGGCGATCTCCGGCGTGGTGACGGTGCCGCAGAAGGCGAAGCCGGCGGTGAGGCCCTTGCCGAAGGTCACGATATCCGGTGTCACGTCGAAATGCTCGAAGCCCCAGAATTTGCCGGTTCGCGCCGGCGCCAGCTGGCATTCGTCGAAGATCAGCAGCGCCTCCCAGCGATCGGCGATCTCGCGGATGCCTTGAAGCCATCGTTTCGAGGGGACGATCATGCCGCCCGGCACCGCAATGGGCTCCAGCATCAGTGCCGCGACTTCTTGTGATGTGGTGTATTCGATCATGTCCTCGGTCATCCGGAGGCTGATCTCGTCCCATTCCTCGGCGTTGTCGACCGGGGCGCGGTAATAGAAGGCGGGGACGATGCAATTGGCGCGCGCCGGAATGGTCAGCGGGCCGAGGCCGCGCCGCCGGGCGCCGCCGACCGAGGTAATCCCCTCGGCGGCGATCGAACCGCCGTGGAGTCCCCGAACCATCGAGCAGATATCGAATCCGCCGGTAACACCCAGCGCCATCCGCATCGCGATCTCGTTCGCCTCCGACCCGGTCACCGCGAAGTTGGTCATCTTGAGCTCGCCCGGCAGGGTCGTCGCCAGCAGTTCGGCAAACTCGATCGCCCAGGGATTGGTGTACCACGAGGATTGATGGACGAACCGGTCCGCCATGTCGCGGATCGTGTCCACCAGTTCCGGATGGGCGTGTCCGAGGACGAGGCTCATCATGCCGGAACTGAGATCGTAATAGGCATTGCCGTCGACATCGAAGAGCCGGACACCCTCGCCCCGTTCGAAGATGACACGCGGTTCGAAACGCCAGCCGAGGACATACTCCTCGTCGCGCGCCATCAGATCCTTGTGCCGATTGGAAAAATCGAAGCTGTCGTCCATCTTCCGGTCCTCTCGTCCGTCCGGCCTTGCGACCTGGCCGTCGAAGAAGAATTGTACGTTCGACAGGCGATCGGCCCAACGGTAATGTTTCGGCCCGGCCCCGAGGATGGAATGCGATGGAGCGACGCGAATTCTTCACCACGCCCGGCCTCGACGAGATCGGGCGCTATCTCGGCCAATATGTGACGGATGGCCGCCTCGCGGGCTATTCGCTCCTCCTTTGGCGGGATGGGGACGAAAGATTCTTCGAATGCGATGGCGTTCAGGATCTGGAAAGCGGACGTCCGATTACGCGCGATACGATTTTCCGCATCTATTCGATGACCAAGCCCGTGGCGAGCGTTGCCTTGATGATGCTTCACGAGGAAGGTCGATTCGATCTCGACGACCCGGTGGCGCGGTTTCTTCCCGCCTTCGAGAACATGTCGGTCTATTCGCCGGACGATGCGGGGGGCCATCGGACCGAGCCGGCGCGGGGACCGATCACCATCCGGCAGCTCTTGAACCATACCTCGGGGCTGATCCTGCCGGCCTTTTCGGAATCGCCGTTGAAGGCGCTCTATCTGGCCGAGGGCGTCAACGGTTCGCGGAGCGAGGGTACCCTCGCCGCCGTGGTCGATCGGCTCGCCGGCCTGCCGCTCCTGTTCCATCCCGGCACGCGCTGGGAATACAGCATGGCGACCGACGTGGTCGGGCGGCTCGTCGAGGTGATCGACGGGCGCGCATTCGACACGTTCCTCGAGCAGCGCCTATTCGGACCGCTGGCGATGCGGGATACCGGTTTTCACGTCGAGGACTCGGCGATCAACCGATTCGCCGGGAACTATACCCGCGAAGGAGAAGGACCGCTGACGGCACTGGAGACGCCGACGGAAAGCCGGTTTCGAGCACCGCCGCGCTACCTTTCCGGCAATGGCGGTCTGGTCGGCACCCTGCCGGACTAACTCCGGTTCTGCCGCATGTTGCGCGGGGGCGGCGTCCTCGACGGTGCGAAAATCCTGCGGCCGGAGACGGTGGCGCTGATGACGAAAAATCATCTCGAGGGCGACATGGCGGGAATGGGGGCGCCGTATTTCAACGGCGCCGATTGGCACGGCATCGGTTTCGGTCTCGGTTTTTCGGTTGTCCTCGACGCGGCGCGGGTCGGTCATGGCAATGTGGGACTCCATGCCTGGTCGGGGGCGGCCAGCACCTATTTCTGGATCGATCCCGCGACCGATCTGATCGTGATTTACATGTCCCAGTTCATGCCGTCGCGAACCTACTCGATCCGGGCCGATCTTCGCCGATTGGTCTATGCGGCAATGGAAGAATCATAGAAATCTCCCGCCGGATTTCGGCTCAATCAGACAATGTACTACTTGGCTATGGTGTCGATGGCAGGGTGTTATATACTCGGTTTTCCAGAGGGCTCGGGGGAACCCGCGTCGCTTTTCATGGCGGCCGCGACGAGTTTGGGTGCGTGTTTTTGTGAGTGACGCGGTGTTGTCGAAATTATGTCGAAGTTCGAACAGGAACTCGAAGCGTTGCGGGTCGCCTTCAGGGGCAAGCTCGACGCGCGCTTGACCGAGTTGACCCTGGCCGTCGGCGCCGCGGGGAGTGAGGGCTCGACCATGAGTTTGGAGGCGGTCTCCAGCTTGGCCCACAAGCTCGCGGGATCGGCCGGAACCTTCGGATTTTCCACGCTGAGCGATGCCGCCCGGCGTCTCGAATTGTTCTGCCTGTCGGTTATCGAAGGCCACGCGTCGAACGCCGAGGACCGGCGGGAAACACTCGACACCATCATGGAGACGCTGTTCGCGGCCGTCGAGGCGGACGAGGGTTCCCACGCGAAAATTTCGGATCGACAGAATGAGTCGGCGGTACGGCCCAGCGGCATTGAGGCCGGCGCCACGGTATTCGTCGTCGAGGACGACGAAGGTCAGGCGCGGCATCTCGAAGTTGTGCTCACGAATTTTGGTTACGACGTGCGGGTCTTTCCGGACCCTGCGGCCTTCGAGGCGGCGTTGGCGGACAAAGTGCCGGACGCCGTCATCATGGATGTCATCTTCGAAGAGGAATCGGGAGCCGGTCTGCGGACGATCGCCACGCTTCGGGCCGAAGGCCGGCTGATCGCCCCGGTCATATTCGTTACCATCCGCGACGATTTCGCCGCGCGCCTGGCGGCGACACGGGCGGGGTGCGAGGCATATCTTCCGAAGCCGATCGATATCCTCGAGCTGCGCCGGGTCCTTGATCGCCTGGTGGCGCGGAAAAAGATCGACCCGTTCCGCTGTTTGATCGTCGATGACGATGCGGCGGTCGCGGAGCATAGCGCATTGCTTTTGAAGGCCGCCGAGGTGGAGACGAAGATCGCGACCGATCCCGCCCAGGTGCCCGCGGCCGTTCGGTCCTTTGCCCCCGAAGTCATCGTCATGGATATCAATATGCCGGGTTGCAACGGCCTGGAATTGACCGCGATCATCCGTCAATCCGAGGTCGAATATTTTCAGACACCCGTTGTTTTTCTTTCCGCTGAAAGGCGGCCGGACATTCGTTTGTTGACGGTGCGCTCGGGTGGCGACGATCTGCTCACCAAACCGGTCGATCCGGACTTACTGGTCGCGTCGGTGCTGACCCGGGCCGAGCGGGCCCGCCGGGCGAACACCCTGATCGTCGAGAAACGGACCGAGGAGGAAAGATTCCATTCGATCAGCCGGGCGGCCGAGGAAGCGATCATCTCGACCGATGAGAACGGAATCGTGCTGTTTTGGAACGATGGCGCCGCCAATATGTTTGGGCATTCGGCCGAGAATATTTTGGGACAGCGGGTCTCGCCGATATTCGCCGATCGATATTGGCGCGGCGACGCTGGCGATTTCGCAGAAATGCTGACCGACGGCGAACAACCCTTCGTCGGCCGGACGGCGACAATAGAGGGGCGGGCCCTGGACGGCAGCGTATTCCCGATCTTGATTTCCCTTCAAACCTGGCATTCCGATGGGACGCGGTATTTCGGAATGATCATTCGGGATATTACGGAGCGCAAGAAGGCCGAGGTCGAATTGGCGGCGAGCGAGACGCGCATCCGCCGGATACTCGACTCGAGCCCCTTCGGGGCCGGCGTGTCGCGGCTTGGCGCCAACACCATACTATATGTAAACGACAGGCTGGCGCGCCTCTACGAGGTGCCCGCGAGTGATCTTTCCGGCCGGATCGCCCATTCCTTTTGGAGCGACCCCCGGGATCGCGCGAAATTTAGGGAAATTCTGGCGCGTGACGGGCGGGTGCCGGCGACCGAGGTTCAGTTGAGCCGGCCCAACGGAAGCTTGTTTTGGGCCACGGTGACATGGGAGGCGATACCCGTGTTCGGTGACGACGCGGTTCTGTTTTGGGTCCACGACGTAACCGATCTCAGGGAGGCGCGTGAAAAACTGTTGCGCGCCAAGAGCGACGCGGAAGCGGGGAGCCGCGCCAAGACCGCGTTCCTCTCGAATATGAGTCATGAACTGCGAACGCCGATGAACTCGATTCTCGGCTTCGCACAGTTGATGGAGGACGATCCGGAAGGCTCGTTGCCGGAGCGTCATCAGCGCGGCGTGAATCATATCTTGCGGGCGGGCAATCACTTGTTGGAGCTGATCAACGAGGTGTTGGATCTGGCGCGGATCGAATCGGGCGTGATCGCACTCTCGATAGAGGACTTGCAGCCCGTCATCGTCGTCCGGGAATGCCTCGAAGAGGTCAATCCGCTCGCCGCTATTCGGAATATCACGATTGTCGACCGTTCGACCGACCTGGAGAGTGTCGTCGTAAAGGCCGACCGGACCCGATTGCACCAAGTGCTGCTCAACCTGTTGACCAATGCGGTCAAATACAACCGAGAAGGCGGTGAAATCATAATCGAGTGCACGATGGCGGAGGGCGATCGCCTGTATTTCCGCGTGAGCGACACCGGGCTCGGCATAGCCGCGGGCAAACAGGCGGATGTTTTTGCGCCTTTCGAGCGTTTGGGGGCGGAGGTGACCGATGTCGAAGGAAGCGGGATCGGCCTCACCCTCTCGAAGCAGATCGTCGAGCTGATGGGCGGCGAGATCGGGTTCGAAAGCGTCGAGGGCGCGGGGTCGACATTCTGGTTTTACCTTCCGGGCGCCGATGTCGGCGAATTGGTCTCGACGGCCGAGGGGGCGGCGCCGACGCTAGCGGAGTCCGCCGAAGTTCGCGGTCGTGTTCTCTATGTCGAGGACAATCCCGCCAATCTGGAATTGATGGAATCAATTTTAGCGCGGCTCGAAGATGTGACCATGGAGTCGGCGCGAACAGCAGAACGCGGTCTCGATCTAGCGGTAACCTTTCGGCCGGACTTGATCCTGATGGATGTAAACTTGCCCGGCATGGACGGGGTCACCGCCTTGCGCGAATTGCGGGCCAATTCTCGGACGCGCGAAATACCGGTCGTCGCCGTCAGCGCGGCCGCGATGCCGATGGATGTCGAGCGCGGCATGTTGGCCGGCTTCGATGCCTATCTGACCAAACCGATCAAGGTCGAGGAAGCACTCGAGCATATCCGCCGCCATCTCGGCGGCGGCTGATCCTACGCCCGAAGGGCCGTAATCGTGTTCTTGGCGTCGACGTTCTCGAGACTGGTCCGCGCCTCGACGACCACGGGTCCATCCGAATTCATCGCTTCCCGCATGACCGCCTCGGCCTCCTCCGGCCGCTCGATTGCCAGACCCTTCGCACCGAAGGCTTGCGCCAATAGGGTGAAATCCGGGTTGACGAGGTCGGTCGCATGGGGCCGGCCCGGGAAATGTGTTTCCTGATGGAAACGGATCGTCCCATAGGCGCCGTTGTTCGAAATCACGATGCAGAGGTTCTTGACGCCCTGGGCAATCGCCGTCGCCAGTTCGTAACTCGTCATCAAGGCACCGCCGTCGCCAACCACCGCGATAACCTTGCGGTCGGGATTGCGGATCGCCGCCGAGACCGCGGCCGGAACGCCCATGCCCATGGCGCCGCACTCCGAACCGAGCAGCAATTGCGTCGGCTTGAAGGGATATTTCAGGTGCAGCCAGCTCGAAAAACTACCGGCATCGACCGTGAACACCGCATCGTCGGGAACGTGCGTCTTCATCGCCTCGATGACATGGCCGAAATCAAGCCCGTCCGACGCCGGACGTGGTGGTGATTCGGCAAAATCCGCATAGCCGCGATGGGCCTTCTCGATCCAGGTGCTGCGGCCGGTCGGCGGTTCGGGCGCGTTTCGCATCGCCAAGGCTTCGAGAAAAGCGCCTGCCTCGGAGACGATTCCGCATTCGACGTCGATATGGCGACCGATGACGTTCTCGTCCGGGTAGACATGTATGACGCGCTGGCCAGGCAGCGGCAACTGGTCGCCGAGCAATGCCATGCCGCCGAGCTTGGTGCCGACCGCAAGGATCAGGTCCGCCTCGCGCGCCGTCGCCGCGACGCCGTCGGGCGGGCGAATGCCGAGCTCGCCCCCATAGTTCGGATGCTCGTTCGGGAAGACGTCCTGGTGCACATAGGTCGGCAGGACCGGAACGGCCCACGCCTCGCTCGCGGCCAGTAAGGATTGCCGGGCTTCCGCTGAACCCACACGGCCGCCGACGATCATGATCGGCCGTTCGGCACCCGCCAAGGCCTCGGCGACATCCGTGACGTCTCCGTCGTTCGGCCGCATCACCGCGCGCGTTCGGCGCGAAACCACTCGGCTCGTGCTTTCGGCGGCAAGGACGTCGGTCGGCAGCGAAACGACGACCGGTCCCGGCGTGCCGCTTTCCGCGACGCGGATCGCGCGGGCAATGGTCTCGCCGATGCGGTCGGGAACGTCGACCTCCTCAACCCGTTTCGCCATGTCGGAGAAGGTCTTGTTGAAGTTCATTTCCTGACCCGCGTTCCGGCCGAGTTTGGCGCGGCCCACTTGGCCCAACAGCAGGACCAGCGGAAAGGCGCCCTGCTCGGCCGAATGGGCGGCGATCGAGGCGTGCGTGGCGCCGGGCCCTCGGCTCGCCAGCACGACGCCGGCCCGGCCGGTCATCTTCGCGTCGGCCAAGGCCATCCAGGCGGCGCCCGCTTCGTGCCGACAGGTCACGAGATCAAGCACCGGGTCGTCGTGCAGACTGTCCATGACCGAGAGGTAACTCTCGCCGGGAACACAGAACGCTCTGTCGATCCCGTGCGCCACCAGGGTCTCCACCATCACTCTCGCCGCCGTCTTCGCCATAATTATTCCTTTGATGCACACCCGAGCCCCGAGATCGGCTGGGCCGTGCTTAAACCGTTACTCTTGCTTCTCGGAGGAACACCGCATACCGGACGACAACGGTTCTGCCAAGGGTAGCGCGCTCTCGTCACGCGGGAACATCTAGCCGAAATCCGGTTTCCGCTTCTCTTTGAACGCGCGGACCGCCTCGCCGAAATTCCCATCGCTGAGCAGCATCGCCTGGGCGTGGACGTTGAAGTCCCATTCGGCATTGAGCGAGGATTCCATACCGCGCCGGATACCTTCCTTGACCGCCGATTGCGCTCGGCCGGGCCCATCCGCGAGCCGCCGCGCGAGGGCAAGGGCATCGTCCTCCAGATCGGCCGCCGGGACGACCCGATTGACGAGACCGATCCACGCCGCTTCCTCGGCCTCGACATTGGTGCCGAGCATCAGCATTTCGGTCGCCTTGGTCAGGCCGACGATCCGCGGCAGCAGGAACATGCCGCCCAACGGCGGAATGCAGGCGAGCTTGATCCAGGCCTCGCAGAACATCGCGCGCTCCGAGGCGAGACGAAAATCGCAGGCGATGGCGATTTCGCAGCCGGCGCCGACGGCGGGGCCGTTCACCGCCGCGACCGTCGGCTTGGCGCAGAGCTTCACGGCCTTCGTGGCGCCGGCGAAATGCTTGTAGACCGTCTCCTTGATCTCGAACGGGGTCATTCGGCCTAGTTTTTCCAAAAAATCCATGTCGCCCCCCGCCGAGAACGTCTTGCCGCGGCCGGTGATCAACAACGCGCCGATCGCCGGGTCGGACTCGTGCGCCCGCACCGCTTCGATGATCTCGGCCATCATCGCCGGCGTCATCGCGTTCAGATCCTCCGCCTCGTCGAATATGATCCGTCCGACCTTGCCGTCGGCGGCGACCTCGATGTGTTGGGGCATGGAAAGACCTCCTCTCGAATTGCCGGATACTCGATCAACAAGACTAGCGGTGGCGGGGTGGGCGACAACTCCGCCGTCACTCGCTGTAACCCTCCGGGAAATATTGGAAGCCGATCATGCCGAACGACACGCTCGAGAAATCCTTCGAGACGGCCCTCGCGCGCCACCGGGACGGCGATCTCGAAGGTGCCGTGGCGGCTTATCGGGCATTGCTGGACGACCGGGCGGATTACGGGCCGGCGCTTCTCAATATGGGTCAGGCGCTGCGCCGGCTGGGCCGCGAGGAGGAGGCGATCGAATGCTATGAGCGCGCGACGGAGTTGCCGGATGCCGCCGGCGGCGCCTGGTACAACCTTGGCAATCTTCATCTCGCCCGGCGCCAATTCGAGGTGGCCGAGAGCGCGTTCGGAAAATCGATCGAACTCACCCCCGATCTGGCACCGGCCCATTTCCAGCTGGGTTGCGTGTTCCGCGACCAGGGGCGGTCGCACGATGCCATATCCCATTTCGAGCAGGCCGCCACGATCGATCCCAAACTGCATGCGGCGGCGATGAACCTGGGCAATTCGCTGCGCGCCGTCGGCCGGCTCGAAGACGCGCTGGCGGCACATCGCCGCGCGCTGGAGCTGGCCCCCGAGGCATGGGAGGTCCAATACAACCTCGCGCGCACCTTGGACGAGATGGCCGATCCCGGCGCCGATACCCATTTCGAGAAGGCGCTCGCGGCGGCGCCGGATCGCGGCCGGGTCCATCAGGGATTTGCCGAGGCGCTGACCGCGCGTGGCGACTTCGGGCGCGCGGAGAAACATTACCGAGCCGCCATCGCGGCCGGGCCCGACCGGCTTCGCCTTCTGATCGGGCTCGGCCGGACCTTGATGCGCCTCGATCGGCGGGCGGAGGCGCTCGCGGTTTTCGACGACTTGATTCAAAAGGCGGGGCGCGACGTGGTCCTGCTTTCCGAACTCGCGACGGCCGAATGGGGGCTGAAGCTTCGCGAGGAGCCGATCGCGGTGCTGCGGCGGATCGTGCAGATCCTTCCGAACAACGCCGATGCCCATGTAAATCTCGCCCGCGCGCTTGCCGGAGTCTGGGAAATCGGCGAGGCGGTGGATTGCGCCCAGCGAGCCTTGGAGATCGAGCCCGGTCGGCGGGACGCCCTGACGCTGCGCGGCTACAACCTGGTCGAGATGGGCCGGGTCGAGGAGGGGCTCGCGATTTTCGAGGCGGCGGGCGCCGATCGGCCGGCCGATGCAAGCCGGCTCTTCGCCTCGCTCTACAGCGACCGACTGACGACCGAGGAACTGGCCGCGCTGCACCGGCGGGAGGGTGAGCGGTGGCATGAGACCGACTCCATGCCTCATGAAAACTCACCCGATCCGGAACGCCGGCTCCGCGTCGGCTATCTCTCGCCCGATTTCAAGGGCAATCACCCGGTCGCGATATTCCTGAAACCGGTTCTGGCGCATCACGACCGAAACCAAATTTCCGTCACTTGCTATTCGGCTCCCGATTATGTCGACGAGACGACGTTGGCGATCCGCGAACTGGCCGATGAGTGGCATGAGGTCGGCAACTGGACCGATGCGCGCCTCGCACGGCAGATCCGCGAGGACGGAATCGACATAATGGTTGATCTGGCGGGACTTACCGCGAAGACCCGGATCGGCGCGCTTCGCGGCCGCCCCGCACCCGTTCAGGCGTGTTATATCGGCTACGTGCATTCGACCGGTCTTCCGTTCATCGACTATCTGATCGCGGACCACGTCGTCGCGCCCCCGGGGTCGGAATCCCTTTTCGTCGAGAAGGCGCTTTGCGTCGACGATTGCGTCTTTTGCTACGATCCCGAGGAAGACCTGCCGGATGTCGGGCTGGAAATCGCCCGCGGCCGCCCCGAGATCGTGTTTGGCTCTTGTAATCACGTGCCCAAGCTGACCGAGACGACGATCGATCTCTGGGCTGAAATTCTGCGCGGGGTGCCGAAATCACGGTTGAAATTGAAAGCGGCGCCCTTCGCGGACCGGGCGGTTCGCGAGCGCTACTGGTCGCTTTTCGAGGCCCGCGACGTCGCCCGGTCGCGGATCGATCTCGATGGGCCGTCCGAGTACCGGGAATTCATGGCCCACTACCAACACATCGACATCGCGCTCGACCCCGTGCCCTATAACGGCGGTACGACGACCTATCAGGCGCTGTGGATGGGCGCGCCCGTGGTGACCCTGGCGGGGGCCAACTTCTGCAGCCGCATGAGCGCCAGCTTCCTCGGCAATCTCGGCTTGAATGAGTTGATCGCGGAGACGCCGGAGGAATATGTCGAGATCGCGACCGGCCTCGCGAATGACCGGGACCGGGTGCTGGATCTTCGCGCCGGCATGCGCGACCGGATGCGGGCCGCTCCCTGCTGCGATCCCGCCCGTTTCACGCGGAACCTCGAATCGCTGTACCGCGATATCTGGCGCGATTGGTGCGCGCGACGGCAATGAACGCCGATCGATCGCGTGACGATGTTCGTACGCTCCACAACAAGGGTGTCGTGCTCGCCGAATCGGGCGCGGCCGATGAGGCGCTCGCCTATTTCGATCGGGCTCTGGCCGTGGCGCCCGACTACATCCACGCCTATGTCAACAAGGGCGGCGCGTTGCAATCCCTCGGCCGCCTGGGGGAAGCCGCCGAGAGCTACGGACGGGCCCTTGAACTCCAACCGGATCTATACGCGATCCATCTGCGGCAAGCCTTAGTTTTCCTCGCTCTCGACCGGATCGAGGAGGCCCAGACGCACTTCGGCCGGACACGGGCGATTCGCCGGGACCCGGAGGCCATGGGCCGGGATCATCCGTCCTTCGCGCGGACGTCTCGACTCAAGCTCGCCCACGACTCGGCGCAATTTCGTTATCTGGCCACGGAAGGCATTGAGCCGGATCGCTTCGGGCCGCTCGCTGAATGTTACGAAAGGGCGGCGGCCGGGATCGATGGGCCCGCCGGCCCGGCGGACGAAGTCGACCTTCCAGATGAATGGCGGAGGAAGTTGGCGTCGATCTATAACGGACCGCTTTATTTATCGGAGGCCGCCGACGGCGGCGATCCCGTGCTGAATTCGGCCCTCGATGGGGCCGCGATCACCACCGCTTTCCGGGAGACGGCGCCGGGTATCGCCGTCGTCGACGATCTGCTGACGCCGGACGCGCTCGCGAGGTTTCGGCGGTTTCTTCTGGAGAGCGTGATATGGCACGACTTCACCCATATCGGCGGACATCTCGCGGCCTATCTCGAGGACGGGCTTGCCTGTCCCCTTCTGCTGCGGCTCGTCGTCGAGTTGCGCCACCGGCTGCCTGGCCTTCTGGGACCGCACCCATTGCAACAGGCGTGGGCCTTCAAAGGATTGGGCGGCAACAAGGGAATCGACGTTCACGCCGATGCGGGGGCCGTCAGCGTCAATCTCTGGGTGACGCCGGACGAAGCGAATTTGGCGCCGGGCACGGGTGGGTTGGTGATCCACCGGCAGGTGCCGCCACCGGATTGGCCACTCACGGATTATGATCGGGATATCGTGCCCATTCGACTGTTTCTCGCGGAAAGTGAGGAGGATGCCGTCACCGTGCCACATCGGGCAAACCGGGCGATTTTGTTCCGGTCCGATCTCTTCCATGAATCCGGGCCGGTCCGCTTTCGGCCCGGCCATGAAAACCACCGGATCAACATCACCCTTCTCTTCGGGACACCGGAAGGAACCGATAATGGGCGCTGAGGATTTTGCCTGGGCGGGGCGAGGTGATATGAAAGGCACCCAAGGCAAGGCGACTATTTGATGATAGACCACACGGCGTCGGATAAATACACGGCCGCACCGGTCAGGCTGGGCGGCCCGGACCCTTATGCAGATCGGCCGGCCGGCGAGTTCATCTGCAACGTTGTCTCCAACGACTGGGTAAATGACGAATACAAGCGAATGGTCCTGGAGGCGCCGGAACGCGCGTTGAGGGCCGAGGCGGGTCAATTCTTCCATCTCCTCTGCCCGTCGCCCGACGGCGCCGAGGTGTGGATGCGCCGGCCGATGAGCATCTATCGGGTCGATGCGGCGGCGGGGCGTCTCGAATTCCTTTACAAATGCGAGGGGCGCGGCACCCAAGGCATGGCGATCCTGGTGCCGGGCGAGGAATTCAATATCACGGGGCCGCTCGGCATCGGCTTCAAACTGTCGCCGTCCTGGCGCAATATCGTTGTGCTGGGCCGGGGTGTCGGACTGGCGACATTGGCGCCGCTCTCCGAGATGGCCGCGGCAGCCGGTATCGGAATTACCGCGATCCTGAGTGCGCGTGCGCCCGATCTGGTGATGTCGCGGGACCTGTTCGCGGGCATGGGCGCCGACATCGTCGAAGTGCTGGACAGCGACGGCAGCAGCGCCGTCGAGAACGTGGAAGCAGTCCTCGAAGGGTTGATCGCGTCGGGTAAGGCGGACGCCTTCTTCACCTGCGGCTCGAACCGGCTCTTGATGTTGATGAAGCGGCTGGGCAAGGCCCACGGTATCCCGGGTCAGGTGGCGATGGAGCAGCTCATGGCCTGCGGCCTTGGCGCCTGCTACATCTGCGTCCGGACTTTCGAAGTCGACGGCAAGCAGATTCTACGGCGCGTCTGCCGCGAAGGCCCGGTTTTCAATATGCAGGAGGCGGTCGGATGGTAGATCTTTCTGTAAAGATTGGCGATGTCGAACTCGCCAATCCGGTGATGCCGGCCTCAGGCGCCTTCTCCTACGACTATGCCGACGTGATCGACCTGAACCGCCTTGGCGGGTTGGTCGCCAAGACGATTTGCCGCGAGCCGAGGGACGGCAACCCGACCCCGCGAATGGCGGAGACCGAGGCGGGAATCATCCAGTCGATCGGCTTGCCGGGGAAGGGGATCGACTATTTCCTCGACCACATCGTGCCGGAATATAAAAAATTCACCCCGCCCTTCATCGTCAGCGTCTCGGCCGAGACGGCCGATGAATTCGCCGCCATGACCCGTGACTTGAGCGTGCCCGACGTCGACGTAATCGAGGTCAATATCTCTTGCCCGACGCGGAGCACCAGCGGCGGCAATTTCGCCCTTCAAGACGATCATACCAGGATGGTGATGGAAGGCATTCGCGCCGCCACCGAGAAGCCGGTATGGGCCAAGCTCTCGCCCAATGCCGGCGATATCGTCTCGATTGGTGTCGCGGCCGAGGAGGCGGGGGCCGACGCCCTGGTGATCGCCAATACGTTTCTTTCGCTCAAGATCCGCACCGACAACTTCAAGCCCGCGCTCGGCAACGGTTTCGGCGGGTTGGTCTCGCCGGCCTTGAAGCCGATCGTCATGCGCATGGTCTACCAGGTGGCGAAGGAGGTCTCGATCCCGGTGATCGGCATCGGCGGCGTCACCAAGGCCGAGGACGTGGTGGAATACATGCTGGCGGGCGCGCATGGCGTCGGCATCGGCTATGCGGGCTTTCGCAACCCGACCGCCCTGACGGCAATCATCGACGATCTCGAGGCCTGGTGCGACGAGCGCGGCATCGACAAAGTGACCGAGCTGATCGGCGCCGTCCGCGACGACGAAATGCAGGAGACTCTGGTCGCTGCGTCGCGCGGGGTCTAACCGGCATTCACCGTCATTCCGCCGCGTCGGCGAGATCCTTGGATTTCACCGCGGCCGAGGCCTCGAGCTCGGCGATCGCCGTGTCGTCGAGACCAAGATCCTTGAGAATCTCGCGTGAGTGCTCGCCGATCTCCGGCGGCTGAATGCGAAGGCCGAACTGATGGTCGCCGACCTCGACCGGAATTCGGGGCAGCTTGGTCGTGCGTCCGTCCGGCAGGTCGGTCACGCACATCCGGCCATCGTGGTTTAGGTGCGGATCGTCGTAGAGATCCTCCGTCTTTGCGACGGGGGCAAAGGGGATGCCGATCTCCTCGGCGATCGCCGACATCTCGGCCTTGCTGTGCTCGATGCAGGCGGCCGCGACCAGCGGCTTCACCCGATCCGGGTTGGCGACCCGGTCCTCGTTGGTTTTCAGCGTCGGGTCGTCGAGCAAATCCTCGTGGCCGAAGCGCTTGCAGAACCGTTCCCAGTGGTTGTCGCTGGTGATGCCGATGAAGATTTGGTCGCCTTCCTTGGTCTCGAAACACTCGTAGACGCACCAGGCGCGGAGGCGCTGGGTCATCGGCGGCACCTCGCGCTGCAGGGCCGCTCCGCCCGCCATGTGCTGCATCATCAGCAGGATGGTCGATTCGTAGAGCGCACTCTTGACCAATTGGCCCTTGCCCGTGCGGTCGCGGTCGCGAAGGGCGGCCATGATGCCGATCACCCCATAGGTCCCGCCCATGATGTCGATCACCGAGGAGCCGGCGCGAAGCGGCTGACCGGGCGGTCCCGTCATATAGGCGAGGCCGCCCATGAACTGCACCACTTCGTCCAGTGCCGGCCGATTCTCGTAAGGCCCGGACAGGAACCCCTTCATCGAGCAGAAGATCAGCCCCGGATTCCGCTTCGACATCTCTTCCCAGCCGATGCCGAGGCGATCCATGGTGCCGGGGGCGTAGTTCTCGATCACCACGTCGGCGGACTCGATCAGCTTTTGTGCCACCGCTAGGCCAGCCGCACTTTTCACGTCGATCGCGATGCCGCGCTTGTTGCGGTTGAAGGCAGTGAAAAATCCGGTACCGAACCCCGCCAGCTGGCGCGTTTTGTCGCCGCCCGGCGCCGGTTCCACCTTGATCACGTCGGCGCCCAGATCGGCGAGGACGAGACCGCAGGACGGGCCCATGATGGTCTGGCAGAACTCAATCACCCTAACGCCCGACAGGGGCAGCGGCGCTTCCTCGCTCACGATCGTCTCCATCTAATCGGTTGGTCTCGACGGACTTCTTTTATATAGGCGGGCGATGGGGACAGGCGAACCCGCGCGGCTCCACATTGACCCGTCCGGTCACCTCCGGCAGCATGGAAAAACCGGCTCCGGGTTTGCATAACCACGCGGAGCACGGGAAGAGAGCACGGATGGCCGGTCCAACGCGAGATTTAATCCTCGGCGCGCTCGGCGCGCTCGGCGCGCTTGCCTTTTTTGCCGCCGGGATGGCGGACGCCTCGGCGGCTGGCTCGCGGGGGTTGACCATCCGACCGCGCGGCGCGGTGCTTCCGAGCGGGCCGGAATTGCGCCTCTATGGAGACAGCCGCGCCCTCGTGATCGGCATCGACGACTACACCCATGGCTGGCCCCGCCTGAAAATGGCGGTGGCCGATGCCCGCGCCGTGGCGCGGGAGCTGGAGCGCCGGGGCTTCGACGTGACCCTGAAGCTCAATCTCGATTCAGCCGACCTGTCCCGGACCCTGAAGGAATTCTTCGCGATTCAGGGAGCCGAGCCCGAGGCCCGGCTGTTCCTCTGGTTCGCGGGACATGGCCAGACGATCGGCGGCGAAGGCTTCCTGGTGCCGGCCGATGCCCCCCTTGCGGCCGATCCCGCGTTCAAGGTGAAGGCTCTCCACATGCGTGATTTCGGCGGGTTGGTGCGGCTTGCCGAGGCGAAGCATGTACTGTCGATATTCGATTCCTGCTTCTCCGGCACGATCTTCCGGGCCCGGGCCGCCGCCGCACCCGCCGCCATCGGCGCCAAGACGGCGAAACCGGTGCGGCAATTCCTGACCTCCGGCGACGCCGGCCAGGAAGTGCGGGACGACGGCAGTTTCCGTGAGCTTTTCCTTCGCGCCATCCGGGGCGAGGCGCGGGCCGACGCGAATACCGACGGTTATGTCACCGGCGATGAACTCGGCCTCTTCCTCTCGCAGTCGATGGCCGGCCTGACCGATGCCGCGCAGACGCCGCGCTGGGGGCGTCTCCAGGATGTGCGCTTCAATCAAGGTGATTTCGTCTTCGAGGCGGGGGAAGGTACGGTGGTGGCGCCGCCACCGCCGCCGCCCCTCGGCAATTCGGTCGAGATTGCGTTTTGGAACTCGATCAAGACGAGCGACGACCCCGCCGATTTGGAGGCCTATCTCGAGAAGTTTCCGGGCGGCGTTTTCGCCAAGCTGGCCCGAAATAGGCTGGCTCGCCTCTCGCCGCGCGCGGCTCCGTCTCCCGTTGTCATTGAGACGGAGGCGACCTTCGTGGCGCTCCAAAACGTCAACCTTCGGGCGTCGCCCTCGGTCGAAGGCGGCTATCTTGGCACTGCCCAGCGAGATGCGGGGCTGGTCGTCACGGGCCGCGTGACCGGCCGGCCATGGTATCGCATCCGATTGCCCGATGGGGCACCCGCATTCGTGCATCGCGATTACGTAAAACCCGTTGATGCGGCCGAACTCATCGCCTGGTACCGGTTGAAACAGAGCGACGATTTCCAAGGCCACCGGCGTTTCGTGCGACGTTTTCCGAACGGCCATTTCACGAAAATCGCCCGCAAGCGCGGCCGCGAACTCTTCCGCGCCACCCGCAACGCCGAGAAACGCCGGCATGTCGAGACCAAACGCCAGCGCCGCGCCGATCAAGCTCGCCAACGGCGCGAACGGCGCCTGCTGAACGATCTCGTCCGTCTCTTCGGCCGTTTCGCCGGCCAGGCCGGCCGGCAGTGATTGGGCATTCCGGCGGGAGACCTATGAAACCACCCTTGATCCTGTCATAGTCGAGGCGAAGAGGGAGACTTAGGTTGATCCGCACCATCGTCATCGCCGCTCTGCTTTTGGTCGCCGCGAGTGCCGCGGACGCGGCCAAGCGGGTGGCGCTGGTCATCGGTACGGACAAATATTCGACGCTCCCCGACCTCAACAACGCAACGACCGATGCGAGAGGCATCGCGGCGAAGCTGAAATCGCTCGGTTTCGACGTCATCCTGAAACGGAACGCCAGCCGCCGGGACTTCGCCCGCGCGCTCGATGATTTCGAAGGCCGGTTGGCGCGGGCCGAGGTCGGGCTGGTCTTTTATGCGGGCCACGGCATTCAGGCGCAGGGCAAGAATTGGCTGATCCCCGCCGACGCCGAGGTCGAGACCGAAGCCGATCTGCGATACGAAGGCATACCCGCCGGCGATTTTCTAGGCGCCATGGAGCGCGCCGGGACGAAGCTCAATATCGTCATTCTGGATGCATGCCGCGACAACCCCTTGCCGAAGCGGACCCGGTCGGCGGCGCGCGGCTTGTCAGTCCCGGTCATCCCGGCGGGGATCAAGGGAACGGCGATTCTCTATTCCGCGGCGCCGGGACAGACCGCGGAAGACGGGCCGAAAGGCGGGCATGGCGTCTTCACCGGCGAGCTATTGAGGGTCTTGAGCAAGCCGGGTCTTACCTTGGAGAATGTCTTCAAGGAAACGGCGACCCGCGTCTCGGCGGCGACCAACGGCCGGCAAGACCCGTGGATCAACTCGTCGGTGAAGGGGAACTTCTATTTCAAACCGGGTGACGGCAGGGCCGAACCCGCTCCGAAACCGAACGCCGGCGTGACATCCGAGATCGTGTTTTGGCAATCGATCCAGGACAGCAAGGATTCGGCTGATTACGCGGATTATCTGGCGCAATTTCCGAAGGGCGCGTTTGCCCGGCTGGCGAAGCGGCGCCTGGCCGCCCTGACGCCGCCCGCCTCTTCCACCAAGAAACGGAAACGGCGCCGGCCGCCACGCCGGTCGGCACCCACCGCCGCGACCGGCGAGATCGGTGATGCTCAGGCGACACTGGATCGGTTGATGTCCTTGATTCGGCGAATTCCGAAGGCGAGCGACCGAAAGTACGGCACCGGCTATATCATTGGCGCACGAACCCGGCTTGGCGATCTTGACGGCGCGCTCGCCATGGCCCGCCAAATTCACGACCGGTCCGAGCGCGGATATGCGTTGCGCCATGCGATGTACGGGCTGGTGAAGACGGCGGGAGTCGAGCAAGCGACGGAGGTTGCCCGCTCGATCGAGACCGCGGAAGATCGAATGTACGCGTTCAGTGCCCTGTTCGCACATTACAAGAAGCAGGACGACGAAGACGGTATGATCCGGACGGCCGACGCTGCGGAAAGCGCCTTCTCGCTTCTCTCCAAGAACGAATTGTATCATCGATTCCATGTTGCCGGATTGCTGGCGAAAGCGGGCGCGTGGTCGCGCGCCAACGCACATTTTTCGGGCGGCGAGGCGACATTCAGTCGCTTGAAGGAAGACTATCAGCGCGATTCCGGACGCCAGTCGATGGCCAGGGAATTGGCCGGCGTGGGCGAGGTCGGTCGGGCGACCCGAAACGCCCGGGCGATTGCCACGGAAAGCACGCGGAATTGGGCGCTCAGCGGTATCGCGAGTTCAATCGCGCGGAATGACGATCTCGAGGGTGGCGCCGACTATGCGCGCGAAATGCCAAATAGTCTGCCGAAGGCGAGCGCGGCCACCTGGGTTGCCGCCGCCTATATCGAGAAAAAGCGGCACGACGAGGCGCGGGACCTTCTGCGCTACGGGGTACAGGTCGCGGCGGGTCTGTCCGATCGGTTCGAACGGAACTTGGCCTATAAGAGCCTGGCCTGGCAACTCGCCGCCAATGGCGATTACCGCGAGGCCCTGGAAGTTGCGGGTCGGATTCAGGACCAGAAAAAGGAAACCCAGCGCGCGGGCGCCCTGGGACACATCGCCATCGTACAGGCCAAAAAAGGTCAATTGGAAGACGCGCGGAACACCGCTCATGCGGCCCTCGATGCGAGCCGCGGCAAATTCATCTACGAAGTGGGACAGGCCTTGGCCTGGATCGGTGAAGTGGATCGGGCGATCTCCTATGCCGGCCGGGCGGAATACGACGGCTCGCGCGCCGTTGGCTACGGCTCGATCGCCAGTGCAGTCGCCGAGAGAATCGTGCCCGACGAGAAACTGGCCAAGGGCACGTCGCCCGACACCGACATCTCCGAATAATCACCCTGTTGCGTCCATAGCCTCTCTCGAAGGTTCATTCGAGGAGACCCCGAAATGGGTGAGACGCATTACGGCAACGCCATGACGGAAGTCGCCCTCGCATTGGCGATGGCGTTCTTCAGTATCATGATCCTGGCCATGGTCTCGATGGGGGCCGCCGGCGAGACCGCGAAGGCGACGACGGAATCGAACCGGATCGTCGCCGCGAAACTGGCACCCGCCGCCCCGGAGACCCCGGCCCAAGCCACGGCCGCCACGCGATCCGACGACACCTTGCTGGTCTACCACGGCGGCCGCTTCCTCGACCGTGACTTGAAACCTGCCGATCCCGCCCGGATGAATTTTTCCGGCCGCGTCATTCTCGCACTTGGCCCCGATGTGGCGATGGCCGAGGCACTCGCCGCCCGCGCCCGGATCGATACCGACAATCTGGTGGTCTCCATGTTGAACGAGACCTGGCTCCGCGCGCTGGCGCGTGTCGATGCCGAGGAGAAATAAGATGAAACGATTGAAAACACTGACTTATCTGGTCATGACCGGAGTCCTTCTATGGGCTGCGGCGACCCCCGCATCCGCGGCCACGAAGGCCGACGTCAAGAAGCTCGTGATCCGCGAGGCGAGGGAAACAGTAGTCCCGCCCTCGCTGGCGCTGGCCGTGGTCAAGGTCGAATCCGGCTTCGCGGACGATCTCGAAAGCCCCGAGGGAGCCCGCGGCGTGATGCAATTGACGCCCGAGATGGCGCGTGCCCATGGGCTCGAACCCGATGCGCTTTGGCGGGCCCGCGAAAATATCCGCCTTGGCCTCAAGCTGCTCGGTGAGCATTTCAAGAAGGCCGACCAGAAATGGCGCGTTGCGCTCGCCCGCTTCGCCAAGTCGAAGCCGGGCGGGCTGGCGCCCAAGAAATTCGCCCGCCAGGTGCTGCGGCTCGAGCGGCGCTTCGCCGAGGCGATCATCGCCAAGAACGCGGTCGAACAGCGAAAACGCGTGGTTCTGAAAGTCGCCCGCGACGGCCGCGCCTATTTCGAGGACGAAATCGAGCCTCAAATCGAGCCTGGAAGACGCGAGCCCAAGATCGCCTGGGCCAAGCCGTCGCGCCGCCCGGTATTTTCCGTCGCCGGTCTGGACGATTTCGACGGCACGATAGAGGCACGGCGCCGCGCCGCCCGCCCGACGCTTGACGATTTCAGCGCCGGCCGTATTCCGGATTATCTGGCGCGCGGATCGGCGCACCGGGAGCGCCGGTAATGTTCCGGACCCAACTCACAACCCGCCCGTCACGGAGAGCGCTGCTGCTGGGCGGGGTCGCCCTCGCCGGTGTTCTGCTGACGGGATGCGCCGCCGATGCCCGGCTTCGTACCCCCCGTTTCAGCCGCGACGAGGTGATCGACATGGTGCGCCGCGAGGCGCGCGATATCGGGGTCTCGGTCCCGCTGGCTTTGGCGGTGGCACATGCGGAATCCTATTTCGATCCCCGCGCCGAAAGTCACAAGGGGGCCCGTGGCGTGATGCAGGTCATGCCCGCGACCTCGCGATCGGAATACGGGATACACCCGGACCTGCTTTGGGATCCCCGTATCAATATTCGTCTCGGTCTCCATTTTCTGCGCCGTTTGCTCAAGCGCTATCGCGGACGTGTCGATCTCGCTCTCTCTTACTATAATGGCGGATCGGCGGTCGGTGACCTGCCGCGCGCGCGAGTGATTCCGGCGACCCGGAAATACGTTCGCAAGGTTCGGCGGCTGCGCCGGGAATATCGCGCGAAGCTCATGACGGGAGAGATAGGACGATGGAGATCGTCTCGACGGATGAACTACTTATCGAGGCTGGCAAGAGCGGCGAACTGATCGCCGCCTTCCAGGCCCTGCAGGAGACGACCGTCGATGATGGCCCGAAATACACCACCAAGACCTGTCGCGAACTGGCTCGCGCCATCTCGTGCCGAAGCTACGGCCGCGCCATGCTGGAGCTGGCCTACCTTTTCGTTGTCGCCGCCGGTTGCGACCGGCGGGGCGGCCGCTTCGAGGCGTTTTTTTGGGATAGCGGCGCCGCGCGGCCGAACCGGTTCCGCGCTTTCGTGCAAGATTCGGAACCCCTCAAGCCGGGTCTCCAAATCGAGAGCGACGGTGTCGCGATCGGCGAGGGCCCGGACCGCTTCGTCATCTCCTTCGGCCGCATGCCGTTTCTATCCGCGTTCGTGGAGTTTCTCATGACCACGATCGGTTATGCCGAGATCGATGCGCTGACGGAACCGCTTCGCGGCGAGGTGCCGCCCCGCGCCGTCGTCGCCGAGGCGGCGAACGCGCTCTCGAGGGCACTTTACGATTATCTCCGCGATCAACTGCCGAGCGCTCATCACCAACGCAAGAATTATCACTTTCTTGAATTCATCAACGCCCGGACGGAAGGCCGCACCGGCCCTCATGCGGTCGATGACGCGGCAATCCTCGAATTTTGGCTCGACACATCGTTGGATGGAGGCGACGGGTCGGAAGGAAGCGATTTCAAGACCTACCAAAGCGTCTTCGAGGCGGCGATCCAGCTGCGCCGGGTCATGGAACACGCGTTGGATCAATATCGCCTCGGCGGTGCCCGCAGCATCGGCGGCGATTTCGAAGCCGGCGAGATCGACCCCGACGTTATCGATGCGGCGGTCGAGGTGCTGGAGACCGCGATCGACCCGTTGATGGAACTCGGCCAGGCGCCACTCGATGCGATCAAATTCCTGAATGGCCGCGAGAGCGAGACCGCCGCCGAGATTGCCTTGGGACCGGGTGTCGCCATCGCGGTGTCGCGCTCGGTCCTGCGGAACGCCGTTTTCGGCCGGGTGCAGAACCGGATCACCAATGCGCTCCGCCACGACCGGTTGAGCGATGGTCTTCTGGAGGAGTCCGCGGAAACTGATTACGGCGCCCGACTCGCCGACTATGACGCGCTTGCTGATCGCTTGGAGCGAACGCTGCTCGCCGTCCTGCATGTTCTGGCGACGGCGCGCCGCGGCGAGGCGATCGAGCTTGCGATGGCGCTTCGGCCCGATCTCGATCTCAGCGGCCTGGTCGAAGCGGAGGCGGATGAGCCGGAATGGGCCGATGACAATGTCGTCTCGATCACCGCGGTCCGCGCCGCCGATCGATTTTTCGATCACGCAGGTGCGCGCGCCGGCACCGATCAACCATTGGGCATGCTGATGGCGGAGGCACGAAAGGCCTTTCGCGGCAATTCGCGCCAGGGATTTTCCGAGGAAGATCTCGAATCGCCCGAGATGATCGACGGCTTTGCCGCCGGCGTTTCGGTGCTGCTGGCGCTCCGCCGCGAGGTCACCGAATTCGCCGATGACTGCGCCGCGCAGGATTGGGCGCCCGACTTCGCAGAGGATCGCGACGTTTTCACGCGTCAGTTCCGGATACTTTACGGAGGCGAAAATGACCACTGACGAAACCGTCCTGGACCCCGCCGCTCTGGCGCTCGTCCGCCGCGCGCTCGATGCCAAGGCGTTGAGCGAGTCCGTTTTAGAGGGGAACGGAGACCGGCCCGCGATCGGCTTCGCGGACCTCTACCGCTATGCAACCGATCCCGACTACCAGCCGAAACCGGAACTGGTCCGCGCGGTGTCGGACAATCTGGACCTCCGCCGGGATTTCGAGGCCTTGCTCCGGAACACGGCGCTGGTTCGCCTGCCCCAGGTCGCGGCGGCAAGCAGCGGCGCCATCCAAACCCGCGAGGCCGAGGGGTGCCGACTCGCCTTTCGCGAGTCGCGTGCCGATTCGGACCAACTCTACGTCATTATCGAACTCACCGACAAAGCGGCCCAGCCGAGCAGCCTGTTCGTTTGCGGTGACGGTCAATTGGTGCAAAAAATATCCTTGCCGACGCCGCGCGACGGCCGGGTCCAACTTCTCCTCGATGCCGGAAGCGATCTCGTGGCGGCGCTTCGAAACATCGACAGCGAGGTCTTTCTCAGGTGACGGCCAGCGCGTCTCTCGGCATCTGCATCGCGACGACCGCGGGTCCGGTCGAGGTGCAGCGCATTACCGAGGAAGATCCCGAGGTCGATTCCGTCGTCTGCCTGGCCGGCAAGGCGATGCCGTTGCCGATCAGCGCCAATTACGAAAATTTCGTGCGCCAGCCGACCGGTGTCGTGCAGCGCCTATTCGGCCATGCCTCCTATCGGGTCGACCTCGCGGAGACCATCGAGGACGGCTATAGCTGGCAGCTCGGCATCCTGCTCGCTCATGCCGCACGGGCCGGAGATCGGCTGATGGCCCCCTCGGCCGGGGCTGAGAACGTGGTCATCGCAACCGGCGAAGTGGATTTTGATCTCAATATCCTTCCCGTCGACCACCTTGCCGCCAAGCTAGACCGGGCCAGCGGCATGGTTGCCGCGCTGGCGCGGGACGGCGTGCGGGTGACGCTCGTCGTTCCCGCCGGGAACGGGGCCGAGATCGATGATGCCTGGCTGAGTGAACATCGTCTTGGCGCCGGCGTCTGCCGATTGGTCCGCGCCGAGACCTTCGCCGAGGCGCTTTCCGAAATCGGTGCGGACGGTCCCGACATGCCGGCGACGCCTCCCGTTGTAATCACGGAGGAAACACGGTCTCCGGGCGGGGTCTGGCGGCTCTTCGGCGGCGGCGGCGTGGTCTTCGTCGCCCTGGCCGCCATAAGTTTCGGTCTCGTGGCAGCCTATTTCGCGGATTGGCGAGCCCTCGCCGAGGATGGCCGCCTGGGTGAACTGGACCAGGTGTTGGGTGCGGCCGAAAGGGAAGGTGGCTTGGTATCCCTGAAGGCTGCCCTCTTTCAGCGCTGGCTCGAGTATCGCGGGCCGGGCGAGGAGGACGTCGCGATCAATGTCATCGAGCACCGCGCGCCCGAAGGACAGAGCTGCGCCGCCGTCCGCTTCGGTCAATCCAAACCGAGGGAACGGAAGGTGCCGCTGCTGACGCCGCGCGAGTTCGAAGCGGGTGTCCTACGCGGTCTTTGCGCGCTTGAAATCATCGCCGCGGCCGAATCCGAGGGCATTTTTCTGTGGGGCCGCTACGAGCGGGGGTCGGCCTCCGGGCGGCGCGAATTCGACGAAGTCGTGGTGCTGGGTCCAAGCCCGGGGCGGCTGCGTTGGAAGATTCGTCTGCCCCGCCGCTTGCCCGAGGATCTTGAAATGCGGGTCCGCATCCTTGCGGCACGCCATCCGGTAGACGGAACGACCGGCTGGCTCGCCAAGAACGTCCCCGGCGCCGGCCGCGTGATCGAGGGGGCCGCCTGGTGGACGCTGGCGCGAAAACTGACGGCCCGTGGCGTCTCCATCCGCGAGGCTGCCTACCGGCTTCGCCGATGAGGGTGGTCGGGATCGAGGGCGGTTGACGTTCGGGCGCGGCATCGGCAGCATGTTGCGGAAATCTTGGGACGCGAAATCATGTTGAAATTCTTTGTTTTACTGGCGCTGGTACTTGGTTCGGCGTCGGCTGCCGCCGGCGAAGAGGCAAAGGCCTCGAAATTCAGCCTCGAGATCGATCGGGTGCGATATGAGATGGTCAATGGCCTCAACAAATACCATCATGCCCGGCGCTATGTGGAACGCGGCGGCGTCGGCGTGACCCTGACGAAAGGGAAGATCTGCTATATCGAGCAGAAGAAATGCCTCAGCGCATTGGTCAAATATCGGATCAATGCCGGCGGCATGCTGACCCAGCCCCGCCATTTGGTCTCCACTACCTTGGATAACGAGACCGTCACCGTCGAATACTGGGGCAAGGACGACGCCGGCAACAAGATCGCCGTGAAGCGCGTCTTCCACCTCTCCGGCGAGGACATCCGGATCGAGTAACGCCGGCGGAAACAGGCGAGGCGGTCGATTTCCGCGAATAATTCGCCAAACCCGTCCATAGCCGACTCCAGACAGTTATCAAAGGAGTCGTGTTATGAGCCATTCCAAACCCGTGCGGGCCAATTCCATCCGAGGCCGCAAACGCGCGTTGGCCGGAATCTTCGCCGTTACCGCCCTGGCCGCGCTTTCGGCCTGTCAGACCACGGTCGGTCCGTCCGAGGGTATCCGGTTCAAGCAGGAACGCTATCGCGAGATCGCGGCCATGGAACAGCATCGCAACTGCGTTGTCGATGCGATGAAACTGGATGCCGAGGCCCGGAAATCCCGCAGTGCCGGTGGTTTTCTGGCGAGTGCCAAACTATTCGAGAAATGCGAGTCGCAATTGGGTCCCGAGGCCGCTCATGTGGGTCTCGAGGAGCGCATGCGCGCCTACGCGGTCGGCATCGTCAATTACGTTAAAGGCGGCGATCTCGGGCGCGCCCAGAAAAATCTCGGACGCTTCGAGACGGCCTTCAAGGGTCAAGACCTTTATCTCGCGAACGGCGCTTCGTTCATCGATACGATGGATTTGCTGACCGGTCGCCGCTCGGTGCCCGATTCCCATGAGCTCTCGATGTTGAACGTCGGCCCCGGCGTCGGTTCCGAATTGGAGCGGATCAAGTTCTGGAAGCGGAAGTGATCCCATCCCCCGAAAGGAGTAACCCCATGTTTGAACTTAGCCTAAAGACGCCCGGAATGCGCGCTCTCGTTCTCGCGGGGCTACTCGCGAGTACGGTTGCCGTCGCCCCGGGGACCGCGCATGCCGGCCTGCCCGACACCGCGTGGAAACCTTCCGTCACGGAACGCCTGGTGCGGTTGCCGAGCGCCAGTCTGAAGAAGGCCCTCGACAAGGACTTCTCCGGCTCGCCGCTCGCGGAAGCGCTGCGGGACAACGAATCCGAGATCGGTCTGAAGTTGCGGACCCTGAACGACCTGCAGGCTGCCATCGACCAAGCCAAGGGCGATATCCAGATCGAGCTGAAGCACCAGTTCCTGGCGGAGAAGAAGGCCTATCTGGGCCTCGTTCAGGAGCAGCAAAGGATGCGAAGCCAGCACCTGCGGACCCGGGTCAAGGTCTATCAGCGCCTGCTCCGCAAGCTCGACCGCCAAAACGGCGCCAAGACGCCCGGTCAAACGGCCTTGCTGCAGCGACAATCGGCGGCGCGGGCCCGGCTTGGGCGGACCGCCGACAAAATCGACGCGAAGCTCTTCGCCACCAGCCTGACGTCGAACTCGAAATACTCGAAGCTTTACGCGCGGAACGTCACGGCGATTAACGCCCTTCTGTCGAAGATCGACGCGCATCCGCACAAGGCGAAGCTCGATGTGGCCGGTGACGCCAAGAACAAGCCCGATTTTCTGCGCCAACTCCTCGCCGAGGCCGAGGGCGATCTCCAGATCCTTCAGCAGGAGGGCGATATCGTCGGCCTGATGGCGAAGCTGGTGGCGCTTGATGCCATGGGGCTGCGTGAGGAAGTCGCCGAAGGCCAGCCGGATGCGGTGGAGAAGACCGCCCGGTCCTCCGTCGCCGACGCCATCGAGCTCTTTTGATCCCCAGACCCTTTTGAAGGAGACAAGATCATGAAAACCACCCTGAAATTTCTTCCCGTCGCGGCTCTCCTGGCGGTTTCGGCCGTCAGTGCCCCGGCGGCCGCCGGCAGCGTCGAGAACATGGAGCGCGAACGCGCGATCATGCTTGAGACCATCCTCGATCCCAACATGAGCCAGCGCGAGCGGCACACCAAGTCGACGATCGCGCAGAAGCGGCTCATCGATCTCGAGCGGATCGTCCTGCGGGACAAGACGCTGACCGGCCGCAACAGCCCGGCCGTTCGGCGCGCGTTCGAAAATTACGATCTTTCCTTCTTGGTCCATTCCGCAACCGAGAAGAATCTGACGGTGATCGACCACTGGTTCGAGCAACTCGGTCTGTCCAGCAAGTCCTTGTTGGTTGCCACCCGGCGGCGGCGTTGATCGATGCGCGTCGTTGCCAAGACATTGGGTGCGGGATCGCGCGCCATGAGCGGTTTTCTCGGCCTCGCCGTCCTCATATTGGCGGTGGCCGTGACCGCGACCTCGATGGATGTCACCGAGGTCGTCGACTGGGCGACGCGGATCTTCGGAATCCTTTTCGTGATGATGTTCGCGGGCCTCGTTTACATGTCGATCCTGAGCCTCGTGCAGATGCGGGCGATCCCGCCGCATGCACCCGGTCATCGGAGTTGGTTCGAGACCGGCGTCCAGTCGGCGAACGGGATCGCGACCCTGGCGCTGACCTACACCCTCTTAGGCATCAGTCTCGGCATCGGCGGTCTTGCGGATCAGATCCTGTCTCCGTCGACGATCCAGGGCGTGATCCGCGGCCTGACCGAACATTTCAGCATGGCGTTCATGTCGACCGTCGTCGGCCTGCCGGTTTCCGCCGTCTTGCGGGCGATCCTACTGGTCGCGCGCAGCCGGGCCGAGGAGCAACAGCAGGTCCTAGTCTACCAGCCCGAATGACACGCCCCGGATAAGGAGAGAAACAATGCGTTTTCTGATTTTCAATCTCGTGGTCGGCGCGGCGATCTTCTACCTCGTCGCCGATGGCGACGCGGCCCGCCAGCTCGGCCTGTCGGAAGCGACGGTCGCCAAGGTCGGCTCGGTCACCGAGAAAATCCAGTCTGTCTTCGAGGGCGAGCGTCCTCAAGCCAGCGTCACCAAGCCGGTAACGGCGCCGAAGACGCCCGCCAAGGGTCTCGATGCCGCGGTGAAGCAATCGATGAAACGGATCCAGGCCCGCTCGCTCGAGAAGCCGGCGCCGCCGGTCAAGACGCCGCGGGCTGCGCTCGAAAAGACGGCCCCGCCGGTCGTCGATCCGCTGCCCGCGCCGAAGAAGGTGGCGAAAGCAGTTCCGCCGCCGATCGGCGACGCCAAATACGTGGCGACGCGGCCGGTCAAGCCGGCACCGAAGCCGGTCGCGCCCGAAGTGGAAAGCCGCCGCGCCGAGGTCATGGGCGCCAAGAAAGGCGATCGCAGTTTCGCGGTCGAGAACGGCGAAGCTCTGATGTCGCCGGCCGAGCGTCTCCGCGAACTCTCGAACCTCGCGGACGATATGGAACTCGTCTACTTCAACAGCCTCGAAAACTAGGCCAATGGGACGCCGAGCCGAACTTCTTTCCATTTCGGTCTCGATCGGGATCGCGGTGGTGGTGTTGCTGAGCCCCTGGCTCGACGACACGCTGCCGCGCCCGATACCCGTCCTCAAGCCGGTCCCGGCAACGAAACCGGTCCCGACCCAGGTATCGCCACGTTCCACGGCGCCGGTGATGGTGCACTTGCCGCCGCCGCCGGCAGCGAAGATGGCGATGCTGCCGCGACCGGTAACACCCCTGGCGCCCCGCCCATCCGAGGCTCCGGCGAAGAAACGGACCGTTGCCCCTTTGCGAACCGAAGCGCCGCCGACACCAATCAAGGCGATCAAGCCCTTGAAGCGAGATTCGGCACCGCGCCTTCGTCCAGCAACCATCAAGCCATTGGCGAAGAAGACGATGACGCCGAAGCAGGCAAAACCGATATCCGTTAAACCGATCCCTGTTTCGCCGAAGAAGGTCGTGCCGAAGAAAGTCGTGCAGAAGAAAATTCCGCCGAAGGTGGTCAGACCAATAGAGACTCCGCCAACACCCATGAAATCCGCGCCGCGCGCGCCGAAACCGAAAATCGTCGCCGCCGAACGGGAGGCGAGCCGAAGCGCGATCGCGACCGGTCGCCCCTTGCTGAAGCTTTTCGAGCATGGCGAAGGCCCCCGGATCGACATAGCCTGGCCGGAGGGGTCGGGTCGGCGCGAAGCCTTGTTCGGCGTCTTCAAGCAATGCTACGGCATGCGGGTGGCCCTGATGACGGCCGGCGGCGCGCTCTACAGCGACCAATCGGCATCGGCCCCTTGGAAAATGAATCTCGATCGCTACAGCGGGTTCGTTCGTCAGTCGGGCGGCCTTGGCACTCGCGGCGAACGCGCCTGGGTCCGCCGCATCCAGCGGCGCCATCCGGCGGCGGCCCGAGGAGCGGCGATCCGTGTCTTTCCGCGCCGCGTCGATGCCTTGCTGCTGGGCGGTCTGCATCGCCTGATCGGGCCCGGCTATCGCCAAAGCCAATCGATCCGAGCCCGCTATACGCAGGCCGACCGGCACGTTTTCATCGACGACATCACGGTCGACGGAACCGCCGTCGCCGGTCGGATTGCGCTAACGGGTGCTCTGGGCCGGCATTGCGGGGCCTCCGTCCATCGAGGAGAGAGCTGACCCATGTACCGAAAATTGATCCTTCTCGCCGCCGCCTTCTCATGGCTCGCGATGCCGGCCGCGGAAGCGGCCGCCGTACCGAAAGCGTTAGGTGGAAGCGAGGCTTTCATCGCGCTGATCGACAAGGGGACCGATGTCTGGCGCCGTGATGGCGTCGTCCGCGAGATGATCGAGAAGCGGATCGGGTTCGATCGCGTCGATCTCAACCTGGATACGACGCCGGCCGAAATTTCAACCAAGCTGCAAGCCTTTCTCGACCGTCCCGCCGCACCCGGCGCCCGGCGGTTCGTCTGGATCAGCGGTGTTGCCGCTGGTAACGAGGGTCGCTGTCCGGCGGATGATCAAGCCCCGGTTACGCCCCGGGCGGCGACCCTCATCCTGGCGCCGGCCTGCTACGCGGATCTGATCGACTTTCCGATCGGAACGCGCCAGATAGGTCTCCGCGGCGGTCGTTTCGATCTTCGTGCCATGAAGCGGAACGATGGCGGCGCCGGCGCGCCCGTGGTGTTTCTCGGCCTGCCCGACGACGGGGCCGGTTTCGCCGCCCGCGCGGATGAGATCATCCAAAAGGCGCTCACGGCCGCCGCGGGCGGTTCGTTGACCCCGGCGGCCCTCTTGCAACGGCTTCGCTTCGGTTTCCGCGAAGACGGCAGCGATTATACGCCGCGCCTCGACGCCGCACCCGGGAGCGCCGCCTGGAGCCGACGCTTCCTGACGCCGCCGAAACGCCTTCGCAAGGACAATTGGGAACGCGTCCGCCCGGACAGCTTCGGCGGCCGCCTTGCCTGGCCGCGGAAACGCCGTCTGGCGCTTTACGCAGGCGCCATGCGGGCCGAACCGCCGGTGCTCTCCCTGCCCGGACGGCGCCCGGTGACGGTGCTTCGGACCAACCGCGACGGCACCATGGGGTTCGTTCGAGCACCTGGGGCCCTTTTTGGATGGGTCAGGCTCGATGCGCTGGACTGAACGAATCCGACATCTCGGCACGGTCGGGATCCTCCTGCTGGCCCTCGGCGCCTGCACCGAGGTCCGCTACCAGGCCGAGGGCGCCGATGCTCCGGAATCCACCGGCTACGAGCGCACGGTGCTCTACAAGACCGAGCGTGCGTTCTACGATGCGCCGCCGCGCTGCGTGGTTCTGCTGCCGCTCAAGACCTCGCTGAAGGACGGCCGCCAGATCCGCATGGTCGAACGCGCCGTTGCCCGCCATCTCGCCAACCGGTTCGACCGCGTGATCGGGCCGGACCGGCGCGACCGGCGGCTCCGCGCTTTGGCGCTCGATCTTTCGACCGCTTCGGGCCGGCGAAGTTTCGCCAAGGCGACGCGTTGCGAGGCGGTCGTCGATGCCGTCACCGGCGGGTTCGAGACGACCTTTCTGCTGGTCTGGGCCCAGGCCAAGTTCGGCCTGACCCTGACCCTGGCCCGAGCCGCCGACGACATTCAATTGTGGCGTGCCTCGCATACTGCGAGCCGGTCCGAGGGAACGCTCCCCACCTCGCCCTTCAGCCTGCCCGTCGGCGCCTTCTCGGCCGGCCGGTTCCACGGCGATGGCGAGATCTTCCCCTCCATGGTCGACGATGTGGCCCGTCGCCTGATGGCGAGCCTGCCGGATACCCGCGGATTGATGGCGGAGCGACGGCGCCCCCGTTGATGACGTTCGCCCTGCTTTGTCCTCGGGACGCAATGCCTTAGAGTCATTTCTAACGATTCCGAAAGGTGACCATGTTCTCGTTCAATAGGTTCGGCGCCAGCCTGATTCTTTCGATTGCGCTTGTGGGCGCGGCGGGCGCCCAGGATGCCGATCCGCCGCGCTATCCCTATGAGGCGGTACCGGGCGAGATCGTCATCTCCTTCATCAAGTCGGCGGGACGGCAATCCGATGCTACCTGGTCGCCGGGCGAGTCGGTTAATCTCCTGAGCTTGCTTGGCGAGGGCACGCGCATCGTCCACACCATGAAGGGCCTTGATGGGATTGTCGTGGAGGCGCCCGACCTTCGCGTCGGCGAAGACCCGGAAGCGACATTGCGCCGTCTCGAGGCCGACCCCGCGATTGCGAGCGCCGAACGAAACTTCATCTATTATGCCGATGCGCGGCCGAGCGATCCGAAACTGGGCGAAATGTGGTTCCTACCGAAGATTTCCGCCTTTAAAGCCTGGGACCGTCAGGCGAAAAGCACGGGCGTGATCGTCGCGGTGATCGACACCGGCATTCAACTCGATCACGAGGAGCTCAGGGGGCGTATCTGGACGAATCCCCGAGAAATACCGAACAACAGAGTCGATGACGACGGCAACGACTATATCGACGACGTCCATGGCTGGAACTTCTACAACGGCACGAATGATCCGGGAGCTAAATTCGAGCCGCTGGCGAAACGCGGTTGTAAACCGCACCCGACGAAGGGCCGCTTCGAGGTGCACGGAACGCATGTCGCCGGAACCATCGGGGCGGCGGCGAATAACGGACGCGGGATCATCGGGATCAGCCATGACGTCAAGATAATGGCGGTGAAGGCGCTTGGCGGTCCTTGCGGCAGCGGCTCGATCGCCAAGCTCATCGAGGCCATCGCCTATGCCGTTCGCAACGGGGCCCACGTCATCAACATGTCGCTCGGGGGAAGCCAGCGCTCCGTCATCATGTTGCGCGAACTTCGGGCGGCGATGAAGGCGAACGTGTCGATTGTCGCCGCCGCCGGCAATGACGGACGGAATACCGACCGTCATCCCCGCTACCCGGGCGCGTTTCGGCTTCCGGGTTTGGTAACCGTGGCCGCAGTCGGCCGCAACGACCGCCTGGCCAAGTTCTCCAACTTCAGTGCCGCTTTGGTCGATCTCGCGGCCCCCGGCGTCAAGATTCTCAGTTCGATTCCAACCGGGCCGCGCGGCCGAGCGCGAAGCGGCTATTACGCATTGAGCGGCACCTCGATGGCGACGCCGATCGTGGCCGGCGCGGTCGCCCTGATGCGGGCTCGGAACCCCAAGCTCGGCGGTCTCGAGATCGAACGCCGCCTCTTGCGCGCCGTCGACAGGATTGGTGTATTGAGCGGCCGTGTCAGGTCGGGCGGACGGCTCAACCTCGTGAAGGCGTTGCGGGAAGCGGCCCGGCCCGTGGCCGCGACCGGGAAAACGGTGAAACCGTCGCCGGCCGCAAAAAATCGATCTCGCCGGTCGATCGGCGGGATCGTGATCGAGGGCGGCGGCACCGGGCCGGATCGTCCGCGGGCGCCGACGGGCGGGCTGCCGAAAGGTGGCGGCGAGATCAAGGGCAAGAACCTCTATTGAGCGGGTGACATGGCGGTAAGAACTCGATGGACAATTATTTTGATCGTGCTCGCCGTGGTGCTGGCGGGGGTCGTGATCGCCAATCTACCGGGCGGGAAACCGGCATCCCCGCGCGAATTCCTGGTCTCCGTCGAAACCGGGTTCGACGCCCGAAAATTCGATACCGTTCTCGAAGGGGCGGTGACCAAGGTGGCCGAAATGAAGGCGTTGAGCGCGCCGATTCTTCTCGTCACCGTGGTCTCAGATAAACCCGACACCGCGGTCATCGCCGCACTGAAGGGCCTTCAAGGCGTCGACGATGCCGAACGGAATATGGAAGTGAGGCTGCAAAAATGAGGCGATCCGGCTCCAAATTATTTCCGATATGCTTGATCTGCGCGGTCATAATTCTGGGTGCCGGGCAGGTTGCGGCCAAGACCGGCAAATCCGACAAGCCCGCGGATCCCCGCGATGCGCGTCACGAGGTCGTGCGCCAAGTGGCCGACGAGTTGATTTCGGGTCTCCGCCGCGCCGCCGAGGAGGCGCGGGCCGAAACGGCACGGAAAAATACCTTGTCCACGCGGCTTAAGGAGAAGGCCGCGCAGTTGAAACGATGGTGGCGGGACGAGAAACCGAAACCGGCCTCGGGCCCCGCGGTCCGCCGCCTCGCGATCTGGCCCTTCTGGAAGGACAAGTCGGTCGTTTCCGAGGATTTCGCTGAGATGCTCAGCGATTCCCTGCTCGCCGAATTGGTCCGCCGCAAGGATCCGAACGATCGCTACGTCGCGCGTGAGGATCTCAAGATCGTGTCGAAGGATATCGACGAGTTCAATCAGCTCCGTCAATCCTCGGAAAAGATGGGCAAGCTGATCCGCGAGGCCGGCGCCGACATCCTGATCATCGGCGAGGTGAAGCCCGAGGTCGACGGCAAGACCGTCTATGTCCGCTACCGGGCAACGGATGCGCGGACGGGTGCCATCCCGGCGACCAGCGGATGGTACCGCGTCGAGTACGATTTCGACCGCACCGCGACCATGGGGATCGCCGATGCGGTGAAACGGAGCGCCCTGTTCTTCCGCCAGCGCCTGAAGAAGATGCGGACGGTACGTCCGCAGGGCGTCCGGTTCGGGGAGTCCGGCATTCAAACGCCGTTCGGGAAATGGTTCGCGGCGCGCCTCGTCAACGAATTGCAGAAGACCGCCGGCGCCGCCGGTCAAACGATAAATGTCGCCGATGCCATCCTCTCGAAGGAGACGCGGACGCGCGGCTTGAAGCTGGCGCGGAAAGCGGCAACGAGCCAGATGGCGGCGACGCCGACGGGGGATTATATTTTTAGCGGCCGTTATTGGGTGCTGGGCGAAAAGGTCGACCTGCAATTGGCGATGAAGGACGGCAGCGGCAAGACGATGAGCTGGCAGGGTGACGTTCGGTCGAGCTCGATCGATCTTCCGATGAAACCGAAGAAAACCTTCGCCAAGGATCGGCAATCGGACAAGCTCGGGCCGATATCGCTCCATATCGGCAGCGACCGAGGGCCCAATCCGATCTATCACCTGAAGCAGAAGATGAACATGTTCATCGAGGTGAGCCGGGACAGCTACCTCTACTGTTTCTACCGGCAGGCGGACGGCGTCGTCATGCGGGTGTTTCCGAACCGCTATCACGAATCGGCTTTCATCTCGGGCGGGGCGCAGCAACGAATTCCAAGCGCGGCGATGGCGTTCGAATGGGTCTTTTCGCCGCCCATCGGGACCGAGATGATGAAATGCTACGCCTTCGACCGCGACGTCGGCGAGGCACTCCCGCGGTTGATCCGGAAGCTCGATTTCGAGCCGCTGCCCTACGGCGGACTGGATGAAGTCACAGCCCAGCTCCGCTCGATCCGAGGTGTCGGCATCGCCGAAAACAGCATGGTGGTGAACGTCGAGCGCTGAGCGCGAATCCGGTGGCGGCCGTCTTCGGTCAGTTCAAGTCCCGCAGCCAATTCGCGACATGGCGGAACGACGCCGAGGGCGCTTCCAAGTGACCGACGTTCACTGTGTTCACGCGATTCATGGCATTCTTGGGCAGCAGGCGAAGGATCATGCCGCATCGGCCGTGATACCTGCTCGAACTCTTGATGCAAAGAACCGGCGTGTTGGGTGACACCTTCGGCGCGTTATTCTTGATCGTCGCGGGCCCGTCGGGATCGAACCAACTCAATATATCATGGGCCGTGCTCTTCGCCGTGTTATTGGCGCCGCCAAGATCATTAAAGATGGCGGTGTGATCGCCCTTCCCGGCGGCGATCATCGATCGGGCCTCGGCGACGCTTTCGGCCAGGCGTGACGCGAAACCCGGTATTCCGGGGACATGCCCATAGTCGAGCAAAATCGCACCGGAAAGGTCCTTACGGCGCGCCGCGTATCCAAGTGCTGCATTTGCGCCGATGCTATGACCGGCGATAAAGATTCTTTTCGCACCCGCCTGTCTCAAACGGTCGACATAGGTATCGATCTCCACCATGGATTGCTCGTAACCCTTGTCGTAGATCCGATCCGCGCTCCACGGCATCAACGGCATTTCGACCAGGACCCCCGATCGCTCAAGATCGGACCCGATCGATTCGACGCGGTATGTCGTTCCGCCCTTGCCGTGCATTAGAACGATGCCGATGTTATCGCCGGGCATGGGATCGGTCTTCGGGTTTTGACAGGCGGCCAAGCTCATCAGTGCCACCGCTATCAACGGGATGAACGTCGGGCGATATGTCGGCGATCCGGAAACAGCCATGATCATACTCCCAACAAATGTCGCGCTCTGGCCGCCAGGCGCGGAACCGGTATCAATCCCAAATATCCCGAGCCAGCAGTATCGCGTCCCCGTCCTGGTAATGCCGCGTCGGGTGCGGAACCACGGCACGCCGGTCGAGGATACGGAAACCGAGGCGCAGGTACAACCGCATCGCGCCTTCGTTGCGTTCGAAACAGATGAGGCTGAGGCGGGGAAGCGAGAGGTTCCTGGCCCGTTCGTTCACCGCATCCATCATCGCCGCCCCGATCCCCGCGCTTCGATACTGTTCATCGACCGCTATTCCGGAGAGGTAGAGGCTGCCGTAATCCTCCAACTCGCTGTAGGGCCTCAGTACCGGGTCGGTCTCCGGTTCGGCATCGGGATCGGCCACCATGGCGAAGCCGTGTGCCATGCCCACGGTCGTACCCTCCCGCGCCGCGATGAGACAATTTTCATAAGAAAAGGCCACCCCTTCGCGGGCATAGCGCCGCGCCCCCGCCGCGGCGACCGTCTCGCCTGGTTCGGTGACCCGGCTCCAGATGTACTCGGCAAGACCGTCCGACGAGATCAGGAAAAGGCGAGCGATCTCCCCGCAGTCTTCCCTCACGGCATTTCGGATGTCCAACGGTTGCATCGAAAGGTCTCCCCCGTAGAGCGCCGCGCAAAGTCTAACCGATTTCTCCGAATTTCACCCCGGATCACGATACGGCCCTTCGCGGCAATGGTATTTCAGCAACCCCATGACAATGACATAAAATGAATCTTTAATGATCTCGGCGATGACGCCGGGGCGACGGATGAAGAACGATATCGAAAAGCTCGAAAGCGATTTGGCCGCAGCCAGAGGTCAAACCGCAGCAGCGCTCGCGGAGCTCGAAAGAGTAACCGAGAAGAAGACGCTGTTGTCCGGTGCGTTCGAGAGCCTCTCCGACGGATTCGCTCTGTTCGATTCGGATGATCGGCTCGTCTTCTGCAACACCATGTTCAGGGAACTCAATCCGGAGCTTTCCCCAAGCATCCAACTTGGCATGACTTTCGAGGACATGCTGCGAGACAATATCCAACATGGTCGCATAGTCGATGCGATCGGCCGGGAGGAAGCGTTCGTCCGCGATCGCATGGCGCGGCACCGAAACCCGGGGAAGCCCGTCCTGTCGGCTCGAAAGGACGGGCGGTGGCTTCTGTTGCGGGAAGAAAGGACGCCGGACGGAAGCACTTTCCTGGTCAACACGGACCTGACCGAACTCAAATTGCGCGAGGAGGATTTCAGGAAAAGCAAGAGCGCCTTCGCGCGATCTTCGATAATGTTCCGGTGGCCTTTTTCCTCAAGGATTCCGAAGGCAGGTACAAGTTCATCAATTCCCGCTTTGCGGACTGGTTCGAAATCGATCCCGCCACGGTCGAGGGAAAGACTGTTGTCGACATGTTCGACCCGGAACGGGCTCAACGGTACCGAGAGGGCGACCGGCGAATTGTCGAAACGCTTTCGGTCGAGGTGGATGAGTTGGAGATACCGCTTCCGTCGGGTGAAACGCGGCGGTTTACCTTGACGAAGTTTCCGATCTTGAATGACGGCGTTTTGACCGACATCGGCGGGGTGATGATCGATGTGACCGACCGTAAGCAGGCGGAGACGGCGCTCAAGAAAAGCGAGGCCAGGTTTCGTGAATTCGCGGATATCGCTTCCGATTGGATATGGGAATGCGATGCCGAGGATCGGTTTACCTTTGTGTCGGAGGGATTTTTCGAAGTTTCGGGACTTCGTCCGGAGGATTTGATCGGCAAGACACGGCGAGAGGCTTACGACCGGTACTACCGAAATATGATATTCGACGAGAACGAGGCGCTGCCGGAGCATCTTGCCGCCTATGATCGTCGGGAATTATTTCGCGATGTGCCCATCGAGTATCCTCGACCCGACGGTACGATCTTATATTTCTTGACGAGCGGTCGCCCGGTTTTCCACGAGAGTGGAGAGTTCCAAGGCTACCGGGGCACGGCGGTCGACGTCTCGGCTCGTCGGCGGGCGGAGAAAAACGTTCGCACGGCGTTGCTCGAGGCGGAAAGCGCCAACCGAGCCAAGACAAATTTCATGGCAACGATGAGTCACGAACTTCGAACACCGTTAGCCGCGATTATCGGGTTTTCGGAAACCCTCGCCGCGGAATATTTTGGCGCGCTCGGATCGCGGCGATATGTCGAATACGCAGATGATATCAAGAACAGCGGAGAACATCTGCTGCACGTGATCAACGATATTCTGGACCTGTCGACAATCGAGGTCGGCAGACGCCGTCTTAACAAGGAAAGTCTGGATTTTCGGGACATCGTCTTGGAATGCGACCTTATGGTCACCGAAAAAGCCGCCCGGAAGGAGATCGACTACGTCACCGATGTACCGGACGAGCTACCATTCATCGCGGCGGATGAACGCGCCCTCAAGCAGATCCTGCTGAATATCCTGTCAAATGCGGTCAAGTTCACACCGGAGGGCGGCCAGATCAATTTGGAAGCGAAGACCGCCGACGGTACTTTGATTGTCGAGGTCCGCGATACCGGATCGGGCATCCCAGCCGAAAGATTGGACGACCTCACCAAACCGTTCATACGAACGGTACCCCATCATCGAAAGGCCCAGGAAGGCGCGGGCCTCGGGTTGGTGATCGTGAAGTCGCTGGTGGATCTCCACGGGGGCGACCTAAGCATCGAAAGCAAGCTCGGCAAGGGAACGACGATCAAGGTATCGCTACCTTACAATTCGCCGTAGTCAGGATACGGCCAGGAAATCGGGTGGTAGCGGACTCCGTTCCGGAGGATATTCGGTATCGCGAAGGTCGCGGCTTTAGGCGCGAGGCGTGATGCAATACAGTCCCGAACGAACCAGACGAAAGGGTTGCCGATCATGATTATTCATCACGCGCCGAACACCCGCTCCGTCCGCGCGGTCTGGCTCGCGGAGGAACTGGGCCTGCCGTATGAACTGAAGATGTATAAGTTGGGCGATCCCGGCATGCGTTCGCCGGACTACCTGAAGGTCCATCCGATGGGCCGGGTGCCGGCGCTCGAAGACGGCGATGTGACGATCTTCGAGAGCGGCGCAATCGTCGAGTATCTGCTGGCCCGCCATGGGGACGGGCGGATGCGGCCAACGACCGATGCGCCTGAATTCCCGCTTTATCTGCAATGGCTGCATTACGCGGAAGGCATGATCATGCCGCCGGTGAACATTATCGTGGTCGAGACCATATTGCTGCCGCCGGAGCGTCGGAACGACGCGAACGTGGCCCGGGCGACCAAACTCCTCGGCCGAATGTTGGGCGCCGTCGACGCGCATATGGAGAACCGTGAATATTTGGCGGGAGAGTTCTCCGGGGCCGACATCATGACCGGCCATGCCTGTACCGTAGCCAAGCGGCTAGGCGCCGACGTCTCCGACAAGCCGAACGTCGAAGCCTATATCGAACGCTGTAATGCCCGTCCGGCGATGCAGCGGGCTTGGGCTGCGTGAAGAGCGCTAGCGACGACCGACATTGACGAAAGTGACCCGGCGGTTCCGCGCCTGGCCGGCTTCGGAGTCGTTCCGGGCCACCGGCCGGGTTTCACCGAAACCCTTGGCCTGAAGCCGGTCGTTCGGTATGCCCCGTGCGACGAGTGCTTGTCTGACGGTGGCGGCGCGGCGTTCCGAGAGCCCTTGATTGTAGGCTTGGTCGCCGTTGTTGTCGGTGTGGCCCTCGATCAGGATGCGACGGTCGCGAAGGGCCGTACTTTTGAGAGCGCGGGAAATCTCATCGACCTGGCGGCGCGCCGCGTCGGTCAGCCGGGCCGAATCGAAATCGAAACCGATCTTGAGATCGATATGGGGTTCGGTCCGATGCAACAGGCTGAGCCCGCGGGTTTTCGCCGGTTTTCGCGTAAGCGAGCGGGTAATCGTGGCCGCCGCGACCACTCCCGTCGATTCTCTGCCGGACGCGGCCGCCGAGCCGCCGCCCAGCTCGCCCCGCGCCATCCGCAGGCGGCTGCGATAGACGTTTTCGAAATCCTTGAAGGACTGGCCTCGGCCGAGCGATTTCGCCGAGGCGACGCGGGTCAGGAAGGTCTCGTAGGCGGCCACCGCGCTGGCGTAGTTCTCCTTCGCCACCAAGACGTCGCCTAATCCGGCGTAGGGGGCGACGGCGCTTTCGTCGGCGGCGATGGCTCGGCGGTAGAGCGCTTCCGCCTCGTCGTACTTCTCCTGGTTTTCCATCAGGACCGCGAGGTTGTTGAGGGCGCGCGCATAGTTCGGGCAGGAAGCCAGGATTTGCCGAAGCGCGGTTTCGTTGGCGGTATCGCCGTGCTTGTCCGCGTAGTCCTTGGCCGCGGGGCAACTCTGGCTTGCCGCCTCCGCGCCCGCCGCTGAAAAGGCGATCGCGGCGGCAATTGCAAATCCAACGGCGGTCCGTGCTTTCATTTCAACCCGATCCTCACCATCGATAGCGGGGGGCGCGTTTTCGCGCACGCACCGGTACCCTGAGCTGGCGAATGTTATAGGAATTGCCGGCGAAGGAAATCCGCGCCCGCATGCCGAGCTCCTCGAACATGCGTTCGAGATTGCGCTGCATCCGCGCGTGGGCGATCGAGCTTTCGTACCAGATCTCGAAATGCCGCCGGAAGCTGGTGATCGGCCTGTGGCTCCGATAGCCGGAGAAGATCTCGAGATAGGATTCGATGTCCTGAATCTCTACGATGCTGAAGTTATCGAAAGTCAGGGTTAGGCCGCGCACCATGCCGTCGCGGTAATTGATCGGTGTCGGTGTGCCGAACCTGGCGCCGAGCTTCTCACCCAGAATATCCGCGACTTCCTGGCCCAGCGGGCGTGCCAGATCGCCGACTTCCTCGGCGAAGCAGGGGCCGGTGCAGCCGGGGCGGACGTTACCAGTCTCCGACACCTCGAAACTTCCAAGGCGACGACCGCTCTGGACACTAAGCAGACGGCCCGCGACGCGAACGCGGAGCTTCCGGGTATGGGCGCGATCCTGTTTGTCGACGAAAATGGTGAAGAGTGCGATCGTATCGATCGGCGGTCGGCGAATGCCGCGCGCGATGTCGATCAGCTGTGCGTCGCCGCGTCGAGTGCCCTGGCCCCGTCTGGTGTTGAAGGTCAACGCCGTCTCGTCGAAGACGCTGAAGCCGTGGGCACTTATTTGGTCGGCGAATTCATCCATCACGCGCCGTGCGACGCGGCTATTTCGGTTGAGGCTGCCGGAGTCGGAATCCTCGACCATGACTAATACCGCGTGGGATTCGCGGTCGCCGAAGCCGTTGGTTTGGCAGGCGCTGATCGCGAGCAATGCCACAATAAGGGTAAGAAGTCTTTTCATGACGCCGGGCCCTGTTGTCCTTAATCTTGTGGAATGGCCGGGCGAATAACCTCGCCCGGCCGTTCAACTCACCATTTGTACTTTCCGCGCGGTGCGGCCCGGCCACGATCCCGGCGCATATTCTTGGACTTGATCGTGTAGGTGTTGCCGGAGAACTTCAAAACGTAGGGGATTTCGAGAATTTCCATCATCTTGTGCAGATTGCGCTGCAGCTTGGTGGTGGAGATCGTCGACTCGTACCAGACCTCGTGAAGCTTATGTTCCGAACGGGTCGGCCGATGCGCCACGTAGCCGGAGAAGATCACGATATACTCCTCCATGTCGCGGTAATCGCGGGAACCGAAGCCGTTGAAGACGAGGTTGAACCCACGCTTCATGCCGCCGGTCGGCGCGGCCACGCCTCCGCCGCCACTGCCGCCCGAGCCCGCGACGGGCGTGCCATGAAGCCCTTCGAGTTTTTCGGCGACGATGTCGCCGATTTCCTGGGCCAGCGTCACCGTATCGTCGCCGACGATCTCTAGGAGACAATCGCGCTTGGGCGCGCCGTCGCCGTCCTTGAAGCACCGGTTCGGCAGGAGCCAGACCTGATCGCGATCTTCCGGCAATTTGCCGGACCAACCGCCGCGATTCTTGCCGTCATGGACACTGATGATGCGGCCGACCATGCGCAGGCGCAATTCATTCTGATACTTCTTCCGATCGACCTGTGCGAAGATCCTGAAATAGACCACGATATCGATAGGCGGGCGTTTGATGCTGCGCCCGATGTCGATAAGCTCCGCATTGGTGCGATTCGAACGGTACTGCTTGTGTGTGCGCAGCGTTACCGCGGTCTCGTCATAGACGTCGAAACCGCGGCGATCGAGCTGATCCGTCAACTCTTCCAGGACCCGGGTCGAAATTCGGCTCTTACGCGGAATGCCGTCGGTATCGGCGTCCGACGCCATGATTAAAATTGTTGGATTTTCACCTTGCGCCGCGGCGGGGCCAAGGGGAGACATGGCGAAAACGACAAGGGCGCCAAGCGCGAGCATCAAACGGTTCATGATCTTCTCTCCTTCCGATACTTCGGGTATCGGCAATTGTTTTCGACGCGTTTTCCGCGTCCCACGCCTTGGTTAAGAACGGACCAGGGCGATTTTCCCATGAAACTGCGGGTTCGAACGACATATTTCGGCAATTCAAAAGTTTACAGCGGTTGGCCGGGGCTGTCAGGTCGGAAAATTGACGCACCGTATCGGGACATTCCGAAAACCGTCGCCGGTCCGTCCATTCTCTATGGAAGTGGCGACGACCGAGATGGTTGCGCCCGCGCCCGGAAAAGGCTGAGATGAGGTCGTGATGAAGAGATTCGGTATACCAATCCTGTTGGCGGCGATCTTCGCGGTCGCCGCGCCCGCGTATTCGGCCGAAGCGCCCGATGCGAACGCGATCATCCGCAGTCTCGCTCCCATCATCTATTTGCCGGAGCATGGCGGTCAGACGAAACGCAGTATCGATCTCGAGGTGACCTTCAAACTGGGCTCGGCGAAACTAACGAAACCCGCCCGGGAATTGCTCGATCGGCTGGGAACGGCGCTTCGAGACGAGAAACTGGCGAGTTCGCGCTTCGAAGTCGTCGGCCACACCGATGCCTCGGGCGGCCGGGCTCTCAATCAGGCCCTTTCGGAAAAACGGGCGCGCTCCGTGGTGAGTTATCTCATCAAACATCATCGCATAGACACCAAGCGCCTGACGGCGTTGGGGAAGGGCGAGGATGCGCTGAAGGATCCGCTCCGCCCCGGAAACGGCGTCAATCGCCGGGTCGAGATCGTGAACCTGACGCCGGTTCAGGTGCCGAAGCCCGCGGGTCCGACGTCACAGGAAATCGAACGCAAGACGAAGGACATCCTACTCGGTAAATGATCCCCGTTTCGGTGGGACCGGGAAGACTCGGCCGGCCAATCCGCATATGATCGACCGGAAACATGAACGGGATGGAGCCGTTATGAGAGTTCTGGCCGCATGCTTGGCGATCCTGATCCTCGGCGGCGGGTCGGCTGCGGGCCAAGGATATGAACGGGGCGGGTCCCAAAACGAGGAAACCCGGCTTCGCGCGTTGACCCAATCTCTGCAAAAGATGCTCGACAAGGGCGAACGCGAGCGGCTCGCCGATCCGTGGTTCCTGAAGGATCTCCGGGATCTCGTCGATCGCTATCATCGACCCTGGTCGCGCATGTTGCTGTCGGACGATTTCTCCGCCCGGAATCGGCGCCTTCGTAAACCGTGGAATATCGTCGCTGGCGAGTTCAGGCTCGATTGGCGCCATGGTCTTCGCTCGGTCGTCTATCCGCGGCGCCATCGATATTCGCAAGAACGGGAGAACAGGGAAACGAATGCCCCGACCACTCGGTCCGGGAGCGACCCGGTTCAGCAGCTTCTCGGCGCGTTGATGAACCAGGCGCTTCAAGGTGGCCGGCGGTCCGAGACCGGAACAGCTGAGGACGAACGCCATCGCAAGCGACGGCGCGGTCCCCGCGCGGCCCTGATCCAGGCGCCGATCGCCATCTCGAACGCCTTCGCGATGGAGCTCGAGGTGACGTCGCGCGCGCTTGAAGGCGCCGCCGCGACCCGGTTCGCGATTCATCTCTATCAGGGCGAAGAGGCGCGCGCCGGCTACCGCCTGGTCTTCTCGCTTGGCGGCGACGGGTCGAAGCCGGCGATGCGGCTGTTGCGCGGCAATCCGTGGGGCGGGACGGCGATGATGGATTTCGCGAAGTCACCAATTCGCCTCGATCCCGACCGGCCGAGCCGCATCATTTGGACCCGGGGGCTGGACAGCAAGATGGAGGTTTCGATCGACGGTGCGCGAATGATCAAAGTGATCGATCGCGGATTCAACGATCCTTTCGACGGTCTCGCCATCGTCAATCGGGAGGGCGATATCGCGATCCGGCGCATTCGGATAGATGGGATATAGTCGTTTCCATGGGCGGATGGTGCGGCGGGGCTTGGCGCTCGCCGCCCTTCTGGCGACCGCAACCGCGGCCGGCGCCGCGGAAAAGCCGTTACCGCTCTTCGACACCCACGTCCATTACAGCGAATCCGCCTGGGGCGATTTTCCCGCCAATAACGTGATTGCGCGATTGCGCGCGGTGGGGGTAACCCGGGCGCTCGTTTCCAGCACGCCCGACGAGGGGACGCTCCGCCTCTATCGCTTGGCCCCGGATCTCGTGATCCCCATTCTTCGGCCCTATCACGGCGAAATCGGTTTTTGGAACTGGTTCGACAAGCCGGAGGTCGGGCCCTATGTGGAGAAACGTTTGGCACGCGGAATTTACAAGGGGATCGGTGAGTTTCATCTGATCGATGCGGTGACGGCCGGCGGTCAGGCGGCGCGCCGGATGGCGGATCTCGCGGAACAATACGACATCTATCTCCATATCCACGCGCCGGCGTCGCCGATCCGCGCCCTGCTCGCCTTCCGGCCGAAGCTGAAAATTCTATGGGCCCATGCCGGCATGACCGAGCCCGCGGAAGTGGTCGCTGCCTTGCTGGCGAAGCACCCCAATGTCGTGACGGAGGTGTCCTTCCGCGCGGATGATATCGCTGGCGTTGACAGCGCCCTCGACCCTGCGTGGCGGGACCTGCTTCTCCGTTTCGCGGATCGCATCATGGTCGGCACCGATACCTATGCCGTCGAGCGTTGGGCGGGATACCGTGAGTTGATCGCCGCGCATCGCTGGTGGCTGAAGGAATTGCCACGTGACGTTGCCGCGGCCATCGCCTACAAGAATGCCGAACGCCTCTTCGGCTCTCCGCAAGCGATAGACAGCCCGACCGCGACAAAGAAGAAGTGAACTTCCCGACATGCTTCCCGCCACAGGAAATCTCGGCGACCTGACGGACCGGTCGCGCGACCCGGACAAGCTGGCGTTGATCGACGCCGCCGATTTCGAGAACCCGATCGAACTCACCCACGGCGAGGTCGACCGTCGCGCCAACGCGGTGGCTCGGGCCCTGGTGGCCGAGGGTCATCGGCGCGGCGACCGGATCGCGATCCTGGCGGCCAACAGTGCCGATTATCTGGTGACGTATTTCGGCATCATGCGGGCGGGCATGGTCGCGGTCCCGACCAACTGGCGCTTCCCGGTGGAGACGATCGCCTACATCTTGTCGGACTGCGACGCCAAGATGGTGTTCGTGGATGAGGCGCGGCAGGGCGCTGTCCCGGCGGGTCTGCCGACGGTCGAATTCGGCGCCGGCTTCGAGACCTTCCTCGACCGCGGCGATTTCGACATCGTCGCGTGCGACCGGGACGAAGTTGCGATGTTTCTCTATACCTCGGGCTCGACCGGACGGCCGAAGGGCGTCCCGTTGACCCATTACGGCCATCTCTGGGTGATCGAGGTGCGATCCAAGGGCGGCGATGCGTCGGCGCACCGCATGCTGGTGGCGGCTCCCCTCTACCATATGAACGCATTGGCGATCTCCAAGGCCGCGATGCTGGGACATGCCACCATCGTGCTGCTGCCGCAATTCACCGCCGAGACCTACATCAAGGCGATCGAGCGTTTCGGCTGCACCTGGCTGACCTCGGTGCCGACGATGATGGCGCTGGTGACCAAGGAGAAGGCACTTCTGGAAGCGACCGATCTCTCTTCTGCAAAAATTGTCCGTATGGGCTCCGCGCCCGCGACCCAACGTCTGTTCGACGATATTCGCGCCGCCATGCCGAGGACGGTGATTTCTTACGGCTACGGGACGACCGAGGCGGGGCCGGTCTGTTTCGGCGCCCATCCGGACGGCCTGCCAACGCCCGACCTCTCGATCGGCTATCCAGTCCCCGAGGTGAAGATGCGCCTCGTCGACGGCGACGACCGTGACGCCGACCGGGGCGAGTTGGAGATGGACTGCCCCGCGAAGATGCCGGGCTATCACAACCTGCCGGAAAAGACCGCCGAGGTGATGGCCGAGGACGGCTATTACAAGACCGGCGATATCCTGCGGCGCGACGAAGCGGGTTTCCATTACTTCGTCGACCGTGTCGACGACATGTTCGTCTGCAACGGCGAGAACGTGTTCCCGGTCGAGGTCGAGAAATTGCTGGAGACCCATCCCGCGATCAAGCAGGCCTGCGTCGTTCCGGTGGCGGACGACGTTCGGGGCCGCATGCCGGTCGCCTTCATCGTGCCGGCCGACGCCGGGCAGCCTGACGAGGACACCGTAAAACAACACGCCATCGCCAATGGCCCCGCCTACCAGCATCCCCGTCATGTCTGGTTCTTGGACGAATTGCCGCTCGCCAGCACCAACAAGCTCGACCGCAAGACCCTGGCGGCGGAGGCGCAGAAGCGGGTGGGGTAGGTCGGAGCGAACGGAATGACTTCGAAATCAGCGATCTATATCGATTGCAGCGAAAACATGCGCCGGCTTCTCTCGGATTATCCGGACGAATTGACGCGGGATGTCGAGCTTCATTTCGGCGATCCCGGGGCCGGCGAACTGGCGGGTCTGGTGCGCGGCCGCCGGGGCGTGCTGAACGGGCATACGGTGATGGACCGCGCCGTCCTCGAGGCCGGGGCCGAGAGTTTGAAGACGGTGGTGTTCCTTGGAACAGGCGCCAGCAACTATGTCGACGAGGCCGCCGCCGCGGAGTTCGGCATCATGGTCCGGGTGATCAAGAACTACGGTGATCGCAGCATCGCCGAGGCCGCCTTCGCGCTCCTGCTCGCCGGGGCCCGGGATTTGGGCCGGATGGACCGGGATCTCCGCGCCGGTGTCTGGGAGTCCCGCGAAGGGGTCGAGCTCGAGGGCAAGACGCTTGGTATCGTCGGCACCGGGGGTGTCGGCGGCGAGTTGGCGCGAATGGCGCATGGTTTCGGCATGCAGGTGATCGCCTGGAACCGAAGCGGCGTCGACCCGGCTCTGCCGTGCCGGGAGGTGGCGCTCGACGATCTATTCGGGACGGCGGATGCGATCTCGCTGCATGTCGCCTATGCGGCCGAGACCAGTGAGATGATCGGCGCCGAACTGCTCTCGACCGTGAAGCCGGGGGCGATCCTGGTCAACACCGCGCGCGGCGGCATCGTCGACGAGGCGGCCCTGGTGGCGGCACTTCGCACCGGCCCGCTCGGCCACGCCGCCCTCGACGTCTATACCGAGGAACCGCTGCCGGCGGACTCCCCCTTTCGCGACCTCCCCAACGTCACCCTCGCGGCCCATGCCGCCTGGAAGACGCCGGAAGCCGCCGACCGTTTGATGCGGCGGGGGTTGGAGATTCTGCAGGCGGATTTGCGGGAACTCTAGGAACCCGAGCTCAGATCCGGCAGTTTTCCCGTTTGATGATCAAGTTCTCGCAGCGAATTCCGTAGACCAACCGAACCACCGCGCCGGTCTCGTCGACCAGCGGCAGAGCAGGAGCCGGTGAAAATGGCGGGCGTGGCCGCAGATGACCTGGTTGACCTCGTGATACATCGGAATCGCCAGCGTCTTGCAAAGCTGGTATTCGGCCATTACGGCTTCAGCGTTGATGCGGCTCGGGTGTTATATCACCCGCTTGCCGCGGAGGCCGCCGTGAACGGGCAGAAGGACGCCCCCCGGATGGTCGCAGATGACGAAATTCCGGGGATCGGTGGCGTGGACGTCGACGCTGCAGGCCATCCATGACACCTTATGGCCGAACACGTGCTCGGGATGGAACTCGTCGGTTCTTGGCGCCAGTTGGTGCCCGCCGCGCAGCGCGTCCCAATAGTAGTAGAGGGTATCCAGCGAGCTGCCGCGTTCACGTGCCCGGAACGCCGCAATGGAATGAAAGGTTCGACATTGCTCGTCGGTGCCGCTGAGGGTGCGCGACACGTCGAGCGGAACGTATGACATCCGACCGCCTCCAGTCCAAACACATCCACCGGGAGTGCCCCTCCAACCCGGTGAACGGTATTGCGCCGGGCCGTAACGAGGAACGCCGGACGCTTTCGCAAACAATATAGTTTCTTTGAATATGTTAGTTGCGCATGCGTTTACAACAAGTTAATTCGGCGCCAATTGTTCGAATAAAGTGCATCAGCCGAATTTCGCCGCGAGAAAATCGGCGATCGCGGCATTCACCGACTCCGGCGATTCGATCATATTGAAATGACCCGGGCCCGCGAGGGTCAGACTGGTCACGTCCGAGACCCGTTCCGTGATGAGGTCCTGGTAGGGACTCTTTTCGTCCGCTTCCAGGCGGACGCGTTGTCGCGCCATGTTCATATAGGTGCTCTGCAGGATCAGCACCGGCATGTCGAGGCCGGCCAGGGTCGGCTCAAGATGATCCGCGTCCCATGCAATCAAATTGCGATAGAGCGGACGCGCGATCGATTCCGGGACGGAAGCAGCGGCGTCGAGAGCGGTTGCCTTCCAGTCCGGCGGATCGCCGAAGAACATGCCCTCGAAGAGGGCGCCGGCGACGGCCGGGAATCCGGCTTCGGCGACGCTCGCATCGAAACGCGCCTGATCCGCGTCACGGTCCTGGCCGCTGCGGCTGCCGTCGACCAGCACCAGCCCGGCCACCCGGCCGCCCGCATGGCGGCTGGCCTCCATGATGACTCGGCAGCCCATCGAATGGCCGACCAGGACGGCGCCGTGCAGGTCTTCTGCCGCCACGAGGTCGGCCACGTCCCGCCCCAGCGTCTCGATCGACATTTCCTTTTCGCCGAGCGGCGAATTGCCGAGCCCGCGAAGATCGCAGGCAACGACCGTGTTGGTCGCCTTGAACTGGTCGACCTGATGGCGCCAGTTCCGGTGCTCGCAGAGATAGCCGTGTACGAAGACGATCGGCGGAGTGCCGTCACCTTCCCGGATGTGAACGAGTTCAATGTCGGACATGATGGATCACCCTAATTCCCCGTGAAGCTCCTGCCTTCGGCGGCCAGTTTCGTCAGGTAGGGCGAGGGGGCCCAGCGGTCGCCCAACTCGTCATGCCATTTCGAAATCTGGTCGTGGACCGCCTTCACGCCGATGGCGTCGGCCCAGAACATCACCCCGCCGCGATAGCGCGGAAAGCCGAAACCGTTCAGCCACATAACGTCCGCATCGGTGGCCTTGTAAGCGATTCCCTCGTCGAGGATCTTGCAAATCTCGTTTACCGAACTGAACAGGATGCGGCGGAGGATCTCCTCCTCGGTGAAGTTTTTCGGCGTGATCCCGGCTGCTTCCCGATAGTCCCTGATGATCTTCTCCACGACGTCCGAGGGATAGGGCGTCCGGTCGCCTTCCTTGTAGTCGTACCAACCGGTCCGGGTCTTCTGGCCGAAGCGGCCGAGTTCGCAGATCGCATCCGGGATCGGCAGCTTGCGGGCATCCGGATTGGCGGCGTAACGGCGCTTCCGTCCTTCCCAGCCGATATCGTTGCCGGCCAGATCGGCGACCGCGAAGGGGCCCATCGGATAGCCGAAATCATACATCACCTTGTCGACATCCTGGGGCAGGGCGCCGTCCTCTATCAGGATGTTCATTTCGAGATTGAAGGGGACCCGGCTGCGATTGGCCAGGAAGCCGTCGCAATTGCCGCAAACGACACCGACCTTGGCGATCTGCTGGGCAAATCGCTGGCAAGATGCGACGACCTCCTTAGAGGATTTCTCGCCGCGCACGATCTCCAGCAGCTTCATTACATTGGCCGGGCTGAAGAAATGAGTGCCGATCACGGATTCCGGCCGGTTGGTGGCGCGGGCGATCTCATCGATATCGAGGGCCGAACTGTTGGTCGCCAGGATGGCACCCTGCTTCATCGACTGGTCCAGCTTCTCGAACACCGGGATCTTGACGTCCATGCGCTCGAACACGGCTTCGATCACCATGTCGGCGTCCGAAAGATCGGCATAGCTGGTGACCGGCGTGATCCGGGCCATCCGCTCCTCGACCTCGGCCTCGGTGATCGAGCCACGTTTTACCGAGACCACGTAGGTGTCGCGGATCTTCTGCATTGCCTTGGCGAGGGCTTCCTCGTTCATCTCCAAGATGCGGACCGGAAAGCCGGCATCGGCGCAGGTCATGGTAATACCGCTGCCCATGGTGCCGCCGCCGATCACCGCGACCGATTGCACGTCGATCTTCGGTGTGTCTCTTGGGATGTCCGGGACGTTGCGGGCCTGGCGTTCGGTGAAGAAGGCATAGCGGAGCGATTTCGCCTCGTCCTCGTTCACGAGTTCCAGGAACAGCTCCCGCTCTCGTTTCAGGGCATCGTCGAAAGGCAGCGTCACCGCGCCCTCGACCGCGTCGATGCAGGCATAGGGGGCCCGCTGGTTGCGTGCCTTTCGCGCGATTTTCTTGCGCATGGCGTCGAAGATGCCGGGATTGTCCTTGGCGTCCTGCAGCTTGTCCGACATGTCGCGCACCCGCGGCAGGGGCCGCGTATCGGCGACCTTCTCCGCGAAGGCGATGGCGCTCTCGAGGAAACCGTCGTCGGAATAGATCGCATCAAGGACGCCGAGATCGGCGCCTTCGCCGGCGTCGTAGTGCCGGCCGCTGACGATCATGTCGAGCGCCGCCTGCACGCCCGCGAGGCGCGGCACGCGCTGGGTCCCGCCGGCACCCGGAAGGATCCCGATGGCGACCTCCGGCTGGCCGATCTTCGCAGTATCCGAGGCGATCCGGTAATTGCAGAGCATCGCCGTCTCCAGCCCGCCGCCAAGGGCGTAGCCCTGGATCGCGGCCACCACCGGTTTCTCGCTCATCTCGACGACCTCGCGCCAAGCGGTGGAGGAGGTCTGGCCCTTGCCCATCGCCTTGATATCGGCGCCCGCGATGAACTTTCCGCCCTCGCCGATTAGTACCATGGCCTTCACATCCGCGTCGGCATTGCCCTTGGCGACGCTCTCCGCCATGCCTTCCGGCACGCCGACGCTCAGCGCGTTCACCGGCGGGTTGTCGACGGTAATGATGCCGATGGCGCCGCGCTTTTCAAAATGGACGAGGTCGGACATGGGTTCTCTCCCCCAATAAGTTTCGGCGCCGGGTGCGGCGACCGTATCGCGTGACACTCCATTTACCATTTGGCGTCCGGAATCCAAGCGGCAATCCGAGCGTGGATATGGACGAATGACGGCGCCGGGATAAATCCACTAGCATGACGGTGATGACAAATTTCCAACCGATCGATGGACCGCAAGCCTGGACCGGCCCCGAAATGGCGGCGCGGCGTGACGAATGGTGCCATCACCTTGCGGCGGACGAGATCCGCGACCTGGAGGATGCGGCCCGGGCGGTGCTTGACCGGGGGCTCGATATTCTCGACATCGACAGGGCGGCCTTCCCCTTGCCGGTGTTCGGACCGGTGCTAGCCCGGCGGCGCAAGGAATTGCTTCGGGAGCGCGGATTCGTGCTCATCCGCGGCCTGCCGATCGAGAGTTATTCCATCGAGGAAACGGCAACGATCTTCTGGGGCCTCGGCACCCATCTCGGCGAGGGGGTGTCACAGAACGGCAAGGGTCACGTGCTCGGCCACGTCAAGGATCTGGGGATGGATTACGCCGACCCGATGACGCGCGGCTACCAGACCTCGGCCCGGCTTCCCTACCATACGGATTATTCGGACCTGGTCGGCTTGCTTGCCCTGAAGACGGCGAAACAAGGCGGCGTCAGTTCGATCGTGAGTTCCGTTGCCCTTTACAACCACGTCATGATGGAACGCCCGGAATTGGGTGCCGCCTTGATGCAGCCGTTCTATCGCACCCGTTGGGGCGAGACCGGGTCGGACCGACCGCCTTGGGTCGAGGTGCCGGCCTTCAATCCCTATGACGGCGGGGTCAGCACGACCTATGTGCGGAGCGCCGTCCGCAAGGCCCAGCTGATGCCGGAGGTGCCGCGCGTGACGGAAGTGCAGGAAGAGGCGATGGATTATTTCGACTCACTCGCCGCCTCGCCCGACTTTCACCTCGACATCACTCTCGCGCCGGGCGATATCCAGATCGTCAACAATCATTGGCTTTTGCATTCCCGAACCGCCTATGACGATCACGAGGACTGGTCCGAGAAGCGGCACCTGTTGCGGCTCTGGCTCGCCTGCCCGGACGGGCCGCCCTTCCCGCCGGGGATGACCGAACAGTTCCAGGGCCTGACCAAGAACGGCCGGCCGAACGGCATTCATCTGCCGGGCGTCCCCTTCATCGCGCCTCTCGACGCGGCATAGTTACCGGCGAAACCGTCCGTTCCTAGCGCTCTCGCTGGCCGCGGCGGAGTTCCTCCGGCGTCCAATCCTTGGCGTCTTCCCAATAGAGGTCGATATCCTCCAGGAACAACGCCTTGGAGAGTGCCGGCAGGAGCCGTTTCAGACCGAACGGCATGCCGCTGACACCGGCGGTAATGGGCCCCATGCTGGGCCAGGCCCCCCACGAGAAGTCGTGGATATGACGGAGATGCGGCGCACGGGCGGGGTCCTTGGCCGTCAATTCGAAGCCGGGGCCGAGATAGGCCGCCTTTTCCAATGCTGGTTCCGCGTCCTCCGGGAGCGGGGTGAAGCGGTCCCGCCAAAGGGCGATCTCGTTGGTCCAGCTGCCGAATTCGCTGCGTGTGGTGGCGTCGAGCCGGAACCCGGTACCGCAGATGAGGTAATCGAAATCAAATCCGCCGGGGCTCGTTTCGACCCGCATTCCGGCGCCCTGGCGCTCGATCGACGCGATGCGGCAATCGAGATGCATTGAGAAGCCGTCGAAGGCTTCCGCCCGTTGGATACTGTGCGCGGGCGGCGGCGCGCTTTCGCACATGATGTGACAGGCAAAGCGCCAGCGCATCAAGTCGGGCATGTCGTGGAAATTGTTCTTCAGCCCGGCATATTCGACAGTCCGCATGATCTTCGGCAACTCGAGCAGCGGTGTCCGCGCCAGCATGTGGACCGTGGCCCCTGCTTCAAGCGCCGTCGAGGCGTTGTCGAAGGCCGACGACCCGCAGCCGATCACCCCGACCGTCTTACCTTCGAGGGGCCCGAAATCGATCATATCGGTGGAATGCGCATAGAGCTCAGGCGGCAGGGATGACGAGACTAGTCTTGGAATATTGGGGCCGCCAGCACCGTCATAGCCGGTCGCGATGACCAGTTTCCGTGTTAGCAGGTTCTCCCGAGCGCCGCGCCGAAGAATTTGAACCCGCAACAGGCCGTCCTCCGGATCGACGCCGACCACCTCGATCTCGTTCTCGACCGGCAGGTCGAGGAAGCGGCGGTACCAGTTGAGATAATCCATCCAAACGGATGTCGGACAGCGCACCAGTTCGTCCCAGGCTTCCCGTCCGAAACGGGCCTCGTAGTATTTGTTGAAATGCAGGTTCGGGATACCGCAATCGATGCTCGACTGCATTTTGTCGGTCCGAAGCGTGCGCATCCGGGCATAGGTCGGCCAGGGACCTTCGAGGCCTCGTTCCGCGCGATCGACGATCAGGAAGTTGTCGATGCGCTCCCGCCGCAGACCGAAGCCGACGGCGAGACCCGACATGCCGGCACCCAGTATGACGACGTTCCAGACATGCTCGTCCGATGGGTGGGTCCGCGGGATGACCCATTTCCGGGCCGGATAGGCCAGATCGTCGAGGTCGCGTTGGATCCGGTCTTCGAGGTCCCGAAGACCGTCTTGCGTATTTTGGTCCATGCGGGTCTACGCCGATCCGTCCGCCACCGGGTCGCCGGCGATGAGGCGATGGGTTTCCTTGAGGCTGCGAACCTCTGCCGTTTCCAGTAAATCTCTCGCTTTCATCTCGCGATGGCATTCCGGCAAGTTGTAGAAGGGGATCGAGGGGTAGAGGTGATGCTCCACGTGGTAGCTCACATTATGCGGGAACATCCACCAGTGCAGCCACTTCGGCGCAAAGGTCGTCCGCGCCGCCGTCAGCGGCGAGGTGAAATCGGTTACGGCGCCATGCTCGCAAACGGCGCGGTAGCGAAGAAGCGGTTGCTGGATCGTCAGCATCGGCAGCAGCCAAAGCACCAGATATTCGAGCAGATAGCCCGCCGCCAGCAGGGCAATGGGCAGAAGCAGGTGGAAACCCACGACGATCCATCGATCACGGCGTGCGGCGCGGCGAAGCTCGGGCGAGGTGTCGTCGAGCGGCCGGTTGGCCGCCGAGGCATCGTCGTTGATGGCCGGGGCGCCGAAGAAATAGGCATAGGTCTTGTAGGCGTTGAGCCCGAACAGATCCTTCAGCAGCTTGACCCGGAGATAACGCCGGCCGCGCGGATAGCCGGCGACCAGCGGAATATCGGGGTCGCGGTCCTCGTAGAGGTGATTATGGTGCAGGCGATGAACCACCCGGTAGGTGCGCATCGAAAGACCGACCGGCATGGCGAGCGCGCGGCCGACGAGATCGTTGAACCGGCGCGACCCGAACAGGCGATAGTGCGCCGCGTCATGGGCCAGGACGAAGCAGGCCTGTTGCCGGCCCGCGATCACGATGATCGCCGGGAGAATGACCCAGGGCGTCCACCAATAGAGCGACACCGCGATCCCGGCCACGATGAGACCCACCGTTTCCATGACGCCCCGCCAGGCCTTCGCGTTATCCAGCGTGGTCAGGCGCTTCAGAACATCGGACGGCAGGCCGGTGCGGCGCCGCTCGTCGTCGCGAAATTCCTCGCCCCTGCTCGCGATCATGGTCATGCGAGATATAATAGCACCCAGGATGCAAACGGTAAGGTGAAGATGATGACCAGGCACGGTCTTCTGGTGGCAATCGGGTTCATCGCCGCGCTGGCCCCGCTCACGGCGGGCTGCGAGACGATCAAGGGACCGAAGCCGCAAGGTGTTGTCGAGCGCTTCCTGCCGAAACCGCCGGGTGTCACGCTAACGCCTTGGGTGACTGATCTCGAGGCGCCGTGGTCGCTGATCTTCCTGCCCGATGGGCGGGCCCTGGTCAGCGAACGGCCCGGACGCATCCGCTTGATCCGGGACGGGGTGCTGGCCTCCCGCGCCTACGCTAATTTCATGTCCGGCGAGGGCCGGCGCCTCAATCTCTTCGCGCGCGGTGAAGGGGGATTGATGGGGCTGGCCGCCCATCCCGACTTTCCGAAGGCCCCCTTCATCTATGCGATGTATACCTATCGCGATGGGCGCGGGGTTTGGAATCGGGTGATCCGGCTCCGCGATCTCGGCGACCGGGCGCGCTTCGACAAGCTCATCATCGGCGACATTCCGGGGGCTCATTTCCACAATGGCGGACGGATCGCGTTCGGTCCGGACGGCATGCTCTATGTCGCTACGGGGGAGATTTTCGAGCGCCGAATGGCGCAGGACCTCGCCGCACTCGGCGGCAAAATCCTGCGGATGACACCCGATGGGGACATTCCGCCCGACAATCCGTATCCGGGCTCGCCGATCTATTCGCTCGGCCACCGCAATCCCCAGGGGCTCGCCTGGCATCCTCGAACGGGCGATCTGTTCGCCTCCGAGCACGGCCCGTCGGGCGAGGTCGGGTTCGGCGCCTATGACGAGGTCAACGTCATTCGGAAGGGCGGCAATTACGGCTGGCCCCTGGTCGTCGGCGCGCCCGGCCGGCCGGGATTCATCGATCCGCTGATCGCCTGGCCCGAGGAAGCGGTGCCGCCTTCCGGCATGACCTTTCACCAGGGCGATCTATTCTTGGCGACGCTCCGCGCACAGGCGTTGATCCGCATTCGTCTCGCCACGGGTGCCGACGGCTACCGCGTTCAGGCAATCGAACGCTGGTTCGCGCGCGATCCGCATGAAGGCGTGTTGGGCCGCCTTCGCGACGCGGTCGAGGGGCCGGACGGACGACTTTACATCCTGACGAATAATCGCGATGGCCGCGGCTGGGCGCGGCCCGGCGATGACAAGATTTACCGCGTCGAAATCGACGGTTGAATTCAGCCGAGTAGCTTCAGATTATCGGCTGCTTCCCGGCCATTGCGGCCCGGGACCAACTCGTATTCGATCTTCTGACCCTCTTGGAGATCGCTCAACCCGGCATTTTCGACGGCGGAGACATGCACGAATGCATCGCTCGATCCGTCATCCGGTTGAATGAACCCATAACGCTTGACGACATTGTACCACTTCACGGTTCCGGTCGGCATCCCTTGCCCTTTCCTTGCTGCTCCCAAACCGCCCCCATGCCTGGGCGATTGTCTTCGCGCGGTCTTCGCAGGGAGCCGGAAGTGATCGGTTGCACTCGGGACCGGCTCCGCGGCATTCGCCAAGCGAAGATCGCCCGATAGCGTCCAACAACCGGGTTCGGATGTCAATGAAAACGGTATTCAGGTATGTTTGCGAGGCAGATTCTACTGTGGTTTCCGGCCGCGCTCGATCGCCTCGATGACCACCGTATGGTACTTCTCGCCGAAGCCCATCTTGTCGGCGCGTTCCAGGACCTCGCGGTTGGTGTAAGCACCTTCCATGACGACGCCGCAGGATTCCGCGAGATCGATCGCGTAGTTGACGTCCTTCAACATGTAGCTGATGCGGAAGGATTCGGTCGGATGGTCGTCCTTGGCCATGAACTTCAGGCCGTGATTGCGCAGCACGAAACTGTCGGCCGAGCCGGTGGCCATGGCCTCGAACAGTTTCTCGCCGTCGACGAGACCGGATTCGCGTGCGACCAGGAGCGCTTCGCCCAGTGCATGGGTGATCCGCGCCACCAGCATGTTGTTCATCAGTTTCAGCACCTGGCCCGCACCCACCGGGCCGCCATGGTTGATCGCGGTCCCCATGCGATCGAGATAGGGGCGGATGCGTTCGACATCCTCGTCGCGCCCGCCGACCATGAAGGCGAGCGTCCCGTCCTTCGCCGCCTGGGCGGTCCGGGTCACCGGGGCATCGACCATATGAGCCCCCTTCGCCTCGAGAGCGGCGGCTATTTCCTGGGTCATCGGCACCGGCGAGGTGCTGCAATCGACGATCAACTGCCCGGGGCGTGCATTTGCCACGAGGCCGTCCTCGCCGAGTGCCACGGCGCGGACCTGGGGTTCGCCAGGCAGTGAGAGAAAAATGATATCGGCCGCCGTCGCGACGTCCGCGACCGAATTGCCGGTCTCCACGCCCGCTTCCGCGACCGCCTCGACGAGGGCGGCGACCTGATCATGGCCGACGACGCGATTGTCGCCCTTTGTCGCGATATTGCCGCACATCGGCCCGCCCATGACGCCGAGGCCGACAAATCCGATCACTTCATTGGATGGCATGTTTCATCTCCGATTAGATCCCGCCGGGCTACGATCCCGGAGGCTAATATAGAGCGCCGGGCTAGCGGGGCGACGGGTGTTCTAGAACCGGGCGCGGGCGTCTTCCGGCAGCAGAAAGCCGGTGCGGCGCAGCATCCGGCGCTGGCTCGGCGGAAAGGAATCGCGGCGGTGGATGGTCGAGGTGTTGTCGTGGATCACGAGATCGCCGACCCGCCACTCGTGCCGATAGAAATACGCCGGCGACATGGCGTGCGCATGCAATTCTTCCAGTAGCGCATCGCTCTCGTCTTGCCCCATGTCGTCGATGCCGGTCGCATGGTTGGGACTGATGAACAGCACCTTGCAGCCTGTATAGGGATGGGTACGGACGATCGGCAGCGAGATCGGCGGTTTGGCGAGGCGCTGCGCCTCCGGCATGCCGATCCGCTGAACCTCCGCCGCCTTGGTAATGGAGAAGGTCTGCCGCCGGCCCTCGATTCGCTTTTTGAGTTCCGCCGAAAGGCCGTCATGGGCCTGGGCGAGGTCGCAATAGCAGGTGTTGCCGCCTTCCGCGGGAATTTCGACGCCGTAGAGGATCGTGCCGAAGGCGCCTTCCTCGGAATAGGCCTGGTCGGTGTGCCAGTGCACCTCGCCGTCGCCGAGATCGCCGAGCCGCCGGCCCGCCTCCTCGATATTGGAGAGCAGGGTGACCTGGGGGCGGTCCTTGTCGTTGAACTGGTCGCGCACATAGACATAAGTCGGCCCGAAGCGCTCCGCGAAGCGAATCATATCGTCGTCGTCGAGCCTCTGGTCGCGGATGACCATGACTTTGTTCGCGAGCCAAAGATCACGGATTTCCTCCCAGACCGCATCGGGTTGATCTTGTCCGATATCGACGCCCGTCAGCTCGACGGCAAAACCCGGGCCGATCACGCGTGATTCCATGGTTGCTTTCCCCTTGCGGTCTCCGTTGTGAAAAAGATTAATCCAAAATCGCCGGAAGGCGATTGGCGGACTCGCTTTTCCCCGGCGGCGCGATCCGCTAAAACGGAACACGGGCGAGAGCAGGGAAGGGCCGACCATGCTGAAGATGCCGGAATCGGACCAAGGTGTCCTGGCGCGGCGGACCGAAATCGCCGCCGCACTTTCCGAGATCGTCCCCGGCGAGGGCGTGATCACCGATGCCGAGGAGCGGAAGGCCTATGAATCGGATGGGCTGACCGCGTACCGCCAACCGCCGATGATCGTCGTCCTGCCGGAAACCACCGAGCAAGTGAGACGCGTCCTCCGATATTGTGGCGAAAACGGCATCAAGGTCGTGCCTCGAGGGGCGGGAACCTCGCTGTCCGGCGGCGCTCTTCCGCTCGAGGATGGGGTGCTGCTGGGAATGGCCAAGTTCAACCGGGTGCTGGAGGTCGATTTCGACAATCGCTGTGCCGTCGTGCAGCCGGGCGTGACCAATCTCGCCGTAACCCAGGCGGTGGCCCATCGGGACTTCTATTACGCGCCCGATCCCTCCTCGCAGATCGCCTGCACCTTGGGCGGCAATATCGCCGAGAATTCGGGCGGTGTGCATAGCCTCAAATACGGTCTCACCACGAACAATGTGCTGGGGTTGGAGGTAGTGCTGATCGATGGCGAGGTGATTCGCCTCGGCGGCAAGCATCTCGACGCGGAGGGCTATGACCTGCTTGGCATCCTGACCGGGTCCGAGGGGCTGCTCGGCGTCGTTACCGAGGTGACGGTGCGGATCCTGCGCGCACCCGAGACGGCGCGGGCGCTGTTGATCGGTTTTCCCTCCAACGAAGCGGCCGGCCAATGCGTCAGCGACGTTATCGGTGCCGGCATCATCCCCGGCGGCATGGAGATCATGGACGGCCCCGCGATCAAGGCCTCGGAGGATTTCGCCCAGGCCGGATATCCACTCGATTGCGAAGCGCTGCTGATCGCCGAATTGGACGGCCCCGAAAGCGAAGTCGATGAACTGATCGAGCGGGTGCGGAAGATCGCCGAGACCAACGGCGCCAAGACCATTCGGGCCTCGACCTCCGAGGCGGAGCGCGAGAAATTCTGGGCCGGACGGAAGGCGGCCTTTCCGGCAATCGGCCGCGTCTCGCCCGACTATTATTGCATGGACGGCACCATTCCACGCCATCAACTGCCCCATGTGTTGGCGCGGATGAACGAGATGTCCGAGCGTTACGGCCTCCGCGTCGCGAACGTGTTCCATGCGGGCGACGGCAATCTTCATCCCTTGATCCTGTATGATGCCAATATTCCCGGCGAATTGGGGACGGCGGAGGAATTCGGCGCCGAGATCCTGAAGCTCTGCGTTGAGGTCGGCGGCGTTCTGACCGGCGAGCACGGGGTCGGCGTCGAGAAGCGCGACCTGATGGAGACGATGTTCGACGAGGACGATCTGAAACAGCAGCAGCGCCTCAAATGCGCCTTCGATCCGGCAAGCTTGCTGAATCCAGGCAAGGTCTTTCCGACCCTCCATCGCTGCGTCGAACTGGGCCGGCTTCATGTCCACGACGGCAAGACCCGCTTTCCCGATATCCCACGGTTTTGAGCTGGGCCGCGGGCGCGCATGACTGAAACCTTGAAGCCCGAGAGACCAGAGCAAGTTCGCGACGCGATCCGTTGGGCCGTCGAGAACGAGACTCCAGTTGAGCTCGTCGGCCATCGCACCAAGCGCCGGATGGGGCGGCCCGGGAATGTCGCCCATACACTGGATCTTTCGGCGCTTTCGGGAATTAGTCTCTATGAACCTGCGGAACTCGTGCTGATGGCGGGGGCGGGTACGCCGCTCGGCGAAATCGAAGCGGCTATCGGCGCCGAAAATCAGCAGCTCGCCTTCGAGCCGCCGGATTTGAGTCGGCTGCTGGGCCATGATCTCGGCAAAGGGACGCTCGGCGGCACCATCGCCTGTAATCTTTCGGGGCCGCGGCGGATCAAGGCGGGGGCCGCGCGGGATCATTTCCTAGGCTTCAAGGCGGTCTCCGGCCGGGGCGAGGATTACAAGTCCGGCGGCCGGGTGGTGAAGAATGTGACCGGCTACGATCTTTGCAAATTGCTCGCCGGGGCCTGGGGCACGCTGGGAGCGATGACCGAGCTGACGGTGAAGGTACTGCCGGCGCCCGAGAAGACGCGCACGGTTCTCGTCATCGGGCTCGATTGGCCGGACGCCGTCGCCGCCCTGACGCGAGCCCTTCACAGCCCCCACGACGTGACCGGCGCGGCCCATCTTCCGGCGGCGCTGGCGAAAGAGTCCGATGTTTCCTATGTGCGGGACGCGGGCGCTTCCGTCACCGCGATCCGGATCGAGGGCACCGGTCCCTCGGTCGAGTATCGCTGCCGGGCGCTGCGAGAGGCGTTGGCGGGTTTCGGAGCGACGGAGGAACTCCACGGCTATAACTCGGGCGGATTTTGGATCGAAATTCGCGATGTTCTGCCCTTCGCGGCGGCCGGTGACGCGCGTCCGGTCTGGCGGGTCTCGACGGCCCCCCGGAGGGGCGCCGAGGTGATCTCCGGGCTAATCCGCAACCATGGCTTCGAAGGGTATCTCGACTGGGGCGGCGGGCTCATCTGGCTGGCGGCGCCGGATGAAGAGACCGCCAATCTGGAAGCACTCCCCGCCGCGGTCGCGGCCGCCGGCGGACATGCGACGCTGATCCGGGGTTCGGAGAAATTGCGCGCCGCGACCCCGGTCTTTCAGCCTCAGGAGCACGGCCTCGCGGCACTCACCCGGCGGATCAAGGAAGGCTTTGATCCCGTCGGCGTCCTAAATCCCGGCCGCATGTATCCCGGGGTCTGAGCCATGCAGACGAATTTCTCCCTCACCCAGCTCGCCGATCCCGACATCGCGGAGGTCAATCGCATCCTCCGGGCCTGTGTGCATTGCGGGTTCTGCACGGCGACCTGCCCGACCTATGTGCTGCTGGGGGACGAGCTCGATAGTCCGCGGGGGCGCATCTATCTGATCAAGGACATGCTTGAGCGCGATATCCCGGCCCCGGCGCGGACCGTGCAGCATGTCGATCGCTGTCTCTCCTGCCTCTCCTGCATGACGACCTGCCCGTCCGGCGTCCATTACATGCATCTGGTGGATCAAGCCCGCGCCCATATCGACCGCACCGCCGCGCGGCCGATTGCCGAGCGGTTGCTGCGGGATCTCCTGGCGATTGTCCTGCCGCGTCCGTTTCTCTTTCGTCTCGCCTTGTTGGGCGCCGCCCTGGCGCGACCGCTTGCCCTTCTGATGCCGGGGCGGCTCGCCGCCATGCTAAATCTGTCACCTAAATCCGTGCCGCCGCCCGATCCCGTCGACCGACCGCAAATTATTCCGGCCGAAGGGGTGCGCCGCGGCCGGGTCGCCTTGATGAGCGGTTGCGCGCAGCAAGTGTTGGCGCCCGACATCAATGCCGCGACGGCGCGGCTTCTGACCCGAATGGGGATCGAGGTCGTAGTGGCCAGGGGGACCGGCTGTTGCGGCGCTCTCGTTCATCATTTGGGCCGGGCCGAGGAGAGCCGGCACCAGGCAGCGCGGAACATCCGCGCCTGGACCCGCGAGATCGAGGGCGATGGTCTCGACGCCGTCATCGTCAATGCGAGCGGTTGCGGCACTACGGTGAAGGATTACGGGTTCATGTTTCGGGAGGACGCCGCACTTGCCGAACCCGCGGCACGGGTCGCCGAATTGACCCGGGATGTCTCCGAGTATCTGGCGGAAATCGGTCTGCCGCCGCCGTCGCGAGAGACCGGCCAGCGGGTCGCCTACCACGCCGCCTGTTCGCTCCAGCACGGCCAACGCATTACTGAGGCGCCGAAGACGCTGCTCGCGGCGGCGGGTTTCAATGTCCTCGATGTCCCGGAAGGCCACCTCTGCTGCGGCTCAGCCGGCACCTACAATATTCTCCAGCCCGATCTCGCCGATCAGCTGAAACGACGGAAGATCGACGCCATCCAATCCACCGAGCCCGAACTCGTGGCGGTCGGCAATATCGGCTGTCTCACCCAGATCGCGGGTGATGCCGGCGTGCCGGTCGTCCATACGGTCGAACTTCTCGATTGGGCGAACGGCGGGCCGAAGCCGGCGGCACTCGTCAATACAACACTTGATCCGCCGCGGTAATCTAGTTTTGTAGCGCGTCGATGGAGATAACTTGTTTTAGGACCGTGTTGTCACCCGCCGCATCGCGAATTTCAATCTGGACCCGACCCCCCGCCCAGTCGATCTCGACCAGGCCGAAATTCGGATCGCCGTAGGGGCCGAGGATGCGGCGGGTGTTCCGGTGGGGGCGGTGGTTCGAGGAGTTGAGCGAACTCGACGTGATGTCGTACAGCGGATAGGGCGCCCCCTCGTCGTCCTGCCTCGAGATCTCGGCGAAATGGGGATCGCCGCTGAGGAAGAAAACGCCTCGCGCCCCGGTCTTGGCGATGAGATCGATCAGGCGGCGACGCTCCAACGGTAGGTTCGACCAAGATTCGAAGCCGGTGTTCTCGGCCAGGAAGCGGGTGCCGGTCGCGACGATGCGAAGCTCGGCCGGTTTCCGGAATTGGGTCTCGAGCCAGCGCCACTGCGCATCGCCCAGCATTCGCGCTTTAGGATCGGGGTTGGGCCGGTAGGGCCCCATTTTCCAGCCGCGCCGGGCGCGGCGCTCCGCCTTGGAGACGCGATGCAAGGGAGCCCGGTCGTAGCGCGTATCGAGCAGGATCAACTGTACGCGGCGTCCTGGCGGACCGATGATATGGGCGGTATGGATGCCGCCTTCCTGGCGGCGCCGTGCCGAGCCCTTTGGATCTCCGAAGAAATCGAGAAAGATCTCCTTCGCGGCGCGCTTCATCGGATAGGTCGTGCCGGCGTCGTTCCGGCCATAGTCGTGATCGTCCCAGATCGCCATCACCGGGAGGCGCGCCCTGAGCCGCCGATAGCCCGGATCTCGCGCCAGATCGTCGTATTTCCGGCGCATCACCGCCGGGTCCGTGGTATCCGCATAGATGTTGTCGCCGAGATGGAGGAAAAGTTGCGGGTCGGTCGCTAGGATCTTGTCCCAATGCGGCTGCGGCCGGTTCTGCCGGTTGCAGGAGCCAAAGGCGATCCGGGTCAGGGGTTTTGCGGGATCGAGGAACAAGATCGTCGGCGCCGCCGCGCGGGGACCGGTGCATCCCGCCAGGATCGCGGCCAAGAGGACGGTGCCAACGCCAAGCATGATCGGGGATCGGCTCATGACATCGGCGAGTGTAGTCCGCTCGCTTGGAACTTGCGAGAGAGCCGGTGATGGTGTTTCGATGGCGTTCTCCAATGTCCGCGACAAGGAAGCGCTTCATGCCCGAACTTCAATCCGAATTTCTGTTCACCGCCCGCATCGCCGTCGATCGGCTGCACGATATCGGCCAGGTGCCGCTTGGGCTCCGGCATATCGATATTTTGGGCGAGGGCAGTTTCGAGGGGCCGGACCTGAAGGGCGAGGTTCTCGGCGGCATGGATCAGAAGATTTTCCGCGCCGACGGCTCAATGATGCCGAACGTTCGTCTGGTGCTGCGCACCGACGACGACGCCATGATCTACATGTACTACACCGGAATGCGCCACGGCTCGGCCGAGGTGATGGGTCGGATTGCCGACGGTGAAAGTGTCGACCCAAGCGAATATTATCTCCGCAATACACCCTATTTCGAAACCGCGGTCGCGAAATACGATTGGCTCAATCGCGTCGTCGCGGTCGGCGTCGGCCGACGCATGCCGGACTACGCCGAATACGACGTCTTTCAAATCCTGTAGAGGGCCAAATCCTATAGAAGGGCCGAAGCGCGGCCCTAACCCTAATGGAGCGGCTTGGTGTCCGGTTTGTCGGAACTTTGCGCCGGTGCCAGTGAGGCGGCGATCGCCGGTTTCTCTTTCTTCGAGACCGGACCCTTGGGACGGTCGGGCGGGGCCGCGTCCTTGAAACGGGCGCCGCGTTTCTCGAAATCCTCCGCCTTCGCGTGTTTGAATAGACCGTCGACCATGGCGCCGGCCTGGATTTCGATCCGCTCGTGGGTCACGTCGCCGATCATCTTCGCCGATTTCATCATCGAGATGACCCGTGCGCGCACCGATCCCTTGATCGTACCGAGCAGACGGAGGGAGTTGGCGACGACCTTGCCTTCGACATGCCCGGTCTCGCCGACGGTCAGCGTTTCGCATCGGATATTGCCGTCGACCCGGCCCTCGATCTGCAGATCGCCGTCACCGTCGAGGTCACCGGAAATTCGCAAATTGGCACTGATGATCGACGGCGGTGACGCCTTTTCGACCTTGACCGGGACCTTACCCTTTGCCGGCGCCTTCTTACGGAAAACCATAGATATTTCCCCTCGCACAACACTGCGAACTTAAATGGTAGCAATTCAATTAGTTATCCACAAGCTTGAAGCGGAAGCTTTAACTGGATGCCTTGCCGGGGAAGCGGCCGCTCTACATCATAACGAGCGAATTCGGCACACCGCGCCGAGGCGATTGAACACCTGTTTCAAGGAGGAGGCGAAACGAATGGCGGAGAGTCAATACGACCGTGGGCTTGCGGTCCGGAAGGCCGTGCTCGGCGAGGATTACGTCAACACTTCGATCGATGGTGCCGACGATTTCGGCAAGAAGTTGCAGGATTTCGCGACCGAATACGCTTGGGGCACGGTGTGGTGCGACGAGACTCTGGACCGCCGGACCCGAAGCATCATCAACGTCGCCCTGCTCGCCGGCCTGCCGCGGCACGAAGAGTTGAAACTGCACCTGCGAGGCGCCCTGACCAATGGCGTGACCAAGGACGAGATTGCCGCCATTCTTTTGCATGTCGGCGTCTATGCGGGCGTGCCGACGGCGGTCAGCAGCTTTAAGATTGCGCGCGAGATCTTCGCCGAAGGCGAAGGCGGCGGCGACGATTAAGAATTAATAGAGGGAGAGAGATCATGCGCGTCGGCTATGTCGGCATTGGAAACATGGGTGGACCGATGGCGGCGAACCTCGCCAAGGCGGGCCACGAGGTGATCGTCGCCGATCTCGACCAGGCGGCGGTCGAGGCCTTCACCAACGAGCACGAGACGGCGCGGCCCGCGAACGGCCTCGCCGCCGTCGCGCAGGAGGCGGAAGCGGTGATCACCTGCCTGCCGAACGGCAAGATCGTCCGCGATGTGGCGATCGGCGAGGGCGATTGCCTGGCCGACGGCCTGTCGGAAGGGACGATCCTGGTCGATATGTCCTCCTCCGCGCCCTTCGGGACGGTCGAACTTGGCAAGATTTTGGCCGAAAAGGGCGTCGGCATGGTCGATGCGCCGGTCTCGGGCGGAGTGCCGCGGGCCATCGAGGGGACGATCGCGATCATGGTCGGCGGGGAGAAGGCGGATATCGAGCGCGTACGACCGGCGCTCGAGACCATGGGCGGGCGTCTCTTCGAAACTGGGGGTCTCGGCACGGCGCATGCCATGAAGTCGATCAACAATGTCCTTTCCGCGACCAATCTCGTCGCCTCGGTCGAAGCCCTGGTGATCGGCAAAAAGTTCGGTCTCGATCCCGAGAACATGGTCGATATCCTGAACTACTCCAGCGGCAAGAACAGCGCCACCGAAGGCAAGCTGAAGGAATACGTGCTCAGCCGGTCCTTCGATTCCGGCTTTTCGATGGATTTGATGATCAAGGACGTCAATACCGCGCTCGATCTCGCCCAGGAACTGGGGGTGGGCTGGATGGTCGGCGGCACGGTCCGCGATATGTACGCGGCCGCCCGCAATCACTTGATCGACAACGCCGACAATAGCGAGATCGCCCGCTGGATCGAGGCGAATGGCGGTCTCGAACTTTGAGTGACGCTCGGGAACGGAAATTGTTGGGGGCGCCCGAGGGCGTCCCCATTCTTTATTACGAGGATTTGGAGCCCGGACACGAGCAGCACGGCGGCTCGGCCGTGGTCGATCGCGATGAGATGATCGACTACGCGCGGGGCCACGACCCCTGGCCCTTCCATGTCGACGAGGCGGCGGCAAAAGAATCGGTTTTCGGCGAGCTGGTCGCCAGCGGCGGTTATTCGATCAACATGTGGTTCAAGCTCGGTCACCAGTTGCTGAACGACACCGACGAGTTCTGGGCTTTCATGGGCGGCCTCGAATGGAAGATCAAATTCGCCAAGGGGGTCCGCGCCGGCGAGACCTTGCATTTCATGCGCCGGGTGGCCGGCAAGCGCCCGTCGAGCAAACCCGGCCGGGGAATCCTCTTCGTCGAAAGCAGATTGACCAATCAAGACGGCGAGGTCGTCCTCAATTTGGAGGAAGTGGTCTTGGTTCGCCGCCGTCCCGGTTCGAGCACCGATTAATGCACCGCGGCCGGGATGATGTGCCGGTCGGCGGGCAGCTCCACGATCATGCGTTTCAGTAGCCGGTTCTGATCGGCTGGGAACCCCTCGCGCATATGCAGCAGGACCGCATTGTCCCAAAGGGCAAGGTCGCCCGGCTCCCATTCGTGCCGGTAGACGGTTCCCGGACGCGTCGCATGAGCCAGCAACTGATCCAAGAGGTCGGCCGCCTCGTCGTCCGGCATGCCGTCGATCGCGATCACCGTGTTGGGATCGATGAATAGCGATTTTCGGCCCGTCGCGGGGTCTGTATTGACCAGGCGGTGCTTCACGTCCGGCGTCTCGCGGAGTCTTTTCTCGCGATCGTGATTGTCTTCCTTGGTCGGGTTTTCGCCAACCCGGGCGGCGAAGCTGAAGGTGCCGACCGCGTCGTCGACGGTCTTTTTCAGCGCCGCCGGCAGGGTCGCATATGCGTCGTACAGGCTGACCCAGCTCGTCCGGCCGCCGTCATGGGGGATCTCCACGGCGTAAAGAAAACAGCCGGTCACCGGGGTCGCGTAATAGGATTGGTCGGAATGCCAGGTAAGCGGCTTGTTGGCGAGACCGCCGAGGAATTCGCCGTCCTGATCCCGCATATTGGAGAGGATGATGACCTCGGGGTGGGTCGAGAGCCAATGGGTTTCGGCATAAAGCTTCGGGGTGCCGATCATCTTCCCGAACTCGACCAATTCTGCTTCGTCCAAGGCCTGGCGGCGGAACACCAGAACACCGTGGGTTTGATAGGCTTCGCGAACCGCCTTCGCATCCGCCGGGTCGGGGGTGCGCCAGAGCGGCATTCCCGTCACTTCTTGCGCAAACGTGCCGTCGATCGCTCGGATTTCCATTGCCGTCTCCCGCCTTAGCCGCGATTGATGCCCGCTTCCTCGAGCCTGCCGGCCTTTTTCTTGAGGCGGCCGCCCTGGCGCGCCTTCTCCACCACGAAGCGGGTGTGTTTGACCTTACCCACCGTATCGAGTTCGTCGCGGATCTCGACCTCTAGGAGGACGCGCGGCCCCTCGACCTCGATCACCTTGGCCTCGATCTCGACGGTTTGGCCCATCAAGGTCGGACCGAGATGGTCGATCTCCACCCGCGCACCGACCGAATCCTCGCCCTCGTCGAGATGACCCAGCATGAAGTCGCGGCAGCTCCGTTCCATGTCCTGGACCATATTGGGGGTGGCGTAGACCCTGAGATCGTCGCCCATGAAGCCGATGGTCTGATCCTTTTCGACCTTCACCTTGTTGGTAAAGCCGAGCCCGGCCTTCAATGTATCCTTCATGTCGCGATACTCCCTTGTTTCCCAGTCATGAATTAGGCCGGCGGCGCGGCCGCGTCTAGCGGATCACCCCGGCCTCGCGCAGCGCGTCTCGGCGCGACGGGTCGATGCCGAGTACCCGGTCCAGAATTTGGTCGGTGTGTTCGGCGAGCCGCGGCGGCGGGGCGGGGTTTTTCGCCACCGGCGTTTCTGACAGTTTCAACGGCGAGCCCAGCACCTCGAAACGGTTGCCCGATCGACCCTCGATTTCCAACACCATGTCGCGTTCCCGGACGTCGGGGGCGGCATAGGTCTCGGCGATACCGCGCACGGGTGCGACCGCGATTTCCGCCTCGGCGAGGCGGGTTTCCCAGTTGGCGCGGGTGTCGGTCTTCATGACCTCCCGCATGATCGTCGTCAACGCGTCGAGATTTTCGGTGCGGGCGGCATTGGTGGAGAATTTCGGATCACTCGCCATCTCGGGCCGGCCGATGGCGGCCGCCAGGCGTTGGAACATCGGCTCGTTTCCGCAGAGCACCATGATCGGCTCGCTCGCCGTCTCGTAGACGTCGATGGGGACGATCTTCTCATGGCCGTTGCCGACGCGGTTGGGCTGAATGCCGTCGGCGAAATACATCGCCGCCGCATGGCTGAGATAGAGCATGGTGCAATCCTGCATCGCCATGTCGATGTGCTGGCCGCGGCCGGTCCGGTCGCGCTCCATCAGGGCGAAGAGGATGGCGATGATCGACCACAGACCGGTCCCATAATCGGCAATGGCCCCGGCGGCGCGGACCGGCACGCCATCGGGCTCACCGGTCAGCGACATCACGCCCGAAAACGCCTGCACCACATAGTCATAGGCCGCCCGCTGGGCCATCGGCCCCTGCTGACCGAAACCCGAAATCGAGCAATAGACAAGGCGCGGATTGATCGCCGACAGGGTCTCGTAGTCGATGCCGAGCCGCTTGGTAACTCCGGGCCGGAAATTCTCGATCAGGATGTCGCTGGCCTTCGCCAATTCGTGCAGGATCTCACGTCCCTCGGGCGCGGAAAGATCGATCCCGATGCTCTCCTTGTTGCGGTTGACGGCCGAGAAATAGGCGCTGACGCTGTCCGCCGTGGCGGGCATCCAGGCACGGGTATCGTCGCCGGCCTCGGGATGCTCGACCTTGATCACCTCGGCCCCCATATCGCCCAGGATCTGGCCGCAGAACGGTCCCGCGATGACCCGGCCGAGATCCAATACGCGGGTTTGCGCCAAGGCGGTCACCGGTTTCTCGCTCAATTTCGTGCTCCGCTTCGCCGGAATGCGGGCCTAGCGCGGGGCCGGGAAGAAATCGACCGGCACCATCAGCTTGTTTTCCTGCGCCGCCAGCGCGCCGAGCTTGGCGCTTTCCTGTGTGTAGGCGATCCAATCGGGATCGGCCCAGAGGGCTTTTCGCTTCTCCTCGCGGTCGCCGGCGCTCTCATAGACCCAAATGTGGACATACTGGTTCGGGTCGCCGGTTTCGGTCGTGAGATAGGCGAGCGGCTGGCCGAGGTTCCGACTTTGCGGTTCCTTCCCCATCTTCGCATATAGCTCGAGGTGTTTCCTGATCGTGCCGGGGCGGCAGGTGTAGGTGCGAACATCGAGTAGCATTCTGGTCTCCCTTGCTCTTTTCGGTTCGGGCGGTTTCCGACATGCGCGCCGCACGTCTCCTTGGAAGCTATTTAGGGCCGGCCCGGTTCGCTGGCCACCTGGGCTCGTCCGGGCCTCGAACCCGATTACATGTCTCCGGGATGAGCGAGACGATCCATATCGAGCGCCGGTTCAACGGCCCGCCGAATTCCGGCCATGGCGGCTATGTCTGCGGCGCCATCGCGGACTGCCTGGACGGTATCGCCGAAGTGACGCTGCGAAAGCCGATTCCGCTCGATCGTGATCTCCGGATCGAGCGCGAGGGGAGCGCGGACCTGTCGGTCTGGGATGGCGAGACCCTGATTGCCGAGGCGCGGCCGTCGGTGCTCGATCTCGATGTTCCGCCGCCGCCCGACGCACGGGGAATCGCGTCGGCGCGTGCGCGTCACGGCGAGTTCATGAATAACGAATTCGGCCAGTGCTTTGCCTGCGGGGCCGGGCGGGAGGAAGGCGATGGGCTCCGGCTTCTCACCGGACCGGTCGACGACGGTCCGCTCGTGGCGTCCCGTTGGACGCCGCACGACAATTTTGCCGGACCGGGCGGGATCGTGCCGCCGCGAATCTTGTGGAGCGCGCTCGATTGCCCGGGGGTATCGTCGCTCGTCCGCGAATCCGGCGAGGTCATGTATCTCGGCCGCCTGACCGCCGAGGTCGACGCCGATTTGGCGGTCGGAACGCCCTGCACCGTGATCGGCTGGCCGCTTGGCCGCGAGGGCCGGAAGGCGCGTGCCGGTACCGCGATCCTCGACGGGGAAGGACGTGTCCGGGGCCGCGCCGAGGCGGTCTGGATCAAGATCGACAAACAGGCCTAATACTTGGCCACGGAGTGGTTGCGGGGCCGGGCCGGACGCGCTTTGATGGCCGGCGGCGTATGTGCCGCCGGATAACGAAACATGGATGGGAGTAAGGCCGAGATGGACGCCGACCAGAAGAAGACAGCCCTTAGAATGATTCCCTACGGAATCTATGTGATGACCGCAAAAACCGATGACGGCGTCGGTGCCGGGACCGTCAATTGGGTGACCCAGACCTCGTTCGATCCGCCGTTGGTCGCGGTCGGGGTCAAGACCGATTCAGGCCTCTATGCAGCGACCAAGGCGTCCGGCGCCTTTGCCCTCAATTTTCTCGGCAAGGGCCAGCAGGGCCTTGCCTTCGGCTTCTTCAAACCGGCCGAACTCGACGGCGACAAGATCAGCGGCGAGCCTTTCCATGAAGGCAGCACCGGGTCGCCCATTCTCGAAAACGCACCCGCGGCCGTCGAATGCAAGGTGGTCGAGATCGTCGAGCAGGGCGACCATCACGTCGTCATCGGCGAGGTCGTCGAGGCACGCGTGGCCCAGGAGCCGGGCGGCCGTCCCGATGAAGCCATTCTCGAGATGAAGGAACTCGGCGACAACGTGTTTTACGGCGGCTAGCCGGCCGAGAAGAGGGGCTGCTCATCCGCGCTCTGGAAAGAGGGCGGCGAGGCCGTCGCGCGATGCCGGGGCCACGCCGCGCTCGGTGATCAAGCCGGTGACCAGCCGGGCCGGCGTCACGTCGAAGGCAGGGTTGGCGGCGGGGCTGTCGTCGGGGGTGATGCGGACGGTCTCGATGGAGCCTTCGGCGGTGCGGCCGGTCATCTCGGCCACTTCCTTGTCGCCGCGTTCCTCGATCGGAATTTCGCGGATGCCGTCGCCGAGCGTCCAATCGATGGTCGGTGACGGCAATGCCACATAGAACGGCACCCCGTTGTCATGCGCCGCCAAGGCCTTCAGATAGGTGCCGATCTTGTTGGCCACGTCGCCGGTCGCGGTGGTGCGGTCGGTGCCGGTGATGCAGAGGTCAACCTGGCCGTGCTGCATCAGATGGCCGCCCGCATTGTCGACGATCACGGTATGCGGCACCCCGTGATGGCCGAGCTCCCAGGCGGTTAGCGATGCACCCTGGTTGCGGGGCCGGGTCTCGTCGACCCAGACATGGACGGACATGCCCGCGTCATGGGCCTGATAGATGGGCGAGGTCGCGGTTCCCCAGTCGACCGTCGCCAGCCAGCCCGCATTGCAGTGGGTGAGGATGTTGACCGGCTCGCTCGCCGGTTTCGAGCGCCGCACGTCCTCTATCAGGGCGAGGCCATGAACGCCGATCGATCGGTTGATCTCGACATCCTCCTCGGCGATCTCGGCGGCCCGGCGATAGGCGGCCTCGGCGCGGTCGGCGGGCAAGAGCGGTCCTAGTACCGTCCGCATCTCCCCCAGCGCCCAATGCAGGTTGACTGCGGTCGGCCGGGTCGCGGCCAGGGTCTCGATCGCGCGGTCGAGATTCCCGTCGTCCGGGTCCGCCCGCATCGCCAACGCCATGCCGTAAGCCGCGGTGGCGCCGATCAGGGGCGCGCCCCGCACCCGCATGACTTGGATCGCCTCGGCCGCCGCCTCGACCGTTTCCAGCGTCTTGATCACGAATTCGTGCGGCAAACGGGTCTGGTCTATGATTTCAACCGAGGTACCATCCTCGGCCGGCCAAATCGTGCGGTATGGCGTCTGGTCTACCTTCATGCGCGGACTCGCGTTGCGGGATGGGCGGGCACTCGTTATATCGGGCCGGCTGGCGCGAGACAAAGACCTTGGGGAGGGGCGGCGGCGTTCCCGTCGGATGATATCGAATGGATTGGACGATCTATTGGTTCATGTTCCCGGTCTCGATCGGGGTTGCGACGACGGCGATGCTAAGCGGGATCGGCGGCGCGGCGCTGTTCACGCCGATCTTCCTGATCATCTTTCCGCTACTCGGGCCCGAATAACCGCTGGGAAGTGCGGTGGCGGCGATCAGTGTGGCGCTGCTGACCGAGACCTTCGGCTTTTCGTCGGGATTCGTCGGCTATTACCGAAAGGGTCTGATCGATTTCAGGAGTGCCGTTCCCTTCATCGCCGTCGGCGTGCCGATTGGCATCCTGGGCGCGGTGATCGCCCATACCGTCGACGGCAGTTTCCTGAAGGTCTCCTATGGAGTTCTCATGCTCGTCCTGGCGGTGATTCTGATCCGCCATCACGGGGGTGCCGAGGACGAGGTCGCACCCGCGCGGGTGGCCGATGCCAGTGTCGGCGCGCGGGACGCCCGGCCGATGCGACGCGTCACCGACCGCAATGGCGTCGAATACACCTATCCCGTCCCGAAACAGGGCCTCGGCGCCATCGCGACCGGGATCGGCGCCCTGCTGACCGGCATGGTCTCGGTCGGCATCGGGGAGGTGGTGATGCCGCAACTGGTCAAGCGGAACGGGGTGCCCGTGCCGGTGGCGGCCGCGACCTCGGTGCTGATCGTCATCATCGTCGTAGCGGCGAGCTCGTTCACGCTCATTTCGACCCTGATCGCCAAGGGCGGCGTCTCGGCGGTGCCGTGGAACATCGTCTGCTACACCGTCCCGGCGGTGATCATCGGCGGTCAGATTGGCCCCCGACTGCAGGGCAAGGTCTCGCACGCCGCCATGGAGCGCGCGATCGGCGGCCTGTTCGCGGTGATCGGCCTGGCGATGCTGTGGATCGTCATCGGCCCCGCCGCCGGAGGGCATTAGAGACCATCGCGGGAATGGCGGCGGAAGTGGCTTCGGCTAACTCTCCGCCTCTCGCATTTCGGCGAAGACGTCCTTGGCGATGATCATGGCTTCGCGCACCGAGGGGACGCCGATATAGCCCGACGTGTGGAGCAGCGCCTCGGCGAGTTCGTCCTCGGTCCAGCCTTGGCGGCGGGCCATCTTGAGATGGAGTTCCAACTCCGGCCAGCGGCCCGTCGCGGTATCGGTGATGACGCAAATGAGGGCGCGGGTCTTGCGGTCGAGTCCGGGCCGCGACCACAGGAGACCGAAGACGGCCTCGCTCGCATAATCCCCGAACGTATCCATGATGGGATCGTCGTAGACGGTGCTGGCCATGCTGTCGACCATGGCGTCGCCCATCAATTCGCGGCGGATCTCGCGGCCCTTTTTGTAGGCGTCACTCCTGGACATATTTTGGCTCCTTGAATTGGGGGTTGTCGGAATCTCAGGCGAAGGCGGGCATCACGTCCTCGCCGAAACGTCGCATCGAGGCGATGTTCCGTTCGTGGCTCATCTCGCCAAAGCCGGTCTGGCAGAGGAGATGCTGGACGCCGGCGTCGCGAAGCTCGGCGATCTGTTCCTTGACCCGCTTGGCCGAACCGTGAAGAGACCCTGTTTCGAGCTCGCTTTCGACCGCCACGCCGTGGTCGACCGCGGGGTTGGTCCAGGGGCTCAGCATCGCGGGATCGATCTCGAAGTCGGGCGGGTTGTAGGCGTCTCGGACATGCATCATATGGCGGCGAGTGTCGATCAGGAGTTCGGCGAGCTCGTCCTCGGCCTGGGCATCGGACTCGGTGACATAGACGTTCCGCCAAAGGGCGATCTGGGACATCAGACGGGATCGCGTGGCCGCGTCGTGGCCGCCCTCGTCGAGGCCCGCCTCGTAGAGCGCCCAGCGTTCCTTGATCCGCGCCACCGGCAGGCGCGCGGTCATTATCGGGATGCCGAGACGCGCGCATTCAGTGAAGGAGCGCGGCGAGATGACGCTTCGCCAGAGCGGCGGGCCCGGTTGCTGATAGGGCCGCGGACGAAGTTCCGGGATCTCCAACTGGAAGTATTTACCGTCATGCTTGAGCGGGGCTTCGGTCCAGGCGCGCCCCAAAATCTCGAGCGCCTCCTCCATCCGCTCGCGGCTGTCGTCGCTGCGAAGGCCGTGGCCGACGAACTCGTACTCGTTATAGACCGTGCCCTTGCCGATTCCGACATCAATCCGGCCCTTACTGAGGTTGTCGAGCAGCGAAAGCTGAACGGCGAGGCGAATCGGATGATGAAAGGGCATTTGGACGACCGCGAAGCCGATCCGGATCCGCTCCGTCCGCATCGCCAAGGCCGACGCGAACATGATTGCGTCGTTGTAGACACTCTCGCCGGTGAAGTAATGCTCGGTCAACCAGACGTCGTCGAAACCGAGCGCCTCCGCTTGTTGGACCTGTTCGATCTGCTGGTCGATCCGGGCGGCATCCTCCGCCGGAGACGGCGATCGTGCCAAGGTAAGCCATCCAAACTGCATTCGATCGTTCCCTCTATTCTGCTTCGCCCAGGTTAATCTATGGCTCGGTGAAGGGGCTTCCAATCGATGCGCGAAGGTACCGCATATCGGGGCATCTCTCGGATGTGATAGACTCCGCGCCGTCAAATGAACAAAGAGAGGAATAAAGATATGTCTCGGAGACTATGTGGAACCTTCACTTTCGGAATTCTGATACTCGGCCTCGCCTTGATCGTCGGCTCCGCCGGCTCGGTATCGGCGGCCGAGAAATCCTTGTATGACCGCCTCGGTGGGAAGGGCGCCATCGATGCCGTCGTGAAGAAATTCACGACCGATCAACTGGCCGACCCGCGGCTTGCGAAGTTCTATACCAAGACCGACATTCCGGCTTGGCGAGGCCATCTGGCGGACCTGATCTGCCAGGCGAGCGGCGGCCCCTGCAAATACAAGGGCCTCAAGATGTCGCAGGCCCACGCAAGGAAATACATCACCTCCGACCAGTTCGGCTGGACGGCGGGACATCTCGTCAATGCGCTCAATCATTTCAAGGTCACGGCGAAGGAACGGGACGAGCTGGTCGCGATCGTCGCCTCGCTGAAGGAGCAGGTCGTCGGCCAATAGACGCGTGTAGGGTTCCGGTCAGGAATCGGTCTCATATTGGGATATCTTGCTTTCCAAAGGATATCGCGACGTGACCGGACCCCGGCATCGCATAGCCAAGATCGCAAGCCGATTCCGCCGCGATACGCGAGGGACCAATGCGATCGAATACGCCCTGATCGCGGGCGTCGTCAGCATCGCCATCGCCGGTGCGGTGTTCCTATTGGGCGGTCAGGTGGCGGCGCTCTACCAGCAGATCCTGGCCGCCTTCGGTTGACCGGGCGGCTGACCCCGCTATGACCGTTCGAAATGGCGCCGCAATTCGAAATCGGTGACCCGGCGGTCGTCTTCGGACTGTTCCCACGCAGCCGCGTGAAGGTAATGCGCGATCACCTCTTCCCCGAAGGCGGCCCGCAGGATCGTCCCTGCCTCGAGTGCCGCCATCGCCTCGCGAAGCGTTTTCGGGACCTCGCGAACATCGTCGCGTTGGTAGATATCGCCGGCGATCTCGTCCTCGAGCTCGAGCGCGTTCTCGATGCCATGGAGCCCGGCGGCGATGGTCGCAGCATAGGCGAGATAAGGATTGGCGTCGGCGCCCGGGATGCGGCATTCGACCCGAAGGCCCGGCCCCGATCCCACCACGCGAAATCCGGCGGTCCGGTTGTCGCGGCTCCAAACCGCGCGAGTGGGGGCGAAGGACCCGGCCTGAAAGCGCTTGTAGGAGTTGATGTAGGGGGCCAGAAAGAGGGTCATCTCCCGCGCCGCCGCCAGCTGGCCCGCCAGGAAGTGGCGGAAGACCGGCGAGGCTTCCCCGTCATCGCCTTGGAAGGCCGAGTGGTCATCCGCCACGGACCAGAGCGAGCTGTGGAGATGGAAACTGTTACCGGCTAGATCCTCCCGCCATTTCGCCATGAAGGTGACGGCCTTGCCATGTTGCCAGGCGATCTCCTTCAGGCCGTTCTTGTAAATGACATGGCGGTCGGCCATCTCCAGCGCCTCGGCGTAGCGGAGGTTGATCTCTTCCTGGCCCGGCCCCCATTCGCCCTTTGAGAATTCGACCGGGACGCCGGCTCCCTTCATGCCGTTCCGGACGGCGCGGATCAGCGGTTCCTCCTTGGTCGTTTGGAAGATGTGGTAGTCCTCGATATAGCGCCCGGCGGTGGCGAGATCGCGATAGTGCTTCTCGGCCGCGCTCTCATAGGTCTCGTCGAAGAGATAGAATTCCAACTCGGAGCCCATCTTAACGGCGAACCCGAGTGCGCGAGCACGCTCGATCTGGCGCTTCAGGATACCACGCGGGGCATGCGGCAGTTCAGCCCCGTCATGGTCCACGCAGTCGCCGATGACGAGGGCCGTCCCCTCCAGCCAGGGAATAGGGCGGATCGTCGTGGGGTCGGGCCGAACCGCGAAATCGCCATAGCCCTTCTCCCAGGACGCGGCCTGGTAGCCCGGCACCGGCTCCATCTCCGTGTCGACCGTCAGCAGGTAGTCGCAGACATGCATCTCGTGCGCGACCTCCTCCAGATAGAACCCGCCGGTGACGCGTTTTCCGACGAGGCGGCCCTGCATGTCAGGGAAGCAAACCAAGACGGTATCGATCTCGCCCGCCTCGATCCGTGCCGCCAAATCCGCTGCGGTCCAATTTCCGGTCATGGTAATCCCCCATCTGACAGGGCATCCTTGCAGAGTGCGAAGAACTTGTCATGACGGACGGACGCGTTCCGGAATTGGGATATGAGCCAGCCCCACCTTCTCGCCATCGATCAAGGAACCACGAGTACCCGGGCCATCCTGTTCGATGAAGCGGGCACGCCCCGGACGACGGCGCGGGAGGAACTGCCGCAGATCTATCCGAAACCGGGCTGGGTGGAGCACGATGCCGAGGTGATCTGGCACCAGACGGAGGCGGTCTGCAAAAGTGTTCTCGCCGCGGCCGACATAGCGCCCGACGCTCTCGCCGGGATCGGCATCACCAACCAGCGCGAGACGACGGTCGTTTGGGACCGTGCCACGGGACGACCCATCCACAATGCGATCGTCTGGCAGGACCGTCGCACCGCCGAGACCTGTGACGCTCTGAAGACCGACGGCGCCGAACCCGACATCGCCGCGATGACGGGATTGCTGCTCGATCCCTATTTTTCCGCGACCAAGATCGCCTGGATCTTGGACAATGTCGCCGGCGCGCGGGCTCGTGCCGAGGCGGGCGAGCTCGCCTTCGGCACCATCGATTGCTATCTCCTGTGGCGGCTTACCGGGGCTAAGCGCCATGCGACCGACGCCACCAATGCCAGCCGCACCCTCCTGTTCGATATCCACGCCCAGGATTGGAGCGACGACCTCTGCCGGCTCTTCCGGGTGCCGCGCGCGATCCTGCCCGAGGTCCTGGACAACACCGCCGAGTTCGGGTCGACCGGATTCTTCGGCGGCGAGGTCGCGATCCGCGGCATGGCGGGCGACCAGCAGGCGGCCGCGATCGGCCAGGCCTGCTTCACCCCCGGCATGACCAAGAGCACCTACGGGACCGGCTGCTTCGCCCTTTGCAATACCGGCGAGGTCGCGCCCCGCTCGGAGAACAAGCTGCTGACCACGGTTGCTTACCGGTTGGGAGGCCGCTCAAGCTATGCCATTGAAGGCAGCATCTTCATCGCCGGGGCGGCGGTGCAGTGGCTGCGCGACGGGCTGGGTGTGATCGAAAACGCCGGGTCGACGGAAGCGCTCGCCGAGGCCGCCGATCCGGAAAGCGGCGTCTACATGGTGCCCGCCTTCACCGGCCTCGGGGCCCCCTATTGGGACAGCGGCGCGCGGGGTGCCCTGTTCGGTCTAACGCGCGATACCGGCCCCGCCGACCTCGCTCGGGCGGCGCTCGAGGCGGTCGCCTATCAGACCCGCGACCTTTTCGAAGCTATGGCCGCCGATGGCGCCGAGGCTCCAAGCGCGCTCCGGGTCGACGGCGGCCTGTCGGTCAATGGCTGGGCCATGCAGTTTCTCTCCGACATTCTGGCGCTGCCGGTCGAGAGACCGGAGGTCACGGAGACAACAGCGCTCGGCGCCGCCTATCTCGCAGGCCTTCAGGCGGGCTTGTACGCGGACACCGATACGGTGGGCGCCAAGTGGCGGCGGGCCGCCCGGTTCGAACCGCGTCTCGATGCCGCCACGCGGGAGCGGCGCTATGCCGGATGGCTGGACGCGGTCCAACGAACGCGTACGTCGCCATGAGTTTTCGCGTGGTTCATAGGGGAGACCGGCGACGCGACTACCATCGTTACCAGTCCCTTTGCGGCAGCGGACTCCGCTGATGGACTATCTCTTCATTCTTTCCGGCCTGGCCATTCTCGCCATCTCGGGCGAGGCAACGCTACGTGGCGCCGTGGGACTGGCCGAGAGCTTCAATGTCTCGCCGGCGGTGATCGGCCTGGTCGTCGTCGGCTTCGGCACCTCGCTGCCGGAGCTCGTGGTCTGCATTCAAGCGGCGCTGGAAGGGCGGCCCGATTTGGCGACAGGCAACATCGTCGGTTCCAATATCTCGAACATTTTGCTGATCCTCGGCGTCGGCGCGGTGATCTATCCGCTGGCGTGCGATCCCCGGGCCGTCCGCCGCGACGGCGTGGCAATGATCGGGGCGACCGTCGCCTGTGTCGGTCTTGCCTTCATTGGCGAGGTTCGGCCCTGGCTTGGCGTGGCGATGTTGGCGACGCTCTTTACGTTTCTCGCCCACTCGATCCGCCGCGATCGCGAGAGCGGTGACGCGGCCGCCGCCCTCCATGCGCGGGAGGCCGAGACCTTGCCGCTGACTCCGGTGCGGAGCGGTCCGGGTATTATATACACAGTGCTTGGGTTGGTCGGACTGACGGGTGGGGCCGCCCTGCTCATCGACGGCGCCCAATCCGTTGCCCGCATATGGGGGGTGCCGGAGTCGGTTATTGGTCTCAGCCTGATCGCGCTGGGCACTTCGGTCCCGGAGCTCTTCGCGACCGTGGTCGCGGCCCTTCGGCGGCATGGGGATGTCGCCGTCGGAAATGTCTTGGGGAGCAATTTGTTTAATATTCTCGGGACCTTGGGGGCTACGACCCTTGTCGGTCCCTTGTCGATCGCACCCGATATCCAACGGATCGACATCTGGGTTATGTTGGCGGCGACACTGATCGCGGTCCCGCTAATGGTCACGGATTGGCGGCTTTCGCGGGGCGAAGGCGTCTTTCTTCTGTGCGCGTACGGTGCGTACGTCGTCAACCTGGCGAGCCGCGGCTTCGCATCGTGAGCGTCCCGCAACCGCCGCCCTTGCCGTCCATTATCGGCCACCGGGGTGCCGCCGGTCACGCGCCGGAGAACACCCTGGCCTCGATCCGGACGGCCGCGACATTGGGCGCCGCCTGGGTCGAGTTCGACGCCATGCTGACCGGCGACGGCGAGATCGTCCTGATACACGACGAACGCGTCGACCGGACGACCGACGGCAACGGACGGGTCGCGGCGATGGACCTCGCGGTGCTCCGCCGGCTCGATGCCGGCAGCTGGTTCGACCCGAAATTCGCCGGCGAACGGATTCCCACCTTGGGCGAGGCGGCGGCGCTTCTCGCCGATCTCGGTCTCGGCGCCAACGTCGAGATCAAGCCGGCATCCGGCCATGAGCGGGCGACCGGACGCGCCGTCGGAGAATTCCTCGCGAATGAATGGCCGGAAGGTCTGTTGGCGCCGATCCTCTCCAGCTTCTCGGAAGAAGCGTTGGACGCCGCCCGGCTGGCGGCGCCGAATGTGCCGCGCGGCCTTCTCGTGGGCCGGGTGCCGGCCGATTGGCGAGGCCGACTCGAGCGGCTCGGCTGCGCCGGGATCCATTGCGCGCAGAAGCAGCTTCGCCCCGATCAAGCCGAGGCGATCCTCACCGCGGGGATTCGCTTGCTCGCCTACACGGTGAACGATGCGGATCGCGCGCGAACCCTTCTGGGGTGGGGCGTGGAGGCGGTTTTCACCGATTATCCGGATCGGTTGCGCGACATATAGTCCGAGAGGGCGGCCCGCCCCTGATCGTCGACCGCGAGACCGCATTTGCTCCGTCGCCAGAGGACGTCGTCGGGTGTCCGCGTCCATTCCTCGGCCATCATCCATTCGACCTCGGCGGCGTGAAGCCCGCCGCCGAAATACCAGCCGAGCTCCGCCGGCCGCCGCGCCGTCCCGATAATCGCCCGCGCCAGCGTCCCATGGCGCCGCGCCAAGCCGCGCAGGACATCCGGGCCGATATCCGGATAATCGCCGATCAGCTCCGCCGCGAAACTCTCGAAATCATCCATCTCGCCGCCCGGCAGCAATGCTTCCTCGGTCCAGGGATCGCGGATCTGCGGGAACCGATCCGCCAACCGGTCCAGAACCTTCGCGGCAAGCCACCTGGCGGTGGTGATCTCACCGTCATTGACGCTGACCAGGGGTGCCTCTTCCGCGGACGCATCCAGATCGAACGGGCCGGCCCGACGCTGCCGTCCCGAATCGTCGTCCGGGCGTGGCCGAACGCCGGCGAAACTCCAGACCACATCGGAGGGTTCGACGGCGGTCTCGAAACAGGCGTTGACGGCGTCACAGAGATAACGGGTTTCCGTGGACGTTACCTCCAGGGCATCTGCCGCCGCGTCCGCCATGTCCAGAGAATCTCCCTCCAGCTCGACCGCCGTCGCCCCAATCAGGCTGTAATCTTCCTCGAAGGGGATCACGAAGACGAGGCGACGGTCATCGCCTTCCAGGACGTAGACAATATCGTCCTCGTAAAGCCGGGGCAGCACGATATGGCTTCCCTTCATCAGGCGGACCTTGTTCGCGGGGACCTCGCCGAGCAACAGGGCCCGTACGATGGCGGCCCAAGGGCCGGACGCGTTGACCAAGGCCCGTGCGAAGACCTGTCGGGGGGCCGCAGTGCCTTCCGCCAATTCGACGCGCCAGCGCTCAGCTTCGCGCCGCGCGCCGACGATTCGTGTTTGGGTTAGGATTTCGGCGCCGCGCCGGGCCGCGTCGACGGCGGTCAAGATGACGAACCGCGAGTCGTCGACGATGCAATCCGAATAGGCGAACCCCTCGGCGAGGGCCGCTTTCAGAGGGGCACCCAGAGGACCGGCCGTGAGGTCCAGAACCTCGTGGTGTCCCAGCCCGTGCGGACCGCCGAGCCGATCATAGAGCCAGAAGCCGATCCCGAGTTTCCAGGCCGGCCGGCCGCCGGGTCCGCGGGCCAGAACGAAACGTTTCGCGTGAATGAGATGGAGGGCGTTTTCCATCAAGGCGTCCCGTTCCCGAAGGGCGCGCCGCACCTGCAGGAACTTGAAACGTTCGAGAGCGTCCAACCCGCCGTGGATCAGCTTGCTGCTTGCCGAGGATGTGGCGCCGGCGAGGTCGCCCTGCTCGCATAGCAGCACGGAAAGGCCCCGCCCCGCCGCGTCGCGCGCGATCGCCGTCCCATTCACTCCTCCGCCGACGACCACGAGGTCGAATGCCGGCGGGCGGCCGCTATCATCTTTCGCGTTCGGGCCCATGGGGATCATGCTGCACCATGCGGCCATTCATCGCAAAACCGTCCGGACGATACGATCATTTTTCGAGCCGGCGTAGGTTTGGCGGTATAGTGCCGAAGTGACCGGTTTCGAAACTCGCCCGCGACGAGGTGCGTCATGGCTTATCATCGGCAATTTCTATACCCGGTATTGGTTCTCTTCGTCCTTCTCGGCGGAATTCCGAGACCTGCGGTCGGCGATGACTCGAAGGCCGCCATGGCGAGACTGATGAAACATATGGACTTCGGTGAAATGCTGGGCCGCATGAGCGATTCGGCCAGCGGCCAACTCATCGTGTATGCGCAGAAAAAGTCACCCGGCCTGCCCGCGGCCGCCTATACCGCGCTCGACAAGGAAATCAGGACCACGTTTCGAAAAGCGGCCGGCCAACTCAAGGACGCCACGATTGCGATTTATGCAAAATTTTTCTCCCTGGCCGAGATCAACGCCATCAGCACGTTCTACGCCACCCCGACCGGTCGGAAGATGGCCCAAATTCTGCCGTTCCTGGTACAGGAAAACGTGAAGGCGGGTCAGAGCTGGGGCCAGAAATACGGCCAAATCGCGTTCGACCGCTGGATGGCGAGGATGCGGCGCGAGGGCCACATCCGTTAGAGTATTTCAAGTTCTCTTTCGCTCACTTGCAATGCTCTAGCTTGTCGATTCGACGCAAATACGCCGTTGCAAACCGAACAAGTTTGCTCGGGATTTGCTCTAATCCGCTCTATTCCGCGGCCCGCGACGCGGTGTCCCGGGCGGCCAGGTTCAGGGCCAAGTCGAACGCGTCGAAATTGCGGAGCGCGCGATCCGCTTCCAGTGCCGGAGCCGGGCGGTTCATGATCAGCGGGACCCGTTGCTCAGTAACGCCGCCATGGCTTCGGAGCGGTTCGGTCAATCCGGACAGATCGTGCCGCTCGACACTCGTCCCCAGCGTCATGTCCTGCTCCGCGATGACCACGAGATCGCCCACTCGGTCCGGCGGCAGACCGAACTTTTCGCAGGCCTCGGTATTGGTCAGCACCTCGCGGACACCCGGCACGGGCGCCAGCAGGTCGCGCGGTCCCGCCGCGTCGAGTCCGCCCCGCAGGTAGATCGTCGCGTAGGATCCGAGCGCGCCGTGATGGACCACATAGGGGTCGGTGATCGGCAGGATCACCCGGGTCGCCGCGGAGTCGAAGGCGCCATCTAGAAGCGACTGCAGATAAACTACGTTCGGCTGGCCGCTCGATGGGTCGTGCTTGGCGTTCATGCCGTGATCGGCGGTCAGCACGATGGTACAGCCGAGTGCGTCGAGCTTGGCCCAATAGCCGTCCATCATGGCGTAGAATTCGTCGGCGGCGGGCGCGCTCGGCGCATGCTTGTGCTGCACGTAGTCGGTGGTCGAGAGGTACATGATGTCCGGGCGGTCCCGGGTCATCAGCGCGACCCCGGCGGCGAACACGAACTCGGAGAGTTCGGCGCTGTAGACGTCCGGCACCGGCAAGCCGACGAGGTCGAGCACGTTTTCGATCCCGTTCTCGGCGAGGGTCACTTCGTCCGCCTTCTCGGAGGAGAAACAGACGCCGCCATCAGCGCCGAATTCAAGACCGTGACCCAGTTGCAGGCGCAGCTTGTCCTTCGCCGTCACCACGACGACCTTGGCGCCCTCGGCCGCGAAAGCGGCCAGGATGGTGCCGCAACGGAGAAACCGAGGATCGTTCATCATGACTTCGTCGCCGGTCTCCGGATCCCAGAAGAAGTTCCCCGCGATCCCGTGAATGGCGGGCGGCGTTCCGGTGACGATCGAGAGGTTGTTCGGGTTGGTGAATGTGGGCACGACACAATCGGCCAGCCGGTCGGTTCCGACGGCGCGCGCTTCGGCGAGCCAGGGCATACGCCCGTTCGCGACCGCTCGGTCCATGTAGTCCGGTTCCGAGCCGTCGACGCAGATGACCACCACCGGCGCGTTCGGCCAGCCGTAATCGCGTCCGTTGACGCTTAGCGCCGTCCTCTCGGCCATCGTTTCCTCCGCCGATTGTTTTCGACCCCGATTCGCCGCCACGATAGCCGATCGAACGCTGTTTGCCCACGACGAGAGTGATTGAAATTTCTCGCGGCACGGGGAATCATATCTCCCATCGAATACCGTGTTCTGGGGGAATTCACGAATGGCGGGCGACGGAGAAATCCTAAAAAAGACCTACAAAGAGAACGATCTGATCTTCGAGGAGGGCGAGCCGGGCGACTTCGCCTATCTGATTACTGGCGGGGAGATCGGAATCTATCGCGACCTGAAGAGTGATGTGCCCATTCGCCTCGCAAGTCTTTCGAAAGGGGACATTTTCGGCGAGATGGCCCTGTTCGACGACAGTCCCAGGGTCGCGGGCGCCAAGGCGCACTCCAATGCGATGTGCCTGGCGCTCAGCAAGGAAGCCTTCAATTCGCGCCTTGAGGAGACCGACCCGGTCCTGCGATCGATCGTGACCTACATGATCCAACGCCTCCGCCAGATCAGCGACGAGGTGACCTCGCTTCGCAAGAAAACGGCCGGCATTCCGGATTAGCGTTTATCGCTCGATTAAAAATCGAGGGTGAAATCGAGGCCGACCGCCTTTCGCGGTTGGAGGTCGAGGTCGAGCTTCGGCGGATTGCCGTCCTGGCGGCGGCGGCCGAGCACCGGTTTCATCATGAAGCCGCCGCCCGCCGGACGCGACAGGTTGGCGCGCTCGCCGCCTTGCTCGTCGATCCGGCGCATCAAGTCCCGCTTCTTGGGATCGATGCCGCGCAAGGGTCGTCGCGTCAGTTCGGGCGGCCGCGAGGTCTCGGGCGGCCGGGATTTCTCGCTCTCGTCGATGATCGCCTGATAATCGACAATCGTATCGAGGCTCGTGCCCAATTCGGGCGCCTGGGCGGGCGATTGGGCGTTCGCGGCGCCAAGGGGCGCGCCGAGGAGGATCGCCGCTATCAGGTATATCGGTCTCCGTCCCATCATTCTCCCATTATAGGACGAAGCGGGAAGGATGTTATGTGATTTCGATCACGCGGCGGCGCAGTTTCCGACGTTCATTTCGCCGAGGGTCGCGCGAATGGCCGCCAGGGCGCCCCGCATATCGTCCGGTCGAAGATCCCCGATGCAGCCGATCCGGAAGCTCTCCGCGACCGTCAGCTTGCCGGGGTAGATGACGTAGCCCTTGGCTTTCAATCTGTCGTAGAAATCCTGAAACTCGAAATTGGCGTCGGCCGGCATCTTGAAGGTGACGATGATCGGCGCCTGAAGATTGTCGGAGAGCAGCGGCTCGAAGCCGAGATCGCGCATGCCGTCGATCAGGATGCGGCAGTTGTTGCGATAGCGCGCGTTGCGGCCGGCGACCCCACCTTCTGCTGCGTGCGCCTCGAGGGCCGCGCGGAACGCCATGATGACGTGGGTCGGGGGCGTGAACCGCCATTGGCCGTTGTCTTCCATCGCCCGCCACTGGTCGTGGAGATCGAGACTGAGTGAATGCGCATTGCCGGCCGCCGCCTCGATTGCCGCCTTGCGACAAAGCACGAAACCGAGTCCGGGGACGCCCTCGAAACATTTGTTGGCGGAGGCCGCGAGCGCATCGCAAGGGGTTTCCGCCACGTCGATGGGAATGGCGCCGAAGGCACTCATCGAATCGACGAGCAACCGTCGGCCCCGCGCCGCCACCACCTCCGCGACCGCGGCCAGGGGATTGAGGATGCCGGACGTCGTTTCGCAATGCACCGTGGCGACATGGGTGATCGCTTCATCGGCCGCCAGGCGCCTGTCGATGGCGGCGGGGTCGGGGGGCGTGTCCTCGGGCGTTTCGTGGATTTCGCATGCCCGGCCCATATAGTCGCAGATTATTGCGATCCGGTGGCCATAGGCGCCGTTGACGACGATCAATAGTTTCCCGTTGCGGGGCAGAAAGGTTCCGATCATCGCCTCGACGGCGAAGGTGCCGCTGCCCTGGACCGGGACCGCGGTGAAATCGTCTCCGCCGCCGGCGATCGCCACCAGGCGGTCACGGACATCCCGGTTGGCGTCGATGAAGTCGCCGTCGCGCGACCCCCAGTCGTGCAGCATGGCCTGTTTCGTCGCCATTGCCGTGGTCAGGGGCCCCGGTGTCAGAAGTAATGGATCGTCACCGCTCATGACGTCTCGTCCCTTCGTCTCGTCGCAATCGATCGCCGGTTTTAGGATGCCCAACGGGAAACACCAAGACCCGCCGGCCGAATGGATGAAACAGGTTAGTCGCCGGGCTCCGCCTTGGCACCGAAGAAAGCGCGCCATGCCTCGAGGATTCGCGCGCGATTGAAGGCGGCCCATTCGACATTGCGCGGCACGAGCAGCTTCGCCATGTCCTTGGGATAGCCCTTCGGCGCCGTGCCGACCGGAAGCGCGGTCATGGCGAAGCCGCGTGCCTCGATTCGCATTGCCTCGCGGCCGATGGTCCAATCGGCGAAAGCCCGGGCCGCTGTGCGGGCCGGCGTTCCCTTCATGATCGCAAAGCCCTCCGTCTCCCAGCCGACGCCGTCGGAGGGAACGACGAGCGCCAGCTCCGGCGATTTGGCCACGAGACGCGCCGCCGAATAGGCGGAGGAAAGCCCGGCGGCGAAGCGGCCGCGCGCAACCAGCTGGCAGGGCGCCAGGGCGGAGCGCGTATAGATCGCGATATTTCGGTGAAGTCCGTCCATGTACTTCCAGGCCGCTTCCTCGCCCCACAGCCCGAACCAGCCGAGCAGGGCCATGAACCCGGTCCGGCTGGCTGCCGGGTCCGGCGCCGCGATCCGCCCCGCCCAGGCCGGATCAAGAAGATCGCCCCAGCGGGTCGGGGGCGGCAGACGCTTCGCCTTCAAGAGCGTCGTGTTCACGCAAACGCCGATGGCCCAAGCCCGTTGGCCCACCCACATCGGCGGCGTCGCCGGGTCGCTGAAACGACGATCCAGGGCTTCGAAACCCTTCGGCGCATAGGGCTCGAAGGCACCGTCACGCGCCAACCCCGCGAGCGCCGTCGCCGCCACCGCCCAAACGATGTCGGCTTTCGGCTGGTCGCGCTCCTGACCGAGCCGCGCGATCAGGTCGTCGGTGGCACCCCTGACCCATCTGAGCTCGATCTCCGCGTTCGCCTTGCCGAAGGCCTGCGTTATCCGGGCAATCTCGGCCGGCGAGATGGCGGTGTAAACGACAAGAGGAGTCTTCGCCGCCGCCACGCCGGCAAGCATGAGGCCGCCGAGGACGAAGGCGATTGTGCGGCGCATGGCGCTGGTTCTCTGGGCACGGTGCATTTGCGGCCTACCTATCACGCGGCCGGGCGGCAGGCCAAGACGGGCTTTTGCGGCGGCCCCGTCCGAAAGGCTATGATCGGTCGCCAATAAGGAAAGAAGACGATGACCGAGCTCCCGAAAAATACGCGTGTCTTGATCGTCGGCGGCGGTATCGTCGGCTGCAGCATTGCCTATCACCTGACCAAACTCGGCTGGCGCGATGTCCTGTTGCTGGAGCAAGGGCAGCTGAGCTGCGGGACGACTTGGCACGCGGCCGGGCTGGTCGGCCAATTGCGGGCGACCCTCAACCAATCCCAGCTCGCCAAATACACCCGCGATCTCTATCTCGATCTCGAGGCGGAGACCGGCCAGGCAACCGGATTTCGAACGACGGGCAGCATCTCCGTCGCGAGAACGGCGGCCCGCGAGGAAGAGCTGAAGCGACAGGCGGGCATGGCGACTGCCTTCGGGGTCGAGGTCGAGCGCATTTCCCTCGACGACGCCAAATCCCGCATCCCGTTGCTGCGGACGGAGGATCTTCACGCGACCTACCTGATCCCCTCGGACGGCATGACCAACCCGACCGACACCACACAGGCGCTGGGCAAGGGGGCTCGTGCCGGGGGTGCAACCATCGTCGAGGGTGCCAAGGTTCTCGGTATTCGTACTAACGGCGGCCGCGCGATCGGAGTCGAGACGCCTGACGGTCCGATTTCGGCGGAGATCGTCATCGTCGCGGCGGGTATGTGGACCCGCGAACTCGCCGCCGCGGTCGGCGTCACCGTGCCGCTTCACGCGGCCGAGCATTACTACATCGTCACCCGGCCGATGGAGGGCGTCGTCCGCAACCAGCCGGTGCTCCGCGATACCGACGGCTATATCTACATCAAGGAGGAAGTCGGGGGCCTGCTCCTCGGCGGATTCGAGCCGAACGCCAAGCCCTGGGGAATGGACGGCATTCCGGACGGCTTCGAGTTCCAGGCCCTGCCCGAGGATTGGGATCAGTTCGAGATCTTCATGAAGACGGGGCTGGAGCGCATCCCCACCCTGGAGACGGCCGAGATTCGCCAGCTCTTCGTCGGCCCGGAGAGTTTCACGCCCGACAACCGCTATATCCTCGGCGAAGCGCCCGAATTGCCCGGCCTATTCATTGCCGCGGGGTTCAATTCGATCGGCATCCAATCCGCCGGCGGGGCCGGCAAGGCGCTGGCCGAATGGGTCGTCGAGGGATCGCCGACGATGGACCTCGCGGAGCTCGATATCCGGCGTTTTCACCGCTTCGAGCGGAACCGCGCTTTCCTTTATGACCGAACCAAGGAGTCGCTCGGCCTCCTCTACGCCATGCATTGGCCGTTCCATCAGCCGGAATCGGCGCGGGGCGCCCGGCGGAGTGCCGTCCACGACCGCTTGGCCGCGCGTGGGGCCTGTTTCGGGGTGACCCAGGGCTGGGAGCGCCCGATGTGGTTCGCGGAGGACGGTCAGGATGCGACGTACGCGTACGACTGGGATCGCGCCCCCTGGTTCGACAATTGGGCGGCCGAGCACCGGGCCGCGCGCGAGCGCGTTGCCTTATTCGATATGTCGAGCTTCGCCAAGTTCCGGCTCGAGGGACCCGATTCCGAAGCCGTTCTGCAAAACCTCTGCACTTGCGACGCGGCGATCGAGCCGGGAGACGTACGCTACACCCAGTGGCTCAACGAAAAGGGCGGAATTGAAGCGGATTTGACCATTTCCCGCCTTTCCGGAGACGCGTACATGGTGGTCACCGGCTGTGCCGTCGCGACCCGTGATTTCCACCGGCTGCGTGCCCATGCGGCGGATCATCGCGCGGTCGCGACGGACGTCACCTCCGGCGTCGCGACGCTGGCGCTGATGGGACCGAAATCGCGGGAGCTGCTTGCCGATCTCACATCAAACGATGTTTCGGATGCGGCGTTTCCCTATCGGGCATCCCGCGAGATCGAGATCGGCTATGCTCCCGTACGTGCCGTACGTATGAGCTATATGGGCGAGTTGGGTTACGAGCTCTACGTCGCGACCGAATTCGCGCAACATCTATTCGACCGGATCATGGCGGCCGGGGCCGGTCACGGGCTGAAACCGGCGGGTTATCACGCGATGGATTCGCTCCGCATGGAAAAGGGGTTCCGGCATTGGGGCCACGATATCGGCATCGAGGACTCGCCGCTGGAGGGCGGGCTTGGCTTTGTCGCGGCCTGGGAGACCGATTTCATCGGGCGGGAGGCGCTGTTGCCCCGTCGCGGCAGCGTCCTCGAGCGGCGACTGGTGCAGTTCCGGCTGCGAGACCCGGCGCCGATGATGTACCACGACGAACCGATCTTCCGTGACGGCATTCGGGTCGGGCATACGACGTCGGCTTCCTATGGGCACACGCTGGGGGCGGCGGTCGCGATGGGGTATGCGGCCAGTGCCGAGGGCGTCGACGGGGATTGGATCGGCGCCGGCGAATGGACCATCGAGGTTGCGAGTGAACGCATCCCGGCGGACGCGCAATTGGCCCCGTTCTACGACCCGAAGGGTGCGCGCATGCGCGCCTGAAACCGCCGTCCGGCCATCCGGGCGTTGTTTTCGGGCGCTACTCCAGGTTCGATTTAATGCGGTCGAGGACGCGGCGCAGGGTCTCGACCTCTTCCGGCGACACACCGGCCACGGCCGCTTCGTTGACGGCGATCGCGTCGGGCAACAGCTCTTCCTTCAGCGCCGCCCCCTTCTTGGTCAGGAAGATGTTGACCTTGCGACGGTCCTGCTCATTTCGCTGGCGGCGGATCAACGCGGCCTTCTGCATCGTGTTCAGCGCCGAGACCGTCGTCGGCTCCATCATGCCGACGCGTCGGGAGAGCTCGCGCTGGGTGAGGCCGTCCTCCTCCCACAGCACCCGCAGGAAATACCATTGCCCCATGGTGACGCCATGGCGGGCGATTCGGGTCTGCAGCGCCTTGGAGAAGGCGCGAAAGGAATCCCGCACAAGGTATCCGACGCTCTCTTCCAGCAGGTAGTCGATCCCGTTGCCTCCCGCCGGCGCCCGTTGCTTCGCCATGCCGCGTGATCCTTGTCTTGCCGCCAAGGTCAATGATACCTAGGTCCCTTACGCCGTCAAACGTCGGAATGCCGGCGCGACAAGCTGGCCAAGGGCCAGAGCTAGGGGAAACTGTCATGACCACGCCACCCGCGGATGCGATGATCGGCCTGCCGGGCCCGGACACGTTGGAGACTGTGCTCACCGGTCAATATTTCGAGGCGATGGACAACTTCGTCCGCACTTTCGCGATCCGGCCGGACGACACCATGGTTTTCCTCGCCGACCGGAAGCTCGACCCCAAGGTCATCCACGCGATCTGCGGCCTCGCCCGCTCGCGCGGCGTGGCGCCTACGGTGATCGTCGCCGACAACTCCCAGGCGACGGAAATTCCGGAAGAGCTCAGGCCCTTGATGGAAAAGGCGACCTTCGTCGTCTCGACCTGGTTCTGTTCTATCATCGATCCCTTCTGCATCAAGATGCGCGGGCAGGGCCAGCGCTGGGTCAAGATCACCTATTTCCGCGATCTCGAGCTGCTGAAGACGCCCCAGGCGCGCCTGCCCATCGATCTCGTGGGCGAGATCATCCGCGAGACCGCCGCCCTCTATCCGAAGGGCCAAGATTTCGACCTGAACTTCACCGACGAGCGCGGCACCGATCTCACCATCGCCTTCACCGCCGAGATGCGGGAGAACCTGCTCGGATCAAACCGCTGGCGGGGTCAAATGGCGGCCGACGAGCCCGGTTGTTATGTCCACTACCTGCCCTGCCACGGGCCCAATCTCTATGACCGCACCTCGGTCGACAACGACGATTCATACCCGGTCCAGACCAACGGCGTCGTGGTGCCCTATTGGGGTGTCGGCTTCGCGAAGCCCTTCGAGAATCCGCCCCGGGTCCATTTCAAGGACGATCGCATCACCGAGGTCGAGGGAAATTCCGAGGACGCGACGATTCTCCGCGACATGCTGGTCGGCGGCCAGATCATCGAGCTCGGCAACGGCTTCAACCCGAAGGCGCCGCGCCATACGGTCTATCCGGCGGGGCCGAATTCGCCGGGGGCGCTGCATTTCGGCGTCGACCTCGCGAAACCCTCCGACTACGTCCGCCGGATGATGCCGGAATGGGAGGAGCCGCCGGTGCATATGGATTTGGTGACCTTCGATTCGACCGTCACCGCCGGCAACACGATCCTGATCGACAAGGGCTTCCTGCAGGCGCTGCGCTCGCCCAAGGTCGTCGAGATGGCGAGCCGCTTCGGCGATCCAGTGGACCTGCTGGAGAACTGGCCGGATTGAGCGTCCCCCCTCACCCCCCGCGCCGGCCCCAAGTCAGAACCCCGGCGGCAACGAACGCGGCCCCCGCGAGCAGCGTGAAGACAGCGCCGTAGCGGCCGGTCGCCTCCAGGAGGGCGGCGCAGAGGATCGGCGTCAGGAAGACACCGCCATACATCAGCACCTGGCCGCCGCCGGCGACCTCGGCCGCGCGGCCGGGGGGGGCGAGACGGGCCAACTCGGCGAAGAACAGGCCGACCCAGCCGTTGCTAGAGGCGCCGATCACGACAATCACGGCATAGATCGCCGGCCTCGGCCATTCCGCCGTGAAGCCGCCCATCACGGCGACGCCAATCCCCGTTACCAAGCAGAGGATGACGAGCAGCAGGTCGGCGGCGATGCGCCGGTCGGCGATCAGCCCGAGCAGGATTCGAACGACGATGCTGGTGAAATGCATGGCCCCGAAGGCCATCCCCGCCGCGACCGGGCTCATCCCCGCCTCGCGCCAGAGATAGACCACGAGATAGGCGGCGAGCGAGACCTGCGAGCCCGCCATCAGCAGTCCGCCGAAAGCGGTTGCCGAGATTTGCCGGGACGTGAAGACGAGGCGCAAGGAGTCTCGCATGCCACCCGCCGCCCGGCTGCCTTCGGACGGCGCCTGCTTCTCCATCGTCTTGTTCCCGAGACCGCCGAAACCGGCCACTAGGAACAAGAGGGACGCCAGGACCGGAATGACCCAGAGTGCCTCCCGCCAGCCCCAAAGGACGATCAGCGGCGACAGGACGAGACCCGCCAGGAGACCGCCCATCGGCGTTCCACACTGCTTGACCGAAAAGACGAAGGCGCGCCAACCGGGCGGCGCCACCCGCGAGAGGACATGGGACCCGCACGGGTTCATCGGTCCGTTCGCGAGACCGATGACGAGCGCCCCCAGAAAGGCGAAGAGCGGCGAGACGACCGTCAGCAGCAGCGTGCCGAGCGCGGTGAAGATCATCAGCAAACGGAAAACGCCGGTGGCGCCGACGGCGCGGATCAGCCGGCCCGTCTGCACGCCCACCAAGGTCGCGCCGCCATAGACGATCGCGGTCAGATAACCGACCCATTCGGGTTTGATGCCGATTTCCGCGGCGGCATCCGGCATCACGACCGGGATCGCGTAGGCGCCCATGGCGATGACCGACTGCATCAGGAAGATCGTCGCGAGGGGAAAGAGAACCCGGCGGTCGAGAAGTTCGTTCATTCCTCTTACCTGTATCGGCCGATGGGCCGGCCAACTCCGTCTTCGCCATTTTGCCCCGGCCCGATTTGCCCCGGCGGCGGGACGTGATAGAACACGGACAATCGAACGAACGCGATCAAGGGAGGCGTCAGCCGATGCGATATCTTCACACCATGGTTCGGGTCAAGGATCTCGACAAATCGCTCGACTTTTACTGCGACAAGATGGGCATGATCGAGGTGCGCCGCACCGAGAGCGAGAAAGGCCGTTACACCAACCTGTTCCTTGCCGCGTCCGAGGACAAGGCGAGCGCCGAGGCCTCGAAGGCCCCGGTCCTGGAACTGACGTACAATTGGGATCCCGAAGACTATCAGGGCGGCCGCAATTTCGGTCATCTCGCCTTCGAGGTCGACGACATCTACGGTTTCTGCCAGGCGCTTCAGGACGGCGGCGTCGTCATTAACCGGCCGCCCCGCGATGGGCGCATGGCCTTCGTGCGCTCGCCAGACGGCATTTCGGTCGAGTTGCTGCAAAAGGGCGATGCCCTGCCGCTCGCCGAGCCATGGCAGTCGATGGAGAACACGGGCAGCTGGTAGAGCGGCGCGGCGGTTCCGGATCATCCAATTCCAATTGTTGGATTTTTTGACGCGAGGGATGCGAATTTGCTTCTCTCCGGCCTCGACTGTGTTAAGCTTTCGCTCAGTTGAATGGTGCTGGCCGCTAGTTCAATCCGCCAAACAAGCAAGAGCGCGATGGCCGGGCCGGAATGCACAGGGAAGCAACGCGCAAAGCGCATTTGCTGTAACGAAGACGAGGAAACGCGCCGGCCGGCGCCCCATGGGGCACGGCGCGGCCAGGGAGGAAATGAGTAATGTCGGAAGATAAGAAACAGCAATCCGGACAACAAACACGCCGTGAATTCCTGGCGACCTCGACAGCGGTCGCGGGCGCGGCGGCGGTGGGTCTCGGCGCCAAGCCGGCTTCGGCCGCGAAGCGCAACCCCCAACGCGGCGGCACGGTTCGCTTCTCAACCCGCTCCGATTCCAAAGGGCTCGATCCACACCGCAATATTACCTATTACGTGTCCCACCCGCTGGCCGGTACGACGTCGGGAATCCTGGATTTCGACAAGGGCATGAACATCAAGCCCGGCTTGGCGCATGAATGGGACATCTCCAAGGACCTGAAGACCTATACCTTCCGGCTCCGCAAGGGGCTCGAATTCCACAACGGCGAGACCATCGACGCCAATGCGATCAAATGGAACATCGAGCGCATTAAGGACCCGAAAAAGGGTCATGCGTTCACCCGTTCGGCGCTGACCGATGTCGAAAGAGTTTCCGTCGACGACAAGCATACCATTCGCGTGCATCTCAAGAACCCGAGCTCGGTCTTCCTCGCCAACGTGGTCTACTATCCGGTTAACATGATGGCGCCGGGCAGCGAGAAGACGGCGGATACCCATCCGATGGGTTGCGGTCCTTTCAAGTTCAAGAGCTGGAAGCGGTTCGACACGACCGTTTTGGAGCGCTTCGAGAACTTCTGGCAGACCGATGCCAACGGCAACGCGCTGCCCTATCTCGACAAGGTCATCGGCAAGCCGAAGAAGGAAGACCGGGTGCGTCTGACCGCTCTGCGGGCCGGCGAGGTCGACCTGATCGATAACATGGCCTATGCCGATGCCGCGGACTTCAAGAAGAAGTACAGCGACCAATTCAACACCTGGGACGTGCCGCAGGTCGGCACCTCGTTCATCTCGTTCAACAACAAGAACGGCGTGTTCTCCCCCAAGGACAATCCCGATGCGCATATGCTGCGGACGGCGGCGGCCCACGCCATCGACCACGAGGGCATTCATCAGGCCATCTTCCACGGTCAGTCCTCATCCGCGATCGGCTTCTACAGCAAGCACAGCCCGTGGTATTCGGACAATATCGAGTCATGGCCGGAATACGATCTCGACAAGGCGAAATCCTTGTTGAAGAAGGCCAAGGGCGGCGATGCGAAGATCACGCTGGTCGCGCGCGACGCCTATTCCTACATGCATCAGTCGGGCGAAATCGTCCATTCGATGCTGCAGGAAGCCGGCTTCAACGTCACCTTCGAGATTCACGATTACGGCGTCCTGAACAAGAAGTACAAGACGGGCGATTTCGACATGGATTCGTCGGCGAACAGCTATCGCCTCGATCCGGACATCTGGTACGCGCGGGCGTTCCTGTCCACCTCGTCCTACAACAAGAAGCGGTTCGGTTATAAGAACGAGAAGGTCGATCAGATCATTCTCGCGGCCAAGATCGAACCCGACCAGAAAAAGCGGCACCAGATGTATGCCGATGTCGACTCGATCGTGAACAAGGACGTGCCGATCCTGTATTCGCATTACGTGCCGTTGATCGAGGCCGGAGCGAAGAACCTGCAGGGCTACGAGCCGGCGTTCCCGGGTCCGTTCCAGTATTGGGGCGGCGGTCTGCGGACGGCGTGGATGGCCAGCACCTCGTAAAGCGCAAGGTGTCATAGTGAGTTGAGACGAAACCGCCGCGGTCCCATTTGGGCCGCGGCGGCGTCGTCCGAGTCAAGGGCCAAAGAGGGGCTACACGCCGCATGCTCGCTTACATCATCCGCCGCGTCGTCTATCTGATCCCCGTCCTGTTCGTGTTGACGGTGGTGGTGTTCGGCTTCATCCAACTTCTGCCGGGCGATATCATCGACACCATGATGGGCGAGGAAGACATCGAGGACCCCGAGGTTCGGGCGGCGCTGGAGAAGGAATTCGGGCTCGATCAACCGATCTACGTCCAATACGGCAAGTGGCTGTATCGGGCGATGAAGGGTGATTTCGGGAAATCCCTGATGACGCGCCGCCCCGTCACCGTCGAATTGATGTCCGGTATTCCGGCAACGGTCTATCTGGCGCTTGTGGGTATCGGTCTTTCGATCTTCATCGCGGTACCGCTGGGTACCATCGCCGCCGTGAAACGAAACACACCGACCGACTACGCGGCGCAGGTGACGTCGCTCGCGGGAATTTCGATTCCCGAGTTCTGGTTCGCCATCATGTGCGTGTTGGTCTTCGCGCTCTATCTCGGCTGGCTGCCCTCGTCGGGTTACGTCAGCCCCTTCGAAGATTTTCAGCAAAGCCTTAAATACCTGATCTTGCCGGCGGCCGCCGTCGGTTTCCGTCAGGCCGCCTACACGACCCGCCTGACGCGTTCCAGCATGTTGGACGAATTGAACAAGGAATATGTCGACACCGCCCGCTCGCTGGGTTTCAGCGACGGCAAGGTGATCTACAAATACACCCTTCGTAACGCCATGATTCCGACGATCACGATCAGCGGCATCCAGCTCGCCAATCTGCTCGGCGGTACCGTGGTTCTCGAGTCGATCTTCGCCTGGCCCGGGATCGGCCGGGCGATCTTCGATGCGATCGTCCAGCGCGACTATCCGCTGATCCAGGCCGGCGTTCTGGTTCTGGGGGTCATTGTCGTCGTGATCAATCTTCTGGTCGATTTGACCTACCGTTTCCTGAACCCGCGCGTCGAATTGAGCTGAGGGAGCCGAAAAATGACCGACACGGATCTCCGAAGCGACATCAAGACTGCCGTCGACATCCACGTCCCCACCTTCGCCGAGCGGATGGCGCGCTATCGTGTCGTTATCGGAAATGCCTGGGACGAGTTGAGGAAAAGCAAGACAGCGTTCTGCGGTTTCATCATGCTGGTGATCCTGTTTTCGGCCTGTCTCGCGACACCGGTCCTGACCTCCTACGATCCGACCAAGCAGAATTATCGGGAACGCCTGCTGGAGCCGAGCATGAAACATCCGTTGGGGACGGACAGGCTCGGCCGGGATATCGTCTCGCGCCTCCTTTGGGGCGGGCGGCGCCTGGTCACCATCAGCATACTAGCCGTCACTTTCGGCTTGGCGCTGGGCGTGCCCTACGGCGTTCTGTCGGGCTATTACGGCGGGTATACGGACACCATAGCCATGCGGATCGTCGACGGCCTTTTGGCGTTCCCCGGACTCTTGCTCTATCTGCTCATCGTGACGCTCGCGCGAGAGTGGAAAATGGAAGGTTTTTGGAACGATTTGATTTTAATTTTTGCGCTCGGTTTTGCCTTCATGCCCGAAGTGGCCCGCCTCGCGCGCGGCTCGGTGCTTGCCGAGAAGAAAAAGGAATACGTCGAGGCTTCGCATGTGGTCGGTGAAAGGGATTCGCTTATCGCGTTGCGCCAGATCCTGCCGAATATCGTCTCGCCGCTGATCGTCAATGCGACTGTGCGGCTTGGCTATGTCATCCTCATCATCGCCGCCCTGTCCTTCCTGGGCCTCGGCTCGCCGCCGCCGACACCCGATTGGGGTGCCGATCTCAGCGCGGCCCGCGATTACATGGAGAAAGCGCCGATGATCGCGGTCTATCCGGGTTTGGCGATCTGCTACACGGTTCTCGCCTTCAATCTCTTCGGCGACGGCCTCCGCGATATTCTGGATCCGCGGTTGGCGGAACGGTAGACGACGATATTCAGGCTTAGCCGACCGTCGTTTCGAAGCGTTGCCGCAGACGGGCAACGGCCTCGGGGCTGCTTGGGATGTTTCCGTACCGCGCTTCGTTGAAACGGTCGGTAATTTGATCGACCGGCGTATCGGGCAAGACCGCTTGGACATGTTCACGCTGTTCGCCCGGCGTCAATGCGGGGCTAAACGCGTACCCCTGTGCGGCGGCGGCGCGAAGCATATCGAAGTAGAGTGCATAGACCTCCGATATTCCCGGCAAGTCCGCGGCATAGCTCGGCCCGGCACGCCGCGGTTTCGGGCGCATCCAATCGGGCGTCAGGCTCAGCGCCAGACGGATCAGATCAGCCGTCACATTGGCGTCTCCCCTTGTCGATTCGCGGTCGGCGATCGTCGCGGCCCGTCCACGGGCGAAATACTGGCGGTGACCCCAAACCAGCATGCGATAAAGCAGGTAGATAAAAATCAGCATCGCCGGATATTTGAGGAATTGAATGATCACGTCGAGGAAGGGCGGCGTGTTGCTGGGGTCGATGCGATCCCACCAGGAAAATTTCTCCAGCCGCGGCAGTCCCTTGCCCTTCCAGGGGTCCTCGCCGCCGCGAATCCAATCGATCAACAGGAAGAAAAGTTCGAGCAACGGCGCCAGCAGGAAATTCACCAGCCAAGCAGTGCCTTCGATGAAATAATGCCAGCCGATCGCCAGCAGCTCGAGGCCCCGACCGCCGACCACGGCACCAATCGCGCCCAGAACCATGCCGCCGCCGACCACCAGCGCCACGGCCAAGCCGACGACCCGCGCCCACATGCCGCCGGGCGGCAGGCGCGCGAAGGCGAGTCCCGCCAGACTAACCACGAACAGAGGCACCAGCATGGCGGTCGCGTGAAATTCCCGGCCGCTCGCCTGCTCGGCTAGGATTGCCACCGCCAGGGCGACGATCCCCATTCGGAAACTTTGCCTCAGGCGATATTCGGGATGAATCTCGGCGGCGATCCGCGTCCCTCGGAACCATAGGACCGCGGCCGCCATGGTGCCGACAATCAGACCCGCCATCGTTCGCCCGGGAAATCCTCCGCCGATCAGCCGAGGACCCCAGAACGGGTCGTACCCGCCGGGATTGGCGAGTGCCGCCATGATCAGGTAAATCACGGCGAGCCCGATGAGCGCCTGAATCGGCGCTCGTGCGCTCTCATCTTCAACCCATATCGCGACCAGACGCCCGGCGACGACGCCAAGGCCGATAAAAACGGCGACAACCGCCAGCGGGATCGGTGATTCATTTTGATTGAATATAAAACCGACGATGCCGAGGATGGGATAAAGCCACACTGTCTCGGTCACGACGGTTGCAAGGATCGCGATCATGTCACGCCGATCAGACATGTGTCCGCTCCGCCTCGACCGGTTCCTCAGGGTTTGTCGAGAAGAGCGCGCGGCAGTCCTCGATTGGCAGATTGGGTAGCTCCGGCGGCGCGCCGTTCCCGGCATAGAGTGCGCGTATTCGATGGCCGCGCCGCGCTAGATCGACGACATACTCGACGGTGCCGGAATGGAACACGCCGGCGATGTAGACGATGGTGGCGCCCGTCGGTATGGCTTCCGCTCCGAACCGTGTCACCAACGACTGGATCGACCGAGATGCCATCGAACTCGCCCCCGCGAGCGACGTCATCAGTGCCGGAAGCTGACCCGGGCCGGCGCTCGGCGTCACCACCGCGGGTGCGCCGGCGCTGGTCGAAATGCCGTTGGAGACAAGACCCACCGCATATCCCAGCTCGACCGACCGAAGGGCGACCGAGGCGGCACCGACGACAATCGATTCCAGCACCTCGACCCGTTCGCTCCAATCGCGCGGGTCGCGGACGTTGCAGTCGAGCATGATCACGACCCGTTGCGAGACGCTCGGGTCATAGGTCCGGACGAAGACCTCGCCGCGGCGTGCCGTCGTCTTCCAGTCGATCCGGCGCATCGGATCGCCGGTCCGGTATTCGCGAACGCCGTTCGGCCGGGTCGGATCCTCCGCCAGCCGCGACCTCGACCAGGCATCGCCGATCGGTCGCAGCGACGGAAGCTCGAAATCCGGCAGCGGGACGGTTCGCGGATAGACGATGAGGCTTGGCGATCGTTTCGGGACATCCCGCCGCGCCTCGTAGAAACCGAAAATATCGCCGCTGACGATTTTCGTCGGTCCGAAGGCGTAAATCCCGCGCCGCGCGCCGATGACGGAATGTCGAATGGTGAGGCGCTGATATTGACCGAGACCGACCGTTTCCTTGATCTCGGTCGGCCGGAACTGGCCGAATACGAGATGGGCATCACGTGCGAGCCGCAATCCGGCCGGGGCCAGCTCCGAGACGGTCAACCACGGCAATGGCAGCGGCTTGTTGTTCTCGATGGTGAGCACGAGGTCGACACGGTCGCCCTCCACCATCCTGCCGCCGGATGGTGTGCAGTCGTATTCGACCTCGACCAGCGCCAATCGTGTCCATAGACGCGAGATAAAGGCGACGACCAGCACGAACCCGCAAAGCGCCGCGACGAAAGGCTTTCCGTTCGCCGCGCCGACGATCGCAACGACGATCAATATCATCACGATGATATCGGAGACCACGCCCCCCGACCGTCGCCACCGGCCCGATCGGTCATTGATTAGGGAGCTTTCGGTCATGGCCATCGGCCGATGTCCTCTCAGGATTCGATCGGTACCGTCGTTCGGTCGAGAATCTCGGCGACAATTCCGGCCGGCTCGACACCGCGAAGCCGGGCGGCCGGTTCGACCACCAGCCGGTGCGCCAATACCGGAACCGCAAGCGCCTTCACGTCGTCCGGCAGGACGTAGGCCCGGCCCGACATGGCCGCTTGCGCCTGGCTTGCGGTCTGCAGTACCAGGGCTGCGCGCGGGCTGGCGCCGATGCGAAGACGGTCGTCGCCGCGCGTAGCTGTCACGATCGAAATCAAATAGGTCCGAACCCCGTCATCGACCGAGATCCGATCGACTGCGGCCTGTGCCCGCGCGATTTCCTCCGGCCCTGCTACCGACGCCAATTCAGGACCCTCGGGCGCGGCCTGAAACCGGACCAGCATTGCCGCTTCGTCTGCCTCGCTCGGATAACCAAGCGCCACACGGAGAAGAAAGCGGTCGAGCTGGGCCTCCGGCAATGGAAACGTGCCTTCCATCTCCACCGGGTTCAACGTCGCGACGACGAAAAATGGTGTTGGCAGGGGTTTCGTATCGCCGTCGATCGACACCTGACGTTCCTGCATCGCCTCCAAGAGAGCTGCCTGGGTGCGCGGCGTCGCACGGTTGATTTCGTCTGCGAGCAGGATTTGGGTGAAGACCGGCCCAGCGCGAAACTCGAATTCACGCCGGTCCAAATCAAAGTAATTGACGCCGAGCACGTCGGCCGGCACCAGATCTGGCGTGAACTGAATGCGCCGGAACTTACAGCGCAAGTTGGCCGCCAACGCCTTCGACATCGAGGTTTTGCCGGTTCCCGGGACATCCTCGATCAAGACATGGCCGCGCGACAATAGGGCGACGATGACATGATCGATCGCTTCCGACTTGCCGACGATGACGCGTTGAACGCCGTCGCGAACCGCCGCCGCAAACTCTTGTACGGCCGCTACAGGGCCGTCATGCGATCCGGAAAAATTCTCCGATGTCTCTTGACCATCCATTTTAACGACTCCGGAACCTCGCGCTAATCGTCAAACCGGCGCAAATTCACCCCACCTCTCGATCGGGCCAATACCAACGCAATCGAAATTTCCGAATCTTTTAGCCGTTTCTTGGCCGGCCCGTCAAAGTTTGTGGCAGGCGACATGGCGCCCATCGCCCGTGTCGACGAGCTCCGGCTCCACTTCGCTGCAGATCTTGGATTCCAACGGGCAGCGCGTGCAAAGCCGACAACCGGGCGGCGGATCGACCGGGGTCGAGACCTCGCCCTGCAAGGTCAGCTTCGGCGGCGGCTTGTCGATGTCGGCTTCCGGCACGGCCGCCAGCAGTGCTTTGGTATAGGGATGAAGTGGTTCCGAAAAAAGCCGGTCCACCGGGCCCGCCTCGACGATCTTTCCGACGTACATCACCGCGACCCGATCGCTGATATGGCGGATCACGCTCAGATCGTGGGCGATGAACAGATAGGTGAGCTCGAACTCTTCCTGCAGATCGCGGAAAAGGTTGAGAATCTGCGCCTGGATCGAAACGTCGAGGGCGGAAACCGGCTCGTCGCCGATGACCAGCTCGGGGCTGACCGAGAGCGCCCGCGCGATCGCGATCCGTTGACGCTGCCCGCCCGAAAATTCGTGTGGATATCGGTCCACATGCTCGATCCCGAGCCCGACATAGCGGAGGAGTTCCAGAACCCGTTCGCGCTTTTGGATCCAATTGTCCGCCAACCCATGGATTTCGAGCGGCCGGCTCAGTATCTGCATGATCGTCTTGCGCGGATTAAGCGAGCTATAGGGGTCCTGGAAAACAAGTTGGATTTCCTTGCGGACATCTTGCATGCGCTCCGCGGAAAACGAGAGGAGATCCTCTCCGCGCAGGCGAATTTCGCCCGACGACGGCTCGATAAGACGGGTAATCAGGCGGGCCGTCGTCGATTTCCCGCAGCCCGACTCGCCGACCAGCCCAAGAGTCTCGCCCTTGCGGATGAAGAAACTGATCCCGTCGACCGCCTTCAGGGCCTGCGCCTTTTCGCCGGCCATCTTGGAGGCCCAATCGGCGTGCAGCATGAAATGCTTGGTGAGGTCCTTGACCTCCAGCAGGACATCGTCGCTTGCTACGCTCGCATCCATTGCTTCAACCTTGATCGTGCAGGTGGCAGGCCGCGAAATGGCCCGGCGCCACTTCCTTCATCTCGGGGATCTCGCGGCGGCAAATATCCATCGCGTGTTCGCAACGCGGATTGAACTTACAGCCCGGCGGCGGGTCCATCATATTGCAGACCAACCCCTTGATCGGGGTGAGATATTTCGTCTGCGTATCGAGCCGGGGGATCGAGTTCAACAGCCCGACCGTATACGGATGCTGCGGGTTTTTGAATATCTCGTCCTTCTTGCCCAGCTCGACGATGTGCGACGCATACATGACGCCGATGGAATCACAGGCATGCGCCACCACACCGAGATTATGGGTGATGAAGATGAGCGACATGTGAAAGCGCTCGATCATGCTCTGGATCAGCTCCAGGATCGTCGCCTGAATGGTCACGTCGAGCGCCGTGGTTGGCTCATCGGCGATCAGGAATGTGGGGTCGCAGCTCAACGCCATGGCGAGCATGACGCGTTGGCGCATGCCGCCGGAGAATTCATGAACATAGCTGTCAATGCGGCGCTCCGGCGAGGGAATGCCGACGAGCTGCATCAGCTCGATACAGCGTTCGCGCGCGTCCGGCGCCGACATGTTCAGGTTCGTGCGCAACGCATCGATGATCTGCGACCCGACCGTGAAGACGGGGTTGAGCGCGCTCATCGGCTCCTGGAAGACCATGGCGATCTGTTTGCCGCGGACGTTGCGCATTTCGAGATCGGTCATGTCGTATACGTTCCGGCCCTCGAAGCGAACCTCGCCATTGACGATCTCGCCCGGCGGGACCGGTATCAGCCGCATGATCGAACGCGCGGTCACGGTCTTGCCCGACCCCGACTCGCCGACGAGACCAAAGGTTTCGCCCTTTTCGATCGAGAGAGAGACGCTGTCGACAGCGCGCAATTTCCCGCGTTTCAGCTGGAATTCAATCGTGAGATCGTCGATCTCAAGAACCGGCTCGGCCATGCGCCCCCCAAAGGCACCGCTATTTTTTTTGCTCCCTGTCCGCCGACAAGCCGAAGCCGTAACGTCGACGCGGAGATCATGATAGCGGGGTGGGTTCCGGAAGCCAGGATTAAATTCGCTTCTCGTAGGTCTCGTCGACGTAATCCTCAACGATCTTCTGGAATTGTTCGGCCAGACCCTCGCCGCGGAGCGTCATGCGCTTTTCACCGTCGATGAAGACCGGGGCCGCGGGCGTCTCGCCGGTGCCGGGCAGGCTGATGCCGATATCGGCGTGCTTCGATTCGCCGGGACCGTTCACGATGCAGCCCATCACCGCGAGCTGCAGCTCCTCGACGCCGACGTAACTGTCGCGCCATTCCGGCATGCGGTCGCGCACATAGGCTTGAATCTTGCCCGCCAGTTCCTGAAAGACGGTGCTCGTGGTCCGGCCGCAGCCGGGACACGCGGTGACCAGTGGCATGAAGGCTCGGAACCCCATGGTTTGCAGGATCTGCTGCGCGACGATCACTTCCTCCGTGCGGTCGCCGCCGGGCTCGGGCGTGAGGGAAATGCGAATGGTGTCGCCGATACCCTGCTGCAGAAGGACCGCGAGCGCCGCCGTCGACGCGACGATTCCCTTCGACCCCATGCCCGCCTCGGTGAGGCCGAGATGGAGCGCATAGGGTCCGCGCCGCGCCAGCTCGGTGTAGACCGAGACCAGTGATTGCACCTCGCTGACCTTGCAGGAAAGAATGATTTTGTCGGTGCCGAGACCGATCTCTTCGGCTCGCTTTGCGTTTTCGATCGCCGAGGCGACAAGCGCCTCATGCATGACCTCGGTCGCGTTTTTTGGCGCGCTCAGCTTGGAGTTCTCGTCCATCAGATGGGCCAGCAACTCCTGATCGAGACTGCCCCAGTTCACGCCGATCCGCACCGGCCGGTCGTACTCCAGCGCCGTCTCGATCATTTGCGAGAATTGGGTGTCCCGCTTCTCGCGGAAGCCGACATTGCCGGGATTGATGCGGTATTTGTCGAGCGCCTCGGCGCAGGCGGGATAGGTCGTCAGCAGCTTGTGGCCGATGTAGTGGAAATCGCCGACGATCGGCACTTCCACGCCCCGCGCCAGCAGCTTTTCCTTGATGTGGGGCACGGCCCGGGCCGCCTCCTCGCGGTCGACCGTGATGCGGACCAGCTCCGATCCCGCCCGGTGCAGATCCTCGATCTGGCGCGCGGTCGCATCGGCGTCGGCGGTGTCGGTGTTGGTCATCGACTGGACGACAATCGGCGCGGCGCCCCCAATGGTCACCGACCCGACCTTGACCGCAACGCTTTCCCGCCGCGATATCCCATTTCCGTCGAGGCCCGTCATGGTACCGCCCCTTTTCGTGCGCCGCTGTCCCGTGCCCGTTGGCTACTAGGTGGCGTGGCGGTCCGCCGTTGTAAAGCGAAAACTCGGCCGCCACGCGTCCCAGCGAAAATAAGGCTAGACCATGCTTTTCCAACCGCCGGATCGCTCGGCCCGGTGCGAGGCGTCGGTCGGGATGTAGGTGACCGGCGGTGTGTGCTTCTTGAAGAGATTTCGCGTGTCCGGTTCGAGCTTCCGGAATACCTGGGGCGACATCGCGAAATTGCCCGAGACCATCACCGCCGCGGTATTGACGGTGTGGCCGTATATATCGAGCTGGCCCGCGACCTCGCCGAAGGCAACCGGCCCCACATGCAGTTTCACGATGGCCTCGCTGCGAATGCCTTGCTCGGCGAGCCAGGCGTCACCCTCTTCCTTTAGTTTGAGAAAAGCCCTAACGCCCGTGTCGGTGTGCTCGGCCGGGAATGCCCCGAGGCCGGCATCTCCGACCGTCTTCACGAGCCATCCGCCAGCGTTCTCCAAGATATCGCCCACGACGGCAAAATACCCGGACATTAGCGCCAACAGGCCCAAGGCGTCGGGTTTCTCCGCGAATCGCATGTAACCGGTCAAATCGAAGAAGCCGACCAGCGTTTCCCGCTCGGTCGGCTCCGATATGTCGTCGAATGGCGTCATCACGCCCTCCTTTCGTCGTCGATCCGTTGACAGACGGCCCATGGGTCCGCCAGTACTCGAAAGGAAACGCCGGCCTGTATCATCCGGCAGTGGGAAAAGTATCCAACGAGCCGCGAGACCCGTCAACCGGTCTGGTCTCGGTCATTGTCGAGGGCGTACTCTCTTCCAAATATTCGGACGCGAGGGCTGGCAATGGACGGTTTCGACTTGGTGATCCGCGGCGGTACGATCGCGACGGCGTCGGATGTGTTTGACGCCGATATCGGGATCAGGGACGGCCGGATCGCGGCGCTTGGCGAGAACCTGGCCGGCGCCGAGGAGATCGACGCCGGCGGCAAGTTGGTGCTGCCGGGCGGGATCGATGCCCATGTTCATCTCGATCAGCCGGAAAAGGGTGATCTGGCGATGGCGGATGATTTCCGGTCGGGTACCCGGGCCGCCGCGGCGGGCGGCACCACGACGATCATGCCGTTTGCCTGCCAGTTTCGCGGCCAGTCGCTGCGCCAGGTGGTCGAGGACTATCACGCCAAGGCCGAGGGTAAGGCATTGATCGACTATGCCTTCCACCTGATCATCGCCGACGCCAACGACCGGGTCATGGGCCAGGAATTGCCCGCGCTGATCGAGGACGGTTACACCTCGTTCAAGATCTACATGACCTATCCCGATCTGAAGCTGAACGACCGGGAAGTGCTGGAGGTCTTCTCGCTGGCGCGGCGAACGGGCGCCATGACGATGGTCCATGCGGAAAGCGCCGACGCCATCGAATGGATGACCGAGCAATTGGTACTCGCCGGCAAGACATCGCCGAAGTTCCACGCCGACTCGCGCCCGCCCGTGGTCGAGCGCGAAGCCACCCACCGGGCAATCTCGCTGGCCGAACTCCTCGACGTGCCAATCCTGATCGTCCATATCTCGAGCGCCGAGGCGATCGAGCAATTGGCGCGGGCGCGCCAGCGGGGTCTCCGTATATATGGCGAAACCTGTCCGCAATATCTGTTTCTCACGGCCGAGGATCTCGGTATCGGCGATGAATTCGAGGGGGCTAAATTCGTCTGCAGTCCGCCGCCCCGCGACAGGGCGAACCAGGAGGTGGTGTGGCGGGCCCTCGCGAACGGGACCTTTGACGTATTCTCCTCCGACCACGCACCCTATCGGTTCGACGGACCGGACGGCAAAAAGGCGAACGGGGTCGATACGTCCTTCGACAAAATCCCGAATGGGATTCCGGGCGTCGAAACGCGCCTGCCGCTGCTGTTCTCGGAAGGGGTCAATGGCGGGCGAATCAGCTTGCAGCGTTTCGTGGCGCTGACCGCCACCAACCCGGCGCGAATCTACGGCCTCCATCCCCGAAAAGGCACGATCGCGGTCGGCTCGGACGCGGATATCGCGATCTGGGACCCGGATCGCGAGGTGACCATCATGAACGATCGCCTTCACCACAATGTCGATTACACGCCCTATGAAGGGATCGAATTGCGGGGCTATCCGACCACCGTGCTCTCGCGGGGAGAGGTCGTTGTCAGCGAAGGCGAGATCGTCGGCGAGGACGGCCGGGGCGAATTCCTGAAATGCGCCAAGCCGGATCCGGCGCGCCCCGGCGTCGGTGTCCTATGATCCGGCGCGCCGCCATGTGAACAGGCGGCCGTCGACAGCGGCAAGTCCGATCGCGATCAACCCCATGCCCGTCAGCGCCGCTGCTGCCAGCACCTCGCCCAACACCGTAACACCGAGCAAAATTGCCGCTACCGGCACCAATAGCGTGACCAGCAGGAGATTGGTCGCGCCCGCGCGCGCCAGAATCCGGAAGTAGAGAATATAAGCGAGCGTCGTGCTGACGAGCCCGAGACAGAGAATGCCGATGAATGCGGGCAGGCTTGGAATACCCGACAGGGGATCGCCCAGCAGAAGGGCGGTCGGGATCGACATGGCCGCGCTCGCCAGCAACATGCCGGCCGCCGATACGGTCGGTGGATGCTCGGCAAGGCGCCGGCCGAAGATACCGGCCCCCGCATAGGAGAGCGCCGCGACGAGGATTGCCGCCTGGCCCAGGAGATCGGCATCAACACGGGCGATTTCGCCGGGCGCCATCATCACGGCAACACCGACGATGCCAAGGATCACGCCCAAAGCCTTGTTCCAGCTCATGCGTTCGTCACGGGTGAGGAAATGGGCCAGGGTTACGGTAAAGAGCGGCGTGGTGGCGTTGAGAATAGAGGCAAGGCCGCTGTCGATCCGCGCCTGCCCCCAAACGATCAGGACGAAGGGGATCAGATTGTTCAGGAGCCCCATCACCAGAAAAGCACCCCAAGCGGCGCCCATCTTGGGCAATGATCGACCCCGCGCCTTCAGATAGAGCCAAAGCGCCACCCCGCCGATACCGACCCGCCACATGACGACGGTGAAGGGATCGAGACCATCGAGCGCCAATTCGTTGAAGAAGAACGATCCGCCCCAAAGTATGGATAGCGCAATGAGCATGGCCCATTCGGCCAGGCCCATGGGTGAGACGGATTTCATGCGGTTTCCCCGGTTGGCACCGCAAGAGAATGGCGGACGCCCAAGACGCCCGCCACCCGATTGTTGCGGCTGTTCTACCGGTTAGTCGGCATGGTGTATTGCGCGCCCTCGCGGATGCCGGACGGCCAGCGCGCCGAGATCGTCTTCATCTTGGTGAAGAAGCGGATCGACTCAGGCCCATGCATCTGGGTGTCGCCGAATTTGGAGCGCTTGGCGCCGCCGAAATTGTGGAACGCCATCGGCACCGGTATCGGCACGTTGACGCCGATCATCCCGACATCGACCCGGTTCGAGAATTCCCGGGCCGCGTCGCCGTCCTGGGTGAAGATGGAGACGCCGTTGCCGTACTCGTTGTTCTCCACGAGATCGACGGCGGCGTCAAAATCCGGGCTGCGCACGACGGAGAGTACCGGACCGAAGATTTCCTCGGTGTAGATCGACATCTCCGGCCGGACATTGTCGAACAGCGTGCCGCCCACGAAGAAGCCTTTTTCGTAGCCCTGGAGCGTGGTCCCCCGGCCATCGACGACAAGGTTGGCCCCATCCGCAGCGCCCTCGCCGATCAACCGCTCGACCTTTTCCTTCGCCTGCGGCGTCACCAGCGGGCCCATATCCGCTTCGGGATCATTGTAAGGGCCGATCTTCAGGCTCTGCACCCTCGGCGTCAGTCGCTCCATGATCGCCTCGGCGGCGGCCTCGCCGACCGGCACCGCGACCGAGATCGCCATGCAGCGTTCGCCCGCCGAACCGTAGGCGGATCCCATCAGGGCATCGGCCGCCTGGTCCATATTGGCATCCGGCATGATGACGAGATGGTTCTTGGCGCCACAGAAGGCCTGGACGCGCTTATTGTTGGCGGTGCCCGTCTGATAGACGTATTCGCCGATCGGCGTCGACCCGACGAAACTGATGGCGGGCACGTCCGGATGGGCGAGGAGCGCGTCGACCGCTTCCTTGTCACCGTTGACAAGGTTCCAGACACCGTCCGGCAGCCCTGCTTCCTTCCACAATTCGGCCAGCAACATCGGCGCGCCGGGATCACGTTCCGAGGGTTTGTTGATGAAGGCATTGCCGCAGGCGACCGCCATCACGCCCATCCAAAGCGGGATCATCACGGGGAAATTGAACGGCGTGATACCGCCCACGACGCCGATCGGCTCGCGAACGGAAAAAGTGTCGATGCCGCCGCCGATATTGGGCGAGAACTCGCCCTTCATCAAATGCGGCACGCCGCAGCCGAATTCCAGGACGTCGATGCCGCGCTGGATCGATCCCTTGGCATCCTCGACGGTCTTGCCGTGTTCCTTGCCGATGATCTCCGCCAGTTCATCGACATGCGCCACCACGAGCTCGCGCATCTTGAAGATCACCGCGGCCCGCCTGGGGGCGGGCGTGTTGGCCCAAATTTCGGCGGCGGCGAGCGCCGATTGAACCGCGCGATCCACCTCGTCGGCATCGGCGAGCGGAACCTTGTACTGCACCTCGCCCGTCGCCGGGTTGAAGACGTCGCCCGCCCGCCCGCTGGTGCCCTTGATCTTGGCGCCGTTGATGAAATGATTGTCCGGCATGCCTTCCTCCCTCGGCTAAAGGCAAAGGTTCGGACCGCGCCGATTGGCGCAGCCTCTATCTTTCAAGTTGATCTAGCGGTTTCGGGTCGGGACGACAAGTCGGGGCTCAGCGTGTCGCCTGCGCGGTCTGCTCGGCGGTGCGGTGCCCTTCCAATTCCATCGCCGCCGCTTCCGCTGCCTCGCTGTCGGCGACATAGCTCTTATAGGCCATGTCCTGGATCAGGATATGATGGTTCAACCAGCCCTTCAGATAGTCGAAAAGCGCTGCCCGATCGATCATCGTCGCGTCAATCGCGAATTGGCGGCGAAGCTTGTGGATATGGTCGGTAAAGCCCTCATGCTCGGCCCGATGCGCCTTCGCGCCGGGATAATTCACCGCGGCCAGCATTCGCTCCTCGCGGGCGAAATGGTATTCGGTATAGGCGATCAAGGCATCGAATATTTCGTCCAGGGCCGGTGGTTCGGCTGCGCCCTCCATATCGAGTCGATCAACCAGACCCACGAGCACCTTGTGATCGGCGTCGAGGACGCGCGATCCGACACTCATCGAGGGTTTCCATTCATATCGCTTCATGGCCGATCTCCTTAATTCAATATCGACCTTAGCGGATTCAAATGTCCTTGGAATTGACGTACGTCACACCGAACCGAGGGCGCCGAGAAAATCGATCGAGACCCAAAATCCGAAATAGAGACTGATTGCGGCCGCCGTCCCGACGATCATCCCGGCCCACCGACGCCGGTTCGGTGTCGGCTCGACACCATGAAACGCGAACAGGCCCGACAACAGCGTCAGAACGGCCGCGACGGCGATCGCGGCGATCGGTTCGCCCGCCCATTGCATCACCAAGGCCACGACAATCGACCCCGTCACCACACCGAGGACGATAGCCAGCACGCCCCGGTTCGGCGCCCCCGGTGCCGATGCAAGCGCAAAACGGGGGCCCATCGCGACCAAAATGCCGGGAAAGAACAGCAGCGCCGCTGCCGGGCCCAACACGCCGAGGATGGGATTCGCCGGTGAAATATCAATGGGCGAGAGGAGGTAAGCGCCCACCGGAATCAGCGCTTGGGCGATCCCGCCGAGCAGCATGGCGGCGGCATAGCGTCGCATCGGCGGTACGTCGGGGGAGACCCGCCCGGCGATCCGATGGCCGATCAGCGCGGCGATGAATGTAATGCCGACGACAATCGGCCAGAGCCCTCTCGGGGGTCCCGCGCCAACAAAGAGCCCGCCCAACGCGAGAACGGTCATGGCGGTCGTCATCGCGGGAATGAACGCCGCAAGCCAGGCGACGCGGCGGCTCAATTCCCGTGGGTATGACGGGGCGGGCGAATTCATCTGATTGCCGTTGTCGTCCATTTGAGCAATTTAAACTGCCATGCCCGCCGATCCCTGCACAGGGAAAGCAGGCATTGACACCGATGGTCCCGAACCCTATTGTCCGGCGCCGTCATGGGACGGCCCTAATTGGAGACGGAAGATGCGTGTCGCGAGCTCGTTGAAAACCTTGAAGAAAAGGCACAAGGAGTGCCGTGTCGTCCGCCGCAAGGGACGCGTCTACGTGATCAACAAGCGGAACCCGCGATTCAAGGCGCGCCAGGGCTAAATCCGCGCGTCCAAAGACCACGAACCGCGCCCGATTCGGCGCGGTTTTTTATTTGCCCCGAATTCCTGGCCTATTCGATCGCACCCGATTTTCGCATTGCGGCGATTTCGGCCGCGTCGTACCCCGCCGCTTCCAGTACCGCGTCCGTATGCTCGCCGAGATCGGGCGCCATGACGGGTTCCGCCTTCTCCTCGCCGGCGACGGTCAAAGGGGTATCGACCACCCAATCGGCGCCGGCGCGCGGATCGGCGACCGGCCGCAAGGCGCCGCCGTCGCGCATTTGCTGGTCGTTCATGGCATCGCCGATCTGATGGATTTCGCCGAAGGTGAACCCGCCTTCGGTCAAGCTCCGCCGAATGTCGGCCGCCTCCATCCCGCCGAAGGCGATGTCGAGTTCGCCGATCAAGGCGCCGGCGTTTTCCAGACAATCCTCGCGCGAGCCGAATCGGGGGTCGGCGCCGATCTCGGGCCGGCCGAGACATTCCATCAATTTCGGAAAGCGCTCGAACCCAGTGATCACGATCAGATGAAACCAACGCCCGTCCCTCGATTGATAGAAGTTGTTGAGCGCGCTCTGCGCGGCTTCGCGAGCCGGCCGGTGTTCGACCTTGCCTTCCGACAGCACCGCCTGGATCGATGTCGCGTTCGACCAGGTTCCGTTCGCCATCAGCGAGGTTGCGACCCGTCCGCCCTTGCCGGTCGTCTGCCGACGATAAAGGGCCAGCATAATGGCGCCGAAAAGCGATATCGAGGTCGGGTGATCGCCCATCCCGGGCATCGAACGCGCGGGCGGTGAATCGGGCGAGGGTTTCACCATATCCTGCAACCCGGAGCGAGCCCAATAGGAGGTCGAATCGAAGCCGCTTCGCGCCGCCTCCGCACCGGTTTCGCCATAGGCCGAGACCGACCCGTAGATCAACTGGTCATTCAGGGGCGCGATGTCCTCATAGCGGATCTTGAGGCGCTCGCGGGGGCCGAGCGGTATGTTGGTGATAAAGACATCCGCGGTTTCGCAGAGGCGATACAGGACGCCTCGCCCCGCCTCCGATTTCAGGTTGAGCGCGATGCCCTTCTTGTTTCGATTGTCGGCGAACCATTCGTGGTGGGCCTTGCTATGGCCGTAACCCGGCGTGCGAATCGCCACCCGAAGGGGATCGCCGGCGCCGGTCGGCTCCACCTTGATCACCTCGGCGCCGAAATCGGCCATCACGGTTGCCGCTCCGGGGGCGGCGATGAAACTTGCCACGTCCAACACCCGAATGCCTTTGAGAATTCCGTCACTCATCTCGTCTCTCCGTTGCCGAGGCACCGTCGCCGGTTTCTCAGAGGATGACTCCGTCCGCCCTCATTTCGGCGAGGGCCGCGTCGTCATAGCCGATATCACGCAACACCTCGGCCGTATGCTCGCCGTGGGTGGGCGGCATCACCGGATCGGCCTTGGTCTCGCCCTCGACCCAGAACGGCGTGTCGACCACGTAGTCGGTTCCCGCCGCGGGGTCGTCGAAGGCGCGAAGGACGCGGCCCTCGACCATCTGCGGGTCGGTTGCGACGTCCTCGATCCGGCAGATCGGTCCGAAGGTGAATCGATGTTTATCGAGGAGTGTCCGCCATTCCTCGTAGTCCCGCTCGGCGAAGGCGCCCTCCAGCACGGCGACACAGTCGCGGACGTTTTCCATCCGCGCCTCGGCGGTCGAAAAGCGCGGGTCGTCGCCGATCTCGGGCCGGCCGATCAGTTCGGCGAATTCGGCCCAGCGGTGCTGCTGCGTGTTGAGCACGATGTGGATCCAGCGCCCGTCGCGGGTCTGGTAGAGATTGTGAAGCGCATTCCGCGCGTCTTCCCGCGCCGGCCGGCAGGCCACCTCGGCACCGCATAGCATGGCCTGGGTCAGAAGCGCGTTCCACCAGACGCCATTCGCCATCAGCGAGGTCGAGACCTGGCAGCCGAGGCCCGTTCGTTCGCGCTTGAACAGCGCCGTCATGATCGCGGCATAGAGCGAAATTGCCGTTGGATGATCGCCCATCCCCGGCAGCGAGCGCGCGGGCGGCGCGTCGGGCGCCGATTTGCAAAGGTCCATCAGCCCCGTTCGAGCCCAAAGGGCGGTTGAGTCGTAACCGGAACGAGCCGCCTCCGGACCCGTCTCGCCATAGGCGGAAACCGCGGCGTAGATGATTTTCTCGTTCACCGCGCGGATCTCGTCATAGGTGATGCTGAGTCGTTCGCGGGTCGGGATCGGCATATTGGTGATGAAGATGTCGGCGCTTTCGACCAGACGGTGAAGGGCTTCGAGACCGGCTTTGCTCTTGAGATCGAGTGCAATCCCCTTCTTGTTCCGATTGTCGACGATGTAGTTGTAGGGATAGTCGGATTGGGGATTGTCGGCGCGGAGATTGCTGCCGCGATAAGGGTCCTGACGCTCGGGTGCCTCGATCTTGATCACCTCGGCGCCGAAATCGGCGAGCGCCAGTCCGGCCGCCGGTGCCGCGATATAAGTCGCGGCCTCGATCACCCGGATGCCGTCCAGAATACCTTCCGCCATGTCCGCTCCTTCGAAAGCCCTGACTCTAGGTACATTCCGCGCCTGGAGGGACAAGGCCGCCGATCAACCGTCGATCAACCGCCGGTCAGGCGTCGGTCCCGCGCCGCCATTGCGCCGACGAGACGAGCCAGAGGAGGCCCGCGAAAACGATCACCGCAAGTCCGAGATGCAGCCATTCGGGGGAAGTGACGCCAAGCAGGAACCCGGTCGTCAGCGGCCCGAGTGCCGCACCAATATCACGCCAGGTCTGGTTCCGGGCGAGCGGGAACAGCACACCGCTCGGCGCGAACCGGGCGACGGTGGCCGGGAACAGGGTACCCAGCATGCCCCTTGAGATCATCAGCAGAAGCGCGCCCGTGTAGAGCCACTCAATACCGACAAAGAGAAATCCGAACACGAGCACGATCGTCGCGAAGACGAGCGGCGTGCGGACGCCGAAGCGATCCGCTATCGCGCCCGACAATGGCGCAATGACGATTTCGGCGACCCGCCGGCCGGCAATCAGCAATCCCGCCGATACCATCGCCAATTCGACCGAACTGTTTACCGCGAGCATGATCGTCAAGGTCATGGTGAAGACGCCATCGACGCCGAAACCCATCCAAAAGATCAGCAGATCGAGCCGGTCGGGTTTCGGCAGCCAGCCGGGACGACTGCCCGCGGTCGCCGGCCGGGGTGAACTCGGCGGCAGCATCATTGCCAACACCAGGCCAACGCAGGAAAGGAGGGCAAGCAGCAGGAACACGTCGCGCGGCCCGAAAATACCCGCAAGCCAGGTTCCGGCGGTCAGCGCGAAAAGTGGGCCGAATTGCTCGATCGCCCGGCTCACCCCGACCCGCGTGCCGGTCCGGCCACGATCGGCGGCGGCATAACCCAAGGTGACCAGCAGCAACCCCGCATAGGAAACGCCCCAAAGCATCCGGGCGCCGGTCAAGGCCGGCCCGCCTTCGAGAATACCGTACAAGGCGGTGGAAATAATCGCCGTTGCGGTCGCGAGGACGCAAAGCCGCTTCACGCCGATAATTTCGCCAAGATGCGCGATCAACCCGTAGGTCACGGTTCGCACGAACCGGTTGGCCGAGAGCAAGACGCCGACCCAGACCAAGCTGATGCCGAAGGCGTCGGCGTTCACCGGCAGGACAATATAGATCAGCGCGTCGCCGAAGAGACAAAGCGACAAGGCCGAGGATGAAAAGCAAAGACTGCGCCAACTCGCGTCGGCGGGCGCCTCCTCCGGCGCGAGTCGTTCACGCATGTAGGATCCCGCCAATCACGCGACGAGGGCCTCGGCAAGCGGTGTCAGGGTCTCGGCCGTCTCAAGCGACATCACCGCCGCTTGGACGCGTTCGGCCTGGGCCCGGCTCGCGGTGCGAGTCGCGTTGGCGAAATACTTCGCTTCGACGTCGGCGGTCGACAGCGGGTTTTCGGCGGCCCCTCGGTTGATCGCCTCGCGATGGCGGAGTGTCCTTCCGTCCGTCGTCTCGATCACGACCTCGCCCGAATAATGCGTCGGGTAGGCGGAATCGGGATCGATCTCGTAGCCGGACTTGGCGCAAAGGCCTAGGATCGTCGGATCGCCGAGCGCTTGGTCCTCCAATTCATCCAGCGTGAAGCGACCGCGTGCGAGGCTGGCCGCCATGATGTAGGGAACGCTGAATTGGGCGTCATAGGCGTTCTGCGGCCGCTTCTTGTTGGCCGCCGGCTCGCAGACGACGCGGGCCTGCTCTTCGTGGATATGCGCGGTCATGGACTTCACATCCGCCGGCGCCAAGCCATAGCCGGCCTTGAGGGCCAGAACCGAATCGGCGAAGGCATGATTGAAGTGACAGGCCGGGTAGGGCTTGAAGGCGATCCCGGTCATTGCCCAGTCCTCGCCCAGGCGATCGGTGATGCGGTCCGGTTCGGCCGCGCCGGGATCGCTCATATAGAGATTGAACAGGCCGTAGCGCCCCTCATAGGGCGCGCGCGGGCCGAAATAGCCATGCTTCGCCATCATCGCCGCTGTTTGCCCGCAGACGCTGGCCCAGGCCGGATGATTGCGCTTGGTCCAGGCGCCGTCGTCGAGAAATTGCAGGCTGGCGGCGGCCTGGGAGAGGACAATGCCCTGGGCATCGAGCAATTGCTCGCCCGAAAGGTCGTATAGATAGGCCGCCCCGAGCGTGGCACCGAACGAGCCGACGACGCCGGTCGGATGGAAGCCCTTGGTATGGAAGCCGCCCCGGGCGGCCGCGCCGATCCGGCTCGCCGCCTCGGAGGCGATCAGGAAGGCGCCCAGCGCCTTCGCGCCGGTGGCCTCGGTCGCGAGCCCGGTTGCCAGCATCGTGGGCACGGCACTGCATGACGTGTGCACGACGGCGTCGCTGTGGGTGTCGTCGTAGTCGAGGCCGTGGATCAAGGTTCCGTTCAGATGCGCCGAGTCCCGTTGTGACAGGCGGAGATCCATCCCGATCACCGGGAACTCGCCCTCGCCGCCGATTTCGCGGAGGGCGGCGGCGAGCCTTTGAGCGAAGGGAAAGCCGACCGAGGCGAATCCGATGCCGAGGGCATCGAGCATGTTGAGCTTGGCCTGGGCGATCACCGCCGCCGGCACGCGGTCGAGATCGAATCCCTCGACGAAGCCGGCGAGCGCCTCCGAGAGCGTTCCCTTCCGTTGCGCGGTGCGGGCGGTCTCCGGAATATCGTTCATCCTCGGTGCCTCCGGTTAGATGCGGCGGAACGTCACGCGGCGTCCGCCCGGGCGATGGCGTCGGCGATATCGATGACGCGCCGCGCCTTGTCGACGATGGGATAATCGACGAAATAGCCGTCGACCTGTATCGACGCCGAGCCCTCGGCCTCCGCGGTGGCGAAGGCGTCGATCACCTTCCGGGCGAAGGCGACCTCCTTCTCGCTCGGCGTGAACACGTCGTTCGCGATCGGAACCTGGCCCGGATGAATGCAAAGCTTTCCCTGGAACCCCAGCCCGCGCACCCGTTCGGTCGAATTCCGCATCCCCTCATCGTCGCGGATGTGGATATAGACGCTGTCGATCGGCGCTTCCAAATCGCCGAGGCGCGACGCCATCACCATCTCCGAACGGACCGCCATCAATTCGGCCTCGTCGTGGCTCCATTCCATGCCGAGATCCTTGGTGTAATCGCCGGCCCCGAAGGAAAGCCGCCTCAGGCGCGTATCGGCGCGGGCGATGTCGCGCACCGCATCCTGGCCCCTTGCCGTTTCGATGATCGGCAGGACGTCGATCCCGCCGACGGGGAGGTCGCGGTCGCGCTCCAGATTTTCGAGCAGCCAATCGACCGAGCGGAGATCGTCGACCGATTCAAGCATCGGCAGCACGATGCCGTCGAGCCAAGGCCCCACGACTTCGCATATATCGCCGTAGCAGAACTCGGTGTCATAGGCGTTGATCCGCACATATCCCGCACAGTTGCGCGGCCGCTTCAGCGCATCGACGACGAGCGCCCTCGTCGCCGGTTTCTCGGCGATCGCGACCGCGTCCTCGAGATCGAGAATGACGGCATCCGCCCCGGCGTCGAAAACTTTTTCGACCTTGCGCGCATGGTTCCCCGGACAAAACAGGTAGGAACGGTGAATAGCCATGGTGGTCACCTCCGTTCAGACTTGGTTGCCGCGGGTCTCGTAGGCGAAGGCCAGCTTATAGGTAAACCGGTCCTGCGGATGGATACTGACCGAGGCCTCGAAGATCCGACCGTCCGTACCGGCATATATGCGGAGAATCTCGAGACCCGAGGTGCCGTTGACGACACCGAGCCGCCGCGCATTATCGCCCTCGATAACGGTCGCCGAAATCTCGACCTCGACTTTGCGCGTGCGCTCGCCGTACACATCCTCGATCATCTTGTAAACCGGCCGAAGGTCCCCACCCATGTGTTCGTATATGCCGCCATAGGTGGGCGGCACGTAAATGTCCGACCAGCAGATCTTGCGCCCGCCGATCTGTTCGATGCGGACACCGCTGACCCGGACCAGCGGCGTCCCGGCGCCGATGCCGAACCAGCGCGCGACTTTCGGATCGGCGGCGACATTCACGCGCTCGACCGGCAGCAGCTTCGTCTCGTCCGGGTATTGCAGGATCTCCTCGGCGCTGGCCAGGCTCTGGACATAGGCGCTCTCCGGGGTCGAGGCGCGCACGATCGTGCCGACCGCCTTCCGCCGCTCGACGAGTCCCGCCACTTCCAATTCCTTCAAGGCGTTGCGAATGGTGAAACGGCTGCATCCGAACCGCTCGCAAAGGTCGAGCTCTTTTGGGAACGGTCCGCCGACGGGAAAGACCTCGGCTGCCAGCTCGCCACGCAAGACACCCGCGATCTCCTGGTAACGTGGTTGCTTGGCGTTCGCGCGGCGGGCCATGTAAGCGCCCTTTCCCCGTTGCGGTGGAACAACTATGGGGCGTCGCGCGGCGCTTTCAATGTGTGGGAATTCTCAAAACTTCAGCAGCAATCGAACCAGCTTCCGGGTTCTCTCGCTGAACAGCGAACGCATGTAAAAACTGCCGGCGACCCGCTTCGATATTTCGCTCCGCGTCGGATAGGGCGCGATAACGCCCGCCATGTCGGCGATCTTGAGACGGTTCCGGATCGCTAGCGCCCAAGGGAGAATCAGCTCGCCCGCATGGCGGCCGGCGATGGAGGCACCATGGATTTGCCCCTTCTTGTCGACCATCGCCTTGATCAGCCCTTCGGTCGCCCGCTCGGCCTGGGCCCGGTCGTTCTCGGCGAAGGACCAGCGGAGCACCCGCAGGCGGTCGCCGAGCTTCGCTCGCGCCGCCGTTTCGCCGAGGCCGACATGGGCGAGCTCGGGATCGGTATAGGTCACCCAGGGAATGGCCGTCTCATCCACCTTGGCGGGCAGTTTGAAGAGGGCGTTCCGGATGACGATGCCCGCGTGATAGCCGGCCACATGAGTGAACTGATAGGCCCCCGCGACATCACCGACCGCGAAGACCCGCCGGTTCGAGGTGCGGAGGCGTCGGTCGACCTCGATCCCCGTTTGCGAATAACGAATTCCGGCGGCCTCGAGCTCCAGCCCGGCGACATTCGCCGCGCGTCCGGCGGCAACAAGGAGATGGGAGCCGCGAAGGGTCTCGGCCGACCCGTCTCGTTCGATCTCGACCGCGACACCCTCGTCCCCGCCGGCGATACGATTGACCGTGACGCCCTCGCGGAGATCGACTCCCTCGGTGGCGAGCCGGCGGCGGACCACGGCCGCTGTCTCGGGCTCGTCCTTGGCAAGGGCCGCGAACATCTCGAGCACCGTCACTCGGGCGCCAAGACGCCGGTGCGCCTGGGCCAGCTCGCAACCGATCGGGCCGGCGCCGAGGACGATGAGATGTTCCGGCCGCTCGGTCAGATCGAAGACGGTCTCGTTGGTGAGATGCGGGGTGTCGTCGAGGCCCGGGATCGGCGGTGCGCTCGGGCTCGATCCGGTCGCGACGACGAAATATTTCGCGCGCACCCGGTTCTCGCCGGCCGCGATCTCGCGCCGCCCCACGAAACGCGCCGACGCTTGGATCACCCGGACGCCCAGGCCCTCGAACCGCTCGATGGAATCATTGGGCGCGATCCCCGCGATGACGCCCTGGACATGGTCATGAACCCGCTTGAAGTCGATCAAGGGTTCGGCCGGATCGAGACCGAAGACGGCCCCTTCCCGGACCGCCGCCGCGGCCCCGCCCGCCGCGATCAGCGCCTTCGAGGGCACGCAGCCGTAGTTCAGGCAATCGCCGCCCATCCGACCCTGCTCGACGAGCACGACACGCGCGCCCATCTGCGAGGCGCCCGCCGCGACGCTGAGCCCGCCGGACCCGGCGCCGATGACGCAGATATCGGTCTTTATCGTCTCGCTGGCCATGTACCACCTATCGACTCAAGTGTTCTTGGGATTAGATTGCGCCTCGCCGATCGCCGGCAAGACACGAATCCGTCACCGGCGGACTTTCCGCCCGCGGCAATCGCATGCTACACGAAGTCCCCTATGACGGGGACAGCACATCATCGACGTTTCGGGCTGACCGGGCGCACCGCCCTTATCACCGGGGCGGGGCGCGGTCTCGGCTGGGAGATCGCCCGGGCGATGGCCGAGGCCGGCGCGAACGTCATCTTGAACGGTCGCGATGCGAAACACCTCGACGGACGGGTGGCGGAACTTTCGCGCGTGGACCATCGCGCCGAAACGGCGGTTTTCGATATCGGCAAAACCGATGAAATCGATCGTGGTCTCGCGGCGTTGGAGGGCCGCGTCGATATTTTGGTAAACAATGTGGGTTTGCGCCTCCGCCGCCCGGTGGCCGACGTACCGCCCGGCGAGTTCGCCCGGGTTCTCGACGTTGGCCTGACAGGCGCCTATGCCCTTGCCCGCCATTGCGCGGGACCGATGATCGAAAAGGGACAAGGCGTCATCCTCAACATAACCTCGATCGCGGGACCCCTCGGCAAGCGGGACGACGCGGCCTATGTGGCGATGAAGGCGGGGATGGAGGGCCTGACCCGCGGGCTCGCCACCGAACTCGGGCCCACCGGCATCCGCTGCAACGGCATCGCGCCCGGTTTCTTCGCCACCGAGGCCAATCAGGCGATGGTCGCCGATCCCGAGATCCAGGGCTGGCTTGAATTAAGGGCACCACTGCAACGATGGGCCGCGCCGGAGGAAATCGCGGGCGCCGCCGTTTTCCTCGCCTCCGACGCCGCCTCCTATGTGACGGGGCACATTCTTACCGTCGACGGCGGTCTTTCCGCTTCATTTTGATCGGAGAAGGCGCTAGGCGGCCTCCGCCACATGGGCCATCAGCTTGGCCAGCACTTCGTCCAAGTCGCCCGGCGGCACGCGGCAGGTGCCGACCGCCTGGTGCCCGCCGCCGCCATATTCGAGCATCAGCAGCCCGACATTGACCTTCGAATCCTTCTTTAGGATCGATTTGCCCATGGCGATTTCGACTTCGTCGCCGTGCTTTTGCGGATTGACGAAGACGGAGAGGTTACATTCCGGATAGAGCGCATAAATCATGAAGCGGTTGCAGGCGTATAGGAGTTCCTCGCCGCGCAAATCGACGACGACGGCATCCCCGTGGACCGTGGCGTTTTCGCGAAGCTGAAGCTCCGCCGGCTCGTCATGGGAACGATAGAGCTGGACCCGCTCGTCGACATCCGGAATGGCGAGAATTTCCTCCGGCGTATGGCGACGGCAATAGCCCATCAGATCGACCATCAGCTGATCGTTCGAAATCTCGAAATGCCCGAACCGGGAGAGGCCGGTCCTGGGATCGGTCACGAAGTTGAGCAGGGTCCAATCGGTCGGCGCCAGGATGTCTTCCTCGCCGTAATCGGCCGAATCCGCCTGGTCGACGGCGTCCATCAGGTCCTTCGGAAAAAGAGGGAATCCTTCCTTGCCGCCGAAATGGTCGAAAATCACCCGCGCCGCCGACGGGGCTTCCGGATCGATCACGAGATTATCGCGCTCGCCGACACGGACGGTCTCGCTCAAATGATGGTCGAAACAAAGCAGTACGTCCTCCGCGTAAGGCAGGTTGGCGGTAATATCCTCGTTCGACACCGGCACCTCGCCCCGTTGCATCTGGCGGGGTTCGACGAACAAGACATCCTCGATCATTTCCCGCTCGCGCAGCAAGGCACCCGAGACGACACCGTCGAAGTCCGGTCGCGTCACCAATCTGTATTTTTTTATAGGCATCTTATTCTTGGCTCCCTCACTCCAGCGACTTGGATGCTATCTCATAGACATCGCGGGACAGGTTTTGTTTCGCGAGAACCCGCTGCAGTTCACCGCGCATCAATTTTTGCCGCGCCGGATCGAAATGACGCCATTGCCCCAGCGGCGCCAGCAACCGGGCCGCGATCTGCGGATTGATCGCGTCCAAATTCAATACCTGATCCGCCATGAAACCGTATCCCGCCCCGTCGGCGGCGTGGAACCGGAGTTGATTGCCCGCGCAGAAGGCACCGATCAGGGCACGTACCTTGTTCGGATTGCGGGGATTGAACGCGCGGTGATCCAGCAAGGCCACGACATTCGAAAGGGTCTCCGGCAGCGACGATGTCGCCTGGATCGCGAACCATTTGTCGAGGACCAGCGGATCATCGCGCCAGCGCTCGTGAAACGCCGCCAGCGCCTCGTCCCGCTCCGCACAATCGACCTGGGCCAGGAGCGAGAGGGCCGCGACCGAATCCGTCATGTTGTCGGCGCCCCGGAATTGTCCCATGCAAAGCTCGCGCGCCGCCCCGTCCCCTGACGCGACGAGATAGGCGAGCGCCCCGTTCTTCAGCTTCCGCCGCGCCGCTTCCTCGGGCGTGGGCTCATAGGGGCGGTTGACGAGGTTTTCATCGTAGAGGGCGCGAAGGGCGGTCCCTTTGCCGTGGGCTATACGTCGGCGCAGGCCGTCGCGCGCCGCGTGAATCCCCTCGACGTCGACCCGGTCCATCAGATTGCCGAGATATTCCTCGCTCGGGAGCACCATCGCCTCGGCCAGAAAGGCCCTGTCGAGCGAGCGATCGCGCAGCATCGCGCCCAAGGCATCGATATATTTCAATTCGGCCTCGCCCGGTTCACCGCCCGCGACGATGTCGAGCAGGATCTCGGCCGCCGACTGCTGCCCCGCTTCCCAACGATTGAAGAGATCGTCGTCATGGGCCAGCAGTACGGTTCGGTCGTCGAGATCGGCCGAACTCGAAAGGCCGACGGGCGCGGAGAAGTTTCGAAACGCCGAAACCACCGGCGCGCGCGGAATGCCGGCAAAGCGGTATGTCTGTTGCGCGCGATCCAATGTCAGCACACGAGCGGAAGTCGCGCCCCCGTCTTCACCGTCGAGGCGCAACGGGAAAGCCGTCCCGTCCCGATCGAAGAGTGCCAGATCAAGCGGCATCGAGAGCACCGCCTTCTCCGGCTGGCCGGGTGTCGGTGGCGTGGTTTGGCTCACCATGACCTCGCAAATAGCCGTCCCGGCGTCGTGCCGGGTTTCGATCTCGACCTTCGGCGTGCCCGCCTGGGCATACCAGAGCTTGAACTGCGTGAGGTCGATCTCATTGGCACCTTCCATCGCGGCGATGAAGTCCTCGACCGTCGCCGCGCAACCGTCGTTTTCCGCCAAATAGGCGCGAAGACCCGCCGCGAAACCGTCGCGGCCCACGAAGGTTTGGATCATCCGTACCAATTCCGCTCCCTTTTCATAAACCGTGGCGGTGTAGAAATTGTTAATTTCTATATAAGATTCGGGCCGTACCGGATGCGCCAACGGACCCGCGTCTTCCGGGAATTGACGGGCCCGAAGGGTGCGGACGTCGGAAATCCGCTGCACCGCGGCCGCGCGCATATCGGCCGAGAATTCCTGATCCCGAAAAACCGTCAGCCCTTCCTTCAGGCTGAGCTGGAACCAATCGCGGAGTGTCACCCGGTTGCCGGTCCAATTGTGGAAATATTCATGGGCCACGATGGCCTCGATCGCGGCGTAATCCGCATCCGTCGCGGTCTCCGGCCGTGCCAGTACATAGCGATCGTTGAAGACGTTGAGGCCCTTGTTCTCCATCGCCCCCATGTTGAAATCGCTGACCGCGACGATCATGAAGATATCGAGATCGTATTCGAGACCGAAGCGGGTCTCGTCCCAGCGCATCGCCGCCTTGAGCGAGGCCATCGCATGGTCGCAGCGATCTTCCTTGCCGTGCTCGACGAAAATGCGAAGCGTGACCCGCCGCCCCGAGGCCGTCGTGAAATGGTCCTCGACGCATGCGAGATCGCCTGCCACCAGCGCGAACAGATAGGAAGGCTTCGGAAAGGGATCGTCCCAGCGAGCCCAATGGCGGCCGTCGGCCAGGTCGCCCGCCTCCACCGGATTGCCGTTCGAGAGCAAGATCGGATAGAGCGTCTTCTCCGCCGTCATCCGAACGGAGAAGGTCGCGGTGACGTCCGGCCGGTCGAGATAATAGGTGATCCGCCGGAATCCCTCCGCCTCGCATTGGGTGCAGAAGTTGCCGCTCGATGTGTAGAGGCCCTCCAGCTTGGTGTTCTCGCCGGGTTTGATCTCGACCTCGGTCTCGAGGGTAAAGCGGACCGGCGGATCGAAGATCGTAAGCACCGTCTCGCCGACCTCGTATCGATCCTCCGAAAGCGGTTCGCCGTCGATCGAGAGGGTGCGGAGATCGAGGTCCTCGCCGTCGAGAACCAGCGGAAGAATTTTCGTCGCCCGGTCATGGTTCGAGAGAATATCCAGCCGCGCGCGGACCCGGGTCGTCTCGGCACCGAGATCGAAATCAAGATCGACCGCCTCGATCAGGTAATCGGCGGGTCGATAATCGGAAAGATGGATGCTGTCCGGCGTTGCGCTCAAAGGCATGCCCTCTCAGGCTGCAATCGAATGAAAGCCGCGTTCCATCTCGGTTTAATTGCCGGGCAGGGAATAGACGCTTTCGGCCGTCGCCGTCCCCTCGCAGGCAACCCGGCCATCCTCGACCATGCCCAATAGATGCGCCAAGACCGACCTTCCCGCCGCCGGGTGCAAATGCGGCTCGACGTCGGCGTACATCCGCGCGACCATTGTCGGGATCGAATCGAGTCCGTCTCCGATGCATTTCAGAATGGCGTCCTCTCGCCCCGCGCGATGGGCGAGAAAGGCCTCGACATGCGGGCGGGGTGCGGTGATCGGCGGACCATGGGTCGGCCAATAGATTTCTTCCTCGCGGTCGAGGAGCTTGCGGAGCGAACCAAGATAATCGCCCATATTGCCGTCCGGCGGCGAAATTACCGAAGTCGACCAGCCCATGACGTGATCGCCGCTGAAAAGCGCGTTTCGCTCCTTCCACGCGAAGCAGAGATGGTTCGACGTATGCCCCGGCGTATGCACCGCCTCGAAGGTCCAACCGTTCCCGGCGATGATTTCGCCGTCCTTGACGGCATGATCCGGCTTGAATTCGTGGTCGCCGCCTTCCTCCACCTTGGCGCCGCCGCGGCTGCCGCCATGGGGGCCGAAGCCGTAAGTGGGCGCCCCGGTCTCGGCCTTGAAGGGGGCGGCTGCCGGCGAATGGTCGTTGTGGGTATGCGTGATCAGGATGTGGCTGACCGTCTCACCCTCGACCGCCGCCAGGAGGGCCGCGATATGGGCGTCGTCGAGCGGCCCCGGATCAATCACCGCGACCTCGCCCCGGCCGATGATGTAAGTGCCCGTGCCGCGATAGGTGAAGGCGCTCGGATTTTTCGCGACGACCCGCCGGATCATCGGGGCGACCTCGTCGACGACGCCGTATTCAAACTCGATTTCACGTACGAACGGAATGGACATCCTGGATTCCCTCTGCGGCTGCGCTTGCAATGAGTCATGGTCCGCCGAACCGGCGGCGTCAAGCGCCGGCGATTGTGACGACCGGAGCAAGAGGCTAAAGTCCGGCCCGGTATCTTACGCAAAGGGGAATGCGATGTTCACGACGAGACCCGAGCTCCAAGGCACCTTCGCCATGGTCTCCTCGACCCACTGGCTGGCCTCAGCCGCCGCCATGGCCATGCTCGAGGCGGGCGGCAATGCCTTCGACAGCGCCGTCGCCGCCGGCCTGATGCTGCAGGTCTGTGAACCGCATTTGAACGGTCCCGGCGGCGATCTGCCGATCATTTTGCACGACGCGACCCGCGACGAGACCAAGGTCATCTGCGGGCAGGGGACGGCACCCGCAGGCGCGACGATCGAGCATTACCGGTCGGAAGGGCTGGATCTCGTGCCCGGCACCGGCTTGCTGGCGACCGTGGTGCCGGGGGCCTTCGATGCCTGGATGCTGCTGTTCCGCGACCACGGCACGAAATCGATCGAGGAGGTTTTCGAGATCGCTCTCGGCTATGCCGAGAGTGGGGTTCCGGTGGTCACCAAGTGGGCCGAGACGACGGCCACGGTAAAGGAACTATTCGAGACCGAATGGCCGAGTTCGGCCGCCGTCTTCCTGCCCAACGGCGAGGTGCCGCGCCCGGGAACGCTTTTCAGTAATAAAAGGATGGCGGCGACCTGGCGGCGCGTACTCGACGAGGCGGCCGCGGGCGGCGGCGACCGGGAGGCCCGGATCGAACGCGCCCGAATTGCCTGGTATCAAGGCTTCGTCGCCGAGGCGGTCGACCGTTTCTGCCGCGAGAGCGAGGTCATGGACGCCTCCGGCGAGCGCCACCGCGGTGTTTTGAGCGGCGAGGACATGGCCCGCTGGCGCGCCAGCTACGACGAACCCCTGTCGTACGATTTCGGCGACTACCGGGTCTTCAAATGCGGAGTCTGGTCGCAGGGGCCCGCCCTCCTGCAACAGCTCGCCCTCCTCAAGGGGTTTGATCTGGCGGCGATGCCGACCGGCGGGCCCGATTTCGTGCATACGGCGGTCGAATGCACCAAGCTCGCTTTCGCCGATCGCGAGGTCTATTACGGCGACCCCGATTTCGTCGAGGTGCCGATCGAGACCTTGCTGTCCGACGCCTATAATGACGAACGTCGCAAATTGATCACCGAAGACGCCTCGCTCGACTTCCGCCCCGGCGAAATCGAGGGATATGGCGGTACGATCGATTACGAGGCCCGCGTCCGGGCCGGCCGGGAGACCGTCACCGGGGTCGGCGTCGGCGAACCGACGGTCCAGCGCGACGGCCAGGCGCCGGGCGACACCTGCCATGTCGATGTCGTCGATGCGGCCGGCAATATGGTCGCCTGCATGCCGAGCGGCGGCTGGCTGCAAAGTTCGCCGGTGATCCCGGAGCTCGGTTTCGCCCTCAACACCCGCGCACAGATGTTCTGGCTGGAGGAAGGCAAGCCGGCCAGCCTGGAGCCCGGCAAGCGGCCGCGGACCACGCTCTCGCCATCCATGGCCAATCGCGACGGCAAGCCTTACCTCGCCTTCGGCACGCCGGGCGGCGACCAGCAGGACCAGTGGCAGGCCAATTTCTTCCTGCGCCACGCGGTCCACGGAATGAACCTGCAGGAGGCGATCGACACGCCCTCCTTCCACACCGAACATTTCCCGAAATCTTTCTATCCGCGCGAAGCCTATCCGGGGCTCTTGTCGCTGGAGGGGCGCACCGACGGGAATACGGTGGCGGCGCTGAAGAAGCGCGGCCACGACGTCGTGATGGCCGATATGTGGTCCGAGGGCCGCATGTGCGCCGTCGCCAAGGAAGACGACATCGTGAAGGCGGGCTCGAATGCCCGCGGCATGCAGGGTTACGCGGCGGGGCGCTGAGGGTGGACGCAGTCTATCTCGACTACGACCAGGCGGGGCTGGAGGCGCAATACGACAACCGCGCGGCGGTGCCCGAGCATGAGGCGATATTCGCCGATTGGGCCGCGCGGAGTGCCGCCTACCGCGCCCGCGCCGAGTGCCGTCTCGACCAGGCCTATGGCCGTGAAAACCTGGAGACCCTCGATCTTTTTCTCCCGCCGGGCGGCGCCGAGGGGGCACCGCTCCATGCCTTCATCCACGGCGGCTGGTGGCGCACTCTCGACAAGTCCGATTTCAGCTATTTGGCCGAACCCCTTGTGGCGGCGGGGGCCGTCGTCGGTTTGATCAACTATACGCTCTGTCCGGACGCCTCGATCGAGACCATCGTCGGACAGTGCCGCGCGGCGCTGGCCTGGCTTTACCGGAATGCCGCCGATTTCGGCGCTGATCCGGCGAAACTCCACATTTCGGGTCATTCGGCGGGTGCCCAGTTGGCGGCGATGATGCTGGTCACCGATTGGCCGGCGCTCAGCGAGGACCTGCCGGCCGATCTGGTCAAGAGCTCTGTCCTGATCAGCGGGGTCTACGAGCTCGAACCGCTGCTCCATCTGGCGGTCAATGCGGATTTGAAGCTCGACCCGGCGATGATCGGCCGGTTGAGTCCGATCCGGATGACACCGCCGGCTGGTATACCGGTCTCGGTCATCGCGGGCGAGGCCGAACTCGGTGAATTTCGCCGCCAGTCACGAGATTTCGCGGCCACCTGGACCGAGGGTGGCGGTCAAATCGAGTTCGCCGAGGTCTCGGGCCGGAATCACTTCACCATCGTCAATGCCATGGACCAAGCCGACGACCCGGTGACGAGGCAGATGCTGGAATTCCTCGGTTAGCTTACCGCCGCCCCCCAGCGAGCCGGACGGCCTCCGGCATTGCGCGGAGGCGTGCCATGGCGAGGATGCCGAGCGCCGGTCCGATCGCGAGAAACGCGAAGGCATAGCGCCAGCCGACCCAATCGACCAAGGGCGGCATCAGGTGGATCGTGATTAGGGTCAGGAGGAACCCGGCCCCGGTCTGCACCGTCAGCATGGTGCCGATCAGGTCGCGGTCCGAGAGCTCGGCCGTGCTGGCCGAGAACTGTGCGGAATCGGCAACGATCGCGAACCCCCAGACGAGACAGACGACCATCAACAAGACGGGATCGCCGCCGAACAGGAACCCGACGCCAAGGGCCGAAGCGCCGCTTACCGCCATCGCCAACATAGTGACGGCGGTGCGCCCGATGCGGTCGGCCGCGATCCCGGCGACGACGCAACCGATCGCCCCCGCCCCCACCGCGCCGAAGGTGCCAAGCGACGCGTTCACCAGCGCGGCCTCCTCCGGCATCGAGAGCCGGAAGCTCGCGAACAGGAAGACCCCGATCCAGCTCCACATCGCAAAGAGCTCCCACATATGACCGAGATAGCCGAGATTGGCGAAACGGATCGGCCGATTCTGCCAGGCCGCCAAGGCGTAACGCGGATTGAAGGGCGGCGTCTTGCCGATATTGGGGCCGACACGCACGAACAGCACCAGAACGCCGGCCAGATAGGCCGAGGCCGATGCGGTGATCAGCGTCGCCTGCCAATCCACCCCGGAGAGACCGCTGAAAAGATGCGGCGCGGCCGAGCCCAGCGTCACCGCGCCCACCAAGACGCCGACCAGGAGCCCCATATCGGCCTCGGCCCAGGTCGTCATGATCTTCATACCCACGGGATAGATCCCCGCCATGCAGACACCAGTCGCGAACCGGCAGAAGATGACAAAAGACGAGGCGGGCTCGACGAGGAGAATGGCGAGATTGGCGCTCGCCGCCACGAAGGTGGAGATCGCGAAAAGGCGGCGCGGGTCGAGTCGATCGGCGAGGGCGAAAACGGCGCTGGTGATGGTGCCGCAAACGAAACCGACCTGGACGGCGCTGCTGAATAGGGAGGCGGTGAACGCATCCAATCCCGCTTGTGCCTGCAAGGCCGGAACGATCGCCGAGGCTGAGAACCAAAGCGCCACCGAGGCCACGACGGCGATGGTGACGAGAAATATCGATAACCGGCGCCCCTCGGCCATGCCAAACCGTTTCCGGGATATAGTTCGATTAGGGAGGCGCATCCTCTCGCGTCCCGCTTGAGGTCACAAGTCAAACACGGGTCACTAATCTGCCATGGCGACAACATTGCCACCCGAATACGAGGTCTATGCCGTCCGCTATGCCAGGCGGGACGCCAACAAGAACGATCACCTGATCTTCAAGGACCCCCATGACGGGCCGATGCCGATGGACTATTTCGTCTGGGCGATTATCGGCGGCGGACGGACCTTTGTGCTCGACGCCGGCTTCACCGCCGAGGAGGCCGCCAAGCGCGAACGCGAATTCATCCGCCTTCCCGCCGATGGGCTGCGGATGATCGGCGTGGAGGCCGAACGGGTCGAGGATCTGATCGTCAGCCATCTCCATTACGACCATATCGGCACCTGGGATCAATTCCCGCGCGCCCGCTTTCATCTGCAGGACTCGGAGATGCGTTATGCGACCGGCCGTCAGATGAACCAGAAGCTGCTTCGTCATTCGTTCAACTTCGCGGATATCGAAGGCATGATCCGGGTGCTCTACGATGATCGTCTCTCCTTTGTCGACGGAACGGCCGAACTGGCACCCGGCCTCTCGGTCCATCACATCGGCGGCCATACGGTCGGTTTGCAGAGTGTCCGGGTCTGGACCCGGCGCGGCTGGCTGGTGCTCGCCTCGGATGCAAGCCACTACTATCTCAATATGGAGGGGCCGGCACCCTATCGGACGGTCAACAGTGTCGGCGACATGCTGGAAGGGTATCGCCTGCTCTATCGCCTGGCCGATTCGCCGCGACACGTCATCCCCGGGCACGACCCGTTGGTGATGCGGCGATACCCGGCGGCATCGAAGGAAACCGAGGGCATCGCGGTTCGGCTCGACGCCGAGCCCCTCGAATAAAACGAGAATGAAACGAGAGAGGACAATGACATGGCCGATTATCCGGAATACGAAGTCTACGCGGTCAAATACGGCGATCATCAACGCATGCGGCAGGAGAACTTTCTCTTCAAGGATCCGCACGATATCGCTACCTCGATTGATTTCTACGTCTGGGTGATCACCGGCGGCGGGAAGACTTTCGTCGTCGATCTCGGCTTCGAGCAGGAGGAAGCGAAACGCCGCGACCGCAACCTGCAGCGCCTGCCCTCGGAGGCGGTCAGGATGGTCGGGGCCGATCCGGCGACGGTCGAGGACGTGATCATCACCCATATGCACTACGATCATTGCGGCGACATGTCGCCCTTCCCGAAGGCACGCTTCCACGTGCAGGACCGGGAGATGGCCTATGCCACGGGCCGCTTCATGACCCATCAGCCGCTGCGCCACCCTTATAACGTCGATTACGTGGTCGATCTGGTGCGCGCGGTCTATGACGACCGGGTGAACTTCATCGACGGTGTCCAGGAACTGGCCCCCGGTCTTTCGGTCCATCACATCGGCGGCCATACGGACGGTGTGCAGTCGATTCGGGTCTGGACGCGGAAGGGCTGGCTCGTGGTGGCCTCCGACGCGACCCATTTCTACGACAATATGGCGATCCCGAACCCCTTCCCGATCGTCTTCAACGTGGGCGACATGCTGGACGGATATGACAAGCTGCGGGGCCTGGCGGACGGCGATCTTCACCGCGTCATTCCGGGCCACGATCCGCAGGTGATGGAGATGTTCCCCGCCGCCTCCAAGGAACTGGAGAGCATCGCCTGCAGGCTCGACGCCGACCCGATCGGTGATCTCGACAAGGTCTGGGGCTTGAAGTGAGGACGGCATGACCGCACTCCCCGAATACGAGGTCTACGCCGTCAAATACGCCGAGCGGCAGACCACGGTAAATTCGACCCGGGTCTTCAAGGACCCGCACGATGCGCCCATTCCGACGGATTATTCGGTCTGGGCGATCATCGGGGCGGGGCGGACCTATGTGGTCGATCTTGGATTCGACCGGCGCTACAAGCGCGGCGACCGTTTCTTGTTGCGGACGCCGGCGGAGGCTCTGGCGATGCTCGACATCGATGCGGCCCGGGTCGAAGACGTGATCGTCAGCCACATGCATTACGACCATTGCGGCAGCGTGCCCGACTTCCCGAAGGCGCGGCTTCACATCCAGGATGCGGAAATGGCGGCGGCGACGGGCCGGTTCCTGAAATGGAAGGCCTTCCGCTACGGGAATTTCGTCGAATACACGGTCGATTTCGTGCGGGCACTCTATGACGAACGGGTCGAGTTTACCGATGGGGACGGCGAATTGGCGCCCGGCATCACCGTTCACCGCCTCGGCGGGCATACCCACGGTATGCAGGTGGTGCGCGTCTGGACCCGGAAGGGTTGGCTCGTGCTCGCCTCCGATGCGGTCCACATGTACGCCAATATGGACCTTTCGAACCCCTATCCGGCGGTCTTTCACGTCGGCGATATGCTGGAGGGTTTCCGCAAGCTGAAGACCCTGGCCGCGACGCCCGAGATGATCATCCCCGGCCACGACCCGCTGGTCATGGAACGCTTTCCGGCGGCGAGTGCCAAGCTGGAAGGTGTCGCGGCCCGGCTCGACTGACCGAGCAGCAGGCGAGCGGAAGCCATTCCTAGGATCGAACATGACGGGCCGACGATCCACTACGGCGACAGCGGATCGGGATCGCCGCTTGTCCTCTTGCATGCGTCGGGGAGTTCGGGCGGGCAATGGCGGAATCTCGCCGCCGAATTGGCGCCCGGCCACCGGTTCTTGACGCCGGACCTCTACGGCCATGGGCGAAGCGACTTCTGGCCCGATCCGGAATCCCTGCGCCACGACCACCAGGCGAATTTGGTGCGCCGCGTGATCGAGCATGCGGCGGTCGAGGAGATCGATCTCGTCGGCCATTCCTACGGCGGGGCGACGGCAATCCGCTTCACACTGGAATATCCGGAATGCGTTGGCCGGCTGGTCCTGATCGAACCGATGATGGCATGCTTCCTCCGGGAAGCGGATGAGACGGCGCCCCTGGCGCTGCTGGAGGGCATCTCCAACAGCTTTCAGGAGACGCTCGCGGCGGACGGCCCGGAAGCCGCGTGGCGAGGCTTCCTCGACTATCGGAACGGTCCGGGAAGCTGGGCCGGGTATACGGAGGAAACCCGCGCTAATTTCATCCGGCGCACCCCAGCACAAGTCGCCAACTTCCATGCCAACGCCAACAACCGGACAAGGCGGGCCGATCTCGCGGCGATCGCCAAACCGACCCTGGTGTTGAGGGGCGAGGAGACCACTCCCTATGATCGGCGGATGGCGGAAATCGCCGCCGAAGGCGTTCCGGAATGCCGCTATGAAATCTTGGCGAAGGCGGCGCATATGTCGCCGTTGACCCACCCGGCCGAGGTGGCGGCGCTGATCCGGGCCCATCTCGGGGCGCCGTGAGGGCCAATCGCGGTGGTGGTCGGCGCGGCCGTGGTCAGCCCGGCGCGGCGCGGGCGCGAACGACCCGTGGCCGGCGTCGCTTGACCGGTTTCGATTTTGGCGCCCGGCCCAATTCCTGGAGCAGGATGTCGTAGGACCGGCGCGCCTCGATCAATCTCGGGTCGTCCGCCGTTAGGGCGCGCCGCCAGACCGAAATCGCCCGCGCCATGAGCGGCCGGGCGGCATCGTATTCACCGCGAATGTTGTAGATCGTCGCCAGTTCCCAATAGTCCTCGGCGAGCCGGCCGTTCTGCTTCGGCAGGATCCGTGACTTGATGGCGAGTGATTCATGATGCAAGACCGCGGCTTCCCGGTCTCGCCGCACCGCCCAGTAGATGCGCGCCAGCTTGGCGAGGTTTTCCGCCACCTCAATGGTCTCCCGCCCGAGTGCGGCCTCGCGAAGATCGAGCGCCGCGCGGTAGCGCTCCTCGACCTCGAGGGGCCGGCCTTCCCACCAGAGAATCTCGGCCTCGGCATCGAGCCGCGCCGCCCAATCGAGCGCCTCCGCCCGGCTCGTGGCCGGCAGGGCCCGCAAGGGGGCTCGAACCGGGAGCGGCGCCGGCGCCACCCGTTTTGCGACCGCGTGCGGCGCCAGTTTCGCCAGCTTCGGCGGTGCCGGCTGCCGCCCTGCGCCGTTCGCCGTCCGCGAGCGGGTATAGATCGCGAGCGCCCGGCGAAGGGCGGTATCCGCCGCCGCCGGCTTGCCGAGTTTCCGGTAAATGCCGGCAAGGCGATTGAGGCTCCGCGCGAGGCGCGGTGCGTTCGGTCCGTGGGCGCGCTCCAGATCCCCGATCTCGTCCCGCAAGAGCGCCGCCGCTTCCTCGTAATTGCCCTGAAACCGGTAGAGGCCGACCAATGTCGCGCGAAAGGAAAGTGCTGAATCGTGAAGCCGGCCGAAGCGTCGCTCGAGATCAACGAGCACCCGCCGTGCCGGCGCCACTGCTTCGCCGTAGTGGCCCGATTCGTACAGCCTTTGGAAGGTCTCGCGAGGCCCCTCCGCGGCGACCGCCGTTCCGCCGACAACCGCCAGCGCCAGGGTCAAGGCCAACATCGACGCCCGCCCCGATCCCAGTCGTTCCTTCCGCCGGACAGTTTCCGTCTTCGTCGCGCGCATCGCCCGATTCGTATCCTCCGCCAAGGGGAGAGTATACGTCATCGCGGCACTTGATGAACGGCCCCGGCGACGAGGCCTCGCGACTCGGCGGACTCGCAAGAGTCTCTTGCACTGGCGACGAATCGTCATTACCTCGTGCACAGCGGAATTTGCGCGACTCGGGAAAGCCAGGAGTGCCGTCGGATGGCCCATCATCACAGCAAGGTTCTCATCATCGGATCGGGGCCCGCCGGGTATACGGCGGCGATCTACACCGCCCGCGCCAGCCTGGCGCCGGAGATCGTCGCCGGCATGCAGCCGGGCGGCCAGATGACCATCACCACCGACGTCGAGAACTACCCCGGCTACGAGGACGTGATCCAAGGCCCCTGGCTGATGGAGCAGATGCAGAAGCAGGCCGAGAGCGTCGGTGCCAAGATGACCTACGATCTGATTACCGAGGTCGACTTTTCGCGCCATCCCTTCCAGGCCAAGGGGGATTCGGGCGACACCTATTCCGGTGACGCGGTGATCGTGGCGACCGGCGCCCAGGCCCGCTGGCTCGGCCTGGAGAGCGAGCAGAGGTTTATGGGATTCGGCGTGTCCGCCTGTGCCACCTGCGACGGGTTCTTCTTCCGCGAGAAGGAAGTGGCCGTGATCGGCGGCGGCAACACGGCGGTCGAGGAGGCGCTCTATCTCACCAATCACGCCAGCAAGGTCACCCTGGTTCATCGCCGCGACGCGCTCCGGGCCGAGAAGATCCTGCAGGACCGGCTGCTCGCCCATCCCAAGATCGAGATGCTCTGGGATCACCTGCTCGACGAAGTGCTCGGCGACAGCGACCCGCTCGGTGTCACCGGTGTCCGGGTCAAGAGCGTCAAGACGGGCGAGACCTCGGAGATCGCGGTCGACGGCGTCTTCATCGCCATCGGACACGACCCGGCGACGAGCGTCTTCAAGGGTCATCTCGAGATGGACGAGGAGGGCTACATCCTCACCAAGCCCGACAGCACCGCGACCGACATTCCGGGCGTCTTCGCCGCCGGCGACGTGAAGGACAAGATCTTCCGCCAGGCGGTCACGGCGGCCGGCATGGGCTGCATGGCCGCCCTCGAGGCCGAGAAATTCATCGCCGATCTGGAGGCGGGCCAGGCCGCGGCCGAATAAAGCCGCCGTACCCGAACAACCGGCCCAACAGGCCGCGATTCTTGTTGATGCGGGCGTGAATGCGGTCGAGCTCGCCGTCATCCGCCACTTCGCCGCCGCGGTACGCACTGATCTCGATCCCCAATTTCTTGATCCCATTGGTGAACGCGACCTGCTTCGGGTCGTCATCTATCAGAACCGCGCCGTCGATTCGGCGTATATCCTTGATCGCCCCTTTGTTTTCCGGGTCGTAATCCTCGCGGAACAGGCACTCGTTGAAATAGCGCGCGAGATCGAGCCGCTCCAGGATTTCGACCGCCCGCGCCTTGGTAGAGCTGGTCCAAAGCGAGAGCTCATGCCCCTCCGCGACCAAGGCATCCAACAAGGCCTCGATTCCCGGCCGCCGCTCCCCGCCGAACTCGTCGGCCAACGTGTTGTCCATATCGAACACGATCTTCACGGCGGGCCGCCGGGGCTGATTCTAGGGGTTCCAAGGGTGAGGGTGGCGGGCGTCCACATGTCGCGGCGGCGCTGGCGCTTGCCGGGTCCGTCCTCGCCATCCAAATCGACCGGCCTCGGTTCCGGAAAGGCGGTGCGGTCGTCCAGCACATTTACCATCACGTTCGCGTAAGCATCGTCGCCGTCCGCCATATAGGCCCCGACATAGACCCCGCATTTCCGGCAGACCATGAACTCGGTCTCGCCGAGCTCGAAGGTATAGCGCTCCAGCAACGAGGCGTCCCCCGCCGCAATCGCCATCGTCCCCTTGGGGTCCGAGACCGCGCGCGCATCATGCTTGCGGCAAAACGAACACTGACAGGCGCGGACGGCCGTGTCCTCGGCCGCGACTTCGGTGGTGTACTCGACGTTGAGATTGCCGCAATGGCAGCTTCCGTGGAATCGGGGCATGGGGGTCCTATTTCTGTAATATCCGCGACACATCATAAGGGCGGTTGGGGGCCAAATGCGAATCGACCCATCTCCCGCAAGCGACATGAAACCCCAAGGAGGACCCCGATGCCCCTGACCGCGACCTATCTTTTCATCTCCAGCATGGATATCGATCCGGACAAGGAAGACCTGTTCAACGAGGTCTACGACACCGAGCATATCCCCAACATCCTGAAGGTACCGGGGGTGATCTCCATTCGGCGGTTCGCCCTCGAGCCGGTGGACGCCGGCGACAGCACCCAGGACCGGAACTACAACCCCGACGACGAACCCCGCTACAGCGCCATCTACGAAATTGAAGACCCGCAAATCATGGTCAGCGACGCCTGGGCGGAAGCGGCGGAACTCGGCCGCTGGCCGACGGAAGTGCGCCCGTTCACCAAGAACCGGCGGCATGTGCTGCGAAGGGTGATTGGGTAGGATGACTCAGGGGCCGCGCCCCGTATTTCTTCGAATTTCCTTTATAAAACTCCTGAGTTATCCGAAGTATAGTGATCCAATTGGTTGCAATGGAGACCGCATGATTTTGATTGGACGATATTTCTGGGTCGCGTTCTTCGCCGTTCTCATGTCCGGCGGCGTGATGAATTCCGAAGCGCGGGGCGCGACGGTAATCGTCATGAGCGACGATTCGGACCATGATTCCCTGCCTGCCCGGAGCCTAATTTCCCGGACCGTCGCGCGGGCGATCGAAAAACGCTTGGCGGGTTCGGGCCATCGCATTCTCGATCCTTTCCGGGCGCTTCCCAAGAACACCTATGGCGAGAAACGGGTCGAACGCCGGCGGCTCGTCGAATGGGCCCGAAAGGCGGCGGACGGACCGGTGGATATTCTCGGAACCTACACGATTTACGTCTTCGCCCATCCGCTCGGGAAATCCTTCAAAGAGCGGTCGTACTACAAGCTTCTCATATCCGGCCGACTGATCTTCGCCTTCGATCTCCGCGTTTTGGCGCAGTCCAACATCGACAACGGGCGCGGCACGGATCTGCCCAGGGAATGCACCGACAAGAAGGGAAATCTCATTGCCGAATGTGCGATAGCCAACATCAATGCCGGCGCCCGCAAGTTGGCCGACCGGCTGGGTCGAAAGCTGGTGTCTAGGTTGGACATGAAAATCGGCCGGGCAAGTCGCGCGAATAAACCCCGAGACGACGCGAGGAAAACACGCAAGATCGATCTGATCGTTCGAGGGTTAGAGCCGTCCGAGATCCTGGCGATCGAGGAATATGTCGTCGTCCTGCCCGGCTATGTCCGCCATTTTCTGATCGAGGCGGATTCGAAGCGAACGCATTATCGATTGCGCATCCGGAATTCGGGCGAGGCGATCAGGAACGAGCTCGGAAAAATCATGCAGCAACTCGGCGTTAAAGGCGCGCAGCTTGATTTAGAGGGAAACAAATTGGTGGTCACGAAATAGCATTCCGCCCACACCGCCCGTCCCGAACCATGACGACCGGAATTAAAGGAATTGAGTTATTCGCTCTTGCGGAGGAAAGTGCCGAGTCATTGATTTGGTGATCGGCTCGCAGGGAAGGGCCATTCAATGGCTAAGGCGTCGCCATAATTCCTGCATCGCGAACGCGGATCAACGTCTTAACGGTCGGTGGCGTCAAGCCGCCCTTGGGAGGCCGTCGGACAAGCGTCCCTTGAACTTTGGCAGAATTTCGCTCGAGAACAGCCGGGCCGCCTTCGCATGCGGAAAACCGGACAGGCAGAAGCTGGAACAGCCGGCGTCGACGAATTCGTCCAAGGTCGCGGCGATCTGATCCGGGGTCCCGACGACGGCGATGCCGGCGCCGGAGCGGACCAGGGAAATCCCGGTCCAGAGGTGCGGATGGATTTTCATGTCCTCGCCGGATTCCTCCAAGAGCTGCCAGACTCGCTGGTTCGCCTCCGAGGTCCGCCGGATGCTCGCGGCCGCCGATTGGCCATCTCTGGCATTGTAGAGATTGAATTTCGTCGCCCCGGCGATCAATCGATGCGCTTCGTCCCAGGCTTCGGATTCGGTTTCGGCGCAGACGATCTGGAGCCGCATGCCAAATTGCAGCGCATCCTCGCGTCCATAGCTCGCGGCGCGGCCGCGCATGTCCTCGATCTTCTCGGCAATGACCGCGGGCTTGTCGCCCCAAAAGAGATGCACCGTCGAATGTTTCGCCGAAATTTCCATCGCCTGATCCGATCCGCCGCCGAGAAAGAACGGCGGGTGCGGCGTCTGTGCCGGCTTCGGCTCGATTGCCTGATTGACCCGGTAGTGTTTGCCTTCGAAACCGATCGGATCATTCGATGTCCAAAGGCGTTTCATGATCTCGACTTCTTCGTCCATCTTCTCGTATCGGACGTGTTTGGGATCCGCCAGGCCGTCGGCGCGCGTATCGTCATCGCTGATTCCGGCAATCAAATTGATGCAAAGCCGTCCGCCGGATATCCGATCGAGCGTCGCATACATCTTCGCGGAAAGGGTCGGATTGCAATAACCCGAACGCATGGCGATGAGGGGGGCGACATTCTTGGTCCGGGCGGCGTAGTAGGACCCGATCACCGTTGCCTCCCAGCAGGTCGTATTGACCGGCAGCAAGAGATATTTGAAGCCGGCCTTGTCGACCGTGTCCACGACTTCGTCGAACAGTTCCGGGCCCGGCGGGATTCGCTCGTCCGGATTGGCGAGGCAGGTGCTGTCGCCGCTGGTCGGCAGGAACCAACCGAATGTAAGGTCCGTCATGGCGCCATCCTTTCATTTTCCCGATATATGCCGATGACGGATATGGGCAACGCGATCCCGAAGACGCTTGCCACCTCGTCGGAACATTCACGTGACGGGATTGGTAGATCAACGTTCCCAGCGGAACCGATCTAACCGACCCGTTGTTCCGGCGTTGCCGTTTGCCCGAAGTGATTGCCGTCCTCCGCGAGGAAATCGCGTTCCTCGGCGGTACTCGCCCGGCCCAGAACCGTGTTCCGGTGGGGGAAGCGGTGGAAGCGGGCGACGATGTCGCGGTGGCGGGTCCAGCCTTCGATGCTGCGGGCGATATAGGGGTGCCAGGCTTCGGGTGCAGACTGTCGGAGCGCTTCGAGGAGGGAGAGGCCGCGGTCCTGCTCGGCGATATCCTCGGAATGGTGGAAGGGGTGGTAGAGCCAGATGCGGGGAACCGGGTGGAGCGCCGCGTCGAGGCCGCGGTCGATCGTGCGGGTGACGATCTCGAAGGCCAGCGCATCGCCGGAATAGGCCGCCGGCGTGGCGCGGTAGAGGTTGCGGGTGAACTGGTCGAGGAGGAGGATGAGGGCCAGCGCGCCCTCGGCACTCTCCTGCCAGTCGAGGAGGGCGCCGCCGCGCGCTTGGGGCACCAGGGGGCCGAACCTGGCGCGGATCTCGGCATCGACCGGGGCGCCGCCCTTGTACCACCAGTCGCGCCTTGCGGCGGCGGTCTCCGGGCTCTCGCAAGCCGGGCCGAGCCAAAAGCCCACGATCTCGTCGATGAGGTCGGAAGTCATGGATTGTCTATGGAATTGTCGGCGGGCACGGCCGGAACCGCGCCCGCCGGGTCTCTCAAGTCTCGTGGCTGAGCACGATGGTGCCGGCGGCCGACAGCATGCCGCCCATGCCATTGACCAGCGAGCATTTGGCGCCGGGGACCTGGCGGTCGCCGCATTCGCCACGCTGCTGGCGCACCGCCTCGATGATCGGGAAGATGCCGTACATGCCGGAATGGGTGTAGGACAGGCCGCCGCCATTGGTGTTGATCGGTAGCGAACCGCCCGGCGTCGACTTGCCCTCGTCGAACATCGAGCAGCCTTGGCCGGGCTCGCAGAAGCCCAATGATTCCAACATGATCGGCGGGCCCGACGAAAAGGCGTCATAGAGCATGATATGATCGAAGTCGCTGTGCTTCACCCCCGCCATCTCGAAGGCCTTGATGCCGGAGTTCCGGGTGGCGACGCTTTGCGGCAGCTCCGACATGTTGGTGACCATGACGTGCTCGGTTCCCTCGCCGGCACCCCTGACATAGACCGGCTTCTTGGCGCAGTCCTTGGCCCGGTCGGCCCGGGTCAATACGACGGCCCCGCCGGCATCGGTCACGAGACAGATGTTCAGCAAGTTGAAGGGATAGAACATCGGCCGCGAATCCAGCACGTCTTGGATCGTGATCAGGTCGCGGAACTTGGCCTTTGGATTCAGGGCGGCCCAGGCGCGGGTCGAGACCGCGACCTTCGCCCAATCCTCCAGCGTGGTGCCGTGATCGTGCATGTGACGGGTCGTGATCATGCCGAAATAGGTCGGTGCGCCGCCAAAGCCGTAGGGCATTTCGAACTGGCCGCTGAGGCTGGTGTCGCGGCCGCGGGTCACCCCGGTGCCGGACCGGCCGCTCTCGCCGTGGCTAACGACGGCGACGTCGCAGAGGCCGTGATGCAGGGCGAGGAGCGCGTGCCCCACCATGATGATGAAGGAGCAGCCGCCGACCGAGGTGCCGTCGACATAGCGCGGCGCAATACCGAGCGCCTCGCCGAGGAGTGCCGGCGAGTGCTGCCCGGCGGTGAAGATGCCGTCGACGTCGGAGATTTTCAGACCAGCATCGGCGACCGCGTTGTGGACCGACTGCAGGTGCAGGCTCAGCTGGCTGGTCTCCGGCAGGGTGCCGAGATCGTCGGATTCTTCGACGCCGACGATCGCGACCGAGTTTGAGAGTTCTTTCATGTCTCGCTTCCGTATCAATCTGTTATGGAATCTCTTTCCGGCGTGGGGGCGCGGGTGCTTGCGTCAGCTCGCCGGGCGGAAGAGGGGAAGGGTGACCTCGTCGGTCTGTTTCTCGAACACCACCTCGACCGGCATGTCGCATTTGATGACCGCGGGGTCGGGTTCGATGTCGATCAGGTTCGACATCATGCGCGGGCCCTCCTCCAGCTCGATCATGGCCAGGACATAGGGAGCCTCGATCTTGAAGGCGGGGTTGAGCGAGCGGTGCGCGATCTCGAACGAATAGAGCTTGCCCTTGCCGCTGGCCTGTATCCAGCCGACGTTGCGCGAGTGGCAGTGGGGGCAGGCGATGCGCGGATAGAAGAAGGCTTTGCCGCAATCGTCGCATTTGGGCAGCATCAATTTCTCTTCCCGGAGACCCTCCCAATAGGGCATGGCCTCGGGCGTCATGGGGGTCGGGAGCGGTCGTTGAAGTTCCACGGCGGCGGTCCTTTCATGTAGCTCGATATAAGCTGTCAGATACGACATATGGTGATGGGACCGGGTTGACAGCTTGCGCCTCGAATTTGAGGAAGCCGTGGGCCAGCTTAAGTAACGGCCCGCGTCGAAGCGATGCCGGCGCGCGGTATCGAAATCGGGTGCTTGCGACCGGACCGATTTCAACCGGTCAAGTGACGGGGCGGCTGATCGTCCTCGGGAATTGACGGGGTCAGCCCCGTGGGGGATAGCCCGATATCCTCGAGCAACTGGTCGTCCAAGTCCGCCACTTCGGGCTTTCTCTGGAACATCGCCCGCAACTTATTCCATACCGACCGAGCATCGCGCAGGTTGCGGTCATGGATTTTTTCGGCGAGTTCATCGTCGGTCGGCAGCGGGCAAGAGTGAAGCGGTGCGGGTTGATGGATATCCTTGTTGTAGGTCATGCTCCGTACTCCTTTTCCACCATGCATATTCTCGCGCCGACGCGGGCCCGCCGCATTGATCCAAATCAGGCCCACCCAACCGACGATTCAGGGGCCGCTAAGCCTATGCGATGCCGGGAGTCAGCGCTGCGAATAGACGAAGCAGCGTTCCCGGACGCCCTCGATGGCGACCGGTTTCGCCGACAGTTTCTTGATCAGCCATACCTCCGCTTTCGTGGTCTGCGTCGTACAGCGGACGAGACGCTCGTTCATCACGAAGAAATACTGATAGACCTTGTCGTCGATGCGGAGGATGGAGACCAACCGGCCGTCCTTCAGAAGCTGCCGCATTTTGATCGTGGGCGCCTGTCCCCACTGACCGTAGCGCGATTGCGCCACCAACTTATCCGAGGCCGCGGGCGCCGGTGCCGACGTCGACAGCAGCGAGCCGCAGATCGCCGCAAACAATAGTTTTCGCAAAAGACATCTCCTTCAATCCTGTTGGCCGCCCCCCGTGGCGGACCGACTCTGGCGCAATAGGGTGAGTCGTGGCCCAAACTATCCGGAATATTTTCCCGTCAATTGTGGCGTATGCGGCCCCTCGCCGCCGGCATCAGCATGTTCCGACCGGGTCGTCCGCGCCCAGCCGCGTTTCAGATCGTCCCGGATGTTGATCTTCAAGACACCGAGCCCTTCCGTTTCCAGCTCGACGGCGTCGCCGTCCATGAACGAACTCAGGCCCCGATGGTTGGTGCCGGTAGCGAGAATGTCGCCGGGTTCCAGCGGGTGGATGCCGCTTGCCCACTCGATGCAGCGGGGGATGTCGTGGGCCATGTCGTCGGTGTTGAAATCCTGCTTGACCTCGCCGTTGACCTTGAGCGTGATCCGCAGTTTCTGCGGGTCGGTGATCTCGTCCGCCGTCACAAGGTAGGGGCCGATGGGGGCGAAGGTATCGCGGGACTTCATCTGGAAGAAAATGCCGCCGCCTTGCGTCAAGCCGCGCGCCGACCCGTCGATGAAATTGATGTAGCCGAAGACGTGATCCATGGCGTCCGACCGTGAGACGTTCGCCGCCCGCTTGCCGATCACGACCGCGATCTCCGCCTCGCCCTCGAAGATGGTGGCGGGGACATCGGGAAGGACCATGGTGTCGTCCGAGCCGATGACGCAGCTGGCGGCCTTTTGGAAGGCATTGATCGGGGCCGGCGCATCGCGGGTGCCGTCCTCCATGTAGTTCACGGCCATACAGTCGATGTTGCCGGGCTTGGGGAGCGGCGGGCGGAGCCGGGCCTCGGCGAGCGGTACCAATGGGCCGTCTGCGGCGTCGAGTTTCTCCCGGTAGTCGTCGAAACGAGCGATCAGCCCGCTGATCAGGTCGCCCGGACCCGTATGCGGGATGTCTTGGACGAGCGCCGTCACATCGACGATGGACTCGCCTTTCAAGACGCCGAGCCGGAAGTCGTTGAAATAGACCAATTTCATTTTGTCTCTCCTAAGGGGCTATTGTTTCGGCGCTCTCGGAAAGCCGTCGCGTGATCGCCGCCCCGCTGGCAATCCGTCTCGATTGGCTTATCGTTCTCCTCACTCACCACTCCCAATACCGGAGAATCCCATGGCCGCCAACACCGGACAGACCGGCCCCGACGACGCCTGGCTCGGCACCCTCAAGGAAGAGGTCCTGGAACCCGACCTCGCCATTGTCGATCCGCATCATCATTTGTGGCTGAGAAGCGGCTATACCTATCTGTTGCCGGAGCTTGCGGCCGATATGGCGAGCGGACACAACGTCGCCGCCACGGTCTTCGCCGAATGCCATTCGATGTATCGGCAGGAGGGGCCCGAGGCCGAGCGCTCGCTCGGCGAGACCGAGTTCGTGACCGGTCAGGCGGCGATGAGTGCGAGCGGCGAATTCGGGCCGGCGCGGGCCTGCGCGGTGATGTTCGGCAATGTCGACATGACGCTCGGCGCCGAGGTGGCACCGCTGCTGGAGCGACATATCGCGGCATCGGGCGGGCGCTTCCGGGGGGTGCGGTATTCCACGGGCTGGGACGCCGACGAGCGCATCCGGAACGTGGCGCCCGCCGCCGGCATGCTGGTCGACGACCGAGTCAAGGCGGCGGCAAGCGTGCTGGCGGAGATGGACCTCGCCCTCGATTCCTGGCTCTACCATCCGCAGCTCGACGACGTGTCGGCCCTCGCCGACGCGCTGCCCGACCTCACCATCGTGCTGAACCATGTCGGCAGTCCGATCCTCGGCGGGCCCTATCGCGGCCGGCGGGACGAGGTGTTCGAGGATTGGCGGGAACGCATCCGCGAGGTCGGCAAACGCGAGAACGTCACGGTCAAGCTCGGCGCGCTCCCTATTCGCATGCCCGGTTTCGAGGGCGACCGCAGCCGGCCGCCGGGCTCGGAGGAAGTCGCCGCCGCCTGGCGCCCCTGGATCGAGACCTGCATCGAGGCCTTCACCCCGGCGCGCGCCATGTTCGAATCGAACTTCCCGGTCCAGAAACGCTGGTGCAGCTTTCAGGTCTGCTGGAATGCCTTCAAACGCCTCGCCAAGGATGCTTCGGCCGACGAGAAGTGCGACCTCTTCGCGGGGGCGGCCGCTAGAGCCTATCGGATCGACGGGATCGGGTAGGGCGGCAAGCGCATCCTTCGATAGGTTCACCCCGCCGCCAGGATCTTCTCCAGCACCGGCAGCAGATAGCCCCGAAACGCCGTCGGATTTTCCGACATCGGGAAATGGCCCATGCCTTCCATGACCTGAAAATGTGCGGCGCCGATCAACTCGGCCAGTTCGCGGCCCATCTCGGGCGTGGCGGAGACGTCGTAGTCGCCGCTGAGGAGATAAAGCGGGCAGGGTGAGTCGCGGAGCGGGTCGGCGAGGCCGTTCCGGAGATCGCCGTCCTTAAAGTAGTAGTGAAGGTCGCCCATGAAGATGCCGGGCCCGCCTTGCATATAGTGCCACATGGTCTCCCAACGCTCGGTCGCGGGGGATTGAGGGGCGATCATGCCCGCCATCGAGGCGCCGGCGTATTTTGGGCCGTGGATGTCGGGGCGGTGCAGCACCATCTCGGGTGCGGGATCGCCAATGCTGCGGTCCTCGGCATAGAGCGCGGATTGGAGGCCAATGGCGGCGCGGAACCGCTCGCCGCGGCGAAGTGCGAGATGCAGGACGGCGCGCCCGCCGATCGAGCAACCCATGACCACCGGCCGGTCGAGCTTCAGGGCGTCGGCGACGGCCATAACGATGGCGACGTAGCCGTCGGTGGTGAGCTCGTAGACCTCGGTCTCGAATCCCGGCGGCGGCGAGGACTTGCCGTGCCATGGCAGGTCGAAGGCGATCACCCGAAAGCGGTCCGTGATTTCCGTGTCGTTCAGCAGATGGCGGAATTGGCGCCCGTCGCTGCCCGCCGTATGAAGACAGATCAGCGGCACGCCGGCACCGGCCTCCTCGAAATAGACCCGATGGGGCCGGCCCTCGAAGGGCAGGCGGAGATAGCGGCCGGTCACCGGTTCGATCGTCGGTTCCTCGACGGGCGTCGCCGGCAAGGCGTCGCCGCCGTCGAGATTGGCGAACAGCATCTCCAGCAGCAACAGGTGCTGGTGGAATTTCACCATGTCGCCGGTGATCACCAGGTTCCGCGTCCGCCGCATCGCGGACAGCGTCTGGAAGCCGGGCCGGGGGGCGGGCTTGGCGAGCTCGGCCCAAGCCTCGGCGGTGGCCTCAAGGGTCACGTCGGCCGAGGCGTCCTCGGCATCGTCCGACAGCCGGGCCCCAGCGGCGTCGATGGTCAGGCGGGTGCGCGCCGCATCGGCTATGATCTCGACCGTGAGCGGGCCGAAGCCGCAATGCTGTCGCCGATTGGCGTCGGCCGCAGCGCGTTCAACCAGATGTTCGAACATATCATTTCCTCAAATTCGCGAACGGGTGCCGAGGTCCGATCGATGGCGGCGACCGATCTTTCGTAATGGCGTATACTGTCATTCGAACGACGCTCGGAAAAGCGATCCAGCGCGCCGGCTCGGCCGGCAGGGAAGTGAACCATGATCAAACCACGCCCGGCATCGCGCCGGTATGTCATCCAGGGCTTGTCGCTTGCCGCCGGTTTGGCCTTCGCCGATCCCGTAGGCGCGGCAAGGCTCATGGCCACGCCCGAACAAGGGGAAGGCCCCTTCTATCCGACGAAATTACCGCTCGATTCCGACAACGACCTGGTGCGGGTAAAGGGTCGCGCCGAGGCGGCCAAGGGCAAGGTGACCCACGTCTTCGGGCGGGTCCTGGACCGGGAAGGGCGACCGCTCCGCCGGGCTCGGGTGGAGATCTGGCAATGCGATGCCTTGGGCCGATATCATCATCCCCAAGACCGGGGCGGCGGCGATCCCAATTTTCAGGGCTTCGGCCACACGGTAACGGACGCCGACGGCGGCTATCGCTTTCGCACCATAAAGCCGGTGCCCTATCCCGGGCGGGCTCCCCATATTCATTTCGCTGTCATGGGCGGCGGTCTTCGCCGGTTGACCACGCAGATGTATGTGGCCGGTCACCCGCTGAACCAGGGAGACTGGATCCTCAACAGTGTCGGCGACATTCGAGCCCGCGAACGCCTGATCGTATCCCTCGCCCCCGCCGCCGATATCGAGCCGGGAGCGCTTGCGGGCCAATTTGATATTGTCCTTGGCGGATAGAAAAAATCGAATTTCGATCTACCCCGTATCTCCGGGTCCATGGATGCCGGGGAAGAACTTTTGCAGCTCGTTTGCCATGTGGGCACGCTGATCGGCGGTCATTTCGAAGCGGAGGCCGTAGCCGCCGCGTTCCGCGTTGCGGAGAACGACGGCGCGGAAGAACCCGGCGGTCCCGAGGTCGAGATCGAGCGAGCCGCCGAGTGGGAGGGTTTGATCGGTCCGGATGCCGGCACCGCCAAGCGAGATATCGGCCAAATCGACGACGTGGCTCTGGCCGCCGACGCTGATACGCGCCTTGGCGTTGACCTCGATCCGCGGGAATTGCCGTTGTGCGCCGCCGCTCATGAGACCTCCGATACGCGCCATGCCAGCGCGCGGGGCCTCACGCTGTCAAGAAGAAACGCGCCGCCTGAATCAAGGCTTGCAGGCGCGCGTTCGCCGACCCTTGGTCAAGTCCGGTCGCTTGGCCGGAAATTTGGTGCGGCAAAGTATGGCATCCACCAGGATGACGTCATCCAGATCAGCGCCGGTGAAGTCGGCATCGGTGAGATTGGCGCCGGTGAAGTCCACCTTCCACATCGACGCCTTCAAGAAGGACGCGCCGGTCAGGTTGGCGCCGGACAGATTGACGGAGGTAAATTTTCCCTCATCTGCCGTGACGCCGTTCAGGTCGGCGTCTCGCAGGTCGGACCCGTTGAAGATCGCCGCGGTCATGTCGGCGCCCGCCAGATTGGTCTTCCAAAGGAGAGTGCCGAACAGGCTGGCATGTTCCAATTTAGAGCCGCTCAAATCAGCCCCGCGGAAATCCGCATGAAACAGGTTGGCATTGGAGAGGTCGGCGCCCCGGAGATTGGCGCCGGTCAAAAGGACGCGTCTCAGATCGGCCCAATCGAGGCTTGCCCCTTTCAGGTTCGCGTCTTGGAGAGCCGCCAGGGTCAGATCGGCCGCGCTCAACTTGACCCCAATCATTCTTGCGCCGCGCGCTTCGGCTCGTCGGAGCGAGGCCCCCTTCATCGCGGCGCCGGAAAAATCGGCGCCGCGGAGATCGCCCCACCACAAGCTGGCATGCGCCAGTCGGGCGTTCCGGAGAGAGGCGCCGCGGAGATCGGACCACCACAGCATGGCGTGGCTCAAATCGGCGCCATCGAGGTTGGCCTCCCGCAAATCCGCCCACCAGATCGACGCCAGTGACAGGTCGCAATCGACGCAGGCCTTGGCGGCCTCCAAGGCGCTGACGCGGTCATCCGTAAATCGATTGAAATAAATGCCGGTGGCGGCCGCCGCCACGAGCAAGGCGAGGGCAATAAGCGTCACTCGAACCCATCGGCGCAGATTAACCGGTTGCCGCATCGTATCGCCCTAACGCCGTTCCGTCATTCCAACATGTCGTCGAGCCGTTCGCGAGCGTCGATCATCTCGTTCAGGAGTTCGTAGACCACCTCCTTGACCGAGATTTCCTCCTGCATGTCGCCGACGACCTGGCCCACGGGATAGGTCAGGAAATCCTTGGCGCGGACGCGCTCGACCCGGGTGCGGCCCTCCTGCCACCAGAGGTAATTCTGCGTCGGCGCGGGCAGTGTCGGCGGGGCGCCCGGCGCTTCCCAGGCGGCGGAGAAGCGGTTGTTGAGGGTCCGGCAGGGTTTGCCGGTGACACTCTTCGTTAGGATGGCGTCGCTCGCCTCGGCTTCGAACATCTTCTCCTTGATCTCCGGGATAACCTCGCTCTGTGCCGTCTTGAGCCAGAGGGATCCGGTCCAGACACCCTCGCAGCCAAGCACCAGGGCGGCGGCCAGCTGGCGGCCGCGGCCGACGCCGCCCGCCCCCAGCACCGGCATCGGCGCCACCGCATCGACGATGCTGGGCCACAGCACCATCGAGGAGATATCGCCCGTATGTCCGCCCGCCTCGGTGCCGACGGCGACCACGAAATCGCAGCCGGCGTCGCGATGGCGGAGTGCGTGCTTCGGCTTGCCGGCCAAGGCGCCGAGCTTGATGCCGCGGGCCTTGGCGCGCTCGACCAGTTCCGGCGGCGGCGAGCCCAGCGCGTTGACGATCAGTTTGATGGGGTGCTTGAGCGCCGTCTCGACCATCGCCAGGCTCTCGCCGGGCGTGAAGTTGATGCCCTTCACGATCTCGCGCTTGAGCGCCGCCGCCTCCGCTTCCGGCAGTTCCGGGATACCCGCTTGGTCCAGCATGTCGCGGACGAAATCGACATGCTCTTTGGGGAGCAATTGATCCGGGTCGAGCTTCATGTCGCTGGTGTCGTCGAAACGGCTCGGCATCAGGACGTCGATGCCGTAGGGCTTGCCTTCGATATGGTCGTCGATCCAGGCGAGCTCCTCCTCGACTCGTTCCGGGTTCATGCGGGCCATGCCGAGGACGCCCATGCCGCCCGCTTTCGAGACCTCGACCACGACGTCGCGGCAATGGGAAAAGGCGAAGATCGGCAATTCGATGCCGAACATATCGCACATCCGACTTTTCATCTGCTACTCCCTGGAAGGGGTGGAAATCGGCCGGGAACTTACGGGGCCGTCCCGGCAATTGAAACCCTTGAATCGGCGAGGTGCGCCATGGCCCGGCACGTCAACTCAATCGCGCCGCCTTGACCTTGAGCCCGGCCGCCTCGCGGTCCCAGGTGTCGACGGTCAGACCTTCTGCGCGAAGCGGCGCCTTCTGAACCTTCGTGGTCGGCGTCTTCGGCAACTCGTCCATGATACGGATGTAGCGGGGGACCATGAAGTGCGCCATGCGGGGGATCAGGAACTCGATCAATTCGGCGGGCTCGACCGATTGGCCCGGCTTCGGGGCGAGGATGACCAGAACCTCGTCCTCGCCGAATTCGCTCGGCACCGCAACGGCGGCGCTTTCCTGTACCGCGGGATGCGCGTTGACCTGGGTCTCGACCTCGATCGAGGAAATATTCTCGCCACGCCGGCGGATCGCGTCCTTTAACCGGTCCACATAGAAAAACTCTCCCGCCTCGTTCATGCGGAACGCATCACCGGTGTGGAACCAGCCGTTCCGCCAGGCCTCGACCGTCGCGGCCGGGTTGTTGTAATAGCCGTGGTTCATCGCCCAGGGCTGGTCGGTGCGGATGATCAGCTGGCCGATGGTGCCGGGCGGTACCTCGATGTCGTTCTCGTCGACGACGCGGAGGGTCACCCCGTCCCGGGCCCTGCCGCAATAGCCGGCCTCGGTCGGGTTCGGCGGCGAGATCAGCGGGGTCGAGATTTCGGTCATGTTGAAGATAGTGTAGGTGTCGACGCCGAAGCGCCCGCCGAAACCGATCGCGTCCTCGGTAAAGGGCACGATGAAGACGGTCTTCAGCGGATGGTCCTTATCGTCGTCTGTCGCGGGCGCCTTCAGCAGGAATGTGGTCATGGCGCCGAGCAGGAAGACGACGGTGCTTTCGGTGTCCCGCGCAATTTGCCAGAAGCTGTCCGTCCGAAATCCCTCCGTCATCGCGATCGAGGCGCCGCGGCAGAGCATCGCATTGACGATGAAACAGCCGCCGATATGGAACATCGGCATGTTGATCATGTAGCGGTCGTCGGCCCCGACACAGATCCAGATTTCCTCGTGCATGCCCGCGTAGTTGTGGAGATAGGATGACAGGACGCCCTTCGAGGGGCCGGTGGTGCCGGAGGTGTAGATAACGGCCTGGGTGTCCCAGGGTTCGATCTCGCGGGTTAGTTCGCGAAGCCTGCCCGCCCCTGTCAACACCGCCTCGTAAGGGAGGGATTCCAATCCCTCGACGGGTACCGCCTCGGGCCCCGTGCTCACTACCGTCTCCAGCGCCGCCGTCTCGACCTCGCGGAGGCGGGGGATGAGGTCGGGATGGGCGATGATCAGCCTGGCATCCGAATTGTCGAGTACGTGCGCCAATAGATCGCCGCGATAGGCGGTATTGACCGGGACATAGACGGCACCGATATAGCCAATCGCGAAATAGGCCTCGAGCGCCGGTTTTCCGTTTGGCAGCCAAACGACGACATGATCGCCTTCGCCGATGCGGAGCGCCTGCAGGGCCGCGCCCAGACGCCGCGTTCGCGCGCGCATCTCGGCATAGGTCCAGACCTCCCCATCCTCGAATTTGGCGAAGACCGCCTTGGGCGCCGCCTGGGTCTTGGCGTCGAGGACATAGCGGAGCACGCATTCCTCGCGTGTCGGGATCGCGTCGGTCATGGCCAGCCTCCTCTCACCAATATGGCATCATTCGCGTGATGGTGCAGGGGACCGATGGACGGAGACCGCCGGATTGTTTCATCGCCATCGCGTCGGAACGGGCGAACCGGCATAAAGCAGAATTGGCGCCCGTTCATAACGAAGTCTTAAGACATTTCTCGGACACTCCAAAGGGTTGCCGTTAACCAATATCGATCCGTTGTCTCGCAAGTTCACGAAGCCGCCGAAGCTGATTATCGGCAAGAACGGGCGCCATGAATCGATTGTCGAAGGGCATACTTTTCGGGTTTTGCGCGCAGGTCTTCGTCGCGTCGGCGATGACGTGGGGCAACTCCAGTGCTTCAGCCGGGGCAGCACCGAAGAAACCTCGCCCGACAATTGTCGCCGCGGTGCCGCGATGGTGGCCACCGCAATACAGCACCGATGAGAACGGAAAACCCACGGGTTTCGCCATCGACGTGATGGCGGAGATCGCCAGGCGCGCGGGGGTGAAAGTCCAATATTTGGTGCTCGATACATTTTCGGACGTCAGCGAAACCATGCGGAAGGGCAAGGCGCAGATCGTTCCCAACAGCGGCATCACCGCCGATCGCGCGTCCGGATTTTTCTTCACCGAACCGGTCGAGACCTTTGTCGTCTCGATTTTCGTCCGTCACGAAACCCACGATATAAGCGGTTTAGAAGATCTAATCGGCCGAAAAGTCGCGGTGGTCAGGAACAATGTCAGTGAAAAGCTGCTGAGGTCGAGGTCGGATATCACCGCGGTGGTCCATCGCGATGCTCCCACGGCGCTCTTCAACCTGCTGTCCGGTCACCAGGACGCCTTGGTTTTTCCGCGACCGGTGATGCTTAGCATCGCGCGGAAGGCGGGCGTCGCGCATCATATCAAGGCGGTCGGGAAACCCCTTAGGGAGATAAAGCGGGCGATCCGGATACAGCGGAGCGAACGCGAACTCTTCGTGGCGCTAAACAAGGCGGTGAAGGACTTCGTGGACACGCCGGCCTATCGGCGAATCTACGGCAAATGGTACGGCGCGCCAGAACCGTTCTGGACTGCTGCCGTTGTTGCCTGGGTCATGGGCGGGATATTTGTCATCGCTCTCGTCGCCATGGCGGCCTGGCGCTATCGATCGGTCCTGCGCTTGAACCGGGCGCTGAACGAAAGCGAATCCCTGCTCAATTCCATCATCGAAAATATTCCGGTCGGTCTGCTGATAAAGAACGCGAACCACGTCATTGAACGCGCGAACGGCACCTATTTGGATTGGTATGGCTTCAAGCCCGGAACCATGGTCAATCACAGATCCGACGAGATCGAGGACTTCCAATCCGACGAAGAAGCCGCGTTTATGAATTCCCAGGAAATGGAAGTTTTGAGCGCCGGGAAGACGCAAACGCGGCAAGTGGAGCGTCCCTTCGCCGATGGTCGCATCCATACCGTCAACATCACCAAGTTTCCCATATACGATCAACAGGGCAAGATCATCAAGGTCGGCTCGGCGAGCGTCGACCTGTCTGAGCAAGTTCACGCTCGTGAAGCACTCGCACGCAGCGAAGCGCGGTTCCGGGACTTCGCCGAATCAGCCTCGGACTGGTTGTACGAAACGGATGAGCATTTTCGTTTCACCTATTTTTCCGAGCGGAACTTCGACGTCACCGGATTCGACCCGGCGGTCAATCTCGGCAAGACACGCGATGAAATTACGACGGAGGATACCAACGATGGAAAATGGCGCCGGCACCTCGACGACCTCCAAAATCATCGGCCATTTCGTGATTTCCGGTTCAGCCAAACGAGGTCGGATGGAAGCGAATTGACCGTCAGCGTCAGCGGCCAACCGGTGTTCGGCGATGACGGGAGGTTCCTGGGCTATCGCGGCACGGGGGCCGACTTTACCGAACAAAGGCGTATAGAGGCGGATCGCGACAAGGCCCTCCAAGAAGCCGAACAGGCGAATCAGGCGAAGTCAGAGTTTCTAGCCACCATGAGTCACGATTTTCGGACACCTCTGAACGCGATCTTGGGCTTCAGCGAGATGATGCGTGCACAATATTTCGGCCCGCTCGGCGCCAAGAACTACGAGGAGTATGCGAACGACATCCATGAAAGCGGCGAACTGATGCTGGAGCTGATCAACGATATCCTGGACATCTCGGCCATCGAGGCCGGCAAGCGATTCCTGACCGAGGAAAATATCGAAATCGAGGATTTGCTCGGGAACTGCATCAAGAATGTCGAGCAAGCGGCCAATGAGGGTGGAATCCGGTTGTCATTGGAAGTGCCGGAGGACTGCCCGCCGCTCTACGGCGACAGACGATCCGTCACGCAGATTGCCCTCAACCTTCTTTCCAATGCCATCAAGTTCACGGACCGGGACGGAGAGATCGTGGTCACCGCGACGGCGGGGGATCAAGAAATGTCGATCCGCGTGAGCGATTCCGGCATCGGAATTCCTTCCGACAAACTGCCGAATATCGCCGAGCCGTTCTATCAGACGTATTCCGATCCGCATCTCACCCAAACCGGTACGGGCCTCGGATTGTCCATCGTCAAATCGCTCGTGGAGGCGCATGGCGGCGAACTCGCGATCGAAAGCGAGGTCGGGAAGGGGACGACCGTCACCGTGACATTCCCAACATAGGGATCGGGAGTTGATTGCCGCCCCGATGGCAGATGTGCCCGTGGCCGGTTATCATTGAGATCGATTCGAAGATTCGTCGATACAGGAGTAATGAGGCCCACGATAGACGAAGGTCATGGTGGGAGAGGAAGGGACGATGCCGAAGTCGATCCGCAAGTTGTTGGTGGCCAATCGAAGCGAGATCGCCATTCGCGTCATGCGCGCCGCGACCGAACTCGGTATCGGCACAGTGGCCGTCTACGCCGAGGAGGACAGATATGGCCTCCATCGATTCAAGGCCGATGAAAGTTATCTGATCGGCGAGGGGATGGGGCCGATCGCGGCCTATCTCTCGGTCGAGGAGATCATCCGCATCGCATTGGCGGCCGGGGTCGACGCGATCCATCCGGGCTATGGGTTCCTCTCCGAGAATGCCGATTTCGCCGAGGCCTGTGCCGCGGCCGGTTTGATCTTCGTCGGGCCGCCGCCCGATGTCATGCGGGCACTCGGCAACAAGGTCTCGGCCCGAAACCTCGCGGAGGCGGCGGGGGTACCGGTAATGCCGGCGACGACACCCTTGCCGGAAGATCCGGCCGAGATCGCGCGCCTGGCCGAGGCCGTCGGATTTCCGGTCATGCTGAAGGCGAGCTGGGGCGGCGGGGGCCGCGGCATGAGGGTGATCGAGACCGCGGCCGAACTTCAAGAGCAGGTCGAGGCGGGCCGGCGCGAGGCCGAGGCGGCGTTCGGCAATGGCGAGGTTTATCTGGAGAAACTGGTCGCCCAAGCGCGCCACGTCGAGGTCCAGGTGCTCGGCGACGCACACGGTCGGCGGGTTCATCTCTTCGAGCGCGACTGCACCATGCAACGCCGCAACCAAAAGGTCATCGAGCGGGCCCCCGCCCCCTATCTGGACGACGACCGGCGAGACGCCGTCTGCCGGGCCGGTCTCCGGATAGCCGACCATGCGGGCTACGTGAACGCCGGAACCGTCGAATTCCTAATGGATCGCGACAGCGGCGCGTTCTATTTCATCGAGGTCAATCCCCGAATTCAGGTCGAGCATACGGTGACCGAGGAAGTCACCGGGATCGATATCGTGAAGGCGCAGATTCGAATTGCGGAGGGCGCGCGGATCGGCGATCTGGAAACCTCGGGCGTGCCGGAGCAGGCGGATATCCGGCTCCACGGTCACGCCATGCAATGCCGTATCACCACCGAGGACCCGGAGGAGAATTTCCTGCCCGACTACGGCCGTATCACCGCCTATCGAGGCGCCACGGGTTTCGGTATCCGGCTCGACGGCGGGACCGCCTATTCCGGCGCTATCATCACGCGCTATTACGACTCATTGTTGGAAAAGGTGACCGCCTGGGCGCCGTCGCCGGATGCGGTGGTTCGGCGGATGGATCGGGCACTCCGCGAGTTTCGCATTCGCGGGGTCGCCACCAATTTGGTTTTCCTGGAAAGCTTGATCAACCACCCGCGATTTCTCGCCGGCGACTATACGACGCGGTTCATCGACGAGACGCCCGAGCTCTTTGCCTTCCCTCGCCGGCGCGACCGGGCGACACGGTTACTCCGCTTCATCGCCGAGGTGACCGTCAACGGCAACCCGGAGGTCGAGGGCCGCCCACTCCCCGTTCCGGGGCCCGCACCCGTCGTTCCAACCGGTTCGGCGGGCGAAACTCCCTCCGGCACCAAGGACTTGCTGGACGAGCTGGGTGCTGAGGGATTCGCGCAATGGATGCTCGACCAGGAGCGTGTCCTGGTGACCGACACGACGATGCGCGACGCGCATCAATCCCTGCTCGCGACCCGGATGCGGTCCTTCGACATGGTCTCGGTCGCGGATGCCTATGCGCGCGATCTCTCCGGGCTGTTCTCGCTCGAATGTTGGGGCGGGGCGACCTTCGACGTCGCCATGCGTTTCCTCAAGGAAGATTCCTGGGATCGCCTCGCCGACCTCCGCCGTCAGGTGCCGAACATCCTGCTGCAGATGCTCCTCCGCGCCTCCAACGCGGTCGGCTACACCAACTATCCGGACAACGTCGTCAAATTCTTTGTCGATCGCGCGGCAGCGGGCGGGGTCGATTTGTTTCGCGTGTTCGACGCCCTGAATTGGGTCGAGAACATGAAGATGTCGATCGAGTATGTCCTCGAGACCGGTCGCCTCTGCGAAGCCGCGATTTGCTATACCGGCGATATGCTCGACCCGGCGCGGTCGAAATACGATCTCGACTATTACGTCGGTTTGGCGCGGGAATTGAAGGCGACGGGCGCTCATATCCTGGGGCTCAAGGACATGGCAGGCGTCTGCCGCCCCGACGCGGCCCGCCTGTTGGTCGATGCCCTGAAGCGGGAGACCGGGCTGCCGGTGCATTTCCATACCCATGACACCAGCGGCGCCGCCGCCGCTTCGATCCTGGCTGCCGCGGAGGCAGGGGTCGATGCGGTCGATGCGGCGATGGACAGCCTCTCGGGCCTTACCTCGCAACCGAATCTGGGGTCGATCGCGATGGCGCTTCGGGACGGGAAACGTGACACCGGCCTCGATCCCAAGACGATCCGCGCCTTCTCCGACTACTGGGAAGCGGTACGGCGCAACTATGGGGCCTTCGAAAGCGACCTTCGCTGGGGCGCCTCCGAGGTCTATCTCCACGAGATGCCGGGCGGCCAGTTCACCAATTTGAAGGAGCAGGCGCGCGCCATGGGTCTGGAAGAGCGCTGGCACGAAGTGGCGCGTACCTATGCCGAGGTGAATGCCATGTTCGGCGATATCGTCAAGGTCACGCCGACCTCCAAGGTGGTCGGCGATCTGGCGCTTTATATGGTCTCAAGCGGGCTATCGGCCGAGGACGTGCTCGATCCCGACCACGAAGTCGCCTTCCCGGAATCGGTGATCGCCTTGATGCGGGGCGATCTTGGCCAACCGCCCGGCGGTTGGCCGACGGCGCTGCAACGGAAAGTGCTCGGCGGCGAGGCGCCGATTGTCGATCGTCCGGCCGCGACCATGCCGGCCGCCGATTTGGCGGCGGAGCGCACCGAGGCGGAACAGGCGGCCGGGCGCCGGATTTCGGATTGGGACCTTGCCTCGCATTTGATGTATCCGGCCGTCTTCGCGGAGTTCGCGAAGCATCGGCGGGCCCATGGTCGTGTCGACCGCCTGCCGACACCGGTCTTCTTTTACGGCATGCAGCCGGGCCAGGAGATTACCGTCGATATCGATCGGGGTAAGACTTTGGTGATCCGGTTTCTCACGGTCGGCGAGGCCGGCGAGGACGGCCAGCGCGAGGTCTTCTTCGAACTGAACGGACAGCCCCGGCGGATTAAGGTGCCGGACCGCGCCTTGGCCCCGAGCGTTTCCGTGAACGAGAAGGCCGAGAAGGACAATCCCGACCATGTCCCCGCCCCGATGCCGGGCGTCGTGACCACCATCGCCGTCGCCGAGGGAGCGATGGTCAAATCCGGTGATGTTCTGATAACCCTGGAAGCGATGAAGATGGAAACGACGGTCCGGGCGCCGAAGGACGGCACGGTCGCCCGTTTGGTCGTCAAACCGGGCCGACAGGTCGACGCGAAGGATCTGTTGGTGGTTCTGGATTAACTCGCCAACACCCGAACGCCTTCCTTCAACAGGGTAATCGAGTCTCCCCAATCGCCGACCGGCTGTACATGGGAGACCAGGTCCGGACCCGAAGGCGATCCGTCCGGCAACCACAGATGCACCGCGATGCCCGGCGGTTCCTTGACGACGTTCAAGATCCGTTCGGGACCGGTGTCGAGTCCGAACGGATAGCAGGTGGTCGGGCAAACGAATGCGATGGTGCCGCCAAAGCCCGCCGTGATGGGGCGATGCGTATGACCTGCCAGCACCCGCACCACTTGGGGATGCCGCCGCAACAAGGCGTCGAGTTCATCGCCGCCGCGACGCAAACCCTTTGCCGTTGTGCCGGTCATGCCGGTGTAGAAGGGCGGATGATGCAAGGCCACGATGGTCGGACGATCCGATGCTTCCCCGAGGCGCGCGTCCAACCAGGCAAGCCTCTGGGGGCACATCTCGCCCGGCACCTCGCCGGCAATCACGGAATCGCAACAGATGATCCGCACCGCTTGGTCTTCTATAACGTAGTGGAGGAAGTCTCCATCGGAGTCTCCTAAAGGAAGCCACGAGGTGCCGCCGAACACGGCGCGCATCGCGTCGCGGTCATCATGATTGCCCGGCATGACGACCAAGGGCACCGTCAAATCGCCGGCGATGCGCTTGAACGCTTCATAACGCGGAATACTGCCACCGGACGCGATGTCGCCCGTGTGCAGGACCAGGTCCGGCGTCGGCCGCATGGCGTTGATCGTCTCGATGGCTTGGGCAAGCGCGCGCGAAGTATCGAAATGCCCATAGACGAGGGTCCCCGGCTCGTCGATATGGGTATCGGTAATCTGCACCAGAATCACGGGCGGCTTCTCCTGTCGGATCGTTCGGGTTCGAACCTAGCGCGACGTCCGGCCCGCCGAGACGCCGCCGTCGACCATGTAAACGCCGCCGGTACAGAACGAACTGTCCGCGCATGACAGGAACAGCATCAGCCGCGCCACTTCCTCCGGCTCGCCATAGCGCTGCAACGGGGTGTGCCGCGCCATCGGGCGGTTTGAGCGGTCGCCGATCGGCAGGCCTGCCTGCTTTTCGATCGAGGCCATCATTCGGGTGTCGATGGGAGACGGGTTTACCGTATTGACGCGAATGTCGGACTCCGCCCCTTCCATGGCGGCGGTGCGCATCAAGCCGATGACGGCGTGCTTGGAGGTGACATAGGCGGACATGCCGCCGACCGCGCGAATGCCGGCCGTGGACGAAGTGATGACGATGCTGCCGCCGCCGCGTGTGCTCATCGCCGGCATCACGTATTTTAGCCCCAGGAAGACGCCCCGGACATTCACGCCGATGACCTTGTCGAACATCTCCTCGGGATAGTCGACGATCGAGGTGATCTGGCCTTCGATCCCCGCATTGAGGAGTGCTATGTCGACGCCGCCGAACCGCTCTACCGTCGCCGCGACATAGGCTTCGGTCTCTGCCGCATCGGAGACGTCAGCAACCGTATAGGCGGCCTTCTCCTCGCCGATATCCGTGACCGCGCCTTGCAGCGCGCCCTCGTCGATATCGACCAGCATGACCTGACCGCCCTCCGAGGCGAAGAGTCCCGCCGCCGCGTGACCGATGCCGCCCGATCCGCCGGTGATGATCGCGACTTTGCCGTCCAACTTGCCCATGATGACCCCAATCCGTTGTGTCTCATTCCATCCTAACCATTTTGGTCGTTTCGGGCGGATTTCCTGTGTGTCGGGCCGGGCTGCGAAAATGGATGGCCATTCCCGGCGCTTCCCCTTATCAATCGGGCGGCGGTTCAGAGCGGAGAGACGGCATGAAGAACCTATGGTCGGATACCGAGGCGCGCGCGCGTGTCCGGGGCTATGCCCGCCGAGGCGTGAACCGGGACGTGGCGCTTCGCGTCTATACGACGCAGTTGCTGGGCGGCGACCCGCGCTTGGTGATCCACGGCGGGGGCAACACCTCGGTCAAAACGCGGATGGCCGACATTACCGGGCGCGAACTCGACGTTCTCTGCGTCAAGGGGAGCGGCTGGGACATGGGCGATATCGAGCCGCCGGGACTGCCGGCGGTGAAGCTCGATCCTTTGCGGGAACTGGTCGAACTGCCCGCCCTTTCGGACGAGGACATGGTCAACGTCCAACGCATCAATCTCCTGGATTCGACGTCGCCCAATCCGTCAGTCGAGACCCTGCTGCACGCCTTCCTGCCGCATAAATTCGTCGACCATACCCATGCGAACGCGGTCCTGGCCCTGACCGACCAGCCGGATGGGGCCGAGATTTGCCGGGAGCTCTACGGCGATCGCGCCGCGCTCGTGCCCTATATCATGCCGGGCTTCGCGCTCGCCAAGAAGGCGCGCGCGGTGCAGGCCAGTCACCCCGATTGCGAAGGGCTGATCCTCCTCAAGCATGGCGTCTTCTCCTTCGGCGAGACGGCCGAGGAAGCCTATACAAGGATGGTCCGCCTGGTGACGATGGCGGAACAACGGCTCCGTAGTTCGGCGCGAAAGCCGATGGTCGCGGCGCGCTTGCCGAAAAAGCTGATGAAACCGGCTGAGATCGCGCCCGTGCTGCGCGGATTGACGGCCATCGAAGGCGACGAGGGCGCGACGCGCTTCGTCCTCGCCTATCGAAGCAATTCGAAAATCAAGCGCTATGTCTCCGCCCGCGACTTGAAGCGCTTCAGCCAGAAAGGAAACGTGACGCCGGACCATTCGATCCGGATCAAACCCGTTCCCTTGATCGTTCCTCCTCCCAAGTCGGGGGACGCGGCGGGCTTCGCGCGGGAGGCCGCCCGGGCGATGGCCGGGTTCCGACGGCGCTATCGAGACTATTTTGAGCGGAACAACGACAAATCCCCGGTGAAGAAGATCCGGCTCGACGATTCGCCGCGCGTGATCCTGGTTCCCGGGGTCGGGCTCTTCGGCGTGGGCGCGGATGCCAAAGCGGCCAACATCTCGGCCGATCTGGCCGAGGCCACGATCGATGTGACCAGCGAGGCCGAGGCGATTGGCCGTTTCGCCGCGATCAGCAAATATGATCAGTTCGAGATCGAGTACTGGTCTCTCGAGCAGGCGAAATTGGGCAAGGGCGCGGAGAAACTGCTGGCCCGCCAGGTCGCCGTCGTGACTGGTGCCGGCGGCACTATTGGCCGCGCCATCGCCGCTGAGTTTCGTGCGGTTGGGGCGGAGGTTGCCCTCTTCGACCAGGATCTATCGGCAGTCGAGGACGCGGCGGCGGCCGTCGGCGGCCTCGCGGTTCGATGCGACGTCACTTCGGATGCTTCGGTCGGGGCGGGTTTCGATGCGGTCCTTCGCGCCTTCGGCGGCGTCGATATCCTGGTCTCCAACGCCGGGGCCGCCTGGCAGGGCCGAATGGGCGAGGTCGCGGACGAGGTCCTGCGGGAGAGCTTTGAGTTGAATTTTTTCGCGCACCAGCGGATGGCGCGCCGCGCCGTTGGCATCATGCAAGACCAGGGCTCGGGCGGGGTGCTGCTGTTCAACGCGTCGAAGCAGGCGGTCAATCCGGGACCCGATTTTGGTCCCTACGGCTTGCCGAAGGCGGCGACGATGGCGCTGATGCGACAATATGCGGTCGAATACGGTGGCGAGGGTATTCGTGCCAACGCGGTCAATGCCGATCGGATCAAGAGCGGGTTGCTGACCGGCGATATGGTTCGCCAACGGGCCATGGCGCGGGGCGTCGACGAGGAAGACTACATGCGGGGCAACCTTCTCGGTCGCGAGGTGAAGGCCGGGGATGTCGCCCAAGCCTTCGTCGCCCTGGCGCTGGCGGAGAAGACCACGGGGGCGGTGGTGACCGTCGACGGCGGCAATATCGCGGCCGCCCTTCGGTAGGCGGCATGGGGCGTCCATATTTGGGAATGAAAATCTTGGGAAAGGAACGACGATGCGTTGGATCGGGTTTGTCTTGGCGAGTCTTGTGCTACTGCGGAGCGGGCCGGTGACGGCGTGCGACCCCGAAAACACGCTTTTCCTCGACCTGAAGGATGGGCGCGTCGTGATCGAACTGCGGCCCGACCTGGCCCCAAATCACGTCGAGCGGATCAAGGCGCTGGTACGCGAGAAGTTCTACGACAACATCGTCTTCCACCGCGTGATCGATGGTTTCATGGCCCAGACCGGCGATCCGACCGGGACGGGGCGCGGCGGATCCGGCCAAAATCTTTCGGCCGAATTCAACGACGAGCCCCATGTTCGCGGTATCCTCTCGATGGCGCGCTCCGGCCAACCCGATAGCGCCGACAGCCAGTTCTTCATCGTCTTCAAGGCAGCTTCCTGGCTCGACGGCCAATACACGGTCTGGGGCAAGGTCACGCACGGGATGGAGTTCGTGGACATGATCAAGAAGGGCGCGCCGGGCTCGGGCGTCGTCGAGGATCCGGACAAGATCATCCGCCTCCGCGTCGCCGCCGATCTGAAGGAGTAGCGTTCGCGCCGGAGTCATGCTATCCTACTGGAACGTAACCGAATTCGTTCGATCGGAGTGGGTTATCCATGGCGATTGATTCGATTGCTGCAAGTACCGTCGCGAATTTCCAGGCGAACCCCGCGCTGGCGGCGCTTCGGGTGCAGTTCCAGAACAAAAGCGGCACGGTCAATATCGTCCGCGACGCGGTCAAGGATGTCGAGGAGACCAACGCTGCGGTCGATCGCCGCCGTCAGGACCGATTGGTCGATATCCTGGTCTGAGTCGCCGACCCGCATTGCGGCACCTCGCATTACGTCCTTTGTTTGCCATCGCCGTTCAATCCCGCTAAGACGCGGCCGGAGGGTTTGAGGCCGAGGGTGCATGGCGATCGCCGGACATAGAAAATGGTTGGGTTTCGCGCTGAAAGGCGCGGTGACGGCGGGGCTTATCTGGTTCGTTCTTCGCGATCAGGATTTGGGCCAGATCGCCGGGCGTCTCGGCGACGCTTCCCTTTGGAGCATCGCCGGCGCATTGCTGTTTCTCCTCGGCCAGAGCGTTCTCGGCGCGCGGCGCTGGGTTGCCGTCATGACCCTCTTTGAGGGTGTCATCCGGTTTCGAACCGCTCTTCGTTTCTTCTTCGAGGGACTCTTCTTCAACCAGGCCCTTCCCTCCACCATCGGCGGGGACGCCGTGCGGATGTACCGGGTCGTGAAAGCGGGTGCGCCGGTCGGTGCCGGCGTGAACGGCGTCCTGCTCGATCGCATCGCCGGCCTGTTGGGGCTCGTTCTCATCGTCGGCGCGACCCAGCCTTGGCTCTATCAGCGTGTCGACAGCCCGGCCGCGCGGACGGCTTTCGCCGCCGTCATCGTCGCGGGCCTGGGCGGGGTGGGGTTGCTCGTTCTGCTCGATTGGGTGCCGGCGGGACTCCGTCGTTGGGCCGTCATCCGAGGGGTCGCCCAACTCTCGGAGGGATGTCGGCGCATGCTGTTGCGATGGCGGGTCGCACTTCCGGTGCTTGGACTCTCGCTCTTCGGGCACCTGCTGATGGTGACCGCTGTTTACGTTCTCGGTCGCGATCTCGGCCTTGTCGCCGGGTATCTCGATTATCTCATCCTGGTGCCCGGCGTCATGCTGCTCGCGGCGGCCCCGATTTCGATCGCCGGCTGGGGGGTTCGCGAAGGCGTTATGATCTCCGCCTTGGCCCTGATCGGCGTGCCCGCCGCCGAGGCGCTTGGTCTCTCGATCCTGTTTGGGCTGTGCATGATGGCGATCGGGTTGGCGGGCGGCGTCCTCTGGTTCCTCAACCCGGATCATACGGTCGAATTCGTCCGGGACGAACTCGGTTGACGCCAAGCGCCCGTTGCCGCCGCCGCGGCATGGGATGACTTCGGACCTTGCCAGTTGTATCCTCAAGCGTTAAGCGGAGCCTTGCTTCGAGACACCGCCGAACGCCACCAACGCCGAAGGCCTTATGAAACGAGCATTGATTACCGGCATCACCGGACAGGACGGTTCCTATCTCGCCGAGTTTCTGCTGGAGAAGGGCTATGAAGTGCATGGCATCATCCGCCGCGCCAGCACCTTCAATACCCATCGGATCGATCATCTCTATCGCGATCCCCACGGCAGCGAGACGCGGATGTTCCTGCATTACGGCGATCTGGCCGACGGCACTGGGCTGCACCGCATCTTGGACGCCGTGAAACCGGTCGAGATATACAATCTCGGTGCCCAGAGCCACGTAAAGGTGTCCTTCGATCAGCCGGAATATACGGCCGACATCGTGGCGACGGGGACGCTACGTCTCCTCGAGGCGGTGCGCGATCATATGTCGTCCTCGGGAACGGAAATCCGGCTCTATCAGGCGGGCTCGTCGGAGATGTTCGGGGACGCGCCGCCGCCGCAATCGGAGGCGACCGGCTTCGCGCCCCGCAGTCCCTATGCGGTCGGCAAAGTCGCGGCCTATTGGTATGGTGCCAATTATCGCGAGGCCTACGACATGTTTGTCGCCAATGGGATTCTCTTCAACCATGAGAGCCCGCGGCGCGGCGAGACCTTCGTCACCCGCAAGATCACGCGCGCGCTGGGGCGGATCAAGCACGGCCTGCAGGATCGGCTTTTCCTGGGCAATTTGGATGCCAAGCGGGATTGGGGATTCGCCGGCGATTACGTTGATGCGATGTGGCGCATGCTCCAGCACGATACGCCGGGCGATTATGTGGTTGCGACTGGTGCCGCCTATTCGGTCCGCGACTTTCTCACCACCGCCTTCGCGGCCGCGGATCTTGAGTGGCAGGAATACGTCAGCATCGACGAACGTTATTTCCGTCCGACCGAGGTCGATCACCTGCTGGGCGATCCGTCGCGGGCGCGCGATGAGCTCGGCTGGTCGGCCGAGACGTCGTTCGAGGCGCTGGTCGCCATGATGGTCGAACACGACATGGAGTTGGCGACGCGTGAGCGCACGCTGCTCGACGCCGGGCACGACATCCCCATGCAAGGGATCGCCCATGGTTGAGACGGCCCATGGATGAAATGGGAAAAGATGCGCGGATTTTCGTCGCCGGGCATCGGGGGCTCGTCGGCGGTGCGATCGTCCGCAATCTGCGCGCCGCCGGGTACGATAATCTGGTCGAACGGCCGCGCGGCGAGCTCGACCTGACCCGCCAGGCGGAAGTCGAGGCCTTCTTTACCGAGGAGCGGCCCGAATATGTCTTCCTGGCGGCGGCGAAGGTGGGCGGTATCCATGCCAACGATACCGCGCGGGCACAGTTCCTCTATGAGAATATGATGATCGAGGCGAATGTTGTTGATGCCGCCTATCGTTTTGATGCGAAGAAGCTTTTGTTTCTGGGGTCGTCCTGCATCTACCCGAAATTCGCCGAACAGCCGATCACCGAGGAGGCGCTCTTGACCGGCGCGTTGGAGCCGACCAACGAGCCTTACGCGATCGCCAAGATCGCCGGCCTCAAGCTCTGCGAGAACTATCGTCGTCAATACGGGTTCAACGCGATCAGTTTGATGCCGACCAACCTCTATGGGCCCGGCGACAATTTCGATCTCGAGACCAGCCATGTCATCCCCGCCCTGATGCGGAAGGCCCACGAGGCAAAGACCGCGCAGGCGCCGAACATGACCGTCTGGGGGACCGGCAAGCCCCGGCGCGAATTCCTGCATGTCGACGATCTTGCCGATGCCTCGGTGTTTTTGATGAATCGGTACGAAGGATCACTCGCGATCAATGTCGGCGTCGGCGAAGACGTGACCATCGAGCAACTGGTCCGACTGATCTGCGAGGTCGTGGAATACGAGGGTGAACTCGCCTTCGATACCTCGAAACCCGACGGCACCCCCCGCAAGATGCTCGACGTAACCCGGCTCCATGAACTCGGCTGGCGCGCGGGCGTCGATTTGCGGGACGGGCTGCGCGAGACCTATCGCTGGTATCTCGACTCGCTGGACGCCGTGGCGGCCGAATAGCCCGGCCCCTTCGAATCGGCCGGGATGGCCGATCGCGAAAGTTCCCGGGGTCGGCCACCCATCATCGACGTGCCAAAGAGACGATCCGCGAAGGCGCTGACATGAACATCAAGCATGACCGCCTCCCGTCCGCTTGCCGCGCCCTCGAAAGACGTCGACGCCAAATTGAATGGCACGGATAAAGGCTTTCGAGCGTTCGCGCCGGGCTCGGTTCATGGCCAGCAGAATTTCGTCGTCGCTGAGAATTTGCGCCGGAATGGCGCCCGCGGGCCGTTGTCTGGTGTCGTAGGTTTCCATTGGTCTATTCCTTTTCGAACAAGATTTATTTGGCAGGTTTACTGAACACGATGGAGAAGCATGAGTTCGGTGTTGCTTGAATAGTTGTTATTTTCTAATTGTCTTTACAAACGATATTGTTTTATCAGCTAGATTAAATTTTCTAATCCGAAATAAAGCACGGTCTTTCCCCATGGAAAGCATTCCATGTCTTGGAGGCGGCGGCCTGGAATCGCCGCCTTTTGCGATCGGCTATTTGAGGAGGCGGTCGGAGGGCGGGGACGGCCCGGCCAAGACATGTGGTATAAGTTGTGGCGCGCCGTGGCGCGTCCGGTTAAGCTCTCCGACCAATGAATGAACCCGGAAAGGGAAGTCGAGGCGTGGCAAATCCAGTTTCTCTTCGGATGGGACGAATGGGTGCCGTCTTGGCGGCGGCTCTGCTGGCGGCCGGCTGCGGGTTCGTCCCGCCGTTGAGAGATCCGATCGATCGCAGCTGGTATTTGGGTCAATGCACGCCGACCGAAGTGGCCCTGGCGAAAGGCGCCAATCCGCGCGGGCCGTCGGATCTGACGATGGATTCCCTGGGTGTCGTCTATGTTTCCAGCAACGACCATCAATTCTATGCCGCCAATCCGGTCCCCGCGGCGGGAGCGATCTATCGCTACGACGCCGCCAAGAACGGCGTTGTCTCGCGGATGCCGATCCGGTCGGAGTCGAATCGGCTCCCGGCCTATTTCGAAAAGAATTTCTTCCCCCAGGGCATCAGTCTCATCGAAGAGGGTGGCGAGAAACGGTTGTTCGTCATCAACCACCGGGTCGACAGAAAGAGGCGAAACCTCTCGAAGGAGGACTTGGCGGTCAAGCTCGATATAACCCATTTTCACGAAGCGCGCAGTCTCGTCGAAATATTCCGTATCGAAGGGAAAGGCAAAAAAGAAACCCTGGTGCACGAGGCGACGATTTCCGACGCGAAAGCCCTGGCCGATGGTGCCGAGCCCCGCGGCGGACGCGATCTCGTGCTGAACGATATCGTCGCTGTTGGGAAACGCGCGTTTTTCGCGACCAACAATGTCGGCGGCCTGCGGCAATTCGCAGATATCGCCCTGTTTCGAAACGATATCAACAGTGTCGTCTACTATAGTGGCTCGAAATTTTCGGCGGTGCTCGATCGGGTCGGCAGCGGCACCGGGATCAATATCAGCAAGGACAAGGGCATTCTCTATGTCGCCACGTCGCTTCACGGGGAAGTCATCGCCTTTCGCACCAATCTGAAGGGAACGGGTCCCGTGCCCGAAGCGGCGACCCTCGAGGAGATCGAGCCGAGGATTCGTCTCGGAGCGCATTTGGACGGGATCGAATGGACCGACGTCCGCCGCAAGGCCCTGCTGGTCGCGGGTCATCCGAATAAGATCGAAATCGGACTCGAGCATTTCCTGCCGGAGAAATTTACCTCGCCGAGCCAGATTTTTCGTGTCTCGGTCGGCGATGACGGCGCGCTGAAAAAGGGCAGCGCCAAGCTCGTCTACCGTAATCCCGGCGACCAAGTCTCGGGCGCCAGCGTCGCGGCTTACTACAAGGGCCGGACGAAGGAGCGTTTGATCATCGGGTCGGTCTTCGATCCCATGTTCCTGGTTTGCAAGCTCGAGGTTCATTAGGGCCAAATTCTATTTTGAAACGCGAAGGGCCGCCCGAAGGCGGCCCTTTTTCGTTCTTGGCCCCGCCGATCAGTCGATCAGGCGCTGACGTATATTGTCGAGAATATTCACGGCCCGCTGCCGCCGCGCTCGGCGCGCCAATTCGTTCAACTCGGCCTGGGTCGGCAGGGCACCCGAGGGGAGCGGCGCCGCATTGTGTGTCGTGTGATTGTAAACCATTTCAGCCTCCTTCCCGCCGAGCGGCGGGATTTTATGAATATTTGTTAAATTTAATTGACCATTCCAGCGGGTTTGTTTTGATGAGTCATTAAGTTTAACTTGTTAAATCAGTATATAATATGGAGTATAGCGCTTCGACAAACGATGATTTCTCATCATAATTGTTAGAAAAACTAAATTAAATAAAGACCATACATGACCCGCCGCCTGCCGCCGCTCAATGCCTTGCGCGTTTTCGAGGCGTCCGCCCGCCATCGCAGCTTCAGCCGCGCCGCCGAGGAACTGTTCGTGACGCCGGCGGCGATCAGCCATCAGATCAAGGGGCTGGAGGAATTTCTCGGTGCGAAGCTGTTTCGGCGCGCCCGCCGCACCTTGATGTTGACCGAGGCGGGCCAGACCCTGCTGCCCGGCATTCGGCGCGGCTTCACGGCGTTCGGCGAGGCGATGGAGGCCTTCGGTCATCACGACGAGGCCGGGCTCCTGAATGTCGCGGCGACACCGTCCTTCGCGGCCAAATGGCTGGTGCCGCGTCTCGAGGGTTTCAATCGCGAGCATCCCGATATCGATATTCGACTGACCACCAGCATGGGGCTGAGCGATTACGAGCGCGATGGTATTGAAATCGGCGTGCGCTATGGGCGCGGCGATTACGAGAACTTGGAGACGGAGCACTTGCTCTCCCATGAGGTCATCCCGGTCTGCAGCCCCCGCTTGATCGAAGGATCGAATGTACTGAAGGTGCCCGCGGACCTGGTGAACTTCACGCTGCTTCATGACGACGGGCATCGGCATATCGAGATGTTCCCGGACTGGTCGATGTGGTTGAAGGCGGCCGGTGTCTTCGAAGTGGATCCGGCGCATGGCCTGCGATTCGATTATTCGGCCGAGGCGCAGAATGCCGCGGTCGAGGGGCTCGGCGTCGCCCTTGGCCGCACCTCCTTGATCAGCCGGAATCTCGCGGCCGGGCGACTGGTCTGCCCTTTCGACCTGACGCTGCATTCGGATTTCGGCTATTGGATTGTCTATCCGGAGAAACGGATCGATCGTCCGAAGGTCCGCGTCTTTCGTGACTGGCTGGTGGCCGCGGCCGCGGCCGATGAGGCCGGATCGTCGAATTTAGGGTAATATTCGCCTTGGATCGTCCATAGCGACTTCCAAAGGAGATGCTCATGTCCAAGCTCACGAATATTTTCTCCCGCGCGGCGGCTCTAGGGCTCGTCGGCGGTCTACTCGCCGGCTGCTATTCTAGCGCCATTGATACCGTGCCGCCGACGACGGGTGTGCGGATTCCCTCCCTCAGCGACGGTGTCTATGCAAGCAATGACAAGGATTACGAACTCCGCTGGCGCCGGGATGAACGGGAATACGCCATCGAGGCGTTCGAGGACGGTCGCTGGCAGGGCACCTACCGCATCGCCGCGAAATATCTCGGCAAGCGGCACTGGCTGCTCCGGGTCCGCGCGATCCGGGACAAGAAGGGTCCGGTTCATGCCATCAAGATCGCCAATCTTGTCGGCCGCATGCGCGGGCGCGACCTGGCCCTGCTTGAGCCCGGCGATGACGACATCGCGAACGAACTGGCCGAGAAGCACGATGTTGACATCGAGCCCACTGGCCCCTTCGGGCCCCGGATCGAGAGCGACAACGCCGAGGCGATTTATGCCTTTCTCCATGATCTCGTGGGATCGCGAACGCTCCGGCGCGCCCAAACCTTCGAACTGACCGAGTATCTCGATGCGCCGTCTACGCGCCGCCGCCATTCCGGCCGTTGGCGGGGGCCGGGCCGGCGGGATGGCTGGACGCGCGTCCGCGATCCCTATCGGGTGACGCCGAGGCCGTTGCCCGGAAAGCGCCCGACGCCGCTGCCGCGTCCCGCGCCGACCAAACCGGCACCCAAGAAGCCGGTACTGCCGAAGAAGCCCTGGCAATGCGATGCCAACGATATCCTGAAGGAAACGCCCGGCTGCGGTTGAACGCCCACGATCACGGCCGGCGCGCGGGCACCACACGGGCGATCTGCCGCCGGCCGTAATATTTCCGAGCAAGCTTGCTGAGCGTTGCCTTTAGATAGGTGTCGAGTTCGCCCCAGGCGACCGTACCGTCGCCATCGCCATGGTGGGCCGCGTCGGCAAGACCGCTCATTCCCTTCAAGAAATATTTGGTAAAGAGCCCGTGGGAATTGTCCTGCTCCCAGGATGCGACCTGGCTGGCCGCACCGGCACTGGCGAACCTTAGTTCCGACGGCACCGGCACATCCTTCGGCCTTAGGTCGGGCAGCATCTTGTTCAGGACATTGCCGCTTTCGCTGATCCCCGAGAAACTTGTTTCCAGAACAAGCGTAACCGAAGCGGCCTGCAATTTACTGAGGTTCCGGAACAAAAGGTCGAGCGGGTAACCTTTCAATCCGATCATCGAGCCGTCGACATCGACGGGAACCAGAAAGCCGCGCCCGTTCTTGTCACCGGGCGCGCCGTGGCCGGCGTAGAAAACGAAGACGCGGGAGCGGCCGGGCTTGATCCATTCGGCGAGCTTGCCCCTAGGATTGCGCCGTGTCCCGAAGATATAAGTCAGTTCGGCCGAGGTCGCGTCGCGCACCATGACGACATTGCCCGCAGGCACGCCGGCGCCCTTGACGACGAAATTCCTGGATCCCTCGGCATCGGCGTAGGCGGGCACGATGTCGGGAATGCCGCTGCCCTTGGCGTTGTAACTGGCATTGCCGATGATCACCGCGATGTCGTCCGGTCGCCGCCCGGCGGACTTGTAGGTAAGCGCGATGGGGACCATCGGGAAATCGGCGAGACCGCTGGCGGCGGCCTTGCGGTCGAAGCTTTTTGGCGTCGGTGCCGGGGGCGCCGGTTTGTCCGGATCAGGTGCAAACCCGCGCAGGCTCGGCCGGTGGCGGACCTTTGGCAATCTCGCCGCAACATGATCCTCAGCCTGCTGCCTATCGAGCCCGAAGGCGAAGTTAAACCTGTTACCGAACTCGTCCTGCCCGCGCCCGGAGCCGGTAGTGCAGCTCTTAGCATGCCAATCTGCATCTATGCTGCGACCGTCTTCGCAGGTGAGCTCCGCTTTCCCCCGTTGGCCAGCACAGCCGACGGCAAATGGGGGGTAATAGGTGACATAGGTTTTTCCACGGCAGACGATGCCCGAATTCCTGCCCCTTACCTCCACTTCCGCTTCCCCAATGAGCAAGTTGTGCACGATGTCACCCACGAAGACTTCGTTCGCATTTGTGAAGCTGCCAGCGACCTTGTACCTGATGTCACATCCCGAGGCCGCGAGGGCGATCATTGGGATAAGTATTCGAATGAATGCTTTCATAATAGAGGACCTCCGCAGCGTGTCGCGATGCGAGCCATTCAGTTCTTGTCCTTTGCGGCGCGAAGACGTTCTCGGGCCTGAACTGCGTATCTTCCGTTGGGATAACGTTCGAGATAGATCTCGAAATCCTCGGCCGCTGTGCTGTGTTGGATCGAGCGCCAGGTGACCTCCTCCGGCGAGAGACGACGCTTCTGTGCGGGCGTCGCCGAGGCCGGCGGCCGGACCGCCTTGCCGAGACGGTCGAGCAGGCGCTTCCGTTTCAACCGCGCGATGGCGGCGAAGGCGCCCTTCGGGTAGCGCCGCAGATAGGCGTCGAAGGCAGCCGGATCCTCGGTCTTCTCGATCGATCGCCAAAAGACGAGCTCGGTCGGCGCCGCCGGGGGAACCGGCGCCGATTTGGGTCGGCGATGCCCGACCGGTGGGTCGGCCAGGGCGAAGACGAAATCGCCGCGATCGTACCGCCGGTCCCGCAATTTGCCGAAACGCGGGGTCTGCCGGGCCTCGGTCAGGTTGGTCACCCGATCGCCGAGGAAGAGGCCGAGTTCGCTTGCCGTCAGAAACCCATCCCGGTTTGCGTCGGCGTTCTCCTCTCCGCTGAGGGCCCGCAGGAACAGCTCCCGGAAGGTACCGTCGTCGGGAGACCGCTTGCTCGGCGTCGCCCGAGGTCAGGAACTGGCGGACCGGTTGCGTCGTGGCATAGGTGATGGCGACCGAGGGCAGGGCGCGTTGGGTATCGAAAATGGTCCCGGAAAAGCAGGAATCGAAGACCACGAAGGCGTGTTTGGAGCGGGCCAGCCGGACGAAGGTGCCGAGGCTCCGCATCGGCAGCGCCTTCAGTTTAAAGGCGGTGCCGGCATCGGGGCGCGGCGCATCGGCCGGCACCAGATAGCCTTCCCCGTCGATCGTATGGCCGTGGCCCGCATACCAGACGAAGAGTCGCGTGTTCGGCGTGGCCCCCTCGACGACGAAGAATCGCTCCAGCGTGGATTGCAGGTCCACCGCGCCGAGGTTCAGCCGCAAGGTCACGTCGAAGCCGCGCTTCTTCAACGCGCGGGCAACGCTTTTCGCGTCCTTGGTCGCCATGGCGAGGCGCGGCCAACCACCGGTATAGGCGTCGATCCCGATGACCAGCGCTTTCGAGAACCGGTAGAGTTCGAATTTGCTGGCGATTCCGGCGCCTGGTGCCAGGCCGGCGCGAATCGGCACGGTCAATCCTCTATCGGCACCGTGTCCCGGCCCGCCCGCGATGACGTTGAGGAGCAGGGCGATCCCCGGTCCCAAGAGCAAACTCTTCCAGCGCATGCGCATCGCCTTTATGCCGAACATCGATCCGTTTAACTTTCTTTTAGTTGGTGGAACGTGTCGCCGCCTTCGTCAACCAAAGAAAGCGTTCATTCACCGGCGTACTATTTTCTACGCCAAATCGATGACAAGTGGGGTTCGGGCTCGTCAGAACTTGGTCGAATTTCGTAACATGGGTGCCGTCGAAAAAAGGGAGGCTGCGGGTGGAAAAGAAACGCGTCAAACGGATCGTCGAGAAGTACATGTTCCCGACCGAGGGGACATCCTATATGGGCGGGCTCGAATCCCGCCCGGTGATCGCGCGGACAAAGGGACGCACGGTCCATGATACCGACGGCAAGGCCTATCTCGATTTTCAGTCGGGTCAGATGGGAGCAGCACTCGGTCATCAGCATCCGCGCATGGTCAAGCGGATCGAGACGACGATGCAATCCCTGCTGCATTCCTCCAACACCATGTTGAACGTGCCTCGGCTGCGGCTCCACGAGAAGCTGGGCAAAATTCTGCCCAGCCCCTTGGAGAAGTCGGTCTTTCTGGTTTCCGGCAGTGATTCGATCGAGGCGTCGATCGATCTAGCGCGAAAAGCGACCGGCGGACTCGATATCGTCGGTCTTCATGCCGGGCTGCACGGGTCGACGTCCTATGTGACCCGGTCCGTGTCGTTCAATTGGGACCGCAAGAAACACGCCGCCGTCGCGCCGCATACGGCCTCCGTGCTCACACCCTATTGCTACCGCTGTCCGCTCGGGCTCAAATTTCCGCGCTGCGAGATCCACTGCCTCACCGCCAGCATGGAACTCGCCGATGCGAATTTCACCGCTGCGCCCGCCGGTTTCATAGCCGAGCCGATCTTGTCCGCCGGTGGCGTCATCGCACCCCCCGAAGGCTATTTCACCGCGGTGAAGAAGGTCTGCGAAGCGCGCGGCATGGCCCTCATCATCGATGAAGCCCAGACCGGTCTCGGCAAGACCGGCAAGCTCTTCGGCTTCCAGCACGAGCCCGGTCTGAAACCGGACATCATCGCCATCTCGAAGCATTTCGGCGGCGGCCTGCCGATCAGCGCCGTCTGCACGACCGCCAAGGTGGCGTCGGCCGCTGCCAAGGCCGGCTATTTCGCGACCCGCAGCCACGCCACCGACCCCCTGCTTTGCGCCGCTGGAGAGGAAAGTCTCGATATCGTCGTCGAGGAGGACATGGCGGGGTGCGCGGCCGCGATCGAACGCCGGATCAAGTCGGCATTCCGCAAGATGGCCAAGGAGTTCGAGTGGATCGGCGATATCCGGGGCCGCGGCGTCCTGCTCGGCATCGAGCTGGTTCGGGACCGCGAAACCAAGGCGCCGGCCAACGCCGAGACGCAGAAGATTTTCGATTTCGCGCTCGACAAGGGTCTTATCTTTCAGGTTCGCGGGGCCCGCGATCTGAAGAACGTGATCCGCCTGGTGCCGCCGATGACCAGCACGAAGGATGAAATCGAGCGCGCGATGTCTATTTTCTATGATGGCTTCACCGCATTGGCGCGCGGGAGTCGAAAAGGGCGGAAGCCGAAAAGCAAAGCCGGAAGAAAGAAGGCTCGGGCATGAAGATCAAGAATCCCTATCTGATGTTCCTCGGCGACGTGGCGGATCAGCTGGCCGCCAAAACGGCGGATGGTGTCGCTCAGTGGCGGCGCGACTGGTGCCTCGGACAGCTTCGCCTGGAGGACTGCCGGGCCGATATCGGGCTGCCGGACATGACGGTGGCGGAGGCCGCCGCCGCCGGGGTCAAGACACTGATCGTCGGCGTCACCAATCAGGGCGGCTATTTCTCCGATTCCTGGGTCGAGACGCTGCACGCCGCGATCGATCACGACATGGACATCGCCAGCGGCATGCATGCGAAGCTGGACATGGTGCCGGGCCTGGCCGAGATGGCGGCGGCAAAGGGGCTCGCCCTTTACGATGTCCGTCACACCAACCAAACCTTCGACATCGGCCGGGGCTATAGGCGCGCCGGGAAACGCCTGCTCACGGTGGGAACCGACACGTCCTGCGGCAAGATGTTCACCGCCCTCACGATCGAGCGTGAAATGCGGGCACGCGGCATGAAGGCGGCCTTTCGGGCGACTGGACAGACCGGCATCTTCATTGCCGGCGAGGGGGTTGCGATCGACGCCGTGGTCGCCGATTTCATCGCCGGGTCGGTCGAATGGCTCTCGCCCGAGAATGATCCCGATCATTGGGACCTGATCGAGGGCCAGGGCTCGATCTTCCATGCGGGCTATGCGGGCGTCACGCTGGGCCTGATCCACGGCGCCCAGCCGGATGTCCTGGTCGTCTGCCACGATCCGGGACGACCGCATATGCGCGGCACGCCGACGATACCGGTCCGCGGCATCGACGAGGTGATCGAGGCCACTCTCGCGGCGGCGCGAATCACCAACCCGGACGTCCGCTGCATCGGTTGCGCGATTAACACCTCGAAGCTCTCCGAGGCCGAAGCCGAGGCCGAATTGGCCAAGGCCCGCGAACTGACCGGCTTGCCGGCGGTCGATCCCGTGAAGCATGGGGTGGCTGTTTTCGTGGATCAACTGGCGTGAACGGCGCGTCCGCTTGGGCTCTCTCACCTAAAGTTATCCACAGCGCTTTCGAAATGATTAACGCGCGTTAAGGTTAACGGAATATGCCGAAACTTTCCGTCAGATCCGAGACTTGGCCAATCGCGGGCAGCTTCACCATTTCGCGCGGCAGCCGGACGGAAACGCCGGTCGTGGTCGCCCAATTGTCCGAGGACGGAATTGTGGGGCGCGGCGAATGCATGGCCAACCCGCGCTACGACGAGACCAGCGAGAAGATCGCCGAAACCCTGCAAGCTCTTGAAAATGAGATTGAATCCGGACTAGACCGTCGGGCGTTGCAGGACCGTCTTCCGGCCTGCGCCGCGCGCAATGCCCTCGACTGCGCGTTCTGGGATCTGGAGGCGAAGCGGGCCGGGAAAAGAGCGTGGGAACTCGCCGGACTGGATGGGCTCGACCCCGTCGTGACCGCCTATACGTTGAGTCTCGATACGCCGGAGCGGATGGCCGAGGCCGCGGGACGAAACGCCGGCCGGCCGCTTTTGAAGCTGAAATTGACCGGCGAGGGCGACCTGGACCGGGTCTTGGCGGTGCGCGGGGCCGCGCCGAAGGCAAGGATCATCGTCGACGCCAACGAGGCCTGGGAAGCAAACATGGTTAAACGCTTCGCGGGCGAACTAAAAAAACTACGAGTGGAGTTGATCGAGCAGCCTTTGCCCGCTTCCGCGGACGAACCGCTGGCGGAAATCACCAGTCCAGTCCCCGTCTGTGCCGACGAATCTTGCCATACCAGCGCCGATATTCCCGTACTTTCAACGCGTTACGACCTGGTCAACATCAAGCTCGACAAGACCGGCGGGTTGACCGAGGCCTTGAAACTGAAAGCGGCGGCGGAGGCCGCGGGGCTCGGCATCATGGTCGGCTGCATGGTCGCGACCTCGCTCGCGATGGCACCGGCCCTGCTGGTCGCCCAGGGGGCCGCATTCGTGGATCTCGACGGCCCGCTGCTGCTGGCCGAGGATCGTGAACCCGGCCTCCGCTACGACGGCGGCATCATCCATCCGCCGGACCCCGGCCTTTGGGGGTGAGTCGATGACGCCGACCGGCAAGCCTATTCGGATCGCCGTCGATATCGGCGGCACCTTCACCGATCTCCAAATCTTGGACGAACGCACGGGCCGGCCACTCGCCCACAAGACGGCGACCACGCCGGACGATCCCTCCCTGGGCCTGATCGCCGGCATTCGCGGGGCGGCCGACCGATTTGGCTTTGCGCTGGCGGATATCGGCTTGATCCTGCATGGAACGACGATCGCGACCAACGCGATCCTGGAGCGGAAGCTGCCGCAAGGGGCCTTGATCACGACGGCCGGGTTTTCCGACGTGCTCGAGATCGGCCGCCATCTTCGGAAAGACATTTATCGTCTCCGCGCCGAGCCGCGCGCCCTCTTGGTGCCGCGCATCCGACGCTTCGGGGTGCCCGAGCGGATGCGCGCCGACGGGACGGTGGAGATGCCGCTCGACGAAGCGGCCGTGGCCGGCCTCGCCGGGCGGCTGGCGGAAAGCGATGTCGGTGCGGTCGCCGTCTGTTTTCTCCACGCCTATCTGAACCCCAAGCATGAACGCCGGGTCGCGGAAATTTTCACCACCGCCGCGCCCGATATCGCGGTCTCGCTTTCATCGGATGTCAGCCCCGAGATGCGCGAGTTCGAGCGGAGCTCGACGACGGTCCTGAATGCATTGTTGATGCCGGTGGTGACTCGATATCTGGAGCGCATCGAATCGCGGCTCGACGACGCCGGGATCGGCGCCACGCTCTATCTCGTGCAATCGAACGGCGGGGTGACGACGCCGGCGAGGGCGGCCGTGGAGCCCGTTCGCCTGCTGTTGTCGGGTCCCGCCGGGGGTGCGATGGCGGTGGCCCAGCTCGGCGTGGACCTTGATGAGTCCAATCTCGTGGCGATCGACATGGGGGGGACCAGCTCCGACGTCTCGCTGATTCGCGGCGGAAGAGGCTCGGTCGTGACAGAGGGAGAGATCGACGGTCTCCCCGTTCGCGTTCCGATGATCGAGATCCGCACCGTCGGTGCCGGCGGCGGATCGATCGCCCATGTCGAGGCGGGGGGCGGTCTTCGCGTCGGCCCCAGAAGTGCGGGTGCCGAACCGGGGCCCGTCGCCTATGGCCGCGGCGGCACGGAGCCCGCCGTCACCGATGCCAATCTGGTGCTCGGCCGGCTCGATCCCGCTTATTTTCTCGGCGGTGCAATGGCCCTCGATCTCGATGCGACCCGGGCCGCGATCGACGACAAGCTGGCGGGGCCGCTCGCACTTGGCGCCGAAGCGGCCGCGGCGGGGGTCCTCGCGGTTGCCAATGTCACCATGGGCTCGGCGATCCGCCTCAGCCTCTTCGAGAAGGGCGCCGATCCCCGCGATTTCACCCTGGTCGCCTTCGGTGGGGCGGGCGGGCTGCACGCCATCGATCTGGCGCGGGAGCTGGAGATCGGCAGGGTGATCTTTCCGGCCGATCCGGCGACGCTTTCGGCGCGCGGCATTCTCTTCGCCGACATCATGCACGATTTCGCGCGCTCTCGATTGCTGCCGGCGACGCTTGAGTCGCTCGGAACTCTTGGCGAAATGGCGTCGGAGCTCGGGGCGCTGGCCTTGGCGCAGCTGGAGCACGACGGTATCCCCGGGGATATGCGATCGCTCGAACTCGCCGCCGATATGCGGTACAGAGGTCAGGCATATGAACTCTTGATCGAAGGGCACGAGACGGTTCCGTCCCCTGGCTGGCTGCAGGACATGATCGACCGGTTCCATGTGCGTCATCAGGAGCGCTTCGCCCACAACGATTCCGAGGGGGCCGTCGAGATCGTGACCCTTCGCCTGCGCGCCCTCGGCCGGATGGCGCGGTCCGAGATTGAGCACGCGGCAACCGGAGGCGCCGCGGCCGCGAAATCGGACCGGCGGGTGTTCGACGATGGCGAGTGGCGAAACCTGCCGGTCTATGGCCGCGCCGAACTGCCGTCCCATCTGGTTGGTCCCGCGATCGTCGAGGAAGAATACACGACCATCCATCTTCCCGCCGGTTGGCGCCTCCAGCGGCTGGACTCAGGGGATCTGGTGGCCGAACGGGAGGATGCGTCATGACCGTCGATCCGGTCCAACTCGAGATTATCCGGAACGCCCTTCTCGCGGTGGCGGAGGAGATGAGCGTCACCATTCACCGGACCTCGCGCTCCACGGTGGTCCGCGAGATGTTCGACTATTCGACCGCGATATTCGATGGCAAGGGCCGCGCGGTCGCGCAATCGGCGCGAATCCCGGTGCATCTCAATTCCATGGGAGTCTGTCTCGACGCGGTGATCGCCGATCACATTCCGCTTGAGGATTGGAACGAAGGCGACGTTATTTTGACCAACGATCCCTATTCGGGTGGCCAGCATCTGCCGGATTTTCTGGTCTTTCGCCCGATTTTCAGCGACGGCCGGCGGATCGGGATCGCCGCCGCCCTGGTGCATCACATCGATATCGGCGGCGGCGCGCCCGGCAGCTACTATGCCCAGGCGACCGAGGTCTTCCAGGAGGGCCTTCGCCTGCCGCCCTGCAAGGTGGTCGAGGGCGGCCGGCCGAACGGGGCCGTGATCTCGATCATCCACGCGAGCAGCCGCGAACCGGAGCAGGTCGCGGGCGACTTCGCCTCACAGCTCGCCGCGACCGAGGTCGGCGCCGCCGCCTATCGAAAACTCGTGACGCGTTATGGGGCCGAGGTGCTGGAGGCCACGATCGATGCCATCCTGGATCAATCCGAGGCCGCCATGCGGGCCGTGATCCGCGACATTCCCGACGGAAGCTACGAGTTCGAGGATTTCGTCGACGATGACGGGATCACCGAGGATCATCTGAAGGTTCATGCCGAGGTCACGGTCACGGGCGAGACCTGCCGGGTCGATCTCTCTGGTTCATGCCCACAGGCCGCGGGGCCGGTGAATTGCACTTTGAACATGACCCGCTCGGCGGTCTATTGCGCGCTAATCATGATGGGCGAGGGGGCGATCATGGCGAATGCGGGTGCCTACCGCCCGATCGAGATCGCCGCACGGTCGGGAACGCTGGTGAATTGCCGGGCGCCGGCCCCCGTCGCCAATCGGATGGCGACCGGCCACCGGGTGGTGACCACGGTCCTCGGCGCCTTCGCCGCCGCACGGCCCGATATGGTTCCCGCCGCCTATTACGGGGTCAGCTATGTCTCGGCCCTCTCGGTCCCCGACAAGGCGACCGGCGGGCGCAGCATCTACTTCGAGATCGAGGTCGGCGGCTGGGGTGCCCATCCGGATGAGGACGGGGCCAGCGGGTTCTCGGCCGGGTTCCACAATCTCGCTAATTCGCCGATCGAGATGAACGAGGCCTTCTTTCCCATCACTTTCACCGAATACGCCTTGATCGCCGATTCGGGCGGGGCCGGCAGGACAAGGGGCGGCCTTGGTCTCCGGCGGGAATGGCGGCTCGACGCGGCGGAAGGGACGATCTCGGCCAGTTTCGACCGCTTCCGCGTGCCGCCCTACGGGCTGCGGGGCGGGGCGCCCGGCCGTGCTGGACGGTTCTATCTGAAACGCGCCGGCGAAACCCGGCAGCTCGCCGCGAAGACGGCCAATCTGGCGCTTCGCCGCGGCGACCGGGTCGGCCTGGAAACTTCCGGGGGCGGTGGCAACGACGATCCCAAGAAGCGCGCGCGTACGGCAGTCGAATTAGACATAGAAGGCGGTTATATTACTGATAAAACAGCACAAAAAACGTACGCGTACAAATCCTGACAAGATTCATACACGGTCGTCAATCATCCCCCGCCCGGCCTTGCAAGCTGTCGGGCACGGATTCCAACTCCATGTCGTAGACCTTGGTCCCCATCGCGCCGATATGCGTAGCGGTTTCGCCGGAAAGTGAAATGGAGAAGCAATACACGCGTTGCTTCGCCCATTTGTCCCATTTTCGGCAATAGCGGTCGTCCTCGATCCACCATTTGCCCCAATCGCGTCGCCCGTCCTCTTCGCGCGATCCCCGCATTTGACCATCGGCATCGAAAGTGACCGAAAGAGTCAGATCTTTGCGGGGAGCGGTGTACACGCCCGTGTTATCGGAAAGCAGGGTTCGTATTTCGGCCCCGGTGAGGAGATTGGGCGCGACGCCGGGCCGTGATCGGGCCGCGGGTGCGAGCCGGGCGACGCTTTGCTCCGTCCGGCGGCGTTCGGCGCGGGCCGCTTCCTCATCCGCCAGGCGTCGGCGCTCGGCGGCAAGGTCGGCTTTCAGCTTCTCCGCTCCCTCGCGCCGCAGTCTCGCCGCTTCGTCCGCAAATCGTCTGCGCTCCGCCTCCAGCTGGCGCCGCTCGTCGACGAGGGCGCGCTTCCGCCCCGCATTCCCTGATTTCAAGGCCTTCAGCTTGACCCGTGCCAGCGGCGCGAAGGTGCCTCTCGGGAACTGCGAAAGATAGGCCTCGAAGGCGCTCGCGTCGTTGCTGTCCTTAATCGATTCCCAGAACAGGCTTTCCTGTTGCAGCCGCGCGGTCTCTGACGTGGTACCGCCGCCCGATTGGTTGGTCGCGGATACGCGCGCCACCGGTGTCGGCGCCGCTTGCGGCAGGGTGAAGACGAAATCCCCGCGATCCCAGTCCTTGTCGCGGAGCTTGCCATAGCGCGGGGTTTGCTTCGATTCGGTGAGGTTGGTGACCCGATCGGTCAGGAACAGACCGATCTCGCTCGCCGTCACATAGCCGTCGTCATTGGCGTCGGCCTTCTCGTCGCCCGAAAGGGCTCGTATGAACAATTCGCGAAAGGCGCCGTTGTCGGACACCGTCTGGCCGGCATCGCCCGAGGTCAGGAACTGACGCACCGGAAGCGTCGTCGCGCGGGTGACGGCGGCCGGCGGCATCGCACGGGCGCTGTCGAAAACCGTTCCCGAGAAGCAGCTGTCGAAGACCGCGAAGGCGTGCTTCGATTCCGCTAGGCGAACGAATTCGCCGATCCGGCGAAGCGAAAGCGCGCGGAGGCGGAAGAGACCCTTCTTGCTCGGCTTCGGCGCGTCCGTTGGGACGAGATAACCCTCGCCGCGCTCGCTGTGACCGTGACCCGCGAACCAGACGAAGAGCCGTGCGTCCGGGTTCTCGCCCTTGAGGATGTAGAACTCCTCGAAGGCCTGGTTCAGCGCGGCCGATTTGGGATTGAGGACAAGCGTCACCTCGAAGCCCTTCTTCGTCAGCGCCGCGGCAATGGCCTTGGCGTCCTTCACCGCCATCGAAAGCCGAGGCCAGCCATGGGTGTATTTGTCGATCTCGACGACCAGCGCATAGGACCGGGCGTAAAGTTCCACTTCCTCGGAAATCGGGGCGTCCTCGGTGATGCCTTGCCGCAGTTTCACGGAGACGCCGCCCTGTTTCGCGACGGCCGCCGAGGCCGTGAAGAACAAGCCGAGAGACAGAAGAGCCGAAATCGCAGAGAGTCTCGTCACATCGAATCCGATTCGCCGAAGGCGCGCTGATAGTGGCGCATGGAAATTCTGCCGCCGCCGCCGATCCCTGTCAAACCGGAGTCCATGGCGACGCAGTCTGGATCGGTCAATCGGCTCGGCTATGTCAATACCGAGGGAAACCGGGGAACCGCAATAATGAGCCAACAGGTAAAACCGCCGCTCGACGGCATTCGCGTGATCGACGCGGCGACCTTCATCGCGGCCCCCTTCGCGTCGACGATCCTGTCCGAATTCGGCGCCGAGGTCATCAAGATCGAGAACCCGAAGGGCGGCGATCTCTGGCGTTATTACGGAACCATGACGGATCGCGGCGACACCCTGGCCTGGCTGAGCGAGGCCCGGAACAAGACCTCGGTCACCCTCGATCTTCGCACGCCCGAAGGCGTCGATATTTTCAAGAAACTGGTCGCGGTCTCGGACGTGGTTTGCGAAAATTTTCGCCCCGGCACGCTCGAGCGCTGGGGGCTCGGCTGGGATGTCCTTTCCGAGATCAATCCGCGGCTTATCCTGCTCCGTGTCTCCGGCTACGGCCAGACGGGGCCCTATAAGGACCGGCCGGGATTCGCCCGTATTGCCCAGGCCTTCGGCGGATTGACCTATCTCGCCGGCATGCCGGACGGGCCGCCGGTGACGCCGGGGTCGACCTCGCTCGCCGATTATACGACCGGGCTCTATGGTGCCGTCGGGATCCTGGTGGCGCTGAAGAGCCTCGCGGAGACCGGGCGCGGTCAGGTGATCGATATCGGGCTCTATGAATCGATTTTCCGGCTGCTCGACGAATTGGTGCCGGCCTACGCCAAGGAAGGTACGATCCGCGCGCGCGAGGGGACGGGAACCCAGCTTGCCTGCCCGCATGGGCATTTCCCGACCAGCGACGATAAATGGGTCTCGATCGCCTGCACCTCGGACCGGATGTTCGAGCGTCTCGCCCATGTCATGGGACAGCCCGAATTGGCCGGTCCCGACCGCTACCAGACGGCGGCGCTGCGGCTCGCCGACCGGGAGCGCGTCATCGAGATCGTCACCGCCTATACCCAGTCGATGCCGCAATCCGCCGTCGTCGACGCCTGCACCGAGGGCCAGGTACCGTGCGGGGCCATCAATTCGATCGCCGATATCTTCGCCGACCCGCAATTCGCGGCGCGCGACAATCTGTTGAAAATGCATGACGAGATCGCCGGCGAGGTGGTGATCCCGGGCGTCATCCCGAAACTCTCCGAGACTCCGGGCGAGGTCCGCCATCTCGGTCCCCCCTTGCGCGACGGGATCGAGGCCGTCTATGGCGAGTTGTTGGGACTTTCCAAGGAAGAGATCGGGGCTCTTCGCGAGAAAGGAATCATATAAGGAATCGCGGTCAGCGTCTTGGGCGCGGTCCCAGGACGGCGAGTTGCCGGTCGAGCCAGCGCTGTGCCCTTGCGTCGAGCCGATGGCCGGCGCGGAGCCGCTGGGTGACGGAGAGCGGGCGCCGCGGTTTCGACTTCATGCGCACCAATCGGCGCAATTTTGCGCGGCGCTGGTCGCCGGAGAGCCGGCGATGCGTACTGCCGGCGCGAAGGGCGGCGATCTGTGCCCGCCGTGTCTTCAAGCGCACCTCGCGCCAGATCTTGTAAACCTTATTGCGATAGGGGCCGTGCCGTTCCTGCGTCGCGGAGTGGTAATGCTTCACTGCCAGTGTCCAGGATTTTCTCTCCCGGCGTAGCTTGACCAGGAATGCCGCGCCATAAGCGGCGTTGGTCACGGGATCGAACGCGTCCTGAAGCGAATTGAAGGCGTCCGGGTGGTAGCGCAAATTGATCTGCATGCACCCCACGTCGATGTTCCGGACACCCCGCTTACGCAACGAACGCACGGCCCGTATCGCAGTTTCCTTCGTCGGGTAGAATCGGCCCTTGCCCTGGGCAGTCACGGTCCAGGGCCAGGCAACGTTTTCCCGCCGGGATGGATCCCAGCGGCCCGACTCGGCAATGGAGATGGCATGAAGCAGCTTCGTGGGAATTCGGCGCGCGGCCTCCTGACCCGATACCGCCTTGGCGCAAAAATTCGCGGCGTCCCGCGGTTTCGCACCTCGCGCATCGGTCCAGGGCGCGATGAGCACAAACATCGCGACAAGAACGCTTACTCGCCTCACAGCCTCCGAAGAAACCATGTCATCCTCCTCGGCGAAAAAGGAGCGCAAGTGGTGTGCCAAAATCCGTGAAATTGTTGTATTTCAGCGTGTTATGATTCCGGAAGGGTCTCGTTGCCGGGGCCGATCGGCCGCTGCAACAGCACCGTATCGACCCAGCGGCCGAACTTGAAACCCGTGGCGTTGAGGGTGCCGACCATACGAAATCCAAGACTTTCGTGGAGTTTTATCGACGCCTCGTGGTCGCTGTCCCCAATCACCGCGATCATCTGGCGAATCCGCGTCTCTTCCGCCTGGTCGATCAGCGCCGTCAGAAGAGCGCGCCCGAGACCGCGGCGCGGGTAACGGTGATCGATATAGACCGAGTTCTCGACCGTATAACGGTAGGCGGGCCGCGGCCGGTAGGCCCCGCAATAGGCGTAACCGACGATTTCCCCCTCTATTTCGGCCACCAGGTAGGGTAGGCCAAGATCGCGCACGGCGGCATAGCGCCGTTCGATTTCCGCCAGATCGGGTGGTTCTTCCTCGAAGGAGGCGAGGCCATGCAGGACATGATGCGCATAGATGGCCTGGACTCGACCGAGATCGGCCGGCGCCGCATCGCGAATCGTGGCGCTTTTCTCGGAGTTGGTCATGCGAAATTCACCTCGGTCGACTCCAATTCGGCGGGATAATCGGTCTTCTGGATCATTAAATCGTCCCGCTTTCCAATTATTTACGATTTGGCAAGATTTAGCACCTACAACAGAACGCGACAGGGTCGCGGTGGACCAATTCCATGGCGCCGGTAAGAAAACGACAATGCGGAATGTTGAATAAAATGGCTCGAATCCTGGTCGCCGAAGACGATGACTCCATGCGCGAATTCCTCAGCGAGGCTCTGGACCGCAACGACCATGACGTCACCGCGGTTCGAAACGGCAAGGAAGCGATGGCGCGGATCGGCGACGACGAATTCGATCTATTGCTCGCCGATGTGGATATTCCGGGATTGGACGGCATCTCCCTCGCGCGACGGGCGCGCGACGGCCAATCCGATTTGCCGGTTCTCTTCGTGACCGGTTATGCCAACAAGGTCATCAACGAAGACGGCCTGCTGTCGGAAGACGTGCGGGTTCTGTCGAAGCCGTTCGGACTGCAGGATCTGATCCGCACCGTGAAGCGAATGCTGCCGGCCAACCGCGCATAGGGTGCCGTACCGCCCGGGCGGCGGCATTCCGGAGACTTGAACGCGCCCATGATTGGTGCTAAATCCCCGCCTCGCCCGGTATTGACCGGGACGGCTGCGGAGGGTCCGTAGCTCAGCTGGCTAGAGCGCCGTCTTGACATGGCGGAGGTCACAAGTTCAAGTCTTGTCGGACCCACCATTCCCTCAAATACTTGCGGTAGTTTTTTCAGCCTGAACTTCAGGGCGAAATTCGCTTGGAGCATGGTGGCGGGTAACGTTCCTACTAGAGCGCCGCACTGGATCGGCGGCCAAGATTTCGCAATAGGAATGCCACCGGCTCCGGCCCAAATAGCCGTTTTCGAATTCCTTTCCCTTACCGAGGGCTTTCGGACATCGAATTCGCGACATTCGAAATCAAGGAGCTTTCGGCGGCTATTCCGCCGTGCATTACTTCCAGGGTGGCGGTTGCTCCCAGCGATCCCACGAGGTCGTTGTACTGGTGGGCAGCCGGCTGGTTGGCCCGAACTTACCGCGCGGATACCCAAGGGGAATGCAGCAGTGAAAGACCATTTCCTCGGGGACCCCAAACATCGCGTTGACGCGTTCCATGACTTGCGGGTGTAGGGTGGTCAGCACGCTGCCGAGGCCGAGTGCGCGGGCCGACAGCAGCAAATTCTGTACGCCCGGGAAGGTGGACGAAGCCGCGACACCGGACGGTTTCGAGTACACGAGAATCACCACGGGCGCGTTGGCCATTTCATCCGCCAGCAGCGCGGGCAAGCGATAAACCGAATTCTCCGGAATGTCGTCCTTGCCGGTCCAACCATAGGCGTCTCGACGTTTGGCCCACCATGCCTCGAAATAGAGTTTGCCGAACTCGCTGATGGCGGTGCGATCTCGAACGACCAGATAGCGTGCCGGTTGGGCGTTGCCGCCGTTCGGCGCTTTGGAGGCCGCGTTCAAAATGATTTCCAAATGTGCATCGGAGACAGGGCGATTCGGGTCTAGCCGGCGTGTCGCTCGCTGACTGAACATCGCTTCGCCGATTGGCATCGTCAGTTCCGCGGGCGGATCAAGGCGGACCATATCCATCTATTCGTTCCTTTGAATTCGAGTTTGAACCTTCGATTGGGCGACAACACCAATACTGAACTGGAGGCGGAATTTCCATTACCATTTATGTCCCGATGAGCTCTTGCAAAGCATTGATTTAGTGCGGTGAGATGTGCATGAACCACCTTCACCTGGCGATGGTCACAAGCTCGGGTCTTGTCGGGACGGCCATTTTCTTCAAATTAAGAGATAGGTAGTCACACTCGGCATCGGTCGGAAGGCATGGGTTGTGGGGAGAGGCAATTTATCATGAGCGAAGCGGCGAATGCGTTCCAGGCGAGGCGGAGTTTCATCTTCGTGCCGGGTTTCCAGCCAGAGATGTTTCCAAAGGCGCTGACCACGGGCGCGGATATTGTTTGTATCGACCTTGAGGACGCGATCGCGCCCCAGCACAAGGATATCTCGCGCGAACGCACCATGGCGCTGTTCCAGACCCCACAGGCCGATGACGGGGTTGAGCGGATCGTCCGCATCAATTGCACCCGTACGCCCGAGGGCATGGCCGATCTCCAGGCCATTGTCGCCGGCGCCACGCCGCCGCCGGCGATCATGCTGCCCAAGGTCAAATCGCCCGACGAGATCAAGGCGCTGGACGAGATGTTCGACGAGCACGATGTCGAGATCCGCCTCCACGCCATCATCGAAACCAATCAGGGGCTCGAGGCGGCCTATGAGATCGGCCAGGCGAGCCGGCGCATGGATGCCATGTTCTTCGGTGGGGTCGACATGGCGGCGGAACTGCGGTGCCGCGATACTTGGGAAAATCTTCTCTATGCGCGTTCGCGCGTCGTCCACGCGGCGGCGGGTGCCGGGCTCGACGTGATCGACGTTCCCTATCTCGATCTCGAAAATCTTGACGGCATGCGCCGAGAGGCCGAGGCCGCAAGGGATCTCGGTTTTTCCGGCAAGGGGTCGATCCACCCGAAGCAGGTGCCGATCTTGAACGAGATCTTCTCGCCGACCGCCGATGAGATCGCCCATGCGGAGCGCATCGTCGAAGCCTTTGATAAGGCGGAGACGGGGTTGGTCGTGGTCGATGGAAAACTGATCGAAAAGCCGGTCTTGCGTTCGATGCATCGCCTGTTGGCGGTTGCCGAACGGGTCGGCGCTTGAACGAGGAGGACGAGGAAATGCCCTATGAAACAAAGTATCTCTTCATGGTCACCATGGACGTCACGGCGGAGCAGGAAGCGCTCTTCAACGAGGTCTACGACACCGAGCACGTGCCTTATTTGAGCCGGGTGCCGGGCGTGCGGTCCGTTAGCCGGCTCAAATTGGTCGATGCGCCGACGACATTCGGCGGCGCCCAGGGCAGCAAGGCGGACGGCGTCTCGGCGACCTATATGGCGGTCTACGAAATCGACGACCCGGCGGTGCTGACGAGCGACGCCTGGTCGGCGGAGTCGGAAAAAGGCCGCTGGGCGAGCGAGGTCCGGCCCCATACCACGAACCGCCGTCACGAAATCCGCGAGGTGATGACGCCCGGGAGCTAAGCGGGCCCCCGATTAACGTCGGTACCGGCAGGCGTACCACATCACGAGACTAGCGGCGACGAGGTAGAGGGCGGCGCCCAGCCCCATCGGCGCGAAGGCGATCCCGGCATCCATCATCAAGCCCAGGGCCGGCGGTCCGAGCGCGGAGGCGAAGACGCTGAGGGTGGCGGCGGCACTTCGGATGGCGCCGATATGTCCGGTGCCGAACAATTCCGCGAACATGACCGGTTGCACGATCCGCATGGCCCCCGAGCCAATCCCCGCGAGCGCCAGATAAACCCAAGCCCATATCGCATGATCGAGATACGCCAGCACCAGGACACCCACCACCAGAGGCATCAGGACCAGCGGCAGCAGGCGGGTGGCTCCGATCCGGTCGATCAGCGGACCCGCCATCAATGTGACCAGCGTCGTCATCAGGGCGAAGACCGCATAACCGGCGGTGACCCATTCCGCCGACCAGCCCTTGGACTCCGCGATCGAGAGCTGGTGGAAGAAGAGGGCCGTCTCGATGAAGGACGGACCCAGGATGCCCGGCAGGATCAGATAGAAGAAGGGATGGCGGAGAACCTCGCCGAGGGTGCGGTCCGGCACGGCGAGTCCGCGCGCCGCCACCGGCGGGCCATCTTCCAGTTCCACCCCCGCCGGCCGGCTCGCGGTGTCGCGTCGCAGCAGCCAGATGACCGCCGGGATCATCAGGACCACGACCAGGACGGCGGAGAGGGCGAAGGTCGCCCGCCAGCCGATCGCCGCGATCGCGGCCACGGCGCAGAACGGCATGACCGCGCGGCCGGCCGGAAAACCCAATGTCGCGATGGCGACCGCCTTTCCCCGGTTTCGGTCGAAGGCCTTCACCATCGCGGTGATGGCGACGTGGCTTGCCAGGCCCTGGCCCGACTGGCGCAGCAGGAAGACGACCGGGATCAGGAAGATCGCGGCCGGGCAGAGTGCGGCGGCCAGCGTCGCCGCCGCAAGGCCGATGCAGACGAGGATGGCGTAGCGCGCGAGCGGCATTCGGTCGATCAACCGTCCGGTGAAGGGCAGCAACAGGGCCGAGAGGAGCGTTCCCGCCATGTAGATCGATCCCCAGCCCGCATGGGAGAGACCGAACGTAGTCTCGATCGCGGGACCGAACACGCCGATGAAAAAGGTCTGGCCGAAGCTGGAACCGAGCGCCATCAGGAACCCGAAACTCAAGATCCAAGGGTTCGCGCGAATAAGTTGGGCGTAGCCGGAGGCCGCCGGGGCGTGAGTTTGGTCAGGCGTCATCACGTCTTGGATCGAAGGTGCCGGTTGCCGCGATCGGTCGTGATCACGCGTTGCGCCCCAGTTCGTTCCCCGCCATCAGCTGACCGATCAGGTTCAATTGCCGTGGCAGGCAGACGGTTCGGAGGTCGTATCTCTCGACAATGGTTCGTCGGGCCGCCGCGGCAAGGGCCCGCCGGCGATTGGAATCGGCGAGGAGGCCCGAGACCGCTTCGGCGATCGCGGAGGGATCGAAGAAATCCACCAATAACCCGTTTTCACCTTGGGTGATGATCTCGGTCACCGGCGGGTTGTCCGACCCGACGGGTGCTGCGCCGCAGGCCATGGCTTCCAGCATCGACCAGGACAGGATGAAGGGGTAGGTGAGATAGACATGGACCGAGGAGACCTTGAGAACCTCGAGGAAGCGGTCGTGATCGAGTCTTCCTATGAAATGGATCCTGCTCGTGTCCACATCATCACTCCATTGCCCTCGGATCGACGCCATCAGGCTCTCGCCGGTCTCAGACGTCCAAAGCGGGTCCTTGTCGACCTCGCTACCGATCACGAGGATCCGCGCCTTCGGCCGCCGTGCGAGTATTTCGGGTACGGCCTGGAGAAATCCCTCGACACCGCGCAGCTTCTCCAAGAACCGGGCGGCAAAAGTGACCACCTCGTCCTTCTCGGTAAGGCTGACGCCGGTTCCGTCAATCGTGATTTTCGCCGTTTCCGGTGCGGCACGCTCGGTATCGATGCCTTCGTGGATCACGCTAATTCGAGGTTGCAGGATGGCCGGGAAAAGGTCGCGCTGCCAATCGAGGGAGGTAATCCCCCAATCCATGATCGCGGCGGACCAGCTGATGCCCGCGTTCTTGGTGAGCAGGCGTAAAGTGACCTCGGGACCCGGCATGCGCGTCTTGTCGAAGTCGAGCCCGGTGCCTTCCCCCCGATAGAAGAATTCGAGATAGGTTAAGATCTTCGCTTTCGGGAACAGCTCCCGCAGATACAGGCTTTCGCCCCAAAGTGCCCCGGCGCAGATCAGATCGGGAGTGAATCCCTTTTCCGGATCTCCGCTTCGCGACGCTGCCGCGGGCAACAAGTCTACATTTCGCGGCGGCTCTTCGAACCGATTGGTCGGGTGAGGAACGGGTTTTGGAGCTCCGGAATTGGGCGGCGCGCATCCGCGAGCCCGGTTTCTGCGGCAAACTCGACGGGTTGATGCTCGTGGATCTGGCCCGGAAACGCGCCGAGGCCGGCTTCGCCGAAAGCGAAATGGAATCACTTGTCGCCAATCTCCGGCGGGAACTCGCGTCGGTCAGATCCGACATGGCTGATCTCGAAGCGGAATTGGCCGCCGCCTGCCGGCGGATCGCTGATCTCGATTTACTTCCGTTACCCGGTGATGACCCGCTCCGGGGCTCTTCAAGCTAATACCGGAACGCGGGACGCCAATCCCGGCGCGGCGTCTATATCTATAGGAAACAGTCCGTACCGCCGATTTCCGGAAGGGATTTTCCGAATGAAAGGTATCGTCGTTTGTCCGCAGCCGCGCGCCGCCGATGTAGGGGTGGCGATTTTGGAATCGGGAGGCAATGCTTTCGACGCGGCGATCGCCACCGCCTTCGCGCAGATGATCGTCGATCCCTTCATGTGCGGGGTCGGCGGCATGGGGAGTTTCCAGTACTTCGATGCCGCCACCGGCGAGAACGGCATGATCGATTTTCACGCGACCGCCGGGGCCAAGGTGGTCCCGGATATGTGGCTGGCCGACATGCGGGGCCGGACGGAAATATCGGGCTATACCCTGTTCGACGATTTTCGCAGCGAGTTGGGCTACACCTCGATCTTGACGCCGGGGACGGTGGCGGGTTTCTGGACGGCCCACCGGCGGTTCTGTACCAAGCCCTGGGCGGATTTGTTGGCGCCGGCGATCGATCTCGCGCGGGAGGGTTTCGAAATGACCCCTTATGTGCGGGAATTCTGGACCCGGAAAGCCATGGCGGGTTTGCCCGACGGCGTGACCCGAGTCTCGCGGACCGAGGCGTGCAAGCAAATTTACCTGAATGCGGACGGTCGGTTCCTCGATGTCGGAGAGGTCCAGCGCAACCCGGATTACGGCGACACGCTGGCGCGAATCGCGGATGGCGGCGCCGATGAATTCTACCGGGGCGCGCTTGGTGGAAGGATCGCGGACGACCTCGCGGGAAATGGCGCCTACGTCACGCCGGACGATCTAGCCTCCTTCACGCCCGTCGAGTGCGATCCGGTCAAGGGTGGCTATAGGGAGTATGACGTTTCCTCCAATCCGCCGCCTGGCAGCGGAGTCACGCTGATCCAAATGCTGCAGATTCTAGAGCATTTCGATCTCGGCGCGCTCGGCCATGGTTCTGCGGGGCATCTCGATCTCGTCGCGCGCGCCATGGCGGCTGCGCACCGCGATCGCAACCGCTATCTCGCCGATCCCAATTTCGCGGATGTTCCGGTCGAGATGTTGACCTCGAGGGACCGCGCCGCCGAATGGGCCGAAAAGATCAAGGGCGGGGCCTTTCTCGGCGACGGCAAGGAATCGCCACCTTCATGCACCACGCATCTCTCGGTTTATGACCAGGCCGGTAACGCGGTCTCCTGCACCCATACGATCGGTACCGGGTCGGGTGTCGTCACTCCGGGACTCGGTTTCGTTTACAACAACTCGATGAAGCTCTTCGATCCCGTGCCGGGGCGCGCCAATTCGATGGCACCCGGAAAGGCGCGGACCACGGGGATGGTGCCGACGATGCTGTTCAAGGACACCAAGCCCGCGATCATCGTCGGCGCGCCCGGCGGCAGTGTCATCATCAGCGCCGTTTTGCAGGCGATCCTCAATATCGTCGATTTTGGCATGTCGCCGGTCGAGGCGGTGACCGTGCCGCGGATCCATTGCGAGGGGGCGGGTCTTCATGCCGAGGCGCGGGTCGAGGGATCGGTGGTTCGGGAGTTGACGAGCCTGGGCCATAAGGTGCTGCACTCGCCGATCAGCTTCGACCCGGTGATGTCGAGGGCCCATGTCGTCGCGGTCGATGCGGCCGGTAACTGGCGGGGTGGCGCCGACCCCCGTGGCGGCGGCGGCGTCGCCGAAGCGCGCCGATAGGGCATAAGACGGACTTTCCGCCGGGTGCGAACATGCTATTGTGGCGGCCCATCGAAGGAGAGCATCCGTGAATACAGTCACGCAGCCTTTGGTTTTCGATCTGGTCGAATGGGTCGCGACCGGCCCCAAGAGTTATGCCGAGGTGATGGACGCTTGGCGTACCTCCTGTCCGCGGTTGACCATCTGGGAAGATGCCGTCGACCAAGGCCTGCTCGTGCGCGAGCAATCGACGGGGAGCGGGTCCATGGTGCGGGTGACGCCGAAGGGATTGCGAGTACTTGCGGCCGAAGGCCGGAGCGTTCCCAAGCACGCTAGCGAGGACGCTGTCGCTTTACGATAATAGGTTTTAATGCTCTCTGAATTCCGTTTAAATACGGTATGAGAGTAGGAATCATTTCCGCGATCATGTTATCGGTCGCGAGTTTCATGTCGGCCTCGGCGGCCGAATCTTTCAAGCTTTCGGTCAATAGCGAGTGGCCGCCCTACTCGATCGGAACCGGGAAAGCGGCGGACGGTATCCTGCCGAAGCTTGTCCGTGAAATCGTCGAAAAGCGGATGGGCATCGAGGTGGCCGTCTTCGGGTCGCCCTGGAAACGCGCCCAAATCTTCGTAAAGAGCGGAAAGCTCGATGCGCTCGTCACCGTACCGACGGAAGGACGTCTCGGCTATACCGAGCGGTCCCGCAACATCCTCTACGAGTTTGAGATGCGCGCCACGGTGAAGACGGGCTCTGAAGCGCACGGCCGGCTGGCGTCCAACCCCGATGTGGACACGATCAGATCGTTGAAGGTTTGCGATCTTGTTGGAAACGCTTGGGCGGGCCGATTTTATAAGAAGCATGCGATCGAATTCTACCGATTGCCCGATGCGGAGACGTGCCTCCGCTTGATCGACAGGGGCCGGATGGACGTCATGATTCAGCCCATGGCCGTCGCCTTGCACGAAATTCGAAAGCTCGATCTCGGAAATCGCCTGACGACCCTTGGCAAGACGTTCGGCGGCATGCGGTTCGCCCTTCTCGTCTCCAAGAAATCGCCATTCGCCAATGCCTTTATCGGGAAATTCGATCGTACGGTGGACGATATGATCCGGGATGGCTCGCTTGTTCGTTTGATCGACCGGCTGCGAGGCCAGGATTAGACCCCGGCTGGGAGCGAAGGCGCACCCTTCGTCTTCCACGGTCGATATGTTGCGGATTCGTATGATGCGCCAGGGAATTGCGTAGATGAGACCGTCTAGGGAAGAGTTCGCCTGTCAGGCCCTTGCAAGGCCGCATCTATACCAAGCGTTGGACAGGTGGCGGCCAATTCTTGCGGCGGCCCTAACACTCGCCTGTCTAGTGGATTTATCTCGTCGATGTGTCGATGCGGCGCGCGGCGATCGAACTCCAGGTGCATGATGACGACGACCTCCGTTTCGAGCACAAGCGATCCCACGGATGCAGTACCTGGCGTTGGTGGGTTTGAAAGTAACGCGCGCCGATGCGCCGGCGGTGCTGATGGTGACCATAAACTTGACAAAGCTGGCGGATGGATTGCGCAAGCTCCAGGTGCCCGACGGTGTTTCGATGCGGATTTCCGGTCGTCCCGCGGGAGCTCGGAGCGGGGACGGCACGCGGCCACTATATGGTGCAAATTTCGCACCCCCGGCGGCGGTGAAGACCGTTGTCCTACGCGCGATCAGCGCCAAAGCGAAATTCGAGCTCGCCTGGGATATAACGCCTAAATATTTGGGAGGCCCGGCTGACGGGTTGGCGACATTCGTCCTGATCGGCGGCGTGATCATGACCGTGATCGCCGCCGCTTTCATCGGCCTCCTGCTGACGCAGAACGAAAATATCCGCCTTGCGGTGCGCGCGCGTACCGAGGAAGTGGCGCAAAAATCCGACCTCCTGAAAGCGGTTGTGGAGAGTCTAGCGCAAGGGGTTGTCGCCTTCGACAAAGACCTCAAACTGGTCATCTGGAACGATCGGTTGGGTCAGGTCCGAGGGTATCCGAAAGAGATTCTCAAGGAGGGTACGTCGTTCGACGCATTCATGCGTTATGACATCACGCATCACGAATTCGGCGACGACGATCCGGAAAAGCTCCTCGAGGAGAAAGTCAACCTCGCCCGCAACTTCGCGCCGCATGAATTTGAACGCCGGCGTCCCGACGGCCGTTACCTCGAGGTCCGCGGTGGCCCCATTGCGGGAGGCGGCTTCGTCAGTACCTATTCGGATATCAGCGAGCGTAAAGAGGTGCTGACCGCGCTTGAGGTCGAGCGGGCGCGGTTCCGCTCGCTGTTGCAGGCGGCGCCCGACGCGATGTTGATTGTCGGCGACGAAGGGCGCATTGCCTTCGCCAATACCCAATGCGAGCGGTTATTCGGTTATAGCCTCGCGGAATTTAGCAGCATGCGCGTCGAGGATCTCGTGCCGGCCGAAGTTCGGGAGGGTCATGTGGGTCTCCGCGAATCCTTTGACCGAACGACCGGACAACGCGAAATGGGGGCGGGGCGCGAATTGACCGCGATATCGAAGAGCGGACGCGAATTCGCGGTTGAAGTCAGTCTCAATCCCATCGAAACAGACGAAGGTCTGTTCGTGGCCGCGGCGGTGCGGGATATCACCGAGCGCAGGATGGCCGATGAGGAATTGAAGGCGAGGGTCGGCGAACTCGCGGATGCGCGGCGCGCCAGTCTGAACATGATGGAGGATGTCGAGTCCAGCCGTCGCCGGGCCGAGGGACTCCGCGAGGAAGCCGAATTGGCGACCCGCGCGAAATCGAACTTCCTGGCGGCGATGAGTCACGAAATTCGGACACCGATGAACGGCGTTGTCGGGATGGTGGATCTCTTGCGTCAGACGTCCCTGGACGACGATCAAGGCGACATGGTGGGGGTGATCCGCGATTCGGCGTTTTCGCTGTTACAGATCATCAACGACATTTTGGATTTTTCGAAGATCGAAGCGGGCAAGTTGGAGCTGGAGCGGATTCCGGTGTCGATCCGTGACGTGATCGAGGGGGTTGCGGAGACGCTGGCGCCGAATGCGGCGAAGAAGGAGCTGCTGATCCAAAGCTTTGTGGATCCCGGAATTCCGGAGTGGGTGTCGGGGGATCAGGTTCGGCTGCGTCAGATCCTGTTCAATCTGGGGGGCAATGCGATCAAATTCACCAACAACGAGGCGGATCGGCGGGGCCGCGTATTTCTTCGGGCCGATCTGGTGGGCGAGACGGGAGAGGACGGTGTGGAGGTCCGCTTTACGGTTCGGGACAACGGGATCGGGATTGCGACGGATGCGATCCCGACGCTGTTTCAGCCATTCACGCAGGCGGAAAGTTCGACGACGCGTCGTTTTGGGGGGACGGGTCTCGGACTGTCGATCTGCGCTCGTTTGGTGGAGCTGATGGACGGCGGGATCGAGGTGGAGTCCCGGCTTGGAGAAGGGTCGTCGTTTTCGGTGTCGTTACCCTATGAGGTGACGACGTCGGAGGCCTCGGCGATGGAGCGGGGCGACCTGTCGGGAGTGTCGGTTTTGGTGGTGACGTCGAGTGCGGAATTCGAGGAGGTCCTGCCGCGGTATTTGACCCATTGGGGGGCGACGGCGGCGGTGGCGACCGACCCGGCATCGGCGCGGGCGCGGTTGCTGGAAGCGTCGGCGGGCGCGGCTTACGACGTGGTGGTTCTGGGGACGGAATGGGACGACGTGGCGGTAACGCTGCTTCGCGAGGCCAGCGCGACGGTGGCGGCTCTCGGGGAAGTCAAATTCATCCGACTGCAGGAGGCCTGGCGGCGGACGGCGCGGATCGGAGATCCGGAGACGGTGACGCTGGATGCCAATCCGCTTCGGCGTTCGGCTTTCGTGACGGCGGTGGCGGCGGGCCGGGCGAGCCCGGAGGTGAAGCGGGACGAGACGGTGGAGAAGATGGGTCCGGGGCAGGCGCCGACCGAAGCGGCGGCACTGGCCCAGGGCCGCTTGATCCTGGTGGCGGAGGATAATGTGACGAACCAGGACGTGATCCGGCGCCAGCTGAACCTGCTGGGTTATGCCTGCGAGATGGTGGAGAACGGCGAGGAGGCGCTGTCGGCGATGGCGGCGCGGCGTCACGCGATGCTGCTGACGGATTGCCATATGCCGGAGATGGACGGGTATGAGTTGACGGAGCGGATCCGGGCGCGGGAGTCGGCGGATGATATCCGCTTCCCGATCGTGGCGATCACGGCGAACGCGCTGCAGGGCGAGGCGGAGCGCTGTCTTGAGGTGGGCATGGACGATTACCTGGCGAAGCCGCTTGAGATGACGCGGTTGAAGCAGGTGCTGGCGAAATGGATGCCGGCGGCGCCGGAAATGGCGGCCCCGGCGGCGGTCGCGGAGATGGCGCCCACCCAGGCCACCTCCGCCCCGGCAACTTCCGCGTCGCCGGCAGCGGCCTCGGCGGCATCCGGAGGCAACGGCCCGGCCGTGGATCCGAGTGCCTTGTCGGAGATTTTCGGGGACGATCCGGCGACGATCCGGGAAATCCTGCAAGAATTCGTGGATCCGTCGCGGGACATCGTGGCGGCGATCGAGGCGGCGATGGGGGATCGTCTGGCCGCAAAGATCGGGGCGGAGGCGCATAAGCTGAAATCGGCGGCGCGGTCGATCGGCGCCAACGACCTGGCCGACCTTTGCGCCGGCCTCGAGTCGGCGGGCAAGGCCGGAGACTGGAGCCAACTCGAAACCCTCGCCCCCACCCTTCAACCCGCCATGACCGAGGTCGCCAACTTCATCGAGAACTTTTGAACGGTGCAAATATGAGCGAGGACATCAACGAATTCGAAACATTGACGGTGCTTCTGGTCGAAGACGAGAAATTCATCCGAGATCTGCTCCGCCGAATTATTGCCGAAATCGGTGTCAAGCGGCTGGTCGAGGCAAAAGACGGATTCGAGGCCACCAATATACTCAATCGGGATGAACTGGACATCGACCTGATCATCTGCGATCTGGAAATGCCCAACATGAACGGTTTCAAGTTCGTCGAGTTTCTTCGAAATGAAGCGAATGCTCGTTACTCGAACCTGCCCGTGTTGATCCTCACCGGCCATACCGACCCGGGCAGTATCAAAACAGCGGTGGAACTCGGAATAAATGGCTTTGTCGCGAAGCCGGTCTCGCTCACCATGTTGAAATCACGGATGAAGGCGGCACTGGAAGCACCGCCTTTTGACCCGGTTAAACTCCGCGACTGATGGGTATAGGTAAGAGAGTACCAGGGGAGATTATTTCGTGAGTGATCGCGAGAAGCAGCATCTGCTCGTCGTCGATGATGAATCCTTCAACCGGCAGCTTATCGTTCGACAGTTGAACCAAGAGGGATACGATCAAGTTGAATCCGCCGAAAACGGCCGTCAGGCACTCGAAGTGCTGCGCGAGATGGAGATCGATCTCGTGCTGCTGGATTTGGAGATGCCCGAACTCGACGGCTTCGGTGTCCTGCGCGAGCTGAAGGCGGACATGCGGTTGCGTGATATCCCGGTGCTGATGATCTCCGGCCTCGACGAGCAGGAGAACATTATCAAATGCATCGAGATGGGTGCCGATGATTTCCTGCGCAAGCCCTTCGATCCGGTGTTGTTGCGGGCGCGCCTGGGGGCCTGCCTTGATCGCAAGCGACTCAGCGATCAGCGCGCATCCTTCGTCGAGCAGATCCGGGTCGAAAAGAAACGATCGGAGGAATTGCTGAACGTCATTCTGCCGTCGGTCGCCGCCGGGGAATTGAAGCACAACGGTTCGGTAACACCCCGGCGCTACGACAATGTGGCGATCCTGTTCTGCGATATCGTCGAGTTCACCGAGTTCTGCGACGCCAACACGCCGGAGACGGTGGTCGATCAACTCCAGGCTCTTTTCGAGCGATTCGAGGAACTGACCGACAAATTCGATATGGAGAAGATCAAGACCATCGGCGACGAATATATGGCTACGGCGGGGTTGCTGCGCCCCAACAGCGATCCGCTGCTCTCGGTTATCAAATGCGGTCTGGAAATGGCCGAGGCCGCGCCGATCGTCGATGCGACCTGGCAGGTCCGGGTGGGCGTGAACGTGGGTCCGGTGGTGGCGGGGATCGTCGGCCGGCAGAAATATCAATACGATGTCTGGGGAGACGCGGTGAACGTGGCGTCGCGGATGGCGGCGGTCGGATCGCCCGGTCGTGTTTGCATGAGCCACGATGTCTGGATGCAGATCGAAAGCGAATGCGAGGGCCGATCCTTGGGGCGCGTCGAAATGAAGGGCAAGCGCGATGTCGAGGTGATCGAATGCTATGGACTGAGATAAGACGCCGGTATCGATTTCAATTCGACGGGAGCGAGCCGAGATGAGCACGAATCCCTATGCGGGCCTGAGCGTCCTGCTGGTCGACGACGAAGTATTCGCCCAGAAATTCGCGATTCGAGTCCTTCAAGCGATCGGCGTCGGCGAGGTGCTGACCGCCGATAACGGTCCGGCCGCCCTTGATATCCTGCGCGAGAGCGAGACCGTGTTCGACCTCGTCATCTGCGATATCGAAATGCCGGAAATGGACGGTTATGAGTTCGCGCGTCAACTACGGTTCGGCACGATCCCGAAATACAAGGAAGTCCCGATCCTGATGCTGACGGGACAGGACACGCAAAAGAACCTGCGGAGCGCGCAAATCCACCGGATCGACGGCTTCGTGGTCAAGCCGCCGACGGTCGACGGCTTGAGACCGCATTTGGCGAAGGCGCTCGGGCTCTAAATGACGTCCCGCGCGCGGAGGTCCCTTACCTCCTCCGGCGAATAGTCGAGCCATTCGGTATAGATGGCCTCGTTGTCGGCGCCGTGGAGAGGTGAGGACTTCACCGGCACGTGAGTATCCGACATTCGGAGCGGCCAACCCGTGACGGTCACCTCGCCGCGTTGGGGGTGATCGATTTTCTGCATGATCCCGCGGGCGTGCAAATCCGGGTCGTGCATCAGTTCCTGAGTGTTGAAGACGGCGCCGCAGGGGACGCTGGCGCCCGCGATTTCCGCCATCACCTCTTCCTTTGTGTGTTCCGAGGTCCAGCTGCTGATCGCTTCATCGACGATCTCCTTGTGCTGGTAGCGCGCCGAGCCGTCCTGCAGGCGGGGATCATCGAGTAGTTCTTCTCGGCCGACAACGCGCATCAGACGCTTCCAATGCTCTTCGTTGCCGCGCGAGGTGAAGATGTAGCAATAGTCGTCCGCGCCACCCGGTTTGCAGGGATAGAGGCCGCCCGGTGATGTCCCGAGGATCTCATTCCCGGCGCGCGGCAGGACGCCATTCAGCGGCACCTGTTTGCTCATCGGTGTCCGGCAGTAGTTCAGCATCGCATCACGCATGGCGATCTGGATATGTTGGCCGCGTCCTGTGGTATGACGCTGAAAGAGCGCGCCCAATATACCCATTGCGCAGAGCATGCCGGTCCCGGTATCGCCGATCGTCGAACCCGGCCGAATTGGCGGTCCGTCAGGCTCTCCGTTGACGGCCATGGTGCCGCCGGTCGCCTGGGCGATCATGTCGAAGGCGAGATAGTTCGCATGCGGGCTGTCGGGGGAAAATCCCTTGATTTGGGCGAAGATGACCCGGGGATTGATCTCATTCAGGCGGTCGTAATCGAAGCCGAGGCGCGCGAAGGTTCCGGGCGCCATGTTCTCGATGACGACATCGACTTGGCCGATCAGTTTGGTCAGCAGCTCCTTGCCCTCGTCGGATTTGAGGTTGCAGGTGATGCTGCGCTTGTTGAGGTTGAAATAGAGAAAATAATTGGCATCGATGCCGGGTTTGTCGGTGAAGCTCCAGCGTCCGGGCTCGCCCCGTTTCGGTTCCTCGACCTTTACCACGTCGGCGCCCATCCAAGCGAGGGCCTCCGTGCAGGAGGGCCCGGCCTCGAATTGCGTCAGGTCGAGAATTTTGATGCCGTTCAACGCGGGTGCGGTTTCGCCTGGGGTCATTCCATCCATGATATATTTCCTCTATTTCGGTGCCGATCGCGCGTCCCCGAGATCGCCCATTCAAGACTGCTGATTATTCAAGATAGACTTTTTCGATGAAGAGACACGGCCTGTCAACGCAGGCCCGGTTCGAGGCGCCGATGGCGGCCGACCGGCGCGACCGCCGATCAGGAGCCGTATTTGACGCTGCAGCCATAGGGACGGGTGATCCGCGGGTCGACCGGCAGGCCAGCCTTCAATTTTGACATGGCCTTCCGAACGTAATTGGTGGCCCGCGAAATATCGTCTTCGTCCCAGGAGGGAATGTTGTCGATCGCGCCGTTGTAAACCAGGGTTCCCGCCTCATCGATGATGAAGATATGCGGCGTCACGACCGCCCGGTAGAGATGACCGATCCGGCCCGACGGGTCGAGCAGAACCGCCGTCGGATGCGCGCCCCTCCCCCGCGTCAAATCGTCGGCTTCGGGTCCCGTCACGTGTCCCTGACGGCCGGGCGCCGAGGAGACGATCGAATACCAAACCACGCCGCTTTCGGTCATGTCCTTCTGCGTGCGCTGCATGTTCTTCGAGCCGTAATGCTTGGCAACGAAGGGACACCCGTGATTGGTCCATTCCAGGATGACGATTTTCCCGCGATGATCGCTCAGCCGATGGACACGGCCGGCGCTGTCGGTACCGGAAAATTCAGGCGCCGGTTTGCCCACGACCGGCCCCGCGGCGGCCAGACTTTCCCCCGGCGTCAGACCGGCCGTCAACAGGAGGAAGATTGCGGAAACGACGAATCGGTATTTCGACGATGACGGCATGACAGCCCCCTTGATGTCAGGCGGCCAAGTATAACCTATTCAACAAATTTTCGCGAAAGAGATCGCGGCGGCCAATGCCGTTTCACGCCTCGAAGGTTAGGTAAGCCCGAACCTCGATACTTTCGCGCGCCGGCGTATCCGCATCCTGGTCGGGAATGGGGAAGGCGCCGTGCGGCGTGAATTGGGCCCGGCCGTCGTCCAAACTATCCCATCCCTTGATCAACAGCACTTCGTCTGGCGTCATCTCCGGCGCCCAATACCAGTTTTGGCCCTCGCCATGTGCTACTTGGTAGATTTCGCCGACCCGGTCCGGGAAGACCTGATCGGTCGCCACCAGCTCCTCGGTCTTGACGCTTTCGGCATCGGCCAGCGCCAGCGGGGCCCGGCGGACGGGGCCCGTAATCGGGCGCCAGACATTGACCTGCATGATGCGGCCGCCCGACTCCAGAATGCGATCGACCTCTTCCGACCCCAGGGCATCGCGGGCGCGAACGGGACCCGAAGCCACCGTGTAGTCGACATGGACCCGGCCGGCCGGTCCTCGCAGACCGTCGCGATTGGCCGCCCCGGCGGAGCTGTCCGAGCGGCGGGTGCGGTCGAAGACGACGACCCGATCGGCCCCGGTCGCCGACTTGAGAAGGGATTCGATTTCGCCATCGTAGGTCCGGTCGACCTCGTCGTCGTCATATAGATCCTCAACGGCGGTCTCGTGACGTTGGAGTTCGAAGCCCTGGCGATCGAGCGTGAAGCCGTCGGCGATCGGCCGCATGTCGCGGATCGTGACCACCCGGTCCTCGGTTTCGAAAAAGACATTCGGCGCACCGCCCGTTAGGGCGGAACTTTCAAAACGGGGTTTGGTGTCCTGGGGCACAATAAACGTCAGCGGTGCCCGGACTTCGCCGGTGTCCGTGTTCGACGTTCTCATTGTATCGGTTCTCCGTTGCGGATCAGGGAGAGATGGGGATTGGAATCCGGTTAATCAATAAAGCGATGGGAATGGGGTTTGTTGGGGCATCGGATTTTCCGTGAAATCGAACCATGTCATTAAGGTCCGGAGTTCGCGGTAGCACCGCCACTCCAAACATATCGGAAACCGGGGAGGGTTGCGGAAATGTTGAAAATCTGGGGACGGAACGATGGCTCCAATGTGATCAAGGCGATGTGGTGTGTCGGCGAGCTGGGACTGGAGCATGAACGCATAGATTGGGGCGGAGAATTCGGCGGCAACGACGATCCGGAATACCGGGCAAAAAACCCGATGGGCCGGCTGCCGACCCTTGAGGAGGAGGACGGATTTACGCTTTGGGAGTCAGGCGCGGTCGTGCGCTATCTCTGCGCCAAGCACAGCCCGGGCGAGATGTGTCCCGAGGGTCATCGGGGCCGCGCCGAGGCCGAGAAATGGATGGATTGGAGCTCGCTCAACCTTGCCGCCTTCAACGGGGTCTATCTCGATCAGTTCTTCCGGCTATCGGAAGCCGAGCGCGATCCCGATGCCGTTTCCGCGGCGATCGCCGGAGCGACCAAGATGTACGACATTCTCGACGCCCACCTGGCGGATCGGGACTTTCTCTGCGGTGATCGGCTGACCATGGCGGATATCCCCGCGGGCTCGTTGACCGATCGCTGGATGACCTGGACGCCGGAGGGCGAGCGGCCCTCGCATCCCAATGTCGAGGCCTGGTACGAGCGGATGGCGGGGCGGCCGGCCTATCAGGAGCACGTCGTTACCCCGAACCGGTCGCGGCTCAAGAAATAGCGAGGCGGAAGGGAAGAATATGTCGAACTATCGTCTGACCGATACCCAGCGCGAACTGAAATCCGCGGCCCGGAAATTCGCCCAGGAGGAACTGGCGCCGATTGCCGCCGAGGTCGAAGGGAAGGGCGGCGTTCTTTCCCGCGACATCCTGATGATGATGGCGAAGCGCGGGTTCCTGGGGCTCGACATCCCGACCGAATTCGGCGGTCCCGGGCTCGATATTCTGTCATGTGCGGTCATCTTGGAGGAAATCGCCGGTGTTTGGTTTTCGGCGTCGACCCATGTGGTGAGTTTGCTCACCGGTCCGCTACTGGCGATCGGCACCGAAGCCCAGAAGCAGACCTATCTGCCGAAGGCCGCCACCGGTGAAATTATCACCGCCTTCGCGTTGACTGAGCCGGATTCCGGCTCCGACGCGTCCTCCATCTCCACCTTCGCCAAGCGAGACGGTGATGATTGGGTGATCAACGGCCGGAAAATCTTCATCACCAATGGGGCTCATGCGGATCTGATCGTGCTGTTCGCGCGCACCGATCGGGACGCCCCGCGCGGCGGCGGCATCAGCCTCTTCCTGATCGAAAAGGACGCCCCCGGCTTCTCCGTCGGCCGCACCTTCGAGACCATTGCCCATACCGCCAACCCGATCGCCGAGCTGATCTTCGAGGATTGCCGGGTGCCCGCCAGTGCGCTCCTCGGCCGCGAGGGCGAGGGCTTCAAGTATATGCAGACGGGGTTCGCGAAGGCCCGCTCGATCTATGGCGCGCGCTGCGCCGGTGTCGCCCAGGGAGCGATCGACTATGCGCTCAACTACATGCAGACGCGCGAGCAGTTCGGCCAGCCGCTCGCCCAGTTCCAGGCGCTCCGCTTTCGCGCCGCCGATCTCGGCGCCAAGATCGAGGCGGCCCGTCAGCTTTCCTACCACGCGGCGGCTCTCGCCGAGGCCAAGACCGACGACGCCCCCGTGGCGGCGTCGATGGCGAAGTTGTTCGGCAGCCAGGTTTGCACCGAGGTGACGCAGCAGGCGGTCCAGTTCCTCGGCGGCCACGGCCTGACAAAGGATCATCCGGTCGAGCGCTATTATCGCGAAACCAAGCTCTTCCAGATCGGCGACGGCTCCAGCGAGATGTTGAGCCTGCTGGTGTCGCGTCACATGAACCGACAGGCCCAGGCTGGCATGAGTACCCGCCTGGCCAGCGAATAGGCGGTCACCTGCAGGGCTTGCCCAGAAGCCCTTTTATGAAACACTTCCCCGCACCCTGCGCCGGTGGTGCCGGTGTGCCTTTGGTCAGGGTGAATCCCGCCGTGATTACGCGGGGGGCGGCGATCGCGGCCGCTTTTTCCTGCGTGAAATCGATGTTGTTCGAGGCCAAGGTCGTCGTGATGACCGCCGGTGCCGCCATGCCCAATCGGAACGCTTTCTTCAGGTCGGTCGCCATGCTGTCGAAATAGACCCAGACCCCGCCGATCAGGAACAACAACAGCGATTTCACGCCCCAACCGAGGATCTGGTACCCGCCATCCTCGGTGTCGAGCATCTCCGCTATTGTCGCCGCGTCGACGAGTAAGAGGGTGATGGCGATCGGTATCAGGGCGCCGAGCCCACCCGCGAGAAACCGTTTCTGAGTAAATGTCATTGTCCGTTCCTCCCCTGGTTTATTGTTAACCATACTCTTGTAGTGAATTTATTGCAATTAAAGAGATATATTAAAATGGATATTTCTAGCTATTAGAGGAATTTGGGGAAGGTCGATGATGGGTCTGAAAATGGGCCCGGGATTGTCAGACCGGGCGCCGCCCCGATATCGATAGGGGGAGGAGACCGGCCATGAAAATTCCCACGCTGCCCTTCACCGTCACCGATTGGGCGGGGCTCCCGGAATCGAAGGAACCGGGCGAGACCGGACACGCCACTTCGCGGACCTTCGAGGCGGGCGAGCTTCGGGTGCGCGTGGTCGACTATTCGCCGGGATATCTGGCCGATCACTGGTGCGGGCTCGGTCATGTTCTCTACGTGCTGGAGGGGGATGTGGACTGCGAATTGCGGGACGGCCGGCGCTATACCTTGACCCCGGGGATGAGCTTCCAGGTCTCGGATTTCGGCGATGCCGCCCATCGGGCCTCGACGACGGCGGGCGTGAAACTCTTCATCGTCGATAGCCCGCCAGGCGACAATGCACCGGAAGGGGCCATCGAATGAAGATTCCAACACTTTCCTTCACGGTTACAGATTGGTCGGAAATCCCCGCGACGGAACATCCGGGCGAGACCGGTCACGCCACCTGGCGGACCTTCGAGGCCGGCGATCTTCGGGTCCGCGCGGTCGAGTATTCGCCGGGCTATCTCGCCGATCATTGGTGCGATCGGGGCCATGTTCTCTATGTGTTGGAAGGCGAGTTGGTGAGCGAGCTGAAGGACGGCCGCCGTTTTACCCTGAAGCCGGGGATGAGCTATCAGGTCTCGGATTTCGGCGACGCGCCGCATCGCTCCTCGACCGAGACCGGCGTCAAGCTATTCATCGTGGATTGAACCAGGAGACATCGATATGCCGCATCTGACACGCGACGGCGTTCGCCTTTATTACGAGGATACCGGGGAAGGCAAGCCGATCCTCCTCACCCACGGGTTCGGCGCCTCGACGGGAAGCTGGCGGGGACAGGTGGAGACCTTCTCCGACCGCTACCGGTTCGTTACCTGGGACATGCGTGGCCACGGCCAAAGCGACTGTCCGGCGGCCGACCAATACAGCCAGAGTCTGACGGTCGAGGATATGCGCGGCCTGCTCGATCATCTCGAAATCGAGCGCGCGGTGATCGCCGGGCACTCGCTTGGCGGGTTCATGACGCTGGCGTTCAATGTCGCCTATCCCGAACGGGTCGAGGCGCTAGTGCTTCAGGGCTGCGGTCCCGGCTATCGCAGTGACAGCTCGCGGGAGGCCTGGAACGAACGGGCGAAAAACCGGGCCCGGACGTTGGAGGAGGGTGGCCTCGCGGCGCTTGGCGGCGGCTCCGAGGTCGCCATCAGCACCCAGGGCTCGGCCCAGGGCCTGGCCGATGCGGCGCGCGGAATCCTGAGCCAGGTGGACGCCCGCGTGATCGACAGCCTGCCCCATATCAAGGTGCCCACCTTGATCGTGATCGGCGAGGGTGACAGCCATTACCTCCAAGGCTCCGCCTATATGGCGAACCGGATTCCCGGGGCCGTCAATGTCGTGGTGCCGGATGCCGGCCACGGAGTGAACGTCGACCAGCCGGAAATCGTGAACGAGGCGTTAGGGAAATTCTTGGCCGCACTTTAGGGTTCGCGCGACCTCCCGTCAGCCAATCGGTGCCGGGGGCTTGCCGTAATCGGCGTCGCTGACCTTCTCGAACCAGGCGGTACCCTCGCCGCTGTCGCTCACCTCCGACATCGCGAGATGGATGAAGAGACGGTCGGGGGCGGCGCCGTGCCAGTGGCGGGTGTCGGGCGGGATCACCGCCGTGTCGCCGGGGTGGAGCTCCTGTACCTGCTCGCCTTCCAACTGTACCCGTCCGATGCCGGTGACGCAGAACAGCGTCTGGCCCACCGGATGGGAGTGCCAGGCGGTCCGCGCTCCGGGGCAGAAGGAGACGTTGGTGGCGCGCATCCGCGAGGGGGCCTCGCCGACGATGACCGGGTCCTGCCAGACCTGGCCCGTGAAACAATCTTCCGGCGCCGCTTTGGTCGAGCGCGCATTGGCTCGTTTGATGTCCATGGGGTCTCTCCTCCTTCGGTTCAGGCTTCGTTTCGCTGCAGGTGCGCCAGCACCGCTTCCAGTGGTTCCACATCGGCGAATTTGGCGTCGATGTCGAACAGGTTCCATTCGACAGCCCCCGCGATCCGGTCGCCGATGCATTCGCGCACCACGATCGGTCGGAACCCATCGGCGATGGCGTCCTCGGCGGTGGCGCGAACACAGGCGCTCGCGGTTGCTCCGGTGATCACGACCGTGTCGACGCCGGCGGCGGTGAGATAGCTGGCGAGATTGGTGCCGCGAAAGCCGCTGGCTTGTTTTTTTACAATCAGGAGCTCGTCGGGTCGGAGCTCGAGGCGGGCGTCGATCTCGACCGTCTCGGTACCGGCGACCAGCGCTTCGGCCGGGATCTTTTGCCCCCAAAGCCCCATGTCGGAATGCTCGCCCTCGATGATCTCGTAGGCGGTCGTGGTGAAGACGATCGGCAGGCCCTTGGCGCGAAACGCCGCTAGCACCTGCTGGACGGCGGGGATCACGGTCTCCATGCCCTCGCAGGTGAAGGGGTAGCCTTCGCGTGTCCAGGCGTTGGCGAGGTCGATATTGACCAAGGCCGGCTTTCGGCCCCAGCCGATCCGCCGCTGGAACCCGCGGTCCTGGTAGAGCGCCGAATCGGCCGAGAACAGTTTATCGAGCGCCGCCTTGATCTCCGGGTCCATCGCCGGTTTCTCTCTCTGGTATACCCGTAACCAAGATGGCGGCCCCAAGCAGGCCTGGCAAGCCGGGCCGGCACCGGTCTTGTGCCGGTGGCAATCGTCAAGGTAGCGTCATGCCTAGATGATGTCCCGGTCATATGAAGTGGGAGGAAGAGCGATGGAACTTCACGAAGTCATGCGGACGACCTTCGCCGCGCGCGATTACAGCGGCGAACCGCTGCCCGACGACGTGCTCTACGACATCCTCGAAAACGCGCGGTTCGCACCCAGCGGCGGCAACCGCCAGGGCAACCGCGTCATTGTCGTTCGCGACCAAGAGACCCGCACCGCACTCGGCCGCCTCGCCGAGCCCGCCGCGAAGCGCTACGTCGCCCAGATAGAGGCGGGCGAGAGCCCCTGGAACGCGGTCTTGCCGACCAAGGTGACACCCGAAGAAATCGCAAGGACGCCCGCCAACCCGCACCTGACAAAGCCTTTCGCCGAAGCTTCCGTCGTGCTGGTTTTCGCGGTTGATTTGAAGCTGGTTGCCTCGATGGATCAGGACCTGTCCCGCATCGGCGTGATCAGCGGGGCATCGATCTATCCTTTCGTCTGGAACGTCCTGCTGTGCGCGCGGGCGGCCGGTTTCGGCGGAACGATCACGACGCTGGCGGCGGCTCAGGAGCCAAAAGTTCAAGCCCTATTGGGGCTTCCCGAAGACCATGCGGTAGCGGCGGTGGTGCCGCTCGGCAAGCCGGTCAAGCAGTTAACCAAGCTGAACCGCCGTACGGTCGAAGAAATCGCCACGCGAGAGCGCTTCGACGGCGTCGTCTTCACCAAGAACTGAGGGATCGCGACGACGTTCAGGATTGTTTCAAGGTTTCGGGGACCGAGTTAGTCGCTATTCTCCTCGGTCTCCGTCTCGGTTTCCGTCTCCTCGCGCTCGGCTTCGTCTTGCCTCGTTGCTCCAGCGGCTAGTTTCAACGCGACGAATCGTAGACCGCCCTGGCCTTCCACCAGCACGAGGACACTCTTACGGCCGCGTCGACGGCTTTCAGCTAATCCGTCGACGATGCCCGTTGGCGTGGAAACGGGTTTTTGGTTCAGCTCGAGAATGATGTCCCCGGCGCGCAAACCTTTCGTCGCGGCGACTGATTTCTTTGCAACCTTGGTGATGATCACGCCTTTTTTCGGGCCCGGTGACAGCGTGAAGCCGAATTCGTCCAGTTGTTGGCCGGTCTTCGGAGTCGGGGTGGTTTTCGGGGTGGTCTTCGAAAGGGCCGCCATCTTCGCGTCCGTCAGTTCCTCAAGCCTTACCTTCAAACCGAGCCGACGCTTGTCACGCCATACCGTGAGGTCGGTCGTTCCCCCGATCGGCTGTGCGGCGACGATCCCGGGGAGCGTGCGCATTTCAACGATCTCGATACCCGCGAAGTCGAGGATCACGTCGCCAGATTTCAAGCCGGCCGCCTTGGCCGGACTGCTCTCGCTGACGCGGGCGACGAGGGCGCCCCGCGCCTTGCCAAGGTCGATCGTATTGGCGAGTTCGTCGGTGACCTTTTGAATTTGAACGCCAAGCCAGCCGCGCTTCACGCGGCCAAATTCAATCAACTGCCGAACCACGGATCTCATGACTTTCGTCGGAATCGCGAAGCCGATCTGTCTCTTGGTCTTTTTCTTTTGTTCGATTGCGGTGGCGAGACCGACGATCTCGCCCCGGTCGTTCAGAACGGGGGCCCCCGAATGACGCGGTTCTATCGCGGTGTTGATTTGGATGAACTGGTTGTATTGGGTGGCAACACCGACCTGTTCCACCTTGCCCGTTGCGATGATGACGTTTCCACCGGCGGGTGACATTGCCACCGCAACCACGCGCCCGCCGAGTTCGGCCGCAGCCCATCTTATCGGCGGGCCGGCGGGAGGCTGTGCCACTTTCAGCACGGCAATATCCGTCCGCTTGTCCCGCCCCGTGACAGTTACGGGCAAGCGTGTTCCGTCGGCCAAAAACGCGACGATCTTCGATGCCTTGTCGATGAGGTGATTGTTGGTTGCGACATGGCCCAGCGGCGAGACGATGAAGCCGCTTCCAACGGTTTCGGTCTTTCCGTCCTTCGCCGACGCGGCTACGCCGACGACCGCATGCTTGATTCGACCCACGATGTCGGAAACCGACAGTATTCCCGCCGTGCCGGAGGGCGCGGTCGCGGCGGGCGGTGTCAGGGCGGCGGTCGAACGACCTTTCAATTCCGCAATCTTTATCCGTGCGAGCGCGGCGAAGGTGCCGTTCGGGAACTGGTTTAGATAGGCCTCGAAGACGGCCGGATTGGTGGCGTTCTGGATCGACTGCCAGAACAGGATTTCAGGCGAGGTGCCGGCAGCCGTCGGCGGGGTGCGCTGGGCCGTCGATCCGGGTCTCGACGATTTCGAAAGCGCAAACACGAAATCGCCCCGGTCCCAGTCCTTGTCGCGAAGCTTGCCGTATCGCGGGGTCTGTTTGGACCGTGTCAGGTTGGTCACCCGGTCGGTCAGAAACAAACCGATCTCGGCCGCCGTCACATAGCCGTCGCCATTTGCGTCGGCGCGTTCCTCGCCCCGCAGCACGCGGAGGAAGAGCTCGCGAAAGGCGCCGTCGTCGGAGACCGTCTGGCCGGCGTCGCCCGACGTCAGGAATTGCCTGACCGGCAGCGTGGTCGCCCGCGTGATCGTGGCGGGCGGCAGGCCGCGGGCGCTATCGAAGACGGTGCCGGAGAAACAGGAGTCGAACACCGAGAAGACGTGTTTCGATCGGGCCAGGCGCACATATTCGCCGATCCGCCGAAGCGACAGTGCCTTCAAACGGAACAGCCCGGCGGCTTCGGGCCGGGGCGCGTCGGCGGGTACGAGAAAGCCCTCGCCGTGCTCCGTGTGGCCGTGGCCGGCGTACCAGAGAAAGAGACGCGAGTTGGGATCGGCCCCCTTGATCGCGAAAAATTCCTTCAAGACGCCGTCAAGATCGCTCGATTTGGTATTCGTCTTCAACGTGACGCGAAAACCCTTGCGACGAAGCTCCTCTGCGACCCTGCGGGCGTCCTCCACCGCCTTCGAGAGGCGGGGCCAGCCATCCGTGTAATCGTCGATGCCGATGACCATTGCATGGGAGGAGCCGTAGAGCGTGACTTCCTCCGTGATCGCGGCACCCCGCGTCTCGCTCGCCCGCAGCGGCAGCGTCAGCCCGCGGCCCGTCTCCGCCGCGACGGCATTGAGCGTGGCCGAAAGCCCGGCCGCCAAAAGGAAGATGGCGCATAGCCGACGAAGTCCGACGTAAATCATCAATGGTTCCCGTCTATCCAGGCCGAGATGGAAAGACCGACCCGGCGACTAAAGCCTATCATAACGAAGGCGGGGATCGGAAATACGCAAACCGAACGCGAGTCCTACCCCTTGCCGCTCTTGGCCAGGAAGGCGTCCATGATCGCTTGCGGCTCGCCCTTCGCGTAGGCTTCCTGCTGGCCGAGGACACCGGCGCGGAAGGCCTCGTCGAAGCCGGCGAGCGCGATTTCGCGGAAGCGCGCCTTGGTGCGCCGCCAGGCGGTCGCGGGTTTCGCGGCCAGGGTCGCGGCGATCTCGGCGGCCTTGGCGATGACCTCGTCGCGGGGGACCAGATGGTTGATCAGGCCAAGCGCCTCGGCCTCGTCGGCCTCCATCAGCCGCCCGGTCATGGAAAGCTCCTGGTTCTTCGACCAGCCGAGATGGAGGCTCATCCAATAGGAGCCCATGATGCTCGGGATGCCGGCATTGATCTCCGGCTGCCCCATGCGGACGTCGGGATGGGCGACGCGCTGGTCGGAGACGAGGGCCATCTGGAAGCCGCCGCCCGCGGTCACCCCGTTCAAGGCGGCGATCACGGGTTTCTCGGTCAGCAGAATCTGGCGATAGATGTTGCAGGCGGTGCCGAACCAATCCTCGATATCGGCGATCTGCATGGTGCGGGCCTCGCGGAGATCGACCCCGGCGCAGAACGCGCGCTCGCCGGCCCCGGTGAGCACGATGCCCTCGACCCCGTCCTTGGCGTCGAGTTCAATCAAATTCGCGGCGATGGCCCGGCCAAGTTCCAAGGTGAGGGCATTCAGGGCTTCCGGGCGATTCAGCCGGAGAATGGCGATCGCGCCCTCGCGTTCAATTTTCACGACGTCGCTCATGATGGTTCTCCTAAATTCTGTCTGGCGAATGGCTGCGCGGGAACCGGTGTGGAAGATCGGAATACGGAAGTTCCACCGCGGACATTTGGTGGACAACGGCCTCTCAAGATCGGATCCAAAATATTCCTCATCAGGCCAGCCACTCTTTGATTTCGTCCGGTTCGTTCTTCAAAAGTTGCGACGGTTCGCTCTCGCCATCGAATTGGAGGCCAAGAGTTCCGTCTTCATCCATGGCCGAAAACGTCACCCAGTCCTCGAAGGTTTCCAAACGCATTTGGCCCGATGACAGAATGTCATCCTCTCCGATGAAGTGGCCGCCATACTTCACGTCGCCGGGATCGAAGCCGCGGATCGCGAAACGGGACATGGGGACTATTTGGACGCTTAGACATCCGTCCTCGCCCCGCCGCCATGTCCCCTTGAAGGCGATGCGGCCCGGTGTCTCCGAAGCAATGCGAACCTGTCGGTTTATTCCCTTGAGGGTACCGGCATTGCCGCCCGCATCAACCTCGAACAAGACAGCTAAATAGACGTCATCACCCGTATGTTTCTCGCTGTCGCTGTCCCACCACCACTCCGCCACGGTTCCCCGATAGAGACCGTCCGTCCGGGGCGTTTCGGCGTGTTTCAGCCATGCCTCCAAGGCCTCGTCTGCGATGTTCAATCGACCGCCCGGTTCGTGGATCAATTTGAAAATGGTTTCGGTGTCTTTCCCGCTATCTTGAACCAAACGAACGAGGGCCTCGTTCTTATCGCATTCTCCCGAGTAGTAAGGGCCAAGCATGAGCCCGATGCCGGATGCCGAAACGGGTTTCGGGCCGCTCAGGTCTATAAATATATGAGGATCGTTGGGGTTGGAGTTTTCTATACGCCACCCGCCTCGCGCCGGCGCGACGCCGCCGAAAGGACCGGTGATTGCCGGCGATTCGTTAATCAGCCGAACCCGGCCCCTTGAACCGTATGGTCGATCCCGCGTCTTGACGAATTGCAGGGTAACGTCGGCTTCCGCCCCCTTTACCCGGTAGATTCCCGTGCAATTCAAGTCTCGGAGCGTGTCCAGATTTCGCGATCTAACCACCGCTCGACCATTGTCTCGCCTTGCTTCTCTCGCCAACCAGATGAATACGCCAATCACGGCCAATAGGCCGAGGCCCGGCAGCCATGCGCTCGACGGATCGCCGGCCGACATGGCCGCATATATATCAACGGCCATGACCAGACCGAACCAACCCGCGGCAACGATAAACAAGAGGCCGACAATTACCATGGCATGCGTCCCGGGATCAGTTCCTTATTGAAGTTCGTCACCGGCATCGATTTCAAATGAATTCCGGGGCACGCTCCAGCGCCGAATTGATGCGCGGATGATCAATTAATCTAAGCCGTCCGGCCTAATGCATCCGCACCGGCAGTTGCGTCAGGCCCAGCAATCGATTGTTCTCGACCCAACCGTAATCGCCCGCGAGTTCGAAGGTCTCGAAGCGCTTCAGCAGTTCCTCGAACATGATGGCGAGCTCGAGCCGGGCCAGGGCGGCGCCGAGGCAGACATGGACGCCGACGCCGAAGGCGATGTGCGGGTTCGGGTCGCGCGTGATGTCGAATTCAAAGGGATTGCCGAAGACGCGTTCGTCGCGATTGGCGGACATCTCCCAGATCGTGACCTTGTCGCCCGCGCGGATGCGCACATCGCCGAGCTTGGTGTTCTTCGTCGCGGTCCGTCGCTTGTAGACCGACGGCGTGGTCCAGCGGAGGATCTCCTCGACCGCCGTTTTCATCAGGCTGGGGTCGGCGCGGAGCCTCGCCAATTGATCCGGCTGTTTGATGAAGGTGAGCAGGGCCGAGCCGATCGAATTTCGCGTCGTCTCGACCCCCGCGGGGAACAGCAAATTGAAGAACAGCCGCAGTTCCTGGTTGGTCAGGCGGCCCTCCGGTTCCTCGTCCAACGTCGCATGGGTGATGACGGAGAGAATATCGTCGGTCGGCGCGCGGCGTTTCTCCTCAATCAGACCGTCGGCGTATTTCGCGACCTTCCGCATGTATTCGGGCGCGATGATCGCCTTGTCTGGGTTGGCGATCCCCATATCAACCCAATCGACGAGCCGGGTGCGGTCCTCGGCCGGCACGCCGAGAATGATGCAGATCGCCTGCAGCGGCAATTCGCGGGCAACCCGCAGGACGAAATCGATGCTCTCTCCGTCGCCGATGTCGTCGAGGATCCGGCCGGTGATCGCGCGAAGTTCCGCTTCCAGCCGGCCGATCGTTCGAGGCGTGAAACCCTGGGTCACCAGGCTTCGGACACGGCGGTGTTTCGGATCGTCCATGAAGTTCAGGATCAGCCCGGCCGATCTGTCGTCGTTGATGCCCGTACCGCCGGCCCGCCGGTCGCCGCCCTTGTCGGAGGAGAAGGTCTTGGGATTGCGAAATACCTTGTTCACGTCGTCGTAGCGGCTGACGACCCAGAACCCCTCGCCGTCCGGCGTGGCCTCGGTCGGCGGATGCCAATAGACCGGTGCATTTTCGCGCAGCCAAGTCAGGCTGGCATGGGGAAACCCAGCCCGAAAGGTCTTGCCGTCCGAAAGATCGGCGAGCGGTTCCATCGTCGTTACTTCCGCGTCAGTCCCCCGTCGCCGCCAATTTGGCGCCGCCGCCGAAATGCGGCATCACGTCCTCCGAGACCTGCTGGAAGAGCTCCAGCATCTTGGTCTTCGGTGTCGTCATGGGCGTGCTGAGGTTGATGTATTCGAGGCCCGGGAACTTCTCCTCGAGGCCCTTCAAATACTCGATCAGGTCGTCGCTTGTGCCGGCGAACCAGGAGCCGCCCTCCATGTAGTGTTCGACCGTGGGCACGCCGGCGCCATCCCAGCCGCCGCGCTTCGAGACCGCTGCGACCTGTTCCGGGGTCATGCCCGGCAGGAAGCCGAGTGTCGCGAACATCTTGGCGTGTTCCTCGAAGTAGGGCGTGATCTCCCGGATCGCCTGCTCGCGTGTCTCGGCGACGTAGAAATGGATGCCGATGCAAATATCCTCGCCAAGCGCCAGATCGCGGCCAACCCGGCCGGCGGCAGCCTGGAACGCCCTGATCGGCCCCTCTTCCATTGTCGCGGCACCGCCGCCGACGAAGCCCCGGATACCGTTTTTCATCATGAAATCGAGCCCGCGGGGACTGGCGCTGACGACCGGCTGCCAGCACTCGACGGGCCGGTTCACGGGGCGCGGCACCAGGGTGATTTCCTTCAAATCGTAACCGCGATAGGGCACTTCGGGCGGCAGGGTGTAATGCTTGCCCTTGTGCGAGAAGGCCTCCTCGTTGAAGGCCTTGAAGATGATCTCCACCTGTTCCTCGAAAAGCTCGCGGTTCGCATCACCGTCCTGCATCGGCGCACCGAAGGTCTCGACCTCGCGGGTATGATAGCCGCGGCCGACGCCGAAGATGGTGCGTCCCTTGGTCATGATGTCGGCGGTGGCGAAATCCTCGGCGAGGCGCAGCGGATGCCACATCGGGCAGATATTGAACCCGCAGCCGAATTTCAGCCGCTCGGTCATATGGGCGAGATGCACCGCCAGCATCAGGATGTTGGGAATGACCTCGTAGCCTTCCCGCTGGAAGTGGTGCTCCGCGAACCACAACGAATGCCAGCCCGTCTCGTCCATGGTTTTCGCGACCGCCTCTGACTTCTCGAAAACGCTGGCGAGCTCGTCGTTGTTGAAGTGCCGGTCGTTGGCCGGCGTTGCGTCCTGGCCTCGGTCCGGCATGTCGATATGCCCCGGATAGACGGTGGTGAATTTCGAAATCATGGTGCCTCCTGAATTTTCCTGGAACCCGATCACCGTCGGGTCGTCCCAATCGTCGTTTTGAGATTTCGTGTCTTACTCGGCCGCCGGCGACGCCAACCCGTCCGGCGGCCAGTGTTCAATACCATCCTCAAGCGGAATTCGAAGACTCTGCAGCAGTTCCGAAAACATCCGCCAGTTTCCGATCGCGACCACCATTTCGGCCATGGCCGCGTCATCGCCGATCGCGTCGCGGCAAGCGGCCCAGGTCGCGTCCGAAATACGGCTGTTGTCCAGTGTCTCGTCGGTCGCCGCCAGCACCGCCCGGTCGGCGTCGCTCAATCCCTCCGCGTCTTGCCAATCGCGGACCGTCAGGATGTCGGCTTCGCTCATTCCGATGTGGAGGGCGACCCGCCAATGCTGGGTCCATTCATAGACCGACCCAGTGCGCCAGGCGATCCGCATGATCAACAATTCCCGGAGCCGCGTGTCCAGCCGGTTCGCTTTCCAGAGCAGCATCGACAACAGCCCGCTCACCGCACCGGCCAGCTCCGGATGATGCAACAGGACCCGAAACACATTCAAATGCGACATCGACGAAGCCACGCCGACGTCTTCTCCGCGCGCTTTCGCCTCGTCGACGGAAAGATAGGGAATACGAGGTGCCGCCGCCGTCATCATGCGATTCCTTTCTTGGCCTTGGCCGTTAAAGGAAGGATAGTCCTCGCGACGGGCCGGTCCATGACGCGGCCCGTCAATTTGATGATCGGCGCCGCGAGACGATTGTGAACATTCGGACGGCTATTTCCTCGACCGGCCAGGTGAAGGGCATTCTCAGCCTTCTCGTCTCGGGCGCGATCCTGGCCTTCACCGACGGCCTGGCGAAGCATTTGACGGGCCAATTCCCGCCGGGCGAAATCCTGTTCTTCCGCTCCATCTTCGTCTTCATCCCGGTCGCCTTCATGGTGTGGAAGGGTGGCGGGATCACGGCGCTCGGCATCACAAACCGGTGGGGGTTGCTGGCCCGCGGCCTCTCGGCACTGGTGACGTCGTTTCTGTTCATCATCGCGATCCGGCACATGCCGCTTGCGGATATCACGGTGATTATGTTCGCCTCGCCGCTGTTCCTGACCGCGCTGGCGCCGCGTTTTCTTGGCGAACAAGTCGGCTGGCGCCGCTGGACGGCGGTGATCGTCGGATTTCTCGGCGTCATGGTGATGATCCGGCCCGGCGGCGGGATTATTCTCTTGCCCGCCCTCCTGGCAATCCTGGCGACTCTCGTTCACGCCGGCCGCGACATCATAACCCGTCATCTCGCCAAGACCGAGACCACCAACGGGATCATGTTCGTCTCGACGCTTTGCATTTCAATCGGCGGCCTGGCGACCCTGCCCTTCGGCTGGCGGATGCCGGATGCGGGCGGGCTTGGTCTCCTTCTCTTCACCGGTGTTCTGCAGGGCATCGGTCAATATTTCATGGTTTCCGCCTTTCGCTACGGCGAGGCGGTCGTGATTGCGCCCTTCCGCTATTTCGCGCTTATCTGGGCGACGCTTTATGGTTTTCTCATGTTCGGCGACGTCCCCGGTGTAAACACCTTGGCGGGGGCGGGCATCGTCATCGCCAGCGGTCTCTTCATCCTCTATCGAGAGGCGCGCCGGCGTCACGATCTTGAGGAAAATGACCGATAAACGCCGCCTGTCGGGATGCGGATACATTTGAGTTGATGGCGATTATACGGCACGCGGCGGCAACCGATCCGCCAGCCTGGACGGCTCAGAACTCGGCCAGCAAACGGCCGCGACCCTCGACCCGGTCCTCGATTCCATTGTCCCGCAGCACCGCCCAATAATTCGCCTGGTTCGCTCCGAAGACCGGTTTTCCGAGGGTCGTCTCGAGTTCGGTGCAAATGTCGAGCACGGCCAAATTGCTGCCGACATGCACCAAGGCGTCGACATCGTCGCCGTCGACCGCCGCGAAGGCGGCGCGAATGCTCTCTTCGCTGGTGACCGCAGCGCTCGTGCCGGCCTCGCGGCGCGCGCCCTCGACGGCCTTGACCGAATAACCACTCTCCTCGAAGTACGTCTTCACATGGACATTTTGCGGCGGCGCATAGGGTGTCACAACAGCGACTCGCTTGGCGCCGAACAAGTCGAGCGCGCGTCGAACCGCGAAAGTCGCCCCGGTCACCGTCATGCCCTTTGCGCGGGCGCTGATTTCGTCATGCAGCACCGTCGCGGCGGCATGTCCGCCGGGAAGATATTCGGTCGAATAGGCGAGCGCGATGGCGTCCGGCTCGCAGGCGAGAATCGTATCGACGGCGGGTGTGATCGCCGAGGCAACAGCGGCGACCGCCTCGTCCACGCTGTCGAGATCGTACATCAAGACGTTCGGAAGGCTGAACCGCCCCGTATGATTGGTGACGCCCGGCGGCCGCAACGCGTCGAATTCCGGCTGGACGACCGTATTCACCGCCGGGATGAGGACGCCCAACACCAACCTGTAGCCCAGATAATCCGTCATTTATTTGCCGTCAATTGATCGTCTGGATCGTGATGGCGTGGTACTTGCCGCAGACCTTGGCGCCGTAATCCTTGTGTTTGCGCCAGTCCCACACCCTCAGTTTTCCTGCCCCCAGGAATTCCTGAATGATCTCTCCGGTATCCGACGGCAGGGTTGAGCATTTGAGCATTATATTGTCGTCCGATATCGAACCTCTTCCGGCCCAGCAATAGACGATCAGCCCGGCCTCCTTCAATTGCCGGCAGTACGTCAGGCCGCGTTGCTTGTTCGTGGTCTGGACCCAAATGTGGTAGCCGCGCAGTTTCTCGATCCGCCGCGACCGAGTCGGTCTTGAAGGGCGGGCCACCGCCACCTTCTTGCGGTTCAACTCATTGATTCGCCGCCTGGCCAGGCGCGCAAAGGTGCCTTTTGGGAACGCCATGAGGTAGTCCTGGTAGTCGGCCGGATTGGTGCTTCCCTTGATCGACTGCCAGAAGAGCGTTTCCTGTGTGGCGGCGGTCGTTCGGGTCGGGATTTTCGGGGTTGATGTCGGTGGTTTCGGAGACGCGACTTTTGCCGGCTTCAAGGCCGCGAGGCGGCTCCGGGCCAAGCCGGCGAATGTTCCGTTCGGAAATTGAGCAAGATAGGCTTTGTAATCGCCCGCTTGTTTGCTGTCCTTGATCGATTGCCAGAACACGGTTTCCTTGTCGGGGCTCTATGAGGGGCCAGTGGGCGTGGGTGCCGTGACTTTCCCGCGAGGTCGGCTGCTCGCTTCGCGGAAGTAGAAATCGCCCTTCACCGACGAATTGATCCACGGGTCCTGCCTGCCGTTGGTCGCCGCCGAGACCTGCATGGCCGTTTTCTTGAACACGCCTTCGAGTTTCAACCCCGGCTCGTCCAAGACCCTTAGCAACGCACCGGTAAACACGCCATGTCCGCCCGTCGGTCCGTCCTGCGCCGTCTGACCGGGTGCCGCGGAGTAGAGGATTGCCGTTCCCTTGATACCCGCCGGGATGATCGGCACCGCAAGCCCACGCGCGGCCGATCGCGATCTCTTGGGCAAGGGGTTGTCGCGGCAGGCATCGAGAATAACGATATTGAGCTGTGTTCCGGCCCTTTCCATCGCTTCGAGAAAGTCGTTGGCGGAAATTCCTTCGTAACGCAGGTCGGCTTCGGTTTCGACCCTCGCATCCGCGGGGATCAGCCAGTTCTTGCCCTGCGCCTGAATGCCGTGGCCCGCATAGAACACCAGCCCGACCTCGGCTTGCGATAACCGGCCCTCGAAATCATCGAGCGCGCGGGCAAAATCCCGGCGGCTGGCATTCCGCCGGAGGATCACGTCGAAGCCGAGCGATTTGAGCTTTGCCGCGATGCCCCTAGCATCGGTCGCCGCATTGTTGAGGTTGGGCAGCGTGGCGTACTTATCCGTGCCGATGACCAGGGCAACCCGCTTGGCCGCATCCGCCGGCACCGTCCAACCAAGGGCGACGGCGAGTACCAATCCAGCGGCGAAGTATCTCCCGAGCTTCATCGGGCCTCCCCTCGTCAATAGGATAGGGTGCCGGAGAAGCGCCGAGGGAGTCAATCTTCGGGGTCGATTGGGCGAAAACCGAACGTTCGTCGTCGGGCGGAGTGGATCAAATTTCCATCGCTCCGGAGCGGAAATCAGCCCGCCTCCTCCTGTTCCGGCGCCGCCGGTTTGAACAGCCAGACGAAGGGCACCGTGACGGCCGCGGTGGCGGCGAAGAGGTAGAAGGCGTTGATATAGCCGACCATCGCCGCCTGCCGGTAGGCCTCTTCGCTCAGGGCCGCGAGCCCCGCCGCCGTTGTGACCGACCAGGGGCCGGTGATCTCGATAAAGCCGAAGAGTTCGTTGAAGGGCGAGACCCAGTTCCGGAGGCCGCTATAGCTGACCTCCGTGGTGCGGGTGAGGACGAGGATGCTGAGCGAGATGAAGAAGACGCTGCCGAAATGCCGCATCACATTGAAGATTGCCGAACCCTCGACCATCAATTGCTCGCGGAGCGTCGAGAAGGCGAGGGTGGCCAGCGGCGTATAGGCGAGCCCGAAACCGAAACCGTGCAGGACGTTGGTCCAGAAGACGTCGAAGGGGGAGATGTTGAGGTCGAACTGCGCCATCAGCAATCCGGCGACCGCCTGGAGCACCAGGCCAAGCGCCAGGCAAAGGCGCGCGTCGTAGCGCGTCATCTGCACCACTACCAGGAAGCTCAACCAGTTGCCGATGCCGCGCGAGGTCATCAGTTCGCCGATGATCGATTCGGGATACCCGCCGAGATCCTTCAGCAGCGGTGGAAACATCACCAGCGGCGTATAGGCCAGCATGCCCATGATCAGGGCGATGAAGAGGCCGACCGCGAGGTTCCGGTTGAGGAAGATCGCCCGATCGAAGAACGGCGAGTCGGCGGTAATCGTGTGGACGATGAAGAGATAGAACCCGATCGCCGCGACGAAGGTCTCTATGACGATCTCCTGGGAGTCGAACCAGTCGAGGCGCTGGCCGCGATTGAGCAGCAGGGTCGCGGCGCCGATCGCCGCCGCCAGCGACAGAAAACCGATCCAATCGATCCGACGCTTGGCGCCCTGCTGGGCATCGTCGAGCGCGATCCAGGCGCCGACCATGGCGAGGCAGCCGAAGGGCACGATGAAATAAAACGCCCAGCGCCAATTGAACGCCTCGGCGATCATGCCGCCGAAAATGGGACCGAAGACCGGGCCGACGACCCCGCCGATCCCCCACAGCATCAGCACCAGGGGGTGCATGTGCCTGGGAAAGCTGGCGAGCAAAATGCCCTGGCCGAGCGGCAGCAGCGGCGCCCCGAAGGCGCCCTGCAGGATGCGGAAGATCACCAGCATCTCGAGCGAGGTCGAAAGCCCGCAGAAGACCGTAGCGAGCGTGAACCCGCCGATCGAACCCACCATCAGCTTCCGCCAGCCAAGGCGCGCCGCGAGCCATCCCGTCAACGGGGTCGCGATCGCGGTCGCCACCAGGTTGAAGGTGATGGTCCAGGCGATCTGATCCTGGGTCGCGGAGAGTGTCCCCTGCATCTGCGGCATGACGATCGAGACCACGGTCACGGTCATGCCGAAGATCAGGGTCGCCAGCTGGACCATGGTGATCAGCAGAATACGATGGAGCGTCCAGTCCCGACCCATTACCTCAAACGCCTAGCGTGTCCCCGCGCGCGATCCGTCGCGTCTTTTAGCGCCACGCCCAGACCGGTTGCTCCAAATGATCGACCCGCGTGTGCCGGCCGAACAATGCCACTTCGCGGAACTGGTATAGCACGGCGGCGGTGGGGGCGTGGATTTGGCTGTCGGCGATGTTGAGGCGGATCAGCGGCCGGTCGCTTTCCGGGATCTCGCCGAATTCCGGCGTCTCGGGATCGGCCAGCGCCGCCAGGGTGATGTGATGGATGGAGGCGACCTCCGCCGGATCGGGCACCAGCTCCTGGCCGGCTTCGGCCCAAACGACGATCGGCGTGATGCGATAGCCGGAGCGTGTCGGATAATCGTCGAGCCGCCCCAGCACCCGTGCCGCCGGAAGCTCGAGGCCGACTTCCTCGCGAAGTTCCCGGAGGGCCGCTTCGATCGCCGTCTCGCCCTCGTCCACGCGTCCGCCCGGCAGTGCCCACTGACCGCTGTGGGCGCTGAGCGTGGTAGCGCGGCGGGTCAACAGAAAGGCGCCCGCGTCGCCGTCCGGGATCACCGTCACCGCGACGGCGGCGTGGATCAGCGTACCGGGATCGATCGATTGCGGCCGGAATTCCACGATGTTCCGGCGCAGGCGAGCGATCAGATCCGTATCGAAGTCGAAGGACATCATTCGATATGACCTATGGCGAAATCCGCTTCTGCCGAATACCTTATCGACACCGAAGGGGATGAAAAGACGAGGCCTGGAATGGAAATCGGCAAGACCGGCGTTTGGATTTCGACCAACGGGCTCGACCGGACGCAGCTTCTCGACGCTACCGCCGCGGTCGAGCGCTTCGGCTACGATGTCTTCTGGTATCCGGAGTCGACGTCGTACGAATGCCTTGCGCTGGGGAGTTTCCTACTGGCGCGGACCGAAGGGCTCTGCTTCGGCAGCGGTATCGCGAACATTTACGGCCGCGACGCGCAATCGGCGATGGCCGGCCATAACACCCTGAACGCCCTCTATGACGACCGGTTTATTCTCGGTCTCGGGGTCTCGCATGTGCCCTTGGTGGAGGGTTGGCGCGGTCATGTCTACGGTAAGCCGGTGGCGACGATGCGGGCCTATCTGGAAGCGATGGCGGCGGCGGATGTCGCCGTAGAGGCGCCGGCGCGGAACGTCGTCCTGGCGGCCTTGGGGCCGAACATGTTGGCGCTCAGCCGCGATATGACCGAAGGGGCGCTGCCCTATAACGTCACGCCGGATCACACGGCCCGGGCGAAACAGATCCTGGGGCCCGAACGCTGGCTTTGCGTCGAACAGAAGATTTGCTTCACGACCGACGCCGCCAAGGCGCGCGCGGTCGCGGCCGACAACATGAAGCGCTACATGCGGCTGCCCAATTATCGCAACAACTGGCTCCGCCTCGGTTTTTCGGAAGAGGAACTCGTGGATGCCGGCAGTGAGCGTTTTCTCGACGCCATGGTCGCCTGGGGCACGGAAGACCAAATCCGCGCCCGTCTCGAGGCCCATGTCGAGGCCGGTGCCACCCATATCTGCATTCAGCCGCTCGATCCGGAGGGCGCGCCGACCCCCGATCTGCGAGCCGTTGAGGCCTTCGCCCCCTGACGTTTACCGATCCGAACGAACCAAATTATTAAACCAACCGAACCAAGGAGAGAAATCATGGCGTTCTACGAACTGCGGCAATACAAGGTCCTCCCCGGCAAGATGGACGAATGGGTCCGCATCATGGAGGAGGAGATCATCCCGTTTCAGGTCTCCAAGGGCATGGTGATCTGCGGCAGTTTCCGCGGCGAGGAAGACGAAAGCTGCTATGTCTGGATCCGCCGCTTCGAGAGCGAGGCCGAGCGCGAGAAACTATATGCCGCGGTCTATGAGAGCGACTATTGGAAGAACGATATGGCGCCCCGCGTCCCCGACTATCTCGACCGGCCGAACAACGTGGTCCAGAGGATCGTGCCGACCTCGCGCTCAACTGTGCAGTAGGGGTTGGCCGTCGGGAGAACGCCATGACCCTTGAGACGCGGCGCATCGACATCGATGGTTTGGTATTCGATGTCGACGTCGCGGGGCCGGCGGGAGCGCCGCTGGTCTTGCTGCTGCATGGGTACCCGCAGAGCAAGTTTGCCTGGCGTCACGAATTGCCGGCGCTGGCGGCGGCCGGCTACCGGGCGGCGGCACCCAATCAGCGGGGCTATTCGCCGGGGGCCCGGCCGGCCGAGGTTCGGGATTACGCGATCAAGCATCTCGTCGGCGATATCCTACAGTTTGCGGATAAGCTGGATGCCGACCGGTTTCATCTCGTGGGGCACGATTGGGGCGGTGCGCTCGCATGGGTCGCGGCGTCCTGGTATCCGGAACGTCTTCGATCGCTGACCGTCCTTTCCCGTCCGCATCCGGACGCCTTCGGCCGGGCGATGCGGGACGACCCGGACCAGGCCCAGCGCTCGCGCCATCACAAGGCCTTTCAGGACCCCGCGACCGAACGTCTCCTCCTCGAGGACGGCGCCCGGCGGCTCCGGGAAAGCCTGGCCCGCAACCGCGTGCCCAGCGAGGCGATCGAAGCCTATCTCGAGACGCTGGGGGGCGAAGCGGCACTGGGGGCGGCGCTCAACTGGTATCGGGCCGCGGCCGGGAACCTGGCCAAGGCCCACGGGTCGCCGAAGCCGCTGGGGGCGATCACTGTGCCCACACTTTATATATGGGGCGAGGAAGACGCCTCGGTCGGGCCGATGGCGGCGGGCTGGACGGCGGACCACGTCGAGGGGCCCTACACCTTCCACAAAATCGCCGGTGTCGGCCATTTCATCACCGACGAGCGTCCCGCCGCCACGCCGGCACTTCTGTTGAGCCATCTCCAGCAATATTCGTGAGGGATTCCGCCCCTTGACCCCGGCGACGAGTCCCGCACCTTTTTCCCATACGAAATAACCATCAAGGTTCGGGTGCGCCGGGCGCCCCGAATGCAGGAGGAGGCTACCACGATGATCGGTTCTGAAATTATCGGCGAGGCGCTGAAACGACAGGGCGCGGACATGTTTTTCTACATCATGGGCGGCCCCATGATGGACGTGGAGCTCTCTACGATGGCTCGCGGCATTCGCGGCATCGACGTGCGGCACGAGCAAGCGGCCGCGATGTCGGCCTTCGCCTATGCCCGCCTCCGCAATCGTCCCGGCATCTGCATGGCGGCCTCGGGGCCCGCGACCACGAATTTGATCACCGGCGTGGCCCATGCCTGGGCTGATTGCACGCCCGTTATCGCCTTTGGCGGCGCCAGTCCGGATGCCTCTACCGGACGTGGCGTGTTCCAGGAAATCCAGCAACTTCCGATGTTCGACACCTGCACCAAATGGTCCGACCGCGTCCACAACCCAAAACGCATTCCGGAACTGGTCAACCGCGCCTTCCACGAGGCGATGAGCGGCAAGCCGGGTCCGGTTTATCTCGACCTTCCGGGCGACGTGCTCTACGCCGATGTCGACGAGAACACACTCGACTGGCCGGATCCCTGGGACCCCTCGAAACGGAGCCGCCCGGCGGCCGAGGACGATCAGTTGAAACAGATTGTCGATCTGCTGAAGGGTGCCAAACAGCCCGTCATCATCTCCGGCACGGGCATCATCTGGTCCGAGGCCTCGGCCGAACTCAAGACTTTCGTCGACGCCTCCGGCATCCCCTTCTACACCACGCCGCAGGGTCGCGGTGTCATCCCCGAGGATCACGAGTACTGCTATCTCACCTCGCGCTCGACCGCTTTCCGCGATGCCGATGTGATCCTGGTCCTGGGAACGCGCATGAACTACATGATCGGCCATGCCGCCCCGCCGCGCTTCAATGCGGACGCCGCCGTGGTGCGCGTCGACATCGACCCCGGCGAGATCGCCAATAGCCCCCGAAAGCTCGATGTCGGCGTCATCGCCGATGTGAAGACGGTGTTGGAGCAACTCACCGACGCGATCAAGGGCTCGATCACACCGGACACCTATGCCAGTTGGCGCGAGCGGCTGCGAGGTCGCAATTCCTCTAAGACCGAGGAAGCGGAGAAAATTCTCTCCAACCCGTCGACGCCGGTCCATCCCTTGCGGCTTTGCAAGGAGGTCCGGGATTTCATCGACCGTGACGGTATCCTTTGTGTCGACGGCCAGGAGATCCTGAATTTCGGCCGTCAGGCGATGCCGAGTTTTATGCCGGCTCATCGCATGAATTCGGGCTGCTTCGGGACGATGGGCGTCGGCCTGCCGCTCGGCGTCGGCGCCAAGGCCGCGAAGCCGGACAAGCAGGTGGTCGTGGTGCATGGTGACGGCTCCTTCGGCATCAACGCCATGGAGCTCGACACGGCGGTTCGCCACAACCTGCCGATCACCGTGGTGGTCAGTCTCAACGGCGGCTGGACGGCTGATCCGAATAACAGCAAACCGGGCCGCGAACTCGGCTATACCCGCTATGACAAGATGGCCGAGGGTCTCGGCTGCCACGGCGAATACGTCGAGAATCCGGACGACATCCGCCCCGCCCTCGACCGTGCCCGGAAGGCGAACGAGGCCGGCCAAGTGGCCTTGGTCAACGTCAAGACCGACAATATGGCGGGGGCCACCACGGTCGCCTTCTCGGACTATTCGACCTAGAAGGCGGGATCGGGAGGAAGGATGAGCCTGCCGCCGGAAATCGCCGAGCGCCTCCGGCTTCCGGTGATCGCGGCGCCGATGTTCCTGGTTTCGGGGCTCGATCTGGTGATCGCGGCCTCGAGGTCGGGCGTCATCGGCTCCTTCCCGACCGCCAATTGCCGGACCTTGGAGGAGCTCGACCAGTGGCTCGGCCGCATGTCGGAAGAGACCGCGGCCGGCGCGCCCTATGCGCCGAACCTGATCGTCCATGGCTCGAACAAGCGATTGCACGAGGACGCGGCCCTCGTTGCCAAGCACAAGGCGCCGCTGATCATCGCCAGCGTCGGCAACCCGGAGCCGATCATGGAGACGATCCACGGCTATGGCGGCAAAGTCTTCGCCGACATCGCCTCGATGCGCCATGCCAGAAAGGCGGTTTCGGTCGGTGTCGACGGCTTGATCCTACTGACCGCGGGCGCGGGCGGACAGGCCGGCTGGGCCAATCCCTTCGCCTTCGTGCGCGCTGTTCGGGAATTCTACGACGGGCCGGTCGTGCTGGCCGGCGGGATCAACGACGGCGTGGCCTTGCGCGCGGCCCAGGCCCTTGGCGCCGATCTCGCCTATATGGGTACGAGCTTCATCGCGACCGAGGAGAGTATGGCCGTCGATGGGTTCAAGAACATGCTGGTCGATTCCTCGATGGACGATGTCTTGCTGACCAGCGCCTTCACCGGTCTGCCGACGAACAAGCTTCGGCCCTCTATCGTGGCCGCCGGGCTCGACCCGGACGCCCTTCCTGCGCGGGGCATGATCAACATCTCCGAGGACATCAACCCCGACAAACGGCCGAAGCGCTGGCGCGATATCTGGTCGGCCGGGCATTCGGTCGAGGGTGTGAAGGAGATCCCGACGGTGGCCGAACTCGTGGCGCGGGTCCGGCGCGAGTACGATACCGCCGCGTGAGCGGTGACGGGAATTAGGAGCGGAAAACATGGCCGGACGGCTTCAAGACAAGGTGATTATCGTGACCGGGGCGGCGCCGCGGGCCGAGGGGGTCGGCAACGGCATGGCGATGGCTGTCCTCGCCGCCCGCGAGGGCGCCAAGGTGGTGCTGGTCAACCGCTCTGCCGAGCGCGCGGAGGCGCTGCGGGAAAGTATCGTCGCCGAGGGCGGGGAAGCGATGGTCTTCGTCGGCGACGTGACAAAGGATGAGGACACCAAGGCGATGGTCGCCGCCGCGGAGGATGCCTATGGCCGGCTCGACGGTCTCGTGAACAATGTCGGCTACGGCGCCCCCGGTTCCGTCGAGGAGATCGACGAAGCGGCGTGGGACGACATCATCGAAGTCAACCTGAAGACAGCGATGCTGTCGACCCGGGCGGCCATTCCGGCGATGAAGCGGGCCGGTGGCGGTTCGGTCGTCAACATCTCGTCGATCGCGGGCGCCCTCGGCCTGATGGCGGAGACGGGTTCGGTCGCCTACTCGGCCGCGAAGGCGGGGCTGCACGGGTTCACCTTGTCGGTCGCGGCGGATTTCGTGCTCGACCGAATCCGCGCCAACTGCATCATCATCGGCTCGGTCCACACGCCGCTGGTCGAGCGCCTGGGCCCGGCGGCGCGCGAACGGCGCGCCAAAATGGTGCCGATGGAGACCGAGGGCACGGCCTGGGACATCGGCCATGGCGCGGTCTATCTGTTGAGCGACGAGTCGCGCTGGATCACCGGGCTGATGTTGCCGATCGACGGCGGCCTCATAGCGCTCCGCATTTGGCCGCGGTAGTTACACGCGTCGCTCGTCACTTCCGAACTTCATCGGTTAGGCGCAGGCCACCGCGTAGACGCCCTGGACGCCGCCCGGTAGGGAATATTCGGTCCAGTTGGCCCCGCCATCCTCGGTCGCGAAGACCTGACCGCGCCGGGCACCGCAAATGACCCGTTCCGGCGCCGCCGCGCTCTGCCCGATATGCATCATCGTGCTGTCGACCGAGACGTCGTGGTCAAAGCGGCTCCAGGTCTCGCCGAGGTTGCCGCTGCGGTAGAGTGAGCCCGCATCGCTGACGGCGGCGGCGCTGAAGGCGGCGTAGAGCATGCCGGGATCATGCGGCGAGACCTGGACGTCCCGCGCATAAGTCAGATCCGAGTATCGCCCGATATCGAGCTCGCGCCAGGTTTCCGCCTTGTCGTCGCTGCGGAAAAGACCCATGCGGGTCGCCAGAATGACCGTGCCCGGATGGGCCGGGCTGATGGTCACGGCATGGGTGTCCATCATGCCCTCGGCATCGGTATCGCTGCCGATCCGGCTGCGGAGATGGTCCAGTCGCGAGAGCCGCAACAGATCCTCGCAGCAATCCTCGAAGGTCTCCCCGCCGTCGAGACTGCGAACGAGACCGCCAACCTCGATCCCGACATAAATTTCCTCGGGGTTCGCGGGGTCGAGGGTCATGCGGACGACCCGGCTCGCAAAATCCATCTTGCAAAGCCCGGCGGGGTCGGGGAGGGCAAGTTCGGTCCAACTGGCGCCGGCATTCTCGCTACGGAAGAGGCCCTGTTCCTGCGTCCCAGCGTAAATAATGTTCGGATCGGTCGGATGCAGCAGCAGCGACCAGACGACCGCATTCTCGCTCGGCAGCGTCAAGGCCTCCCAGCTTCGGCCGCCGTCGCGGCTGCGGTAGGGACCGGCATGGGTGCCGGCATAGAGGGTGTCGGGCTCGCTCGGCGCGAACGCGAGATGGCGAATCTCGACCTTGTCCGGCAAGCCTTCGGTCAAGGTCTCCCAACCGCCATTACCGGTTTCCATGCGAAACAGGCCGAATCGGTGATCGGCATTGTCGGCGGCGGACCAGTTGGCCGCGCCCGCAAATATCGTTGAACCCATGATGTCCTTCTCCCCCTGTGTCTCGTAATTTCGGAAACTCTAGTCTTTTCCGGTCCGCAAGTCCTGCAATTCGTCATGAAGGGCCGCCGGGATGGCGACGCCGTCCCGCGCCGCGGCCGCCCGCAGATTGAGCCGTCGCGTGCCCGGCAGGCGCGTCCCCGGCTGGTCGGCGATGGCGGCCAAAAGGTCCTCGATCCTGGCACCGAAGCCGCCCTTCGAAAACGGCCCCGGATCGATCGCAATCAGGAATTGGCCGATATGCGGCGGACCGCCTTCGCCGGTGAAGAAGGAACTCGCCTCGAAACCGAATTGCGACGCGGAGAGGGCGGCGGCCAGGATCTCGACCATAAGCACGAGCTGTGCGCCCTTGGCGTCGCCCATGGGGAGCATCGTGCCGTCGAGGGCGGCATTGGGATCGGTCGTCGGTTGCCCATGCGCATCGACGGCCCAGCCCTCGGGAATGGCTTCGCCCTTCTGGGCCGCGACGTTGATCTTGCCGCGCGCGACCTTGCTGAGGCTCATATCGATGACGAGCGACGGGGCCGATGGACGAGGGGCCGCGAAGGCGAGCGGGTTGGTCCCGAAGACGCCCTTGGTGCCGCCCCAAGGGGCTATGGCGACCGGTCCGTTGCCGAGGCTGAGCCCGACCAAGCCCTTATCCGCCAGGGGTTCGACGTGATGGGCGGCGACGCCCGAATGATGCGAATGGGCGATCGCCGCCGCCGCGATCCCGGTCTCCGGCGCCAGATCGGCGAGTGCGGCGATTGCCATCTCGAGGGCGGGATAGGCGAATCCGCTCCTGGCGTCGATGCGGAGCGCCGCCAGGCCGACTTGTTCCAATTCAGGTACGGCGTGTCCGTCGACCTTGCCGGTCTTGGATTGCGCCGAATAGGAGGGAATGCGGGACGCTCCGTGACCCTTCTGGCCGTCCGCCTCGGCGCGGCAGAGGGCATCGGCGACCAGTGCCGCGTTTAGGGGGCCGGTGTCATGGGCGATCAGAACGTCCTTTGCTAGGGCCCGAAGGTCATCGAGAGAGAGGGTAATGTCGGTCATCGGTAAACTTTCGAGAAGAAGGCAGGTACGTACGCGTACGATTTTCGCAGTATTCCCAAAAATCCTGGAATCCGTGGACTTTTCTGTGGTATCTCCGGCACTTCGCTGCGCATAGGTGCCGCGGAGGAAAGGTGGAAAGGTAGCGGATGTACGTATTCCGTACGCATGGCTACACCGATGGCCCGAAACGGCTGACGGAGAGCTGGTCCTCGCCCAATACCTCGCAGCGGGTGATCTTGCCGTTGCCGATCTTGATCATCTCGGTCCAGAGTCGGTCGGCGGCGACCTCCAGGCTCTCGCCTTCGGAGATGACCGCACTCACATCGACGTCGATGTTCTCGCGCATGGTTTTCGCCGTGTGGGGGTTGCCGGTGACCTTTATGGTCGGGGCGACGGGCGCGCCGATGGCGTTGCCGCGCCCGGTCGAGAAGATCACCATCTGGGCGCCGCCGCCGACCAGCCCGGTCATCGATTCGCAGGCCGCCGACGGCGTGTTCATGATGACGAGTCCCTGCTTCGAGGGCGTATCCGCATAGTCGATCACCTCGACGATCGGCCGCGAGCCGCCTTTCGCGATGGCGCCGAGGGACTTTTCCTCAAGCGTGGTCAACCCGCCGGCGATGTTGTCCGGGGTGGGGTTGGTGCCGCGCATGTCGACCCCGGCCCGCGCCGCCTCGTCCTCGAACCATTTTACCATTTCGTAAATGCGTTCGCCGTCCGCGGGATCGACAGCGCGGTCGGCCAGGATATGCTCGGCCCCCATGAACTCCGCCGGTTCCGAGAGGATGATCGTGCCGCCCTCGTCGATGAAACGATCGGCGAAAAGACCCACCGCCGGGTTGGAGGCCAGCCCCGAGGTGGTGTCGGACCCGCCGCATTCGACGGCGATCGCAAGCTCGGCGAAGCGAACGGGGGCGCGCGCGTTCTCCGAGGCGGCGACGACGAGATCGGCCGCGACCCGGACCCCCTCGCCGGTAAGTGCCATGGTGCTGCCCGCTTCCTGTAATCCCAAGACGGCGACCGGTTTCCCCGAAGGCTCGATCCGGGCCGCCAATGCCGAGGCGGTCTCCAGGCTCAAGCCGAGTACCAGGACCGCCGCCACGTTCGGGTGCCGGCCGAATCCCGCCAGCGTCTTCAAGGTCATTTCGAAGTCGTGTCCGATCTGGGTCCGGCCGAACGGCGTCTCCAGGAGGACGGTTCCTGCCACGATGTCGACGATCCGCCGGGCACAGGGGTTGGTGTTGTCCATCGCCGAAAGGACGGCGACCAGGTTGCGGATACCGACGGTTCCGTCCGCACGCCGATAACCCATGATCTCGGTCGTCATGTCTTATCCCCCCGGGCACGGCGGCTTTCGACGTTATGCACGTGGACGTGGTCACCGGCGGCAATGTTTTGGGTCGCTAGACCGATCACCTCGGCATATTTCAGCACCTCGGTCCCCGCCGGAATGTCGGCCAGGGCGATTTTATGTCCGAAGGGGATATCGTCGCGCAGGGTCACCTCGATCCGGTCGCCGTCCCTGGCGACCGCGATCGCGGACCCCTTCGCCATGTCGGCGAGACAGGTCGCGACATTGTCCGCCCCTTTCATGGCCACGGCCTTTTCCATCCTTGGGTTTCCCCCTTACGCTGTCGCTCTTCCCCGAGAATGAGGTATCCTCGCGAGGTGATGCATCCAGCGTCAACCGGTAACAAAATCGAAGGCAATTCTCTCATGAATGATACGGCCCAAGCGGCGAAGGCGCAGGACCCTTGGATTGGCGCGCGCGGACGCATCGGCGTCGTCGTGCCGTCGACCAATATCGCGGTAGAATACGACCTCCAGCGCATCCTGCCCGAGGGCATCAGCTGGCATGTGGCGCGGTTCTTCATCGAGGTGCGCGACCTTTCCAACGACGACACGTTCCTAAAGTTCGTCGAGGCGATCCAGGAGACGATCCCGCTGGCCATGCGCGACATCGTCACCGCCGAGGTCGATCACGTCGTAATGGGCATGTCGGCCGAGACCTTCTGGGGCGGGGCGGCCGGCAACGAGGCCTTCAAGGCGCGCGTCCGCGAGGTAATCGGGCCCACGGTCGGCCTGACCACCGGCGCGAATGCGGTCGATACCGCCCTGACCGCGCTCGGCGCCAAGACACTGGCGGTTCTGACGCCATATCAAGCGGTCGCCGACGAACAGGTGTATCGCTTCTTCGAGGAGAGCGGCTACGAGATCCGCCGCCTTGTCGGCCTCAAATGCGACACCGCCAACAGCATCGCCCACACGCCGCAATCCCAAGTCCTGGACATCGTCCTGAACCAGCTCGAGGGCGACGATGTCGATGCCATCGTCCAGGTCGGCACCAACCTCAGCAATCTCGACCTCTTCCCGACCCTGGAGAAGCAGCTCGGCAAGCCGGTCCTGCCGATCAATGCCGCGCTGATCTGGCACGCGCTACGCGCCATCGGGATCGAGGATCGGCTGATGGGCAAGGGGATGCTGCTGGAACGGTTCTGATCGGCGGGTGATTTGACCCGTCCGGAACCCCTTGCGACAATCCCGTTTAAGAGAGTTCAAAGCATAGGAGAGACGTGATGAAAGCCGCCGTGCTGCACGAGGTGGGCAAGCCACTGGTGATCGAGGATGTGGAAATCGACAAGCCGGGACCGCGCGAGGTTCTGGTGCGAACGGCCGCCGCGGGTGTCTGCCATAGCGATCTCCATTTTGTGGAGGGGCTCTATCCCTTCCGTTTGCCGGTCGTGCTGGGGCACGAATCGGCTGGCGTGGTGGAGCAGGTCGGCTCGGACGTCGATTACGTGGAACCGGGCGATCATGTCATCACCTGCCTCTCCGCCTTCTGCGGCCATTGCGAGGCCTGCCTGACGGGTCATATGTCGATCTGCGACGGGCGTGAAACGCGCCGCCGGCGGGACCAGCCCCCCAGGCTCAACCAAGCGGAAAGAACGGTTCAGCAATTCGCCAACCTCTCCTCCTTCGCCGAGCAAATGCTGGTCCATGAGCATGCGCTGGTGAAGATCAGGAAGGACATGCCGCTCGACAAGGCGGCCTTGATCGGCTGCGGCGTCACCACGGGTGTCGGCGCGGTCCACAACACGGCCAAGGTCGAGGTTGGCTCGACCGTGGCGGTGATCGGTTGCGGCGGTGTTGGGCTCTCCTGCGTCAACGGTGCGGCGATTTCAGGCGCCGGGCGGATCATCGCGGTCGATATGGTGGGAAGTAAGCTCAACCTCGCCAAGGCCTTCGGTGCCACCGATGTCGTGGACGCCTCGGCCGGCGATGCGGTCGAACAGATCAAGGAGCTGACCGACGGCGGCGTGCATTACGCCTTCGAGGCGATCGGCCTCAAGCAGACCGCCGAACAGGCCTTCGAGATGTTACGCCCGGGCGGGGCCGCGACGATTATCGGCATGGTCCCCCACGGCACCAAGATCGAACTCCATGCGGCCGAATTCCTGCAAGAGAAAAAGATTCTCGGCTGTGCCATGGGGTCGAACCGCTTTCGGGTCGACATGCCGAATTACGTCGATTTCTACCTCGCCGGAAAGCTCAAGCTCGACGATTTGCTCTCGGGGCATATTGGCCTCGAAGACATCAACGACGCGATGGATGCGCTGAAGACGGGCGAGACCGCCCGAGACGTCATCATGTTCGAGCATTGAGGGTGATGCCGCCTGGTTTCCCGCCTTCGCGGGATTGACGCGGGTGGGCGGCGCTCAAGCCGCCATCGGCCATTGCCGATCGGAGACGAAGCGGGGGCAGGCGCCGATCCGGGCTCGGTCCTCGGGCTTCGGGTCCATCTCTAGGCGGCAATCATTGTCGAAGATCATCGTCGACCGCGTCTCCGCGTCGTAGGGCCGCCAGTCGGGGAGCCCCGCATTGTTCGGGTTTCCCGTCCGCGCGAAGGCAATCCAGGTGTCCATCACCCGGTGCATGAGGGCCGTCTGTTTGGGGCCCGTGCCGGTGAAGTCGGCGGCGGTCTCGACCGTGCCGAAGACGAAGGGGATGCAGAGCGTATGCGGTGTCTTGAGAATTCCGTCGAGTGCCGGCGTCTTCCAGGTGAACTCGTAGAGATAGGCGGGCGCACCCCCCTGACGCGACTTGATCTCCGCCGCCTCGACGACGTTCCGCCGATACATATGGTCGCTGGTGATGACGTTGAAGAGATCGCGGGCCGATAGATCCGCCCGGCCTTCCCGGTAGCCCGAGATCAGCGCGGCGGCATGCTCGTCGTCGATGCCAACGAAACGGCCGGTTTGATCGCGAAGGGTGTCCTCTGAAAGCGGGAGTTCGGCCGGATCGCGGGTGATGTCGTAGAACGACCGCTCGGTCTCGCAGGACCCGATCATGAGCGGGACGTCGGCCGCGAGATCGGCGGCGTCCAGATCGAAGGGATGGTTGGCGAGCGATCTGCCGTCGACGACCGGACGGAAGCTGTCATTGGCGTTGTGGGCCTTGACCGTCGCCATATAGGCCGCGTGATAGGCCTCGGCCGGCACCTTTTGCAAATCCCCGGCGGTGGCGCCCTGCATGTCCAACGCGCTCATCAGATCGTGGGCCGCTCGGGCCGCGTTCTCTTTCGTTGCCAGTCGAAGGTGGGAGGAGGCGCTCTGGATGATTGCCTTCTGAAACAGTCCCTTCGCCGCCGGCATCGTCATCATGACCGCGACCTTGGAGCCGCCGCCCGACTGGCCGAAGATCGTCACATTGCCCGCATCACCGCCGAACGCCGCGATATTATCGCGCACCCAGCTAAGCGCGAGCACAATGTCGAGCATCCCCGCATTGCCGGAATCGGCGAAGCGGTCGTCGCCCATCTCACCGAGATAGCTGTAACCGAAGGCGTTCAGGCGATGGTTCAGGGTGACGATGACGGTATCGCCGCGCCGCGCGAGATTGGTGCCGTCGAGACCGGGGGCGCTGCCGGTGCCGGTCGTATAGCCGCCGCCATGCAGCCAGACCATCACCGGTCGCTTCGCGCCGTCCTCGGTGCTTGGCGTGAAGACGTTGAGGACCAGACAGTCCTCGCCCGTCGGCCGGGTGTCGCGAATCCAGGCATTGGCCGGGCGGATCACCGCCTCTTGCTGCGGTGCCCGGGCCCCGAAATCGAGCGTATCGCGAACGCCGGTCCAGGGGGCGGCGGGCGTCGGCGGCAGGAAGCGGGCCGATACCGCCGTGGACTCTCCGTAGGGAATGCCCTTGAAAACCTTGACGCCGTCCCGATCGGTGCCGCGAAGGCGCCCGCCGGTTGTGTCGACGATCGTTCCGGTGTCGAGGATCGGCGTATTCATGGGTTGCTCTCCCTATTTACGGCCGCATCATATGCATGCGCGGGCCGGGTTCGCGGAGCGGGGCCGCGGTGTTGGCGAAATCGCAAAGCAGGCTCCGCGTCTCGCGCGGATCGACGATCTCCTCGATCCAAAAGGTTTCGGCCGAGCGGAAGGGCGAGCGGAGCTTATTGAGCCGGTCCTCGATCTCGGCCAGTTTGGCGTCGGGATCGTCGGCATCGGCGATATCGGCGCGGTAGGCCGCCTCGATCCCGCCTTCGAGCGGTAGCGAACCCCAGCGGCCGGACGGCCAGGCATAGCGGGTGCAGAAGCGCCCGCCGTTCTTGTGCGCGGCGCCTGCGACGCCGAAGACGTTGCGGACGATCATGGCGCACCACGGCATAGTGGTTTGCCAAATGGCACTCATCGCGCGCACCCCTTCCTTGATGGTGCCGTTCTGTTCCGCCTCGAGCCCGACTTGGAAGCCGGGGCAATCCACCAGATAGACCACCGGAAGATGGAAGGTCTCGGCGGTGTCGACGAATCGCTCCACCTTTCGGCAGGTATCGGCCGTCCAACAGCCGCCATAGGAATAGGGATCGCTCGCCATTATCGCCACCGGCCAGCCGTCTAGCCGTGCCAGGCCGGTGATTACCGAGCGGCCGTACATCTGGCCGAACTCGAAGAACGAGCCCTCGTCGACCACCGCCTCGACGATCGGGCGCATCTTGTAGACCTTGCGAAGATCGCGAGGGATGGCGTCGATCAGCCATTCGACGCGCCGGTTCGGGTCGTCGTCCCGGGGGCCGCGCGGCGGCAGTTCATGAACCGAGGGCGGCAGATAGGACAGGAATTGCCGGGCACGCTCGAAAGCCTCTTCTTCGGTGTCGACCGCGTCGTCGACAGCCCCCGCCTTCAACTGGATGCGCCAGCCGCCAAGCTCGTTCTTGGTCAGTTTCTGGCCGGTCCGTTCCACGACCGGCGGACCGGCAACAAAGAGGGCCGACTTCTCCTTGATCATGACCGAATAATGGGCGGCGGCGAGATGCGCTGCTCCCAGCCCCGCGACAGAGCCGAGACCAAGGGCGACGCGCGGCACGGTGCCCATATTCTCGACCACGGTGTCCCAGCCCTGCACGCCCGGCACATTGGCGCGGCCGGTCGTCTCGATCGTCTTGACCGACCCGCCGCCGCCCGATCCCTCAACCAGGCGCACCAGCGGCAGGCGGAGCGAATTCGCCATCTTTTCGCAGAGATTGTGCTTTTCCTTGATGGTGGCGTCGGCGGAGCCGCCGCGAACCGTGAAATCGTCGCCGCCGATGATTACCGGCCGGCCGTCAAGCGTCGCGCGGCCGAAGACGAAATTCGACGGCGTCAGCTTCTCCAGATCATTCTTTGAATCGTACTCCGCCATGCCGGCGATCTTGCCGATCTCATGGAAGGACCCTTCGTCGGCCAGCATCACGACCCGCTCGCGGATCGTGTAGCGCCCGCCATCCTTCTGGCGCTGGACCCGCTCGGGGCCACCCAGCTCGTCGGCGAAGGCCGCCCGTCGCTTCAATTCCTCGAGTTCCGGTTCCCATGACATCGGCAAATTCCCCTTTCGATCACATTGATAAGCTATGTCGGAGACGGGGGAAATGTATTCCCGGCGGGAGCGGCGGGCCCCGCGGAGGATCGCGTCGTCACATCCGCCGACGAACCCTTGCCCCGCGTCACATCTCGGGATATGCGCCGAGAAGCACCTTGCCCATGTATTCACGCGCATCGATGGGGGAATAAGGCTGCATGAACGGTCCCGCTCTCACGTCCCGATACAAGCGCGAGAGCGGATTTCGCGCCAAATATCCACCGCCGCCGCTCAAATCCATGGCCTGACTGACGATGTCGATCGCGTGCCGGTTCACGACCCATTTGGCGCTTTGATAATCCTTCATCAATTCATGGCCTTGCTCGATGGTCGCCGTGGCGCCCCCGTTGGTCTCGGCCATGAACGCATCGAGCCGTTCGCCCAGCCGCGCCAGGATGCTTTGCGAGGTCGCGAGCAATATCTCCATTTCCGCCAGCGCATGATGCACGCCGGATCGGGTCTCGGCGCGTTTGTCCGTCCGCTGCCCGTCGAGCGCATATTGGAGCGCCGCTTCCGCGATGCCGAGGAACGCGCCGACCAACGGCACGTTCGCCATCGTTCGATGCACCAGGACCGGAATGCTCCACTGTCCCCAAGGGCCGATCGTGCGCAACGCATCGTGGGGCACCAGGCAATTCTCGAATTGTATCGACTGGCTTCCCGAGGCGCGCATGCCGAGCGCATCCCAATCGCCCAGCTGCCGAAGCCCTTCCGTCGTCATGGGCAGGAGGACGTTGGCGATGTGATCGCCCTCCGCATCGCGCATGCGCACATTGCTGGCGACGTGGGTCGCCAGGGGCGACATGGTGACGAAGTGCTTCGCCCCATTGAGCCGCCAGCCTTCCTCCGTCCACGTCGCTTCCGCCAGGGGATGAAGATTGTCCGTGCCCCGTTCCGTGGTCGTGGAGCAAATGAGCATCTCGCGCCTGGCAACCGCCTCGAGGATCGCCTTGGCCCGAAGCTGGGGGGCGGAGCCGGCCTCGCTGCCCCGGTAGAGGGCCGCCAACCCGCGCGTCGCCGAAAAATGCATGCTGATCGCGATCGCGGCCGAGCCGTCGCCCTTGGCAAGTGTGGCGATGGCCAGCGTCCAGTCGTGAATGGAGCGGAGGCCCATTCCGCCGAGTTCCTCCGGCACGAACGCCGCCGCGACGCCGCTCCGTTGCAGGTCGGTATAGTTTTCCGCGCAAACCTCGTTCGCCCGATCCGCCGCGTCGGCCCGGGCCCGAAACGTTTCGATGAGGTCGCTGGCCGCGGCAATGAGGCGCTCGCCGGCCGGGGTCGTTGGGGAAATCGCATAGCTCATGGTGGGGTCGTTCTTCTTGTTGATTGGATCGCCACCGGAGCGGCATAGCACCTATATGGTCAGGTCTCGAATCGTGTAATCGTCTTCCCGGCGATCTTGCCGACCTCGTGGGAGCACCCGTCATCAGCCGGCATCTCGACCCGCTCGGACCCGTCCAGCTGGTCGGTCTTGGTCGCCCGTTACTTCAATTCGTCGAGGTCCGGTTCCCATGACATCGGCAATTATCCCTTTCGATCACATTGATAAGCTAGGCCGGCGCGAGGCGAAATGTAATCCCGTTAAGGGCGGCGAGCTCGATTGCGGAGTCTCCGCTAAGCAAGGTCCGCCGTTCGGCGTCAATCGGTCGTTCGCCGTGGTTTCCTGAAAGTCCTGGTATCGACCCGAAGCGGGCCTCGGTAGCCTCGTGCAGGTGTTCCGGATCGAATAAAGAAAGAGGTATTATACTAAGGTTTGACGCGGAGGGCGTCGGGATACAATAGCTACTTGAAGCAATAACCCACCGCGGAGGGCCGTCGGCGTTTCCCGTTTGGTCGGCGCCTCCCAGGTTCAAAAACTTAAAACCAACAAGGAATGACAAGACGATGACAAAAGTACTCTTGAGCGCCGTCCTCGCAATTTTTTATCCTCGCCAGCCCCATGGTCACGCCCGCGATGGCCGACTGCGCCGAAGATATCGCGTTAGCCGAGAAGGAATTAATGGAGGTCCCCGAGGTCAAAACGGGCGCGATCGAGGCCATCGAAAAGTGGATTAAGAAGGCGAAGTCGTTGCTGGCCAAGGGCAAAAAGAAGGGCTGCGTAAAGATGGTCAATAAGGCGCGGGAGAAGATCGTCGACGAGAAATAGCGCGCGGGCAGGCCGCCAACGCATAAAATCCCCGGCCTTGCGGTGGATTCCGTCATTGGGCCGGGAAGTGTTCTTTTAGTTGGGCGATACTCACCTCGCCGCGTTATCTTTTCCAAGTTCCCAATCAAGCTGAACCCGAAGGATGCCATGCGCGTATTCGATTCCGCGGTCACCGATGTGCCGCTTTCCACGAAGCCCCTGGTGCGCGGGCGCCATTTGCGTTCAGGAAAGAGGGTTCGTCATCGGCCGCCGTGCATCGTCATGCCGGACCTGAGAACACCCAACCATTGAAGGACGAAAACGCGATGCAGATCGTCGACGCTCAAATTCACGTCTGGGGAACCGGCTTGCCAAGCAATCAAGCGCATTGGCAGGTGACGTCCTTTACGCCCGAGGAGGCGATCGCACTGATGGATGAGGGCGGAGTCGACGCTGCGGTCATCCATCCGCCGAGCTGGGATCCGGGGTCGAGCGACATGGCGTTCGAGGCGGTGCGGACCTACCCCGGCCGGTTCGCGATCATGGGGTCGCTGCCGCTCGACCATCCGGACTCCCGATCGCGGATCGCGAATTGGCGAGACCAACCGGGCATGCTCGGTCTCCGATATACCTTCCTGAGCGAGCCCGCTAAACGATGGCTGCACGACGGCGAGTTGGACTGGCTCTGGCCGGCCGCCGAACGCGCCGGGGTACCGATCTCGGCGCTGGCGACGGATTCGCTCGCCCTCTTCGGGCAAATCGCCGAGCGCCATCCCGGTCTTCGTTTGACCATCGATCACCTCGGCGGGCGCGGCGGCAATACCACGCTCAAGGATGCCGAAGCCATGACCCACATGCCCGAGCTTCTGGCGCTGGCGAAATTCCCCAATGTGGCGGTCAAGGCGACGGGCGCACCCGGCTATTCCAGCGAGGCCTATCCGTTTCCCGCGATGCATACATACCTTCAACAGATTTACGATGCCTTCGGGCCGAACCGTATGTTCTGGGGCACCGACATCTCGAAGATGCCGTGCTCGTGGCGCGAATGCGTGGACATGTTCACCGAGGAATTGCCCTGGCTCGGCGGCGAGGACAAGAAACTCGTCATGGGCGAGGCGATTTCAGCTTGGTGGGGCTGGGAGAACGCAGCATGAGCGATTTCACCGGCAGCCTCCCCGAAACCGTCGCGGGAATTGGGCGAGATTTCGTGTTTTTGGAAGGTAATGTTTAGTAATCCGGGGGCGGGACGATCCCATGGATTTTGACACGCGGCCGAAGATCATAGGCTCTCCGGTGAAGCGGCTGGAAGACCCCCGGCTGCTTTCCGGCAATGGCGCTTTTGTCGACGACCTTAAACGAGACGGCACGCTGCATGTCGCGATTCTTCGGAGCGACCGCGCGCATGCCCGCATTCTCGGCATCGAGGTCGGCGCCGCCGAGAAAATGCCGGATGTCGTATGCGTGTTCACGGCCGAACAGTTGCAGCGCCGCGCGCGCACGATTTACGCGATGTCGACCATGAAGGGATATCGCAGCACGCCGTTTAACGCGCTGGCCCGCGACAAGGTGCGCTATGTCGGCGAACCGGTTGTCGCCGTCGCCGCCAAAAGCCGGCACTGCGCTGAAGATGCCCTCGCCGCGGTGAAGGTCGATTACGAGCCGCTTCCGCCGATCGTCTCGGCAACGGCCGCGTTGGAGGAAACCGAAACAGTCCTTCATGACGGTCACGACAGCAACCTGCTTGTCCAACGCACATTCGAGCGCGGCGATGTGCCGGCGGCTTTCGCGGCCGCTTCCGTGCGGGTGTCGGGCCGATTCCGAATTCACCGCAAGACCCCGGTTGCGATCGAAACCCGGAGCTATCTTGCGGATTACAGTAAAGGCAAGCGCGCGCTCACCCTGTACTCGTCGACGCAGGTTCCGGGAATTATCCGGGACGCACTGGTCGAGGTGCTGGACATGCCGGGACACAGCATCCGTGTCGTCGCACCCGACGTGGGCGGCGGTTTCGGTTCCAAGGCGTCGCTTTATCCGGAGGAGATCCTCGTTTGCGTGCTTTCCCGTCACCTGGGTCGGCCGGTCAAATGGGTCAGCGATCGGCGGGAGGACCTGACGTCGACAAGCCAGGCGTTCGATGAAACCGTCGAGGCGGAGTTGGCGTTGGATGCCGACGGGCGGTTGCTCGGTATCCAGGCGGACATTCTGGGCGATGCCGGCGCCGGTTCGATCTATCCCTGGACCGCGGCGTTGGAGCCGATGCAGGTCGCGGGTTTCCTGCCCGGCCCTTACGTCATGCCCAATTATTCCGGCCGGGTCAGCGTCGTCACGACGAATAAACCGCCGACCGGGCCCTATCGCGGCGTCGGCCGGCCGGCCGCGGCGTTCGTATTGGAGCGCTTGATGGACATGGCCGCGGCGGAACTGTCGATGGATCCGGCCGCGATCCGAGCGTTGAATTTCGTCAAGCAAGACCAGTTCCCCTACAAGACGGCGTCCGGGATCGTGTGGGATAGGTCCGGCTTCGACGACTGTCTGCAACGCGCCTGCGACGGCATCGGATACGAGACCTTGAAGGCGGAGCGGCGGGCCGCGCGCGCCGCCGGCCGATGGGTCGGAATCGGTATTGCGTCCTATGCCGAATTGACCGGTATCGGATCGCGCATGTCCGCGGCGCCCGGCATGCCGATCAACACCGGCACTGAAAGTGCGACCGTCGAGATCGACGCCTCGGGTGCGGTGACGGCGACGTTCGGTATCGCCTCGCACGGCCAAGGGTTGGAGACGACATTGGCGCAAATCGTGGCCGAGGAGTTAGGGGTTCGAGTCGAAGACGTGCGTGTGGTTCACGGCGACAGTGCGGCGGTGACGCATAGCACCGGCACCTATGCCAGTCGCAGCACCGTTCTGGCCGGTGGCGCCGCCCACCTTTCCGCGCGAACCGTTCGGGAGAAGGTCGTGGAGGCCGCCGCGTTCATATTGGAAGTGGAAAGGGACGACATCGACATCGAGGATGGCCTGATCGAGGCGAAGGGCCTCAACAGGAAACTGAGCCTGGCGGAGCTCGGTCGCGCCGTCTATTCGGAGATGGGCCGGTTTCCGCCGGAAATGCGCGAGACTCTCGATCTCAGAGCGACCAAGCTCTACGATCCGCAGTTCGGGACGACGACGTCGGCCACTCACATTGCCGTCGTGGAGATCGATTCCGAGACCTACGAGGTCGACGTCAAACGCTATTTTGTTGCCGAGGATTGCGGCCGTGTGATCAACCCCATGATCGTCGACGGGCAAGTCCGTGGCGGCGTGGCACAAGGGATCGGCGCCGCGCTCTACGAGGAAGTCGTGCATGACGAGGCCGGCCAGATCCTCTCCGCCAACCTGGCGGAGTATGCCGTGCCGACCGCCGTCGAGGTGCCGGCGCTGGACGTTGCCCATCTCGACACCGAGGCGGCAGGGACGATCGGCGGCTACCGAGGCATGGGTGAGGGCGGCACGATCGGGGCACCGGCGGCGATTGCCAACGCCGTTGCCGACGCGCTGTCGCCGTTTGGCATAGATATCGTGGAACTACCGATTACACCCGCACGGCTTCACCGACTGGTGACCGCGGCACGAGAACGATCCGGAGGTAATTAGAAAACATGGAACTCAGTCTCGAAGGCAAGATAGCCCTGGTCACCGGAGGTGGCCGGGATACGGGACGTGAAATATCGCGGCAACTGGCGGCGGATGGTGCGATTGTCGCGGTCAATTATCGGAAATCCGACGACGAGGCGGCCGAATGCGTCAAGATGATCGAGGATGCGGGCGGCCGGGCGGCAGCGTATCAAGCCGACATATCGGACTATGATCAGGTCAAAGCGATGGTGGCGCGGATTATCGACGATTGGGGCGGAATCGACATCCTGATCAATAATGCCGGCTATGTGAAAATCCAACGGTTCGTGGAATCCGGACCGGCGGATTGGAAAATCCAAATCGACACCTGCCTCTATGGCGCGATCCACTGCTGCCATGCGGTAGCGCCGCATATGATCGAACGGAACAGCGGTCGCATTGTCAGCCTTGTCGGCGACAGCTCGCGCATTGGCGAGGCAAATATCTCCATGGCCGCGACGTCGCGAGGGGGCACCATCGCGCTCGGCAAATCCTTGGCCAAGGAGCTCGGCCGCAGCAACATTACCGTCAACACGGTCTCTCTCGGATTGGTTCAAACATCCCATTCCGATGCCGAATTTCTGGCAAAGAACATGGACAGAATCGTCCGCGCCTATCCGCTCCGCCGGATCGGTGTTCCGGAGGACGTGGCACCGATGGTGGCATTCCTCTCATCCGACGCCGCCAGTTGGATAACCGGGCAAGTCGTCAGTGTGAACGGTGGTTTTTCGATGGTTTGAATGCGTCACAGGTCGGCGATGAATTCCTCGATCATTTCGTTGACCTTGTCCGGAATTTCGACCGGTGGAAAATGGCCGGCGCCGTTGAGTTCCACATATTGCGAGCCCGGCACCGCTTGGTGAATTTTTTCCTCGTATTTCGGCGGATTGGAGTGGTCGTCCAGCCCGCGCAGCAGGAGCAGCTTCGGCTTTAGCGCGGCGATCCGATCGCGGACGTCGAAGGCGTCGATCGTCTTGAGGTCGTGATGCTGCGACATCGGACCGACTTGGCGGTGCTTCTCGATCAGGCGTTCGCGGAGATCCGGCTCGACCAGGTTCATCGCGTCCCGCTGATACTTGATCCACTCCGCTTCGTAGACCTTGGGGTCCGCCGCTGCCCGGAGGCGCATCTCGTAAGTGCCGGGCGGGCGCACTTTCGGTTCCGCGGCGACCGTCATGATCACCAGCCCCTTCACCTCGTCCGGGTAGTCGAGTGCGTATTGCAACGCGATCGAGGCGCCGAGCGTGTAACCCACCAGTACCAAATCGGTCTTCATATCCCGCGCCCAGAGCCAACCCCGCACCCAGTCGGCGTAGCGCGCGACATCCGGGCACGGCGCCCCTTCCAGGTGTCCGGGTAGATCAGGTGCGACGCTCTCCGGAAAATGCTTCGCTTGATATTCGTAAGCCCCGGCACAGCCGCCGGCGCCCGGACCATGAAGAAACACCAGTTGCACCATGGAGTGGCGCCTCCCGTTTTTTTGTTGGTTGCCGTCGAGCTTAGCGCAATCATCGCTGCTCGAAAATTCCGAATTAGATGTCTACTTGCGGCGCCACTGGCCGCGCCATTACCGTTGCCAACAGGGCCACCAAATATCGGAAGGGAAAGAGTTCATGGCGGGTTCGATCGAGGCTTGTCCAGGGGTCTTTCTGCGCCACGATCCGGCGGTTGAATCGATCCCGGTCCTTGTCGATGTATCGCGAAGCGGGCGCGAATATCCGCATGACTTTCGCTCGCCGATTCCGTTTTCGGTCCTCCACGACAACGTCTCGATGTATGTCGAGGAATTTTGCGGCAAGGCCCCGGAATTCGGCGCGACCATGCTCTACGCCTGCTTTCCCAACACTTATGTCGACACCAATCGCAGCGCCGCGGATATCGACGAACGTCAGATCGAAGGGTCGTGGCCGGGGCCGATCGAGCAGAGCGATTTCACCGAACGCGGCCTTGGCCTGATCAAGCGCCTGTCGCGCTACGGCGAGGAGATGCAGGAGCGAAAGCTGACCGTCGAAGAGGTCCAGGCGCGGCTCGACAACTACCACGAGCCTTACCATCGGGAATTGGCGCGCATTCTCGCGGGCATGAAAGCGGCACATGGACGGGCGTTTCAGGTCTCGTGCCATTGCATGTCCGCAATCGGCGCACCGACCCATGCCGATCCGGGAGAGGCGCGCGCCGATTTCAATCTCGGCGATGTACACGGGACGACCTGCACGCCCGAATTTCTACAGTTCGTCACCAAGACACTCGAAGACCTTGGCCATTCGGTCAGCATTAATTTCCCCTATTACGGGGGCTATCTCACGCGGCGGCACAGCGACCCGGCGAGCGGCGTCGAGAGCATCTTCGTTGAAATCAACAAGCGCATGTTCATCGACACCGAGACCTTCAAGCGAACGGAAGGCTTTTCGGCGGTCAAGGCGGCGATGGACCGCGTGATCGAAGAGGTCTGCCGCTATGCAGCCGCTTAGGGCGGTTCAAATTTTTGTCGGAATCATGTGTGGCCTGGGTCACCATCCTTCGACACATCTCTAAATGGGCAGGGAGAATTTCCGCCATGACAGCGCCAGGTATGTTGGATTTGGAAAATACGGGTGCCGCCGCCGAAGACCGGCGCGCCATTGCGGCCGGACTCGAGCAGCTTGCCGAGTGGGCCGCGGGGCTTCGATACGAGGATATTCCCGAAGACGTGCGTGCCGGTGCGGCACTGGTTTTGTTCGACGATATCGCGGCGATGGTCGCCGCGCGGCGCGAACCGGAACTCGTTCGCCTGCAGGAGGGGTTGTTGCAAAGCGCCGGGGCCGCGGAATCCACGATCTTCCGGGGCGGCGCCACGCGCGCCGACCGGCATAGCGCCGCCGTGGCGAACGCGGCGGCGGGGGATTGGGCCGAGTTGGACGAAGGTTACCGGGTCACCTCGTGCCACGCCGGGCTCTATATTCTGCCGGCGTTATTGGCCGTGGCGGAAGCCGAGAGGCTCGCCTTTCCCGATCTGCTGCGTTGTCTGGTCGCGGCCTATGAGGTCACGACCCGTTTCGCGCGCGCCTTCCCGGAGGCGGTAAAAGTTCTGCATCCGCATGCCGCCTTTGGCGCGATCGGCGCCGGCGTGGCATCGGCCTTGGCCGACGGTGCCTCCGGCCGCGCTCTCCAGGCCGCGGCGGCAAGTGCCGCGACCTTGGTCGCGCCGGGGCCGCGCAACCATGCGGGCGGCGGCGCCCTGGTGCGCAATGTCTGGCCCGCGGTAGGGGCTTGGAACGGCATGCGCGCCGCCGAGTGGTCGGCCCTCGGCATCACGGGATTGGCGGGGTCGCCCCACGACGTGTTCGCGACCGGACTTGGATCGGCATGCGCGCCGGCGGAAATGACTCGGGATTTGGGCGGCGTCTTCGCGATCACGCAAAATTTCCAAAAACTGCACGCCTGCTGTCAGCACCTGCACAGCACCGTCGAGGCCATGCTCGATTTGAAACAGCGTCACGGCGCCGCGTTCGCGGCCAAGGACGTCGCCGGCATTTCCGTGGCGATCCATCACCGGGCGCTGGAATTGGATGGTGTGCGACCCGCAACGACCCTGGCCGCGAAGTTCTCCCTGCCGCATGCGGCCGCCGCGACCGCGGTCTTGGGCCATGCAGGCGCCGACGCTTTCGCGGCCGAGACACTCGACGATCCCGGCATCGACGCCTTGCGCCGCAAGGTCGACATCCAGCCCTACGAACCGACCCTCGACCCGCCGAACGACCGGCCCGCGCGCATCCATCTGACGCTGGAAGGCGGAAAGACATTCGATGCCGAATGTCTGAGTGCACGGGGTGGCCCGGACCGGCCCTTCACGCAGGCCGAGATCCTGACCAAAATCGACGGTATCTGCGAGTCGGTCTATCCCGCGTTCGGCGACAGCGCCCGGCGCGCGGTGGCCTTGGACCCCTCGATTCTCGCCATGTCCTGGGATCAAATCGTGGTGGGGATCACAACGCCCGCTTCATGACTATCTCACGGACGCCGAGAGATCCGATGACTGCATTCGGCTAAGTTCAGACGAAGACCGGATCGTCGATTCCCTTCCGCTTCCGGGCGAGGATCGGACATACCCGCTGATGGGGTCCGTTATTTGACCTATTGTATGGACCGGCTGCCGTTCGCAAGAGAGAATTTTCTGGATATTGGACGTTGCTGAAATGTATCCGGCTGTTTGGTCGGCTCGCGAGCCGTGGCCATGATGGGAATAAGATGACCAAGTATTCCGGTAATCCGGAAGCAGATACCAGAGGGAGATGTAACTTGGATAAGCAGCTTTTGCTCGTGGGGAGCATTCCCCTTGATACGGTTGAGGATGTTATCCAAATGTTCGGGCCGTCTCTGGGACGATATTTGTATTCCATGCCGGATGGAGAAGTTGGTGATCGGCGTTGGTGGGTGATTCGGCTCTCGTTTCAGGTATTCAACGGCCATCCCGACCTTGCGGTTTTATCACGTCCGAAGCCGGACGAGGGTGTCGAGCGGCTAATTCCACGAGACCGAGGCGATATGTGGACCTTCAAGGTCCGGGATGGTGTGGAGCGTGTTCGATTCGGCGATCCTGGTTGGCGGCTTGGATTTGCAAAGGATGCGTTAAGCTCATATTTCGTGTTTCGAAAACTGCGTGATGAAGGGTTGCTCCCGGAAGATGTTCGGTTTCAAGTTTCTTTGCCTTTGGTCAATAGCGTCGTAAGGAAATCTACCTTCCCGACAGCCGGGGACTTGGAACGCGTTCGACCGGGTTATGAAGCCGCTTTAAGAGCGGAAATACAGAATATCATCGAGAAAATTCCCGAGGATGATCTCGCTTTACAGTGGGATTGCGCCATGGAAATCACCGACGTGAATGGCGGAATTCCAGGAGAACCCATTGAAGGCGCGATAGAACGCAATGTTGGACAGATCGAGCGGTTGACCCGCGTGACCTAGCCCCCTTAACCGGATCCACGGTGTGAGTTAGAGAGAGCGTCATC
>CAYPAV010000004.1:0-276098 GCA_964408805.1 uncultured Rhodospirillaceae bacterium | reverse complement strand
AACAACGAGCAAGGTCTAACATAACGATTGGTACGAAACCTGGGGGCAAGTCAGATCGCCGAAATTCGCGCCCGCATGAAGGCGGGCGGCCAAGCCGCCCCGGCGGTAAAGTAGGCGCCGCCGCGGCTCGATCGAAACTTGTTCCGGTTTCTTCGCGTGGAAGCGACGAGGAACGTGACAATTCTATTGCGAGACGGTGGCTTTGGAGGTCAGTACTGGGCATTCAAAAACCCTCTACATGATTGATTTAGAGGGTTTATCCGAATGGTTGCGGAGGCACGCAACTACCTTGATTTGCAGTTGTTTGTTCGAGTTCTCCCAAGGAGGTGGTTTCTATAGTTGAAGAGGCAAAACTCGGTCAAGAAGGTTTTGAGTTCTATCAGGAACGCCACTCGAACAATTGAAATGTCGGAATTCATATCGACCTCTCGGCCTTCCTTCTCGGTCAACCGACGTTGTTTGCGCCTGGACCATACCCACGTTGGAATTGGCGAAGCTACAGACCGAATGACAAGTGTCCGGATTATAGGTCCCAGGGTTCAGATGCCCTTGTTTCGCCGCCTACCGATCAGCTTGTCCAGTTCGAGGGCGGCGAAGCCAGGTAATAGGCAGGGCAGGATGACCCACCACCATTCGGCGGGAAAGGTGGTGGTCCGGAAGACGACCGAAAAAGCCGGAATAAAGGTTGGCAGTAGACGGGTTAAGAGGCTGATAAGGATCCCGTACAACAGCCATTTGTTGGTGAAGGGGCTGAAGGTGAAAGCAGACTTATGGACCGACCGGGCGCTCAGAACGAAGCCGAAGTGAACCAGGAGGACGGCCCAGAAGGCGGCCGTCTGGGCCTGGGTCAGACGCAGTGGGTCGACCAGCGCGCCGTCCACCACGGCCGACGACCCAAAGTGGTGATAGACGAAGAACGTCGGTACCGAGATCGCAAGGCCGATCAGGATCACTCGTCGCAGGAAAAGCGCGTTGGCAATCCTGACAGTCGGGTCGCGCGGCGGAGAGGAAAGGATGTTCCGTTGCTTGGGCTCCATCATCAAGGGCATGGTCAGGAAAACGGAATCCATCAGGTTGATCCATAGAATCTGCACCGGTTCGAGAGGGAGGCGGACGGCGAAAAGAGGAATGAACGGCGCCAATAGGACAGCGCCCAAAACCAACAGGGCCTGACCCCCGTTCGTCGGCAGGGTGTAGAGAATGGCTTTCTCCAGGTTGTTCCAGGCGTGCCGCCCCTCTTCGACGGCCCCGACGATGGAGGCAAAATTATCGTCCGTCAGGACCATGCCCGCGGCCTCCTTGCTGACCTCGGTCCCGGTGATGCCCATGGCTACGCCGATATCCGCGGTCTTCAATGCGGGCGCGTCGTTCACGCCGTCGCCCGTCATCGCCACCACGTGGCCCCGTTCCTGCAGTTGATGGGCGATCCTCAGCTTGTGCTCGGGCGCCGCCCGGGCGAACACCGAAACGTGTTTCACGGCCTCTAACAGGTCTCCGTCGTCCATCACGGCCAACTCTTCCCCCGATAGGGTCTGTTCGCCGCCGTGATCAATTATCCCCAGTTGTCTGGAGATCGCCTTGGCGGTCAGCATGTGGTCACCGGTGATCATCACGGTCCTGATGCCGGCGGCCTTGCAGTTGGCGATCGCCTCGATGACCTCCTCGCGGGGCGGGTCGATCATTCCCTGTAGGCCGAGGAAGGTGAAACCGTCCAAATTTTCCCGATCCAGAGAGGTTTCCACCGACGCCACCATTTTCATAGCCATGCCGAGAACGCGCAAAGCCTGATGGGCCAACTCGTCGGTCTTTTCGAGGATTGCTTCGTGATCCAGGGATTCCACGCCCGTGCCACCAAGCTGGTCGCGGCAAAAGGTCAACACCCGCTCGGGGGATCCTTTCAGATAGACCAGATTGTGGCCCGTCGCCCGGTGCAGGGTGGCCATGAACATTTTTTGTGAATCAAAGGGAATCTCGTCGAGCCTCTCGAATTTTCCCGTGCCAAGGGTCTTGATGGCGGACACGGCCAGGGCGCCTTCGGTGGGATCTCCGATGACGGAGTAAAGGCCGTCTCTTTCGACGATGGAGGCGTTGTTACAGAGCAACCCGGCCGTTAGCGTTTCGCGAAGAGCGTCATCGACCCGGGCAGCGGAGACCGCCCTGCCCCCTCGGGTCAATGCACCCGTCGGATCGTATCCGACGCCGCTCAAATGATAGTCCCGGCCGGCGGCGTGAAGGCGGGTCACGGTCATTTCGTTCTTGGTCAACGTTCCCGTCTTATCCGAGCAAATGACCGTCGTGCAGCCGAGAGTCTCGGCCGCCGGCAGCTTTCGGATCAGTGCATTCCGCCCGGCCATGGTGGTGGCAGCGAGGGCGAGAATCGCAGTGATGATCATGGGCAGCATCTCGGGGATCGCGGCGACGACCAGCGATACCGACGCCAGGAAATTATAAATTCCCGGGTAGCCGAGCAGGCTCCCCAGAACGAAGTTGACGATCCCGACACCAAGGATGGCTGCGATCAGGACCCTGGTGAAATCGGCTATTTTCCGCTGCAGGGGGGTCTCATGAGCGTGGGTTTGGCGGACCAGGGCGGCGATCTTGCCGAATTCGGTCCTTTCGCCGGTCTCGACGACCATGCCGCGGACCGAACCGCGGGTCAGGAAGGTACCGCTGAAGGCGATGCAGGATTGGTCGCCCGGTGAAAGGTTCGGCTTGTTCAAGCGTTCGACGTGTTTCTCCGCCGGCACCGATTCGCCCGTCAGCACTGATTCGTCGGCCGCTGCTTCCTGCGTAAGAAAAATCCTGAGGTCGGCCGGAACCTTGTTCCCGCCTTCGAGTAGCACAACGTCGCCGGGGACCAGATCAGCCGTTGCGACGATGCTCCGCATACCGTCCCTGAGCGCGGTGCACTCGGGGACGATCATATTGCTCAGGGCCAGCAGGGCGCTTTCCGCCTTTCCCTCCTGGAAAAAACTGAGCAGGACGTTCAACAAGACCACGCCCAGAATAACCAGGGTATCGGCCAGCATGTCGCCCCCCGTCAAGGTCAGGACGCCGGTTGTCGCCGCCGCTATCAAAAGGACGTAAATCAGAAGGTTGTTGAACTGTCGCAGAAATCGGGTGAATGCGCCGACCCTCTTGATCTCGAACGCGTTGGGACCATAGCGCTCCAACCGCGCCGCCGCTTCCCGAGACGAGAGACCTTCCTCGCCTACGCCCAGTTTCTCAAACGTCCGCTCGACCGAATATCGATACCATTCGTCTTTGTCTTGTTCCACCGACACCGCCTTAGACCGTGTTCGCCGGTATGCGTTCTCAATGTCGCGGCGCCGGCGGCAACCCCTGGAATTTCGCCGGACGAATGCGGCCCGACGCCAACCGTATCAGCGCTCCCGACCCGGACCCGCCGTGCCGCCCGCAGGCTTGCGCCTGGCGGTTGTGCCGTCGGGGGCACACATGTCCGACACGAATGGGAATCTAGTGTCCGCTCTCGGTGCCCACCATGACTTGGATCAAAGCCGGGCACGCTTGACGGCGCCTCGGAAACTAGTCCGCGGTTCGCTGGAAGTGAAGATTCTTCTAGGTCGTTTGTTGGCAAACGGGTATGCGGATGTCGCTCGGGCGGCGGATCGAACAGGCTCGTGAGCGCCGTTGATCGTACCGCGACGCTTTTGGGGAACTCGGTGTTCGAACTAACCTCTCTCGGCCACGGGCGCCGCCGAGCATGATATATATCAAGGAGAAACCTGACCGATTCGGACGATCATACGCGATCTGGTCTGCCTCATATTGCTAGGGAGGTCACCCATGTTCGACCCGAAACCCGCGCCGATCGCCAAGGACGTTTCTACAAGAGCGCTTCACCTGCATGCGCTATACAAGGGTAAGGTCCAGGTCATGCCGAAATGCCCTGTTGAAGGCGGCGAGGACTTCGCTATTTTGTACACGCCCGGCGTTGCGGAGCCGTGCCGAGCCATCCAAACGGCGCCCGAGGACGTCTATCGGTACACCAACAAAGGCAATACCATCGCCATCGTCACCGATGGGTCCCGGGTTCTTGGTCTTGGCGACATCGGTCCGGAGGCCGGCCTTCCGGTGATGGAAGGCAAGGCGCTATTGTTCAAGTTTCTTGGCGGCGTGGATGCCGTGCCCATCTGTCTCGACACCAAGGACCCGGACCGGATCGTCGAAACCGTCCGGCTCCTGCAACCATCCTTCGGGGGCGTCAATTTGGAGGATATCGCGCAGCCCAAATGTTTCGGCATCTTGGATTCCCTGAGGGAGCGCCTCGATATTCCGGTCTGGCACGACGACCAGCAGGGAACCGCCACCGCCACCATCGCCGGCCTTGTCAATGCGCTCAAGGTAGTCGGCAAGGCACTATCCGATATCCGCATTGTCATGATCGGAGTGGGCGCGGCCAACGTCGCGGTTTTCCGGATGCTGGACACCCTGGGCGTCGACCCCGGAGCGATCACGGCCTGCGATAGCCGAGGCCTGCTGCACAGGGGCCGCCGCGACATCGAGGAAGAGCAAGACGCGTTCTACGACAAATGGAATATCTGCCGCACCACCAACCCAGACAATCTGACCGGCGACCCCAGCAGCTCGTTCATAGGCGCCGATGTCTGCATCGCCTTTTCGAAACCGGAACCCGGCGTGATAGATCCGGCATGGGTCCGGACCATGAACCGGGACGCGATCGTGTTCGCATGCGCCAATCCGATGCCTGAAATATGGCCTTCGGAGGCAAAGGCGGCGGGTGCTCGCATTGTCGCGACGGGCCGCAGCGATTTTCCCAACCAGCTGAACAATTCGCTTGTGTTTCCCGGATTGTTCCGGGGCGTTCTCGATGCCGGCGCGACCACGATCACCGACGAAATGATCCATGCGGCGGCGATGGCGCTCGCCGGCTACGCCGAGGCTCGGGGTCTCGACGACGACCACATTCTGCCGACCATGGATGACTGGGAACTGCCCGCCGCAATTGCCGCCACGACGGCGGAGACGGCGCAGGGACAGGGAATTGCCGGTACCGCCCTCTCTCGAGACGAGCTTTACCAGAACGCCCTCCGGCGCATCGGCGAAATCCGCCAAGCAACACATAGAATTTTCGAAAACATTCCCCATTGAGCAACTGGCGGCGGATCGAAAAGGCAGGGGAATGGTGATCAGAATCGTGGAAGGATTGGATCTCCCCATCGTGGGCGTCCCTGCGGGAACCGTCGACGACGGGCCGGCGGTCGCCTCGGTGGCTTTGATCGGCGGCGACTATTTGGGCCTGAGCCCGGCCATGCAAGTTGAGGAAGGCGATCGGGTGACGCTGGGTCAGGCGCTGTTCACCGATCGTAAGCGGCCCGGTGTCCGGTTCACCTCGCCTGCAAGCGGCACCGTCACGGAGATCAACCGCGGAACCCGCCGTACTTTGCTTTCCGTTGTCGTCCGGCTCGACGGCGACGAGGAAGAGACCTTTCCGTCGTGGTCCGAAACGAACCTGGCGACCCTCCGGCCCGACCAGGTCGTCGACACCCTGCTGGCATCGGGGATGTGGCCAGCGCTGCGCACACGGCCCTTCAACAAGGTCGCGGACCCCAGCGCCACGCCTCGTTCCATCTTTGTTACGGCCACCGATACGAATCCGCTGTCGCCGCCGCCGGAAACGATCATCGACGCCCATCGTGAGGCGTTCAGGAATGGCCTTACCGTTGTATCGCGGTTGACCGACGGACCGATCTTCGTCTGTCAAAAGCCGTATTTGGAGCTGCCTGAATCGCCGGCCGCAAATGTGTCCGTGGAAGAGTTTTCCGGTCCCCATCCAAGCGGACTCGTCGGCACCCACATCCATCATCTCGATCCGGTAGGCGCCGGAAAATCGGTTTGGCACGTCGGCTATCAGGACGTTATCGCTGTTGGCCGTCTTTTCATCTCGGGCAGGCTGATGACCGAACGGACCGTTGCGCTCGCGGGGCCAACGGTCAGGGAACCGCGCCTTCTGCGCACGCGGCTCGGCGCCAACACAGATGACCTGACGCGGGACGCGCTGTTAGAGGGCGAGAACCGGGTGATCTCGGGCTCGGTTCTGTCAGGGCGCCGGGCCACCGAAGCGACCGCCTATCTAGGCCGCTACCACAATCAGGTTTCGGTGATCGCCGAAGGCCGGGACGGAGGCGAACCCGGTTTGCGCCCGAAGAAGGGGGGGCCGTTCTCGATCTACCGCGGCTTCGGTTTCAGGCCGTGGGGCAGGAATCGGTATTCTTTCACCAGCGCGCCGCACGGAGAGACGACGGCCATGGTGCCGTTAGGCGGTTTCGAGCGCGTCTTGCCGCTCGATATCCTGCCGACCCAACTGCTGCGGGCGCTTCTGGTCGGCGACGTGGAGATGGCCGAAGCGTTGGGTTGCCTCGAATTGGACGAGGAGGACTTGGCGCTCTGCACGTTGGTCTGTCCGAGCAAGTTGGACTACGGGCCGCTGCTCCGGTCCATGCTCGACCGCATTGAAAGGGGAGACTGATGACCGGGCCGATGTCGCTCCTGGATCGTCTGAAGGCGCAACCCGAGGCATATCCCCTTCCCGTCGTCACCCAAGGGGCGCCACATGTGCGCGATGCTTTTTGTCTCGCCGGCGCCATGCGTTGCCAGATGATCGCGCTCCTGCCCTGCATCTTCATGGCGTTCTACAACACGGGTCTCCAGACCAATTTGAGTATGGCGCGTCTGAAGATAGTCTCGGCGCCGGGCTGGCGCGGGACGGTCATAGAGGCCCTCGCGGTCGGTTACGACCCGATGGGTTTCTGGGCCGCCAGCGTCCACGGAGCACTTTACTACCTGCCGGTCCTCGGCATCGTCGCCCTCGTCGGCGTGATTTGGGAGCAGGTTTTCGCGCGGATACGCGGACGTCCACCGGCGGAGGGCCTCATGGTCATGGTCCTCCTCTATTCGCTTGTCCTACCGCCAACCGTCCCGTTGTGGCAGGCGGCGCTCGGCGTTTCGTTTGGCCTGGTGGTGGGGCGCGAGATTTTCGGCGGGACCGGCAAGAACGTTCTCCATCCAGTGCTCGTCGGCTTGGCTTTCCTCTATGTCACTTATCCCGCCGAGATGGTCATCGAGTCGAATTGGGTCATGGTCGACGCATTCTCGGAGCCGACCTACCTCAGCCTCACCGCACAACAACGCCCGGAAGCCCTGGCCTGGGTGGCGACGCCGTGGGAACTCGCCTTCCTCGGGCTCGTGCCCGGCGCCCTCGGCACCACATCGACGTTCGGGTGCATCCTGGGAGCCGCGGTTCTGCTCTATACCCGCACGGCGTCCGGCCGCGTGATCGTCGGCATATTGATCGGAATGGTGTCTACGGCGGTGCTCTTCAATAACCTTACGGGCGACGCCTATTTCGGAATGTCGTTTCATTGGCACTTGACGCTCGGCGGTTTCGCTTTCGGCACCGTGTTCCTGGCCACCGACCAGACATCGGCGGCCATGACGGATACCGGCCGGTGGATCTATGGGCTGCTGATTGGCGCCCTGGTGGTGCTGATCCGGACCGCCAACATGCACCATCCGGATGGCGTCATGTTCGCCATCCTGTTGGGCAACATCTTCGCGCCGCTCATAGATTACGTTGTGGTGTGGGCCAACATTAGGCGGAGGGCAAAGCGCAATGGCGAATAACGACACCCGCGCCTCCGCCGGCGGTGGCGGCTCCGTGTTCCGCCGTTTTTTGGAGATACCGAGCGACCAGCCCATGAAGACGCTTGTCGTGACGCTCGCGGTAGCATTTGTCTGTTCGGCGCTGGTCACCGGCGCCGCGGTGATCCTGAAACCCTTGCAGATCGCCAACAAGGAAGCCGAGCGCCAGCGCCACATCGTCGACATCGTCACCCGGCTGCCGGGTGTCGGCGAAGGCTTGAGAACGGGAGAGCTCACGCTCGAGGCGCGCGTCGTCGATCTCGCGACCGGCGCCTACGTACCCGGTATGAATCCTGGCCTCTTCGACCAGCGACGAGCCGTCAGGGACCCGAGGACGAGTGTCGAGATTCCACCCAAACAAGACGTTGCGTGGATCAAACGCCGCGCCAAGCACGCCGTCGTCTACCTGCTCATGGGTGCGGGCAAGCCGGCGCTTATCGTACTGCCCGTCCGCGGTAAGGGATACGGCTCCACGCTGTACGGGTATCTGGGCGTGACACCCAATCTAAAAACGGTGGTGGGGCTCAATTTCTACGAACATACCGAAACCCCCGGGCTGGGCTCTCTCATCGATTCGCCCGCTTGGCGCAGGCAGTGGTTCGGCAAGAAAATCTGGGACCAGGGCAACACGATGCGGCTAGGCGTCGCCGAAGGGCCGGTCGACCCGGCGTCGCCGGACGCGGCCTACCACGTGGACGGTCTCACCGGCGCCACCTGGACCAGCCACGGGGTCACCAACCTGCTCCGTTACTGGCTCGGCGACGGTGGGTTCGGACCGTATTTCCGAAAGCTACGGCAGCAATGAGGTCGCGTCCATGAACAATGGCACTTTGAAGGCATTCGTTCATCCGCTGGTCGGCAACAACCCGATCACGCTGCAGGTGCTTGGCGTCTGCTCGGCGCTGGCGGTGACCAAGACCCTGGACACGGCCTTGATCATGTCGGCGGCGGTGATCTCGGTGATCACCATCTCCAATGGCGCCATCAGCGTGATCCGCCACCAAATGCCCCGGAACGTCCGGCTGATCATACAAATCACCATCATCGCGACGCTGGTGATCGTCGTCGATCAGGTGCTGAAGGCATTTGCCTATTCGCTCTCGAGGCAGCTCTCGGTGTTCGTCGGCCTGATCGTCACCAACTGCATCATTCTCGGCCGCGCCGAAGCTTTCGCCATGAGGAATGGCGTTGTCGCGAGCATCCTCGACGGGCTCGGCAACGGGATGGGGTATGCATGGATCCTGATCGTCGTCGGCGCCGTCCGCGAGCTCCTGGGCGCCGGCACGCTGTTGGGCTTTGTGATTCTGCCGACGACGACGACCGGCGGTTGGTTTCCGCCCGTCGCCTTGATGCTGCTGCCGCCGAGCGCGTTCTTCATCATCGGGTTCCTGATCTGGGCGATCCGGTCGTGGCGGAAGGAACAGGTAGAGGAAAGCGAATTCCGCATCCGAGTGGCGCCGGGAACGGGAGGCCCGCGATGACCTCCTTCGCGAGCCTTTTCGTCCAGGCCGCCTTCGTCGAGAACCTGGCGTTATCGTTCTTCCTCGGCATGTGCATGTTTCTGGCCGTCTCGCGCCGGGTGGAAACGGCGCTCGGCCTCGGCCTTGCGGTTCTGGCGGTGCAGACGATCACGGTCCCGCTCAACAACCTGATCCATGGATATCTGCTTGCCGAAGGCGCGCTAAGCTGGGCCGGGCTGCCCGATGTGGACCTGAGCTTCCTGTCGCTATTGAGTTTCATTGGCGTCATCGCGGCGATGGTGCAGATCGTGGAAATGTTCCTGGAGCGTTATCTCCGGGCCATGCACAACGCCCTCGGTATCTACCTGCCGCTGGTCACGGTGAACTGCGCCATCCTCGGCGGTTCTCTGTTCATGGTCGATCGGAACTACGGCTTTGCGGAAAGCGCCGTCTACGGGTTCGGCACTGGCTTCGGATGGCTGCTGGCGATCCTGGCGTTGGCGGGCATTCGCGAGAAATTGAAATACAGCGATATCCCAGACGGGCTCCAGGGCATGGGAATGGCGTTTGTCGTCGTCGGGCTGATTTCGTTCGGTTTCCTCGGCTTCAAGGGAATCCATGTGGGATGACGGGGAATGCCCGCGCGATGATATGTATATGAAGGTCGAAGATGGTTGAGATCGGACTTGGCATTGCTTTCTTCACCGGCATCGTCCTGCTGCTGGTGCTGGTGATCCTGGCCGCTCGCTCGCGGCTGGCGCCATCGGGCCGCGTCGACGTCACCATCAACGACGCCACCACCGTACAGGCCCCGATTGGCGGCAGTCTTTTGGACGCGCTCTCGTCGGCCGGCATTCACCTGCCGGCCGCCTGCGGTGGAACCGGTACCTGCGGCCAGTGTCGGCTCAAGGTGCTGGAAGGCGGCGGCGCCATGCTACCGACCGAGATGACCCGGCTTACCCGGCGCGAGGCAAGGGACGGCACGCGCCTCGCCTGCCAGGTGACGATCGCCCAAGGGATCGTCGCCCAGGTTCCCGAGGAGGTGTTCGGTGTTCGGGAATGGACCTGCCGCGTGCGCTCCAACAACCAAGTCACCAGCCTGATCAAGGAACTCGTGCTGGAACTTCCAGAGGGCGAAACCATCGACTTTCGGGCCGGCGGGTACATTCAGGTGACGTGTCCCCGTTACCAGGCCCGGTTCGTCGATTTTGACGTCGACGCCGCCTTCCGCTCCGATTGGGACCGGTTCGACCTGTGGCGCTACGAGGCGGGAACGTCGAAGCCGACGACCCGGGCGTATTCCATGGCCAATCCACCGGAAGAAAATGACGTCGTCACCCTCAATGTACGCCTCGCCATTCCACCGCCGGGCGCGCCGGACGGAGTCCCCCCCGGCGTGGTCTCGTCATATCTGTTCGGCCTGAAACCCGGCGACATGGTGGCGGTGTCCGGGCCCTATGGTCATTTCTTCGCGACCGAGACGGATGCTGAAATGGTCTTCGTCGGCGGCGGCGTCGGTATGGCGCCCATGCGGTCGCACATCCTCGACCAGCTCAATCGACTGAAGACCCGGCGGAAGATCAATTTCTGGTATGGCGCCCGAAACCGGCACGAGGTTCTCTACAGGGAAGAGTTCGATCGCCTGGCTGTAGATCATGACAACTTCCGGTGGGTCGTCGCACTTTCCGAACCGCTTCCCGACGGCGTCTGGAAGGGACCGATCGGTTTCATCCACGACGTGCTGCTGGACGAGTATCTCGACGATCACCCGACGCCCGAGGATTGCGACTACTACCTCTGCGGCCCGCCGATGATGATCAAGGCGGTGCGACGGATGCTCGACAATCTCGGCGTCGATCCCGACAACATCTTCTTCGACGATTTTGGAGGCTAACCATGACGCATACGCTCACCCGAAGGGAGCTTTTCGAGCGGACCGGGGCCCTGGCTCTGGCGACACCGTTCCTGAGCCTCGCGGCTTGCGATGATGTCGATCGGGGGCGGTCGCCGACCCGGCTGTCGGGCCATACCATGGGAACCGCATATCAGGTAAAGATTTCCGACAAGCCCGCCCATGTGGACCTAGACCATCTGGCGGCGGACGTGACCGACATCCTCGAGACCGTAAACCGGCAAATGTCGACCTACCGCTCGGATTCGGAACTCTCGCACTTCAATTCATGGGCGGCAAACTCTTGTATGCCGGTATCCGCCGATACCTTGGCGGTTGCCGAGGAGGCGCTTGGCATCGCGGCACTATCCGATGGCGCTTACGATCCGACCGTGGGGCCGCTGGTCGATCTCTGGGGATTCGGCGCTGCCGGCGACGTGCTCAAGGTGCCCGCCCGGCGGGATATCGACGACCTCCGCGGCCGGATCGGACACGCGAAGGTGTCGGCGGCGACGGATCGGCCGGGCCTCATCAAACGCTCACCGGGAATCCAGGTGGATCTTTGCGGCATCGCAAAGGGTTTCGGCGTTGACATGGTGGCCGAGCATCTGGAGCGAACCGCCGTGGGACACTACCTGATCGAGATCGGCGGCGAGCTCCGCGGTCGGGGATGGAACCCCGGAGGCGGGGCCTGGCGGGTCGGTATCGAGCGTCCCGGGCTGGCCTTCGGCGGTGTGCAGCGCGTGGTCCGGCTCGACGGCAGGGGGCTCGCCACGTCGGGCGACTATCGGATCTTTTTCGAAGAGAAGGGGCGGCGCTATTCTCATATCCTCGACCCTCGGACCGGCCGTCCGGTCGATCACGGTTTGGCTTCGGTGACGGTAATCGCACCGACGACCATGGAGGCGGACGGGCTGTCGACGGCGCTTATGGTCTTGGGCCCGGAGGACGGCATGAAACTCGCCGAGAGGGAAAACATCGCCGCCTTTTTCATCACCAAGCAGGGACGCGGTTTCGCCGAGGCCGCCTCGACCGCGTTTCTGCGCTACCTCGTCGCGTGAGTTGATCATGTTGGAAACGTTCGTTCTCAGTTTCGCCGTGGTGGTTCTCGCTATCCTTGGCATGGGCGTCGGCCTTTTTTTCGGCCGCCAGCCACTCAGGGAAGGCGGTTGCGGGGATATCGATGCAACCGGGGTATGCGGCATCTGCGGAAGCGATCCTCGTGCCGAAGAGCCCCGCAGCCGAAACGAAAGGATTCTGTCATGAAGGGACATGCCAGTGCACGGGATTACATGACCGGGAGGCTGGTCACCTTCACGCCCGATTTGGACATTCACCGCGCCATCAAGTTGCTGTTGGATGGCCAGGTTTCAGGCGGTCCGGTCCTGAATGAAACCGGCGACATCGTCGGCGTACTGTCGATCAAGGACTGCCTGAAGATCGCGTTCGACTCCAGCTACCACCAAGAACCGGGAGGTCGGGTCGAAGAGTTCATGAGCGAAGACGTCGAGACCATCGACGCCGGAACGGACATCGTCGAAGTCGCCGATACCTTCATGAAAAGCCGTTACCGCCGTTTTCCCGTCGTAAAGGACGGGCGTCTGGTCGGCCAGATCAGCCGCTACGACGTGCTGCGCGCGTTGGAAGACCTTTGGTAGGAAGGCGCTTTGGCGGGCAAGCGAAAATCCGGCGTCCCGTTAAGATGAGATCTCTTGCGCATCGTTGCCGACCTTCCTCCTTCAGAGCCAGTCGGGTTTGATTGGAGTCGTTCGCGGAGGCGATATCATCTGTTTTTCGCATCGCCAACTCGAATCAGCACGCGCCGCGTGATGAAGGGGCCGACAAGTTCGAAAACGACGGTCGAGCCCAAGATGATGGGCAGTATGATTTCCCCGAATTCGGGGAACCGTTGGGCTGCGATGAGCGCCATACCAATCGCGACGCCGGCCTGGGGCAATAATGCCAGACCTAACCATCGACAGGTTTCGGCATCGGTCCGGCTCAACCGTCCGCCCAACGCCGCCCCCGTGACAAGTCCCAGCGATCGCAAAACGATATATGCGACCCCCAGCACGCCTACCTGTGTCAGCGCTTCGATATGTAGCGAGGCTCCCGCCAATAGGAAGAACAGGATCATGAACGGCCATTCGATCGCTTCAATGGCCCGAAACGGACGGCGGTGATGGGTCGCGAAATTCGCCACGACGATGCCTAACACGATGGTCGTCAACAAATAAGAGACCTCGATCCATACGGCGAGTCCGCCGGAAAGAAGGACCCAGCCCAAAGCTTCCGCTTGCGTGGGCTCGCCTGGTGCGATGCGGCCCGTGAGGATCGACATGGGGACCCCCATCGTCAAACCCAACAACACCGCGCCGGCAACTTCCCATAACCCCCCGAGCAAGACGTCGGTCCCGTCGCCCTGTCCGGACATTATTTGTGCCGCGGCAAGCAGCAGACTGAACAGCACCAACCCCAACGCATCGTCAATCGCAACGATATCGATAAGGGTATCCGTGAATTTGCCTTTGGCTCTGAGCTCACGCACCACATCCAATGTCGCCGCCGGGGCGGTCGCCGGTGCGATGCCGGCGAGGAGGAGAGCCAGCTCAAGGGGCGCTCCAAGCAGCACCAGACCGGTCACCGTCAGGGCCGCCGCCATGAAGACTTCGCCCAAGGATAAAGCCAGGATCGATTTCCCGAGTTTCTTCAAGTCGGAAAAAACCAACTTCTGACCCAACAGGAACCCCACCATGGCAAGTGCGATGTTGGTGAGGACTGGAAACCAGTCCTGAATGAATTCGGGCAGGACGCCAAAACCGGAGGGGCCAATTACAATCCCGACGATAAGGAGAACGGTCACACGTGGTAGCGGGCTGTGCCTCCCGAATAGATCGGCCAGCACGCCAAGGAGAAACAACCCACCCAAGGTGAGTAGAATTTGTACAACGCTATTAATTTTCCAACCTCTTTCGAACGCGAACCCTGGCTCGCCACCACCAACGATACCAGTTTTTCAGCAAAAATGACTGTGCCGAGAAGGCCCGATCTGGTTTCCAGTTCATCGTGACCGGCCAGCCGGACGATCTCCACTGTCAGAGAATCTTCATCCTGCCCCACCTGTTGCCGGCGGGCCGGCGCGAAGATAACGCTTCTCCACATAAGCCGACGTCATTGCCGCCAAAAGGGCGGCGTAGTTGAGGGCGAAGCTTAACCGACCGCCGACGCGGACGCGGCGGTCCGCCCCGCCGACATCCGCGACCACATAGTCGCTGGACGCCCCGATCACCCCGATATGTGGATCGAGAGGCGTCAGGCCTTCGACCTCCACATCCTCTCGTCCGATGTTCAGGATCGCGCGCATGACGTCGCCAAGATCGTCGAATACCGGACGATGTCCGAAGGCGTCCTGGCCGATTTCGCCGCGCGGCAGGGACGGTTTTTCCTTCAGCTCCAGCACCTCGGCGCGGAGCAGAAACGCATCCTGACGAGTGCCCGGCCAAGCCCGGCGTCGGGTCGTCTCGCGACCGAGCAAAATGGCCTCGCCGATCCGCGCCTGATTGACCTCCACCGGCATCTTTCCCGACGCGATCAGTTCGAGACCGCTCGAATTCACCCCAGAGATCCACCTCGGCGGCCTTCCGAGACGCCGCTCGAGCGCGCGCGCATGCGCGACGAGTCGCCGCATGTTGTCCTCCGTCGGAATCACGCCGCCGAGGCAGGCGAGATTGGTGCCCAGGCCAACGATTCGTATGCCCTCGAATCGTATCGCCTCGCCGATGAAATCGTCCAGATCGTCGGGCCAGACGCCTTCGCGAAGATCACCGAGATCGACCATGACGACGATGTCGTGAACGCCGCCCCGACGCTTGGCTGCCTCGGACAGTCCCTCGAGCACCGACAGTTCCGAATTGAGACTGACGTCGACCTCGCCGACGACGTTCTCCACCTCGGAAAGTGGTGGGATGCGGAGCAGCATGAACGGCGCCTTCACGCCGGCGTCCCGCAAACGGCGGATATTCTCCATCCGCGATTCGCCGATCGCCGAGACGCCACCCCGGAGCATGGCCTCGGCGATGCGTGGATCGCCGCACACGCCCTTGGTGACACCGACGACATCGATGCCCTTGTCGTTGCAGAACGCCACGACCGTACGGGCGTTGTGTTCGATTGCGTCCAGGTCGACGGTGATGCTCGGGCGGGTCATAGCGCTCGTCCGATCGCTCCGCTAATTGTCTCCGGCGGCCCGCATGGTCCGGACCAGGAAGCTCGCCACGTCCCGTCCGCGGGCGCCGCGGCCGAAGCCCGCGTCCATGCCGCATTCCGTTGCCGTCTCGTCCGTCACCTGGGGACCACCCACGATCAGGATGAGCCGATCGCGCAATCCCCTTTCGACGGCGAGTTCGTGAAGGCGCCGCATGTTGTCGCGGTGGACATCGCCATGAGTGAGGATCGTCGAGATCAGACCGGCCCGCGCGCCCACGCGCTCGACGGCGTCGAGAACGTCCTCCGCCGCGACCGAGGCGCCGAGGTTATGGCAACGGAAGCCGTAGCGCTCGATCCCGCCGTGTTTGATGTCCAAGATCTCACGCAGACCCACCGTATGTTCGTCCTCGCCGATCGTCGCGGCCACCACGTCGATCCCGCGCGGCCTGACCCAGGCTTCGATCTCCTCGTCGGGCAGGGGATCTTCGCGCGTCTCCAGCGAAAGTGCGTCGATGCGGAACTTGTAGCCGAGCACGCCCTTGACCTCGAAGACGCTGCCCTCGGCCGGGTGAAGGGTGCGTCGGGAGATGATCTCGGGATTCTCCAGGTTCATGTGCCGGGCCGCCTCCAGGGCCGCCGCCGCGGCGATCTCCTTGTTCGCGGGCAAGAAGATCGTCATGCAGACGACGCCGTCGCCATGATGTTCGACCTCCGGTCCGATCAATCCGGCGGCGCGATCCGCCAGCGGCGCCTCGAGGCGTCGTTCGACGTTGTCGTCGGGGTCGAGCTCGTCGACGTAGCGAATCTTCGAGGGGTCGCACAGCGTACAGCCGCCGATCCGCTCGCAGGCCGCGCCGTCGCCCTCGGCGAAGACGCTGTCGCCGAAATGGCTGCATACCGGCGCACCGTAACCCTCGTCACGGAGGATCACCGTTCCCGCCGCCACGCCGCCTTTCGGATCGCGTGCGATACCGTCTCCGTTGCGCGCCGGGAAATAGCCCGAATCGACGAATTGTCCCGCCTCCACGGCCGCATAGTAACCGCCGCCCTCGACGATTTCCTCAAGGAATAGAACCGCGCGTTCCTTCAATTCGCGAACCTTCTCGGGGAGCGCGCCCTCGTCGCGAAGCGCTACCATGTCGGCCAGACCGTCCACGCCCATCAACGTCTGCCGCGCCGTGTCGATGCCGGCAACGTTGCTATAGTGCCAGGGGATGTTGCGTCCCTCGTCCGGGGTAATGGTGCTTTGGATGTCGGCCGAGGTGAGACGCGAAATCAAGGTATCTAGGACATGATTGACCGTCGCCTCTCGCATATCGGACTCCATGTAGCGGGTATTCTGTTGGGCTCGGAACCTGTAGCCCTTGAACAGCTCGCGGAGCGCCACCGCGTAGGGCAGGTCGAGGCGCAGCTTGGGGGCCGGCGCCGAGGTCGGCGGCACGGTCGAGAGCGCGATGTTCTCGGCGTCCATACCGGCGGTGCGGGAAAAGGCCGTGTTGACCGCGTGCTGCACGAAAAGCTCCGGCGTCACCTTCCACGCCTGCTTGGCCGTGGCGTTGGCGTTGTGGGCCCCGTCGACTTGCAGGAGCCCGCCTTCGGCGAGGATGCGCTTCGCCTCCGCCGCATCGACGAAGGAGCGATGCATGTTAATGTTGCGGTAGAGCAGGTTGTACTGCGGGTCCTGATGGCAGCCGTTGACGCCCTCCTCGACGAACAGAACGGCGATCTCCGGCCCCGCGACGCCGCTGACGTAGGAATGAAAGTTGATCGGCCTGCCGACCTCGTCCTCGATCGCGTCGAGCGCTTTGCGGGTGGCCCTGATCTGCTTGCGGCTGATCGGGATGCCGCCGACACCCTCGGGCGTGCCCTCGATCAGGCCGTCGATATGGGACTGACCCGCGGTGCGAATGACCATTATGTGATCGGCGCCGTGCCAGGCGGCCATGCGCATGCGCCTTAGATCGTCCTCGAAGCGTCCCGACGCAATTTCGGTCGTTATGACGAAATCGCATTGCGGATCGAGGCCGCCGAACGCCTCGGCCGCCAACAGCGGCATCGAGTTCTCGACACCCTCCGAAGTGTTCCGATAGGCGAAGGGGCCGACGGTCTGATCCGCGACCATTTTCCGCCAGGTCCATCCCTTGCGGCGGGGGCGGTAGCGGTCCAGGTCCTTCAGCACCTCGCGAATGTCCAACTTCTTATTCGGGACGAGCTTCATCGATCAAGCACCTCCCAATTTTCATTCTTCAAGAGCGCCGCGCCGGCCTCGCGGACTCCGACGCCCCGCGCCTCGGCGAATTCCAGGACAACGCGTCCGGCGCCGCGCCCCAATAGCTTACGATCCGTCATCCGTTCGACGAGCGCCTTGGCCTCGATGCTGGAGAAACCCATGCGCAGCAGCACGGACCGCTCGATCGCGGGCGTCGTGTGGGTCCTTGCCTCGTCGATCAACGGCGCCACGATTTTGTCGACCAACTCCCAGAAATAGACGTCCAACGCCGCATCCGATAGAGCGATCAGGTGCTTGCGGCGGCGCTCGAAATCATCCGGTCTTTCGGTCGGCATTTTCCATGATCTCCCGTACGAAGGTCTGGGTGGTTCCGGCGTCTTCGGCTAGAAACCGCAAATCGGCCTCGGTCGGAACCGCTCCCGGCGGCAGCATCTTCAGGGCGTTGACGATGTACGAGCGGCGGACCCGCTCCAAGTCGACCTCGACAACCGCGAGCTGCGCCGGATGCTCGGGAATGACGATGCGTTTCCCGGGCCGGCTTTCCCGCGGATCACCGCGCGTCAGCTCGATACCCACCCGCTTGGCGAGGTTGAGCTGAGCGATGGGATGTTTCCCAGCACCCGTGTATTCGGTCTCCTGTACCACGAGGATCTCGTCCTCCCGCATATCCCGCGCGAGGGCGATCGCCGCGGCCAGCGACGTGTTGCCGGCCGGACCGCGCTCCATACCCTCGAGCTCCGCCAGCAATTGGGTCGCGTAGAACACCTCTCCCTGCGTGACGGTGACGAAGCGATCCATGTAGCGAAGCGAGCGGGCGGCATTCCGGGGCACGTCGGCGCGATCCGGCCATGTCGTGAAGGGCAGCGAGAAACCAGTGTGACCGGTGGTGAAGGACTTGCGATTGAAGTCGCCGTCGGAGGCCATGTGGAGCCCCGAAAGGTCGACGCTGGCCGCCACCATCCGGCTGTCGCCGGCCCCCGCCTTCGCCAATCCTCTTGCCGTGCCGGTGACGTTGCCGCCGCCGGCATGCGTGGCTACGACCATGTCCGGGAATCGACCGGTTTGCGCCCTGACCTGCATTGCCAGCTCATGGCCCAACGTCTCGACGCCAAGGATGGAGTAGGGCGAGTAAAGAGAGGCATTGAAATATCCGGTCTCCTCCAGAACGCGCAGGAAGACGAAGAACAGTTCGGGTCCGACCGAAAGACGGATCACCTCGGCGCCGTAGGCCTCACAGGCACGGGTCTTCTCGGCAATCTCGGGTTGGGTGACGCCGCGACTGTCGAAAGCCTCCTGAACAATGACGCAGCGCAGCCCCGCCTTGGCCGCCTGCGAGGCCACGGCGGCCCCGTAGTTTCCGCTGGTGGCGGCGGCAACGCCCGCAAACCCCCGCTTCGTCGCCTGGTGAATAGAGATCGAGGCGCGGCGGTCCTTGAACGATCCGGACGGGTTTGCCGCCTCGTCCTTGACAAAGATCCGCGCGCCGTCGCCCGGCGCCGCCGTGGCGCGCGCGAGCTCGGTGATGTTTTCGAGTTCAATCAGCGGCGTGTCCCCGACCGCCGTCCTCCGCTGGATGGCCTTGACCTCGTCGATGTCGTAGTCCGCCTCGGCGAGCAGCCGCTCGTAGTCGAAGGCCAAGGCGCCGGTCTCGTATTTCCCGTAATCCAACCCGAGCGAGCGGCGGACGATTTCCCCCCGCCGAGCCATCACCTCGCCATAGGAGCCGTGGCCGGTCATTTCACTCTTCCCCTTCGGCGCAGGATGGTCCGGGCCTCGTTCCCGATCGGCAGGAGTTCCGCGATCGGCGGGCCGAAACCGTGATCGTAGGAGGGGCGCGCTTCCGACAGAGTACCGCGAACGCGCCGGCCCGCCGACGTCACAATCACGGCCGCCTCGCCGAGCGCGGTCGCGCGCTCGAGAAACCCCCTGACCCGCATTTCGAACGGGATCCGTCGCGTATCCTCCGGAACTTGGGGCGCCCGTTCGCCGGGCTCTAGCACGACGCGCCGGATCTCGACCCATGATCCCTCGGGTATCCGATCAGGCATGGTTTCGCTCCGGTCGGCCGCGGCCGACGAGCCCCCGGGCGTCGCCCATCATCGCGGAAGGAACCGGCAGGTCGATCATCGTGCGCAGGCCGGGTGGCGCGGCCATTACCCGCGGAATCATGTTCACGGCGAGCGCCGCCGTTCCCTCGCCGCCCGGTATCTCGGGGTTGCCCGCGAGGCGTAGCGTCGGCACGCCGATGACCTCTATGCGATCGCCCGTCTCGATACCCTCCAGTCCGGGAAGTACTTGCTGGGGGTGGACGAGTGTGATCGCCGGCCGACCGCCAATATAGGCGACGGCGACGTGCTTGCAGCCCGCGACCTCGCCGGGATGAACGACGACAGATGAGGTTTCGCGGCGAACGGTCGAGATGATGGGCTCGCGCGTCTCCTCGATGCGATCGATCTCCCATCCGAGCGCGGCTGCGATCATGTGAATCGATTCCGGGAATCCGATATGGCCCACGACGCTGCCGTCCCCGAGTCCGCGCGAGAAGGCCGCCGGCGTCAGACCGACGCCCTGACTAGAGAGGACCGACGGGCCATACGGCGAGAGATCGTTCACCCGCGTCGCGACGATCGCCTCGACCTCGGCGCAAACACCGGTCAGGGCGACCAGCAGGGTGTCGAGAACAAACCCCGGGTTGATCCCCGTGCCCAGAACGACGACACCGCGGTCGACGGCGAGCCCGTCGATGGCCCCGGCGGTTTCTGGAGAGCGTCGATGCGGAAAGGCCATTTCCTCGGCGATGGTGACGACATGCGCACCGCCCTCAACCAGGGTCCAAATCTCATCCCTGGCGTCGGCAATGGTCGAACAGGTAGCCTGGATCGCGACGTCGGGGCGGAACTCGGCAACGGCGCGCGACAGGTCGCCGGCGAGCGGAATGCCGAGGTCGCGCTCCAGTCCGATCACGCCGCCGAGGTCCGCGCCGGCTCGCTCGGGCCGGCGCCCAAAGGCGCCCACGAGCTCGAGTCCGTCTTTCGTCAGCGCCAAGCGGGCGATTCGGGACCCCATTCGCCCGGTCCCAACGACCAACACCCGAATTGGATCTCTCGCGCTCAAATTGGCTCATCCTCCGGCGGGCGGCCGCTCGTCGAAATCTCTTCTCGCCTCGAGAGAGGCGTCCAAAATGATCGCGCAATCCCCGTCTCCGGCATATGATGCGGATCAAATACCAGGCCGATTTATCGAGGGGTCCTTGTCGACAACGCCCTCGACGCTCGCGCAACGGTTATCTGAAACGGTTTCCAAATGGATCTTTCGCCGGGCTCGCCCGAATTCGCGTCAAGAAACTTCGCCCGCCGGCCCCCGAAACCATCGTCCCGATGGATCAAAGACCGGTCATGCGCCAACATTCAAACTGGATCCCTCAATGGGGGCTGTTCAAGTTCGATCCTGTCCGCGACAAGCCGTTCTTCATCCGCGCGGCCCCGTGGGAAGCGTCTTTGTGTCGATCGATTTTGGCCAAGGACGAGACAAACACGACGCTCGGACACATACATCTTGCCAAGCACTTGATCGATACAATTCCGACGTTGAGCGGGGCTTAGAAGTTTCCCCTGGCGGCCTCGGCCAGGATCAACTTGTTCAAAGTCAGATCCGATACGGCTCTTCGGGGCCGTTCGTTCTCCTTCTGAAGACGCTTCAGTTCCTTGAGTTGAGCAGTCCCCATGCCGCTGTATTGCTTACGCCATCGGTAGAAGGTCTGCTCCGTGATGCGAACCTCCCCGATCGCATCAATACGCGCCATACCTTGACCGACAAACCGTCAACCTGCCGCAACTTCGTGACGATCTCTTCCGGTTTGTTTCGATTGTTCGCCATCTCTGATCCTCCGTTTCCTAATCTTAACGGTCGACCAACTCAATGTGGGAGGACCACGAGCTCAATACCGTCTTTCGTCAGCGCCAAGCGGGCGATTCGGGATTCCATTCGCCCGGTTCCAACGACCAACATCCGAATCGGATCTCTCGCGCTCAAAATGGCTCATCTTCCGGTGGGCAGCCGCTTGCCGTGCCGCGGGCTGTGATTTTGAGCCTATTTCACGGTAACGCAGGTGCAGTCGGCTTGGGCGCTGACCTTGTGCGAAACACTGCCTAATAACAACCCCTTGAAATCGCTTAAGCCCCGGCTGCCCAGGACTATCATGTCCACCTTCCGGCTCGCTGCGAAATTAAGGATCGCCTCCGCCGGATCACCCTCAAGCATAACCGTATCGACCTTCTTCACGCCTGCTTTGGCGGCAATCTTTTCAGCGCGCCCCGCAATTTGTTTGCCAATGGCCTCAACAAGCTCCCGTGGCGGCGGAACAGTGACAAAGCCGACTTCTCCTCCGGCGGTGGCGGCTTGCATTTGAAAGTTTGCTTCGTAATTGTCGAGCAGGTCCCGTTGTTTTTTTGACAGACCGCGTCTTGTCGCCAATGCGCGCAAAGTTTCTGACCGGGCGTGGGTCAACAGTACATGCACCAGCACCAAACGGGCATCGTAATTTGCGGCAAGGTTACTCGATAAGGATAATGCCTTTTTTGCGTGATCGGAGCCGTCCGTCGCCGCAAGTATGATTTTTATCATTCTGTGTACTTTACCATTTCAGTGTGCGGGGCCTTATCGGCACCCGAGATTCCAAACACGGATATTATTACGCTCTTGCGCACAGGCCAATAATTTAGCGCCAACGTTCAATAAAGGAGGTCATCCCATGACAGTCTTGTTCATCCTTAACGACCCGCCATATGGATCAGAACGTGGCTTTAACGCTGTTCGGTTAGGCGCCCGCCCACATTGTGTTAAGAATGCCCTAGGAGCCATGTTTGGCTCGTATAGTACGGCAGATATACCATTGATCGTCGCTGAGACGATGTATGATTTCGATTGAATAATGGAGGACTACCATGCAGGCAAGAGACGTAATGACAACTAATGTCGTGACCGTAACGCCGGACGTCGCGGTCGAAGAAATTGCGCGTCTGCTGCTTGAGCGCAATATCAGCGGTGTTCCGGTCGTCGATGGCGATGACGCGGTGCTCGGCATTGTCAGCGAAGGCGACCTGATGCGTCGGCCCGAAACCGGGGCCGAACGGCGCCGTTCGTGGTGGCTCGAATTCGCCGCGAGCAGTCGGTGGCGGGCGGCCGAGTACATCAGGAGCCACGGCGTGACCGCGGGCGACATCATGACCCGCGACGTGGTCACGGTGGCCGAGACGGCGAATATGGGTGAAATCGCCGAGATCCTTGAAGAGCGGAAAATCAAGCGCGTTCCGGTTGTACGCGACGGCAAGCTGGTCGGCATCGTCAGCCGCTCCAACCTGTTGCAGGCTCTCGTCGCGCGCCGCAAGGAGATTTCTCGGGCAGTCTCGGTCGACGACCATACGATCCGTGAGGAAGTGCTGAAGACGATTCTCGACCAAGGCTGGGTACCCATGGCAGCCTCAACGTGATCGTCAGCGACGGAGTCGTCGAATTGTGGGGTTATGTCGACAGCGCCGTAGAACGCAAGGCGATGATGATAGCGACGGAGAAGGTCGCCGGTGTAAAGCAAGTCGTCGACCATTTGGCGATTATCCCGCCCTATCTACGCGAGGGTTGAGGTCAGTCGAACCAGTTGAAGGACCGTTCACTGAGCAAGAGCTTACGAACATCCTTCTTCTTCAGCTTCTTGCCGAGATAGGAATTGGCTTTGAATTGCGAGTACTTCGACTGTGCCTGTATATCGCGCATGCCGTCAAAGCTGATGGACTCCGAGCGATGTGGCTTTTGGACGAACGCCATCCGCCGCACGGTCGCCGATCTCGGCAATTGCCTTACCGCCGTTATTTAGTTGCCTCTATCTTTGCCCAATACCCATCCACGCGTTGCTGAATCTCCCCGACCAGCACGTCGTTCCGCCGCGGCTCGAAGAGGTGGCGGAACCGGCCTTGACGCTTCAGATATTCATCGACCGGAACCCTAGGATGGGGTTTGCGGGTATGGATCACCTTACCGTCGACATATTCCTTCAACGGCCAAACACCGCTGCGCACCGCAAGGCGCCCGATCTCGGCCGAATATCGTGGGTCGAAATCCCATCCGGTCGGGCATGGCGAGAAGGCAATGATCATCCGCGGACCCTTGATGTCCCGCGCCTTCTCGATCTTGCGCGCAAGATCCAGGGGTTCGGCGCCGATCACCGTTGCGAGATAGGCAGGTCGATGCGCCGCCCAAATGTCGAACAGGTCCTTCTTTTGGCCGCGAAAACCCTCGATCCCGCGGTCGGTCGCGGTCTTGGCGCCATGCGGGGTGGAGGCCGATGTCTGCTGTCCCGTGTTGCCATAGCCCTCGTTATCGTAGCAAACGTAGATGAAGTCGAGGCCGCGTTCGAGCGCACCCGAGGTTGACGAAAGCCCGATCCCGTTGGCGGCACCATCGCCGGTCAGCACCACGACTTGGAGATCCTCGTCGTCGCCGATCCGCCCCTTTTTCTTCAGGATATCCAATCCGTCCCGAAGGCCCTGCGCGCCGGCGGGGGCGGATCCCATCGCGGTATAGAGCCAGGAACCCTTGAAAGGGGTAAAGGGATAGATCGAGAGGAGAGTCATGCAGCCGGCCGCGTTGACGAATACGGTGTTCTCGCCGAGGATGTCATAGGCCTCGCCGATTGCCTCCAGCCCGCCGCACCCGGCGCACATCGCGGTTCCCGCCCCGAGGAGATGCGTCGACGGTAAATCCCGCATGCGTTCGATCGCGGCGGCACTCATGACGATCTCCTTTCCTCGCTTCCTTCGACCGCGGCGACGGCTTGCAGCTTCCGAATATGGTCGAGTTCCTCGCGCCGATAGAGGAGGCGCGGCGGCGGCACGTCGCCGGTCTCGATCGCTTCGTCGGCGCATCGGATCATCTCGACGAACTCGTCGTTACCGATATCGCGTCCCCCGAGACCGCCGATGAAGCTCAGCAGATGCGGTGGGGCGGTGTTACCGTAAAGCGCGGAACTCACTTCCGTGTGCAGTACGCCGCCCTTGCCCATCGAAAGGTTCTGGTCGACGACGACAACGGCCCCGATGCCCGACAAGGCTCCGCGGAGCGCCTCCGCCGGAAAGGGCCGCAACAGGCGCGGCCGGACCAACCCAATCTTACGGCCCGCCGCGCGCATCGTATCGACCGCCGCCCGGGCCTTGGTCGCAAAGGAACCGATCATCAGAATGGCGATCTCGGCGTCTTCCATCCGGTGGCACTCGAGGATGTCGTATCGGCGACCGAAGATTTCGGCGAACCTATCCGCGGCCGATTCATAAACACCGAGGGCGGCTTCCGCCGCGAGATGGGTTTCGTAGCGGAAGTAGGAATAGGGCCCCCCGCCCAAGACAGCGACCGCCTCGCCCAACGGGCGTCCAGCCCGGAAAGCGAGGGTGCCCGGATCGAAGTCGGGCAGAAAAGCCTTGGCCCTCGCCGGGTCCGGAAGTTCGACCGGCTCGCGCGTGAAGGAGAGGTAGAAGCCGTCGAAGTTGACGATCATCGGCAGCCGGACCTTCTCGTCCTCGGCGATGCGATAGGCGATCAGGATCGCATCGACGACCTCCTGACAGGTGGCGCAATGGATTTGCAGGAATCCGCAGTCGCGCGCGGCCATGATGTCGCTGTGATCGGGCTCGAGCGTGATCGGCGCCGCGAGGCCGCGCGACACGTTGACCAGTACGAAGGGTACACGCCAACCGGCGACCGTATGCAACATCTCCATACCGTAGAGCAGGCCTTGGCTGGAGGTCGCGGTGAAGACCCTGACGCCAGCCAGCGCCGCCGCACCGGCCGCGGTGATCATCGAATGCTCGGATTCGAAAGTCACCATGCGGGCGTCGAATGCGCCCCCGTCGATCCAACGGCTCAGGGTCTCTATGATCTCGGTCTGCGGGGTGATGGGGAAGACGGGCAAGTAGTCCGCCGATGCGAGCCGCGCCCCCCAGGCCGCCGCCGCATTGCCGGTCAACAATTCGCGTTTCATGCCGCTTCTCCTTTGGCGGCATACCGTTCCGAAACCGGCGCCAGGGCGTGTTTCGGGCACTGCACTACGCACACCAGACACCCCTTGCAGTGTTCGAGATCGATTTGCGGATAGCCGCCCGTATCCGTCGAAATGACCCGGTCCGGGCAATAAGACCCACAGATCCAGACACAGCGGTTGCAGGCCGCCTTATCCAGCACCGGCCGCATCGTCCGCCACAACCCGGTCCGCACCTCGACGCTGGTCATTCCGGCATGGATGGCGGGCGCGGAGATATCCGCGTTCTCCCGCGGCAGATCGATCCAATTCGGCGCCTCAATTTTCGCCACCGCCGGGATTGCCCGTTCCCTTATTGTGCCGGCATGAGGCGCCATCCGCCTGTAGCCGTCGACGGCCTCGGCGATGTTCGCGCCAAGGGCCTCGGGCGAGAGCGCCGAGAGTTCGAGTTCGACCGCCTCCGAAAGCGCCTGTTCCGTGATACAGCCAAGAAGGCGCGCCGCCGCTCCCGCGCAAGCGGTACCCGCCGAATGGAACGCCTCGCCATCGGTCGAAGGTTGATGCGGCAGGACCAGGATCACGGCCTCGGTTCGCAGGCGATCGCGCCATGTCACGGCGGTCTCCATGCTTGCGATCATAAGAACAGTATCCGGACCGACACCCTCCATGACGCCCGCCGCGGTGACACCCGGCAAGGAGTCGTCGGCGACGACGACCAGATCGGGATCGGTGATGACGCCGCGTTCGTCGATCGGGCGCTCATCCGCGCGCACATAGGCGAAGATCGGTGCGCCGCGACGCTCGGCGCCATAACGCGGCGCGTCCTGCACTTCGTATTCATCGCGAAACAACGCCGAGCCGAGAATTCGGCTTGCGGTCTTTATTCCCTGGCCACCACGGCCATGAAACCGAATTCTGAACATTGTCGCCTCCGGTTTCTCAATTCGTCCTAAAAGCTCGACCAACGCCGCGTCGACATCGCGCGCCGAATCCTCTCCATGGCGAGGGCCAACGCCGCCTCACGCGGGGTGAGCTTCTCCGCCTCGACCACGGCCAATACGGCCTCGGTATTGGCGCGGATCTTTTCTTCGATGGTGTCGAAGGTGGTTGCCTCGGTGCCGCCGTGGTATTCGACCGCGGCACAGATCACGCCGCCCGCATTGGCGATGAAGTCGGGCAGGCACAGCACGCCCTTCTCGTGCAGTTTCCGTTCCACCGATTCGGGCATCGGGATATTCGCCCCCGGCACGATCAGTTTGGTGTCGAGACGGTCCATGTTGTCCTCGGTGATCACATCGGGACGCGCCGCCGGCACCCAAATGTCGCAAGCAATTCCAACCGAAGCGCCCGGGTCTAGTTTCTCGCCCGTGGGGAATGTGACGACGCCTTCGCCCGAATTCTTGTGCGCAATCAGCGCCTCGACGTCGAGGCCGTCCGGATCACGTAAGGTCCCTTTGGAATCGGCCACGCCGACCAGAACACAGCCCTCCCGCGAGAGGAACCGGGCCGCGAATTTACCCACCGCGCCGAAACCCTGAACGACGACCCGCGCCCCCGTCAGCGCAAGGCCGATATGCGCCGCCGCGACCTTGGCGGCCGGCATCAGCCCGTATCCCGTCGCACCGATCTCGTCCAGCGGAATGCCGCCGATCTCGCGCGGCAGCCCCACGGCCCGGCCGATCTCGTCATGGACCCAAGCCATGCATTCTTCATTGGTCCCCATGTCGGGACCGAAAATATACATATCCTCCTTCGCCAATGCCGCCGCGAAGGCGCGGATGACCTGCTCCTTCTGCGATTTGGGCATCGCGGGATCCGCGGCGATGACCGATTTTCCGCCGCCGTGGCTCAGACCAGCGGCGGCGTTCTTCATGGTCATCGAGCGGGCAAGACGAAAACATTCAACGAGTGTGACGTCAGGCGCCATGCGTAGGCCACCTATCGCGGGGCCGGCGGCGACGTTGTCGATTACCAAAATTCCATGTAGGCCGATACTGGCTTCGTGAACGTGGATGACCTTGACCGGGCCGATATCGTCGCCGAGTTCGAAGACATTCATGGCATCTCGCTTTCGAAGGCAGGCGATCGCTTGCGGGAACTCCGTTTCCCTCTCATTGGTTTCGTAATCATCGAACCATATCTCGATCGGCGAGGCGACGGGTTGACCGAGATCAAGAGTTTGACGGAACGCATTCACCAACAAAGTAGAGCGTGGAAATTGCCGACCGTCTTCGCCGCGATGACTGGCGGCCATCCGCGATCATCTGTCCCTAGGCCGCCTAATTCATTGACCTCGCCGCAATCGTCGCGAGAGCCCACAGAACCGCACAACTAAGGCAAGAGGGGGCGGCGCAAACATCGGGTCGGTTCGAGGGAATTGAGCCTAGGGGAAGATAACAAAGCCCTTAATCACGCGAGGGAGTTGGCGTCCGCCGGCCGAAAATTGCGGTCAACGTCAGGGTCACCGCGGACGCCAGGATGGCGAGGCCGGTATCCTTCTGAGCGTCGAACACGTCGCCTTGGGTGCCGAGGAACTTCAGCGCGGACTCCGGCTCGACGATCATCGCCACGCACCATTCGACGAATTCGTAAAAGTTCGAGGCGCCCGCGACGATGCTGAACGGCAGGAAATAGCACCAAAAGCCGCGGATATTGCTGTGTCGGATGATATATTCCCAAAGTGGATATGAAATCAGCAGGCCAAACGTCAGATGCACGATCCGGTCATAATGGTTGCGGCCGAACTCGAAGACGTCGCCGAACCAGCGGCCGAGCGGGACCTCGGCATAAGTGTAGTGCGAGCCGAGCGTATGCAGGGTGAGGAAGACGACGACCAACAGGTAGGAAAAGTCGGAGAGCGGATAGCGCCTGTAGGTGGCGCCCAGCGCCGCGACCGCGATGAACACCAACAGGTTCTCAAGCAGCCAGTCGAGGCGGTGCAGCGGCGCTATCGCGGCCCACAGCCAGAACAATCCGTAGAACAGGGTCATACCCTGGAGCGGTCGGTTCCGTTTAAAATGCCGGAGGGTCGGAGATGTCGCCACGGTCAACACGGACCAGATTATAGCACCGTTGGGCCGTTGCGGGAAAATCCGCGAAATCCGCTGATCTGGGGACGGGAGTGCGGGATGACCGCGCTACGCGGCCCGCGTGGGAGCACTCGCTATGCCCGGGTCTATGCGCATTGAGGCGCACGGGCCGGACCGGCGCAGCCCCATGAAGACACTGCAGTGAGGAGTAAGGCCGGCATGGAGAAGAAGACCCAGTTCAACATTTGGTTTTTCCTAGCCGCGGTCATTCTGATATTGATTTTTCAGAACGTCTGGGTCCAAAGCCGACGGTTCGAACCTGTGCCCTACAGCGAATTCCGCGAATTGCTGGAAAAAGGCCAGATCGAAAGCGTTACTGTAACCGACACGCATATTCGTGGTGAGCTGCGCCAGACGCTCGCCGACGGACGGCGGTTCGTGCTCGCGGTCAGGGTCGAGCCTTCGCTTGCCAAGGAACTGGAGAAATACGGTGTCAAGTTCGCCGGCCGCATCGAAAGCACCCTGATCAAGGATATCCTCTCCTGGATCATCCCTTTCGTGCTGTTCATCGGAATCTGGATGTTCCTGATACGCCGCATGGCGGGCGGCATGGGCGGTGGGATGATGGCGATCGGCAAGTCCAAGGCCAAGGTTTATGTCGAGCGCGACACCAGTGTCACCTTTGACGACGTCGCCGGGGTCGACGAGGCGAAGGAGGAGTTGGAGGAAGTCGTGTCGTTCCTGCGTGACCCGGGTCGCTACGGTCGACTCGGGGGACGCATCCCGAAAGGGGTGCTTCTGGTCGGCCCGCCCGGGACCGGCAAAACGTTGCTCGCACGCGCGGTCGCCGGCGAAGCGGGGGTGCCGTTCTTCTCGATCAACGGCTCCGAGTTCGTCGAGATGTTCGTCGGCGTCGGGGCGGCCCGGGTGCGCGACCTGTTCGAGCAAAGCCGCAAACACGCGCCCTGCATCATCTTCATCGACGAGCTCGACGCGCTCGGCCGGGCGCGCGGCGCCTTTCCCGGCCTTGGTGGCGGCCACGATGAGAAGGAGCAGACCTTGAACCAGCTGCTCTCCGAAATGGACGGCTTCGATCCGAGCCACGGACTGATCCTGCTGGCCGCGACCAACCGACCTGAAATTCTCGACCCGGCGCTGTTGCGCGCCGGGCGGTTCGACCGCCAGGTGTTGGTCGACCGGCCCGACAAGCTCGGGCGAATCGCGATCCTCGGGGTACACTTGCCGCGCGTCACGCGGGCGGCGGACGTCGATCCGGAGAAGATCGCGGCGCTGACGCCGGGTTTCACCGGCGCCGATCTGGAGAACCTAGTCAACGAAGCCGCGCTACACGCAACCAGGCGCAACGCTGACGCGGTGACCATGGACGACTTCAACGCGGCGGTCGAGCGCATTGTCGCCGGGCTCGAAAAGAAGAACCGGCTCTTGAACGGCTTCGAGCGCGAGGTTGTGGCGAATCACGAGATGGGTCACGCCCTAGTCGCCCTATCGGCGCCCGGGACCGAGAAGGTCCACAAGGTCTCGATCATTCCTCGTGGTATCGGCGCGCTCGGATACACGATCCAGCGGCCGACCGAGGACCGCTACCTAATGACCAGGGACGAGCTCGAGAATAAGATGGCGGTGCTGCTTGGCGGGCGGGCGGCGGAGTATATCGTTTACGGTCACCTCTCGACCGGCGCTACCGACGACCTCGCCAAGGCGACCGATATCGCGCGCACTATGGTGACCCGCTACGGCATGCGGGAGAGCCTCGGCCATGTATCCTACGAGAGGGAGCCGAGCCCGTACCTCGAAGGCGCGCCGCAGACGGCGTTGCAGCAGCGCGACTACAGCGACGAGACCGCGCACGAAATCGATAGAGCGGTCCGCGAAATCGTCGACGGGGCATTCGACAAGGCGGTCGCGATCCTGTCGGATAAACGCGCGACGCTGGATGCGGGCGCGGCTCAGCTCTTGGAGAAGGAAACCTTGACGGAGAACGAGCTCGCCGCACTGACTGGGGTCCGGATCAAGCCGCGCCCACGGCACGGGGCCTGATTGACGGAGGACGGCGGCGCATTCACCGGCGGCTACCCGGGCGAGGAGCCGGACAAGCATGGTCAGGGCCTGGGACCGACTCTTCCGTTGTTCTTGTCATGGCTGCTTTTCCTAGTCCGTGCTGGCGTTAGTCTTCTCAGACCAACCAGCCGGGAAAACAGCAAGTCCATCCCATTGGCCGACGTCGCCAACGGCTCTTAAACTTCACCCGCTGCTCGAAAGCAACCCGAGGTCCGATAGCCTGGCGTCTAGCAAGGTGGTCAGACGCGGCGAACCAAAATCGACGTATCGGTAGCGCGCACGAACGACCGGCTTGTTCACTTCAATCTGGACGGCGAGATCGATCGGCGTCGCCGCGACGACGACATCCGCCGACGCGGCATTGATCGTCGCCTGCAGCGCCGCTAGTTGTTTCGGTCCGTATCCCATCGCCGGCAACACCGGGCCAATATGAGGATAGGCGTCGAAAACCTTGATAATCTCGGGGTGTGCATGGGTGCGCGGGTCGACCAGCGTGACCGATGAAAGCGTGCTAACGATTTGATGCCCGGCCCCCCACGGCATGCCGCCATGAGTGATCGTGGGGCCATCCTCGACGATCAAGACGCGTTTTCCCTCGACCGCGTCCGGCCGGTCCAGTTTGACCGGCGATGCGGCCCGCACGATCGGACGGTCGGGCAGTAGCCCCTTGAGGCGCGTTTCAAGCGCCGAGACCTGCCGCGACGGCGCCGAATCGGCTTTGGCAATAATCACGATATCGGCCAAGCGGAGTGTCGTCTCGCCCGGATGGTGTGTGGTCAAATCATCCGGTCGCAGCGCATCGACCAAGGTAATCATCACGTCGGGCTTGATGAACGAGAAATCGTTGTTGCCACCGTCCCACAAAATCACGTCGGCTTCGGCTTCGGCTTCAGCCATGATCGCCGCGTAGTCGACTCCGGCGAAGACGACCGAGCCGTCCGCGATATGGGGTTCGTATTCCTCGCGCTCCTCGATCGTGCATTCGGCGGCGGTGAGATCGGCGACTTCGGCGAACCGCTGGACCACCTGCCGCGCCAAATCACCATATGGCATGGGATGCCGAATTGCCGCGACACGCAGCCCCTTCTTAGAGAGAAATTGCGAGATGTGACGCGCCGTTTGCGATTTGCCGCAACCGGTACGAACGGCGCAAACGGCGATCACGGGGACACGGGCCCGCAATTCGGTTTCACTCGGCCCAGCGAGATAAAAGCTTGCGCCGGCACTCATGGCGCGCGAGGCGGCATGCATCACCCGCGCGTGCGGAACGTCGCTATAAGCGAAATCGACCTGGTCGATCGCACCGCCGGCGCAAATCGCCTCGAGTTCATCCTCGTCGACAATCGGAATCCCGTCCGGATAGCGGGTCCCCGCCAATTCCGGTGGGTATAGACGACCCGAGATGCCGGGTATTTGGGCCGAAGTGAACGCTACCACGCGGGTCGACGGATCGTTGCGATAGAGAACATTGAAATTGTGAAAATCCCGGCCGGCCGCCCCCAAGATTACAATCCGGCGGACACCATCATTTGAGACCATGGCTTCCTCTTTCAACGGCAAATGTGTCGCGGCGGTGGCATTCGGTGATCGCTGAATACTATCGGGAAATCGGCCCCTCCCCAATGATACCAATCAAGCTGGCCCATCGGCTTGCATTGAGTGGATTGAAGATTTTCAGGTCGAGGCCGTGGTTGTTGCGCATCAAGGGTTCATCGACGGAACGATCGACGCCGGCACGCTTCTAAATTTGTTCCGACGGAGGACGATCACCTTGGCCAGAAGGGGACATTTGACTGATACTGTTGATAAACGATTTTCGGGCCGCCAGAACGCAAAATGGTTCAAAACCGATGCCTGTAGAGCAAGAAAGATCTCCAGAGGCCGTCCTCTCGATTATATTGTTGCGTCACGCCACTCAGCTCCCGACTTTATCAACATTATCGACCCAGAACGGACGAATTTCGGAGTTGGATTCTGCACCGTCGTCTATAGCGATCGGCGATATTTAGTTGAGATAAGCCGTCTTTGAAAATGGATGTTCGGGCGTTAGCTTCGATTCAAGGCGGCGACGGCTTCTCTCAAAGCCGCAAGCAGCGTCTCCCGATGGTCTTGATCCATGGGCGACTGTTTGCGCAGCGACAGCGCCCACTCGGATAGAATATCGGCCAAAAGGTGATGATGGAGATGGATTTGAACCTTACGCTTCTCTCCCTTGTCACGAAACAGTTTGATCAGCAGACCGTCGTTTTCCACGAGCGCTTCGAACTTTGAGTCCCGGGAAAACGACCCCATATAGAATTTCTCCGGAAAATCTATCGAGACCTCTCCCTTGTCCTGGATAGGATGCTTGGAAGATCTAGCCATTAAATTTTCCTTTTGTATTTCTTAAATAATATTCTCTGCAATCCCATTTATGACACGATTCGATCACTTGTCTCGGTGCGCTACCTTGATCCAGGTCAAGGTTGGGAATTGCACATTCAGATACGGGTTTGTCTGACCGGCCCCCGGGTTTCGTACCAATCGTTAAGTTAGACCTTGCTTGGCGAGCGGCGATCGGCCCGTAGTCCCCAAAGAGCGAAGGATTGGTCGACGCGGTTGGGCTCGATGGACTGTGGAGCGGCCGTCCCTTTCGTGCGCCCAGATTGGCATTATTTTCCCAGCCATCATCGATGAGGAGCATTCTGAATTTCCTCCCTAGATTCTCCATAAAATGTTTTGACCATTCAACCGGATCCAGAAATATGTACTCAAATTCGAATGCCGACGATGCAGAATTCGGACGCAGCATCGGCATTGCCCCAACCGATACTCTTGTCCGAGAACTGTATATGGACCTTATCGCGGCAGGGTTTTGTCGGCAGGAGACCTATGAACGGGATTATGGCCGGGACGGTTCGACAAGCGCCTAACTCGGGCACGCCGAAAACGCATTTCCTACAAACTTGAAACCCGCAGCGTTGTATACCGGTTGCCGAGTCCAAATAACCTAAAACCCCATGCAAACGTTATTCGCGAAATTAGACAGCATTTGCCGACCCAGGATATAATCCAGCGCGATAGTCCCAAGGGGAAGCGCATGGGCGACGACATCGATTTGGCCGGTGAGTTTCCGGACAGCACGAACTATATCAAACCGACGATCCACAATCATTACGCGGCCGCTTCTCCGTTGGAGGTATCCGCTGAGGCGTTAGCGGCCGCGTTGGCGCGTCTGCGGTCGAAGCGATGGCGGTAGTCCGCGAGGCCCGAAGCTAGATTTTCAGGACTTAAAAAAAATGCCCGGCCTATGGAGGAACGGGGCATTTTTCATTGCGAGGAGTCAGGGCAGTCTCAACCCGCAAAGTGAATGTTGTATGGACTGCTCAGGGGCACTTCACCCAAACGACGACGCCGTTATCGACGACATAGCATCTCAAGCACCGTTGGCATCACATCTGGTCGAGTTTGCTGGTCACGACGGTGGCGTCCTTGCGGTTCGGGATCTCCGGCAGAAGTTCGATGCCGAGGCCCGGGCCCTCGGGTGGCAAGAAGTAGCCATCGATAGGCCGCGGCACGCGATCGACCAATTCGCCGTACCAACCGGCGTAAAAGGCGCGGACCGATTCCTGGATCAATGCGTTGGGTATTGCCAACGACATGTGCACCGACGCCTGCAGGACCACCGGTCCCTGGCAATCGTGCGGCGCCACGGGCCGATGATAGCTGTCGGCGATGGCGGCGATCTTCCGCGTTTCCGTGATGCCGCCGCACCAGGCGAGGTCGGGCATGATGATGGCGGCCGCGCCCGTGTCCAGCATGTCGCGGAAGGCCCACTTGCCGCCTAGGGTTTCGCTGGCGCAAATCGGAATCGTGGTGGCGGCGGCGAAGTCGGAGTAGGCTTCCAGGCTGTCATTGCGGATGGGGTCTTCGATCCAGAAGGGGTCGAACTGCTCCAACGCTGCGGCAACTTTCAGGATGGCGGGGAAGCGCCAAAGCGAATGGCATTCCACCATGATGTCCATCTTGTCGCCGACCGCGCTCCGGATCTTGGCGAACGGCTCGATTGCCTTGTCGAGATCGGCGGAGGAAACATAAAAACCGTCGCTCTCCAGGGCGGCGAAATCGAGCGGCCAGATCTTCATGCCCGTGATACCTTGCTCCAGCAAGGAAAGCGCAAGCTCGTCGGCGGCGTTGAGGAACGCGTCCAAGTCCTCGTAAGGACCATCTGATTGGCTGTCCAAGCCCCAATCGTCGGTGCCCCAATCGGGCTTATTGCGCACGTACTTGTAACCGGCGCAGGTGTTGTAGGTCCGCACCTTGTCGCGGCAGAGACCGCCAAGCAGTTGGTATACCGGCTGCCCGGTCGCCTTGCCGAAGATGTCCCAAAGCGCGATATCGACGGCGGAGCGGCCCCGCGTTTCGACGCCCGTGCCCGTGAAACCCACATAGGGCGTGAGGTCGCGGCCCAAGCGTTCAATCTGGCGCGCATCGCGGCCCAGAATAACGGGCGCCACGGACTCGTGAATATAGCTTTCGATGGCCTTGGCACCGAACCAAGTCTCGCCAAGACCTGTGATGCCCTCGTCCGTGTGGATATGAAGCCACAGGACGTTGCCGAATTCCTCCAGCCTAATGGTATCGATGGCCGTGATTTTCATGCACTCGGACTCCCCTACAGAACTCGATTTTGGCGGTGAGGGCGGACCCATCCCTGTATTTGTATCCTCGCTCATATTAATTTCATTGTCCTATGCGGTTTCTCTTTTCGATCACGAAAATGCATGGGTGCCGTCGGAACAGCGATTAAGTCGTCGCATTTCGGGGCCAACAACATGACCGCTTTTGAACCTATGGGCGGCCCTCACCCGATGGCATCGCCGTTTACCAAATTGATGCCCCGGCGTCCCGAAGACGGACGTTCCATTGGCTTTTTCTAAATGACTACAGTTGGCTATTTTCCGCCTAAATCCACGATCCGAAATTACGTCCGGTGTTGAGGGATAAGCTGCCGTCCATCGGCCGCTTTTCGAAATTCGCGCAGTCGATGTCCGAAGATTGGGGTAAAGCGGACTAAGTTTCGGACGGTCGGAAATGCCCGGAGGTGACCCGGTTCGGAAGACTGAGCGCCCATTCGAAATGCTATTTCACGGTGATGCAGCAACAATCCGAGAGGTGGTTAACCTTGCTGGAAACGCTGCCCATCAAAATTCCCTTGAGAGTGGGTATGCGATAACCAATGGGTGGACCAGTCTATCGCATCGAGAGGAAAGGCAATTTGACCTACCTCAAGTTTTGAAATTGCGGGCGGTTCGGACGGCTTAATGTCTGCTGTTGGCTAGGAAGAGACTAAAACGGCGACAAGATTTTACGTCCGGAGTTGAAGGATAAGCAGTCGTCAGTTCTTCCACTTTCGATAACGCGGTGATTGATGTCTGGAACCAGATGCTGAATTGGCGATTAGAGATCGATCCGAAAATTTTTTGAGAACACATTATTAGAAATTTTGGAAAAAAATTAGAAATTGGAACCTAAAGAATATTTGATATCGGAAACCCATTTGAGCAACCGCAGCGCCGAGGCATTGAGCGTTCTGTCTCTCAAATTATCATCCTCTACGGCGGGCAACCGCTGGCGTCCAAACTTCGAATGCATGGGACCCGGCCGGCCGTTTGCCGCATTAAGGGTACTCCCGCGCATCTTCCTTTGATTGGAGCTGTAGGTAGCCGATCCGGTGGCAAGCCACGGTGCGGAGTTGCCGTCCGGCCGAACTTATTCCGATGCGCAGCCAAACGATGGCAAGTGCCTTCTCCGAAACCGTCGATACCTAATTCGCCAAAAGGCCTGAAATCGCGCCGCTTGCTTCCCTAATGCTTCCCCCGACGAACGGCGCGAAGTCATCGTATCCAGGAATTCTTTGTATGTTACTGACAACAAGGGAGAAATTGGAGCGGGCGATGAGATTCGAACTCACGACTTCAACCTTGGCAAGGTTGCGCTCTACCCCTGAGCTACGCCCGCGTCGCTATCGCCCCATGAGGATAGCGGCCGGATAATACGGAATCGCCGGGGCTTTGCAAGAAAACCTTTGCGGGCGGCGGCACGGGGCCCCGCTTGCGGGGCGGCGGGCGCTTGGGGTACAAGCCGCCCCATGACAGAGACACCTCCGATCGACGATGCGGGTCTTTTCCGGCGGCTCGACGCGCTCGACATCGCCCACGAGACCCATACCCATCCGCCGCTCCGCACGGTCGCGGAATCGCAGGCGCTCCGCGGCGAACTGCCGGGCCAACATATCAAGAACCTGTTCCTCAGAGACAAGAAACGGAACTTCTTCCTGGTCACCCTCGGCGAGGAGCGCGAGGTCGATCTGAAGGCGCTCCGCCGGCATATCGGCGCCAAGGGCACGCTTTCGTTTGGCAGCGCGGAGGCCCTGTCGGACATGCTGGGGGTTGAACCGGGCGCGGTGACGCCTTTCGGCGTTGTCAATGACCCCGGGGGCCAGGTCACGATGGTGCTGGATACGGCCCTGACGGAGGGGGCGCCGGTGAACGCGCATCCGCTTCGAAACGACATGACGACGACCATCGCCGCCGGCGATCTCGTGCGCTTTTTGGAGGCCGAGGGCCATACCCCGGCCTTGCTCGATTTTGACACGATGGATTGATCATTGGCGGTCGCGTATCAATTGACTTGCGGAATCGGCCGCGAAAGATCATCTAACGGGCAACGGTTTCAAAAGAAATAACAAGGTTGAGTTCGATGGAACAATTCAGCGTCGGCGGACCCGCGGAAGGCGCCGCGGGAGCGACCGTCATCGAGACGTCCGAGGCGACCTTCGCCGCCGACGTCCTGGAGGCGAGCCGCGAGGTTCCGATCATCGTCGATTTCTGGGCCCCCTGGTGCGGGCCCTGCAAGCAGTTGACGCCGATCCTGGAGAAAGTGGTCGCGGAAACGGGCGGCGCGGTCCGGTTGGTCAAGCTGAACATCGACGAGGCGCCGCAGATCGCCCAGCAGCTCCGCGTCCAGTCGATCCCGGCGGTCTTTGCGTTCATCGACGGCCGGCCGGTCGACGGTTTCATGGGCGCGGTGCCGGAAAGCCAGGTGAAGGAATTCGTCTCGCGGCTGCTCACCGCCGCCAAGCAGGCGGCGGGACCCTCGCCGATCGACGAGGCCCTGGAACAAGCGAAGACCGCCTTCGAGGCCGACGACGCCGCGACCGCGGGCTCGATCTACGGTCAGATCCTGCAGCAGGACCCCGGCAACTTGGCGGCCCTGGCGGGCATGGGGCGGTGCTATCTCGCGACCGGTCAGATCGACGCGGCGCGTCAATTGGCCGACTCCCTACCCGAGGAAGCCGCCGGCGATCCCGATGTGACAGCGTTCAAGAGCTCGCTCGAACTGGCGGACCAGGCGCAAGGTGCCGCCGGTGAGATCCCGGAGCTCGAGGCCAAGATCGCGGCCGATCCGAACGACCATCAATCGCGCTTCGATCTGGCGCTCGCCCAGTACGGCCAGGGCGCCAACGAAGCCGCGATCGACACCCTGCTCGAAATCCTGTCCCGCAAGCGCGACTGGAACGAGAATGCCGCGCGCGAGCAACTCGTGAAGATCTTCGAGGCACTTGGCGGAAGCCATCCGGATACGATCGCGGGTCGACAGAAAATGGCATCGATCCTGTTCGCATGAGCCATTTCGGCACGAGCCTGGAGCAACTACCGGCCTCCTTGCCGGTTTTTCCGCTCTCCGGGGTCATGATCCTACCGCGCGGACGACTGCCGCTGAACATCTTCGAACCCCGCTATCTCGACATGACCGGTGATGCGCTCGCCGGGGCACGGCTGATCGGCATGATCCAGCCGAAGCAGCCCGAGGAAACCCCCGTCACGGTGGATGGCGACATCAAGGACCTCGATGACGAGCGTCTGCCGCTCTACGACGTCGGTTGCGCGGGGCGCATCGTCAATTTCGAGGAAACCGAGGACGGCCGGTACTTGGTGGCCTTGTTGGGGGTGTGCCGGTTCACGCGGGGCGAGGAAATCGAGACAGAGCAAGGATATCGCCGTTTCGCGGTCGACTGGTCGGCCTTCCATCTCGACCTCGACGAGGAACGCGACGTCGCCATCGATCGCGAGGAACTGACCACCGCCCTGAAGCCCTATTTCAAGGCCCGTAACATCTCGGCCGATTGGGACGCCATCGCGGCGTCTCGTGACGAGCAGCTGGTCACGGCACTATCCATGATGTGCCCTTTCGGTCCGGCGGAAAAACAGGCCCTTTTGGAAGCGCCCGACCTTGAAAACCGATGCGAATTGTTGACGACTCTGGCGGGCATGGCGGCCCATGACGACGCGGGCGCGCGTCCGCCTCAATAGATCGATCGGGCGAAGGAGAGCAGGCAAATGTCCGAAAATGGACCGAAAATCGACCCAAAGCTTCTCGAACTTCTGGTCTGTCCCTTGACCAAAGGACCGCTCGAATACGATTCCGAGCGTCAGGAATTGATCAGCGAACAAGGGAAGCTCGCCTACCCGATCCGCGACGGCATTCCGATCATGCTGGTGGGCGAGGCCCGTCCGCTCGACGACACATGACGCCGAACGAGTACTCCACGACCTATTGGCCGACCAAGATCCGGCTGCGGAAGGCGGAGAAAATTCTTGTCGTAGAGTTCGACGAAGGGTCGGTCTTCGAGTTTCCCGCCGAAATGCTGCGAGTCGAAAGCCCCTCGGCCGAGGTTCAAGGACATAATCCGAGCGACAAGCAGACCGTCCCCGGCCGCCGCCATGTCGGGATCATGGAGGTGGAGGCGGTCGGGAATTACGCCATCCGGATCATCTTCGACGACCTGCACGATACCGGGATTTACAGCTGGCAGTACCTGTACGATTTAGGCCGGGATCGGGAGACCGTCTGGGAGGCCTACCTCGACGCCCTGGCGGCACAGGGGTTGAGCCGGGATCCTTGAGGCCCGTCGCCGTCCGGATTACAGCTGCGTCTCCGAGCGAGATCGATTAGTCTGGCCGGCATGCGACGCACCCACATGACCAAGATCGTGGCAACCTTGGGCCCCGCGAGTTCGGACCCGGACAAGATCCGCAGCCTGTTCGAAAGCGGCGTCGACGTGTTTCGGCTGAACTTCAGTCACGGCACGCATGAGGATCACAAAAGATCGATTGTCGCGATCCGGTCGATTGAACAGGAAGCCGGCCGGCCGATCGCGATCATGATGGATTTGCAGGGTCCGAAACTGCGCGTGGGCGAGTTCGAGGACGGCTCGGTCGACCTCATGGCCGGTGACGAATTTCGCCTCGATCTCGATCCGGCCCCCGGGAATTCCCAAAGAGTCAATCTGCCCCACACCGAAATATTCGCGGCACTTTCCCATGAGAGTGAGCTCCTGGTCGATGACGGCCGCATCCGCCTGAAGATCAGAAATTGCGGCGCCGATTTCGCCGAGACCGAAGTCTTGGTCGGCGGTACCATCTCGAACCACAAGGGTGTGAACGTGCCGGGCGTGGTCCTACCGGTATCTCCGCTGACCGAAAAGGACCGGGGCGACATGCAGTTCGGTCTCGACAAAGGCGTCGATTGGTGCGCGCTCTCCTTCGTTCAACAACCGGAAGACCTGGCCGAGGCCCGGCGGTTGATCGGCGGCCGGGTTCCGATCCTGACGAAGTTGGAGAAACCCACCGCGATAGACCGTCTCGACGAAATCATCGAGCTGAGCGACGCAGTCATGGTGGCCCGCGGCGACCTCGGCGTCGAGATGCCGCCGGAAAGCGTTCCCGTCCTGCAACGGCGCATTATCCGCGGCTGCCGGCTGATGGGAAAACCGGTCATCGTGGCGACGCAAATGCTGGAATCGATGATCGATTCGCCGCAACCGACCCGGGCCGAGGCCTCGGATGTCGCCACCGCCGTCTATGACGGCGCTGATGCGGTCATGCTCTCGGCGGAGACCGCGGCCGGAAGTTACCCGGTGGAATCGGTCGAGATGATGAGCCGGATCATCGAGAGCGTGGAACAGGATCCGCTCTGGCGAAACATCCTCGATGCCGACCACCCTGAGCCCGAAGCGACCGCCGCAGATGCGATCAGCGCCGCCGCCCGGCAAGTGGCCCAAACCCTTTCGGTGCGCGCCATCATCACCTATACGACATCGGGCTCGACCACCTTCCGAGCCGCCCGGGAACGCCCCGAGGTTCCGATCGTCGGTCTGACGCCGAACCGCGCGACCGCCCGCCGTCTCGCCGTGGCGTGGGGTGTTCACAGCATCTTCACCAGCGATGCCCATGATTTCGAGGACATGGTGGCGAAGGCGAGCGGTCACGCTCTCAATGACGGCTTCGCGAAACCGGGCGACCGGGTCATCATCACCGCCGGCGTCCCCTTCGGGACGCCCGGCGCCACCAACCTGCTCCGGATCGCCCGGGTCGAGGCAAGTGCCGGAAATGACGAGGAACGGCTGCTCTAAATCGGCTGGTTCCAAGGGAATGTTTCGCGCGCCGGCAAGGCGCCGCCGCCCGGCTGCGCCTCGGCGATCCGCAGCCCCTCATTCCATTTCGCCATGCGTTCGGACCTGGCGAAGGACCCGACCTTGAGTTGCGGGGCCCCCCATCCGACCGCGAGATGGACGATCGAGACATCCTCGGTCTCGCCGGAGCGCGCGGAAACGATCACGCCGTAGCCCGCTTTTCCGGCCGCATCGACCGCCGCCTTGGCTTCGGTGACGGTGCCGACCTGATTGGGCTTCGCCAGAAGCGCGTTGCAGACACCGGACCGGGCCGCCGCCTCGACCCGGGCGGCATTGGTCACCAGATAGTCGTCGCCCACGATCTGAAGACGATCGCCGAGCCGTTTCGTGAAATTCGCCAGCCCCCTCTCGTCGTCCTCCCCGAAGGGGTCTTCGATCGAGACGATCGGATAGTGCTCGACCCACCCCTCAAGCATTTCCGACAGCTCGTCCCGTCCAAGTTCCCGGCCTTCGAGACCAAGACGATAAGTCCCGTCCCGTCCGAACTCCGAGGCGGCGATATCGAGCGATATCGCGACCTCCTCGCCTGGCTTGCGGCCGGCGCGCTCGATCGCGCGGACCAACGCATCGAGTCCCTGCTCATTGGTGTCGAAGGCGGGCCAATAGCCACCCTCGTCGGCGACACCCTGCAAGAGACCCTCTTCCCGCATTTGGTCGCCCGCTGCGCGATAGACATCAGCCGTCCATTCGAGCGCTTGGGTATACTCATCGGCACCGACCGCGATGATCATGAAGTCCTGCACATCGACCCGGCCGTCCGCATGGGCCCCGCCGCCGAAAATCTGAATTTCCGGCAACGGAAGACGCGGTGTCCGATTGTCGCCGAGTAGATGGCGCCACAGGGGCATGCCCGCCGCGGCCGCCGCCGCATGGGCCGCGGCGAGCGATGTCGCGACCGTCGCATTGCCACCGAGCCTCGCCTTATTGGGGGTGCCGTCGAGTTCGATCAGAACCCCATCGATGGCGGCCTGATCGTCGCCGGGAATACCTTGCAGCGCCGTCGCGATCTCGCCGTTGATTCCAGCGATCGCCCGGCCGACATCATGACCGCCCTGCGCATCCCCGCCATCGCGAAGATCGATCGCCTCACCGCTACCGCGCGAGGCGCCGGCGGGCGCAATGGCCCGGCCGGTGGCGCCGTTCCGCAGACCGACATCAACTTCGACCGTGGGACGGCCTCTCGAATCCCAGACACGGCGTCCCCGTACGAACTGAATTTCAGCTCCCGTCATCGGTCGAGCGCCTTTCGCCAGGCGTCGCTTATCGCCGCCAAGCGGTTAACCGGGTTCGTCAGAAGCCTCCGCGCGACCTTTCGCACCAGATCTTTCTCCGATTCTCTGGTCACATACTCGACCGGCGATTTCCCGTCGACCCGCGCCAGGAACAAGCCCGGAAGCAGCTGGGCGGCGCGGGTTTCGAGGACGGCCGGCGGCTCCCAGGAAACCTGGCCGAGATAACGCGCCGAAAATTCGTCGAAACAAGTCAAGAACCCCTCCGTCGCTTGGGGCGTCCACAGGCACTTCAGCAGGAAATGGTTGAGGCAGAAAGCGATATCGAAGGCGGGATCGCCATACCAGGCGCATTCGGCATCGAGAAAAACCGGCCCTTGGGGGCCGATCATGATGTTCTTCGGACTAACGTCGCCATGGACCAGCGCCAGACGCGTCGATGATGTCTTGGAAACCAGCCCCGTCAGAACCTCCGCCAGATCGGTATGCACCCGCGCCGTCGCCTCCAGATAGGGTTCGAGGCGGATCGCGTGGAAGGTTTCATCGGTCTTGAATGTCGCGGCGACGGCCGTATCACCCGCCGTTCCCGCGTGGATCCGTCCCAGCGTCGTTGCCACCGAAGCCGCAACTTCGGGCAAGGCCTCGCCGTCGCGAAGTCGATCCTTCCAGAGCGTGTGTTCCTCGGGATCGAGATATGCCATGACGAAACACCCGGCCGCCGGGTCGTGTGCGAGAATCTCCGGCACCGCCGCCGGTGTGATACCGCGAGCGACCTCGAACCAGGCGACCTCCAGCGCGTTCCGTTCGATCGGCGCATGCCAATCGGCAGCGACCTTGAGCTTCGGGAGGGCCCGCTTGACGCAGACGGTCTTGTCGCCCAATTCGACCCGCCATATGTCGGAGGAGACGCCGCCGGTCAGTGCTTCGAACTGCGGTCTCTCGCCAGCGCCCAGGAGACCCATCCGCCGCAAGGCATCGAGAAGATCGCCCGACGGCCCGGTCTCTTGTATTCCCGATATTTGATCCGCTGTCGTCATTGTCTCGAAATATGTGGCCCGCGACCGCCGTATGGCCAGCGGAATGCATGGAAATTCGGCGATTGCCTTGGCAATGGAACTTCGCCATCTTGGTTTATCTTTCGCGGACGAACCGAACATGACGGCAGCCGAACATTTCACGACGGACCCCACCGAGGCGCGGCACATGTTTCTCGCGGCCTGCCTCGATACACGGCTGCCGGTGGCGAGCTTCGAGTCGCCGCGCGGTGCGAAGACGTCTGCTCCAGTGCACCTCGACATCGCCCAGGCGGGCCGCGCCGGCGCACCGCTCGCAATCGTCATCAGTCCCGGCAATCGTCTAGCGGAAGGCCTCTGCGCATCCGGCATTCAGACCACCCTGCTGCGAACCGGACTTCAAATCGAAGTGCCGCAGTCGACGTCGCTTCTTCTCATCCACACCACTACGCCCGGCGCCTTCAAATCCGCCGATTGGGATTGGCTGGGTACGGAGAACACGGCGGAACCGGTCTGGGACGACACGCTGCTCGCTGCCGCCGAGGTGCGCTACACCGAGGAAACTCAGCCGGACGCGGAGGGCGACGCCCCGGATTCGACGCATCAACAATGGTGTACGGATGTCATTTCGATCGCCGCCGAGCGGTTCCTTTCGGCGGCCAAGCGGGTGGTCTTCCTCGACATTCATACGGGCTCGGGGCCATACGGCGAAGCGGAGTTGGTCTCCTGCCATATGCCCGGCACCGCTGCCGAACGGCGGGCGACCGATCTTTTCGGCGCCCGGACGAGCGCCGATGGTATCGCGGCCTCGAACATCGAAGGACCGATCACGCGCGGGCTGTCGGCGGCTCTCGGCGATCGGGAATTGACCTCTCTTGTCCTCGAATTCGGCGGCTATTCGCTCACCACGGTCCTGGATTCGCTGCTGACCCGGCATAAATCCACGGCCGAGGGCGGGGACCGTTTCGACGGGTTGTTTTATCCCGATGCCGCCGATTGGCGCGAGATCGTCTGGGGTAATGCGGCCGACATCCTCCGCCACGCCTTCGCATCCCTCGACCGCACCGAGTTGCGCCTGGATCCCGACGTTTGACCAGCGAGGACGAGCTGGCGCCCTATCCACGATTCTTCTTGCAATCCCACCCGTTCGAGGTCATATCGGCGAAGCCGTAAAACCGCCACCACAACCGCGACAATCGAGAGCGCCACGATGACTGAATCGCACCCCTTGCGCCCCCATGCCGCCCCCGAGGACGTCCCGGAACCCGCCAACGCGGAGCCGGAATATCTCGTTCATTACGACGGTGCCTATTACGCGGGCCGGCACCTGCTCGTCGACCTATGGGAGGGTGAGGGCTTCACCGACCGGGCGCATATCGAGGCGGCCCTGCGCGCGGGTGCCGAGGCGGCGGAGGCCACGCTGTTGCACGTTCATTTGCACCGGTTCACGGAGAATGGCGGCGTCTCGGGTGTTGCCGTCCTCGCGGAGTCGCATATCAGTATCCATACCTGGCCGGAATGGGATTACGCGGCGATCGATATCTTCATGTGCGGCAAGACGGACCCCGGGAAGGCGGCCGAGGCCATTCGCCGGGCCTTCAATCCGAAGCGCCATGAAATCGCCGACCATCGGCGCGGCAGGGTCACTTGACGCGTTGGTTCGAGGAAACGCTTCATGCCGGTTTCCGGAACAAGCTCGCGATCACGGAAATCCTGCACGAGACCAAGACCGATCACCAACATCTGATCATCTTCGTGAACCCGGAATTCGGCCGTGTCCTGGCGCTCGACGGCGTCGTGCAGACAACCGAGCGGGACGAATTCATCTACCACGAAATGCTGGCCCACACGCCGATCCTGGCCCATGGCGGCGCGGCCGAGGTCTTAATCGTCGGCGGTGGCGACGGCGGTATGCTGGAAGAAGTATTGAAGCACCGCGGCGTGACGCAAGTGACCTTGGTCGAGATCGACCGGACCGTAATCGAGCTCAGCAAGACCCACCTCCGGTCGATCTGCGGCGACGCCTATGAAGACCCGCGCACCCGCGTCGTCATCGCCGACGGCATCGACTACGTACACGAGACCAGCGATCGGTTTGACGTCATCATCGTCGACTCGACCGACCCAATCGGTCCCGGCGAGGTTCTGTTCGGCGAACATTTCTACGAAGGCTGCAGACGCGCGCTTAATCCCGGCGGTATCTTGGTGACGCAGAATGGTGTCCCCTTTGTCCAGGGCGGGGAATTGCGGGCCAGCCTCGCCATTCTCCGCCGGCTCTTTCGCGATGCGAGCTGCTATCGGGCCGCCGTCCCCACCTATATCGGCGGCGAGATGACCTTCGGCTGGGCCGCTGATGACGCCACCCGCCGCGAAGTCCCCTTGGAGGCATTGACGGAACGTTTCGCGGCGGCCGGGATCGAAACGCGCTGCTACACGCCGGCCGTCCATAAGGCGGCCTTTGCCCTGCCGCCTTATATAGAGGCGCTGATCTCTTAATCGTCGATGACTTGACGAACCGTCTCAGGTGAGATTTCGCGGCCGACCCAGCTGGTGGCCAGGCGGGTGGTGAGCTTGAGGGCTTCGTCCTTGTGCTGGGCCAGGTCGTAGCCCTTCTGATTGAGCTCGAGGACGATCGTCGTATAGGCCTCACGAATGTCGCTTGCATTCGCGATGTCCTTGCTCTCCGCCGGTTTCTTTTTCGACGCCTTTTCCTCGCCGCCGCGGCTGCTGAACGGCGATTTGATATTCTTGAAAGACCACTTCGCCATCGTTCGACACCCCCTCTCGTCGGACAGCATTATCGGGGCAATCGGAAAGAGGCGTCAATCGGGTGGGGAGATTCAGTCGTAATAGGCGGCCTGGCTGGCCAGGTCGTCCTCCAGGAAGACGCGAATGATCTCGTCGAGATCGACATCCCGTTGGAACCCCATCGCAACACCGCGCGGCGTCTCGAACCGATTGGGCCAACCCGCGACGATTTCCTGGATGAAAGGATCGTGTTCAAAGCTCACGCGCCCTGCCATTTCAGCTCCGCCCGATCTTTCCAGCCCCGCCATCATCTCGGCGACCGTAACCGTGATGCCGGGAATGTTGACGACCCGCCGCGCTCCCCAGTCCCCGGGGCCGAGATCATGGGCATGGCGGAAAGCCTCGACTACCCGGCGGGGCGAGAGCACCCACATGCCGGTCGCCTCATCGACGGGACAGACAGCCGGGCGACCCGCGAGCGGTTCCCGCAGGATGCTCGACGCCCAGGTCGAGGCCGCCTTATTCGGGCGGCCCGGCCGGATGACGATGGTCGGCAGGCGAAGGGCCCGGCCGTCGATGAAGCCCTTGCGGGTATAATCGTCGATCAGATATTCACCGATCACCTTGGTGATGCCATAGGTCGTTTGCGGTGTCGGCGTGGTCGCATCGGTGACGCCGTTCGGCAAATCGCCGCCAAAGGCCGCGCAAGAACTGGCGAAGACGACGCGGGGCGCGTGACCCAGCGCCCGGCAACGGTCGAGCACCAGGCGTGTGCCGTCGAGATTGACGCGCATTCCGAGGCCGAAATCCTGCTCGGCACCGGCACTGACGACGGCGGCGAGATGGAAAACGCTGTCGGTCTCTTCGTCGATCAAGGCGGTGATCAATTCAGCCGAATCTACCTCGCCCGTCACCACCTCGACTCGGGGGTCGTCGGCGAGCGGTGGATTGGGTGCCACGACATCGAGTGCGACGATCTTCTTCACTTCCGCCGCAGCACCCGTCCGGTCAACCAGCATCGGATCGGCGAGCAGTGAGTCGACCATCTTTCGACCGATCATGCCGCACGCACCCGTAATGACGATCTTCATTCAATCGGTCTCCCGTTTCAGGAATGCCTCGTTGACACAATTGCGGAGCGGCCCACCGGTCAGATAGTTGATCACCGTCCGGACCGCCTTTTGGCGAAGGTCGCGGCTGCCGTCGGGACTGTACCAGGCCGCATGCGGCGTCACCACAACTCGGCCCTGGGTCCAGTCCTCGCCCGCCTTCAGAGCCTTGAACAGAGGATGGGCCGGGTCCGGCGGCTCCGCCGGCACGACGTCGAGCCCCGCCGCGCCGATTTTGTTTGCCCGAAGCGCCTCGGTCACCGCGTCAAGGTCGACGACGGGGCCCCGCGAGGTGTTGATCAGAAGCGCCTCCGGTTTCATCCGCGCCAGGGTCTGGCCGTTGATCATGCCCTCCGTCTCGGGCGTCAACGGCGTGTGGATGCTGACGACGTCGGCTGTTTCCAGGAGTTCCTCCAAGGTTTCGCAGCGCTCGAAACCGACCGAAAGGTCGGCACCATCCGGAAGGTAGGGATCGTAAAAGATCACTCGCATTCCGAAAGCGGCCGCGCGAAGTCCCGCCGCCGTACCGATCCGTCCGCGCCCGACGATGCCGAAGACCCGGCCCCGCGCCCGCGTCATCACCGGTGAGTCGATCGCGCGCCAGTTCCTCACGGGATCTTCGGAAATCCGCGCGTGGTGGCGGACGATGCCGCGGGTCAATGACAGCATCAGGCCGATCGCATGATCGGCGACATCGGTGGTGCCGTAATCCGGTACATTGCAGGCCGCGACACCGCATTCACCCGCCCGTTCGAGGTCGATCACGTCGAAGCCGACCCCCATCCGGGTGACGACACGAAGGTTCGGCGTCCGGTCGAGCATCGCCGCGTCGCAGTCGATACGGCCCCAAAGCAGCATGCCGTCCGCCGCCCCCCAAACCTCGTCCGGAATGTCATCCAGCCGCTCGGCCTTGAAGACCTTGACCTCGGCCCGGTCGCCGACCTCTTCCTGTTCGATCTCGGCCGGCCCGTCGAAGCGGGCGTCGGGCATCAGTATCAGCATTGTCATCCTCTGTTCAATTTGCCGGTCGCATCGCAAGCAACGCTCAATGACTCTCGCGCGGCACCGGCGCGCCGGACGCGCCCACCAGGAAATCGAGGTCCGCGCCCGTATCCGCCTGTAGCACGTGGTCGGTGTAGAGCTTGTAGTAGCCGCGGTCGATCGGGCCCGTCGGCGGGGACCATTCGGCGCGGCGGCTTTCCAGCTCCTCGTCGGAGACGTCGAGATGGAGTCTCCGCCCTTCGACGTCGAGCTCGATCATGTCGCCGTCCCGGACCAGGGCCAGCGTGCCCCCAGCCGCGGCCTCGGGCGAGGTGTGGAGGACGACGGTGCCGTAGGCGGTGCCGCTCATCCTGGCATCAGAAATGCGCACCATGTCGGTGATACCCTGGGCCAGGATCTTCGGCGGCAGCTCCAGATTGCCGACCTCGGGGAAGCCCGGATAGCCCTTCGGGCCGCAATTCTTCAGCACCAGAACATCGTTCGGCTCGACGTCGAGGTTGGGATCGTTGACCTTCTCCTTGAAGTGATCGATGTCCTCGAAGACGACGGCGCGGCCCTTGTGCTGCATCAGTTCGGCCGTGGCGGCGGACGGCTTCAGGATGGCGCCGGACGGCGCCAGATTGCCGCGCAAAACGACGATACCCCCTGAGTCCTTGAACGGTTTCTTCTGGGTGAAGATCACGTCCCGGTCGTAGCAAGGCGCCTCCTTCACGTTTTCCCAGATCGTTTGGCCGTTTACGGTCAGTGCCTCCTTGTGGATGCGATCGCCAATTTCCTTGATTACCGCCGGCAGACCCCCGGCATAATAGAAATCCTCCATCAGGTATTTGCCCGACGGCATCAAATTGACGAGACACGGCATATCGCGCCCCAACCGGTCCCAGTCGTCGAGCGAGAGCTCGATCCCGATCCGTCCGGCGATCGCCAGCAGATGCACGACCGCATTGGTCGAGCCGCCGATGGCGCCGTTGATCATGATGGCGTTTTCGAAGGCTTCTTTCGTAAGAACCTTGTCGATCGTGAGGTCCGCCTCAACCATCTCGACGGCGCGCCGGCCGACCATATGAGCGACCACCTTCCGCCTGGAATCGGCGGCCGGGATGGCGGCGTTGGTCGGCAACCCCATGCCGAGCGCCTCCACCATCGAGGCCATGGTCGAGGCCGTGCCCATGGTCATGCAATGGCCCGCCGAGCGCGACATGCCGGCCTCGGCGTCCATGAAATCCTGTAGCGTCATCTTGCCGCCGCGGACATCCTCGGAGAATTCCCAAACACTAGTGCCGGAGCCGATATCGCGATCGCGGAACTTGCCGTTCAGCATCGGCCCACCGGAACAGACGATCGTCGGCAAGCCGCAGCTCGCCGCCCCCATCAACAGGGACGGCGTGGTCTTGTCGCAACCGGTCAAAAGGACGACGCCGTCCATCGGATTGGCGCGAATCGATTCCTCGACATCCATGGAGGCGAGGTTGCGGAACAGCATTGTCGTCGGCCGCATCAGGGTCTCGCCCAGCGACATCACCGGAAACTCGACCGGAAACCCGCCCATTTCGTAGACGCCGCGTTTCACGTGTTCGGCCAGCTCCCGGAAATGACCGTTGCAGGGGGTCAGCTCGGACCAAGTGTTGCAGATGCCGATGACGGGACGGCCGTCGAACAGATGGCTCGGCCGGCCCTGGTTCCGCATCCAGCTTCGATGTACGAAACCGTCGCGATCGGTGGGTCCGAACCAGGCGGTGCTGCGGCGTTTCTTGTCGGCCATGAGGTGATACTCCCAGGATGCTGAGGGGCGGCAGTGTTTCCATCCAGGGGGATTCTGTCAATGCGAAGAAGGCGGATTCGCCGCTTGATCGCCCGTAAAGCCAACATGCTATCCTCCGGCGATGCCGGAGACGCGAATCCCGACCGAACTTTGGGTCAAGGCCCATGTCAAACGCTGTAGCGCCGCCGGCGTGCCCGTCGTCGTGGCCCGGCGCGGCGATCCCCATAGCGGCGTCGTTATCGTCAAGCTGAACCAGCTCGAGGCCGGCTGCAGGGTCATGACCCAGGCACGCGATTCGGAAGGCCGGCTCGGCTGGCGCCAAGCCCTCGACGGCCAGCTCGTCGAGGAGGCCGAAGCCGACGTTTACATCAGAAGACAAACGGAATACGACCCCGATCTTTGGGTCGTCGAAATCGAGGACCGTCTCGGGCGGAATTGGCTCGATGGTGAAAATCTCTGAATGATTCTTGCGCGGCCCGGGCGAATCTGATCCAGATCAATGCCGCCGACACATCGTAGCCTCGACTATAGGCTGGGGGGGTATAATTCCGCGTACGAGGGAACTTCATGGCCTTTTTCGAATGGCAAGACGATATGAGCGTGGGAGACGTATTGATCGACTCCGATCACCGCGCCCTCATCGCCATCATCAACGAACTGCATGACATGCTGGAGACCAAGATCAACCATCGGGCCCTGGCCGATCTGTTCCGCGAACTCGTGACCTATACGCAATATCATTTCTCGCGAGAGGAAAGCGTCATGCAGGCCTGCCATTTTCCGGATTTCGCGGATCATATGCGAGAACACGGCGGCTTCACCCAGTTCATATACGATATGCGGAACAAGCTCGCGCGAACGGTGGATAAAGCCACGCTCGAGGAGATTCTCGATTATCTGAAGGCCTGGCTCAGCCACCATATCCTGGTGAACGATGCCGCCTACAAACCCTTTATCGAAGGCAGTTCGGAAGTGGGGCCGGCGGCTGAAAAATTCGGACCCGGCCTCGCGGTGGTACGCGGCGACGAGGAAGGCGCGGCCTTTTCGGACACCGCGAAACCGCGTCTGCTTTTCTGCTGAGCCGGCCGCCGCCCGACTCGGGCATTCGCCGGCATCATCGGGTTCCCAAACCAACTTTCCCGGCCAATATTAATTGAACCGCGACCACGACGTTTTCCAAAACAATTCGGCAGACAAGGAGATCAAACGTGAAGTTCAGCAATTTTCTGTTCCCGCAAGCGGAAACGCCGGAGCAAGACGGCCAAGTAATCGACGATAGCCTGGCGGAGGCCGTGCTCTGCGATGAGTTGGGAATGGAAGTGCTGTGGCTCGCGGAGCACCATTTCGACGGCAATTGCGCCTATGTCGACCCTGTCAGTTTTGCCGCGGCGCTCGCCGTGGCGACGAAGCGAATCAAGCTCGGCTTCGCGGTCGCCCAGATGTCGCTGCATCATCCGATCCGAATGGCGGAGCAGATGGCGATGATCGATCACCTCTCGAAGGGGCGGCTAATCGTCGGGCTGGGCCGGGGTACCGCGCATAATATTTACGATTACCGGGGTTACGGCATCGCGCCGGAGGAGGCCCAGGAACGGTTGCTCGAATCCGAAGAAATCATGATCAAGTCTTGGACGACAGAGAATTACGAGCACAAGGGAAAGTACTGGAACTTGTGGCTGCCGATGCTGCGACCGAGACCCTATACGAAACCGCATCCCTATTTGATTCGCGCCTGCTCCGGCGAGGAATCGACGCTGGACATGGCCCGGCAGGGCCGCCCCTTCCTGATGAACGTCCAGACCGATGCGATCACCAAGCAGCGCATGGATCTTTATCGGAAGACCATGAGTGAGGCCGGCTTCGACGACGCGCACGTAGCGTCCGCCGTCGACCAGACCTGGGTCTGGCGCAATATCTTCGTCGCCGAAACCGACGCCGAGGCGGAACGCGTCGGCATTCCCCTCTTCGAGGCGCAGCGCGAGCAGCGCGCCAAGATGCGCACCCGCATCCTGGCCGAACGCGGTGAAAGCATGGCGAAGCCGGGAGAGACCGGCACCGCGCCCGCCACGGCGGCCCGCAATATCGTCAAGCACAGTCTGATCTGCGGCTCGCCCGCCACGGTGGCGGAGCGGCTCGCGAAGGTCGATGCGATCGGCGTCGGCGGCGTCATCCTGCAATTCCGAATCGGCCCCTCGCCCTACGAGGTCACGGAAAACAGCATCCGCCTGTTCATGGACAAGGTCGCCCCTGAATTCCAGACCCGCGCCGCAGCCTGACGCGGGGACGTAAGCGGGGGAGGGAGAAGGAAACTTAAACCGTTCCGTCCTCACGCAGCTTGGCGATCTCGTCCGCCGCCAGGCCGAGCGATTCCTTGAGGATCTCCTCCGTGTGCTGCCCGAGCATCGGCGGGGGCTGGCGGTAGGTCGGCGGGGTGGCGCTGAGCTTGATCGGATTGGCGATCAGCTTGACCGGTGCGGCGCCCGTGGCGGGGTGGTCCATTTCGACGACCATCTCGCGCGCCTTTACGTGGGGGTCGGCGAAGACCTCCGCCAGGGTGTTGATCGGGCCGCAGCCGATATTCGCCGCCTCAAGGTTCTCCAGCCACCAGGCGGAGGGTTTCTTTTTCGTGATCTCGTTCAAGGTCTCGGTCACATGGGCCCGGTTAGACACCCGATCCGCATTGGTCTTGAAGCGGTCGTCGGCCTGCAATTCCTCGCAATCCGCGACTTTGCAAAAGCGTTCGAAGGTTGGATCGTTGCCGACCGAAAGAACGATATAGCCGTCCGCCGTCGGCATTACCTGATAGGGCACGATATTGGGATGCTGGTTGCCGAGGCGCTCCGGGACCTCGCCCGTCGCCAGGTAGTTCATCCCCTGGTTCGCCAGCCATCCGACATGGGTGTCCAGCATGCCGATATCGATGAACTGGCCTTCGCCGGTCTCGATCTGGTGGCGGACGGCGGCCAGAATGCCGACCGTGGCATACATGCCCGCCATCAGGTCGCCAATAGGCACGCCGACCTTCATCGGTTCCCCGTCGGGCACGCCGGTCAGGCCCATCACACCTCCCATCGCCTGGATCAGCCCGTCATAGCCGGGGCGGGGCGCATAGGGGCCGGTCTGGCCGAAACCGGTAATCGAGCAATAGATCAGCCGGGGATAGGTCTCCTTCAGTTGTTCGTAACCGAGACCGTAGCGCTCCAGCGTGCCCGTCTTGAAGTTCTCCACCAGGATATCGCAATCGGCCATCAGGCGCTTCGCCAAGGCCTGGCCCTCCGGTGTGCCGAGGTTGAGGGTGATCGAGCGCTTGTTGCGGTTGGCGCCCGCGTAATACGCGCTCTCGCTGGTCTCCTCGCCGGCGTCGTCGCGAATGTATGGGGGGGCAAAGCCGCGCGTGTCGTCGCCGGCGCCCGGCCGTTCGATCTTGATGATCTCGGCACCGAGATCGCCCAGGAGCTGCGTGCAATGCGGCCCCGCCAAAACCCGGGTGAGGTCGAATACTTTGAGACCGTCCAAAGGACCTTTCATGTCGAGATCTGCTCCTGGAATGAAACGGGTCGTCGCCGGACACAATCTAGATCGCGGGCCCGGCCGGCAAAGCCGGGTGTTTCGCTACCTATTCGGCGGCACCGCCGAGACGCGAGGGAGCCGCAAACGCACCGGAGCCTCGTTGCGGTGCCCTAGGCAGGACGAAGCCCTGGTGATAGCCCGCGCGAAGCAGGACCGCCCATTTCCAAAAGGCGCCGCCCGCGATCGCGGCCAGCCCGGCCACGGTATAGATCACCAATGGAATATGAGGCGCGAGCGCGGCGATCGCGAAGAGCACCACCGGCACCATGTAGCCGCCGATGCGGATCGCCTGGTTGACCTCGTCGAGCGCATCGCGCGCCAGCGGCCCGATTCCCTCCTCCACCGCCCCCGACACATAGGCCCGCCACAGCATGGCGTTCACCACAAGAAGGAGGATGGCGCCTTCCGCGACACCATCGAGAACGACCGGAAATCCCCGGGGTAGGCCAATTGAAAAGGCAAGCAGCCCGACCCCCTCGGCCAAACCCGAGGCAACGACCATCCAGGGGATGAGCGGCGACCGCCAGGCCGGAATGCCCCGCGCTCGGTATAGAATCTGCGCCTGCGAGAACAAAAACGCGGCGGCCGCAAGTCCCGCCAGCCAAAACGCCGCCGGCGATTGCCAAAGATAGCCGGCCCCGACAGCGGGATAAAAGACGGCGGCGGCGTAAAGTTCCCGCGTCATCCACGAAGACTGTGGCCGCAATATCGCCCGCCAAGACCGCATCGGCCGGCCGAGCTTCATGAAGACGGAAAAGAGGCCAATCGCCATCAGGACCGCCGCGGTCACATTCCCCTGGGCCAGGGTGTCGGGCTGGATGCGCCCGGCCAGGTACAGACACCAGAGAACGATCGCATAGCCGGAGCCAAGCCCGCCCATCATCCAGTTCATCGCCGCCCGCCAGTCCCAGAAGGTCTGGCGCCGGCCCACAAGGGGATTTTCCGGATCGCGAAGGCGGTCCTCATCGGCGGCAACATCGCGCCCCGGCACCGCCGGCGTCTCGTAAAGGTATTTGATCTGCGGATCGGCGCCGAGCTCGGCATTGATTTGTAGGTTCGCCGCCGTCTCGGTCAGTTTCGAGACGTTGCTGTCCTTGTCGTTGAAATCACCAAAGGAAATCGCCTGGGTGATACAGGCGGCGGCACAGGCGGGCGTGGCCGCCGGATCGATGCCCGGCGTCAGTCCCCGGTCGAGGCCGGCTTCGACCCGATCGGCGCAGAATGTGCATTTTTGCGCAACGCCAATCCGGTCTTGGTGCGCCACCGCGCGCTCCTGCGCGGTCGACTCGCCATAATACCAGGCCTGCGACTTCACGATGGTCCGCGCCTCATAGGGGCAGGCGACGGCGCAATAGCCGCAGCCGATGCATTGCCCGTAGTCGATGTCGACGATCCCATCCGGGCGCTGGAAGGTGGCGCCGGTCGGGCAGACGGGGACGCAGGGCGGATCGGCGCAATGCTGGCAACCGGTCACCAGAAAGAAACGCTGCACGTCCGGGAAGGCCCCCTCCTCGACATCGACGACACGGCGCCACTGGACCTCGGGCGCGGTGTCGTTGGCGTGCTTGCAGGCGATGGTGCAGGTCTGGCAACCGACGCAGCGGTTGAGATCGATCACCATGCCCCAGCGTCGGGACGGGTCGGCGGTCGGTTCACTCATCGCTATTCGCCGGCCATGGCGAGTGGTTCGGTCAATTTTCGGATTTTGACCCGGGTAATGTCGGAGCCACTCCCCGTCGAATCCGTTAGTTTCAACGACAAGTCGGTCACGGAGTTCAGGCTCGGCATATCGAAATCCTTGGCGACCGGTGTTTTCCAATGGTCGAACTGACCGATCATCAAAACGGTGTCGGGGCGAATACCCTCACGGAGGACAGCGGGCCCTTCGGTGACACCGGTGGCTGATTCGATTGCCACCCGATCCCCCTCGCCGATCCCCAACTCGCGTGCCTTGCTCCGGTTGATGATGACGCCCCGGTGGCCGGCGATATTGTTCGCAACTTCCTTGATCAGCGGAATACCGACATTGGCCCCCCAGCTGTATTGCATCGACCGCGCGGTCAGGGCCCAGAAGGGGTAATCCTCGGGATCGCGCTCATGGTTCTTGGGATCGTCCCGCCAGATGTCGGCAAAGCGCTCATAGGGCGGCATGAAGGCGTATTCCTCGAGCTGCCGGTCCCACCATTCGATCTCGGATTCCCGCAGGCGCGCGCCCAACTCGCGGCCATGACGCGTCAAGCGCTCCTGATAGGGCAGCTCGAAGCGAAGGTTCTGGTCGACCATGCGGGGGTAGAGGTACCAATCGAGCTCGGGATAATCCCGCAGCATGTAGCCTTCCCGCTTGAACCAATCGAGGTCATGTATCTCCTCGCCGTCCGAAATCTCGGCGCTCGCCGCGTGTGCGATCGCATCCCAAATCGTGTCGCAATCATGGGCTATCGAGGTATCGAGGGTGAAATCCTGCCCGCTCCGCGTCAGTCGGATGCCGGCGCCGCCTCGGTTGATGGCCTCATTGTATTCCTCCAGAAGCCCGGCCTGTTTCGCCAGTTCGGTCGAGATGTCAGTCAAATCCATGCAGTCGACCTGGGGTGCCACCGCCGGCTGACGGATCGCCCAGCCCTCGTGGTGCCAATAGTTCTCGAGAAACTTCGTGCCGCCGATCCGGATCAGCTGCAGGCTCTCCAGGTCGGTCGCCTCAGGCAGCAGCAGGTCGGCCATGTGGTTGGTTTCGTCCATGGTATAGGCGAAGGCCACGGTAAAGGGGAACTCGGCGACGCGCTCGGCGACTTCCGGCGCGTTCCACGACGAGATCGCGGGGTTGGTCCGGTAGCAGAACCAGATATCCGGATTGGTTTGTTCGGGGAAATTCTTCGGTTGCTCCTTCATGAAGAGCCAGGGCAGATGGGCCGGACCCAAGGCCGGCGACCAGGGCGAGTTGGAGACGAGCGGCACCAGCGTGTCGAACGCGTTCCGGATATCGGGGCTGCGGTGCCAGCCGTTCCGGGAGGTGTCGTTGAAATCGTGCTTCATGAAGCCGTCAACGCCGGGCACGCAGGATCCGACGCGGCTCGCCGCCGGCCGCGAGATCTTGACGTTTGTCCCGAGTGTCCCGCCCGGCACCTCCAAGGCGCCGACCAGGACGGCCAGCATGGTCCGTGCCCAGCAAGTATGATAACCGCCCCAGCCGCTGTTGACGGTCTTGCCCAACATCACAGCGACCGGTCGATGCGGCAGGGCCCGTCCCTCGATCTCGACGGTTTCGCCGATCATGGCATGGGCCACGTATTCATCGGCGATCCGGCGGATCGTCTCGGCCGGAACGTCGCACTCGTCGGCCGCCCAATCCGGCGTATAGGTCGCCATATGATCGAGGAAGGCTTGAAAGGCCGGCATGGCGCGGACCGCGTCGTGCCGCCAGACCTGATTGTCCGGGCCGATCTCGATTCCCGCCGTCTCGAAGGCGCCGGTCAGCGCGGCATCGCCGATCTCCCCGTCATGCGGTTTTGCGGCGGCGTCCGCGAGGTCCCAAACCAGCGGCTTTTCCGTCGCCGGATCGCGCAGGAAATAGCCGTTCGGCCCAAGGAGGTAGGGCGAATTCGAGCGCGCCTTCAAATAGGGCAGGTCGCAGCTCTCGCTGAAATCCCGCTCGTGCACCATGCGGTGGATGAGACCGTAGAGAAAGGCCGCGTCGGTCTTCGGCTTGATCGGCACCCATTCGGCCGAAACGGCGCCGGTGATCGAAAGATGTGGTTCGACCTGGACCCTTTTTACGCCCCGCGCCCGGGCGTCCGCCTGGCGCCAGATCCCGACGACGCCGCCCGACGCCTCGACATTGTTGCCGCAATTGATGATGTAATTCACCCGCGGCGTATCGGGCGAGACAATGAAGGCGCGGTGCCAGAGTTCGCCGTAGAGATGCTCCGAGTGATAGCACTTGACCCCCTGCCCGGCGCCATAGCCGAGATCCGCAGGCCCCCACGCGGCCAGGAAGGCGGGAAAGGTGCCCATATACTGAACCGGCGTGCCGCCGCCGCCGAAGCTTGCGGCGAGACGCGGATAGCCCGACTCGTCGCGCACCCCCTTGGCGCGGATCTCCCGCAACTTGGCGCCGATGGTATCGAGCGCTTCCGCCCACGAGATCGGCACGAAGCCCGGATCGTGCGCCCGCCCCTTCGCGGGGTTGGTGCGCTTCATCGGCTGCTGCACGCGGTTCGGATTATAGGTCTTCTGGATCAGGCCGTAGGCCTTCACGCAAACGCGCCCGCCGCCCGGATGCTCGTCGGCGATGTCGAAGTTCGATTCGATCCGCGTCGCGACGCCATCCTCGACCTGGACCCGCATCAGATCCGGCCCCGAGACGCATTGATAGCAATAGACCGGAACCTCTTTCTTCACGCTCTCGACCATCTCTTCACTCCCGCGTCGGGCGATTGCCGCCAGTGCTTCAACATATATTGTCGTCCTCACGGCCCCGCTTGCAATGACCAAGGCGGCGTTTCCCGGATTATGGGTGGACGACCCGAATCGGGTTGGGCCCTCCGGCGATTGGAGCTAATCTCTTGCCGTGATGTCGAACCCGCTGCTCGCCCACCATCGGAATCTCGCCCGCTACAACACCCTGGCAAATCGCCGGCTCTACGATGCCTGTGCCGGGCTGGACGAATTCGATCTCAAATGCGACCGGCGGGGATTCTTCAAGAGTATTCACGGGACGCTGAACCACATCATGGTCGGCGACCGCTTGTGGCTCGCGCGATTCGCCGGTGACAAGGCCCCCTCGCTGAGTCTCGATACGATCCTTTACGAAAAATTCGCGGCGCTGCGCCAGGCGCGCCGGGCCGAGGACGACCGCATCGAGGCATTTTTCTTTAGCATCGAGGACTCGTTTCTCGACGGCACGATCCGCTATATCAACAATGAAGACCGTGAAATGGAGGATCCCATTCCCTTGCTTCTCGCCCACTTCTTCAATCATCAAACCCACCACCGCGGGCAGGTTCATGACATGATCTGCCAAACCGACGCGACCCCACCCGTCCTCGACATGCATCGGGTTCTGAACCCGTGAGCGCTTTCAAGCTGGCGCTGGTCGCCGATATTCACCACGGCGCGGAAAAGCTGACCAAGAAGGGAACGGAAGCGCTCGGCCTGCTCGACCTCTTCATCAAATTCGCCAACGACTACGGCGCCGACCTCGTCGTCGACCTCGGCGATCGGATCAGCGATGTCGACCGCGAAACCGACCGCGAGCTCACCGGCGAAGTCGCGGCCGCCTTTCAACGGGTAAGCGCCCCGCGGCGTCACTTGGTCGGCAATCACGACGTGGAGTTCATGACCGTGACCGACGGCGAGGAACTGCTCGGCGTGCCCCTGACGAACCACAGCCTCGATCTCGGCGGCTACCACCTCGTCTTCTGGCAGGCGGATACCCATGTCGACATCGACGACGGGTTTATATTGCAGACCTCGGATCTCGACTGGCTGGCCGATGATCTAGGCAGAAGTGATCTGCCGAGCATCGTCTTCTCGCATGTTCCGCTGGATGCCGCCTCGATGGCCGGAAATTTCTATTTCGAGGCCAATCCGCGCCATGCCGCCTATGACGAATCGCACGCCATTCAAAAGGTCCTGCGCGAAGCAGGAAATGTGATCCTGTGCGTCGCCGGCCATGTCCATTGGAACAAGGTCAACGTGATCGACGGCATCCCCTATCTCTCCCTGCAATCGCTGACCGAAAGCTTCACCACGGCACCGGCAGCGGCGGCGGCCTGGGCGACGATCGAAATCGGCGACGACATCCACTGGCGGGTTCATGGTGCCGATCCCTTGGAAATACGACTTCCGCTGCGGCGGCCCAAGCATCGTTGGACCCCGCCGCTGCCGAGTTTCCACAGCCGGCGCGCTCGACTGGCCCGACAGCGGGAAGGAGACCCCCTGGCGGGCGTCCGCGGCGTTCTCTTCGATCTCGACGGCGTTGTCTATCGCGGCGACGAGGTCGTGCCGGGTGCCACCGCCTTCTTCGACTACCTCTCCGAGACCGACCGTGTCGTGGGAGCCATCACAAATAACGCGCGTCATCGGGCGGCCGATTATTCGGCCAAGCTGGCGGGGATGGGGATCCGGCTTCCGCCCGAGCGCATCTTTACGTCGGGATGGGCGGCCGCCCGGCACATCGCGGCACAATCCGAGCGTCCGGCGGTCTTCGTTGCCGGCAGCGACGCTCTGGGCGAGGAATTGCGGGCGGCGGGCACCGTTGCGAGCGACACGCCCGACTTCGTTGTCGCGAGTTTCGATCACGACATGCCGCTTTCGGTCCTGTCGACGGCGGTGAAACACGTTCGAAGCGGCGCATGTCTCGTCGTGACCAATCCCGACCGAACCTTACCGACACCATCCGGATTGGAGCCCGAATCCGGCGCCGTGGCGGCCTTCCTGGAAGCCGCGACAAGCGAGACCGCAACCATTATCGGCAAGCCGATGCGAACGATTTTCGATTTGGCGCTGGCGGGACTCGGTCTTTTGGCGGAAGAGACCCTCATGATCGGGGATACCCCGGAAACCGACATCAAGGGCGGCAACGGGGCACGCCTGCGGACGGTTCTGGTGGAAAGCGGCAATCCCGACGACGGGTCGATCGAGCCGACGCTTCGGATGCCCGACCTCACCGCGCTTCACGATGCCTTTCGTGGCACCGATACCACAGAGCGCAATGACCAGGACGCCGCTTCGTGAACGTCGTCTTCTTTCTGATCGTTCTGATCTCCTTCCTGATCGCGGGCTATCGTCAACTCACGGTGATCCCACCGGTGCCCGATGCCGGCCAGCCGATGGCCGAGTTGGCGGCCGGCATGATCGACACGGCGGCGGATTCCGTGACCCTGGCCCTTGGGCTCGTCGGCGCCATGGCACTTTTCCTTGGATTGATGAAGGTGGCCGAGGCGGGCGGTCTTCTCACCATCATCGCCAAACTGCTGCGCCCCTTGATGGTGCGCCTCTTTCCCGAAGTGCCGGCCGACCATCCGGCAATGGGGGCGATGATCCTTAACCTCTCGGCCAACGTCATGGGGCTGGGCAACGCGGCCACCCCGTTCGGCATTCGCGCGATGCAGGAACTCGACAAACTGAACCCGATCAAGGGAACGGCAACGAACGCGATGGTCCTCTTCCTTGCCATCAACACCTCCAGCGTGACCTTGCTGCCGACCGGCGTCATTGCGCTCCGAGCGGCGGCGGGCTCCACCGATCCGGCGGCCATCCTGCCGACGACGCTCTTCGCCACCTTCTGTTCGACCATCATCGCGATCTTGGCGGCAAAGGGCCTACAGCGCTTCTTTTCAGCCGCCCCGTCGAGTGTGGGCGAGAATGGCAGCCCTTACACAGACCGGGAAACGGCGACCGTCGAGGACGGAGAGTCCGTTGCGGAGGCGATCGGCGCCGCCGAACGTGGCGAGGCCTATCCCGTCTGGGTGACCGGCGTCGCCCTCGCTTGCGTGGCGGCCCTTATACCGTTGGCCATTTTCTATGGCCGAGCCTTCTCGCCCTGGATTATTCCGGGCCTCATGGTTGGGCTTCTCGCCTTCGGGATGGCGCGGGGTGTTCCGGTCTACGAGTCCTTCGTTGACGGGGCCCGGGACGGGTTCCAGGTGGCGATCCGCATCATTCCCTATCTGGTGGCGATCCTGGTCGCGGTGGGAATGTTCCGCGCGAGCGGCGCGATGGACCTCCTGATCGAACCGCTCGGCGCCCTGACCCGCCATGTCGGCCTGCCGCCGGAAGCCCTGCCGATGGCGCTGCTGCGGCCGCTTTCGGGATCCGGCGCCTATGGCATCCTTGCGGCGATCATCAATGATCCCGCGACCGGCCCCGACACCTATGTCGGCTTTCTCGTTAGCACCTTCCAAGGATCGACGGAAACGACCTTCTACGTCCTCGCGGTCTATTTCGGCGCGGTCCAAATTCGTCGCATCCGCCATGCGCTGGCGGCCGGGTTGATCGCCGACCTTGCCGGAATTGCCGCCGCCGTGACCATTTGTGCAATGATTTTTGCCCAATAAATAACCAATGGCTAAAAAATAGGCCGCGCTTTTGCTCGCGCGGCCCAGTAGAGCGGAGGATTACGAAATGACACCAAGGTCCGCGCGCGAGGCGCGACGACGTGTCGTCCGTGGTGCCATCCTACGGCGCGATTTGTCGAAAATGAGGCGATTCCCGGGAAATCACGGGGCGAGCGCCCGGGTCCGAGGGCGGGAATCGGCGGGTTCCAGGTGCAATCGAATAAAAATAGCCGCGCCGGGAGCGGCGCGGCCAAGTCGGGGAGGAATGGGTTTCGCCTCTGTTATCGAGGCGGTGAAAGGCGTCAGTCCGTGGGGTGCGGACCGTCCAGGGGGTGTTCACGATCAGGGTGCATTTTACTCTCCATTGCCGAAGTCCTTCGCTAGTATGATAAATGCAAGGTCGAGGCCAAAAATTTCCACACTACGGCTTTGGTAGTCCCGAACCGTTTCAAGAGGTCCACATGACGAATGTCGATGACGGGCAACCCGATGAAAGCATGACGCTCGATGAGTCCGATATCGGAGGCTTGATCGACGACTTGATCGAGCCGGAGATGCTGGCCGGCGTCGAGCGGGAATGCACAAAGCTGCTGGAGAGCGAAACAGGGAAGAGCGCGCCGGCCGCGCTTGCCCGCCTGGCGATCCAACTCGCCGAAACGGTCTGGGAAAACCTTCAGGAGGACGCGCCCGACTTTGCTTGCCGGAAAGGCTGCGCCTGGTGCTGTCATCTGACCGTCATGGTCACCGCGCCCGAAGTCTTTGTTCTCGTCGAGGACATCAAAGCCGGCATGTCGGCGGAGGAGGTCGAACGGCTGGCGGCGCGGGTCAAGAAGAATGCCCAAATGATCCGAGGAAAAAACACGATCCAGCGTTTCGCCGAGGGAATCGCCTGCGGTCTGCTCGACGGGGATTCTTGCTCGGCTCACGCCTCCCGGCCGATGCCCTGTCACGGCGCGTTCTCGGAAGATGCCAAATTTTGCGAGGCGTTGTTCGACGATCACGACACGGCGGTCGAGACGATTGCCTCGGGACAGCGGCAAGAGCCGTTTCTGGTCATGCCGAAGATGATTTTCAACAGTGCCCAATTCGGGATGGTGCGGGCATTGCGGGAAAAGGGCCATGGCTGTCGGCCGCTGGAATTGACGGTGGCGCTGGATATCGCCTTCTCACATCCCGACATCGAATCCGCTTGGCTGGAAGACGAATCGGTGTTCGAGGCGGCCGAACTTCACCAAATCGGCGGCCAATACGTCACGAAGCCGCCGCCATCTCCCTAACCACCTCGAGCGCACGCTGGAGCTGCTCGTCCCCATCCCGATTCTTATCCATCCTCGACCGGATGTCGGGCTCGATGCCGCCGTCGACCGATTGACCGGACGGCGTCAAATAGATCGCAGTGGTTAGACGCAGGGCGTCGTTGGCGCCAAGCGGGATGATCGTCTGCACGGTGCCCTTGCCGAAACTCTTGGTGCCGACGATTGTCGCGCGATGGTGATCGCGGAGCGCACCCGCCACGATCTCGGCAGCGGACGCGGAACCCCCGTTAATGAGCACGACGATCGGAAGACCATGGGCAAGATCGCCCTGCTCAGCCGAATGATGGGCCGACCGAGTGCGGCCCTTGGTGGACACGATGCGTCCCGCTTCGAGGAAGTAATCCGAGACTTCAACCGATTCATCGAACGATCCGCCGGGATTGCTGCGGAAATCGATGATCAGGCCCTTCATCGGATCGCCCCGATCCTTCAACGATTCCATGGCCGCCTCGACCTGATCCGAGACATCCCTGGTGAAGGCCCCAATTCGCAAATAGCCGATTTCGTCGATCCGGCGGTGCCGCACGCTCGCGAGTTGGATTACCTCGCGGACCACGCGCACATCGAAGCGCGTCGCCTCGCCGCGACGTATCGTCAGGACGACGGCCGTCCCCGCCTTGCCGCGCAACATCAGAACGCCGGCGCGTAGCGATATGCCGCCGAGCGACTTCCCATCCGCATGGGTCAGGACATCGCCCGTGCGCAGGCCCGCCCGCTTCGCCGGCGTGCCGTCGATCGGCGAGATCACCTCGATTCCGTCTTTGCCCTTGCGAACCTCGATGCCGAGCCCGTGAAATTCACCCCGCATCTTGTCGCGCATATCGCGCCAATCCCGCGGGCTGAGATATGAGCTGTAACGATCGAGCGAAGCGAGCATTCCCCGGATCGCCGACATCACCAAAACTTCGTCGGCGACACCGTTGGGATCGGGATACTCCTTTCGCATGGTCTCGCGCGCGGCTGTCATCAAGACCGCCTCGTCGACTTCCCGGACGTAGTTGCGGCGCACCCGATCATAGACGCGGGCAAAGGTCTCGAGCGCCGGCGTGGAGAGATCGATACCAAGGTCGCGGCTCGCCCGGAACGACTTTATATCGGCGGCCAGCCCCTCGGCGGCGGCGATCGCGGAAGGACCGGGCTCGCGAGGGATGAAAAAACACGCACCGAGCCCCACCGCCAACAATGCGAGCAGCAAAGCGGCGCGCCCATGGCGCCGTGCCTTCAAAATCTGAAAATCGGTCTTGTCTGGTTTCATAATGCGTCCCAAGGCGTCACTCTATCAAATCCTGCTGCAGAGTTTAATCACACTGACCGGCGGTTCGATCAATATCCCCGACGCGCCATCAATCGGATTGCTCCGCGCGTACAACTTATCCCGCCGCCGGCACGACGATTCCGCTCGATACGCCATCTTCGAACACCGCAAGATCCTTGTCCTAAACGCCTAGAAATATCGCCTCGGCGTTTTCCCTGTAAATATTGATCTTGGCGTTGAAGATATCTCGAGTGAGGTCGTGCTTGTCCCGCAGGGAATATTTCTTGATCCCAAACCCGCCTTTTGTTCGCGGCTCGCCGGTCAGGTAGCATTGGATCGATTCAACCTGGTCCCCCGAAAGCACCAACCCTTCCAAATTCGCCAAGGTTTGCCGTGTTTGCTCGATAAACTCGATGGAATCGATCTCGCGCGGGTCGCCCGTTTTTTCGTCGGCAACCTTCACCCGAAAATCACCCACCATGACCTGACCCGCGATGGCCTTGTCGATCATGCGTGCGAGTTCGATCGTCACATCGCCGACGATATAGCTATAGACCGACGGCGACAGGCCCTCGGATTGATAGAACTCGTAATACCCTCCAATATCGAAGCAGGTCCGCAGCGTCGGCACGGCGTTCCGCTCCGATTTGATTTGAGAGATCGCGTTGTCGGCGAGGATGAGATGCATGAAATGGTATAGATTGACGTTGCCCTGAATACTGCGGTCTCGGTTCCAGATGTAAAACCCGTCTCCGGTCGTGCTGCGGGCAAAATTCATGTCGATTTCGCGCTGCATCATCTTGCTGTGTGCCGCGTTTACGGAATAGGCCAAACTGTTGAGCTGGGTTACCTGCTCAAGCGGCGAATATAGCGAGAAGTTCACGATATCGAACAACGCCACCGCGCGATCCTCGACATAGGAGAGACTGTAACGCCGGACCAACGAATCGATCAGCGCCAAGTCCACATCTTCGCCGGGCACAAACGACAGGTCGATATGTTCCGGATCGACTTTGAGCCGAACGGCTATCTCCCCAAGCGCGTCGACCGTCAAATGTTTTGGACCGCTGATAACCTCATCGATGAAGGTCTTCTGCTTGCCGCGGCGTCCGGGATTAGCGCCGGAAGACTGTTCGTCAGCCTCCGCCGATCCCTTCGCGGCAAGATCGGCAATCGCGTAATTCGGAACCACAAGGACGTCGATCCCCTTCTTTCGAGGTGCCCAAACCAGAATTGCGTTACGACCCAACTTCCAAAACGATTGCAATACGCCATCGAGCGATTTCAAATGCTCATAGGCGCCTTGTTCCGGGGAGTCCGCGAACGATCCCTGATCCTGGCCATACCCTTCGCCACTGCTTATCGACATTCCCTAGCCTAAATTCATGGCACGCCGTTTCATGAGAAGTATTGGATCAAACCCCTCTATCCACCGATCCAAATTTTCACCCTGTTCACACTAGATTACGATTAGCCGCCGAACTTTTAGCATAAGATCACCGACTTTTACTATGCCGCTACAAGATGCTTGGCGAACCATCGGCAAAACAACCTTGTTGCCAAGGCCGTTCAACTGTCGTACCCGAACAGCCAGATGCTGTCGGCGGTGTTAATGTTGCGCACCGAATGCACCGCCTGCCTTGGAATGAATACCTCGTCTCCTTCCTCGGCGATCAGCACATCCTTCCCAATGGTGAGTTCAAGCCTCCCTTGCTGCACTGTGACAAGCTCGTTTGTCGCATGGACGAAGTCTCGCCATTCACGCCCCGGCGGATCATGAAAGGGGCGACAATCATAGCCGCGCTCCGCCCAATCCCGGCGAACCGCCTCTCGGTCGACCGGAAGCGGGAATTTACCTTTCGACAACAGATCGGACATAAATGCTCCCCGCGCCGGTACAACCGAATCGCCGCCGTCGCGTCGCCCCGTGACCGAATTGGTATATGATTATTCCTCTTCCTCGATCTTGCTCAACGGATCGGGAACCCATCGCAGGAAGAGCGGCAACGCACTGCGCCGGCCATGCTCGGAAGTCGCCTGACTCGCCAGGTAGGATTTGAGGATATCAGGTGTGAAATAAAGAATATGCTCGTAATAGGCCCATAGAGACACCAGTTCGCCGCAATGCGGCGGCATCTCCAGAACCATCTTCGACAGATAGACTCGACTCGATCCCTCGCGCCCCTCGGATTCTCCGACCTCCTGGCGCAGAAGCTGTTCGACCGCGACCTTTCTCTTGTTGATCGCCGGCAGCTTATAGTCGAACAATGCGTCGAGAAGGCCGATTTCCTCCGGTTCGGGCGGGTCGTAGCTTGCCTTGCCGTCTTGCGTCAGCGTTTTCCAGGCGGCCATGCCACGCGCCGTATCGCCGCCCACCGCCGATTTCGCCGAAGGACGGCGCCGTCCCTTGTCCTTTTTTCCGAACATACGGCCGACGAAAGAAGTCTTCTGCTTGCCCCGTTTGCTTTTCGCTTGCGCCTTGTCGTCCGCCGCCGGTTGCTGGTCGCGAAGTGCTGCTTTGACGATATCCAATTGGGCGGTCCAAAGTGTCCGGACTACGTTCTCGCGCTTCGGTTGGCTGAAGACCCCCATGAAATAGGTCTCGTTGAGGTCCTGCGGCCCCACGCCGCCGGCGAGAATCTTTATGTTTCGGCTTTCCAGAATCGGCCCCATGAAATGTTCCCGAATCATACGGGTCAGATTGTCCGTGAACTCCGAAGACAGCGGATACGGCACCTGCCCGTCATGCAGGTCGAGAAGTTCCTGGGGCGGTGTGGGGACATGAAAGATCGCCAGCCGATCGCAAACGAATTTGCAGAGACTGTCCGTGAAGACTTCCTCGAAGCTACGTGTTTCGGCGGGGGCCGCGGCTTCGGCGGACATCGCCGGGTCGGCTTCGTCAGATGTCTGCTCCTGGGACTCGCCGGGTTCGGGCTCACTCTCCGGTTGGACCTCATCATTGGCCGGCACCGCGACCTCGGCTTCGACACCGGGTTGCGTGGCTTCGACAAGCGCACCCTGGAGTTCGATCATGCGTTTACGCGTATGCTGGGTGAATGTCGGATCCGGAAAACCGGTACATGCCTCTAGGAAAACCACGGTTTGCTGGGTTTGGGTCAGGAATTCCTTGGCAAGCGCGCCACTTTCCGAGACACGCAACTGAGACAGCAAGTCATCGACGGCCGCATCGATCGTATCGAGAACGGTCGCCTTATCGGAGTCCGGCGAAAGCTGCGCGAGGCTCATCAGCACGGAATTTGCCGAAGCCGTCATAACGTCATTTGTCTCCTTCGAATCTTGCTCACGCACCAAACGACGGCGAATGAACCATCCCGTTCCCCACCCTTATTTTTCGCACCGGGATTCCGCCCGAATCCGCACAATGCCGGAACAAGAAGCCATAGTTGAACGGAACAAGTGGAAAATGCCACCTAAAAAAGCAGCCATTCACACGGATTCAACGACTGTCGCACCTGAATTCGATCTTTACTTAATATAGCTCCACGAAGTTAAACTTTTGGCGGACGCTTGGTTCGAGACCCGCCTGATGGCGATTATATCCCAGCCAAACGTTCATCGCAATTTTTCGGCGCACGCGATCCAGCGTTCGCGACCCTTCGATTAACGATCAACCGCCCAACCCGATTCTCCTGGATCGAATATCAAAGTCTTCGAATTCGCTTTCCAGATCGGTTCGTTTCCCGCAGGTTGACCGTCGCTTTCCAATTGATCGAATACATGCCCGACTCCCCGACCTCCCCGGCTTCGCCCCCCCGCCCGGCGCGACTTCCCTTCTATTATGGTTGGGTCGTCGTCGGCGTCGCCTTCGTAACAATGGGGATCGGCGTCAACGCGCGGACGGCCTTCTCACTACTGTTCCCGCCAATCCTCGACGAATTCGGTTGGGATCGAGGGGCCACGGCCGGCGCCTTTTCCATCGGTTTCGTCGTTTCCGCCTTACTCAACCCCTTCATCGGCATCATGATCGATCGTTTCGGCCCCCGCTACACGCAGCCGTTGGGCGCGATCTTGATGGCCGCCGGGATGGTTCTCGCTACTTATGCCAGCGAACCTTGGCATATATACCTTACACTTGGTGTCCTGGTCATCGGCGGCAGTATATTCGTCGCCTATATCGGCCATTCGATATTCCTGCCGAACTGGTTTGAACGGAAACGCGGTCTCGCCATCGGCATCGCGTTTTCCGGCGTCGGCGTCGGATCGATTGTGCTTTTCCCGCTGCTGCAAGGCGTGATCGACGCGGTCGGTTGGCGCGAGGCGTGTTGGACGATGGCGATATTGATGATCGCCGTCCTGGTGCCGTTGAATATTCTCCTGCAACGCCGCCACCCGAGAGATCTGGGCCTCCTGCCGGACGGTGCGGTCCCGAAGGAATCGCGAACAGAAACGGAAGCGCCGGTCGATAACATCGTTGACCGTGCTTGGGCCGCGCGGGACTGGACCCTCGCCTCGGCGGCTCGAACGGCGCGTTTTTGGTGGATATCGCTTGGCTTCTTTTGCGGATTATTCGCCTGGTATGCGGTGCAAGTCCATCAAACCAAGTATCTGATCGAAATCGGATTCGATGCCGAGACCGCCGCGGTCGCACTTGGCCTCGTCGGTCTGACGGGCATCGTCGGTCAAATCGGGCTTGGTCATCTCTCGGACCGGATTGGTCGGGAATTGGTGTGGACGATTTGCCTCCTTGGGTATGTGCTGTGTTATCTCCTGTTGCTGGCGATGAAGGGTGAACCCTCGATGGTTCTACTGTACCTCATGGTCAGTGCCCAAGGGTTGCTCGGCTACGGTCTTGCGTCGCTTTATGGATCCATCCCCGCGGACATCTTTCTCGGCCGACGTTTTGGCGCGATCCTGGGAACGATGAGTTTCGCCTCGTCGCTCGGCGCCGGTGCCGGCCCCTGGTTGACGGGCGTGATCTACGACCGGACCGGCGGCTATGAACTGGGTTTCTGGGTCGCGATCGTCCTATCGATTATCTCTATTGGCGCGATTTGGCTTGCCGCGCCGCGCAAGGTGCGAGCGGTGGCCGGCCGGATTGACCGAATCAATCGACATGTAGGATCGCGTTAAATCGAATGGGTCCTAAATTTCCGCGATCGACGCTCTTTTTAAGCTCCAAGCTTCATCTCGCGCGAGCAACGCCGCAAAACAACATATCAATCTCGCCGCCGACACGCGTCATCGGTGCGGCAAATCGCCGTACCTGTATCGGCCGGCGACGCCGATCCAAGTACATACCCGATATGAGGCGCGGCTTGCCGTCATCGACAACGGATTCATACAAGTTTCCAAGCGCCGCGCGGACCACCCCCAAATTCAAGTCATCGAGATATTCACCGGTATAGTCCCGGCCGTAGTTCTCGCAAGCCGACGTACCCACGAGGCGAAAGCGAAACCGCTTCGGATCCGATTCGACGTCGATCAGACAGACATGGGGCAGATCCCGCGCATCGATCGACGTTGGATCGATCTCGTCGCGCGAGGGCCAGCCGGTGTCACCCGCTCGATCCCGCCAATAATCGTATAGCCGCTTGAGCGAAGTCAGTTCGGCGGCGTTCGCCAATTCACGCTCCAACGCCTCGCCGACATATATTTGTGTGCCTTCGAACCGAAGGCGATTGCTCTCCAATGCACCGAAGAGCCCCTGCCTTCCAACGCCGAAAAATAATACCGCCATCGATTGGCTCGTCGAAAATCGTGAAGATCGCCAGTTTATCGCCAACTTCTGAACGCCGAGTTAACGGATGGGAGGCATGGTGTCCGGCCCGGACCATATGCTACGAAACATCCGGCACGCGCTTTTTCTCGGAAGGGTCGATTACCGGATGCCGAAAATTACCGTCAAGACGATCGTGAAGCTCGCCCTGGCCTGTCTCCTCGTTGGGTTGGTGCTCTCGACCCTCGATATTGATCCGAGAAATATCTTGGATAGCGGTCGCGCCGCCATTGAGGCGTTGATCGAGCTCGGCGGCGAGTTTTTCGGCTGGGCCGTCACCTACATTCTAATCGGCGCGGTAATCGTCGTGCCGATCTGGCTCATCACCTACCTCTTGAAAGCGGCCCGCGGCCAGGATTAGCCGCGGGCGGTTCAATTACTGGCATCGGAATCGACCCCGTCTTCGCCGGAATTCGAGCCCGTCGAATTCGAAAAGAAGGAAGATATTTCGTCGAGGAGCGAGCGACGGCCGTCCTTCTTTGCCCCCGAGGCGGGCGGCGATGGACGCTTCACCGCAAGTCCCTTCGTGGCACCTGTCATGAAACGCTTCCAGATCCGGGCCGGCAATTGTCCCCCGGTCACGCGCTTGGTGGGGCTGTTGTCGTCGTTGCCGATCCATACGGCGGCCACTAAATCGCCGGTATAGCCGACGAACCAGCCATCGCGATAGTCCTGGCTGGTCCCGGTCTTACCGGCGGCGGGTCGATCGGCCAGTTTCGCCCGACGCCCGGTCCCGTCGGTTACCACGCGTTTCAGCATTCGATCCATTTGGCCAGCGTACCGCGCGTCCACGATCCGGCCGAACGCGGCCGCATCACGCTCGTACAGGACCCGGCCCGATTTGGTCCGTATCCGCAGGACCCCGTAGGGGAAATACCCATGGCCCCCATTGGCGAAGGGCAAATAGGCGGTCGCGAGTTCGAGCAGGCTCAACTCCGAGGTCCCAAGCGCGAGCGACAAATCGGGCGACAGATCCGCGCTGACGCCGAGCCGCCGCGCCGTGGCGATGATCCGCTCCGGTCCGACCCGCCGCGCCAGGCGAACGGCGACCGTATTGATCGATCGCGCCAACGCGTCCTCGAGGCTCACGGGACCGATGAATTTTCCATCGAAATTGCGTGGCCGCCAACCATCGATCGAGATCGGTGCGTCCGAAATCCGCGTCTCCGGGCGAAGACCGGCCTCCAACCCGGCAAGATAGACGATCGGCTTGAAGGCCGACCCCGGTTGCCGGCGGGCTTGGACGGCGCGATTGTATTGGCTCGCTCCATAGGACCGGCCGCCGACCATGGCGCGAATGGCGCCCTTCGGCCCGAGCGCCACCAGCGCCGCCTGACCGACCCGTCGGCGTCGTCCCTCCTGCAATAGACCACGTGCGACCGCCTTCTCGGCAAGCTTCTGATGCGTCGGATCGAGCGTCGTTTCGATCAATAAGTCTCCGTTCACGCGTCCGACGAAGAGCGGTATCTGCGACTCGATCCAATCCACGAAATAGCGCGAACCGGCGCGCCGCTTTGACGGAGTCGGCGCAAGATTGATCGGCGCCCGCTTGGCGCGACGCGCCACATCCGCCGTGACGAACCCCGCGGCGACCATATTGTCGAGCACGTCGGCCGCGCGCGCCCGGGCGCGCCGAATATTCGCGGTCGGCGCATAACGGGACGGCGCCTTCAGCAATCCCGCCAGCAGCGCCGCCTCGGCAAGTGTCACTTCGCGGGCCGGCTTGCCGAAATAGCGCCGGGATGCCGCCTCGACGCCATAGCTGCCGGCACCGAGATAAACCCGGTTGAGATAGATCTCGAGGATCGCATTCTTGCGGAGGCGCGCCTCGAGCCAGATCGCAAGCATGAGTTCCCGAAGCTTCCGGGTCAGGGTCCGTTCGGGTGTCAGGTATAGGTTCTTCGCCAATTGCTGGGTGATGGTGCTGCCGCCTTGTACGACCCGGCCGGCCCGAAGATTTGCAAAAAGCGCCCGCCCGAACCCGATCACATCCATGCCGAAGTGACGATAGAAGCGACGATCCTCCGTCGCGATAACGGCGGCCGGCAAATAAACCGGCAGCGACGCAAGCCGCACCGTCCCGCGGTCGCCGCCCCGCCGCGACAGAACCGTCCCATCCCGCGCCAGGATGGTCATTCCCGTGACCGGGCGCGCAAGGGTCAATTTGTCGGTGTCAGGGAGTTCGGGCGCGAAATAGAGGAAGAGACCCGACCACAGCAGCGCCAGCATCATAATAACATAAGCCGTGAGACGCCCCAGTCGGGCGAGCCACGAGCGCTTCGGTTTGTTCGAACTCTCCATTGCCCCGCATATGGCGCGCCCGCGGCCAGGGGTTCAAGAGGGAAATAAGTTCGGAGGCTCGCCGCCTACTCGGTATCTGGCGGCATAATCTACTCTAACCGGTTTTGAAATCGGCCCCGGCGCGCTATGTGTAGGGCCGTGGCGGCGCAATGCCGTCGAATCTTTGTGTCGGACGAGTCGGAGAGAGCCGGTGAGTGGACGCCTGGAAGGAAAATCCGCCTTTGTGAGCGCGGCCGCGCGGGGCATTGGTCGCGCCATCGCCCTGGCCCTGGCCGAGGAAGGTGCGGCGGTCATGGCGACGGACCTCGACGAGGCCGAACTATCCGGTTTGATGGGCACGCCGGGACTCATCACGCGCCAGCTCGACGTCACCGACGGGGATGCGGTGGACGCGGTCGCGACCAATCTGGGCACCGTCGACATCCTCTGCAATATTGCGGGGTACGTCCACCACGGGACCATTCTCGATGTCGAGGAATCGGATTGGGATTTCACCTTCGATCTCAACGTCAAGGCGATGTATCGGGTCACCCGCGCGTTTCTGCCGGCCATGCTGGCTGCCGGCGGCGGATCGATCATCAACATGTCCTCGGTGGCGTCGTCGCTTCGCGGGCTGCCTCATCGGTTCGTTTACGGCGCGAGTAAAGCCGCCGTCATCGGCCTCACCAAGGCGATCGCGGCGGACTACATCCAACAAGGCATCCGATGCAATTGCATCTGTCCGGGAACCATCGAATCGCCCTCGCTCGAAGGGAGGATCGCGGCCTTCGACGATCCCGAACTGGCACGCCGCAATTTCATCGCCCGTCAGCCGATGGGCCGGTTGGGCCTGCCCGAGGAGATCGCCTCCATGGCGGTATACCTGGCCAGCGACGAATCGAGCTATGCCACCGGCACCGCCTTCGTCGTGGACGGCGGTGTGACACTTTAGGGCTCGGGACGCATGCAACCTTCCCCCTATCTCGACGAAGAGCATGTCCTGCTTCGCGATCAACTTCGCCGGTTCATCGACGAATACGTCATGCCGAACGGCGCCGAATGGGAGGATAAGGGCGAGGTGCCGCGGGCCGTATTGCGGCGGATGGGCGAACTCGGCTTTCTCGGTCTTCGGCACGAGGAAAAATACGGCGGCGCCGCGATGGATACCCTGGGAACGGCGCTGCTCTCGGAGGAATTGGGACGCTCGACATATGGCGGTTTCGCCGCCACGGTGCTGGTTCATACCGACATGGCCTCGCCGCATCTCGCCCGTGCCGGCTCGACCGCTCAGAAGGAAAAATTTCTACCGGGGATCGTCGCCGGCGAGCTTATCACCGCCGTTGCCGTGACCGAGCCCGACGCCGGGTCCGACGTTGCAAATATTCGCACCCGGGCTGTCCGGGACAGCGGCCATTATGTGCTCAACGGCGCCAAGATGTTCATCACCAACGGGGTGTTGGCGGATCTCTATTTCGTCGCCGCCCGGACCGACCCCGAGGCCAAGGGATCGCGCGGCATTTCGATCTTCATCGTGGAAAAAGGCACGCCGGGATTCTCCGTCGGCCGCAAGCTCGAGAAGATGGGCTGGCACTCGTCCGACACCGGCGAGTTGATCTTCGAGGATTGCCGCGTTCCGGCGGAAAACCTACTCGGCGAAGAGAACAAGGGCTTCTACGCCATCATGCAAAACTTCCAGAACGAACGCGTCACCCTTGGCGCCCAAGCCATGGGCGAAGCCGCCAAGGCCCTTGAGCTGACACTGCAGTATACCCGCGAGCGCGAGGCCTTCGGCGGCCCCCTCTTCGACAACCCGACGATCCGCCAGCGCCTCGCCATGCGGGCGGCCGAGGTGGAGGCCGCCCGTCAGCTCGTCTACCACACCGCTTGGCTGGACGCCCAAGGCCAAGAATGCGTACGCGAGGTCTCGATGGTGAAGGCGCTCTGCGGCGAATTGGTGAACCGGGTGATGTACGACTGCCAGCAGTTCCACGGCGGTTTCGGCTACATCAAGGACAGCGCCATCGAGCGCATGGCCCGCGACGCACGGGTCCAATCGGTCGGCGGCGGCGCCACCGAGGTCATGCTGGAGCAGGTCGCGAAGCGCCTGGACGATTGGCCGTCCTGAATCAGCGGCGGCGGCTCACCAACCGGCGCGGCGCTGCAGGCGGATCAGCCGCCGCGGCTTCTTGGACAATCGCAACGCTTCACCGAGCGAGCGAACACCGGCGGCGAGCAGAAGTGGAATCATGGCCCGAAACACCTCGGCGGTCGCCACCGCGTCGCCAAGTGCTGTATGCCGATCGCGAACGACGACCCCCAGCACCGCCGCCACATCCTCAAGGTTATGGCGGGCCGCCCTCGGTTTGAGTGCCGCGTACAACAGCAGCGTATCCAGCGCTACCGGCGCCCTCCAATCGATCCTGGCCTCTTTCGCGGCACGGCGAACATGGGCGATATCGAACCCGATATTGTGACCGACCAGTACCGCGCCGCCCATCAGCGGCGAGAGGTCGGGCCATATCTCGCCGAAGGCGGGCGCCGTCTCAACCATTTCGTCCGAGATGCCGTGAATACGCGTCGAGCGCGGCGGAATCGGCCGGCCCGGATTGACCAGACGGTCGATCGTGTGATCTCGTAATATGTTGCGACCATGCATGCGCACGCCGCCGACGGAGACGATATGGTCGCGTTTGACGTCGAGCCCGGTCGTCTCGGTATCGAAAACGAACACCGGCAATTCGGAGAGCGGGCAACCGAGAGAAGGCGAAGGACCGTCCATGCCTAAAACACATCGCCGGTGAAGTCGCCCCTCACTCGGTCGCGGAATCGGCGGATCGCCTTGAATCCTTCGACCAGCATGTCGCGTTCGCGCCGGGACAAGGTATCGGGATGGACATAATTGCTGACCGTCTCGCCGGCGTTGTAGTCGCGCATTTGCTGGCGCAACAGCAACATCGTGATCAGGCGAAAGGCACCGCGCAAGTAATCATGCGTATCGGCCCCGATGAGCCCTTTCCCGTGCAACGCCTCGAGACGTTCGCGGGTCGAAGTGACCTCGATTCCCTCGCGCAGCGCCAACAATCGGGCCGCCTGGACGAGCGGGAGCGTTCCCGTCGATTTCAGGTTCAAGGCGCCGAGATGCTCGCTGTCGTCTTTTTCCGTGATGAACCGGTTGAACCATCGCAGGCCGACGCCCTGGGCCTCGTCGTCCCGCTGCAGTTCCTGCAGGAACATCGGGTTCGCCGGCATCAATTCGGTGACGTAACTTCGAAGCTCGCGCGCCAGCCCGAACGCGCCGTGAACAGGTTGGAAATCGAAAAAGATATCCGAGAGGCGTAGGGCAACCGTGCTCCGCCGCCGACACCAGCCGGCGATCTGATCGCGCCACTGGGAAATCGATTTCCGCCAAACCGGGTTGGTCGCCATCACGAATCCCTTGCAGAGCGGAAATCCGATCGCATCGAGGTCCCGGCACAGCCTTTCGCTGAATTCGATGAACCAGGCGTCGATGCGCGAATGATCGGCGTCGGGATAATCGGCGAGAATGATGCCGTTGTCCTGGTCGGGGTAAATATAGTTTTCGTCTCGGCCGCCCGATCCCATGATGATGAAACAAAAGGCGACGGGGGGCGGCCCGTGTCCGTCGGCGGCCATCCCGGCCACCGTCATTTCGACCGCCCGGCCATGGATGTCGTGGTTGAGATGGGTCAGCACGGATTGAATTTCCGGTACTTGGAGATGGTCGTCGAACAGACCTTGCGCCAAATCGACCTCGGCCGCCTTGACCTCGCGCAAGCCGTCGACGGTACCTTCCTGGGTCAAACGGTCCAACTGGTCCAGTCGCTCGTCGAACGCCTCCACAAATCCGGAATCCAACGTCACCAAACCGACCGGCGCGCCCGCGTCGTCCGCCACCGGCAGGTGGCGCATTCCAAGACGGCGCATGCGGGCGATGGCGTGATAAAGAAAGTCCGTCTCCTTTACGGTAAGGACGGATGTCGTCATGACATCTCCGACGGGGGTGTCGGAATTGGCCTGAAACGTCATTCGCCGCAGCACGTCCCGCTCGGTGACGAGTCCGGTCAATCCACCGTCCGAACCGACGACAAGTGCCGCGGTCACACCCGTTTCGGACAAGCGCGCGACCACCTCGCCACACTTCGCATCCGGTGCCACTACCACCTCTGCGGGCTGCATATGATGGCCGACGCGTTTTCGGAAGATTTCGGTTTGCGACATTCAAGAGCCACCGTCGATTTGATCCGGAGAACGTCGCGAATGTTTACGTTTCACCATGTAATTCCCACTCGATGGTCAAGACTCGGACGGCATTTTCGCGACTCAAAATTCAAAAAATTGATGACCGCCGCCTCCACCAACAATATTTCGGAGAATTATACCGGGTTTATTTGATACTGCTTCAAGTAATTTTTCCCACGTTATATCAATGTATTATGCCGTAATTCCAACTTCAGCAATGAACCGGTCCAAATAAAAAATTTTCGAATATTGTCGCTAATTATTGAATTGTGGTAATTTCTCGCCTGAGGGAACAGGTGCTTTCGTTCTATCCGAGTACCTTTTTTGGGGATTTGTTTTGGTCCTCGCGCGGTTCGGAAGCAGGATATCTGTTCTTTAGATGCGAATGGATCGTTGGGCGTTTGATCGCGACCGTGTACCAATCGCCGATCTTTCATTCGCGATTTTGTGAGGGAGGATTCAGCCTTGTCTGCAAAAGTCATGTGGCTGTTTGTGTTCGTCGCGCTGTATTGGGCCTACTGTATTTATTGGGGGGTCACCGCGGCGAGAACAGCCAAAACCGCGTCCGACTATTTCATCGCTGGTCGGCGTCTTACAATGATCGTCTTCGTCCTCGCGGCGACGGCAACATCGTTCTCGGGTTGGACGTTCATGGGGCATCCGGGTCTCGTCTATCGTGACGGATTCCAATATGCCTATGCATCGTTCTATACGATTACGATCCCGTTCACCGGCGTGATGTTCCTGAAACGCCAATGGATGCTCGGCAAACGCTTCGGTTTCGTAACGCCAGGCGAGATGCTGTCGACCTACTTCCAGGGTGACGCGATCAGAATCCTGACGGTGCTTGTCGCACTGTTGTTCTCGATCCCCTATCTCGGCGTGCAACTCGGGGCCTCGGGCTTCCTGTTCAACGTCCTGACCGACGGCATGTTTTCGGTCAACGCCGGCATGTGGATCCTGTCGCTGATCGTGTTCATTTACGTGGCATCCGGCGGCCTGAGGGCGGTGGCCTATGTGGATACGCTGCAATGTATCCTGCTCGGCCTCGGCATCATCATCACCGGCTTCATCGCGCTCAACATGATCGGTGGCTGGGATGCGATCAACGCGGGCTTCGCCAAACTGGCGGCCTCGGATGTCGGCAAGTGGGGCACGACCAAGGGATTCGGAGGCGGCGACTACAATGCCTACTTCGCCATTCCGGGCGTGATTCAGTGGACCGCGGGCCTCGGCGTCGAGACGCCGGTGGGCGGTCTGTGGACCGGCATCATGGTGTTGACCTACATGTTCGCGCTAATGGGCATTCATTCGTCCCCGGCGTTTTCCATGTGGGCCTTTTCCAACACCGATCCGCGTCCCTTCGCGCCGCAGCAGGTCTGGGCTTCCTCCTTCGGTATCGGCCTAATCCTGTTCTTCTTCACCGCCTTCCAGGGCATGGGCGCGCATCTTTTGGGCGCCAACCCGGCGGTGACGGCCGATGCGGGACTTGTCGGAAGCTTCCTCGATGGGGCGGCGATCTCGAAGAAGCCGGATTCGCTCGTTCCCTACTACTTCAACCATATCGCGGATGCCGCACCTTGGCTCGTCGGCCTTTTGGCCGTCTGTGCGCTGGCGGCGATGCAGTCCACCGGCGCGGCCTACATGTCGACGGCCGGCGGCATGCTTACCCGTGATCTCTACAAGCGCTACCTCAATCCGACGGCGGACCATGACACCCAGAAGCTGTTCGGCCGCATCGGCGTCGGCATTATCGTGCTGTCGGCCCTGCTGGTCGCGACCTTCTCGCGTGACGCCTTGGTCTTGCTGGGCGGTTTGGCGGTTGCCTTCGGTTTCCAGATGTGGCCGTCCCTGGCGTCGGTCACCTGGTTCCCGTGGCTGACCCGCCAAGGCGTCACCTTGGGACTGGCGGCGGGTCTCATCGCGGTGATCTTTACCGAGAAGTTCGGCGCCTCGATCGCCGGCGCCTTCGGTTTCGAACTCGCGTGGGGCCGCTGGCCTTGGACCATCCACAGCGCCGGTTGGGGCATCATCTTCAATCTCGGCGTCGCCATTCCGGTGTCCTACATGACCCAGGATGACGAGGCGCGCGCGCACCGCATGAAGTATCACGACTTCCTGCGCGAGCATGCAAGCCTGCCCGAGGAGAAGAAGGGTCTGGTTCCGATCGCATGGGCGATCACGCTGGCGTGGTTGTTCTTCGGTATCGGTCCGGGCGCCGTGCTCGGCAACTACATCTTCGGCGAGCCGAACGATGCCACGACCTGGACCTTCGGCATGCCCTCGATCTGGGCCTGGCAGATCCTGTTCTGGATCCTGGGTGTGGGCATGATGTGGTTCCTTGCCTACAAGATGGAAATGTCGACCATGCCCGAGAAGGAAGTCGAGGCACTGGTTGACGACATCGGTGACGAAGCCGCCGCCGCGACCGGCGACGACTGACCATCGAGGTTCGTTCTCGTTAACCTCAAGGGGGGAAGCTTTGCTTCCCCCCTTTTTCCTTTTCGAGACGGTTTTCCGACGGGTGGATGATTTGGTAGTATCCGGCCCCCGACAATGGAATTCACCGACGATATGGCCGAGCTATTCACCGCCGACTACAACTTTCTTTGGACCGTCCTGCTCGCGGTGGCGCTTTTTCTGCCGGTGCGCCACCTAATCTGGGTCCTGTTCGTCCGCCGGGCCGAACGTGACGGCGAAACGGACGACGCCGAGCGCGCCCGCCTCAAGAACCGCGCCGGCGCCACGGCGGCGCTGCTCTGCTTCGTCTTTTCCTTCATGTATGTCTCCACTTTGATGCAGGGACGGCCATGAACCCGCGCGTGTTGCGCCGTTTCGTCGTTCTGATGATCTGCCTCGTCGTCGCGGTGACCTTCATCTGGCCGCTCCTCGAAGGCTATGTCGAACGGCCGCCCGGCGACTATTACACCGAGGTTGGCTCCAACCGATTGCAGGAGGGGGCCTTCGAGGAGGCGCTCAAGCATTTCGATCTGGCCCTGGCGGAAGCGCCGAACCATCGCGGCGCGCTAATGGGCCGGGCCATCGTTTTCACGCAGACGGATCGTCCCGACGAGGCGGTCGCCGAATACACGCATCTGATCGGCTATCTCAAGAAAGCGCTGCCCGAGAATGACAAGACCGGCCGCGCCGTGCTGGCGGCGGCCTATGCCAATCGCGGCATCGTCCACGACCGGGCCGGGCGGTACAAAAAGGCTTTGGACGACTATGCCAGGGCAATCCGCACCGACGAGGGTGCCGTCGACGAGCCGGGCGTCATCCACAAAATTCTGTACGGAAACTCCTACCCGTCCTCGGTTCGCAAGCGGGCGCAATATATTTATGAGCAGCTCCAGAAGCCGGCCGGCGAACGCTTGATGCGCGTTCCCGAAATCGACGCCAAACAGCGGATGTTCAAGCCATAAGACGGTCGGCCCGTTAGCCGAACGTGGTAACGCCGAGTACGTCCTGGAAAAGCACCATAAGAAAAAACACGCCCGCGATCGACGCAAACAGAAGCCGGATGAAGTCCGTATTGCCCTCTTCGTCACGATAGCGAATGCCGTGTATGGCGATGAAGGCGGTTACCGCCAAAAATACCATGTTGACGAATGGCTCGAGCTCGCCGGTGAATTCAAACATCGCTGCCCTATCAACTGCCGGGACCGACGCCCTTACCGCGCCATTTCGACTTCGGCAAATCCTTATCGTCGAAATAGGGCGGCAGGACGGCACCGGATTGATGGGCAACTCTGTCGCTCATCCAGATGCCGCCGGCCACGATGGCGAACAACAGCAGGGCGGCCAAGGTGAACCGTTTGACGCCTTGCGGCACGTGGGTCACGTAATCATGGTCGTAGCGATGGTAAGCGGGATCGTTGGCGTTGATCAGGCCCTTGGGATCGTCCCGTAGTATCCTTCGCGCGTATTGCCGTGCCCAGTACGGCACCTCATCCCGTAGCATGTAGTCGATGAACAGTTTGTCGACCATCACCTTTGGCAGGTCTTCATCGAACCAAGCGTGATAGGCCAGCTGAAGGAGCTGAAACTCGCCGATCTGCAAAATGTTCGCCGCCTTCGCAACCTCGGCGCGCTCGTCCCCCTCCTCATCCTCCTGGTCCGGATGCATCAGGGTCTTGAAGAATTTGTTCATCCCGTCGTTCATCGATCTCAGTCTAGCCCGGCTTCCGCTGTTTTCAAAATCATCGAATTGCCGCCCGTTCGACACCGGCGAGATAAAGCTCGAGGCAAGCGCCATTCCGTTCCACACAGGAATCGAACAAGGCGCGCCCATCATCGAGCCGGCCGGCCGTGACCGCGGCGGCACCGCCATAGAATCGACTCTGGCAGAACGCGACATCGTCCGAGGGCGGCCGCGCAATCTCCTCCGGTTCCAATTCGCCAAGCACCAGACGAACCAAATCCGCCGCCCAGGGATCGTCATCGACGACCCGCGATCTTACTGCTTCCCCCAAGCGCCTTGCTTCGCCGGCCCGGCCCAGCCGTCCGAGGGCAATCAGGCCCAACTGGACCCCCTGAAAGGGACCGGCACCGTAAACGAGACTGCCCGCGGCACGCGCGACGGTCGCATAGTCACGCGCGACGTAGCTCTCGACCAGGGATTGGAAATCGGGAGTCGGGCGGTCCGCAACCATCAAGGCGCCGGTCACCGAAACCTCATCGCGTCAATCGACAATCGGCGGCCGTGTCAGCCGAACAAGCCAAGGACGGCGCGCTCGTTTTCCGTAGCGATGCGAAGCGCGTTGCTTCCAAGTGCCTGACGGGTCTGCAGCGACAACAGGCTCGCCGCTTCCTCGTTCAGATCCGCCTGGGTGACGTTGGCGGCTCCCTCTTCCAGCGTATTGCTCAGCGATTCGGTGAAATTGATCCGATTCTGCAGCGTGCTGGAACTCGAGGTCAGCGATGCCGAGGTCGAGCGAACCTGCGATATCGCATTGTCCGTCTCGCTGATCGCGGCATCGATATCCGCGTCGCTGGCAAAGGTCCGGGACGAAATTCCGAGCCCGCCACTGGACGTGTCGGCCCCTTGTATGGTCAGGGTCGCGCCATCCTCGTTGAGGGCCACGTCGAGATTGTCCGGAGAGGACGAAATCAAATTGGTCCCGCCGAAGGAGGAGTCGTTCGCCAGGTTATCGATCTGAGTACGGATCTGATTGAACTGATCGGCCAGCGCCTGGCGCTCGGTCGGGTCGCTCGTGTTCTTCGCCGCCGTGGCGATGGCGCGTGCCTGATCCGCCAATTGGTCGATGGCTTCGAGGCCGGCATCCGCCGCCTGCAAGGTACTGATCGCCTGGCCGACCTGATCCTTGACGCCGGTCAGGTCGGCGGCCCGGTTGGTCAACGACTGCGCGGTGAAGAAATCTTCCGCTCCGTCGAGCGGGTCCTTTATCTTCAAACCAGTACTGAGTCGGTCCGTCGTGCTGTCGACTTGCCGGCTGGTGCGCTGAACCCCTTGAAGGGCGGAATTGGTGGATGAGCCGAGGCCTATGCTGTCAACCATCGGTATTCTCCTCGTGACCACGCGCCAGCCGCGCCTTCTGGCGCGGCGCGTCCGGCACCTCGTTTCTCCTCATGCAACAGAGCACTCTAACCCAATACCTCCGGAAAATCCACAAAACCCGGCGCATGACGGTCGGAATCCGGGAATTGTCGTTTCCCGAGGAATATTGCGTCCCTAAGATGCAAGGAACAAAAGTATTGACCAACACGCGGTTGCTGGAGAAATGAGGAAAAATTCGATCTTGATGCCGCGGGAGTTTCAAAGGTGACCGGTTCGGCCTCTCTCATAACGGGCGGCGGCGGATTCATAGGTCGTCATCTAGCCAAGCTGCTGCTTGATCGGGGCGAGCGGGTTCGAGTGCTTGATCTCGACCGGGGACCGGCACCTCTCGATCCCGCGATCGAGTTTATCGAAGGCTCCATTCTTGACGCCGCGACCGTGCGCAAGGCGCTCGCCGGCATGAACCGGCTCTATCACCTCGCGGGCAATCCGCAACTATGGGCACGGCGAAAACCGGATCTCTTCCTCGGGAACCTGACCGGTACCGAGACCGTCCTGCGCGAAGCGGCGGCGGCAAACCTCGAACGCATCGTCTTTACCTCAACCGAGGCCATCGGCAGGATTTCAAACGATCCCAAAGCCGTCGAACGGGTCGCCAGGAACGGAGCCCGGCCCGGCCGCGACCCATATCTCGCATCGAAACTCCTGGCCGAGCGGGCCGCCCTCGACGCCGCCGCAATGGGTCTTCCCGTCGTGGTCGTCAGCCCGACCCTGCCGATCGGCGCCGGGGATTGGCGCCTGACGCCGCCGACACGGATGCTTATTGGATTCCTTGGCGGCTCGACCCCCGCCTATCTCGAATGCCGGCTGAACCTCGCAGCGGTTGAGGATATTGCCTTGGGGCACCTTCTGGCGGCGGAAAAGGGCCGGGTCGGAGGGCGTTATATTTTGGGCGGCCAAGACCTTTGGTTGAGCGAACTCTTGGCGATCCTCGCCCGTGTGGCCGGACGGCCGATGCCGACTCTCCGGATCCCCTACGTCCTCGCCCTGACGGTCGGCTGGGTTTCCGAACTCATCGCCGACCACATCACGCACCGGCCGCCGATCGTACCCTTGACGGGCGTTCGGCTGGCTCGCGATCGCGCGCCCGTCTCGCTTGGACAAGCAGAGGACGAGCTTGGCTATCGTCCGATGCCGATCGAAGATGCGCTGGAGCGAGCCGTCGCCTGGCTGATCGAATCCGGAAAGGTCCTGCCGAAACGGACGGTGGCGAGAAATTCGCGAACGAAAAAACCTCTGGGCTCTTCACCCGGATGATCGTTTTGGGTGACACGTCGGCCTTCGCCGATCTCGGTGCCGGGGCAATCCTCTTCATCTTCGGCGCCCATTTTCTCGGGTTCTTCATAAGAGGGGCCTTCGGCTTCGGTTCGAACATGCCGATCGTCTTGCTGACGACATGGGTGCTGGAACCGCATCACGCCATTCTTCTCGTCGCGCTGACCTCGGGCATCGCTCAGTTCCATCTCCTGCCGCAAGGCGTGCGTTCCGCGGATTGGGCCATCGTGCGGCCGCTCTCGCTCGGCATGCTGGTCGGCGTCATGCTCGGGGTCTGGGTATTCGCATCTCTCGCGTCCGACTGGCTGGTCGTCGTTCTGGCGCTTTTGGTCGCCATCATCGTCCTGATGGATCGGTTCCGGGTTCTCGACCATGTCGGGCGCCGCATCGATCTCCGTTCCACCCGCCTGGCCGCCGGGCTTGCCGCCGTTTCGGGAACTGTGGGCACGGTAAGCGGCGGTGGCGGGCTCTACTTCCTGATCGTCTATCTGAAACTGGTCTGCCGGGACCCGCTCTCGCTTCGCGCCACTAATGTCGTCCTCTCCGGCGTCTTCATGCTCGTGCGGCTGGCGCTGCTCGCCTTGACCGGCCTGTTCACCGCCGAATTCGTGTTTGAGGCGGCGACCTTGGTTCCCGCCGTCTTCCTGGGCACCTGGGCCGGCACGCGCCTATTTCACGCGACGCCGCCGGCGCGTTTCTATGATTTGCTGCAATACCTCCTCCTAGCCGCCGCCTTGGCGCTTTTGGCGAAGGGGATCATGCCATTCGTTTGATCGCCCTGCAGCCCTGTTCTAGATAAAGGAACCGGATTGCAGCGGCGGCATGCCGCGAGGAGGACATCTTGGCCGATGAAAAAGTAGCACTCGTGGTGGGTGCCGGCGATGCGACGGGGGGTGCGGTGGCGCGGCGCTTCGCGCGTGAAGGATTCACCGTCTGCGTCACCCGGCGGAACCGCGACAAGCTCGATCCCTTGGTCGCCAGAATCGAATCGGCCGGCGGCCGGGTCCATGCCTTCGGGTCCGACACGCGGCAGGAGGAGCAGGTCGAGGAACTGGTCGAGCATATCGAGACCGAGATCGGCCCGATCGAGGTCGCGGTTTACAATGTCGGCGGCAATGTCCGCTTCGAGGTCCTCGAGACGACGTCGCGGGTCTATCGCAAAGTTTGGGAAATGTCCTGCTTCGGCGGGTTCCTGGCCGGCCGCGAAGTCGCGCGCCGGATGGTGCCGCGCGAGCGGGGCACGATCATCTTCACCGGCGCCACCGCGAGCCTGCGGGGCGCGGCCGGCCATTCCGCCTTCGCCGGCGGCAAGGCCGCCCTTCGCGCCTTGGCGCAAAGCATGGCGCGGGAATTGGGACCGAAAGGCATCCACGTGGCGCATATCGTCATCGACGGCGCCATCGACACGGAATGGGTCGCCGAACGGTTCCCGGAGCGCTATGCCCTGAAGGAAGTCGACGGCATTCTGAATCCCGATCACATCGCCGAGAACTATTGGCAGCTGCATTGCCAGCCGCGCACGGCCTGGACCCATGAGATGGAACTCAGACCATGGATGGAGAAATTTTGAGGAGACGCCCGCGATGACGAAGCGGATCGAGTTCCTGTTCGATTTCGGCAGTCCCAATGCCTATCTCGCCTATTACCGACTACCCGAGATCGCCCGGCGGGTCGGAGCCGAGATCATCTGGACCCCGATGCTGCTCGGCGGCGTGTTCAAGGCGACCGGAAACCAGAGCCCCGGCGCGATTCCGGCGAAAGGCGCCTATTCTCGGCGCGATGCCCAGCGTTTCGTCGAACGCCATCGGATCCCCTTCCAACGGAACCCGCATTTCCCGGTCAACACCCTCACCTTGATGCGCGGCGCCGTGGCCCACCAGATGAAGCCCGAGGGCGATTTCCAGCACTATATGGAGACGTGTTTCAAGAACATGTGGGTCGAACCCAGGAACCTGAACGACCCGGCGGAAGTCGAGGCAATGCTGCGCGCCGCGGGTTTCGACGTCGACCGGTTTCGGGATTGGATCGGCGAGCAAGCGGTCAAGGACCGCCTCATCGAGCTGACCGAGGCCGCGGTCGCGCGCGGCGTCTTCGGCGCGCCCTCCTTCTTCGTCGGCGAGGAGCTGTATTTCGGCCAGGACCGGCTCGATTGGATCGAGGACACCCTGACTTCGTCGAAAAAATAATTCGATGATTGTGGAAATATTGCTGAATCGCCGGCCGCTCTCCCGTATATTAAGATCATGGATGAGACGACCGCCGCACAACGCATGGAAGCGCTCGGCCACCCGAAACGGCTGGCGATCTTTCGCCTGCTGGTCCGCGCGGGCTATGACGGGTTGGTCGTGGGCGCCGTTCAGCGGACACTCGACATTCCCGCCTCGACCCTGTCGCATCACCTCTCCTGGCTGGCGCGGGTCGGCCTGATCGCGCAGGACCGCCAGGGACGGGAAATCCATTGTCGCGCCGCCTTCGACGAGATGACCGAATTGGTCGCGTTTCTGACCGATGAGTGCTGCGCCGGCGTCGCCGGCGAAACCAGCCCCCAGCCCGCCGAGACCGCATGACCCACACGCTCGGCCAACGGCTTGGTGCCGAATTCGTCGGCACGGCGGGATTGCTTGCGACCGTGATCGGGTCGGGCATCATGGGGATGGCACTTGCGGACGGCAATGACGCCCTGGCGCTGCTTGGCAACACGCTGGCCACCGGGGCCATCCTGGTGGTGCTGATCCAGGTCTTCGGTCCGGTCTCCGGCGCCCATTTCAACCCGGCGGTCACCCTGGCCTTCCTCATTCGGCGCGAAATCGGCGGCCGGGATGCCGTCCTCTATGTCGGGGTGCAAGTTCTGGGCGGCCTGGCCGGCATGATCGCGGCCCATCTTATGTTCGATCTCGAGCTGATCCAAGTATCGGCGAAGGCGCGGACGGGCCTCGGGCAATGGACGGCGGAGGGGATCGCCACCTTCGGTCTCGTCGCGACGATCCTCGGCTGCCTCCGCGCCCGGCCCGATTTCGTGGCGATGGGGGTCGGGCTCTACATCACGGCCGGCTATTGGTTCACCGCATCGACCTCGTTCGCCAATCCGGCGGTCACCATCGCCCGCGGCTTCACCGACACCTTCTCCGGCATCCGCCCCGCCGATATCGGCCCCTTTATCGCCCTGCAGCTGATAGGAGCGATCCTCGCCACCCTGTTCATCACTTGGCTTTGGCGCGACCGAGGCACCTGATCCTCGGACTCGCGTGCCACTTATGCCCCGGGAGGACAAACATGATCATTTCCGATATTCGCACGCATCTTCTCTCGGTGCCGTTCGCCGATCCGCCGAAAACCGGATTCCTCACCCTCGACAATATCGATTTGCTGGTGGTCGAGGTCGAGACCGCCTCGGGCGTCGTCGGCACGGGTCATCTGCACCCACTGGCCGGCGGCATGCGGACGCTCGAGACCTGTATCCATGAGATGCTGAAGCCGCTGCTGATCGGCGAGGATGTGCGTCAGGTCGAGGCGCTGTGGCAGAAAATGTGGGCGGCGACGTTCATTCAAGGCCGCATGGGGATCACCGTCATGGCGATGTCGGCGCTCGATATCGCGCTTTGGGATGCGGTCGGCCGGGCGGCGGGCAAACCGCTCTGGAAGCTTTGGGGCGGCCGGCCCGACCCGCATCCGATCTACGGCTCGGGATGTTTCCGGGGTCTTGGCCATGACGGCATGATCGAGAAGGCGGAACGCTACGTGGCGGCGGGCTTCACCGAAATCAAGATGCAGGTCGCCCATGTCTTCAGTCATGACGAGGATGTCGCCAATGTGCGCGACATGCGCGCGGCACTTGGCGACGACATCGGGATCATGATCGACGTGAACCAGGGTTGGACGGTCGAAGAGGCGGTCGCCGGCGGGCGGAGTATCGACGAATACGATCTCGTCTGGCTGGAGGAACCGGTCATTGCCGATGATTTCGACGGTTATCACACGATCGCGGACGCCATCCGAACACCGGTCGTCGGCGGGGAAAACCATTTCACCCATCACGACCTGAAGCCCTTTTTCGCCAGCGGCAAGGTTCCGATCCTGCAACCGGACATCATGCGCGGCGGGTACACGGAGCTCCGGGTCATCGCCGACCATGCCGATCGCGCCGGCCTGACGATCGCACCGCATATGTTCCCGGAACTGAGCCTCCACCTGACGGCATCGATCCCGAACCCGTCCTGGCTCGAATATATGGGCTGGTACGATCATCTCTGGGTCGAGCCGGTGCGGCCCGAAGGCGGCAAGATGACACCGACCGACCGCCCCGGCCACGGCATGGACTTCAAGCCCGAATTGTTCGACGAATTTCCCTATCGGGATTGACGGGAAAAGCGGATGGCATTGGATCTTATCCTCCGAAACGCAAGGCTTTCGAGCGCAAGCGCCGATGCGTCGCCGGTCGATATCGGCATCGAGAACGGCAAGATCGTCGCCGTCGAGCCGAACTTGGCGGCGGCCGGGCCGGAGAAGGATATCGGCGGCAAGCTCGTCTCGCCCGGCCTCGTCGAGAGCCATTTCCATCTCGACAAGGCGATGATCGTCGATCGGGTGCCGATCCAGCCCGACCGGATGATCCGCGATCACATGAAGCGCACCGCCTCGATAAAGCATACCTTCACGGCGGAGGATATCTACGCGCGGGCCAAGGCCACCCTCGAGCAATGCCTTCTCAACGGCGTCACCCACATGCGGACCCAGGTCGAAGTGGACCCGAACATCGGACTGCAAGGGTTCGAGGCGATCGAGCAGCTGCGGAAGGACTATGCCTGGGCGATCGATATCCAGATTTGCGTCTTCCTGCAGGAAGGCTGGACCGGCGTGCCCGACGGGGACCGGAACTTGGTCGAATGCCTGGAGCGAGGGGCACCCGTGGTCGGCGGCGGCATCGCATACGACGCGGACGGGGATGGGCAAATTCGCCGGGTCTTCGACCTGGCGCGGGAATTCGATGTCGATGTCGATTTCCATCTTGACGGCGGGTACGACACGGACCATCTCGACTATCCGCTGGTCTGCGAGATCACCGATGAGATCGGCTGGCAGGGCCGGGTCGCCTTCGGTCACGGGTCCAAGTATTCCTGCCTGCCGGTCGACAGGCAGGCCGCGATCGGCAAGCGGCTTGGCGAGTCCGGCGTTTCGTTGGCCGTCCTACCCGCGACCGACCTTTTCAATTCGGGCCGGCACATGGAACACACCGTGATGCGCGGTGTGACAGATGCCAACACGCTGATCGAAAACGGCGCCAACTGCACGCTCTCCACCAACAACGTCCTGAACCCGTTCACGCCTTATGGCGATTGCTCGCTGGTTCGGGTGACCAACCTCTACGCCAATATCGTCCAGCGCTACGGGCCGGAGGATTTAGGCGTTTGTTTCGAGATGATCACGGACCGCGCGGCGAAGTCGATGCGGCTTGACGATTACGGGATCGAAGTCGGAAAAGTGGCGGATCTTGTCGTGTGGGAGGCGGAGTCAGGCGCCGATGTCATCGCGAAAATCGCCTCGTCTCATTCGGGATTCAAGAACGGCCGACGGATCTTCTCCCGCGAGCAGCCAACACTCCACCGGCCCCGGTAATCTTCCCTGCCCGTCGCGCCTTTCGCCCCCGTCTACAAGGGGAAGCGATGCTTATTACCCGGCTCCGGGATCATGTCGGCCTTCCGCCAATCGCTCGAGCGCATCATGAATTCGACGGTCGATCTCGATCCCGTCGCGCTCCAACCGTTCGCGATCTCGATAGCTGCGTTCGCCGGGAATTCGGATTTCGGCGACGTCCTCCAAGCGCCGGGTCGCCTTTATATCGGCGATCCGCTTCGTCAAATCGCGCCGGTAGTCCTCCAGCGGAATGAACAGGTCCGGTTTGAAGGCAGTGATCATATAGCCGCGCACGTCGCCGGGGACGCGCGCGCCGGCACAGAGCACGCCCATCGCGTCCATGGCGAGTGCCAGACCAAACCCCTTGTAACCGCCGGTAGGGCCGCCGAACGGAAGCAGCGCCCCACGCCGCGCTTCCTCGGCGTCGGTGGTCGGTCGGCCTTCCGGACCGAGGGCGACGCCTTCCGGGATCGGTGACCCCAGGCGCGCCCTGAACTGCAAATCCGTGCCCATGAAGGCGGAGGTGCCCATATCGATGACCAGCGGATCCCCTTCGGTCGGAAACCCGAAGGCGATGGGGTTGGTCCCGAGTTTTGCCTCGGCACCCCCAAAGGGGGCGACATGCGGTTCCGCGCTGACCGTGTGAATGCCGATGAGACCCTCTCGCGCCATCAATTCGCAATAATAGGCGCTGCGTCCGCTCATCCATGTATTGGACAGGCAGATGATGGCGAAGCCGTGCTGCTTCGCGCGTCCAATCGCCTCGCCCGCGGCATGATGGATCGCAATCATGCCGACATTGTTGCCGCCGTCGAGCAACGCCGACACGTCGGTCTCCTTGACCGTTCGCACCGGTTGGCGGGGTTCCTTGAAACGCGGCGAGTCGAAGATGTTGAGCAGTTTCGGTAGACCGGAGTATTCGTACCCGCAGAGAGCGGCGTCGATGACATGGTCCGCGAGAATGCGCGCTTCTTCGGTCTCGAAACCGATGCCCCGCATCGCGCGTTCGGATAGCGCCCGCGCTTCCGCGACGGTGAGATGGATACGATCATCGGATGGCTCTGGCATTTTGGCGGCTCGTATGTTTGCGCGGGGCGTCGGAGGCTTTCCCATCGTCGGTCGGATGATCACAGAGGGCAATTCTAGGTGTCGAGAGTTTCGCGAAGAATGCGTTTCAGGACCTTACCCGAGGGGTTGCGGGGCAGCTCGTCGACGATTTGGAGCGCTTTCGGCACCTTGAAGCCGGCGAGATGCGTTCGGCAATGCGCTTCCAAGATAGCGAGGTCGAGGGCCTCGCCCGGCTTCGGTACGACGATTGCGGTCACGCGCTCGCCCCATTTCTCGTCGGGTGCCCCGATCACCGCGGCCTCGAGCACCGACGGCAATTGATAGATCACCCGCTCGACCTCCGAAGAGGCGATATTCTCGCCGCCGGAGATGATCATGTCCTTCTTGCGATCGGTGAGATAGAGAAAACCCTCGTCGTCGAGATGTCCCACATCGCCGGTGCGAAACCAGTCTTCCGCGTGGAACGCGGCCTCGGTTTTCGCCGGGTCGTTCCAATAGCCCCGGGTGATCTTCGGTCCCCGAAGACAGATCTCGCCCGCCTCGCCCGGCGGCAGAACCGCGCCGTCATCGTCGCGGATGTCGACCTCGACATGGGCCAGCGCGCGCCCGGTCGAGCCGATTTTCTCGATCTCCCGGCCCGGCTCCATCATGGTGTCGCCGCCCACACTCTCGGTCAGCCCGTAGGCGTCTATATAGCGGGACCGGGTAAAGAGATCGGTGAATTCGCGGATTCGCGATTCAGGGGTCCGCTCGCCGCCGCCGACGCACCATTCGAGGCTGGAGACATCGAACCGCTCCCGATCGCCGAGATTGAGGATCGCATTGGTCATCACCGGCGCGAACCAGACGCCGGTAATCCCCTCCCGCTCGATCGCGGCCAGCGCCGCCTCGGGCTCGAAGTCGCGGTGGATCACCATCATACCGCCGATCCAGAGAAGGGCGATGCCCGGCAGGTCGAAGGCGCCAACATGATACATCGGCCCCACGACCAGCAGACGATCCCGCGCCGAAAGGCCGAGCGCCATGACCTGGTCGGTGCTTTTCCAATAGAAATTGTCGTATTCGTGGATGACGCCCTTCGGATGATCGGTCGTGCCCGAGGTGTAGATCAGCCGATAGAGATCGTCGCCGCGGCGCGGCACCATCTCGGGCGCGGCCTGGGGCCCGGTCAGCCGGCGAATATCGTGCTGCATCGGATCATCCAACAGGACGACCGCGTCGAACCCCACCACGACGTCCGCGAACTCCGCATCCGCGATCAACAGCTTGGCGTGGGCATTCCGGTGGATGTAGTCGATCTCGGGGGCCGCCAGCCGGTAGTTGACCGGCAGCAGAACCGAGCCGATATGGCTCGCGCCGAGGGCCAGGTCGAGGAAGGCGGCGCTGTTCTTCATCACCAGCGCCACCACGTCCCCGGTGCCGATGCCGCGGCCCCGCAGCCACCCCGCCGCCGCCAAGGCCCGATCCAGGAGTTCGGCGTAGGAAATCCGCGTGCCGCCATAGACGACCGCCGGGGCATCGGGCCGCCGCAAGGCGTGAAAACGAATGAAGGCGGTCAGGTTCCGCATCGCTGCTCCCGTTGGGCTCGAAGGCCCGGATGTGTCCGCTATATCACAACTGGGCCGGGCGTGCCTGCCGTCCAGCAAGCTTGCATCATGAAAAAGGACAAGACCGGAATGATCACCGTCTCCGCCGACGCACTTCGCCGGCAAATCAGCGAAATCTACCGGGCCTGGGGCATGGCCGAGGACGACATCGAGATCACGGTCGACAACATGGTCGAAGCGGACTTGCGCGGGATCGATTCCCACGGTGCGGGCATGCTGCCGCAATACGACCAGCGCCGGCAGGCGGGCGCCATCAACCCCACGCCCGATATCCAGGTGGTGCGCGACTTCGGCGCGATCGCCCTCATTGACGCCGATCACGGGCTCGGCCACGTGCCGGCAACGCGGGCGATGCAGCTGGCCTGCGACAAGGCGGAAAGCTTCGGCATCGGGGCCGTGACGGTGCGGAATTCGAACCATTTCGGCGCGGCCGGCGTCTATTCCGCGATGGCGGTCGAACGGGGGCTGGTCGGCATCTGCACGACGGGCACGACCCAGCGCTCGGTGCTGCCGACTTTCGGCAAGGAACCCCGCTTCAGCACCAACCCCATCGCGGTCGCCGCACCCGCCAAGCAGAACAATTATTTCTCGCTCGACATGGCGACCAGCACGGTCGCGGTGGGCAAGCTCAACATTGCCCGGCGGGCGGGGACCGAAATCCCGATCGGCTGGGCCGCCGATCAGGACGGCAACCCGACCCCGGACCCCGTGGCGGCGCTAAATGCGACGCCAAAGCGCCTCTCGCCGCTCGGCGGCACGCGCGAACTCGGCTCCCATAAGGGCTACGGCCTGGCCATCGTCGTCGAAATCCTCTCCAGCGTGCTCTCCGGCGCCTTCACCGGCAGCTTTAATCTGAGGACGGGCCAGAAGGAGACGTACATCAATGTCGGCCATTTCTGCATGGCGATCGATCCCAAGGCCTTCCGCGAGGAAGGCGAATTCGAGGATCACATGGACGACCTGATCGACATGCTGCGGGGCACCGAACCGCTCGATCCCAAGCAACCCGTCCTGGTTGCGGGCGACCCCGAACACGCGGAACGCCTGAAGCGTCTGGAAGACGGCATCCCGATGACCGACACCCTGCTCGATGAGGTCCGCCGGGCGGCGGAGACCTGCGGCGCGCCCTTCATTCTCGGCAACGAGGGCGGATAAATCCTGTCCCCCTGAACCGGATCTATGACTTTATCGGCGGGCGGGCCCCGTCTTCGGGCCGCTCCCTCAGACCGGCGACCAGGCGATCGAACAATTGCGGCAGGGGATCGTCGAGGGCCTCTTCCGTGGTGCCGTCCAACACCTCGCCCGCCCGCCGCAGCAGCAGGTTCCGCATGTGATAGCGGGTGCGCTCGCGCTGGGTCACCTCGCGGTCGCCATGCTCGGCGAGCCAGGCCGCGTGGCGCTCGATCGCCGCGTCCAACTCCTCTATGCCGGTATCCGCCGTCGCCGACGCCGTGATCACCGGTGGAAGCCAGCTGCCGTTGCCCTTGTTGCGGCGGATGATGGCGTTGACCTCGGCGCGGATCTTGCCCGCACCCGGCAGGTCGGCCTTGTTGACGACGATGATGTCGGCCGTCTCGAGGATACCGGCCTTCATCGCCTGAATCGTGTCGCCCGATTCCGGCAGCAGCACCAGCACGACCGTATCGACCAGGCTGCGCACGGCGAACTCGGCCTGGCCGACGCCCACGGTCTCGATCACCACCTCGTCGAAGCCGAACCCCTCCATGGTCAGCAGCAAGTCGGCGATGTTGTCGCACAGCCCGTCATGGGCGCGCCGGCTCGGCACCGAACGGACGTAGAGTGCGGGGTGTTCGGCGACGGCCTCCATCCGCACCCGATCGCCGAGGATCGAGCCCTGGCTAATCGGGCTCGTCGGGTCGATGGCGAGCACGCCGATGCGGCGATCGCGGTCGAGCCGACGCGCGGCGAGGCGGCTGATCAAACTGCTCTTACCCGCCCCCGGCGGCCCGGTCATGCCCAGCCGCCGCGCCGGGACCGCGCCCGCGTCGGCAAGCCCTTGGAGGGCCTCCGCGACCGACGCGTCGAGAATCCGCGTCAACCGCCGGGCCAGCGCGCGGCGCTCGCTCGATTGGAGCGCGTTGGTCCGGCTCACGCCGCGGCGTCCTCGGCCAGCAGCGCCGCGTTGTGCTCGCCAAGGAGCGGAGGGGCGGCGTAGCTCGCCTCGAAATCCGGCATATGGAAGGGCGAACCGACAACGCGGATCGGCCCGTCGAGTGTCGGGATCGTCGCCACCATGCCGCGCGTCTCGGCAAGCTCGCCGGCGAGCGCGTCCTCGAGCCGTTCGACCCCGGCGACGACGATGTCGTGACGCATCAATCGCTCGACCCAGCTCGCCGTGTCGTCGGTGCGCATCAATTCGGCGACCGCCGCGACCACGACCTCGCGATTGGCGTGGCGCGCCTTCATGGTTGCGAAGAGCGGATCGTCGATCCATTCGGGCTTGCCGGCTTCTCCGGCGAAGCGGCGCCAGAAGCCGTCATGGGTAATGAACAGCACCAACCAGCCGTCGCGCGTCTCAAACAGTTGCGCCGGCACGAAGTAGGCATGCGCCCCGTTCTTGTAGCGTGTCGGCCGTTCGTCGGCATTGAGCCAGGCGCCGGCGACATAATTGAGCTGCGACAGCATGACGTCGAAGAGCGAGATGTCGACCTGGCCGCCCTTTCCCTCGACGATTTTGGCGAGCAGGCCGACCGCCCCCATGATGCCGGCCGAATTGTCGACGGCCGAGTAGCCGGCCTTCGTCGGCGCCGCGCCGGGATCGCCGGTGAGTGCCATCGTCCCGGCCAGGGCCTGGATTACATAGTCGTAAGCCGGGCGGTCGGCAAAGGGGCCGTCGAGCCCGTAACCGGTGAGCGAGACGCAGACCAGGCTCGGGTTCGAGCGTTTCAAGGCGTCGTAGGTCAGGCCGAGTTTCTTGATCGCCGACGGCCGCATATTGGTCACCAACGCGTGCGACGTCTCGGCGAGCCGGCCCAGCGCCGCCTGACCCGCCGGTGTCGCGAGATCGAGTGTGACGCTCTTTTTGTTGCGGTTGAGGCTTGCGAAATAGGCATTGTGCGGCCCGATCGAATGGGGGCCGACACCGCGCGCGATGTCGCCCGTCTCGGGCGGTTCCACCTTGATCACTTCGGCGCCGAGATCGGCGAGCAGCATGCCGCAATAAGGGCCGGCCAGCACGTGACCCACCTCGATCACGCGGATCGCGGCAAGGGGACCGCCGGATGATGTGGTCGTCATGCCGCCATCTCCTGGTCCATCTCGGCCAGCACGTCGTCGATCTTCATCTCGGCCGTGAACACGCCGGCAACGCCCGAGGCCTTGAGGTCCGCGTGGTCATCGGGCGGGATCGTGCCGCCGACGAATAGCTTGATATCGGCGGCATCGAGGTCCTCGAGCCGCGCCACCGTCTCGGTCACCAATTCCTTGTGGCTGCCCGAGAGAATCGACAGCCCGACCGCGTCGACATCCTCGTCGACGGCGACCCGCGCGATGTGCTCGGGGCTCTTGCGGAGACCGGTGTAAATCACGTCGGCGCCGGCATCGCGAAGGGCGAGAGCGATCACCTTGGCGCCGACATCGTGGCCGTCGAGGCCGGGTTTGGCGATCAGGATGCGTTTACCTTTGAGGCTCATGGCGCCCTCCCCTATAGCCGGACCGGTTCCTGGAACTCGCCCCACTGGCGCTTCAGCGTCGCCACCATTTCGCCGACGGTGGCGTAGGCGTGGCAGGCGTCGACGAGATAGGGCATCAGATTTTCACCGTCCTTGGCGGCGGCGGAATCGAGAGCGGCGAGCGACTTTTCCACCAACCTCTCGTCACGCCGGTCGCGAATCGCTTCGTATTTCTCGACAACGCGCCGGGTTGCTTGGGGGTCGACGCGGAAGACCTCGCCGAACGAGCCGGAGTCGTCGTCGCGGCGGAAATAGTTTTGGCCCACGACGACCTGCTCGCCGGAGTCGGTCGCCGATTTGCGTTCAAGCGCCCGCTCGGCGATCCGCATCTGTAGCCAGCCGTCCTCGATCGCCGGGATGACGCCGCCGTAGTCGTCGATCTCATCCATGACCTTGACGGCCTCGGCCTCCATTCGATCGGTCAGCCACTCGACGTAGTAACTGCCGCCGAGCGGATCGACGGTTTTCGAGATACCGCTCTCGTGGGCGATGATCTGCTGGGTGCGGAGCGCCAGCTCGGCGCTCGCCTCGGTCGGGATTTGAAAGGCCTCGTCATAGGCGCAGGTGAAGATCGACTGGGCGCCGCCGAGAACCGCGGCCATGGTCTCGACGCCGACGCGGACGACGTTGTTGTGCGGCTGCGGTGCGATCAGCGACGAGCCGCCGCAGACCACGCCGAAACGGAACCGCAACGCCCTTTCGTCCTCGACGCCGTAGCGCTCCCGCAACAGCTTGGCCCAGAGGCGCCGCATCGAACGGAACTTGCAGACTTCCTCGAAGAAATCCATGTGGACGTAAAAGAAGAAGGAGAGGCGCTGGGCGAAATGTTCGACATCGCCGCCGCGCGCCACCAGTTCATCGACATAAGCGAGGCCGTTCGCCAGCGTGTAGGCGATTTCCTCGACCGCCGTGCAGCCGGCGTCGCGCACATGGGCGCCGGCGATGCTGATCGGGTTGAAGCGCGGCGTCTCCCGGTTCGAGAACAGCACCGAATCGGCGATCAGGCGCATCGACGGCCGCACCGGAAAGATCCAGGTGCCGCGGGCCACATATTCCTTGAGGATGTCGTTCTGGATGGTGCCGGTCAGCTTGTCGCGCGGCACTCCCTGCTTGTCGGCGACGGCGAGATACATGGCGTAAATCATCGCCGCCGAACCGTTGATCGTGAACGAGGTCGAGATGCCGCCGAGATCGATGCCGTCGAACATCACCTCCATCTCGGCCAAGTTGGAGAGCGACACGCCGACCTTGCCGACCTCGGATGTCGCCATCGGATCGACCGGGTCGTAGCCGCATTGGGTCGGCAGGTCGAGCGCCACCGAAAGGCCGGTCTGTCCCTGGTCCAGGAGGAAGCGGTAGCGCTCGTTGGTGTCCTCGGCCGAGCCGAAACCGGAATACTGGCGAAACGTCCAGAGCCGCCCGCGGAAGCCGTTGGGAAAGATACCGCGCGTGAACGGGTATTCGCCGGGCAGGCCCGGGTCACCGGTTTCGACCATGTCGGGTGTTACCAACTCGGGCACCTCGATGCCCGACGGCGTGACCGGCCGCGGGATACCGGGGCCGGTCTCGTTATCGGCGGTGTCGGGCTTGGCCTTGGCTTCGCTCATAGCGCGGCTCCCTCATTGCAGTAGCTTGTCGGCGGCGTCCCAATGGTCCTGGTGCACCCAGGTATCGGCAAACAATCTCGTCTCGAGCTGCATTATCTCGTCGCGCGGCAAATCCCGGCGGGATCCGAGGCTGAGCGCCTTGAAGGCGCGCAGCACCTGCGGGGCCTGACCCGTGATTGGGGCCAGGAACGCCTCGAGGCAGTCGTCGAGGGATTGGCCTTCCCCGGCCGAGACATCGAAGAGGCCGAGTGCCATTGCCTCGTCGCCCGACAGCATCTCGCTGCGGGCGAGCAGACGCAGCGACCTCGCCGGCCCGACGATGCGCATCAGGTCGATGCCGCCGCCCCAGGCGGTCGCGATATTGAGGCGGCCTTGGATGAAGCCGATACGGGCGTGTGGTCCGGCGACACGGAAGTCGCATGATGCCGCCAGCTCGGCGCCGCCGCCGAGCGCGTCGCCGTTGAGGACGGCGACGACCGGCACCGGGAAGTTGCGGATCGCATCGAGCGCCGCCTTCGCCTGTTCGGCCATGATCTCCGCCTCCGTGACGGTGCGCACGGCGGCAAGATCGCGGAGGTCGCCGCCGGCCGCGAAGCTCTTGTCACCGGCGCCGGTCACGGTTGCGACGCGCAAGGTCTCATCCGCGGCATGGCGCTCGAAGGTCTCCTGCAGTTCGGCGAGGACGGCGCGGCTCAGCGCATTCCGCTTGGCCGCCCGATCGATGGTGACCGAGAGGCGCCCGTCGGCGGCCTTGATGATCAGTTGCGACTCGGTCACGGCGAAACTGCCTCCGCCAAGGACGCACGCGTTTCCGCGAGGCTTTCGCCGTACTCGGCCAGCATCGTCTCCATGCGATGGATCGGGCCCGCGATGGCGATTCCGTAGGGCTCGTCGTTGAGCATCAAGCTGGCCGCGACCGCCATGACATCGCTCACATTCTCGCCGCGCGTGACGAAATAGCCGCGCTGACGGCTCGCGGCGATGTCTTTGGTCAGGCGGCTCACCGTGGTCAGGGTATGTTCGGTCACCCGGGGCAGATCGAGCCGCTGCAGCAATCGGTCCATTTCGTCATTCGGCAGCGCGCCGAGCATGGCCTTGCCGATGGCGCTTGAGTGCAGCGGCTTGATCTCGCCCGGACCAGCGGAATAGCGGATCGTGTGCAGTCCTTCGAGCACATCGAGGTAGACCACGCCGTCGTCCTGGCGCTTGCCGAGAATGACCGTTTCGCGAGTCGCATCGCGCAGCCGCGTGAGCTCGGGCTCGACCCGCTCGATCACCGGATCATGCGCCAGGATGGTACGCGCCACATCGTAGAGCCGCCGCGTCGGATACATTAACCGACGCCCCGCTTCGTAAAGATAACCTCGGCTCTCCAGCGTCCGGATCAGACCGTGGCAACTGCTCGCCGGGGCATCGATGGCCTCGGCGATCTCGCTCAGCGAAAGCGGTCGTTGGCACAGACCGAACGCCTCGAAGACGTCGAGCGCGCGGCTGGCGGATTTGACAGATAATTTCTTATTCATGAATTTAATTTCTATAATATGAATTATTTGACGTCAAGTCTGGATTGTTTCGGACTGGAAATCGGGATAAGGGCACTCTTGTGTGGGGCCGCGACCTGACGCAGTGCGTATTGGCGGGGCGGCGAATCTCCGCTACCAATGACATTCCCACGATAGCGGGTAAGTCATGATCAAACTCAGCGGCGTCACGAAAGCGTTCGGCGACCTGGAGGTCCTCAAAGGCATCAACCTCGAGGTTTCGCGCGGCGATTCGATGGTGCTGATCGGCGGGTCCGGCAGCGGCAAGTCGCTATTGCTGAAGACCATGATCGGCCTGGTCGCCCCCGATGAAGGCCTCGTCGAAATCGACGGCAAGGATGCGAGCCGGATGCGGACGGCCGAACGCCGGGCCTTCGACGACCGATTCGGTCTCCTGTTCCAGTATGGCGGTCTCTTCGACAGTCTCCCCGTTTGGCACAACGTCGCCTTCAAGCAGCTCCAGGCGGGTGACGTCAACAACACCCAAGCCCGCGAACTGGCGGCCGAAAAACTCGCGATCGTGGGGCTTGGGGCCGAGGTCGCCGAGCTCTACCCGGCCGAACTTTCGGGTGGAATGCAGAAGCGCGTCGGCCTTGCCCGCGCCATCGCCACTAGCCCGGAAATCCTCTTCCTCGACGAGCCGACAGCCGGGCTCGACCCCATTATGTGCAACATCATCTACGAGATGATCCTGAAAAGCGTCAATGAGTTGGGAGCGACTTCGTTCGTCATCACCAGCGACATGGCGGGCGCGCAGAAGATCTCGAACCGGATGGCGATGCTGCACGAAGGCCGGATCGTATGGGACGGAGCCACGGGCGAGATCGGCGAGGCGGAACACCCGGAGGTCCACCGCTTCCTCGCCAGTCAATCGGGCCGCAGCGGCGATATGCCGGCGGCGGCCGCCGGGAATTAAAAATCCGGCCGTCAGCGAAAATCGAAGCCCAGATCCTTCAGCGCCGCGCGCAGGCCCTCGCGGATCTGGGGGGTGAATTTCTTGTCCATGTCGTGGCTCCAGGAATCCGGCGTCGTCGTCTTGCCGATCGCGTCGTAATGAGCGCGGAGTTCCGGGTCATATGCCGGGATCGACGCCGCCGCCTTGGCGGTATCGTAGCGCTCGTGGTGGACAGTGAAGTCCATTGCCATGCGGGGCTTCTGCTTCGGCGCCTCGCCCGGATAGCCGAGGCACATGCCGAAGACGCAGTAGACTTGGCGCGGCAGGCCCAGAATTTCGGCGACGAGCTTCGCATCGTTCCGCACCGCGCCGATCATCACCCCCTGGATACCGATAGAATCGGCCGCGATGTAGGCCGACATGCCGACAAGCGCCGCATCGATGGAGGAGACGAGCCCAACCTCCAGATTGTTGCCCTCGATGGTGTGGCCGTGCTGTTGCAGGACATGCTCGATCCGCGTCAGATCGGCGCAGAATGCGAGGAAGACGGGCGCTTCCACGATGTGCTGCTGGTTCCCCGTCGGCACTGACAACTTCTGCTTGGTTTCCGGATCGCGCACCACGATCACACTATAGGATTGGATATTGGACGACGTCGGCGCCCGGAACGCCGCCGCCAAAATGGCCTCCACCTGGGCTTCCGTCACCGGCGTCGGCGCGAATTTTCGGACGCTGCGGCGCTGCAACAGAGTTTCGATGGTTTCGCTGGTCGTCCGTCCCGTTTCAATGTCCACGCGTGCTTCGTTCGGCATGTTTCCCCCGCCGCCTTGGTGATCGATCGCCGGCAGGGATAGCATATTTCACCGGGCCAAACAGTCCCCAAAGATAACCATTGGCCCCCCGCATATGATTGATATTGGCCATTGCGCCGGAACACGATTGGCCTATTCTCCGACACCTCGACATGAACCGCTGGGTCGCCAAATGCAGCCAGATACCAACGAATTCGGACAGGAAATCGGCTTCCCGATGCCGGATTGGGCACCCGTTCCGCCGCCACCGCGGACGCCAATGAAGGGCACCTATTGCCGGGTCGAGCCGCTGTCTCCCGAAACCCATACTGCCGATCTTTTCGAGGCCTACGCCGAGGCCGAGGACAGCCGCAACTGGACCTATCTTTCCCGCGACGACGGATTCGCGAACGAGGCCGCCTTGATGGACTGGCTGGAGGTCGCGCGGCAGTCGGACGACCCGCTCGTTCATGCCATCGTCGATCGGGCGACGGACAAGGCGGTCGGCCTCGCCAGCTATCTCAGGATCGAGCCCGCCGTTGGCGTGATCGAGGTCGGGTCGATCAACTATTCGCCCCGGTTGCAGCGGACCCCGGCGGGAACAGAGGCGATGTTTCTGATGATGCGGCGGGCCTTCGAGGAATTGGGATACCGGCGCTATGAATGGAAGTGCGATGCCTTGAACACCCGCTCCCGGCGTGCCGCCATCCGATTCGGATTCACCTATGAGGGCCTGTTCCGCCAGGCGACGATGTATAAGGGGCGAAACCGCGATACGGCCTGGTACTCGATCCTGGATGGCGAGTGGACAACATTGCGTTCGGCCTATGAGAAATGGCTCGATCCAGCGAATTTCGAGGGCGACGGCTGGCAGCGAAAGGGACTAGCCGATCTTATCGCGGCCGCGCGCGGGGCCGGTTAGCAAGAATGACAACGCTCGAATTCTTCTTCGATATCTCCAGCCCCTGGACCTATATGGCGTTCACCCGCGTCGAGGGAGTATGCGCGGCAAACGGCGCGCAATTGATCTGGAAACCCTTCTACGTCGCCGCCGTCTTCCGTGAGGTCAACCGCGAGGTCGCGGCCCGGCGCGCGGCGCCCGTCCAGGCGAAAATCGAACATGTCTACAAGGACATGAAGGACTGCGCCCGGCGGTGCGGCATCGAGATCAACCGCCCGCCTGTCTATGGCGGCGGCTCGCAACCGCTCAACAGCGCAAGGGCGATGCGCGGCGCCTTGCTGGCGCTCGACGCGGGCCTGGTCGTTCCCTATTGCAGTGCCGTCTTTCATGCATACTGGCAGGATCTTCGCGACGTTTCCGATCCGGACGTTCTGATCGAGCTCGCCCAGGGGGCGGGCTTGGCGCCAGACGATTTTCTCGAACGGGCCGATACGGCCGAAATCCGCGCGCGCCTCGCCGCCAATACGGATGAGTTGATTGCCCGGGGCGGGTTCGGCACGCCGACCTTCTTCGTCGCCGGCGACGACATGTATTTCGGCAACGACCGGCTCGAATTCGTGGCGGACGCGCTGGCCGGGGCCCGGGACTGACGGCCCAAATGCCTTGCGCGCAAGAGCCGGCGACATAGCTATTAGGAGAGTTTCCGAACCATCGCCGAGAGACGCATGCCCAACGACACCGAAAAATCCGTGGTGCCGATTCCCGCCTCGACCGTCCTTTTGATCCGCGATATCGACGACGGCCTCGAGGTCTTCATGGTCGAACGAAGTTCGAAGATGCATTTTGCCTCGGCCCTCGTCTTCCCCGGCGGCATGGTCGACCCCGAGGACAGCGAGGCGGCCGTCCTGGAGCGCACCGACGGGATCGAAGGCCTGTCGGCGGCGGCGGCCGCGCTTAGAATAGCGGCGGTGCGCGAAACCTTCGAGGAATCCGGCGTTGTCCTGGCACGTCATGCGGGCGTCGAGACGGTTCTCGAAGGCGACGAGGCGGCCGCCTTCTACGAGAAATACCATGCCCCCCTCAATGCTGGCGATGTGGATTGGCCGGAGATCGTCGTCGCCGAGGATTTGATTTTAAGCTGCGATCGCCTCGCCTATTTTGCCCATTGGATAACGCCCGAGGGCCGGCCGAAGCGTTTCGACACGCATTTTTTCCTGGCCCGCATGCCGCGACGACAGAACGCGGTCCACGATGGCGGCGAATCGGTGCATTCCGTTTGGGTCCGGCCCGCCGACGGCATGGCCCTTGGCGAAAGCGGCGAGCGAAACGTAATGTTTCCGACCCAGATGAACCTCTCGAAGCTAAGCTCGTCCGAGACCGTGGATGCCGCAATCGAAGCCGCGAATGCAAACGAGGTCGTTACCGTCCAACCGAAACCCCAATACATCGACGGCGACCGCGACCGGGTCATGGCGATCCCGGCCGAAGCCGGCTACGGCGCCGCCCGCTTCCGCTTCACCGACAACAAGCTCATTCCGGTCGATTGACGACCACCGGCGTTTCTAAAGCCCCAGCACCATCTTGGCGATGATGTTGCGCTGAATCTCATTCGTGCCGCCGACGATGGACGCCCGCCTGGAGACGAAGTAGTTGGCCCCCAGCGTCATCGAATAGTCGCTACCGATCGGCGGCTCGTTCCAGCCGTATTCGCGGGCCTCGTCGATGTCGGGCTGGGCATAATAGCCGACCGTCTTCATCAGCAGCTCGAAGAGGCGCTGCTGCACCTCGGTGCCGCGGATCTTCAAGGTGCTCGCCTCGGCTCCCGGCGCATCGCCCTTGGCGGTCGCCATCAAGGCCCGCAGTTCGGAGATCTCCAGCGCCTTCAGCGACATCTCCGCCAGGGCGATCTCCCGCCGGAAATCCGGATCGTCGATCAAGGCCGCGCCGTCCTTCGATTCCACCGCCGCGATCTTCTTCAGCTTCGCGAGCTGGCTCTTCGAGATGCCGACCCGCGCGATTCCGGTCCGCTCGTGCCGCAGAAGATATTTGGCGTAGGTCCAGCCACGGTTCTCCTCGCCGACCCTGTTTTCGACCGGCACCTCGACATCGGTCAGGTAGACCATGTTGACGTGATGCGTCCCCTCCATCAGCGGCACCGGTTTCACCTCGACGCCGGGCGAGGTCATGTCGATCAGGAGGAAAGAGATGCCTTCCTGGAACTTGACGTCGGGATCGGTGCGGCAGAGACAGAACATCATGTCGGCGTAATGGGCGTGGGAGGTCCACATCTTGGTGCCGTTGACGATGTAGCGATCGCCATCCAGCACCGCGCGGGTCTGCAGGGAAGCGAGATCGGAACCGGAGCCAGGTTCGGAATAGCCCTGGCACCAAATATCGTCGGCGGCGAGGATCCGGTCGAGGTATCTTGCCTTCTGCGCGTCATCGCCGAAGGTATAGATCACGGGCCCGACCATCCGGGGGCCCTGCCCGACCAGTTCAGGGGCATGGCCGCCGGTCAACTCCTCCTTAAAGATGTAGCGCTGGACGACGGACCAATCGTTGCCGCCGAACTCCTCCGGCCATTCGGGCGCCACCCAGCCCTTGGCATTCAGAATTTTCTGCCAGCGGACCGTATCGTCCCGCTTGATCTTGAGCCCGAGGCGAACCTTGTCCCTTAGATCGTCCGGCAGCTCGCTGGCGATGAAATCCTTAATGTCGTCTCGGAAGGCCCGATCCTCGGCCGAATAATTCAAATCCATGACGCGCCATCCCGTCGAATGTTGAACTCTTCAGAAAGTTAGCGTCATCTCGGACGCAATCCAACGCCGTGGATCGCCGGCGGGCTTTCGGGGGCCGTGAAAATCACTATCCTGGCGCCGGACGATCGGAACGACGGAGACGGAAATGGATCGAAGGGAGATCACCCCTCTCAGCGCCGCCATCGGCGGGCGCGTGACCGGTATAGATCTTGCCGCCGGAATCGATGGCCCGACCCGGACCTGGATCCGCGAAGGTCTGGCGGCACATCACGTCCTTCTGTTCCCGGACCAGGAGCTGAACGCACCCGCCTTCCATGCCTTCGCCCGGGGGTTCGGGCCGCTGCAGCGCCATGTCCTCCGGAAATACCGGCATGCGGATTTCCCGGACCTCTCCTGGCTGACCAATGTGGCGGCCGACGGGTCGATCGATGAATTCGGCGTCAAACGGGCGACCAACTGGCACACCGACGGCAGCTATACCCAGGACCCGCCCGTGCTCGGTATCCTGCACGCCTATGAGGTGCCGACTTCGGGCGGCGGCACGATTTTCGCAAACATGTGCGCCGCCTACGCCACTCTGGCTCCCGAGATGAAGACCCGCGTCGCCGGCCTGACGGGCCTTCATTGGCATGGAGCAGGCCCCGGCGGCGGCATGTACGACAAATCCCTCGACAAGGATCAGGAAGAGACCTTCGACGACGCCATCCATCCCGCCGTCGCCCGCCATCCGGAGAGCGATCGAGAGCTACTCTTCGTCAATGAAACCCATACCCGGAAATTCAAGGAACTGGACCGGGCGGCGAGCGTCGAACTGGTAGAGACCCTGACCGCGCATGCGACCCAGCCGGAATTCACCTATCATCACGATTGGACGCCGGGTGATCTCTTGATCTGGGATCAATGGAGCACGACCCACCGCGGAGCCGGTGACTATCCGCCGGCCGACCGGCGCATCAAGATCCGCGCCATCGTGCAACGCTTCGAGTAGATTTGGACGGCATGACCCAATATCTCGAAACCGATGTCCTGGTCGTCGGCGCCGGGGGCGCCGGCATGTATGCGGCGGTCACCGCCGCCCAGAACGGCGCGACCGCCCTTCTCGTCGACAAGAGCCTGATCGGCCGGGGCGGCGCCACCATCATGGCGCAAATGACCGTGGCGGCCGCCGTCGCCGAGGAAACACCCGATCACTGGACGCATCATCTCCGAGATACGCTCGAGGCCGGGCGCGGGCTTTGCAACGAGGAACTGGCGGCGATCCTCTGCGAGGAGGCGCCGATCCGCATCCGCGAGATGGACGATTGGAAGGTCGGGTGGGCGCGCGAAGACGGCCATATGAAGCAGGTGACCGCACCCGGCCATCAAATCCCCCGCTGCGTGTATGTGGATTTCCTGAACACCGGCCCCGCGGTCGCCAAGACCCTGCGAACACAGGTCGCGCGCGCCGACGCGGTGACCCGGGTGAGCGGCCTCGCCATCACCGATATCATCCAGCAAGGTGGCAAGGTGGCGGGCGCGGTCGGCCTCGATGTCGAATCCGGCCGGGCCGTCCAAATCGCCGCCAAGGCGGTGATCCTCGCCGCCGGCGGGCTGACCCGCCTCTACCGGCGGAACAGCGCCTCGGTAAATATGGGCGGCGACGCCTTCGCCCTGGCGCTTCGCGCGGGTGCGGAATTGATCGACATGGAGTTCGTCCAATTCTTTCCGATCGGCCATCTGGCACCCCGCATGGTCGGCATGGACCCGATCATGTGGGACCCCTTCCGCTACAAGCTCGGCGGGCGCTTGTTGAACGGCGATCGCGAGGAGTTCATCGAAAACTACGGCCATGTCGATTCCGGTACCTATACGGCGCCGCGCGACGTTGCCTCCTTCGCGATCCTCCAGGAAGTCGCCGCCGGCAGGGGCTCGCCCGCCGGTGGTGCTTATCTGAGTTTCGAGCATATTTCGGAGGCCGAACTCCGAAGCGCCTTCGGCCCGGTTATCGACCGTCTCGCGGTCAACGGCATAGACTTGGCGAAGGGACCGATCGAGGTCTCGCCGATCGCGCACTACCTTATGGGCGGCATTCGTGTAGACGCACGAATGGCGACCCGGGTCGAGGGGCTGTTCGCCGCCGGCGAGGCCGTGGGCGGCGCCAACGGCGCCAACCGCCTCTCCGGCAACGCCATTCCCGAGACCTTCGTCTTCGGCGAACGCGCCGGGCGCCATGCGGCGAATCTCGTGCGGGGTGCGGCGCATCACTGGACGCCGGAGGCGGCAGCCGGTGCAATCGATAGGGTCGAGGGGCCGACGAACGGCCCGGACCCCGCGCTGGGCCCGCTGCTCGCCGAACTCCAGGACCTGATGTGGCGGGATGTCGGCCTGTTGCGGGACGCGGCCGGGCTGGATCGGGCGAAAAGGCGGATCGAAGAGATGCGCACAGCTCTTGGCGATCATCCGGGCGCCGCCGACCGGTGTTTCGCGATCTCGGTGCAGGAATGGTTCGATCTCCGCGCCGGGCTGCTGGCGGCCGAGACGATCGTGGCCTCGGCCCTGGCCCGTACCGAAAGCCGGGGCGCCCATCAGCGCGACGACTATCCGCAAACGGACCCCACGCAAACCCACAACCTGGTGACCACTCTGGACGGCGATAATTTGACCATCCGCCCGGTCGACTGCGTCACCTCCTCTTTCGAGTTGGCACGGCTGGAGGCGGCGGAATGACGGCCGAGACGGCGACCTTGCACATCCAGCGCGGCGGCGCGGACGAGACACCCCGCACCGAGACGTTCGAGGTTCCCTACAGCAAGGGCATGTCGGTCCTCGATGCGCTGATTTGGATCCACGCCAATCGGGACGGTTCGCTTGCCTTCCGATACAGCTGTACGAACGCAAATACCTGCAAAGAATGCATGGTGAAGGTCGACGGCAAGACCCAATACGCCTGCACAACGCGGCTGGGCGGGCCGCCGGTCACCGTGGGGCCGCTGACCAACAAGACCTTGCTGCGCGATCTCGTGACCGACATCGTGCCGCCGAAGGAGAAACTTTCGCTGGCGCTCAGGCCGAATGAGGATGGCTGATTTAGGCGTTCACATGAAAGACCGTGTGGGCCAAGACGATATCGACACGCTCGCCCCCGTCGGTAAAAGGCAGAAAGACGCGCTCCATATCGATGAAAGTCTTTTCGTAGGTGATTAGCGGTCCGCCACGCCGATATCTCAATTCGGCTTTCTCCACGACAATGACGAGGTCGCTGGCCGTGGGCGATTCAGCATAATTTGGTAGGATTTCATCAAGCCATCTGCCGTTGTAGTTTTGGCCGTGATATTCGTTCATCCGTTCGCCGAGCAGACGAAACTTGAAGCGATACGGCTCCCGCTGGACGTCAAGCAGCGCGATCGCCGGAAGCATTCGCACAATGTCGGCGGGGTCGATTTGCCGCCGGTCGGGCGGCCTGCCCTCAATCCGAAGCGAGTCCCAATAGTCGACGATCTCCCGAATTTCTGGGTCGCAATTCCCCGGGAGGCCCGGATGATCCGCGCTTGTATCCGATGAGGCCATCAGACGCCCCGGCTCCCGCAGGAGAATAAAATCAAGCGAAAGCCATCCCTCCAGCTCATCGAGCTCACCTCGACATCATCCCAAGAGCTCATATTCCGCCCGTTTCAAAGACCCTTTCTTCGGCCCTATCGATCCAAAATCTCACAAATCTACCGATCCGTAAACTTGTGCGACTGAAGGTCAGCGCTTGGAATCGTTATCATGAACAGCGCCCGCCTTGATGACCCTCCCCGTGGGCGTTGGCGGGCTTATATCCCTTTTCCGAACCGATTGACCCCGAGGGAGACCATCATGGGCGAGTTTTTCACCAGCGAACGCGACGGTCACGTGCTGATCGTGACCCTGAACCGGCCGGAGCGCATGAACGCGCTGCATTCGCCGGCGCATTTCGAATTGGAGGAAGTCTTCGACGAGTTCGAGAACGACCCCGACCTCTGGGTCGGCATCATGACGGGCGAGGGCGATCGCGCCTTCAGCGCCGGCAACGACCTGAAGTTCCAGGCCGAGGGCGGTACTCGCGACAAGCCGCCGGGCGGCTTTGGCGGCATTACTGAGCGGTTCGACCGGACGAAGCCGCTGATCGCGGCGGTCAACGGGGTCGCCATGGGCGGCGGCTTCGAGCTGGCGCTCGCCTGCGACATCATCGTCGCCGCGGAGAACGCGCGCTTCGCCCTTCCGGAACCCCGCGTCGGACTGGCGGCACTTGCGGGCGGGCTGCATCGTCTGCCCCGCGTCATGCCGCAGAAACAGGCCATGGGCATGATCCTGACCGGCCGGCATGTACCCGCGGCCGAAGGCTACGAGCTTGGCTTCGTAACCGAGGTCGTGCCCGAGGGCGAGGCGCTGGAAGCCGCCAAACGATGGGCCGGGCTAATCCAGGAATGCTCGCCGGTCTCGATCCGCACCAGCATCGATGTGGTGCGCAACGGCCTGACCCACGCCTCGGTCAAGGATGCCATGCTGGCTGAATACGACAGCGTCAACACGCTCCGCACCAGCGAGGACATGATTGAAGGCCCGCTCGCCTTCTCGGAGAAACGGAAACCGAACTGGAAAGGGCGCTAGACATGGATCTCGGCATCGCCGGCAAGTCCGCGATCGTCTGCGCGTCGAGCAAGGGGCTTGGGCGGGGCTGCGCCATGGCGCTTGCGGCGGCCGGCGTCTCGGTCGTCGTCAACGGCCGCGACGAGGCGGTCCTGGCGGCGACGGCCGCGGAAATTAGCGAAGCCACCGGCGCCGAGGTCCGGGGCGTCGCGGCCGACGTCGGCACGAAGGAGGGACAGACCGCTCTCCTGGATGCCTGCCCGGCTCCCGATATTCTGATCAACAACAACGGAGGTCCGCCGTTTCGCGACTTCCGCACCCTCGACCGCGACGCCATGCTGGAAGGGGTCACCATGAACATGGTGACGCCGGTGGAATTGGTGCAGCAAGTGATCGACGGCATGGTCGAACGGAAGTTCGGGCGCATCGTCAACATCACCTCGATCTCGGTGAAAATGCCGATCTTCGGGCTCGACCTCTCGAGTGGTGCCAGGGCCGGCCTGACCGCCTTCATGGCTGGCGTCTCGCGCTCGGTGGCACAGCACAACGTCACCATCAACAATATCCTGCCCGGCTATTTCGACACGGCGCGCATGCGCTCCGGCCTGAAGGCGACGGCGGATCTCCAGAAACGCTCGGAGAACGAGATCGCGGAGGAATCCATGAACCGCGTCCCGGCCCGGCGCTTCGGCGAGGCAGACGAGTTCGGCCAGGCCTGCGCCTTCCTTTGCAGCGACCATGCGGGCTACATCACGGGGCAGAACCTGTTGATCGACGGGGGATTGTTGAACAGCGCGTTTTAGGCGGAATCTCTAAACGCCTATTCGGCGGCACCGGGTGTTTCGGGCGCCCAGGTCACGCCCCTGCGGCGGGCGATTTGTCTCAGCACCTCGCCGTGGATTTTGAAATACCCCTCGCCGATCGGATGGACCTTGTCCCCGATCGCGGCATGCAGGCGAGGCAGCGCGTGGAACGGTACTTTCGGGCAGAGATGGTGCTCGGCGTGATAGGGCATGTTCCAGAACAGGAAATTCAGCCAGGCCGGCGCCTTGGTGGTGCGGGTGTTTTCCCGGAGGTCGGGGCCTTCCGCGCATTCGCAATGTTCGGCGATGCGAATCCAGCGCATGAAGGGCTCGCCGACGAGCCGCGGGATAATCCAGTAGACCAGCGGGACGATCGATCCGGTGTAAAGGGCGAGCATTGCAATCGCGGCATAGAGGGCCACGAATAGCCGCGCTTCCCAGTAGACCCGCGGCAACGCCGCATCGGGCAAAAAATAACGCTCCGACGGGTCGATGAAGCCGAAAATCTGGCGGACGAACCACATAATATTCCGCCGCCAGAACGGCAGTGCACTCACATAATGGACATAATCCCAAATCGTTGATTGCAGCGGCAGTACCATGTCCGGGTCGCGCCCGCGCATCTGGGTATAGGTGTGATGGGTCGCGTGCGAGTACCGGAAGAAGGTCGGCGGCACCCCGTAGATGAAGGCGATAACCCAATAGACCGTCTCGTTCAGCCAACGGGTCCGAAAGGGGGTGCGGTGGCTGCATTCATGCGCCGGGGCGAACAGGAACGCCATGACGAAGCCGTGCGCCAAGACCGCCGGCACGATCCAGCCCGTGCCGATCGACAGGTAAACCAAGTAGCCCGTGGCGCCCAGCGCCGAGAAATGCCCCGCCAGATAGATCAATCCCTGCCGGTTCGTCCGCGCCATATAGGCGCGCTGGTCCTTGCGATCGATGACCAGATCGCCGCCGAATGCGATTTCACCCGTTTGGCTCATACCTCTAACAATGCGACGGCCCGTTCGGACCCAAGGATTCGAATTATGAGCCCGTTTCGGACAGGGTCAAGGCAGCTTCAATAGAGGACCGCCTCATGGCGCCTTTCCATTTCGGCCTGGCTTTCGACCGGGTCGTTGGCGCCGGTCTGATCGTTCAGCATCTGTCCCATGGTCGGCAGCTGCGCGCGATCGATCCGGGTCTCCGTATCCCAGAGCGCCGCGCGCATGATCGCTTTTGCACAATGCAGGAAAATCTCGCGGATCTCGATCACGATCACGGTGGCGGGAAGCTTGCCGTTTACCTCGAACCGGGCGCGGAGATCGTCGTCGTCCCGGATTTCGGCGTCGCCGTTGATCCGCAGCACCTCACTGACGCCGGGGATGAAGAAGATCGTGCCGACTTCCCCGTTGGCGACGATATTGCGCATCGTGTCGATCCGGTTGTTGCCCGGCCGGTCGGGGATCGCGATCGTCGTGTCGTCCAGAACCTGGACGAAGCCCGGCCCCTCGCCGCGCGGCGACACATCGGCGATACCGTCCTCGCCGAGGGTGGAGAGCACCAGGAAGGGCGAGAGTTCGAGGAACCGAAGGCTGTGTTTCTCCAGCCGATGGATGACCTTCTCCACGGCCCGGCCCTTCGGCGGCTTGTAGATTTCCCTCAACTGCTCGACGGTTTCGATGCGGGCCATGGGCTCTCTCCTCCTGGGGTTCGGCCGTTATAGCAATGCCAGCGCCTTCTCGACCAGGGTCGGACCGTAATCCCTGAGAGCGGCTTCCCGCGACACCTTGCCATCGGCGAGGTCGCTGGCGAGCGCCGCCGGATCGCGGTCCGCCGGCCGGCCGAGCCCGCCGGCACCCGGCGTTTCCATCCGCACCGTCTCGCCTTCCTTCAGCACCATCAGCCGTTGTTTCGGCGACATCGCTTCCTCGCGCGCCGTGCCATGGTTGCGGACGACCCGGCAATTGCCGCCGTTGAGGCCGCCATCATACCCTTCCGCCGTGGTGAGATAGCTGTCGGCGCGACCGGTGAACGTCGTCCCGTCATGAAGGACGCGGATATCACGCGCGATGCCCATGCCGCCCCGATGCCGTCCGGCACCCCCTGAATCGGCGACAAGGGCGTATTCGTGGATCATCAGGGGGAATTCATGCTCGACCGATTCCGCCGGCATGTTCAGCGAATTGGTGATGTGGCAATGGGCGCCGTCCATGCCGTCCTTGTCGAAGCGCGCCCCGTTCCCGCCGCCCATCGTCTCGATATAGACGTAGGCGCCATCGCGTCGCTTCGATTGCCCGGAAACAACGAACGCGCCAAGGACGTTGTGGCTCGACGCCATGATTTTTTCTTCCGGCAGAACCTCGGCCATGGCGCCGAATATGGCACCCGCGAGTTTTTGGCACGTGGTCGTGCGTGCGCCCACGGCGGCCGGATAGTTCGGATTGATGATGCTGCCTTCAGGCGCAAGGAAGTCGATCGCCCCGAAGAGACCGGAGTTGGGCGGCAAGCCGGGATCGAGCAGCGCCTTCATGGTATAGGACACCGTCGCCAGGACGCCCGTCTCCATCAGATTATAGCCACCGCGCGACTGCGGGCCGGTGCCGGTGAAATCGATGAGGAGATGGTCACCCTTTACCACGATCGTTGCCTTCAGGGGCACTTTCTCCCCATCAATCCCGTCATCGTCCATCCAAGTGGTGAAGCTGTAGCTGCCGTCCCGAAGCGCCGCCACCCTCGTCTTCAGCCGGCGTTCGGTATAGAGCAGCAAATCCTCGATCGCGGCTTCGACGGCGTCCACGCCCATCCTTTCGACCAAGGCCCCGATGCGAGCAACACCAAGCTCGTTGGTCGCGATTTGGACCTTGAGATCGAGGATGCGCTCCTCCGGCTCGCGGGTGTTCTGGGCGATAATCTGCATCACGCCTTCTTCCAGCACGCCGGCGCTGACGAACTTGATCGGCGGAATGCGGATGCCTTCCTCGAAAATCGTGGCCGCATCGGGACTGATCGACCCCGGCACCGCACCCCCGACATCGGAATGGTGACCGAGGCAGGCAGTGAAAAAACGCACCGCGCCGTCACAGAAGATGGGTGTCACGATCGATATATCGGGGAGGTGCGTACCGCCCGCCAGATAGGCGTCGTTGCAGATATAGGCGTCGCCCGGAAGCATCTCTTCCATCGGAAAATCGCGGAGCACCGCATCAATGGCGCCTGTCAGCGAGCCAAGATGCATCGGAATATGCGCCGCCTGAGCCACCGTCCGCCCCTTCACATCGAAGAGCGCGACCGAGCAGTCCCGGCGCTCCTTGATATTGGGGGAAAACGACGAGCGGACGAGCTTGGCACCCATCTCCTCGATGATGGCCAGGATGCGGTTGTTGAAGACCTCTATCTCGATCGCGTCGATCGCGCGTTCCTCGCTCGCCGCCGTCATGTCTTCCGCTCCAATACGAGATTGTCGAATTCGTCGACCGATGCCGCATGATCCGGCGGCACGATCGTCGTCGAGCTCATTTCCTCGATGACGACCGGTCCCTCGATTTGCATGCCGGCGCGCAGACCACCCCGATCATATACCGCCGAGCGGCGCCAGCCGATCTCGGTCGAGAAATGGATCTCGCGTTCGCCCGCGGCCTCGGGACCGCCCGGCATGCCTTCCGCCGCGCTCTCCGTTCGCATCGGCGGTTTCGGCGTGGTGCCGACGGCCTCCAGACGGCAATTCACGATCTCGATCGCGCGACCCGGAATATCGTAACCATACTGCGTCTTGTGTTCGGTGGCGAAGGCACGAAGGAAGTCGTCGAGACTCACGCTGGTCAAGGATTCGGTAAACTCGACACGTATCTCGAAGCTCTGTCCGTCATAGCGCGCCTCGATGTAGCGGCGATAGGCACGCGCTTCCTGGGCGACGTCGTCGCGATCGAGCCAGGCCGCGGCTTCCCCTTCCAATTCAGCAACCGTCTCGCGAACCCGGTCCCAACAAGACTCATCGGCGATTCCGAGCACGGTGCGCACGAAATCGAAGGTGAGATCCGAGAGCAAAATCCCCCGCGCGCATAGCGTTCCCGGCTCCCGCGGCACCAGGATGCGAGGACAACCGACCTCATCATTTACATCGCAGGCGAGCAGCGGCCCGGCACCCCCATAGGCGAAAAGCGCGAAACTCGCCGGGTCATGGCCCTTCGCCGAGGCGACCGAGCGTATCGCCCGGGCAATGCCCGAGGCTGCGACCCGAATGATGCCGACCGCCGCCGCCTCGACCGAAAGACTGAGCGGTCCAGCGATTTCGGTCTCGATCGCGTCCCTGGCGGCCGCCGCCTCTACTTTCATGCGGCCGCCGAGAAGGGTCGTCGGATTGAGCCGCCCGAGCACGATATTGGCATCGGTCAGGGTCACTTCGGTGCCGCCTCGCCCATAGGCGACCGGCCCCGGATCGGCGCCGGCGCTCTGCGGTCCGACCTTGAGCGCCCCGCCGGGGTCGAGCCAAGCGATACTGCCGCCGCCGGCCCCAATGGCATTGACGTCGATGGCCGGCGATTTGACCGGGTGACCCGCGACGCTCCGCTCGGAGGTAAAGAGCGGTCGGCCACCGAGAACCAGCGAGACGTCGGTACTGGTGCCGCCGACATCGAAGGCCAGGATATCGGACGTTCCGGCCGCCGTCGCCACCGCCGCCGCTCCCACGACGCCCGCCGCCGGCCCCGAAAGACAAGTCCGCACGGGAAAGCGCGCCGCGGCCTCGATCGTCAGCAGGCCGCCGTTCGAATGGATGATATAAGGCGAGCGGTCGATGCCGACCGCCTCGATCTTGCCCTTGAGATTGCCGATATAGCTTTCCATTCGCGGGCCGACATAGGCGTTGACGGCGGTCGTCGAGGTGCGTTCGAACTCGCGAAACTCCGGCAATACCTCGCTGGAGAGGCTGAGAAACGCCTCCGGCAAGATGCGCCGGACGATCTCGCCCGCGCGGCGTTCATGGTCCGGATAGCGATAGGCGTGGAGAAAACAGATCGCGACGGCGCCCACACCCGCTTCCCGCAAGGTTTCGGCCGCCGCCTCGACGTCCTTCTCGTCGAGCGGCCGCACGATATCGCCGTCGATGCCGATCCGCTCCGCCACTTCCAGCCGATAGGCGCGGCGGGCCAGCGGCTCCGGCCGCGTCTGACCGTAGTCATAGAGGTTCGGGCGGGTCTGGCGCGCGATCTCAAGGACATCGCGGAACCCGGCGGTGGTGATCAGGCCAATCGACGGCGCCCGGCGCTCCAGCAGCATATTGAGCGCCACCGTGGTTCCGTGTCCCAAATAGGCGACCGCCAACGGGTCGACCGCATGGTCGCGGATCAGATCCCCGAGACCTTCGGCCACGGCCTCGGATGGATCGGCCGGGGTCGAGGGGACCTTGTGATAATGGAACCCGCCCGCGATCTCGTCGAAGAGGGTGAAGTCGGTGAACGTGCCGCCGACGTCGACGCCGATACGATACATGATGCGCTCTCGATTTGGCTGGACTAGCGGGCGGTCCAGCCGCCGTCGATCAGGAACGCCGCACCCCGCATCGCCGCACCGGCATCGCTGCAGAGATAGACCGCGCCCGCGGCGATCTCCTCGACCGTTATGAACCGGCCCATCGCCTGATGATAGGGCTGCTTCTGTTCGAGATATTCGTCGATGACCTCTTCCTTCGGTCGGCCCACCTTCTCGGCGAAGGTGTCGATGCGGTGTTCGCTGAGATCGGTGCGGACGGTGCCGGGACAGATCGAATTGCAGGTGACGCCGGTCAACGCCGTCTCCAGCGCCACCGTCTTGGTCAAACCGTGAATGGCGTGCTTCGTCGCCGTATAGCACGACGTTCCAGGCGACGTGATGAGCGCATTGGCGGAGGCCGTGTTGATGATCCGGCCCCAGTCGCGTTCCTTCATCTGCGGCAGGACGTGCTTGATGGCGATGAAGGCGGCCGTCAGGTTGACCGTCACCATCTCGTTCCAGATCTCGAGCGGATAGTCCTCGACCGCGTCGCGATGCTGCATGCCGGCATTGTTGATCAAGATATCGACCTTGCCGAAGGCCTCGGTCGCGGTGTCGATCATGCCGGTGATTTCGTCCGGTACCCGCATATCGGCCGGATCGTAGAGCGCCTCCACGCCGAAATCCGTCGTCAGGGCGGCGCGTGCCGCCTCGATCGCATCCGCCTCGCCGAACCCGTTCAGCATGATGGTGCAGCCCTCCTTGGCCAGGGCCCGGGCAAAGCCAAGCCCGATCCCGCTTGTCGAGCCGGTAATCACCGCCGCGCGGCCGTCCAGGAATCCGCCCATTTCAACGCCTCTCTTCGGTTGCTGTCCGATAGGGAGAGTTAGGGCGGCGCGGGGGCGGGGAAACCTTGCAGCGTGCCGGATTTCGCGCGCTTGCGGTCGGGGGGGCCGGTGCGAGATGATGGCGCCCGAATTCAGGCGAGAGGGAAATCGATGTCGAACATCCATATCAATATCGCGGCGGGCGATTACGACCGCACACGCGCGATCAAGGACGGCCGGGTCACCGTCGACGGCTGCGAGGCGACCTATCTGACCATGATTCCGGAGGAACTGTTCTTCCGCGCCGTCCGCTATGCCGAGTTCGATGTCTGCGAGCTTTCCTGCTCGACCCATATGCTGCAGACCCAGCGCGGCGACGCCGAATATATCGGGCTGCCGGTGTTCCTCTCACGGGTCTTCCGGCATTCCGGGTTCTATATCCGCACCGATCGCGGCATCGAAACGGGAGCCGATCTCAAGGGCAAGACCGTCGGCGTTCCGGAATACCAGATGACCGCGGCGGTCTGGCAGCGGGGTCTCCTGAAGGACGAGTTCGGCATCGAAGCCTGGGAGATCGCCTGGCGTACCGGCGGGCTGGAGGAGCCGGGCCGCGAGGAGCGGACGCCGATCGACCTGCCCGATAAATACGACTATGCCCGGATCGGCCCGGACCAGACGCTTTCGGCGATGCTCGAGTCGGGCGAGTTGGATGCCGTCATTTCACCGCCCGTCCCTTCCTGCCTCACCCGAGGCGCGCCCGATGTGGCCCGGCTCTGGCCGGACTATCGGGCAGCCGAGCAGAATTACTACAAGCGCGCCGGCATCTTCCCGATCATGCACATCGTCGGCGTCAGGAAAGATCTCGTTGCGGAACATCCGTGGCTGCCGGCGACCCTCTACAAGGCGTTCAAACAAGCGAAGGACCTCGCAGTCCGGGATCTGGAGGCGCTGGGCGCTCTCAAGGTCTCGCTGCCCTGGCTCGGCGCCGAACTGGCGGAAACCCGGGCGCTCATGGGTAACGACATCTGGTCCTACGGGGTCGAGGAGAACCGCAAGGACCTCGAGGCGCTGATCCGCTATTCGGCCGAACAGAACCTGACGGAACCGGGCCTGACCCCGGAAGATCTCTTTGCCGAAAGCACGCTGCAGACCGCGAAATATTGATCCTTTGGTCCGCCGATGAATCTTTCCCTCTCCGTCCGCATCGCCGAATCCTCGGACCGCAAGGACCGGGCGGCCCTGCCGATCGAGGATCTCGCCCCGCTGGCCCGCGCCGCCGGGTTCAAGGGGCTGTCGATGCGGGCCTCGGCGGTTTCCATGAGTTCCCCGCCCGCACGGATCGCGGCGGTACGCCGGCTCCTCGACGACAACGGACTCGTCGCCTCGATGGTAATGGGGAACGTGGCTCTCGCCGCCAATACACCCGACGCGCCGGACTGCCTTCGCGACATCACCCCTCACCTTGACTTGGCCGAGGCGCTAGGCGCCAAGCTGGTGCGCGTGATGATACATGATCCGGCCGATATCCCGCATGCCAGGGCAGCCGCCGACGAGGCGGCGGCGCGCGGTATCACACTCGCGCACCAAACCCATTGGGGCACTCTAGCCGAGACCGCCGAAGAGGCCCTCGATCTCGTCGACAAGGTCGACCGACCCAATTTCGGCATCACCTACGAACCCGCCAACCTGCTCGCCTGCGGCGGCGAATACGGGCCGACCGCGATCGCGAAGCTGGCGCCGCATCTGGTCAATGTCTACTTCCAGAACGTCCGCCTGGCGGAAGGCGGCGCTCACCAATTCCGGACGCGGCGGCGGGGGCCGGTGGCGCTCGACTACGTGGCCCTCGACGATCCGACGGGGATCGATGTCGCCCCCCTGATCGCGGCCCTGGCGGAAGCGGGCTATGACGGCTGGATCTCCGTCCACCAGCCGCTCCGCGACGGGCAATCGGTCGCCGAGGCGGTGACGGAGGCAGCCCGTGTCTTCCGGCCGCTGGTCGGATAAGGCGTCTCCGGCGAACAGCCGTTCGACCGGTTCCATTCCATGGTTAGCCAGCCTAACCCGTGGCCCTGTCGACGATCTCCAAGATCCGGGCGTAAAGGGTGCGGTGGCGCGTGTCATCGATACCGAGTCGGTCGTATTCCTTCACTAGAAGGCCGAGATATTCATAACTGAATCCGCGTTCCCCCCTGGCCCGCGCCATGATCCATGCCTGATCCTCGATCGCCAGATCGCCCGCGTAGTTTTGATGGGCCGAATTAGCGACGTATACCAGCGCGGTGACCGACCCTTCGGCCGTCTCGAGCGGCAGCCAGGTCGGGTGATAGACGCCCGCCCGCATCTCGCGGCGCCAGAGCGCATCCAGAATTTCGGCCCGGTTTTCCGAGGGAATCCGATAAGCAAGACCCTGCATGGGTCCGCCGCCCGGCGCCACCGCAAGACCGAGGCCCGGCTGATCGGCGCTGCCCCGCCCCATGGTGGTCCAGAAACAGAAGGAGCGCCGATGATCCCGGAGCGTCGCCATCCGGGTCTCCGCCGGCTCGAAGCGCGGATCCCAGATCAGCGAGCCATAGCCGAAAACCCAGACCTCGTCCGGGTCCGGTCCGGCGGCAAGCGTCTCGGCCAGGTTCCGCGCCCGCCGCGTATCGGACCAGGGCTCCATGCGAAGCCCTTTCGGTATCGTGATGGAGAGTTTCACGGAGGAATTGTTCGGTTTCGTCCACGATATAGTCAAGAGCAGCGGGTGTAGGCGATCTCGGCCGCGGGTTCAAGCCGTTCCGGGTGATCGCGAAAACGCGATTTGCCGCGGCCGGTGGGTAGGATCATAGTAGGTCGATGTTGCGCTGGGGGATCGTTCTTTTGTTGGTTTCGAACTTCGGGTCGGCCGCGCTGGCGGACCAGAAGGACGCGCGGCTCGACGGGCTGTTCAAGACGCTGCGCGAAGCGACCGACCCGCCGAGCGCGATCGCGGCACAGGCACGGATCTGGAATATCTGGTCGACCTCCAAGGATGCGGAGACCAATCGTCTGATGCGCCATGGCGTCGCTGCGATGCGAGCACGGGACAATGGGCGCGCCCTCGCCGCATTCCATCAGATCGTCGTCCACGAGCCGGATTTCGCGGAGGGCTGGAACAAGCGGGCGACGGTCCACTACATGCTCGGCGATTTCGCGGCCTCGATCGAGGATATCAAGCGGACGCTCGCCCTCGAATCACGGCATTTTGGTGCGCTCGCGGGTCTCGGCATGATCTATGACGCGATCGGCGAGAAGGAGGGGGCGTTGAAGGCCTACCAACGCGCCTTCCGGATCAACCCGCATTTACCGATGGTGCGTCAGCGAATAGATACATTGGGCACGGAACTCAAAGGCCGGCCGATCTGACGAGTCGCCGTTGGCGCCCACTACGCCGCCTCCAATGCCTCTCTCAGACAGTAGTGCAGCATGCCGCCATGGCTGTAATAGGCGATCTCGACCTCGGTATCGAGGCGGCAGCGAAGCGCCACGGTCTCGACCGACCCGTCCGCCCGGGTGATCCGCCAATCGACCGTCATGCCCGGCGTCAGGCCGTCCTCCAGTCCGGTGATGTCATAGGACTCGCTGCCGTCGAGACCGAGTGACTTCCGGGTCACCCCTTCCGGGAACTCGAGCGGCAGCACGCCCATGCCGATCAGGTTCGAGCGGTGGATGCGCTCCAGCCCTTCGGCGATCACCGCGCGGACGCCGAGTAGCTGCGTGCCCTTCGCCGCCCAATCGCGCGACGAGCCGGTGCCGTACGCGTCGCCGCCGATCACGATCAGCGGCACCCCATCGTCGCGATAGCGGTTGGTCGCGTCGAAGACGGTCATCACTTCGCCCGAGGGCTGATGCGTGGTGAAGCCGCCCTCGGTGCCTGGCGCCATTTCGTTTCGAAAGCGGATATTGGCGAAGGTGCCGCGGATCATCACCTCGTGATTGGTGCGCCTTGTGCCGTAAATGTTGAAGTCGTCGGGCTCGACCCCCTTATCGAGAAGATAGGCGCCAGAGGGCGTCTCGGTCGGAATGGTCCCCACCGGCGATATGTGATCCGTCGTCGTCATGTCCCCAACCAGCGCCAGCGCCCGGGCCCCTCGGATATCCTTGACGGTGTCCGGCTTGGGACCCGCCGTCTCGAAGAAGGGCGGCCGCTTGATATAGGTGCTCTCGGGGTCCCATTCGAAGCCGGTCGCGTCGCCGGCCGGCAGTGCCTTCCAGCGGGCCTCGCCCTCGAAGGCCCGGTCATAGCGGGCGCGGTAGAGCTCGGGCGTCACCGCCTTGGCGATGGCGGCATCGATCTCGGCCCCACTCGGCCAGATATCGCGGAGATAAACCGGCTCGCCATCGGCATCCTCGCCGAGCGGCTCCGTCGTCATGTCGCGATCGATCACGCCGGCGATTGCATAGGCGACGACCAGCATCGGCGAGGCCAGGTAATTGACCCGGCACAGCGGATGCACCCGTCCCTCGAAATTCCGGTTGCCGGACAAAACAGCGCCCACGGTCAGGTCCTTGTCCCGGATCGCCGCCTGGATCGCGGGGTCGAGCGGGCCCGACAATCCGCCGCAGCTCATGCAGCCGAAGCCCACGACATGGAAACCTAGTGCGCCGAGATCGTCGCGGAGACCTGCCTTCTCGAGATAGTCGGCGACCACGGCGGAGCCGGGCGAAAGCGACGCTTTCACCCAAGGTTGGGCGACAAGACCTCTCGCCACCGCGTTCCGGGCGAGCAGGCCGGCACCGATCATCACCGCCGGGTTGGAGGTATTGGTGCAGCTGGTGATCGCGGCCAGAACGACGGCCCCGTCGGACAACTGGAAATCCTTCCCCGAGACGGGTGCGGCACCGGGGGTACGGTCCATTGCCGCCAGCGCCTCCGAATAGCTTGCCGGCACCTGCCCGAGCGGGGTCCGCTGGTTCGGCCGATAGGGCCCGGCCAGGCAAGGCTCGACCGCGGAGAGATCGATCTCCACGAGATCGGCGAAGACGGGCTCCGCCGCATCACCCCAAAGGCCTTGCTCTTTGGCATAGGCCTCGACCAGCGCGATTTGTTCGGGTGACCGGTCGGTCGTGGCGAGAAAATCGAGGGTCCGGCCGTCGATCGGGAAGAACCCCATGGTGGCGCCGTATTCGGGCGACATGTTCGACAATGTGGCCCGGTCGGTCAGGGTCAAACCCTCAAGCGCGGGGCCGCAATATTCGACGAACTTGCCGACAACGCCGTGCGCCCGCAGACGTTCGGTCACGGTCAGTACCGCATCGGTCGCGGTTGCCCCTTCGGGCAACGCGCCGACCAGCCGGCAGCCGACGACCTCGGGAATCAGCATCGAGACCGGCTGACCCAACATCGCCGCCCCCGCCTCCAAGCCGCCAACACCCCAGCCGAAGATACTCAACGCGTTGATCATCGGCGTATGGCTGTCCATGCCGACCAACGTGTCGGGGAAGGCGCGAAGCGTTCCCGCCACCTCCTCGGACCAGACCACCCGGGCCAGATATTCCAGATTGACCTGGTGCAGGATGCCCATGCCGGGCGGCACGAAGCGGACGTTCTCATAGGCCGATTCGGCCCATTTCAAGAACCGGTAGCGCTCGTCGTTGCGCTCGAATTCGCGGTCCATATTGCGGGCCAAGGCATCGGCCGTGCCGTGGAAATCAACGGTCACCGAATGATCGATGATGAAGTCGATGGGAAGCCGGGGATTGATCCGCTGTGGATCACCGCCAAGGGCCGTCACCGCGTCCCGCATGGCGGTCAACTCGACCAGGAGCGGCACACCCGACATGTCGGGCATCAAAATTCGAACCGGATGATAGGCCACCGCGCGCATCGATAGCGGCTTCCCGACCCAATCGCCAAGTGCTTTCACGTCGTCGATCGAGACCGCCGGATTGTCCAGGTTGCGGAGCAGGTTCTCGGTCAAGACCTTGAGCGATTTCGGCAACCGCGAAAAATTGCCAAGCCCGGCCGCCTCGGCCGCGGCCAAGCTCGAAATCGTAAAGGTTTTCCCGTCTACCTCGAGCGGGCGGTCGAATTCGGCGGGGCCGGTTTCGCTCATCGTTCTCTCTCCTTCGTGCCTTCGCGCTCAAACGGCGTAACGTTCGTCGAGCGCCATGTATTTCTCGGTGTTGATCGCCACCTCGCGGTCCTCGAATGAGGCCATCATGTCCTTCAGCGATTCGGTGTGGCCGTCGCGGAGGATCACCTCGGCCATCTTCTGCATCGCGAAGATGGCGCCCCGCTGCAGGTCGCCGGGGGCGATCACCAGGTTGAAGCCCCACGCCTCCAGCTTGTCCTTGGGGACGATCGGCGTCTTGCCGCCCCAGAACATGTTGAGGAGTTTCGGATAGGGTAGTTGGCGGGATAGGTCCTCGATCTGCTCCAGGCTCCGCGGTGCCTCGATGAAGGCGATGTCGGCGCCCGCTTCCATATATTGGTGCATCCGATCGATTGCCGCCTGGTAGCCTTCGACGGCAAGGGCATCGGTCCGCGCGATCAGGATCAGGTCGGGATCCAGGGCATTGTCCTTGATGGCGCGGATCTTGGCGCTGAGCTCTTCCGCCGGCACCACTGATTTCCCCTCGTAGTGGCCGCAGCGCTTCGGGAAGACCTGGTCTTCGATATGAAAGCCCGCCACGCCGGCCCGCTCGAAGCCCTTCAGCGCATGCAAGGCGTTCAACGCATTGCCGTAACCAGTGTCGAAATCCGCAATCACCGGCAGGTCGACCGCATCCACGATCTGCTCCAGGCGCTCCGTGACCTGGACCGGATTGATCAGACCCATGTCGGGAATGCCGGTACTGCGGGCGATCCCGCCGCCGGTGGCGTACAGGATCTCGGCACCGGCCGCCTCGGCAATCCGCGCCGATAAGCCGTCATAGACGCCGGGGATGAGATAGGTCTTGCCGGATTCGATCATCCGGCGGAGTTCGGTCGTTCGTTTCATGGCAACGCGCTCCGCTGATCAAAATTTCCTCTTCCCAGGCATATTCGCCCGCAACGAGGTCGGGTCAACCGGATCGGCGGCGCACCGGCGCGGAAATCGTCCGGCGATCAGTTTGATGAAAAAGGGGCCGGTGAACTCACCGTCCCTCCATCATTCCCACGAAACGCTCGAATAGATAGTGGCTGTCCTGCGGGCCGGGCGAGGCCTCGGGATGGTATTGGACGCCGAAGACGGGACGCGTCTTGTGGGCCAGGCCCTCGAGGGTATCGTCGAACAAGGACAGATGAGTCACCTCGACATCGTCCGGCAACGAGTCGGCCAGGACCGCGAAACCGTGATTTTGGCTGGTGATCTCGACGGTGCCGGTGGCAAGGTCCTTCACCGGATGATTGGCGCCGCGATGGCCGTGATGCATCTTCTCGGTCCGCCCGCCGAGCGCCAGCCCCAACATCTGGAAACCGAGGCAGATGCCGAACACCGGCAGACCCGCCGCCATCACTCCCTGGATCATCGCCACGGCATATTCGCCGGTCGCAGCGGGATCGCCGGGTCCGTTCGACAGGAAGACCCCGTCCGGCGCATGATCCAGGATATCCGTAGCCGAGGCGCCCGCCGGAACCACGGTGACTTTGCAGCCAAGAGCCGCGAGACAGCGGAGAATATTGTGCTTAACACCGAAATCGACGGCGACGACATGATAGCGCGCTTCACCGAGCATTCCGTATCCGGTACCGAGATCCCAGCGCGTCCCGTCCCATTCATGGGTCTGGGTGCAGCTGACTTCCTTCGCGAGGTCCATGCCCTCGAGTCCCGGCCAGGCCGCCGCCTCGTCCCGCAGCGCCGCCAAATCGAAATCGCCGTCCGGCGCGTGGGCGAGCACCGCATGCGGGGCGCCCGCGTCGCGGATGCGCCGGGTCAAGCGCCGCGTATCGACCCCGGCGAGACCGATCAGGTTCCGCGCCTTCAGCCAAGCATCGTAGTGCTGCGCCGCCCGCCAATTCGACGGCTCGGTGATGTCCGCCCGAAGGACGCAGCCGCGCGCCGCCGGTGTAATGGTCTCCCGATCTTCGTCATTGGCGCCGACATTACCGATATGGGGGAAGGTGAAGGTGATGATCTGGCCCGCATAGGAGGGATCGGTCATGATTTCCTGGTAGCCGGTGATCGAGGTGTTGAAGCAGACCTCGCCGACCGCATGGCCCGTCGCCCCGACGCCCTGCCCCCAAATGACGGATCCATCCGCCAGAATCAGGGCAGCGGTCGAGTCGTCGGGCCGTTTGGGCAGGCGCGCGGTCGAATCAGCCATCCGAAAGGGTTCCCCGTCACCGCGAAAATCCGTGCCGGATCAAACGGTTCCCGTCCAATCCCCGGCTCGCGGCGCATTGCTGTCTTTGGCGAGAGGCGCCTCGCGGCGCGGAATTTGGCCGGATTCCTAAGCAAATCCCACGCCAGCGTCAAGCCTAAACATAATTAATTTTCCGTTAATAATCAAACGGTTATTAATATTTTCAGCGTTGCCAGAAATCCCATGATTTAGTAGGATTTGCAGATTGTGGCGAATCGAACATGGAGCGATCACCATGTTACGAGAGCAATTCGACAACGCGTTGAAGGAATCGCTGAAAGCCAGGGACGGCTGCGCGACCTCGACCATTCGTCTTATTCGCGCGGCTCTCAAGGAACGCGATATCGCCTTGCGCGGCAAGAGCGACGACACCGAGATCGACGACACCGAGATCCTCGACCTGCTGCAGACCATGATCAAGCAGCGGCGCGAGAGCATCGGCATGTACACCCAGGGCGGCCGGGTCGACTTGGCCGAGCGCGAGGCCACCGAGATCACCGTCATCGAACGGTTCCTGCCGACGCAGATGGATGAATCGGCGATCGCGGACGCGGTCAGCGACATCATCCAGGAGACTGGCGCTTCCGGGTTGAAGGAAATGGGCAAGGTCATGACGGCGCTTCGCGAACGCCACGCGGGCGCGATGGATTTCAGCAAGGCGGGCGGGATCGCGCGGCAGGCGCTGTCATAGGGGTTAATTGAATAAAGTCCGACGGAGAATGAGCGGCTTGTTTGTCATCGGTGGCGGACATCGAGCGTCATTCCCGCGAAGGCGGGAATCCAGGAGTCTCGTCGTGGGAAGTGCTTGGAGTCCCGTGTTCACATGAGCTTTCCGAACGGTTTTCTCGATGAGTTGCGGACCCGGACAGGGCTCGCCGATACGGTCGGCCGGCGGGTGAAACTGCAGCGCCGCGGCCGAGAATTCGTCGGCCTTTGCCCCTTCCACAAGGAGAAAACCCCGTCCTTCACCGTCAACGAGGACAAGGGGTTCTATCACTGCTTTGGCTGCGGCAAGCATGGCGACATCATCAGTTTTGCCATGGAGACGGAAAACCTCTCCTTCCCGGAGGCGGTGGAGCGCCTGGCAGGCGATGCGGGCATGGAAGTACCACGGGCCACGCCCGAGGAAGCCAAGCGCGAAAAGCGGCGCGCCGGCCTCCACGAATTGGTGGAAGCCGCCACGGTCTGGTTCCAGGCCCAGCTGGCGGGCGAGGCCGGTGGGGCAGCGCGCGCCTATTTCGAACACCGCGGTCTGGATGATCGAACGATCCAACAATTCCGCCTTGGATACGCGCCCGCGCAACCGCGCGGCAGCGAGAGCCAAATCGAATCGACCCTTCGCAAGCAGGGTTTCGAGCAGGCGATGCTGGTCGAGGCGGGCTTGATGACGGTCCCGGACGACGGCCGCGCCGCCTTCGATTTCTTTCGTGACCGGGTGATGTTTCCGATCGCCGACGCGCGCGGCAGGGTCGTCGCCTTCGGCGGCAGGGTCCTTGGCAACGGCGAGCCGAAATACCTCAACTCCCGCGACACGCCGCTCTTCGACAAGCGCCGCACGCTTTACAACCTGGCTGCTGCCAGGTCCGCGCTGAAGGAGACGCCGGATCTCATCGTCGCCGAAGGCTATATGGACGTGATCGCGCTCGCGCGTGGCGGCTTCCCGGCCGCCGTCGCCCCGCTCGGCACCGCCTTCACGGAAGAACAGATGCGGCTCCTCTGGCGGCTGGTCGACGAACCGATCCTTTGTTTCGACGGCGATACGGCCGGACAGCGGGCGGCCGAACGCGCGGCCGACAGGGCCCTGCCCCAACTCAAACCGGGAAAGTCGCTGCGCTTCGCCTTCCTGCCTGAGGGCGAGGATCCGGACAGCTTGATCACGGCCCAGGGCGGCGATGCGCTCAAGCGTCTGATCGAGGTCGCGCGGCCGCTCGCCGAGGTGATCTGGAACATGGAGGTCAGCGCCGGGCCGACGGACACGCCCGAGCGCTTCGCCGGCCTGAAGGCGCGGCTCCGCGACCGGTCCGGCCGCATCGACGATCCGAGCGTGCGCGAGCAGTACCGCGAACTATTCGACCGCCGAACGGCGTCGCGTCGGAACCGGTCGGACGGACGATCGGGACAAATCGGACGGAACCGCGGCTTCCAGCCGGCGCGCGAGACCCGAGCCCGCACCAATCTGGCCGCCGCAAAGGCCGGGCTTGATCGAAGCACCCAACGATGGCTAATGGCGGCATTGATCAATCATCCGACCCTGATCGACGAGTTCGCGGACGAAATAGCGGCGGTCGAACTCGATGAAAACCTTGACGAATTTCGCACGATACTGCATGACGTGTTCGTCGCAAATCCGGACCTTGACGCGGAACAGCTTCATCGCCACTTATCTGACAGCGGATTCGCGGACATTCTGTCGCTTGTGCTTGACCCGGGCGTTTTACGGAACGCGCGCTTTGCATGTGGCGATTCCCCGCTTGAGGACGCCCGCGAAGGCGTTTCCGGCATCTTGGCCGGGTTCCGGCGGCGGCGTCAACAAGCGGAATTCCGGGATTACGCCCGCGAGGCGGCCCGGGAAGGAACGGAAGAAAGCGAGGCACGATTCCGGCAACGGGGCGAAGACGTGCTGGAGTCGATCGAACTCGATACAAGTGCCGATCTGTAGCACCGGTATCGTGAATGAGTGAAGGCCCCCCGGACAGGCGGCCTGTGACAAAGAGGGCGTAAGCATATGGCAACCAAGGCAGCGGCGCGCGAAACGGAAGCCACGGAGCAGACCGAAACCAGCACCGATGGTCCGCTGATGGACAGTGTCACGGCGGCGGTCAAGAAACTGATCGCCAAGAGCAAGGAACGCGGCTACGTCACGATCGACGAGTTGAACGCCGTGATGCCGCCGGACGATGCCGGTTCGGAGCAGATCGAGGACGTCATGACGCTGTTCTCGGAGATGGGCGTCAACGTCGTCGAGAACGAGGAATCGGAGGAAGGGACCGAGCGCAACGGCACGGCGGTCGCCACCACCGAGACCCGCCCGACGGGCAATCTGAATGATGACGATATCGGCCGGACCGACGACCCCGTCCGCATGTATCTCCGCGAGATGGGGAGCGTCGAGCTGCTCTCCCGCGAAGGCGAAATCGCGATCGCCAAGCGCATCGAGGCGGGGCGCGAGAAAATGATCGGCGCCTTGTGCGAAAGCGCCATGACGCTCCGCGCGATCGCCCATTGGCACGATGTCTTGAGCGAAGGCAAGCTGCTGCTCCGCGACGTCATTGACCTGGACGCCACCTATGGCGGCGACGAGCCGGATGAGAGCATGCTGGCGGAGGCGGAAGCGGAACTCAACGAGGACGAGAACGCGGAAAAGGAAACCGAGGCGGCGTCGGAGGACGGAACCGAGGTCAGCGCGGAGAACACCGACGACGACGAGGCCGCGGAAGAGACCGAAACGCCGGTCGGCGCGTCGAGCGAGGAAGACGACGAAGACGGCGAGGACGGCGAGGACGGCGAGGACAAGGGCGACAACGAAGATGATGATGATGAGAACGAAGCCAACGTCTCGCTCGCCCAGATGGAGATGGAACTGAAGCCGGTGGTCCTCGAGACCTTCAAGAACATCGCCGCCACCTACGCCAAACTGCAGCGCGCCCAGGACAAGCGTTTGATTACCCAGCGCCAGGGCGAACAGGTTTCCAAATCGACCGAACGCACCTACGAAAAGCACCGGCGGCGCCTGGTCGAGCTGATGGAGAACGTGCATCTCAACAATCTCCGGATCGAACAGCTTGTCGAGCAGCTCTATGAGCTGAACCGCGAATTGACCAAGGCCGAGGGTCAGCTGCTGCGCATGGCCGTTAACTCCGGAATCGAACGCGAGACCTTTCTTGAGAACTATTACGGTTTCGAGATCGACCCCAACTGGTTCGACCACATCAAGGACCTGCATAAGAAGGTCTGGAACGATTTCGTTCGCAAGAATGCGGACAACATTCTGGGGCTTCGCAGCGTCGTGACCGAAATCGCTTCGGCCGCGGGCATGCCGCTGCCGGAGTACCGCCGGATCGTTCGCACCGTCCAGCAGGGCGAGCGCGAGGCCGGCCGCGCCAAGAAGGAAATGGTCGAGGCCAATCTCCGCCTCGTGATCTCGATTTCCAAGAAGTACACCAACCGCGGCCTGCAGTTCCTCGACCTGATCCAGGAAGGCAATATCGGGCTGATGAAGGCGGTCGATAAGTTCGAGTATCGCCGCGGCTACAAGTTCTCGACCTACGCCACCTGGTGGATCCGCCAGGCGATCACCCGCTCGATCGCCGATCAGGCGCGCACCATCCGCATCCCGGTGCATATGATCGAGACCATCAACAAGCTGGTCCGCACGTCGCGCCAGATGCTGCACGAGATCGGCCGCGAGCCGACGCCGGAGGAATTGGCCGAGAAGCTCGCCATGCCGATCGAGAAGATCCGCAAGGTCCTGAAGATCGCCAAGGAGCCGATCAGCCTCGAGACCCCGATCGGCGACGAGGAGGACAGCCATCTCGGTGATTTCATCGAGGACAAGAACGCGATCCTGCCCTCCGATGCGGCGATGCAGTCGAACCTCCGCGAGACCACGACGCGTGTCCTTGCCAGCCTGACTCCGCGCGAGGAACGCGTGCTCCGCATGCGTTTTGGTATCGGCATGAACACCGACCATACCTTGGAAGAGGTCGGCCAGCAGTTCAGCGTCACCCGCGAGCGTATCCGACAAATCGAGGCGAAGGCGCTACGCAAGCTGAAACACCCGAGCCGCAGCCGCAAGCTCCGCAGCTTCCTGGATTATTAGAGGACCGGCCGCACCGCCGCTCAGATTGCCGCTCCCGGCCCGCGCTGCTATAGAGGGCGCGGGCCCGTAGTTCAGCTGGTTAGAACGAACCGCTCATAACGGTTATGTCGGGGGTTCGAGTCCCTCCGGGCCCACCATCTTTTGCGAAAATCCTATCAATTGATCTTGGGCATCGGCCGGTAGAGGGTGTCGATACGGCTCCTGACGTCGCCGACTTGGCGGTCGATTTCGGCCGCGTCCCAGCCGAGATGGGCCGAGACGGCCTCGGCGGCCCGCCGGATCGCCGTATCCTCCAATTGATGGCGATAGCCGATGCCGGTTCGCGCGAACAGGATATCGCCGAGGTCCCGCGCATGTTCGGTCGCGGCGACATGGCCGAGATGAGACAGCCGAACCCGATCGTCGCCGGCAACCAGCGGCGGTGCGTTCGCGTCTTCCGACAACAGGCGGGGCCGATGGTCCAGCGCCTGGGGCGCGCCCGAGGGCGGCACCTTTCGCCGCACCGCCGCCGCCAACTCGCGCCCGGCCGATCGATGGCTCATCACCGGACCCGCGGTCATGGCGAGCACATTGGGGAGCCCGTCATCCGCCATGTCGTGGATTTCCCGCGACCGGTCGCCCTTGGGATAGGCGGGATCGAAAGTGAGCGGCCGTACTCCGGCCCAGCAATAGACAACGTCCTTCTCATCGAGGCCAAGACCGGGGAGGACCGCCGCCGTCTCCCTCAGGAGAAACTCGACCTCCTCTCGGGTGACGCGGATATCGTCGAGTTCGCCTTCATAGACCGTCTCCGTCGGGCCGATATGGTGGTAGCCACCCTGGCTCGGCAAGCAGTAGTGCGGCTCGCCGAGGCTGTTGACGGTGGCGATCCCGAAGGAGCGGTATTCCGGCGGCAGCTGGATGACGATATGCGCCCCCTTGGTACCGAGGACGAGTCGCCGGGGCGCCGATCCCACATTCTCGCGACCGTTCACCCGGTCAATCCAGATCCCGGCCATATTGAGAACCACGGGCGCCGTCACCGAGACTGACGCCTCCTCATCCCTTAGCCCGACATGCCAAAGGCCATCGCCGTCCCGCGCCATGAGTTGGGCCGTGGTGTGGTTTCGGACGACTGCGCCCATCCGTTCGGCATCCATGACCGCGTCGATGCAGAAGCGTTCTGGCCAGTCCAGCATATATTCGCGGAAGGCGGCGACCGAATGGAGGCGTTCCAGGTTGGCGAGCTGGTCCACGAGCGGCAGCCGAAGCGCTTCCTTGGCGGGGAGCCGCCGATAGTCGAGCGGAACCGATTTCGGTCCCAGGCCGCCCAGGATCTTGAATCCCAAATCCAGGTGCCACGGCTTGTAGGGCCCGTCTTGGTAGATCGGAAAATAAAGCGTGAAGGGAATCAGGCGCTCCGGCGAATCGCCGACCAGTTCGGCCCGCGTCTCCATCGAGGCGCGGGCCATGGTGCGGGCGGTCCGGAACCGGGACGGGCTGAGCAGGAAATCGCGGAGCGGGTTCGCTGTCTCGAAATAGCGGAGCCCGCAATGCAGCATCCGGGTCGACCGGCAGCTGGAGCCGGAAGCGAAATCGCCCTTTTCCGCCAACAGGACGGAATAGCCCTCGGCCGCCAAATGCTGGGCGGCGCTGGCCCCGTTGATGCCGCCGCCGATCACCACGACGTCGAACCGCCGTCCGTCGAGTTCCGTCAATCCGATCCGCATGACCCCTCCCGCCCGGCACCGCTCGATGCCCGGCAAATCCTATCCCATTGAAGTGACGGGTGACAAAATGCAAAGCTGGATCTAGTTACATGTCAGGGAATAAGACCGAATCGCGACGTAAGTTGGAGGGAAATCTGTGATGCCGAAGGTTCTAACCGAGGAACAGGTCGAACATTTTCACACGCAAGGATTTCTCTCCCCCGTGCCGGTCCTCTCGCCGGACGAGGTGGCGCGCTATCGCGGCCATCTCGAAGCCTTCGAGGCCAAGTACCCGAACGACACGAGGAAACTGAAAAGCAAGTCGCATCTCTTGTGCCCCTGGGTCGAGGAGATCGCGCGCCTGCCCCATGTTCTCGACGTCTACGAGGATTTGATCGGGCCCAATCTCCTTTGCTACAGCATGGCCTTCCGAATCAAGAACCCGGACGGCAAGACCTTCGCCGGCTGGCATCAGGACGGGGCGTACAATCCGATCCGGCCGATCCTGGTGCTGGGCGCGCTGGCGCTTTCGGAATGCTCGGCCGAACATGGATGCCTGAAGGTGATTCCCGGCTCGCACAAATCAGGCACGCTTCCGCATATCGATACAGGCGATCCGGACAGCATTCTTTCGCGCGGTCAGTATATCTCCACCGATTTCGACAAATCGCAGGCCGTCGACGTTTCGCTGAGACCGGGCGAGATCGGTCTTTTCAACTCGGAAATCCTCCACGGCTCGCCGGTCAACACCGCCGATGAGCGCCGGATCATGCTGCTGGTGGAGATGATGCCGACCCATGTCGAGGCCCGCGCCCACCGGGATACCGCGATGCTGGTCCGCGGGGTCGACGACTACGGAAACGTCGATGTCGACCCGTCGCCGAAGGTAGAATTCGGCGAGGCGGAGCTGACGGCCTGGCAGAACGCGACACGCAAGACCGGCAAGAACATCTTCGAGGGCAGTCCCCTGCCGCCGACGGAAATATATGGCGGAGCGACCGCCGGTCGGTAGCGATCCGGTATTAATATCGTAAATCGCAACCGCTTCGGTTAAGATCGTAACACGCCGTTTTCGGAGGCGAGATTCATGGTCGGGAACATTCCGCGGCGAATCGCCGCCGCAATCATTGCAACCTGGTGCTGGCTTCTGCAGGAAGCACGGCGTCTCGGGTCGCAAAATTCGGAGGACGGCTGGGAAAATCACGTTGCCTTGACCCGGTACCGCGACGAGGTTTATGCAAGGGCCAAGCTCGGCAGCGGCTGACCGGACATCTAGGGTCGCCGTGCGCGACTCGGTAGGTTTCTGAAACCCTCGAAATTTCATTGTCCCGGCCGCCACTCGAATCCGCGGCAAGACGGTTTATCCTCCCTTTCCAGGAGTGAAACCGACAAACGAGGATGCCGCCGATGGCAACGGATGATCGCACCCCCATCTTCGTGGGCGTCGCACAGGTCGAGCAGCGCGAAGACGACCCAAGTGCCGCGAAGGAACCGCTCGAGCTAATGGTTCAGGCCGTCGAGAAGGCGGTCGAGGATTGCGGCAATCCGAAGATTCTCGCGGCCGCGGACTCGGTTCGCGTGGTTTGCGGCATTTGGGGTTACGCCAACCCGGCCCGCGCCGTGGCCGAGCGGATCGGGGCCGGCGGGGCAGAGACGGGGCTGACCTCGCTCGGCGGGAATTACGTCCAATCGCTGACCAATCGCAGTTTCCTCGACATCCAGGCCGGCAAGAACGAGGTCATCGTCCTGACAGGCGGCGAATGCGGCCGCACCCAGGCGAGGGCGCGAAAGGCAGGCCTCGAGCTCGACTGGAACCCCGCCACCACGGCGCCCGGCGCCAACCCGACGACCAGGGACGACAGCGATGCGCCGGATCTGTTCTTGGGTAGCAACAAGGTCACCCGCCACGAGGCGGAGTTGAAGCGTGGAATCGAACGACCCATTCAATTTTACCCGATGTTCGAGACGGCCCTTCGTCATGCCAACGGCGAGAGCGTCGACGGACATCTAAAGCGCGTATCGGAGCTTTGGGCCGGGTTCAATCGCGTCGCGGTCGACAATCCGAATGCCTGGATCCGGAAGCCCTTGAGCGCCTCCGAAATCAGAACACCCTCGCCTTCAAACCGTCCGGTCTCATACCCCTATACGAAGCTGATGAACTCCAACAACAGCGTCGATCAGGGCGCAGCTCTTATCCTCACCTCGGTAGGGAAGGCGCGTCAGCTCGGCATCGGCGAGGATCGTTGGGTCTATCCCCATGCGGGAACGGAAGCCTGGGACCACCTCTACGTCTCGGAGCGGGACAACCTCCACAGCTCCCCGGCCATTCGCTTCGCCGCCGCGAAACTGTTCGAGCTCACCGGGTTCGGCGTGGCCGAGATGGATTACATCGACCTATACAGCTGCTTCCCGGCCGCGGTGCAGGTCTCGGCCAACGAGATCGGCATCCCGCAGGACCGGCCCCTCACCGTCACCGGCGGGCTGACCTTCGCCGGCGGGCCGTTGAACAACTACGTCATGCACTCGGTCGCCCGCACGGTCGATCTGCTTCGCGCGAAGCCGGGCAGCCTCGGGCTGGTGACGGCGAATGGCGGGCTACTGACCAAACATGCGCTTTGCATCTACTCGACGACGCCGCCGGCGCGGCCCTTTGCCTGGGCCGATCTGCAGGCGGAGGTTGATGCGACGCCGCGACGCGAGGTCGAGGTCGAACATAACGGTCGTGCGACGGTTGAATCCTATGTCGTCATGTACGGCCCCGAGGGCCAGCCATCGATGGCGCATACGGCCTGCCTTCTCGACGATGGGCGACGGACCTGGGCCAATGTGACCGATCTCGATGCCGTCGGCGCCATGATGAACGAGGAATTTTGCGGCCGAGACGGCACCATCGACGGCGCCGGGACCTTGCGGCTAAGCTAGGCGATTCTCCCGGCGCTAAAGTCATGACTGAACGCGAAGACAGTATCGAGGTTCACCGGATGGAAGGTGTGGCGCTCATCGTCGATCGAGATCGCATGGCAAGCCCGTTCGACCCTGGATGAAAGCACCCCGTCGGAAAACCTGAATTTGTAAATGTATTTGTCGAGAATATCGGCCAGTTCGTCGATCGGCAGACCAACCGCATCAACCGTGTCCCAAACGCCAATGAAGGCGATGTCGGGATGCAATACAGAGTCCGGTTTCAGCAGCGAAATTTCACTAGACGATGGCTCACTTTGAAATACGGTCCGATAGCGTCGGCGGTTCATTCTATAGGCGCGATCGACACCTTCACTTAGTTTCGCCGCCGTGCCGTAGTCGCGGTGGTTCGCATCCAAGACACCGACGGTACAAATCAACCCGCCCAGGACACGCGCCGTATAGGCCCCCCGGCTGAAGCCAAACAGATAAATATGGTCGCCGTCGCAATAGTTGCGGCAAAGAAATTCGTAGAGCTGTTTGACGTTCCGCGTCAGCCCCCAGCCAAAGGCGCCGCCCAGTGCCCGCCCAATCTTGTGATCTTGACTGCCGACACCATCGTCATGCGCCGCCACTTGGTCACCCGCACTGATATCAAGCGCCGTGTAAAGCCGCCAGACGTTCGAAGCGATCCCCGGCCCGCCGGCATTCCCCGTCCCGTCCGAGCAAAGGATTATTTTTTTCGGCATGTCCCCGCTCCAAGTTGCAATAATCAATTAAAAGGAGTTGCTAAATTATTATTATATAGTTTTACAGGAAATCATAGCCTCCGCCAAGCGCTTCCGCGTTGGGGTGGTCGAGAGATGGAAAAGACCGCGCCGCCATCTAGTTTCAATTTGGCCGCGACCAACGCGAGACCCCATGCCGAAACTGACCGACTACACGAGCTACGCCGACGCCCACGCGCATTTCTCCAAGCAGGCGCTTTGGGATCTGTTCGACGGCGATCACGACCGCCTCAACATCGGGCATGAATGCGTGGACCGGCACCCGCCTGGCCGAACCGCCATTAACATTGCCCACGCGGATGGGCGGAACGAGCGCATCACGTTCGGCGAGCTTGCCACGGGATCCAACCGCTTCGCCAATTGGCTGCTCGCCCAAGGGATCGCCAAAGGCGACCGGGTCGCGGTCATGCTGGAGCCCTCGCTCCCCTTTTATATCGCCTTTATCGGGGCGATGAAGGCGGGGGCGGTGGCAGTGCCGCTGTTCACCCTTTTCGGCCGGGAGGGGCTGCGCCTCAGGCTCGATGACTGCGCGCCGCGGATATTGCTGACAACGGCCGAACTAGGGGCGCGGGCCGAAGGCTATCCGAGCCTTCGCGTGACCGTCGCAGATGACGATTTTATGGCGGAGATTGCGGATGCGGGCGACGATTTCACGCCCGACAGCGGCTCCGGCGACATGGCGATGTATCAATACACCTCGGGCACGACGCGGGAATTGCCGGAAGCGGTCAAGCATCGCCATCGCGCGATCGTCACGGTATCGATCGCCGCCCTCTACGCCACCGGGGTCCGGCCCGGTGATCGCTATATGTGCCCGTCCTCGCCGGCCTGGGGCCACGGGCTTTGGCATGGGACGCTGGCGCCGCTCGGCCTTGGGGTCGAGATCGTCAGCTATGCGGGGAAATTCGACGCCGAGCGCCTATTCCAATCCCTGATCGAGCTCGAGGTGACCAATCTTTCGGCCGCGGCGACCCATTATCGAATGATGAAGAATGCCGGCATGACCCGGAATTCGGGCCTGAAGATCGAGAAACTCTCCTTTACCGGCGAGCCGATCGATAGCGATACCGAAGCCTGGGCCGAGGCGACCTTTGGTGCGCCGGTCTGCAGCATCTACGGATCGACCGAGGTCGGCGTCATCCTCGCCGATTATCCGGGGGCGGTGGATTTTACGGTCAAGCCCGGATCACTCGGTAAACCGGTGCCAGGGGTCGATATCGCGATCCACGACGCCGACGACAACGCCTGCCCGCCCGGCGCTACCGGCGAATTTGTCGTCCGCCGCCGTGATGGCTGGTTCCGGATCAAGGATCTGGGCCATATCGACGAAGACGGATACTACTGGCATGGCGGCCGGGCCGATGATGTCATCATTTCGGCCGGCTGGACGATGAGCGCCAAGGAGATCGAGGATGTGCTCCTGATGCATCCCGATGTCGACGAAGCCGCCGCGATCGGGGTTCCCGACGACGAACGGGGTCAGGTTGCGAAGGCTTTCATCGTCTCGGGCCGCCCGGGCGACGATGCATTCGCGCGCGAGCTGCAGGATTTCACCAAGGAACATTTGGCGCGCCATGAATACCCGCGCCGGGTCGCCTTCGCCGCGGCCTTGCCCAAGACGCCCGCCGGCAAGGTCAACCGCCGCGTGCTCAGGGACCAGGAACAGGAGAGCCAAGCGACATGAGCGAGACCTACCAGCGACGCTTCCCGAAGATCACCGACCAGGCCTTGGATAGTTTGCGCAAGCGCATCGGGGTCAAGATCGAGAATACACTCGAGCCTTGGTGCCACGAGGCGACGCGCGACAATATTCGCCATTACGCCCACGGAATCGGCGACGACAACCCGCTCTGGTGCGATCCGGATTACGCGGCGACCACGCCCTTGGGCGGGATCGTGGCGCCGCCCTCGTTCCTCTTCGCCTGCAGCCGTATCATCTCGGGCTACGTCGGTGGCCTCCCCGGCGTCCATGCGATGTGGGCGGGGGCCGACTGGAACTGGCACAAATGGGTGCGGCGCAACGACGAAATCTCGACCGAGGCCTGGCTCAAGGAATTGATTCCCCACGACACCCGCTTTTCGGGCCGCGCCGTCCAGCAGGTCTATCACGTCAATTTCTTCAACCAGTCCGGCGATCTCCTTTGCGAGGCCGACAGTTGGTGCTTCCGTACCGATCGCGATGCCGCCCGAGAGGAAGGCACCAAATACAAGGAATTGCGGGAGAAACCGCAGCGGCGCTATGACGAGGCCGAACTGGCCGGTCTCTACAAACTCTATCACGATGAAGAAATACGCGGCGCCGAGTCCCGCTACTGGGAGGATGTCTCGATCGGCGACGCGCTGCCGACCATGGCCAAGGGGCCGATGACGGTGACCGGTTTCATCTGCTATGCCCAAGGCTGGGGCGGCCTCTACATCCGAGCCAACAAGATCGCCTGGCGGCAAATCGACAAACACCCGGGGCTAGGCATCGAGAACAAATACGGCATTCCCGATTGTCCGGAGCGGGTCCATTGGGAGAACGAATTCGCCACCGAGGTCGGGGCCCCGGCGGCCTACGATTACGGTCCGGAACGCTGTTCCTGGATGACCCATCACTTGACGAACTGGATGGGGGATAGCGGCTTTCTCTGCCGCTCCGAGACCAAGATCCGCCGCCACAATCCAGAAGGCGATCTCCTGTATATTAACGGATCGATCACCGGGAAATATGAAAATGACGGCGACGGCTATGTCGAGATCACTCATGAAGCGCGGAATCAAGACGATGAGTTATCGATCCTGGGGTCGGGCGTGGTCCGCCTGCCCCGGCGGAATAGCTAGAAAACCAGCGGGTAGCCGGCCGGAAAACTTGGTAAATATTTTCTTGTCAATCGGATCATAATACCCAAAATAGCCCATATCAGGTTACGAAGACTTGGCGTAAGTCGACTTGTCGCGCCGACAAGCCATGTTACTCCCGGCCGTCGTAACAACCGTATATAGCCGCCGTCAGGATGTGCGGCGGTTCTAACACGCTAAAGGAAAGTCAAATGACGACTGGCACAGTTAAATGGTTCAACCGAACCAAGGGGTATGGCTTCATCGAACCAGAGGATGGCTCGAAGGATGCGTTCGTCCATATATCCGCGCTCGAACGCGCGGGGATCGACGACCTTCGCGAGGGCCAACGCGTTCAATACGAATTACAGCCGGGGCGGAACGGCAAACAAGCCGCGGAGGATATCGTTCTCGTCGACTGACCCGCTGGAAAATCTTGAATTCACAAGGCTCGCCGCTGCACCGGCGGGCCTTGTTCGTTTCCGGGCGGCGGCGTGTAAATTGATCGTTAAGAGCTCGCGGACACGTCCATCTCGTCGCGAAGCCGCCAAAGGGTCGAGTCGACCGGTGCCTCGACCATTTCGCGCGTGATCAGAGTCCCGGCGGGAATATCACGGGTCAAATGCCGCTCCGTCGCCATGTAATAGGGCAGCGGATTCCCGCCGGTCGCGGGTGCGGCGGGCAGCAGCATTGGGGCCAGCCCCGCCACCTCGTGGTGATGACGGTCGGTGATCGAAAGCGTCTCGCCCGCCGACCAGTCCCGCGTCGCGCGCGCCACGAGATCGGCCACCGGGCGAACCTCCGCCGCGCCGGTTCCACGACCCAGAAAACACGCCGAGAGGATCGAAACCGGCGCTTCGACACCGAGCAGATGCGAGGGGTTGTAGAGCATCGCATGGCCCTCGGCGCGGCTGACCGGAATCCCCTTTTCGGCCAGGACCCGCCAGGTTTCGCGGTCCCGACATTCGACGACGATATAGACGCCCCCCGCGAAGCTTTGCTCGTCCGGTCGGCGCAGGCAATTGAAGACGTCGATGGTTCCCGCCGCTTCCAGAATCCCGCCCGCCTCGCGAGGGCGGAACACCTCCGGCACCTCGAGCGTACGCGCCAAGGGCGCATGAAGTGCGGGCGTATCGGGTACCAGGCCAGTGTGGTTGCAAACGATCCCCATCTCGCAGAGATCCGGCACGGTTCGCATTGGGAAAGGCGTTAGCATGTCGGCCCGCGCCTGGACGGTCTCGGCGACGCCTAACTCGGGCATCATCCAAAGATCGGCGAAATCGGGCACTGCCAGGCTCTCGCCCCGCCATTCGACGGTACCGTGCACCCGGTCATAAATGAAATCGTACTCGCTGGACTTGCCGGCCGCGACGACGACAAGCCCGATCAGCCGGGCCCAGGACAGGAGACCGATCAGAAGGCTCGGTTGGTCACCATCGATCGGCGTCGCCACGACACCCCGTGCCTTGGCGCGCCGGGAAAGGCCGGGACCGATAACGGAATCGGCCTCCTTCGAGACCATGGCGAGATGCTTGCCGGCATCGAGCGCTGTTTCCGCCACCGCGGCCGCCGCTTCTGGATCGCCTGTGGCTTCGACGACCATGTCGATCGGCAGTTCCGCCATCATCGCGGCCTCGCCGATCGCGACCTGTTTTCCGTTTTCCATGGCGGCAATTGCGGCGGCAGCGCTTTCGGCGACGACGATATCATCTTCCGCATAGCCGGCTTGACGATACGCGGCGACGGCGCGCGACGGTTCGAGATCGCAAAGAACGGAAAGATCAATATGCGGGTGGGAGGTTACCTGGCCCAGTAGCGAGGAGCCAAACTGGCCGACCCCAACGAGCCCGACTCGCGCCACTTCATCCTCGGCCGGTGTGAAAATCGCATCGTAATTCATGATCTCTCCCTTTCTTCCAAGCGTATTCTAGCGGCCGGGCCGGAATTCGGATATATCCCCTATCGATGCCAACCGAACGCCAAACAGGAAGATGACCGAAACCGCCGTCCCGCCACCCGCCGAGGCACGGGTCGCGATCGTTTGTCCGATGGCGAATGAAGAGGCCTCGGCCGAATCCTTCGTCGGGCAGGTCCTGGCGGCCGCCGAGGGCTTCCAATCGGTCCGTTTCTTCGCGATTCTCGACGGCGCGAGCCGCGACGGCACGCGAGCCTTATTGCTTGCGATGGCGAAGCTTGAACCCCGGTTGTCCGTCGTCTGGGCACCCGAGAACCGCAACGTCGTCGACGCCTATAAACGCGGTTACCGCGAGGGGCTCGCCACGGGATTTGACTGGATCTTGGAAATCGATGCCGGGTTCAGCCACCAACCGGAGGATCTGCGCCATTTTCTCGCACCGATGGGCGAAGGGTACGACTGCATCTTCGGCACCCGCTTCGCCAAGGGCGGACGGATCAGCGACAGCTCCCTGGTTCGCCGGATGGTCAGCCGGGGCGGCACCTGGCTCGCCAATCTTTTGCTCGGTACCCGGCTCAGCGATATGACCAGCGGCTACCAGATGTTCCGACCAGATGCCTTGGAGACGATCCTCGCTCGCGGCGTCCACGCGACAGGGCATTTCTTCCAGACCGAGATGAAGTTTCATGCCCGCGACATGCGCGTCGCCGAGGTGCCGATCCATTACAAGACGGCATCCAACTCGCTTGGCTCGGGCGCCGTCTTCGATGCGCTCATCCGGCTGTTCGCTCTGTTCCGCCAACGATTCGCTCCCGCCAAGCGTTGATCGCGACGAAACCATTGTTTAAACAAGCCCCGCCAACCGAGTGACGAGGAGCGTACGACATGGCCGCCTACCAATACGTCTATGTGATGAAGGATCTCGCCAAGATCTATCCGGGCGGCCGCGAGGTGTTGAATCACATCACGCTGGCCTTTTTTCCCGGTGCAAAGATCGGCGTCCTTGGTTACAACGGCGCCGGCAAATCGACCTTGCTTCGGATCATGGCCGGCATGGAGACGGAGTTCACCGGCGAGGCCTGGGCGGCCGAGGGAGCGACCGCCGGCATGCTGGCCCAGGAACCCGAATTGGACCCCGAGAAAACGGTGGCGGAGAACGTTCTCGAAGGATTGGCCGATCAGAAGGCGCTGGTCGACCGATTCGAAGCGGTCAGCCTCAAGCTGGGCGAGGTCGAAGATCCGGACGAAATGACCGCGCTGATCGAAGAACAGGCGGAGCTGCAGGAGAAGATCGACGCGGCGGATGCCTGGGATCTCGACCGCACGATCGAGATCGCGATGGACGCCCTTCGCTGTCCAGCGGGCGATCAGTCCGTCACCAATCTTTCCGGCGGCGAGCGGCGGCGAGTCGCGTTGTGTCGTCTGTTGCTGCAAAAGCCGGATCTGCTGCTGCTCGACGAGCCGACCAACCATCTCGACGCCGAGACCGTCGCCTGGCTCGAACGGCACTTGCGGGAATACGCGGGCACGGTGGTGATGGTGACCCACGACCGCTATTTCCTCGACAACGTCACCGGCTGGATTCTGGAATTGGACCGGGGCCGGGGCATCCCCTACGAGGGCAACTATTCGGCCTGGCTGGAGCAGAAGGAAAAGCGAGTCGAGCAGGAAGCGGGAGGCGAGTCGGCGCGCCTCAGGACGCTCGCCCGCGAGCGCGAGTGGATCAGCGCCAGCCCGCGCGCACGCCAAGCAAAATCGCGGGCCAGGATTACCGCCTATGAACGCCTGCTGGCGGAGAGTCAGGACCGCGCGCCCGACACGGCGCAAATCGTGATTCCCGCCGGTGATCGGCTCGGCGACCTGGTGATCGAAGCCGAGAATTTACGCAAGGGATACGGCAATCAGCTTTTGATCGAGGATCTCAGCTTCAAGCTGCCGCCGGGCGGCATCGTCGGTGTCATCGGACCCAACGGAGCCGGCAAGACCACGCTCTTTCGCATGATCACGGGAGACGAATCGCCGGATGGGGGCTCGCTCCGGATTGGCGAGACGGCGAAGCTCGGCTATGTCGACCAATCCCGCGACGCGCTCGCCGACGACAAATCGGTTTGGGAGGAGATCAGTCAGGGCGAGGCCGAAATCGATCTCGGCAAGCGCAAGGTCCAGAGCCGCGCCTATGTCGGCTCGTTCAATTTCCGCGGACCCGACCAGCAAAAGAAAGTCGGCCAGCTCTCCGGCGGCGAGCGCAATCGCGTTCATCTGGCGAAGATGCTGCGGACCGGCGCCAATGTTCTGCTGCTCGATGAGCCGACCAACGATCTCGATGTGGACACCTTGCGGGCGCTTGAGGAAGCGCTCTCGGATTTCGCGGGCTGTGCCTTGATCACAAGCCACGATCGCTGGTTTCTCGATCGGATCGCGACCCACATCCTGGCCTATGAGGGCGACAGCCAAGTGGTCTGGTTCGAAGGCAACTACCAAAACTACGACGCGGATCGCCGTCGCCGGCTGGGGGACGCGGCCGATCAGCCGCACCGAATCAAATACAAGCCGTTGACACGCTGATCGGGAGTCAAACCCGGACCACCATGAAAAACGCCCCGCCGAGGGGACGGGGCGTCGCGGTCGATCCACTGGAATATCGGTTAGCTGTCTGCCGCCTTGTTTTTCAGGGAATCCATCTTCTTGCGCAACGCGTCGATCAGATTGCCGACCTCGCCGCCATTGTTCCGGATGAAACCGGTAAACTCGTCACGCTGGGTGATGATCATGCTGACACCCTGGATCTTCACGTCGAGGACCTTGTATTCGTTCTGGCTGTTGTGGACCTGGAAGACGATCTTCGTCGGCGTGACGCCGCTGCTGTTCGAACTTGGGTAGATATAGGTGACCACCATCGTGTCGCGGGCGCTTCGCGTTTTCACGACCCGCTTCACCTTGAAGGTTTCGCCGGAATAATTCCGAAACGCGGAAGAATATAGCGAGACGATATAGTCCTCGAACAATCCGAGGAACTCCTCGATCTGTTCGCTACTCGCCTGGCGCCGGTACCTGCCGAGGACGAATTTTCCGATCTTCTTGACCGCGAAACCTTCGCGCAAAAGCGTGCGGAAATGCCGCTCCTGTTCTTCTTCGCTGGTTTCCTTGGAGGTCAGTAACTCAATCGCGCGATTCCCGAGGGAACTCACGAACACGCCCGAATCTTGGTACTTCGCCTCGCCCGCGGCCGGACCAACAAGGAAGCAACCGACCAGCGCCGCTAGGATAATTACACGCGGGTACATTACATTCGCCACCTTGTCGTCGGCGAAACTACTTCGCGCCGGTTTGCGGTTTCCCGGAGGCTCCATCTTTCTTGGCGCCGATACTCGACGTCATGCCCGACCCACCCGGCTTCTTTTCGTCTTCCTCGAAACTGATATTCGGGATCGGCACTGGGTCGTCCGTGCTGCCGTTCTTGATTTCATCGTTCCGGCGTTGGCGATAGAGACTGCGAATCGCGGCATAATAATCGAGGGACGTACGCTCCAAATCATCCAGCGTGTCCAGCAGGTCGGCGCGCTTGTCGACGGCATTCATGCCGGTGCGCGGAAATGAAACCGATCTTGAATCGACGTAGACGTTGATGGGATCGACAACGGAATCGACGATCGTCCCGAACCCATCGCGGAAATTCGTCGGGCCGAAGAACGGCAGCACCAAATACGGGCCTTCGCCCGCGCCCCAAACCGCCAGGGTTTGGCCAAAATCCTCGCTATGGAAGGGAACGCCCAGGTCGGCGGCCGTATCGACGGTGCCGGCGAAGCCCGCGACTCCGTTGGTGACGAACCGCGAGACCGTATTGCCGGCCCGGTCGAGATCGCCCTGCAAGATATCATTGGCCAGGATCAACGGCGTGCGCAGATAGTTCAACGCGTTATGAACCATCTTGCGGACCGGCGCCGGGATATTATCCGAATACGCCTTGGCGATCGGCTTGAAAATTCCCTTATCGAGCTTGTCGTTGAAATCGAACATCGCGCGATTGAAATCCTCGTAGGGATCGTTCGCGCCGTTTGCTTCGTCGGATGTCGTGGCACAACCGGCCAGCATCACGATGCCCGCCGCCAAGGCCATGGCCCGTACGGCCTTTCGCAACATTCCTCGGTCCGAATTATTATTTTGTTTCACCTGGTAAACCCCCAACGAGATCGCCCCGCGTAACTCGATACTTGGAAGCCATACGCGTCGCCCAACGCTCCACGGCTTCTCAAGCCAAACTTAATTTGCCGATTCCCAATTTCTCACCGAAACGCGAACCGAACAACCTATGCCTCTACTTCATATCAGAACTAGCATAGGGACAAGCGCAAGGCCAGACCGCGCACCACCTCGACACAAGATGCAATATGGAGTGTTGCAGAAATGTCTCGCTTCGCCCACCCCTCTTTCGAATGCGAAGAATTCGACCCTTGTGTTGCCAAATCGCAACGCCGGCCGAATGGCTCGAAATGTCGAAAAGTTTATATTGACACATAAACATATTTTTATATATTTAATTTCTCTTCCCGCTAATGCTAACGCCCCGTTTCAGGGGTGCGGAGTCGGAGAATGGAGAATCTTTTACACGCCCTACGGGCCGCCGGCGAGGATACACGGCTGCGAATTCTCGCCCTCTGCGGCGAGGGCGAACTGACCGTGAGTGAACTCACCCATATATTGGGCCAAAGCCAGCCAAGGGTCTCTCATCATCTCAAACGTCTCGTCGAGGCGGGGCTCCTGGGCCGGTCGCGCGAGGGTCAACATGCCTATTACGGTATCGCGGCGAACGGCGGGGCGGCTGTCCTGGCGGCGACACTCCTTCCCTTGATTCCTAGCGACGATCCAATCGCGACGCTCGACCGGTCTCGCCGCGAGAGCGTACGGGCCGCCCGCGCCACGCGCGCCGCCGCCTTCTTCCGCGACAACGCGGCGGATTGGGATCAAATTCGCCGCCTCCATGTCAACGACGCCGAGGTCGAGGACGCGTTGCTCACCCTGTTGCCAACAACCGACGGGTGGGACCATCTCGATATCGGTACCGGAACGGGCCGAATCCTCGAAGTGGTGGGGCCGCGCGCGGGCCGCGCCGTGGGCGTGGACTTTTCCCGTGAAATGCTGGCGGTCGCCCGCGCCAATCTCGACGGGGCCGAGTTGCCGAATTGCCAGCTGCGTCAGGCCGACATGCGGCAATTGCCGCTGCCGGCCGAGGATATCGACGTCGCCACCTTTCATTTGGTCCTGCACTACGCCGAGGACCCGGCGGAGGCGATTACCGAAGCCACCCGGGTGCTTCGTCCAGGCGGCCGCCTGATCATCGTCGATTTCGCGCCGCACAAGGAAGAACATCTGGTCAGCGATCATGCGCATCGCTGGATGGGATTCAACGACAACGAGATAAAGCATTGGTGCCGCGCGGCGGAGCTGCGAACGGAGGAGACGATCCGCCTGCCGGGCGACCCGCTTACGGTCTGCCTCTGGTCCGCCAAGCGGCGTGACGAAACGGCCACAAAGGAAGAATCCCGATGACCCCGCCGAAGGTTAGTTTCGAATTCTTCCCGCCCCACGACGCGAAAACCGAGACCCGGCTGTGGGCGGTGATGGAGAAGTTGGCGCCGCTCGGGCCCAGCTTTTTCTCGGTGACATACGGAGCCGGCGGTTCGACGCGTCATCGCACCGAGAACATGGTCACCCGTATTCACGGCGATTTGCCGGTGGCCCCGGCGGCGCATCTGACCTGCGTCGGTGCCAGTCGCGCGGAGATCGACGCACTGGCGCGGCGATGGTGGGGTTCGGGCATTCGTCATGTGGTGGCGCTCCGCGGCGATCCGCCCCAAGGCGAGGCGCACTACCAGCCGCATCCGGACGGCTACGAGAACGCGGCGGCCCTGACAAATGGCCTGCGAGAAATCGCGCCTTTCGAGATTTCCGTCGCCGGCTACCCTGAAAGCCACCCAGATTCGCCTTCCGTCGAGGCCGATCTTCAGAACCTCAAGCGCAAGGTCGATGCCGGCGCCACGCGGATCCTGACGCAATATTTTTTCCGGAACGACGATTTCCTGCGCTTTCGCGACCGGGTCCGCGCCGCAGCGATCGACTTGCCCATCATCCCCGGCATTCTGCCGGTTACCAATTTCGCCAAGGTTGTTGAGTTCAGCGCGAAATGCGGCGCCACCGTGCCGCCGAGCATGGCCGCCCAGTTCGACGGCCTGGATACCGACCCCGAGACCCGCGGCCTGATCGCCGCCACTTTCGCGATCGAGCAATGCGAGGGGCTGCGCCGCGAAGGCGTCGACGCGTTTCATTTCTATACCCTGAACCGTGCCGCGCTGACCTATGCGATCTGCTGGCGTCTCGGTGTCCGTCCGACCGCGGGCAGCGCGGCGATCTAGGTAAGGAACCGGCCCATGTCGATAAACCCCGCCATGAACGGGAACCGCGGCGCGCGGCTGAAGGAACGGCTCTCGGAGCGCATCCTGATGCTCGACGGCGCCATGGGGACGATGGTTCAGGCGCGAAACCTGGACGAGTCGGATTTCCGTGGCGAGCGGCTTGAGGGTCACAGCCGCGATCTCCAGGGCAACAACGATATTCTGTCCCTGACCCAGCCCGGCATCGTCCGCGATATTCATGCCGCGTTTCTCGAGGTCGGCGCCGACATCATCGAAACCAATACCTTCAACGCGACCGCCATTGCACAAGCGGATTACGGGACCGAGGGGCTTGTATACGAGATCAACCGAGCGTCGGCGCGAATTGCGCGATCGGCGGCCGACGATTTCGAGACCGAAGCACGGCCCCGCTTCGTTGCGGGTGCGCTGGGGCCGACCAATCGAACCGCCTCGATCTCGCCCGACGTCAACAATCCCGGTCATCGCAACGTCACCTATGACGAGTTGGTCGCCGCCTATTTGGAGGCCGCGCGCGGATTGGCCGATGGCGGCGCCGATCTTTTGCTGATCGAAACAGTCTTCGACACGCTGAACTGCAAGGCGGCGATCTATGCGCTGAAGAAACTCTTCGACGGCATCGGCCGGACGCTGCCCGTGATGATCTCCGGTACCATCACCGACGCCTCGGGGCGCACACTCTCGGGTCAGACGGCGGCCGCATTCTGGAATACGATCCGCCATGCCGAGCCGGTCAGCATCGGGTTCAATTGCGCCCTCGGCGCGGCCGATCTCCGCCCCTATATCCAAGAGATCGCGGGCCTCGCAGATATTCCGGTCAGTATCTACCCAAATGCCGGAATGCCGAACGCGTTCGGCGGCTACGACGACACGCCGGCGCAAATGGCGGAACAGATCGGCGAGTTCGCGAGCAGCGGCCTCCTGAATATCGCCGGGGGCTGCTGCGGCACGACGCCGGACCATATCGCCGCCATCGCCGACGCCGTCGCCGACAAGCAGCCCCGACGAGCGACGGAGACATCGTCGATCTGCCACTTGGCGGGATTGGAACCCCTCGCCCTCGACGAGGTCACCGGCTTCGCGAATATCGGCGAACGCACCAACGTCGCAGGATCGGCGCGCTTCAAGAAGCTGATCTTGGCGGGCGACTACGAGGCGGCTCTCGACGTCGCCCGCCAGCAGGTCGAGGACGGGGCGCAGATCATCGACATCAATATGGACGAGGCAATGCTCGATTCGGAGCAGGCGATGGACACCTTCCTCAACCTGGTCGCCGCCGAGCCCGACATCAGCCGCGTGCCGGTCATGATCGACTCCTCGAAATGGTCGGTCATCGAAGCCGGGTTGAAATGCGTCCAGGGCAAGCCCGTGGTCAATTCGATCAGCCTGAAGGAGGGCGAGGACGCGTTCCGCGAACAGGCCCGCGAGATTCGCCGCTACGGCGCCGCCGTGGTCGTCATGGCGTTCGACGAATCCGGTCAGGCCGATACCGCCGATCGAAAATTCGAAATCTGTGCCCGCTCATACCGCATTCTGACCGAGGAGCTCGGCTTCCCGCCCGAGGACATCATCTTCGATCCCAATATCTTCGCCGTCGCCACCGGCATCGAGGAACATGACGATTACGGCGTCGCCTTCATCGAGGCCTGCCGCCGAATTAAGGCGGAGCTTCCCCACGCGAAGGTGTCGGGCGGACTCTCAAACCTCTCTTTCTCGTTTCGCGGCAACGATCCTGTGCGCGAAGCCATGCATTCGGTCTTCCTATATCACGCCACCCGGTCGGGAATCGACATGGCGATCGTCAATGCGGGGCAGCTCGCGGTCTATGCCGACATCGACCTTAAATTGCGGGATTCGGTGGAGGATGTCGTCCTCAATCGCCGCCCGGACGCGACCGACCGCCTGCTGGAAATCGCGGGTGATTTCAACGGTGCCGCGAAGCGCCGCGAAGTCGATTTGTCCTGGCGCGAGGTGCCGGTCGAGGCCCGCCTTTCCCATGCCCTGGTCGAGGGCATCACCGATTTCATTGTCGAGGACACCGAAGAGGCACGCCGGGCGGCGGCGCGCCCGATCGACGTTATCGAGGGGCCGTTGATGGATGGCATGAACGTGGTCGGCGACCTTTTCGGATCCGGCCAGATGTTCCTGCCCCAAGTGGTGAAGAGTGCGCGCGTGATGAAACAGGCGGTGGCCCATTTGCAGCCTTTCATCGAGGCGGAGAAGGACGGGGCCATCGGCCCCAAGGCCAAGATCGTCATGGCGACCGTAAAGGGCGACGTGCACGATATCGGCAAGAACATCGTCGGCGTCGTTCTCGGCTGCAACAATTTCGAGGTCGTCGATCTTGGAGTGATGGTGCCCTATGGCCAGATCCTCGAGACCGCGCGCCGCGAGAAGGCGGATATGATCGGCCTTTCGGGATTGATCACGCCGTCGCTCGAGGAAATGTGCACGGTCGCGGCGGAAATGGAACGCGCCGGCTTCGAAATTCCGCTGCTGATCGGCGGCGCCACGACGTCGAAGATCCACAGCGCGGTCAAGATCGCGCCGAATTACGACGGGCCGGTTCTGCATGTGGTCGATGCCTCGCGTGCCGTGGGCGTCGTGGCCGGCCTTGTCTCGGAAACCGGGCGCGATTCGCTGATCGCGGGGACCCGATCGGAATACGACCGCCTTCGTACGGAACATGGCGGAATCGACGCGCGAAGCGAACGCCTGCCGATCGCCGACGCCCGCGCAAATCGCGTCGCGATCGACTGGCGCGGAACGACACCCAAGAAACCGTCCTTTCTCGGCGTCGAGTCCTTCGACGATTACGATCTCGGCGAGTTGGCAACGCGAATCGACTGGACGCCTTTCTTCCGCACCTGGGAGCTCGCGGGGACTTATCCGAGGATCCTCGAGGACGGTATCGTCGGCGAGGCGGCCCGCGGCCTGTTCGACGATGCAAAAGCAATGCTGGAACGGATCGTCGACGAGAAGTGGCTGCGCGCCCGGGCCGCCTTCGGATTCTTTCCCGCGAACGCGTCCGGCGACGACATCGAGATCTATACCGACGAGTCGCGGACCGAAATCGCCGCCGCCTTCCATTTCCTACGTCAGCAAATGGCGAAATCGGAAGGTCGCGCGAATGATTGCCTCGCCGATTTCGTGGCGCCGAAGGACAGCGGCGTCGCCGATTATATCGGCGGGTTCGCGGTCACGGCGGGGTTCGGCATCGAAGATCACCTGGCGGGCTTCAAATCCAATCATGACGATTACGGGGATATTCTGTTGAAAGCACTCGCCGATCGCTTGGCGGAGGCCTTCGCGGAGCGTTTGCACGAACGGGTTAGAAGGGAGTTCTGGGGCTATGCGCCCGGGGAAGATCTCGAGAACGAGGCTCTGATCGCGGAGTCCTATTGCGGTATTCGACCGGCACCGGGCTACCCGGCCTGTCCGGACCATTCCGAAAAGCGGGCGCTGTTCGAACTACTGGATGTGACGGCCAGGACCGGCATCACGCTCACCGAGACCCATGCCATGCAACCCGCGGCGGCGGTATCCGGTTTCTATTTCGCCCATCCAAAAGCGCGCTACTTCGGCGTCGGCCGAATCGGCCGAGATCAAGTCGAGGACTACGCGACTCGGCGCGGCGTCGAGACCACCCAAGCCGAGAAATGGCTGTCGCCAAATCTAGGATACGAGCGCTAAGGCCGGCACCCTGTCGTCGGCGGTGACTGCATCGCCCACCGAACCACACGCATTTTCCACGGCGGTTTCATCGCATTGGTGACCGCAATTCGGACAAACATAACAAATCGGACCGCGTGGCGCCTTGGCATCCGATAAGACACCAAGGTCCAGATATTTATGACAATTCCCGCACTTCATCGAACAACCTTTCTGGTTTCCGTATCGATGAGTCAGAGTCTAGTATCAATTCGAGGCTGAGAATGTGACAGCTGTCACGCGGTTCGAAATAATATTCACGGAGTTCCACGCAGCATGCGCGATACCGGATGCAGTGTTATTCCGACCGGTAATTCAAATAAAAAAATAGAATAAATTTGCGCTTGAGAGCTATATTATTATACAATTACATGTCGTTTCGGCCTGAATTTTCAATTTGATAAAGATATACAGTATGAAAACTCTACGGGGCTTGATGATTCGCGGGCGGGTTGACCGTCACCGTCGGTATACGGCCCTGCTGTTGAGCGTGGTAATTGCGGCCGTCTCCTGGTCGGGGACAGGCGTGGCGGGGACCACCGACATCACTTTGCTTTGCACCCGGGCGGCCGGCAACGAAGAACGGGCGCGACATATACCGGATGGGCTGGTTCAAGCGCTGGCACTCGCGGAATCCGGTCGCCGAAGCGAAAAGACCAAAGCACTTGTCACTTGGCCTTGGACGGTCATGGCGGAAGGCGAGGGGCGCTACTATCCCGACAAGGCGGCCGCCGTACGAGCGGTCGAAATGCTTCTTGCGAGAGGAATCCGAAACGCCGATGTCGGATGCATGCAGATCAACCTGATGCATCACGCGACAGCCTTCGAATCGCTGGACGAGGCCTTCGATCCCACGACCAATGTCGCTTACGGCGCGCGGTACCTCGCGGCGCTGAAGCGCGAGTTCGGGTCCTGGTTCACCGCGATCAAGCGATACCATTCGTCGAAACCGGAGCATCACCTCCGCTACCGGACCCGGGTCTTCAGAATTTGGCGGAACACCAAGCGCAGGCTCATGGCCGGCGGCGACTCTCCGAAACTCCCGGCTAGATCGATCGAACGGCCCGGGCAGCCAAGAACAACCGCACTCGCCTATCTATCCGCCGCGCCCACGGTCAATCGGTTGATCAAGATACAAAAGCCGCGACGGGAAAAATGGCGCAATGCCTTCCAACATGCGGAGGGTGCGCTCGAGGAATGGCGACGGATCAGCGTTTTACCGCAGGTCTCGGACGCCCTTGATATCGCGCGAACGGTTCGCCGCGCCAAAATCGCGATGGCCGTCTTGAAGCGCGGCGGCACCTATTAGAGCAAGTCACGAATTATAGAGTTCGGGTACAGCGCCGATTAGTCCGCCGCGTCGGCATCGAGATCACCGATCGCGGTTATCTGGGCCAGAAACCGTCGAATCCAACGATCCACGATCGGATCATGTTTCTTGAAACCGCTGAAATGAGTCTCCCGCGGCCGGGCGCCCGGACAATTCAGACGTTTGTTGCCCTGCCGCGCCCAGCGCCGAATGTTCGGTTCAAGCACTTCCGGATGAAATTGGATGCCGAAGGCCGCGGCGCCATAGCGAAAAGCCTGATTATCGTAGCTTTCTCCTTCGGCCAGGAGGGTCGCGCCGGACGGTAGGGTAAAGCCTTCCCGGTGCCACTGATAGACCATCATCGGTCCATCGAAATAAGATTTCCCGGCCACCGTCGGCCGGATCTCATAATAACCCGCCTCGATGTGATCCTCGGGATGCGGACCGACCTCGGCGCCAAGCGTCTTGGCCAGCATCTGGGCGCCGAGACAGATACCGAGCAATGGTTTGCCCGAATGGAGCACCTTCGGAATGAAATCGAGTTCGACCCGGATCCCCGGCGCGTCATCGTTGTGTCGATCATTGGCGCTCATCGGGCCGCCGAAAATCACGACGATATCGTGCGCCTCCATCGATTCGGGTAACGGATCGCCGAGATTGGGGCATCGGCGATCCAGTTCATATCCCGATTCCGCGAGGACGGCACCGACCCGAGCCGGATCGGACCGTTTCTGATGAACGATGAGCAACGCCTTCGGTTTGGTCATGAAACCATCAAATCGGAAATTCAGCCCGCTCTACATACCCGCCAGGCGCGCGATTTCAAGCCCGGCCGAGAGGATCACCCGGATTTCGCGGGGAGTCGCCATTGCTCTCGAACAAGACGACGAAGGCGCTTCCCCGCCTTGTCGAGGAACTGCGTGCGGCACCGAGATTTCGCCGGCAGGGTCATGTCGCGGTCGATATCGCCTGGCAAGGCGGCGCGACGCCGGACACTCATGATCGTGTCGTCGGCGCCGAAGGCAAACTCGAATACATCGACCCGGCGCAATGAACGCTCGCCCCGTTCGCGCAGAACCACAAGCGCCTCGAAACGTGCGGGCTTTCTCGCCCGGAGTCGGAAGCATGCGAAGTTCTCGACCTGGGCAAGCGCGATATAGATCAGCAACTGCCGGCGATCACCATAGGTCGTGGCTTTGAATCGCATTTCCTCGGACGGCTCTTCCAGTCCTGTCTTCGGCCGAATGTACCGGCGCGAGACTTTCATATGAAGAAACTTGGCGCTGCGGCGCCACTCGGCCGCGATCTTGTTCAGAATACCGCAAAGGCACCCGACGCGTGCGCTGGCTTCTTCGCGGCATCCGTCCGGCCGCGCCGATTCGTTCGCCGATGTCTTCGCGGGTTTCGCCGGCCGTGGCGGTGCTTTTATCTCGACGACCGGCTTTGGCGGCGGCGCGGCCGGCCGCAGCGAAGCCGGCGACGGAGCGCCGAGATTTGCCAGGATTGCGTCCAACCGCTCGTCACCACATGCGAGACCGTTCTCTTGTAGATCCGACAGCCGCTCGAAAAAAACCATGTAGGTCAGCAAAGCGGCATCGATCGCGGTCAGTTTGAACTGTGTTGCGAGCCGCCCAAAACCGGTCCGGCAGCGTTCGGCCGCGGCCGCGATATTTGATTCCCCGGCCTCAATGTTTTCAAACAAGCCGCCGACATGCCCCGCCAATCGCACCTTGAAATCGGACGAAAGATAAGTTTGCGGCACATTCCTGTCGATCATGTCGAGCAGCGTTCCGCGCCGCGCCGGAGCCGTCGTATTCATTTTGAGAAGTCTTGCCAGTGCCTCGTTTCGCCCTGTCGACGCTCCCGATACGTAGGCGGCATCGAAGACGAGCGAACGCCGAGCCTCGAGCGAAATTCGGGCGCTGCCGACGGCGCGCCCTTTGAAATCGCGGATCGCCCGCACGCCCGAGTTCTCGCCAAGGGCGCCACCGGCGGTAGGTGGACCGCCGGGGAAGATCGCGATCCAGCCGCTATTAAAAAATGGATTGCCCCCAAGCGCCGCATGGATGGCCGGCAGGGCTTGGGCCGCGAGGCTGCGTTTCACGTTCGAATCGGGAACGGCCTCCAATCGAAGTCGAGGGTGCGCCGATTTCTGAAAGAGGAGGTATGGTGTCTCCGCATGAACCGGATCGGCCCCAAGGTCCGTCTCCACTAACAAATAATCTTCTCCCGCCCGCGGTAGAGTCGGATAGGCGGGCCCGGACAGCACGGCACGCAAGCGCGCGCGCCCTGCCCGGGCAACAAGGTCACCGAATACGGCCGACCATGGTCGCGACACCACATTCGTCGGCTTCGATGACTGCGAAAGTGCCCGCACCTCGACCTTTAACCGGTAATACCAGTCGCCCGAAACCAACTTCGGCATCGGCTTCGCGCTCGGGGCAGCATCAAGACGAAGCGGCCGAGGGTCGCCATATTCATAAAGCGCTATCAATGCGATCACCGCGAGACCAACAATGATGCCGCTCCAAATCGGCACCAGCGAGCGTGGTTTGGGTGCTGCCTTTTCGGAAGTTCCGCGTCCCTGCTCCGCCATTTCGGGCCCCCGGCATTTGTCCTCGAGAACAATCGGTCCCTTGACGTCAGTATGGCGAATTATCAGGAAGATTCCAAACACCCCCTGCGGCATCTCATCGACGCATCTCCGCGTGGACACGGGCGTCACGCTTGCCAATCGCCGGTCCGGACGACTAGGTTGCCGCCCATGAACCAGATCGATATACCCGCGCCTCTGGCGCTCCATTCGGAAACGGTGCTTCCCGAATGGATCGACTATAACGGCCATATGAACGTGGCATTCTACGTCCTGGCCTTCGACCATGCGACGGACGCGCTGCTGGACTATCTTCGCTTGACCCACGATCACAAGACGCGGAACAACAGCACCACCTTCGTCGCCGACATGAATGTGACCTACAAACAGGAAGTGAAGGAGGGCGACCCGCTGCGCTTCGCGACACGGGTGCTCGATTTCGACGAGAAGAGAATCCACTTCTGGCACGAGATGTACCACGGCACAGAAGGCTACCTCGCCGCGACCAACGAGATTCTGTCATTGCACATCGATCTTTCGATTCGCCGCGTCGGCCCCATGCCGGACGATATTTTCCAACGGCTGCACGCGGTCCATGCGTCGCACAGCGCGTTGCCGCCGCCGGAAAGAGCCGGGCGTAGAATTGAAATTCGCCGCTAGAGCGGCAATATTTTTCCCAGAGGCTTTCGCAAGCGGAAGGGTATTTGTTATCGTAACCCGTTCGTTCCGGCGGAATGACCGGGAAAACAGGAATAGTCCAGGGGAATTCGGGTGGATCATCCCGACAACGCGGAAGTCGCCAAGGAGAACGCCTTAAAGGCGTTAGAACAGATGGCGTCGCGGAATATCCCGTCGACCCCCCAGAACTTTACTATTTGGTACACCTATCTTACCGGACGCCATCCGGATCTGATCAACATGATCGACAAGATGATCGCCGAGGACGCGGTCTTCGATAACCATCACAACGCGGAAATCTTCGAACGTTTCTTCGGCTATTCCGAAGAGGGCGCGCGGATTCAGGCGGCGAGCGAGCAAATCGGCACTTCGGCCATGGAAATGAGTGTTACCTTGGCCGAGGTCTCCGACGGCACGCAGTCCTATAGCGAATCGCTCGAGCAGAAGATCGACGACATTCGAGGTGCGGAATCCACGGATGAACTGGCAACCATCGCCGACTCGCTGGCCAACGATACCAACAGGATGCTGGCGCATAGCCGCAGTCTCGAGGAACGGCTCCATTTGACGACGTCGGAAATCGAGACCTTGCGCCGCAATCTCGAGGAAATCCGTCGCGAGGCCATGACCGACGCGCTCACCGGCATCGCCAATCGGAAATATTTCGATATTCACCTGCGCACCGCGGTCCTGCACTCGATGGAGAACCATACGCCGTTGACCCTGATGCTGGCCGACATCGATCACTTCAAGAAGTTCAACGATAATTACGGCCACCAGACGGGCGACGACGTGCTGCGGCTGGTGGCGCACACCTTGGCCTCGACGGTCAAGGAATCCGACACAGCGGCACGATACGGCGGTGAAGAATTCGCGATCATTCTGCCCAATACGAACCTCCGCGGCAGCCGCGGTCTGGGGGAGAAGATACGGGAATCGGTCGGTTCGAAGAGGTTCCGCAAGAAGCAAACGGGCGAGGAACTCAGCCAGATCACGATTTCGATTGGAATTGCCGAGTATCGCGCCGGCGAGGCGCTGGTCGATCTCATCCAACGCGCCGACGACGGACTCTACCACGCCAAGCGGACCGGCCGGAACAAAGTGGTCGACGAGACGGAGACCGCGGGCGGCGCCATAAACTGAAGCGTCGCCGGGGTTGAACGCGTCCCGAATTGAGTTAAGGTAAGCCTTTCTAATTTCACCGCTTTCAGGCTGCCTTGCGACCAACCAACATCGCCCCCTACCTGACTCGGATTGGCCGGCTCGTCGGCCATGAACAGTTCATCCTTTTCATTCTCGCAGTCCTGATCGGCCTGCTCGGTGGCGGCTCGGCGATCGTCTTTCGCGAGGCCATTTCGGCCGTCCAGACAGTCGCGATCGAGGCCGGCTACGATCGGATCGTCGGCCAGCTCGAACGGATCGCGTGGTGGCGTATCCTGCTCTCGACGACGCTTGGCGGATTGGCGGTCGGGCTATTCGTGAAATTCGCCTTGCCGGGCGGGCGGATACACGGGGTCGCCGATGCGATCGAGGCGAATGCCATAAAGGACGGCCAGATGAGCCTCCGCGCGGGACTCGCTTCGGCCGCGGCCAGCGCCCTTTCAATCGGTGCCGGTGCCTCGACCGGCCGGGAGGGACCGGTCGTTCATCTCGGCGCCTCGCTCAGCGCTTGGGTGGCGGAAAAACTGCATCTTGGGCGATCGCTCGCCCGGACGCTTCTCGGCTGCGGGGTCGCCGCCGCCGTCGCGGCCTCGTTCAACGCGCCTATCGCCGGCGTCTTCTTCGCGCTGGAGGTGGTCGTCGGCCATTATGCCCTTGGCGCCTTCGCTCCGGTGGTCATCGCCTCAGTCGCGGGAACCATGGTGTCGCGTGGATATTTCGGCGATTTCGCGGCCTTCACCATCTTCGGACATCAGATCGAATCATTTCTGGAATTTCCCGCCTTCGCCCTGCTCGGCGTGGTCAGCGCCCTTGTCGCGGTCGTCTTCATGCGATCCGTGGCGGTCGTCCAGGCAACCTTCGGGCGCATCCAGCCGCCGGACTGGACGCGGCCGGCGATCGGCGGCCTGGCGGTCGGCCTGATCGCACTTGCATACCCTCAAGTGCTGGGAGTCGGATACGCGGCGACCGATGCCGCCCTCAATGAGACGCTCGCACTTTCTCTGCTGATCGGCCTATTGGTGGCGAAAACGGCGGCCACGGCGATCAGCCTCGGCGCGGGATTTGGCGGCGGGGTGTTCTCGCCCTCGCTCTTTCTCGGCGCGATGCTGGGGGGTGCGTTTGGCATCATCGCAACCAGCGTCTTCCCTGAATTTTCCTCCGGACACGGCGCCTACACCATCGTCGGCATGGGTGCGGTCGCGGGCGCGGTCCTGGGTGCGCCGATCTCCACCATTTTGATGATCTTCGAATTGACCGGCGATTACGCCCTCACCGTCGCGGTGATGGTGGCAACCGTCATTTCGACCCTGCTCACCCGCGGCGTCTTCAAGCATTCCTTCTTTACCTGGCAGCTCGACCGGCGCGGTCTGAACGTGCGCGAGGGCCGCGAGCAGCAAGTCCTTCGAAGTGTTCGCATCACCGAGATCATGACCGACGACGCCGTTACCGTGCTTCCCGGTGCCAGCATGCGAGAGGTCCGCGAGAAACTGGGCGCCGCCAGCTATGGCACGCTCTATGTGGTTGACCCGGCGGATGGCCTTCATGGCACGATCACGCTCCACGACCTCGCCGACAGCGCCTTCGATACGGAAATCGACCTCCTGCTGAATGCCCAGGACGTGGCCCGCCTGCACCCGCCGGTTCTCGAGGTGGGGGAAGATCTGGGTGCGGCAATGCAGCGCATGCAGACCGAGGAAGACGACCATATCGCGGTGGTCCAGGACCAGACATCGATGCGCCTGATGGGCGTGGTGCACCAACGCGACGTGATGATGGCCTATCGCCGCGCCATTCTCGCAAGCCGCGCCGACGAGGAAGACCGCGAATAAACGGTCAATTACCCCGCGAAAGGTTCAGCCAATCGTAGCGATCGCCCGAGGTGACCCGCAGATTCCGGACCCCTGCGCCTGATCGCAGAATCTGAAGTTCGATGACCGCGCCGGGTTTCCGGTCGGCCCAGAGCTTGCGGTAAAAATCAACCTGCCCGGCGATCCCCTGACCCGCCACCGAGACGGTGATGTCGCCCGGTCGAATGCCCGCCCGCGCGGCCGGCCCATCGTCGGCGACCCGACGGACGAAAAGATGTCCCCCCATTTCCGCCGTATAGACCCCGACCCAAGGATGTCCCCGGCCCACCGCGCGGCCCTTGGCGAGAAGATCGCCCAGAATGGGCTTCAAGGCATTGATCGGCACGAACATGTTGCCGGCAATCCGGGTTTCGGGGCCCGCCGCATCGGGCACGATCAAGGAGCCGATCCCGATCAGGCGGCCACCGGAATCGATCAGCGCGGCGCCGCCGAACACCGGAAAGGACGGCGAGGTGAAGAGCGCGTCCTCCAATAGATATTCCCAATACCCCGCGAAATCGCGGCGTGAGACAACGCGAACCGCCATCGCCGTGTCTGTCCCGCCATGCCCCACGACAAGCGCGTGGGTCCCTTTGCCAGCGGCGGCCGAACGCCGAACCGGATCGGCTTCACGCCAAGCGGGCCGAGCGCCCGAACGAGACCGAACCCGGTCCCGTGATCATAGGCCAGGATCCGCGCCGGCACCGCCTTGCCGCCCGCCGGGGTCAGGTGAACGGTCTCGGCCTCCAGGATCAGATAGCCGATGGTGAGCGCCAGCCCGTCGGAGTCGATGACGACGGCATGGCCGGCGCGTTGGGTGCCGAGATGCGCCGCCGTCCGCGCCGCCGCCGGGATTTCGGCGACGAGGCGCACCACGGCGTCGAAGACCTGTTTCGTTTTTAATTCGGCCCCGGTCGCGGGCGGTGAGACCGCTATAACAGCCGCAAGGAGCAACCCGCCGAAGATAAACGGGCGCCAGCGTTCCAGAATTAGGTATCGATGCCCCATGGTCATACTCCCTCGATTCCCCAGGCTACATCGGTTTGGGGCTCGGCGCACCCGCCTCACGCGAAATCGTGATCGGGCTTCCGTTCCTGACCATCATGTTATACTCCGCCGATGAGCGACCCACTCGACGACGATCCCCTCGACGAAGGAGAAATCATTGCAGCGTCAATGGGTTCGCCTGTCATGCCGACCGCCTCCGCGGCAGCACCCTATCTCGATTCGCTGAATACTGCCCAGCGGGAAGCGGTCGAGGCGCTGGACGGACCCGTACTCGTGCTGGCGGGGGCCGGGACGGGGAAGACGCGGGTGCTGACGACGCGGCTCAGCCATCTCCTCCATCTCGGCCGGGCACGACCCTATCAGGTACTTGCGGTCACCTTCACTAACAAGGCGGCGCGCGAAATGCGCGACCGGGTCGAAGGACTGATCGGCGGCGCCGTCGAGGGTCTCTGGCTCGGCACGTTCCATGCCTTGGGGGCCCGTATCCTGCGCCGGCACGCGGAGGTCGTAGGTCTTCGCCCGGATTTCACGATCCTCGATGCGGACGATCAGGTCCGCCTTCTGAAACAGCTTCTCCAGGCCGAGGATATCGACGAGAAACGCTGGCCGGCGCGGGCGCTCTCCGGCTTGATCCAGCGCTGGAAGGACAAAGGACTGACGCCCGACAAGGTATCCGCCGGCGAGGCGGGCGAATTCGCGAACGGCCGCGCGCGTCAGATCTATACCGACTATCAGGCGCGGCTCCAGACATTGAACGCCGCCGATTTCGGCGATCTTCTGCTGCACTGCTTGACCGTATTCACCGAAGCGCCGGATATCCTGAAGGACTATCAGCACCTCTTCCAATATATCCTGGTGGACGAGTATCAGGACACCAACGTGGCACAGTATCTATGGCTCCGCCTGCTCGCCCAGAAGCACAAGAACATCTGCTGTGTCGGCGACGACGACCAATCGATCTATGGCTGGCGCGGGGCCGAGGTTGGCAACATCCTTCGCTTCGAAAAGGATTTTCCGGGCGCGCGAATCATCCGGCTGGAGCGGAATTACCGCTCGACTCCCGAAATCCTTGCCGCCGCATCGGGCCTGATCGCCCACAACGAGGGCCGGCTCGGCAAGACGCTCTGGACCGAGGCCGATGCGGGCGACCGCCTGACCGTCCGCGGCGTCTGGGACGGCGAGGCCGAGGCCCGCATGATCGGCGACGAGATCGAGACCCTGCAAAAGGACGGCACCTCGCTCAACGAAATAGCCATCCTGATCCGCGCCGGCTTCCAGACCCGCGAGTTCGAGGAACGTTTCATCACGCTTGGCCTTCCGTATCGCGTGGTCGGCGGCCCGCGCTTCTACGAGCGCGTCGAGATTCGCGACGCCATCGCCTATCTCCGCGTCATTCGCCAGCCGGATGATGACCTCGCCTTCGAACGAATCGTCAACAAACCGACCCGAGGGGTGGGCAAGACGACCCTTCAGACCCTGCACGAAATTGCCCGCGCCGGCGACCGGTCGCTCCATGCCGCAGTACTCGATGTGCTTTCGACCGACGAACTACGCCCCCAGGCGAAACGCGCATTGGCCGCCATCATCGACGATTTCGAACGCTGGCGGCGCCTCGCGGAGACGGCCGATCACACCGAACTCGCGGAGACCGTGCTCGACGAGTCGGGCTATACGGAGATGTGGCAGTTGCGCGTCAAGAAACAGGCCGACGCCGCTGGGCGCCTCGACAATTTGAAGGAACTGATCGTCGCAATGGAGGATTACGAGTCTCTCGCCGAGTTTCTTGAACATGTCAGCCTGGTGATGGAGAACACCGACAACGGGCGCGACGAGATGGTCAGCCTGATGACCCTTCACAGCGCCAAGGGACTGGAATTCGACGTCGTCTTCCTACCCGGCTGGGAAGAGGAACTCTTCCCTCACAGGCGCGCTCTGGACGAAGGCGGCACCAGCGCCTTGGAGGAGGAGCGCCGCCTCGCCTATGTCGGCCTCACCCGGGCGCGCCGCCGGGTCGACATCTCGCACGCCGCCAACCGGCGCGTTCACAATCTCTGGCAGAGCTCGATTCCATCCCGCTTCGTCGGAGAATTGCCCGGCGATCACGTGGAGCATGAGAGCGAGGTAACCGGCACCGCATTCCCCGGCGGGCTCGGCGGGGATGACGGCGATCGTTTTAGCCTAACAGTCGGCGGTCCCGGCTGGCAACGGTTCAAGCAACGCCGCCAAGAACCGCGGACGGTCGAGGGAACGGCCCAGCCGATTCGGGAATCGGCCGACTTCAACGCCGGCGAACGTTGTTTCCACCAGAAATTCGGCATGGGCACGGTCGAGGCGGTCAACGGCGGACATCTCACCATCGCCTTCGACAAGGCCGGCACCAAGAAAGTCATGGCGCAATTCGTCGGTCGGCCCGAGGACGTATGACGACGCCCGCGGGCTGGTCGCTGGTTCTCGATGTGCCGCGCGAGGCGACGGCAATTTTCTGCCGGGCGATCGAGGCTTTCGCGAGCGCAACCTCGGAGTTCGAGACCGAAAACCCCGAAATCTGGCGCATCGAGGCCTATCTGCCGACGGAACCCGATGCCGACACCTTGACGGCGGCCCTGGCGCTGGCGGCGGAGCTTGCCGGCATTCCGGAACCGCCGGTGATCTGCCGGCCATTGCCCGGAACCGATTGGGTGACTGAGAACCAGCGTTCCTTCACCCCCATTGCGGCCGGCCGTTATTTCATCCATCCGAGCCACTTCGAGGGCCGGCCGCCCGCCGGCGCCATCGTCATCGAGATCGACGCCGGCCCCGCCTTCGGGACAGGTGCGCACGGCTCCACCATGGGCTGCCTCCTCGCCCTCGATCGGCTGGCCCGAGCCGGCGGCCGGCATCGCAGCATGCTGGATCTCGGTTGTGGGTCGGGGATTCTGGCGCTTGCCATGGCCGCGACTTGGCGCCGACGGGTGCTTGCCGTCGACATCGATCCCGACGCCGTTGCCACGAGCCGCGCGAACGCGCGCGAGAACGCCCAAACGCCGATGGTGCGGACTCTCCGAAGCAATGGGTTGTTTCACCGGGAAATTGGCCGCGCCGCCCCCTACGACCTGATCACGGCGAATATTCTGGCGCTCCCCCTGATCGAAATGGCGAGGGAGCTCGCATGGCGGCTTGCACCGGGCGGTATATTGCTCCTCTCGGGCTTTCTCGAAAGCCAGGAACGCGCCGTTCGCGCCGCCTACCGCGGACAGGGGCTGGCCTTCATCGATAGGATCGTTTGCGACGAATGGACGACGCTCGTCCTCGAGCGCTTGTCGCGAAGGGGCCGGGGCACTAGCTTGCCGGAATGACCGACACGGTACCGAATTATGCGGGCGACGACGCCTTGACGAAACAATTGGCGGCGGCGGATGCGACACTCGACGCGGCGGCGGCGCGCGAGATCATCGCCGGCGTCGTGGGCGCCCCGGAAAACGGCGATGCCTGGATCGAACTGGTGGTGCGGGACGCCGACGATGATCTGGCCGCGCAGCTCCGGGCCTTGCGGGCCGAGATCGCCGCGGCGACGGATCCGGGATTCATGACACGGCCCCCGGCGGCACGGCTGGAGAATCTCAGGCGGCATCTCGCGGCGGACGGACTGGACGGTTTCCTGGTGCCGCGGACCGACGAATATCAGGGCGAATTCGTTGCCCCCCGGGCGGACCGCCTCCGTTGGCTGACGGGTTTTTCGGGGTCGGCGGGTCTCGCGATCGTGCTTTTGGACAAAGCCGCGATTTTCGTCGACGGACGCTACACGCTTCAAATTCGCCAACAGGCCGACGACGCGCTATTCGAGCCGCATCACCTGACCGATTCGCCACCCGCCGACTGGATCGGTGCTCATCTCAACACGGGCGCCAAACTTGGCTACGATCCCCGGCTTCACAGCGAAAACACGCTCGCGCGCTTCCGGAAAGCGACCGAGAAGGCGGGTGCGGAGCTGGTACCCGCCGACGCCAACCCGATCGACGCCGTCTGGGCAGATCAACCGGCTGCTCCTCTCGCGCCAATTCGGGCGCATGAACTGAAACATGCCGGCAAATCCTCGGCAGAAAAACGGGGCGAGATCGGGGCCATACTCGCCGAGGAAGACCTCGAGGCCGTGGTGCTGACTATGCCCGATTCGATCGCCTGGCTTCTGAATGTCAGAGGCGGCGATGTGGGTCACACGCCGCTCGCGCTCTCATACGCCATCCTTCGGCAATCCGGCGCCGTGGAATGGTTCGTCGATGCCCGGAAGCTCACGCCCGGATTGACGGCCGCGCTCGGCAATGCGGTCGCGGTCCAGCCGGCGGCCGCTTTCGGCCCTTCGCTCGAAGCGCTCGCCGAGGCGGGTGCCCGTGTTCGCGTCGATCCCGCCACCGCGTCCGGATTTGTCTTCGATCGCCTCGCCGGCGCCAAAGTCGACCGGGGCGAGGATCCCTGTGCGCTTCCCAAGGCGATCAAGAACGAGGTCGAAATCGCGGGCACCCGCGCCGCTCATCTTCGCGACGGTGGCGCCTTGACCCGCTTCCTCGCCTGGTTCGCCGAGGCAGCCCCCGCCGGCGGACTTTCAGAGCTGAGTGCCGCCGACCGGCTGCAAGCGTTCCGAACCGAAAACGGCGCCTTTCGCGATCTCAGCTTCCCAACCATCTCGTCGGCGGGCCCAAACGGCGCCGTCGTGCATTATCACGCGACCCCCGAGACCGACCGCGCCATCGGAAAAGGCGAGCTGTATCTCGTCGATTCGGGTGCTCAATATCCGGACGGCACGACCGACGTCACCCGCACCATCGTCGTCGGCACGCCGACGCCGGAGATGAAGGACCGCTTTACCCGCGTCCTGATGGGGCATATAGCGATCGCCATGGCGCGCTTTCCCGAAGGGACCACGGGAACCCAGCTCGATACGCTGGCCCGGTCCGCGCTCTGGCGAGCCGGTCTCGATTTCGATCACGGCACCGGCCATGGGGTCGGCAGTTATCTTGGGGTCCATGAGGGGCCGCATCGGATTTCGAAGGCGGCGAGCACGGTCGCCCTCGAACCGGGCATGATCGTCTCGAACGAGCCCGGCTACTACAAGGCAGACGCCTATGGCATCCGGATCGAGAACCTCGTCGTCGTCCGTCGATGCGAGGAATTGACCGACCCCGAACGCCCGACGCTCGAATTTGAAACCCTGACCTTGGCTCCCATTGATCTTGCCTTGGTAGAGACCGCGCTGATGAGCCCTTCCGAAATCGACTGGCTCAACCGCTATCACGAACGGGTGCGAACGGAGCTCGGCGAGGGGCTGTCGAAGGCCGAACGCGCTTGGCTGGAAGCGGCCACCCGGCCGCTTCCGACCGGTTGATCAGCAGGGCGGACGCGCGCGGACGAGGCCGTGGCCATAAACATCGTCGTGACCCGGCTTGCCGAGGTCGACAACGTAGCGCCGCAGCTTGCCCCGCATAAGATCGGGGTCGGGCGGATTGCCGCCTTGGATCAGGATCGCGGCGACGCTGGTGAGAAAAGGGGCCGCGTAGGACGTACCGCTCCGTCGCTTGAAGCCCTTCCCGGCCGCCAGGACGAGCCCCACGCCCGGGGCCGCGAAGTCGACATAATCGCCGTGGCTCGCCTTGCGGAAGACCTTCCGTTGATGGTCGATCGCGGTGACCAAGAGGACCTCCCGATAGCCCGCCGGATAAGGCGTTTTGGCCTTCGCACCGCGGTTGCTGACGGAGGCGACCATGACCTGCCCGTTCTTCACCGAACGCCGGAGGATCCGCTGCATTACCTTGTTGTCGGCGGCGACGAGACTGACATTGACGACCGCGACCCGCTTCTTGGCGAGCCAATCCAGCGCTTTCAGGAAGCCGATGAGATTCCCGCGCACCTTGCCGTTCGGCAGGCGCCGGAATATGCCGCCCACGTAAAGAGCGGCCCCCGGCAGCAGACCGCCCGGATGGGTCTTGTAGGGCTTGCCTATCAACAGACCGGCGATGCTGGTCGAATGGCCGAGCACGGCGGCCGTCTGGTTTTTCTTGACGAAGGCGCGGGTCGTGAGGCGCTGGCCCGCCAGCTGAGGATGTTTGACGTTCGGCAGCCCGTCGATCATGCCGAGCCGCAGGTCGCGCCCGCAACTCGCCGGCACCTTGCCCCAGCCCGTAAGCGCGATCGCGTAATCCATGCGCGGCTTCGCTTTGGCGCCCGACGGACGAAAGCGATGGTTCTTGTCGAGAATCGCGCTGGGAAACCGTGAGCGCAGAACCTCGAGCGCCTTCTCCGTGGTCATTCCGGCCGGCGCTTTGAGGCGGATAACGCTGAAATCGAGTGTCCCGAGCCGAGTCCGGTCTAGCAGTACGAAACCGAGCGCCGCCGCCTTCTTGCCGACACGACCGGAGCGCACCACGACGACCAGCTCCCCCGGCACGAAATCCCGCTCCAAGCTATCCTCGTCGCCGGCACCACCGCGGGAAGGCGGCGTCGATGGTGGTTTCTTGCCCTTCTCGACGGAGATCACCCGGCCTTTGGAATCATATTTGAAAATCTTGGTGTCGGCCGACGCCGCCCCCGCCCCACCGAGGAGCAAGACCGCCAACAGGGTTCCAACCTTACTCCCCCGAACCACCTTCACCTTGCCTCCTCCATCCGTCCCCAGCCACTACTCGGCACCGATTAGCGCCAACCAATCATCCTCGCTCAGGATCGGCACGTCGAGAGATTCCGCTTTCTTCGCCTTCGAACCCGCCCCCGGCCCCGCGACCACGTAGTCGGTCTTCTTCGAGACCGTGCCCGCCACCTTGGCACCCATAGCCTCGGCACGCGCCTTGGCCTCGCTTCGGGTCATGGCGGTCAGGGTGCCGGTGAAGACGACGGTCTTGCCGGCCACCGGCGAGTCGGCCGCCTCGGCGATCTCGAAACGCTCGACCTCGAGTTCCGAGGCCAAATCGGCAACCGCGTCGCGATTGTGGGATTCGTCGAAAAAATCCACCAGATCGTCGGCGACCGCGATGCCGATCTGATCGATATTGCACAACTCGGCATAGGACTCTCCGACCAGTTCGGGTTTCTTCATTTCGCCGCGATTCAAGGTGCGCTCGATCGCCGCCGCCTGCATTGCGGCCCGCCAATCGGCGAGCGTACCGTAATGGCGGGCCAGAAGCCGGGCCGTAGCCTGGCCGATCTGGCGGATGCCGAGCGCGTAAATGAGCCGGTCGAGCCCAATCCGCCGTCGATCCTCGATCGCGGCCATGAGATTGGCGACCGATTGATCGCCCCAACCCTCGCGCGCCTCGATCGCTTGCCCGTGATCACGGAGGCGAAAGATATCGCCGGGAGTATGAATCAAGCCGTCCTCGCGGAAAGCGACGATATGTTTGGCCCCCAACCCTTCGATGTCGAAGGCGTTCCGGCCGACGAAATGCTTCAACCGCTCGACCGCCTGGGCATCGCAGACGAGCCCGCCAGTACACCGCCGGACCACTTCGCCTTCCTCGCGGACGGCACGGCTGCCGCAGACGGGGCAGGTTTCGGGATAGACGTAGGGCACCGCCGCCGCCGGCCGATTTTCGACCAGAACGCGGACCACCTGGGGGATCACGTCGCCGGCGCGCTGAATGACCACGCGATCGCCGGCGCGGACATCGAGCCGGGCGATCTCGTCCTCGTTGTGAAGTGTCGCGCGACTGACGACGACCCCGCCGACGGTCACCGGCGCCAATTCGGCCACAGGCGTCAGGGCGCCGGTCCGGCCGACCTGGATGCGGATTTCGTTCAGCACCGTCTCGGCCTGTTCGGCGGGGAATTTATGCGCGATCGCCCAGCGCGGCGCCCGGCTCACCATGCCGAGACGCACCTGCCAGTCGAGCCGGTCGATCTTGTACACCATGCCGTCGATGTCGTACGGCAGGTCGGCCCGCCGCGCCTGGATATCGTCATAGGCGGCGAGCACCTCATCGACGTCGCCGCAGAGACGGGCATGCGGGTTGGTGGAAAATCCCCAGGCCGCGAGGGTCGAGAGAAATTCCGCCTGGGTCCCGGCAACCTCGCTACTAACCTCGCCCCAGCCATAGGCGAAGAAGTGCAGCGGGCGCTCGGCGGTAATGGACGAATCCAACTGGCGAAGGCTTCCGGCCGCGGCATTCCGCGGATTGGCGAAGATCTTGGCTTCCGCCGCTTCTTGGCGTTCGTTGAGGGCCAGGAAATCGGCGCGGCTCATATAGACCTCGCCCCGCACTTCCAAGATCTCGGGCGCATCGGACAATTCGGCCGGAATGTCGCCGACCGTTCGCAGGTTGGCGGTGATGTTTTCCCCCTCGCTGCCGTCGCCGCGCGTCGCACCCAGAACGAACCGGCCCCCTTCGTAGCGAAGCGAAGCGGAAAGCCCGTCGATCTTGGGCTCGACCATCAGCGCCACCACCTCGGCTTCATCAAGACCAAGGAAGCGGCGCGCCCGTTGGACGAAATCCCGCACGTCCTCGGCGTCGAAGGCGTTCGCGAGCGACAGCATCGGCCGGGCATGCGCCACCTTGGCGAAACCGCCCGTAGCCGCTGCGCCGACGCGGCGACTCGGACTGTCGCGCCGTTGAAGATGTGGAAACCGTTCCTCGATGGCCTCGTTTCGCCGGCGGAGGTCGTCATAAGCCGCATCGGAGATCTCCGGCGCGTCTTCCTGGTGGTAGAGAGCATCGTGATGGGCGATCTCGAAGGCGAGGCGGGCCAGCTCCCGCCGCGCCTCGGCCTCGCTCAGCGCATCGACGGGTTTCGGAGCCTCGCTCACTCGGCGCTCCCGCGCATCAGTCTATCTGCGGCCCCCCGCGCCTCGTCCGTCACGGTGCGGCCCGAGAGCATCCGCGCCACCTCTTCCCGTCTTCCCGCATCGTCCAGGCGGTCGACGATGGTCGTGGCGGCCTTCTTGTCGTTCAGCTTGGCGACCTTCAGGTGATCGTCGCCCCGCGCCGCGACCTGGGGCGAATGGGTGACGACGAGAACCTGATAACGTCCGCCGAGCCGCGCCAGACGCTCGCCGACCGCATCCGCGGTCGCACCGCCGACCCCGGCATCGACCTCGTCGAAGACCAAAGTCGGCGCGGCACCCACTTCGGCCAGCGCCAGCTTGAGCGCCAGCATAAACCGCGAGAGCTCGCCGCCCGACGCGATCTTGGCCAGCGGGCCGGGTGCCGAACCGGGATTGGTCGCGACCCGAAATTCGATGCGGTCGATCCCATGCTCGGCCCAATCGGCTTCGGAAACTCTTTCAATCGCGGTTTCGAACCGGGCCTTCTCCAGTTTGAGCGGCGTCAGTTCCTTGGTCACGACCCTATCCAAACGCTTAGCCGCCTTGGCGCGAGCCGCACTTAAATTTTGGGCCGTCGTCTCATAGGCCTCCCGCGCAGCATCCGCATCGCGTTCGAGATCCGCCAGAGTGGCCCCGCTCTCGTCGATCAGGCCGAGACGCCGCTCCAATGTTTCGGCGACGCCCGGTAGATCGTCGACCGCGACCCCATGCTTTCGCGCGGCATCCAGCAGGGCGAACAGTCGATCCTCCACCGATTGCAGGCGCTCGCCAGCCGCGTCGATCCCCTCGGTGGCGGCATGCAACTCATGCAGCGCATCCTCGGCTTCCAAGCGCGCGCGTTCGAGTGCCGCCAAGGCGGGGTCGAGACGGGTTCCCGCCTTGGATGCCACAGTATCGAGCAGGCGATGCGCCACTCGCAGGCGGTGCTCCGCGCCCGAATCGCCGGAGAGTTCGGTAACGGCGCCGTTCATGGCCTCGATCAACTGTTCGGCGTTCAGAAGGATGCTCCGGCTTTCCGCCAGGGCGGCTTCCTCGCCGGGTTCGGGTGCCAACTGCGACAGTTCCTCGACATCGTGCCGGAGCAGCGCCTCGTCGGCGCTGGCCGAAGCGGCTTCGGCTCGCGCCGCCTCGAGGGCTTCCGTCGCGGCACGCCAAGCGCGGTGCGCCTTCCCGACGGAGTCGACCTTCCCACCAAACCCGCCGAACGCATCCAGGGCAGCGCGGTGAACCCGGCGTTCGATCAGACCGCGCGCATCGAACTGGCCATGAATTTCAACCAGGGAATCGCCTAATTCGCGGAGCAGGCCGACGCTTACCGGTTGGTCGTTGACGAAAGCGCGGCTGCGGCCATCACCACCGACGACGCGGCGGAGAACCAGCTGATCATCCCCGGCCAAGGCCCGATCTTCCAGAATGGTCTGGGCGGGATGACCGCCGTCAATCTCAAAACTCGCCGAGACGCTCGCCCGTTCCGCCGCGGCGCCGACCATGGCGGCCTCCCCGCGCGCGCCGAGCGCCAAGCCAAAGGCGTCGAGGAGTATCGATTTTCCGGCACCCGTTTCGCCACTCAGGACGCTGAGGCCTTCGCCAAAGGACAGATCGAGGCGATCGATCAGAACGACGTTTCGAACGGTGAGCGCCGTCAGCATGATCGATTCAGTTCGCCCAATCCCACATCCAACTCAGCCAGGAGCCTTTCTTGCGCGCCGGCTTCAGGGCCCGTTGCTGCAGGAGGGCGTAACTGTCCTCGTACCATTGACTGCCCGGATAATTGTATCCGAGAACAGCGGTCGTCATTTGTGCCTCGTCGGTCACGCCAAGTGCCAGATAGGCTTCGGTCATGCGATGAAGGGCTTCCGGCACGTGGGTGGTCGTTTGATACTTGTCGAGGACGACCTTGAAACGATTGATCGCCGCCAGATATTCGCGTCGGCCCATATAGTAGCGGCCGACCTCCATCTCCTTGCCCGCAAGATGATCGAAGGTCAGATCAAGTTTGATGCGCGCATCGCGGGAGAAGGCGGTTTTGGGGAAGCGTTTCACCACATCGCGGAGCGACGCTAGGGCGAGACGGGTCATCTTTTGGTCGCGCCCCACATCCGAGATTTGTTCGTAATAGGAAAGCGACTTCAAATAATAGGCGTAACCCACGTCCCGGTGGCCGGGATGCAATTCAATAAAGCGGTCGAGCGCGATCACCGCCTCATCGTAGGTATTGTTCTGATAATGGGTATAGGCGGCCATCAACTGGGCCTTCGTCGCCCAAGCCGAATAGGGGTGCTGGCGCTCTACCTCGTCAAACAGATCGGCCGCCAGGTCGTACCAACCGGCTTCCAGACTATCCATTGCGTTGTTGTAGAGTCCCTCAACGCTCGTGTCCTTTTTGAGATGGCTTTCGTCGTCCTCAGCGAGGCCCGGAAGTTCGAGCGAATCGCAACCGGCAACGACAAAAGCCAGCATGACCGCGACGATCGCGCCATAATATCCGCACTTCTTTCGTTGGGTTTCGTTCATCGACGCAACATCGCGATGGGATGACTACAGCGGACGGCCCCGCGCCCGGGAACCTTATACCATTCGACGTCCGCCTTTCCTACCGCAAGCAGGCGGAAACCACCAGTTTTCGATGATGAATTGCCGAACCGCGTCGTTCAGGCTGTCGCCGCGGCGGCATCGCCTTCCCAGGCCGGCGCAATCGTCGGCACGGCGGCATCCTCGATCGTCGCCCAGGTCCATGCCGTCTCATCCGCGAAGAGGGCTTCGAGCAACGCATTGTTCAACGCATGCCCGACCCGGCTTCCCGAGATGGCGCCAATGATGGGACCGCCCGCGAGATATAAATCTCCGACGCAATCGAGCAGCTTGTGGCGCACGAACTCGTCCTCGAAGCGCAATCCGTCCTCGTTCATGACGTCGTTCCCGTCGATAACGACGGCATTGTCAAGCGATCCGCCGCGCGCGAGCCCGGCCTGGTGCATCGCCTCGACCTCGTGAAGAAAGCCGAAGGTCCGCGCCGCGGCCAGCTCGCCGCGAATCGCAGGGCCCGACAGCTCCACCGTTTTGGACTGGCAACCGATTCGGGCCGCATCGAATTCGATCTCAAGCCCCATGACCGCAACCTCGGCCGGCTCGATGGATAGGAACTTGGCGCCGTCGCGTACCGTTATCGGGCGCAACACGCGAATGGCGCGGCGCGGCGCTTCCTGTTCGGCCACACCCACGCTCTCGATCAAGCGGACGAAGGGTTCGGCGCTACCGTCCATCACCGGCACCTCGTCGCCATCCAGCTCGACTACGACGTTATCGACCTCGCAAGCCGCAAGCGCCGCCATCAGATGCTCGATGGTCGCGACGGAGACACCGTCCGCATTTTGGATCTTCGTGCAAAGCCGCGTATCGACGACATTCTCGAAACGGGCTTCGATCTCGGCGTCATCGGCATCAATCCGGCGGAAGACGATGCCGCTATCCGCCGCCGCCGGTGTAAGGCGAAGCGCAACCGACGCGCCGCCATGCAGGGAAACCCCCGTGCAGCGCACTTCCTCTTGCAAGGTCTTCTGACGAACGACGCTGCCCGAAATCGCGCGCCGCACCGTTTGACTGAGAAGATCCTCCACGCTTAACCTCCACCCAGCGCCTTCGCGGCGCCTTTATAATCGTTTCGCGAGCCTTGCCGATTTCGGTCGGCCCACCGTCCATAATGGTTTAGCAACCACCCCACCCCGTCACAAATCACTCTTTGTTTCGGATTGTTACGCGGCCGCCCAGACCGGGCGGCCGCGCAACACCTAGCATTGCCGTCGAACGAAGAGTCCGTCCTAGGCTCTTCGCCTAATTCGCCTGACGGCGAAGAAATGCTGGAATATCAAGCATTTCCTCCTCCGATTGCGGCAACTCCAGTCGACCCGGCTGTTCCGGCTCCGGCGCCGGCTCGGCGGTTTGGACCGGAGCTGGTTGGGCCACCACCGGAGACGCCTGTGCTGTTTGCGCACCAGTGCGTCCGGCACCGGTCATGCGTTCAAAAAGACTCGGCCGACGCGCCTTTTGCGGTTCACTTCGCGCGTTCTCCATCGCCGCCGCCGCAAAGGGCTCCGGCTGCTTGTCCTCCGAGGTTTCCTCCGGCATGACCGGTTTCGGCGGGATGAAGGGCTCGCGACGCGGTTTCGCGGGCTCGGCCGGCGCCGGTTCGACCAGTTTCGGCTCCACCTGTGGCTTTGTGACCGTCACCCGGGCGACCTTGCGAACGGTCCGGGTCGCCGCCGGCTTTTTCGGCGCGGGTGCGGGCGCGGGTGCGGCCTCGACGGGCTCGCTCGGCTCGCTCAGCTCGTCGAGAAGAAGCGGTTCCATGTCCTCTTCTTCATCCGCTTCACCATCGGTGGCGGCCGGTGTTTCTTCCGGCTCCGGCGTCGTTGCAACCGCCGGCGGTTGCTCGGCCGCCGCAGCGGGTGGCGCAACCGGGGTCGCCGGTGCCGCGGTTTCCGACTTCTCCGGGGCCGCGACGCGCGGCTTCAAGGTCGAGAGTCCGGACGGTAGCGGACGGGGCGAAGTCACGCTTTCGGCTTCGATCCCGGTCGCGACAACGGAGACGCGGACCAAGCCTTCCATCGAATCATCGAAAGTCGAGCCAAAGACGATATTAGCTTCGTTGTCGACTTCCTCGCGAATGCGATTGGCCGCCTCGTCGACCTCGAACAAGGTCATGTCGGGACCGCCGGTGATGTTGATCAGAACACCCCGGGCACCCTTCATGGTGATGTCGTCGAGCAGCGGGTTTGAGATCGCCGCTTCGGCCGCCGTGATGGCGCGGCCCTCGCCGTCACCCTCGCCGGTTCCCATCATCGCCTTGCCCATCTCGCTCATCACGGTCCGCACGTCGGCGAAGTCGAGATTGATCAGGCCTGGCATGACCATCAGATCGGTGACCCCGCGCACGCCCGAATAGAGAACGTTGTCCGCCATCGTGAAGGCCTCCGCGAAGGTCGTCTTCTCGTTGGCGATGCGGAACAGGTTTTGGTTCGGGATTATGATCAACGTGTCGACGAACTGCTGCAGTTCCTCGATTCCCGACTCGGCGGTCTTCATCCGCTGATTGCCCTCGAAGTGGAAGGGCTTGGTGACGACGCCGACGGTCAGGATGCCATGCTCGCGTACCGCGCGCGCGATCACGGGCGCGGCACCCGTGCCGGTACCGCCACCCATGCCGGCGGTGACGAACACCATGTGGCTGCCGGCCAGGTGGTCGAGAATCTCGTCCAACGCCTCTTCCGCCGCCGCACGGCCGATCTCCGGCCGCGAGCCGGCACCCAAGCCCTGGGTGATCGAGATGCCCAATTGGAGTTTTCGTTCGGCCTGGGATTGCCCGAGTGCCTGGGCATCCGTATTGGCCACGACGAAGTCGACGCCTTCCAGGTTGGCCTGGATCATGTTGTTGACGGCGTTTCCGCCGGCACCGCCGACGCCGACGACGGTGATCCGCGGTTTCAAGTCGGTCTCCGTTTCTGGCATCGAGAGCTTAATAGTCATTAAAGCCTCCGCAATTTGGTTACAATGCTAGGGGTCGCCGGTCTCCACCGGCGGATTTTGATCGCGCCGAATTGGCGGGACCGGTCGTTTCGAATCCGGATTCTAGAAATTCGCACGGAACCATCCTCCGATTCGACCGAGAAACCGTTCCGATCTCCCGTTATCCACGGTCGGGGGCGGCCAGGCCTCGCCGCGGTCGTCGACCGCGACCAGGAGCAGTCCCGCACAGGCCGAAAAGGCGGGCCCGCACGTGGCCTCGGCCAATCCGGACACCCGGATCGGCCTTCCCATGCGCACTTGCTTGTCGAGAATTTGTCCCGCGAACTCGCGGACACCCGGGAGTTGGCTGGCGCCGCCCGTCAAAACCACCCGCCGCCCGGCCTTGCGGTCCAATCCGCTTGCGGCCAGCCGGTCTCGCGCCAGCTCCAGGATCTCCTCGACCCGGGGCGCGATGATACTGACGAGGAAGGATTTGGGCAGGCTCGGCGCTTGCGCCTCGTCTTCCTCGCCGACCCGAGGCGCCGTGATCATTTCGCGTTCGTCGGTCGGCGAGGGCAGGCAATTGCCGTGCAGGGTCTTCAACCGCTCGGCGTTCTGAGAGGGGGTCGAGAGACCCCGCGCGATATCGTTTGTGATATGCCCGCCGCCGATCGGGATGCTGTCCACATGAACCAGCGCCCCTTCGAAGAAGATCGCCATCGACGTGGTACCGCCGCCCATGTCGATCACCGTGACCCCAAGGTCGAGTTCGTCCTCGACCACGCAAGCAAGGCCGGCGGCATAGGGATTGACGGCGAAATCGGTAATGCGGAGATCGCAGCGCTCGACGCAATTGAAGACATTCTGGAGAACGTTGGGCGCCGCCGTGACCGCATGGAGGCGAACCTCGAGCGCACGGCCGTGGAGACCGCGGGGATCGCGAATACCGCCGGACCCATCCAAGGTATAGCCAACCGGAATGGCGTGCACGAGATGACGTTCCCCGGCGATGCTGGCGAGCCGCTGATCGTTGAAAAGGCGTGCCAGATCCCGGTCGCCGACGGGTGCGACGCCGAGTTCGGTATCGATATCGATGAAGTGACTGGTCGGGCCGCCCGCCGAGACGTTGACCACCACCTCGCGGACCGTGGTGTCAGCCATCAGCTCGGCCGCGTGCACGGCAGCGGTGACCGATCGTTCGGCCGCTCCCATATCGACGATGGCACCAGCCTTCAAGCCCTCGCTGACATGATGGCCAATGCCGGTGACGCGGACCCGCTCGCCATCCACCTCGGCGACGAAGCAGCATACCTTCGTCGTGCCGATGTCGAGTGCCGCTATCTGTGCCTGTCGAGCCACCCGGCCGTTACCTCCCGTTCCCCGTTCTCTCGCTCATTGCGTTTACGTTCGCCCGCTGCCGTTGTCGTTTTCGGCAGCCGGCCGTTCGTTGACCCGCACCACCACCCGGTCGGGGCTGCGAAGATCGATGGCGCTGATATCGCGGCGCGTCAGACCATGCTCCCGTTCGTACCGCGCAAGTCGGTCCCAGGCGGACGCCGGATCCTTCTCGGGCAGGCGAATCTCGATGCCGTTCCGGAAGCGAAGGTTCCACCGCCGCCCGCCGGTCCAGATCGCCGCCTTTACGCGATCCATCAAGGTCGGCTGGCGCGCCAGCATCTCCAGGAAAGCACGGGCGTGCCTCGGCGCATCCTTGCCGACGACAAGCTTGAGGTCGGGAAACCGTTCGACGCCGCTGGCACCGATCACCGCGCCCTCGTCGTCGACCAGTTGAAAGCGCCCCTTGTGCTGCCAGATCACGATCGGGCGGCGTTCCTCCAGCGCGACCTCGATCATGTCGGGCAGCCGGCGTTCGACCCGAGCCCTCTTGACCCAGCCGAGCGCTTCGATACGCCGCCGCGCCGCCGCCGGATCGAAGGCAAGAATGAGGTCGCCCCGTTTGACGTCGATCGCACGGAGAAGCCGGCCACGATCGGTTTCGCGCCGACCCGAAACGAGAACTTCACCGACCACCAGCCCCGCCGCGACATTGGCGTCGCGATACTCGGTCGCCAGATAGGTCAGCGAGCGATCCTTGATGCCGGACGACCAAAGCCACCAGGCACCGCCCGCGAGACCGGCGATCGACAAGGTCGTCGTGCCAAAGATCAAGGCCGGCCGCAACCAGCTCGGCCTGACCCGGCGGCGCGCCGGTGCTCGTTTCGCGGCTTTAGCGGATTTCGACGCTTTTTTCGTCATCCGTCCTCCCCCGCGTTAATGCCGATGCGGCGAATCTCCCAATCGAGTTCGATCCCCGTTGTCGCTCGGACCTTGTCGCGGACAATCTCGCCCAAGGCTTCCAAATCCGTCGCCGTGGCGGTCCCGGTATTGATCAGGAAATTGCAGTGTTGCTGCGAGACCATCGCGCCGCCCCGCCGCAGACCGCGGCAACCGGCGCGATCGATCAGCTCCCAGGCCTTGTGGCCCGGCGGGTTGGCGAAGGTCGAGCCGCCTGTTCGGGTGCGCGGCTGACTTTCGGTTCGTTGGGCGGCGATCTCGGACATCCGCGCCTCGATCCGGGCCGCCGCACCGGACCGGGCCCGAAGTCGGGCTTCGATGAAGATCCAGTCGGTGGCCGCCGCCGTGTGGCGATACCCGAATCCCATCTCCGCGCCGGCGACGCGGTGGAACCGCCCTTCTCGGTCAAGCGCCGTCACCTCGATCACGATATCGGCCATTTCACCGCCATAGGCGCCTGCATTCATTCGCAGAGCGCCGCCGATCGTGCCCGGGATGCCGGAGAGGAATTCCAATCCCTCGAGCGCTTGGCGCTGGGCGGCGCGCGCGACGTTCACATCAAGTGCCGCGGCGCCGACGCGGACGCCATCCGCCTCGAAGTCGATGCCCGCGAAGTTCTCGCCGAGATGCAGAACGACACCGGGCACACCGCCATCGCGAACCAGTAGATTCGACCCGAAACCGATGACTGTCAGGGGTATGTCGGACGGACAATCCGACAGGAAATCTCCCAAGTCTTCCGCATCCCTGGGCTCGAACAGAACCTCCGCCGGACCGCCGACGCGGAACCAGTTGCGACCGGCAAGATCGGCCCCGGCCTCGTATCGACCGCGAACCGGGGGCAGGCGGTCCATCATGGTCTCGGGAATTCTCGCGGCGGCCATGACCATCACCCCGCCTCCGCCCGGCCGCCGGCGAGCGCCGCCAACTCACCCGGCAGCGCGTTCGCCCAATTGGTAATGGTGCCGGCGCCGAGGCAGACGACCAGGTCTCCCGCCGCCGCCGTCGCCTTCACCAGCAGGGCCAGCTCGGCGGGATCGTGGAGCGGCCGCACGTCGCGGTGACCGTGGGTCAGAAGCCCGCCGATCAGGGCATCCCGATCGACACCCTCGATCGGCGCTTCGCCGGCCGCGTGGACGTCGGCCACGATCACCGTGTCGGCGTCGTTGAAACAGGTACAGAACTCCTCGAAGAGGCTCATCAGCCGGCTGTAGCGGTGCGGCTGGACGACGGCGATTACCCGGCCCCTTGTCGCTCCGCGGGCGGCTTCGAGCACCGCCTGGATTTCCACCGGATGATGGCCGTAATCATCGATCACGGTGATGCCGCCGGTCTCGCCGGTCTTTGTGAAGCGGCGTTTGACACCGGCGAATCCGGCCAACGCGGCACGGATGGTATCGACCGGGATATCCATCTCCAGCGCCACCGCGACACCGGCAAGCGCATTCTCGACGTTGTGGCGCCCGAACATCGGCAGGCGCAGCCCCTTGATCCGGATCGGCGATTGGCCGCGCGTTGTCTGGACCACGTCGAACACCATGCCGCCGGGCCCGTCGCGAAGGTTCTCACCCTTGATCTCGGCCTGCGGGCTGAAACCGTAAGTGATGATCCGGCGGTCCGTGATTTGACCGATCATCGCCTGCACTTCCGGATGATCGATGCAAAGGGCGGCGCAGCCGTAAAAGGGAATATTCTCGATGAAGGTCTGGAAGGCCACTTTCTCGGCATCGAAGCTACCGTAGAAATCGAGATGTTCCGGGTCGATATTGGTGACGACGGCAATGGTGGCCGGCAGTTTGACGAAGGTGCCGTCGGACTCGTCCGCCTCGACGACCATCCATTCGCCCTCGCCGAGCCGGGCATTGGTGCCGTATGCGTTGATAATGCCGCCATTGATCACGGTCGGATCGTATCCGGCGGTATCGAGGATCGCCGCGATCATCGAGGTTGTCGTCGTCTTGCCATGGGTGCCGCCGACCGCAACCGACCATTTGAGGCGCATCAACTCCGCCAGCATCTCGGCCCGGCGGACGACCGGGATCAGATTGGCGCGCGCCGCAGCAACTTCGGGATTGTCTTCCTTCACCGCCGAGGAAATCACCACGACATCGGCCGCCGCGACATTGCCCTCGTCGTGGCCGATCGCGACGGAAAGACCCAGTTCCCGCAAGCGCTCGACGTTGGCGCCGGCCGCGATGTCGCTGCCCTGCACCTTATAGCCGAGGTTATGCATCACCTCGGCGATCCCCGACATGCCGATCCCGCCGATGCCGACGAAATGAATGGTTCCGATGGTCAAAGGCATCGATTTCATGCGGCGGCCTCCCGCTTACCAACGGTATCGACCCCAACGCTGTCCCCGTTACCATCGATCACATCGACGATCAGATCGGCGAGAAGGGCCGCGGCCTCCGGTTTGCCGAGGTGTTCGGCGCAGCCCGCCGCCGTCGCCAGGCTCGGCCCCGGTGCGAGAAGTGCCGCCACGCGCTCGGTCAAATGCGCCGCGGTCAGAGCCGTCTGTTGGATGATCCACCCGCCGCCGGCATCCGACAGCCCCTCCGCGTTGGCGGTCTGATGGTCGTCGGTTGCATGGGGGAAGGGCACCATGATGGCCGGCCGGCCGGCCGCCGCCAGTTCGGCGATGGTGGACGCGCCGGCGCGGCATATCACCAGGGTCGCCTCCGCGAGACGCTCGGGAATATCGTCGAGGAACGGCGCCACCACGGCTTCGATTCCGGCTTCCCGGTAAGTCTCCTCGACCGCGTGAATTTCGTCGGCACGACATTGCTGGACCACTCGGACGCGGCGGCGAAGATCCCGCGCGAGCTCCGCCAGAGCAGCCGGTACCACCTCCGCGAAGACGGCCGCGCCCTGGCTGCCGCCGAAAACGAGGATATGAAGCGGATCCGCCGGACCGGGCTGCCGGTAGGGCGTGTTCCGAAGTTCGACGATCCCGGCACGGACCGGATTGCCGGTCCAAATCGCGCGGTCGCGATCGACGGCGCGGAGACCCGCGGCCGCGCGGAAGGCGGTGGCGATCCGGGTGGCCCGCCGGGCAAGCAGCCGATTGGCGCGACCGAGGACCGCGTTCTGCTCGTGGATCACGGTCTTGCGGCCCTGATGCTGAGCGGCCAGGACCGTGGGCGCCGAGGGATAGCTACCGAATCCCACCACGACAGGCGGGTCGAGGCGGCGCAATAGGCGACGTGCCTGTAGATATCCCCGCCCCAGATGGGCCAGCGCACCCAATTTCGCGACAGGCCCCCGGCCCGAAATTCCGGCGGCATCCACCCGATGAATCTCGAGCTCGCCAAGAGCGCCGCCGAAGGCCTCGCCCCGCCGGTCCGCGGCGAGTGCCAAGGGATATCCCCGGACCCGCAACTCGGCCGCCAGCGCCTGAGCCGGAAAGACATGACCGCCGGTGCCCCCGGCGGCGAGCAGAATCGGACGGCGGTGCTCGTTCATCCGGCACCTCCCGGCCGCCGGCGGGTCAGCGCCAGCAACAATCCCATGGCGAAGGAGATCGCCAGGAGCGACGAGCCGCCATAGGAGATAAACGGCAACGTCATTCCCTTGGTCGGCATCAGGCTGGTGGTCGAGCCCATATTGATCAGGGCCTGCAACGACAACTGCACCAGCAGGCCGGTCGCCGCCAAGACCACGAACAGGTCGCCGTTCCGCATCACGTTGCCGATGCCGCGCCAAACGACGAAGGCAAACAGGACAACGATCAGAAGACATAGGACGAGCCCGAATTCCTCGCCCGCGACCGCCAGGATGAAATCGGCATGGGCGTCCGGCAGGTGTTCCTTGGCCAGGCCCTCGCCCGGCCCCCGGCCCCAGAGGCCGCCGTTCATGAAGGCTTCCATCGACTTGTCGACCTGATAGCTGTCGCCCGATGCGGGATCGAAGAAACGGTCGATGCGGCTCTCCACGTGGGGAAAGATAAAATAGGCGGCGATCATTCCGACGAGGGCAGCGCCGAAGGCGAAGGCGACCCAGATCGTCGGCAGGCCGGCCAGGAACCACTGTGCGAACCAGACCGAAAGTACGATCAGCGCCTGGCCGACATCCGGCTGCAGGAGAAGGAGGCCGACGACCAGCGCGCACAGCATGAAGGCGATGAAGTTTCCCGGAATTTCCTCTCCGAGCCGGCGCGCCGAGAACATCCAGGCGGCGACCACCGCGAAGGCGGGTTTGACGAACTCCGACGGTTGCAGCGAAAAGCCGCCGAACGAAATCCACCGCCGCGCGCCCTTGATCTCGCCGCCGACGAGAAGCGTCACCCCCAACAACAGCACCGCGACAACGAACGCCGCGACCGCGAGACGTCGGGCATTTACCGGCGACAGCAGCGAGACGCCGATCAGCAGGAAGAGCGCTGCCGGCAGATACATGATGTGCCGGCGCACGAAATGCAGCGGATCTAGGCCGATGCGTTCGGCGACCGGCGGGCTGGCGGACATGGTCAGCACCACGCCGATCGCCGCCAGCGCCAGAATGGTCAGGAAGGTCCAGCGATCGACCGTCCGCCACCAGCGGCCGAGGACAGAGTTATCGGTGCGGGCGATTGACATGGCTCAGGCAGCCCTCCCGCCCTGTCCGACATCGTCGTGAACACCCGGCAACGCCGCGGCGAGATCGCGGAATCGATCGCCGCGCGCCTCGAAATTCGGAAACTGATCGAAGGAAGCGCAAGCGGGCGATAGCAGAACCACCGCGCCTTCCACATCAGCCGCGACCTCGCGGGCGCGGCCAACTGCCGTCGCCAAGTCGCCGCAGAACTCGGTTTCGACCCGGCCTTCGAGCGCCTCGGCCATTTGCTCCGCCGCTTCGCCGATCAGAAAGGCGCACCGGATATGGGTGAGATAGGACTCGATTGCCGCCAGGCCCCCCTCCTTGGCCCGTCCCCCAGCGATCCAGTAGATTGCGTCGTAGCAGGCCAGCGCCCGGGCCGCGGCTTCCGGATTGGTCGCCTTGCTATCGTTGACGTAGCGGACGCCGTCGACGATCGCCGCCAATTGCTGACGATGCGGCAAACCGGGATAGCTCGGCATGGCATCGCCGATCGCCTCCGCGCCGATCCCCATCGCCCGCACCGCCGCATAGGCGGCGGCGGCGTTTTGCGCGTTGTGGCTTCCGGGCAGGGTCTGAATTCCGGACAGCGTCACAACAGGCCGGTCTACGCGGTCAAGAGTATCATGCAACCGGCCATCCGCGGCATAGACGCCGCCCTCGACGCGGATCTCGGCGGAGATCGGCACCACGCGGCGGCCGGCTCCGGCGAGGAGGTCGTCGAAAATCTCGGCGGATTGGGGATCGTCGACCCCGACAATGGCGGTTTGATCGGTCGGACCCGAATCAAAGATGCGCCGCTTCGCGGCGACATAGCCTGTCATGCCGCCATGCCGGTCCAGATGGTCGGGGCTGAGATTGAGCAGCACCGCAACGTCGAACCTTGCCGACGGCGTAATCTCCAACTGATAGGACGACATCTCCAACACGTAGGCCCCGGCGGCACCAAGCGGTGCCAGGGCGAGTGCCGGCGTACCGAGGTTTCCGCCAACTTCGATCCGGCGGCCGGCGGCGCGCAGCAGATGACCGATCAGGGCTGTCGTGGTCGACTTCCCGTTGGTCCCGGTAACGCCGATAAAGCGCGCCTCGGGGCAGGCGCGGACCAGCAATTCGATATCTCCCACGATCTCGACGGCGGCGGCGCGGGCCGCCGCCGCGGCCGGGTGCGGCTCGGGCCAGGTGTGGGGAATGCCCGGGCTGAGGACCAGGGTGTCGATCGCAGACCAATCGGCCGCCGCCAGATCGGCAAGCGGCAAATCCGCCGCCGCCTCGCGGCGCGCCGGATCGTCGTCCCAGGCCGCCACCCGGGCGCCGCCCACCACGAGCGCCCGGGCCGCCACCAGGCCCGATCGTCCGAGCCCCATGACCGCGACGGTCTGGTCCTTGAAGATGGCGAGATCGATCACGGCCGCCCTACCTCAGCTTCAGGGTCGACATGCCGACGAGGGCGAGAATCGACGCGATGATCCAGAACCGGATAACGATGGTGGGCTCGGCCCAGCCCTTCTTCTCGAAGTGATGATGCAGCGGCGCCATCGCGAAAACCCGCTTGCCGGTGAGCTTGAAGGAGGCGACTTGGACGATGACCGAGACCGTCTCCAGAACGAACAGTCCGCCGATGATGGCGAGCACGAGTTCATGCTTGGTGACGACGCTGATGGCGCCGAGCGCTCCGCCGACCGAGAGCGAGCCGGTGTCGCCCATGAAGACCATGGCCGGCGGCGCGTTGTACCAGAGGAAGCCGAGGCTGGCGCCGACCAGCGCCCCGCAGAAGACTGCCAATTCGCCGACCCCCGGCACATAGTGGATCTGCAGATAGCCCGAATAGATCGCATTGCCGACCAGATAGGCGATGAAACCGAAACAGGCGGCGGCGATCATCACCGGTACGATCGCCAAGCCGTCGAGACCGTCGGTCAGATTGACCGCGTTCGACGCTCCGACCATGACGAAGATGGCGAAGGGAATGAAGATCCAGCCGAGGTTGACCAGTGCATTCTTGAGGAAGGGCAGCGCCAGGCTGGTGGCCAAGGGATCGCGCGTCAGCTCGATCACCCAGTAGGCGGCGACCAGCGCGATCGCGACCTCGAGCAGCAGCTTGACCTTGCCCGACAGCCCCTTCGATTCGCGGGAAAGCTTGATGTAATCGTCGGCGAACCCGACCCCGCCGAAGCCGATGGTCACTAGCAGGACGACCCAAACATAGCCGTTCCTGAGATCGGCCCAGAGCAGAGTGCTGGAGGCGATCGCGAACAGGATCAGAAACCCGCCCATGGTCGGCGTTCCCGCCTTTTTCAGGTGTCCTTCGGGCACGTCCTCGCGCACTGGCGCACCGCCGTTCTGTGCCGATTTCAGCCAATTGATGATGAGCGGCCCAAAGAGAAAGCTAATTACGACGGCGGTCATGATGGCGCCGCCGGTCCGGAAGGTGAGATAGCGGAAAAGGTTGAAGACGATGAACTCTTCGGCGAGCGGAGCGAGCAGGTTATAGAGCATGTGGCGCTCCCCCGATGAATTCGCGGACCACCTCGGCATCGACGAAAGGAAGGGTCTCGTCGCCGACGATCTGGCCGGTCTCGTGCCCCTTGCCGGCGACGACCAGGAGATCGCCTTCGGCCAATTCGGAGATCGCGACACCGATCGCGTCCCGCCGCCCGGCGACCTCGATGCTGTCCGGGCAAGCGGCGATGATCTCGCGCCTGATGCGTCCCGGATCCTCGGTGCGCGGATTGTCGTCGGTCACGATGATGCCGTCGGCCAACCGCGCCGCAATGGCACCCATCTCGGGCCGCTTTCCGGTATCCCGGTCGCCGCCGCAGCCGAAGACGACGATGAGCCGCCGACCGACATGCGGACGAACGGCCGTGAGGACGGCTTCGAGCGCATCCGGCGTGTGGGCATAATCGACGATCACCCGTGCGCCGGCGGACGTCTCGGCGACCGTCTCCATCCGCCCCGCGACCCCTTCGAGCCGGGCCAAGGCGTCCGTCGCCGCCGCGTATTCCGCGCCGCAGCCGATCACCAGACCAAGGGCCGCGAGTGCGTTCGATACCTGAAACGAGCCGATCAGCGGCAATTCGACCGCGTGGCGCGTGCCCAGCACCTCGAGATCGAGTGTCCAGCCCTCGGGGCCCGGGATCATCCGATGACAGCGGATATCCCCTTTCTCCAGCCCATAGCCGTAGAGATCAAGACCCCGCTCCTCGGCAATCTGCACCAGGGCCGGGTATTCGGGCGTCTCGGCGTTGATGACCATGGCCCCGCCCGGCATCAGCAACTCGCGGAAGAGCCGGAGCTTGGCCGTCCGGTAGGCGGCCATGGAGCCGTGATAATCGAGATGATCGCGCGAGAGGTTGGTGAAGGCCGCGGCCCGGACCGGAACCCCGTCGAGCCGATATTGTTCGAGTCCGTGGCTCGACGCCTCCATGGCGACGCAACCGACGCCGTCGGCGGCAAGATCATGGAGCCGGCGGTGAAGCTCCACCGGATCGGGGGTGGTGAGATTGCCGGTCTGGCTTCCCGACGGGTCCTGGAATCCGAGTGTACCGATGCTCGCCGCCTTCTCGCCAAGCGCGGTCCAGAGCTGACGGGTGAATTGGGCGACCGAGGTCTTGCCGTTGGTGCCGGTCACCGCGACCACGGAGTCGGGATGCGGGCCGTAGAAGGCAGCGGCCAGACGAGCCAGGCTGCGGCGCGGATTTTCGTCGGTAATCAGCGAGACACCAGGGGTCACGACCGCCGGAGTCACATCGGGCGGGGCCAGCACGGCCGCCGCGCCGGCCCGCACTGCGGCGTCGATGAAATTCCGCCCGTCGAGCCGGGTTCCCGGAATCGCGGCAAACAAGAACCCCGGACGGACCGTCCGGCTATCCGCCGAAAGGCCCGTGATCTTCACATCGTCGAGAACCGTCGCTTGGTCCAAATTCGCTCCATCAAGAAGGTCAGAAAGTCGCAAGTCTGTCCGGCTCCGAGGGCCTATCCATGGCGAAATCGCGGCGAACCGATGGCACCTCGATGGGTTCGGGCCGAATGCCCGCGATGGGGGCGATGCCCTTCACGATCCGGCCGACGGCGGGCGCCGCCACCCAGCCGCCGGTGGCATAACCGGCCGACGCCTTGATGCCCTTCGGCTCGTCCAGCATGACGAAGATCACGTAGCACGGTAAATCGATGGGAAAGGCGCCGACGAAGGAAGACAGAAGTGCCTGGCGGGCATATCCGCCAACGCCCGACTTCTCCGCCGTCCCGGTCTTGCCACCGACGAGATAGCCGACCGCATCGGCCTTGCCGCCGGTGCCTCGTTCGACGACGAGGCGCATCAGGCGACGCATCCGTTTCGATGTCCGCTCCGAGATCACCCGGCGGCCCGACGCCTCGGGATCACGACGCAAAAGGGTCGGCTGACGGAAGGTGCCACCATTGACCATCGCGGCGACGCCGGCGGTCAGTTGCAGCGGGCTGACGGCAATGCCATGGCCGAAACCGATGGTCATCGTATTGATCGGCCGCCAGACGCGAGGCGACATCGGGGAGCCGACCTCCGGCAACTCGATTGCCGCCGGTTTCAGAAGGCCGAGACGATCCAGGAAATCCCGCTGACGGGTCCCGCCGACTTCCATCGCCAATCGCGCCGCGCCGATGTTGGACGAATACATGAATATCTCGGAGACCGAGAGCCAGCGACGCTTAGCGTGGAAATCGCGGATCGTGAAACGGGAAATCTTCAGCGGCTTGGTCGCATCGAATTTCTTGTCGAGCCCCGCCACGCCGACGTCGAGAGCCATTGCGGTGGTGAAGATCTTGAAGGCGGAGCCGAGCTCGTAGACACCAAGGGCGGCGCGATTGAACCGCGCCGATTTCGGGGTCTCGCCAATCCGATTGGGATCGAAGTCGGGCAGCGAGCACATGGCGCGAACCTCACTGGTCCTCACATCGAGGATCAAACCGGCGGCGCCGATAGCCGAGAAGTCATCTCGTGCCTGCGCTAACTCGCGGCAGAGGATGTGCTGATAACGAACATCGATGCTGAGTTCGAGCGGCGATTGGCGTTCCCGGAGATCGACATCGAAGCGCCGCTCGACACCGGCGATGCCGGTCTCGTCGACATCGACATACCCGAGCATGTGAGACATCAACCGCCCTTGAGGATAGACCCGCGCCTCCTCGCGCCGGAAATCAACGCCGGGCAGGCCGAGCTCGAGGACTCTTTTCCGCTGATTTGGTGTCAGTTTCCGCTTGATCCAGACGAAAGCACGATCGCGTTTCAGGCGCCGCACGAGGCGTTTCGCGTCGAGTTCGGGCAACGCGCCGGCCAAACGCCGAGCGGTCTCGTCGGCATCGGGAATCTGGCGCGGATTGGCGTAGAGCGAGGCGGTCGGCAGACTGGTCGCCAAGAGAACGCCGTTGCGATCGACGATATCAGCGCGCGAGAGCTGAATGGTGGAGGCCTTCGACGCCTGGGCGATGCGGGGTTCGGTCGCCGCCTGCAGGAGTGTTATATCGATCAGCCGGAACGCCACGACAACGAAGCCGAGCGTCAATACTGCGCCGGCGACGATCAGCCGGTTGCGGCCGATCTCAAGCGCCTCGCGGACGGGCCCGGTCTCGACCTCGGCCGGGCACGGAATGGAGGGACGGCGACGGCCGGCTCGTTGAGCAGCCGGCGAGGGCTGCGCCAGGCGACGCGCGCGTTTTAGACGTGACATCATCTCGAATGCCCTCCCGGGCGGAGTGCGATCGCGGGCACGAAACCGGTTGGCGTTCGAATTGCTGCCTTTTCGTTTACGGCCGCGGGCCGGATCGGCAGGCCGCCGATCGACACGAATTGGTCGGCCCGCACCGGCGCCAGGTTGGGCAGAAGTTCGCGCGACAGTTCCTCCAGCCGCTGCGGCCGGTTGAGATAACTCCATTCCGCCTGCAGGACGTGAATACTTTCCTGCTCCTCCGCGATTTGGCGATTGAGGAGACCGAGCCCCGCTTCCAGCTTCTCGACCTCGAAGGTGATGTGGAACATCGCGGCGACAGCCATGGTCGCGAGCACGCTCCATGTGGCGACGGCGATCAGCTTCATGCCGCGTCCTCCAAGGGCCAGGCATCGGCGTCGGTTCGCTCGGCCGCCCGCAGTCGGGCCGACCGCGCGCGCGGGTTCCGCGCCGCCTCTGCATCGCTGGGCTTGATCGTGCCCCGCCGCAGGAGCCGGAAACTCGGCGCCCGCCTTGGAGCCGTTGCCGGCTGATGTCGCGAGACGCCGGGTGTCACGCCACCGCGCGTCCGCATGAAGGTCTTGACCCGGCGATCCTCAAGCGAATGGAAGGCGACGACGACGAGACGTCCGCCCGGCGCCAAGAGCGCCTCGGCGGCGCCGAGACCGGCATCGAGTTCGGCCAGCTCGCCGTTCACATGAAGCCGAAGCGCCATGAAGGTGCGTGTCGCGGGATCTATTCGGCCGCGGCCCTTTGGCACGACCCCGCGCACTATCTCGGCCAGCCGGGCGGTGCCGGTGATCGGCGCCTCGGCGCGCGCGGCGACGATCGCCTTGGCGACCCGGCGGGCGCGGCGTTCCTCGCCAAGCCGGTGGATGATGTCGGCCAAGGCCGTCTCGTCCATGGTGTTGACGATGTCCGCGGCGGTATCCCCGGCCCCCGCCATTCGCATATCGAGAGGCCCGTCGAACCGGAAGGAAAACCCGCGCGCCGGATCGTCGAGCTGGAACGAGGAGACGCCGAGATCGAGCACGACGCCGTCGACCTTCTCGATACCGGCTTCGCGAAGCAGTGTCCGCATCTCGCCGAAGCAGCCCTGGAGCACGGTAAGCCGGTCCGGAAATTCGGCAGCGAGAACCCGGCCGCGGGCCACCGCTTCGGGATCGCGGTCGATCGCCCAGACCGTGGTATCGGCCGCCGCCAGGATGGCGCTGGTATATCCGCCGGCGCCGAAGGTGCCGTCGACATAGGCGCCGCCGTCGCGGGGTGAGAGCATGGCCAGCACCTCGTCGAGCATCACCGGCATGTGGCCGCCGGCATTCATTCCCGGTCCTCCGGCGGCACCAGCCGCATGGTCCGGCCGCGGGCGCGGTCTCGCGCCTCCGCGGCGTGGCGGGCAAAGGTCTCGGGCGACCACATCTGAAAACGGGCACCCCGGCCGACGAAGGTCACCTGCCCGTCAACACCGGCGAATTCGATCAACTCCGGCGGCAGGATGATCCGGCCCTCGCCATCGAGCGAGATACGCCGCGCCGCCGCGACGATGATCGAGGCGAGATCGTCTTCCTCGTCGGAGAACATATCGAATTGTTCGAGACTGTCCGACATCCGCTGCATGAAGGCCCGGTCGCAGGCCTCGAGGGCGCCGCCGCGGGGCGATGGGTAGACATAGATCAACCGATTGCCCTCGACGGGCAGTTCGGAACGGAAGTCCGCCGGAAGCGACACCCGGCCCTTCCGGTCGATCTTGTTCTCGTATGTGCCGGCGAACAAAGCCATCGCCACGACACTCCACCTTCCCCTATCCAGTCCCATGGTGCCCTCGCGACCAGTTGAACCCGTTATCGGGCTGCCATCCGGACAGACGAAGGCATGCTTAAGAACATGGGATTTATTGGGATATCATGGGATAAAATGGAAAGTCAATGGAAAGAAAAAGTAATAGTATGGAATAAAAATAATATTACATGTTCTCTTCAAATAATCAAAGACTCGTATCTAATCGAAATTGTAACACAAGGTGTGGTGTTCCAATGTTCGAAAAAAGAATCGCAAGGCACCGACGTTCGAATATTGTTTATGTTTTGTTCTCGTTCGTCGGTCGTAGCCTCGGGTTTGGGTTGGCATGGAAGGTGACGCCAGACGGCCTGTAAGCCGGGTTCTGTCCCCGCTCGGCCGGGCCGCGAAGCTCAGCCGGCGATGGATGGCCATTCATCTGGGACGCCCGTTGCCGGACGCCTCCTGCGACCCACCCGGACGGCGGCGCGAAAACCCGCCCGGCGGTCGAACCGCCTACCGTCCCTACTCGGTCTTGCTCCCGGTGGGGTTTACCCTGCCACCCCCGTCGCCGGGGGCGCGGTGCGCTCTTACCGCACCCTTTCACCCTTACCCTCCTTCGCCGAAGCTTCGGAGGGCGGTTTGCTTTCTGTGGCACTTTCCCTGGGGTTGCCCCCGCCGGGCGTTACCCGGCACCGTGTTTCCGTGGAGCCCGGACTTTCCTCCCCCCGGCGGGTTTCCCCATTGCCGGGAAGCGGCCATCCAGCCGTCTGACGCCACGTCTTTCATTATAGGCTCATTCGGCCGCCGCTTCGACCGCTTTCAGCAATCCAGCCGCGAGACCGGCGCATTCGTCGTCGGCAACACCGTCGACCCGAGCCGGACGGAAATGGCGCTGGAAGGCGGTGACGACGCCGTCCGCCGCCACTTCGTAGCCGTAGACCGCCAGCAATTCCGTCAAAGCCTCGGCGGGTGCCACTTCCGGGACGGGCCAGAGACCGATACCGGCACCGGCCAGCCGGGGCCAATCGAACAGCTCGCCCGGATCCTGCCGCCGCGCCGGTGCCACATCGGCGTGGCCGACGACGTTCCGGGCCGGGATTGGGTGGCGTGCCAGGATCTCTCGCGCCAGCGCCTCGAGCGCCACCATCTGCGCCTCGGGAAAGTTACGATAGCCGAACTCATGACCCGGGTTGACGAGCTCGATGCCGATCGATCGCGCATTGATATTGTCGTCACCTCGCCATGACGCGACACCGGCATGCCAAGCGCGTCGAGCCTCGTCGACCAATCGAAAGACTTCACCCGTCTCCTCGATCAGGTAATGCGCACTGACCTTCGCCGCGGCATCGGTCAGGCGCGCCAGCGCCGCCGCCGCCGTTTTCATGCCCGTATAGTGCAGCACCAGCATGTCGATCGGCAGACTTCCCCGATCGTCGAAATTGGGCGAGGGCCGGGCGAGGATGTCGAGCCCCGTCATGGGATCAATTCAGGCCGCGCTGGGCGGTAATCCGGTCATAGGCGTCGTTGATTCCAGCCAGCCGGTCGTTGGCGAGGTCGACGAGTTCCTCGGGCATGCCCTCGGCGATCAGGCGGTCGGGATGGTTCTCGCGGACGAGGCCGCGATAGGCGCTCTTCAAGTCGTCGTCGGAGATATCGTGCTCGACTCCGAGCACCTGGTAGGGATCGGCCTCGCCGTTTTCAACGCCGAAGGCGGTGATCCGCTCGAAGGCATGTTCGTCGAGGCCGAAAATGTCGGAGACGGCCTTCAGGTAGGTGATTTCGTTCTCGTGCACCACCCCGTCGGCCCGCGCGATATGAGCCAGGCAGTACACCAGCTCCTCCAGCACTGCCGGGTTGTCGTGGAACATCTCGGCGATCTGGCGGGCATAGGGTTCAAAGCCGCGGCTGTCGCGGCGCGCCGTGTTGAAGACGCGGGAGACGTTTTTCGCCTCCTCGGGCGGGACGCGGAAAACTTCCTTGAAGGCATCAACCTCGTCGCGGGTGACGACGCCGTCCGCCTTCGCCATCTTTGCGCCAAGAGCGATGACGCCAATCGTAAATGCGACCGATTTGGTCGAATCGGTATCGCCGTCCGCTTGCGACCGGGCTCGATCGACCGCATGCCCCGCGACCGCGCCGATCAAGGCGCCAAGCGGCCCGCCAAGCGCAAAGCCCGCGGCCCCGCCAATGATCTTGCCCCAAATGCTCATGAACCGTCGTTCGATCGCGCGCCGGCTAATCCGGACTTCATTTCACGGCACCCGTCACCTCAGGCTGCGCGGAAAGTCGGATCGGCGCAACGTCGGCGGCCCCGAGAGAGACATGGCCGAACCCCGGCAGCCGCAGCGCCAGATCGAGCGGATCGAGCCCGAAGCTCAGCCCCGCGAAATTGAACTCGATACCCTCTTCGGCGCCGACGAGAACACCCGCAAGGCCGAATAGCGAGAACTGGAACCCGGTCCCAGACGGCGCCTTGGCAAAAACGCCTTCATCGCCGAGCCAGTCCTTGCCGATCGCGGTCGGCGGCAGATCGAGTTTCAGCGCCGGCACCCGCCGTCCCACCCAGGCGGTAAAGGTATTGCTGTTGGGGCCGGGCCAGAGCGTATAGGTGTCTTGATAGGGATAGGCGCGGGCAACCCTGTCGATCTTCTCGATGATCGCATCGACCCCGTCGCCGCGAAGATCGGCGAGCACGATGGGTCGGCTGTCGTACCAGAGACGATCCGGCGCGTCCCGTTCGATAACGAGAGTGCTCTGGCCGCGATAGGCGCGCCAGCCGACGACCTGGTAGACAGTGTAATGGGCGGCACCGGTCGGCTTGACAGAAATCCAGGTATGCACGCCGAAGGCACCGCGCCAGCTGAAGGCACGAGCCGCATAGACCTGCACCACCGCTTCCGGTGTCGTCGCCGGTTCGGGGGCGATCCCGGCCGACTCTCGCGAGGCTTCCCACCACGCCTTGCCCATGACATCTCCTCCGCCCAAAACCAAGAACGGGCCGGCGACCAGAACGGCGACCAGAACGCCGATGCGCTTCAGCCATTTCATGGCTCGGGATATTGGGGGTTCCCTACCTCGCATTCAAGGGGCGGCCGACAAGCGATTGATTGGACTCGAAACGGGAATACGCCGATGATGGCGGAAATCGATCCCTTGGGAGAGAAAGCATGAGTTCGGTTCAGTCTCTGAGAAACATTTCGGAATTGCCGCCGGGCGAGGTGCGCCGCCTGATTCGCGCCGGCCAGCATACAAGCGATACGGCCGGCCTGGCGCTCGGCTATATCCAGGCAAACCTTTGTATCCTGCCGGAAAAATACGCGCTCGATTTCGCGACATTCTGTCAGCGCAATCCCAAGCCCTGCCCGCTCGTCGGCGTTTCCGAGGCCGGCGATCCGAGCCTGCCGACGATCGCCAAGGATTTCGACCTTCGCACCGACTTGCCGCGTTATCGGGTCTTCCGTGACGGCGAGGATGTCGGCGAGCCGACCGACATCAGCGATCTATGGCAGGACGATTTCGTTGCCTTCGTGCTCGGCTGTTCGTTCTCCTTCGAAAACGCGATGCTGGAGGAGGGCCTGCCGCTCCGCCATCTCGAACAGGGAACCGGCGTGCCGGCCTTCAAATCCAGCATCCCGACCGTGAAATCCGGCCCCTTCGAGGGCGGCATGGTGGTCTCGATGCGCGCCTTCAGCCCGGCCGACGCAATCCACGCGATCGAGGTGACGAGCCGCTTTCCGCTGACCCACGGCTCACCGGTACACCTCGGCGATCCCGCCGCGATCGGCATCGCCGACGTGCACAAGCCGGATTACTGCGACCGTGTCGAGGTTATGCCGGGCGAGGTGCCGCTGTTCTGGGCTTGCGGGATCACGCCGCAGGTCGCCGTCGCCAACGCCAAGCCGGAGATCTGCATCACCCATTCCCCGGGCCACATGCTGATCACCGACCTGCCGGCGAAAGGCTCGGCCCAGGTCCTGCCCCAGCTCGCGGCGGGTTAGCGGAGACCCCCAGCTACCCATTCACCACCCAAAGCGGATCCTCGCCCCTGGAGACGCGCTGAAAATTGGCGAAGGCGTTGTCGATGCGCCGGGTCCAGGTGTCGAGCGTCGTGCCCGCGTTGTGCGGCGAGAGGATGACATTGTCGCGGCCGAGGAGCGGACTGTCGGCTTCCAACGGCTCCTTTTCGAAGACATCGAGACCCGCGCCCATGATTTCGCCGGCGTCGAGGGCCTCAATGAGGGCTGCCTGATCAACCACGGGTCCGCGCGAGGTGTTGATCAGAATCGCGGTCTTCTTCATGTGCCGCAAGGCGTCCGCATTGATCATGCCGCGGGTCGACTCGTCGAGGAACGTATGGAGGGTGACGATGTCGGAGGTTTTCAGCAGCGCATCAAGTTCCATCCTCGTTGCCTTCAACTCCGCCTCTACCTCGGACGGGGCCGATTGAACATCGGCATAGGCGACGGTCGCGAGAAATCCGTTCGCCATCCGCGCCACATTCTGGCCGATCTTGCCGAACCCGATGATGCCCACTTGTTTGTCGCGAAGCTCCCGCATCGAAAGGCCTTCGCGCGGGCCAAGCCATTCGCCCGCCTGCATCGCGTTGTGATGCAGCGGGACTTTCTTGTAGACCGACAGCATCAGCAGGATGGCGTGCTCCGCCACCGTCGGCGCGTTGGCGCCCCCGTTGTTGGCAACCGCGACCCCTTTTGCCCGGCAGGCATCGAGGTCGATCCGGTCATAGCCCGCGCTGAGGAGCTGCAGCAGGGTCGCCTTGCCGACCGCGTCGATATCGTCGAAAGCCGTGGCATAGGCCATCAAGTGATCGGCTGATGCGATCTCGGCCCGGCGTTCCTCGTCGGGGGTGTCGTTGGGACAGAAGGTCAACTCGAATCCGGCCGGGAGTTTCTCTTTCGCCGCATCGATGATGAGCTGCGGAACATGGGTCTTCGCGTAGACGAAGACGATTTTTTCCCTGTCGGCCATGGCGCTTCCCCTTGATGACGTTGCAATCCCTCATGACAAAGTATGTTCGAACTATATTCTGGAAAACATCTGGGCCGAAATTGGGAGGAATCATGAATCTCACATCGAAAACCGACGACATCGCGAAAATCCTGACCGAGCGAGGCGAGACGGTGGCGGTCGCGGAAAGTTCGGGCGGCGGGCTGCTGTCGGCCTCGCTGCTCGCGGTGCCGGGGGCGTCGCGCTATTACGTCGGCGGCGGGGTGATCTATACCCAGCAGGCGCGGGAACAAATCACCGGGATCGATTTCTCGAAACTCGACAACATCCGCTCGTCGAGCGAGCCCTATGCCAGCCTGCTGGCGAAGACGATGCGAGAGCTGCTCGGCACCACCTGGGGGGTGGCCGAGACGGGAGCCTCGGGCCCGACCGGCAATCGCTATGGCGACGACGCCGGGCACACCTGCATTGCCGTCGACGGCCCGGTCACGGAGGTCCGGACACTGGAGACGGGGTCGGCCGACCGCGAGGCCAATATGTGGGCGTTCACCGACGCGGCGCTCGATCTCTTCGCGGAATGTCTCGCCCGCGCATCTAAATAAGACACCGGGCGGGTCACCCAGCGATGTTCGGCCACCGTGTGAAGCGGATCGAGGACCCGGCCCTCCTTCGCGGCCGGGCGCGGTTCGTCGACGACATCGCGCCGCCCGGCCTCCTTCACGCCGCCTTCGTGCGAAGCCCCCTTGCCCATGCGCGGATCGGTGCGATCGACACCCGGACCGCCTTGGCGCTTCCCGGGATCGAGGCGATCTATACCTTCGCCGATTTCACCCCCCACCTCGCGACCGAACGCATCCCGGTCGCGATGCCGGCGGGGGCCATCCGCCATGAAGTGAACCCTTACGTCCTGGCAAAGGATGAGGTCTGTCATGTGGGCGAGGCGGTGGCGCTGGTGATCGCAACCTCGCGCCACCTGGCGGAGGATGCGTCCGCCCTCGTCGAAGTCGATTATGCGGAACTCCCCGCCAATGTGGACCCGCGCGCCGCCCTGGCGCCGGAGGCGGCACCGAGCCGGCTTGATCTGCCGGACAATCTCGCCGCCGCCTTCGACGTCCGCTACGGCGACGTTGACGCTGCCTTCGCCGGGGCGGCGCATGTCATTTCCGAGAGCTTCCAAATTCACAAGGGCGGCGGCCACGCGATGGAATGCCGCGGCCTGGTCGCCGAATACGATCCGACGCGCGAATATCTGACGGTCTGGGATGCGACCCAGATGCCGAACCGCGCCCATATGATCCTGACCCAATGCCTCGGTATGACCGAGAATCAGGTGCGAATCGTGGCGCCGCACGTCGGCGGCGGCTTCGGTCCGAAATTCGTCTTCTATCCGGAAGAGGTCGCGATCCCGCTCGCCGCCAAGCTGCTCGGTCGGCCGGTGAAATGGATCGAGGACCGGCGGGAACACTTCACCGTCACGACGCAAGAGCGCGACCAGCACTGGACGATCGAGGCCGCGGCCGACGCGGAGGGCCGCCTCCTCGGCATTCGCGGCGAGTTGATCCACGACCACGGCGCCTATACGCCCTATGGCCTCGCCTTGGCGCAAAACTCCGCCAACAATCTCCTCGGACCCTATGTCTTGCCGCATTACGACCTTGCGGTGAAGGCGGTCCTGACCAACCTCATCCCGGCGACGCCGACAAGAGGGGCCGGCCGTCCCCAGGGCACCTTCGTGATGGAACGCTTGCTGGACCGGATGGCGCGAGAGACCGGCCTCGGCCGCGACGAGATCCGCCGGCGGAATTTGATCCCGCCCGATGCCATGCCCTACGAAACGCCGATCCGGACCCGTGACGGCTTGGCGATGACCTACGACACGGGCGACTATCCGGCGGCCCAGGCATTGGTCCTGGAGAGTGCCGACCAATCCGGTTTCGCGGCCCGCCAAGCGGCGGCCCGAGCGGAAGGGCGCTACCTCGGTTTCGGGCTCGCGAATTATGTGGAGGGATCGGGGCGCGGTCCCTTCGAATCTGCCATTCTTCGCGTCGGTCCCTTGGGCAAGCTGATGATCGAAACGGGGGCGACGGCCCAGGGCCAAGGCATCGAAACCGCCCTCGCGCAGATCGCGGCCGAAGAACTCAGCCTCTCCCTCGACGAGATTCGCGTCACCGCCGGCGACACGGCGGCGACGCCCTATGGCCTCGGTGCCTTCGCGAGCCGTCAGGCGGTTGCCGCCGGGTCTTCCGTCCTCACGGCGGCACGGGAAATTCGTGCGAAAGCCCTCCACGCGGCGGCGGAACTCCTGGAGGCGGCGGAAGGCGACCTTGAACTCGGCGGCGGCGCCGTTCGCGTCAAGGGGGCCGACCGTTCCGTCACCCTGGCCGAGATCGCCGGCCGGCTCGCGGGCCAGCCGGGTTATGCCATTCCGGGCGATCTCCCACCGGGGCTGGAGGCGCGCTCGAATTTCGAGATCGCGGCCATGACCTATTGCAACGGCAGCCACGTCGCCGAGGTCGAGGTCGATCCCGAGACCGGCCGGGTCGAGATCCTGCGCTATGTCGTCGTTCACGATTGCGGGCGGATGATCAACCCGATGCTGGTCGAGGGACAGATCATCGGCGGCGTGGCGCATGGTGTCGGCAACGCACTGATGGAACGAATGGTCTATGACGAAGGTGGCCAGCCGCTGACCGCCAATTACGGTGAATATCTGCTGCCGACAGCGCCCGAGGCGCCGCGCGTCGAAATCCACCACATGGAAACGCCGACGACGCTCAATCCCTTGGGCGTCAAGGGCACCGGCGAAAGCGGCACGGTGCCGGCCGCCGCCTGCGTCATCTCGGCGATCGAAGACGCGCTCTCGCCGTTCGGTGTCCGGATCACGGAGGCGCCGTTGACCCCGGCGCGGATCGTGGAATTGGTGGAGGCCTCAAAGCGGGATATCGCCGATAAAGGCGCCATCGGCGACGAGCCGGCGCTGTAGCGCAAGCCGATCGATCGCACCTGGTGTCACCCCGTCCCGCCGTGCCAACTCCGCCGCCGTCCCCACCGCTTGTCCCATGGCGAAGCAGGGACCGCTGACCCGAAGCGAGGCTTGCCCGTCCTGCGTCGTGGACGCACAGCGCCCGGCCACGAGAAGATTGTCGACTCCCCGCGGCAAGGTCGTCCCGTACGGAATTTGGTGATAGCCCCGGCCTTGAATGAAGGTCCATTTGGCGCCGCCTTCGATATGTTCCTCGAGCGGCCAGCCGTTGCAGCCGATCGAATCGTCGAAGTCCCGGCAGGAAAGGACGTCCTCGCCCGAGAGCACGTGTTCGCCGACGATCCGCCGGGTCTCGCGAATCCCGATCTGGGGCGCGGTTTCCAGAAGATAGGCATCTTCGAATCCCGGCACGCGGTCCTTCAGGAAGCGGAAATATTCCTGCGTCTGGCGCCGCCCCTCCGTCTCGGCATAGCCGAGGTCGTTCCAGTCGGTGCCGTCGATCGGCGCCCCGTCGCGGCTGATCTGGGTCAGGTTGGCGCGCCATTCGCCGGCGTGGAGCTGGCCGCCGATGATGCCGGTCTTCCGCGGCAGGTCATACTCGTCGCCCGCCGCCGCGATCAGTTCGGCGAGGCGCGGACGGCCTTCCGCCATGGCTCTCTCATCGTCGACATTGGCGATCCGGAACATGGTCGTCGGATAGGCCAGGAACCCGTCCGGCCCGCCCTTCTCGCAGGCCGCCCCCGCCCAATGCGCGAGATCACCATCGCCCGAGCAATCGATGAACATCTCGGCCCGAACGGCGCCGCGCCCCGACTTCGTCTCCACCAGGACCGCATCGATCCGATCGGCGTCCATCACCACGCCGACCGCGACACTATGGAAGCGGATATTGACCCCGGCCGAGAGCAGCAGATCATCCGCTGCCATCTTGTAGGCCGCCGTGTCGTAAGCCTGGGCGGCGCTGCCGATACCGCCCGCGGGATCGGCCACCTCGTGCGGCGGCTTCAAGCCATCGAGCCGGTCGAGCCGGGCCAGGATATCATCGGCCACACCGCGCACGACCTGCTGGATCGACCCGTTGATGGTGGCATGCAGACCGCAAAAATTCGTCACCATCGCGGCCGTCCCCATGCCGCCGAGAAAGCCGTATCGCTCGAGCAACAAGGTCCGGGCCCCGGTTCGCGCCGCCGCCGCCGCCGCCGCGATGCCGGCCGGGCCGCCGCCGAGAACCAGCACCTCCGCCTCCGCGACGATGGGGGTTTCGCGGGCGGGCTCGGTAATCGCCGCCATCTCAGTAGGTCGCCCGAAGCGAACTGTCGCCCTCGGTACCGCGCGCGGCCTCGACGGCCTCGCCAAGATCCGACAGATAAGCCTCGCGCGCCGGGGCGTGCAGCATCGAGAGCATCGCATGCATGCCCTTCGGGCGCTGGGTCAGACCGGGCACCCAGTCCCGCGCCTCCATCGCCTCCGCGACCTTGAAGATGTCGACCTCGTCGGACCCGAAATTGATGATGGAAAGGTCCGGCGGCGCATGCATGTGAAGCCCCGGAATGGCGTCGATGCCGGCCACATATCCGTCGACCATGTCCATCAAGTCCCGCGCGATGCCGAGATACCCCTCTACCCCCAGATGATGGAAAATCGCCCAGGCACCGGCGACCCCGCCCGCCGGCCGGGTGCCGACCAGGGTGGTCGTGGTCATACGGCCGTAATTCCAGGTGTTGAAATCGAAGAGCTGGCGCTGGTAGTCCTCATGGTCCCGGTAAAGGACGGTCGAGGCCGGCTTCGGCGTGAAGCCAAATTTGTGGAGATCGGCCGTGAGCGACCGCACGCCCGGCAGGGCGAAATCGAAATCCGGAATGTCGCGGCCGAGCCGTTTCACGAAGGGGGCCAGATAGCCGCCGACGCAGGCATCGACATGCAGCCAGATCCCGGCATCGAGAGCGACATCGCTCAATTCTGCGATCGGGTCGATGACGCCCTGGGGAAAACAGGGGGCGGAGCCGACGATCATCATCGTGTCGTCGTCGATAGCCCCTTCGATCGCTTTCGGATCGGCACGAAAATCCTCCCGAAGCGGCAGCCGGCGCACCTCGATATCCATCGAGTGGCCGGCCTTGTCGAATGCCGGATGCGCGGTCTCGGCGGCGACGATGTTGAACCCGGCCCGGCGTCCCTTGGCGCCCCGTGCCCATTCCCGGCAAGCCCGAACGGCCAGGAAGATGCTCTCCGTGCCGCCGGTGCTCATGGCGCCGTCCCCCTCGCCCGGTGCGTTGAAAAGCGAGAGCGCCATCTGGATGACCTCGCGCTCCATCCGGGCAATGCCGTGAAAGGCGCGCTTGCCGCCAAGCGCATTCTCGCCGAAGAACTTGAAGAAGGCGTCGCGGCCGACCTCGTAGGCCGGATCGGTCGCCTTGAAGACGTAAAGCGGTACCCGTCCCTCGCGCCAAGCGGCATCGTCGTCGCTGAGCGCGGTCATCATGGGTTCGATCTCTTCCCAGGGCCGGCCTTTCTTCGGCAGGCTGATCCGCGTCTCCGACATGGCCAATTTCTCCTTTAAGCTTCGGGGCGCACCGCCGCCGCTTCCCCGATGGCGGTCGCGATCTGACCACTATAGCCCGACCGCACCGCGCCCACCGCATAGACGCCCGGAAGCGACGTCTTATATGCGGCATCGGTCACAAGAGATCCGTTCTCGTCCCGCGCCAGGCTGTCCGGCAGCCCCGCGGTGTTCGGCTCCAATCCAACGAAGACGAAGATCCCTTCGCAGGCGATTTCGTCGGCTTCGCCACCTCCCGACGGCCGCAGGCGCGCACCCTCGACACCATCCTTGCCGAGAATTTCCTCGACCACGGTATTCCAACGGAAGTTGAATTTCGGGTTCTCTGCGGCCCGCGAGATATAGGTCTGGCGCGCCCGGAGATTCTCGCCCCGAGTCACGACCGTAATATCGCGGGCGTATTCCGCAAGATGCAGTGCCTCCTGAAGTGCGGCGTCGCCGCCGCCGACCACTACTACGGACTGATCGATATAGAACCCCGCGTCGCAATAGGCGCATTGCGAAACGCCGCGCCCGAACAACGTGTCCTCCCCCGGCACGCCGAGCTTGGCAAGGCGGGCTCCCGTCGCCAGCACGACCGATTTCGCCTTCAGATCTTGTCCGCCGCCAGTCACCGATTTCACCTCGCCTTCGAGGTCGTAGGTCTCCGCCGCCGCGGCGTGAAGCTCGACGCCAAGGTCCATATTCGCCTCGAGGAGCGCCGCCGCCAGTTCCACACCCGAGGTTGGCGCCGTCGACGGATAGCCGTCGAGCTGACCGATATTCAGGACCAACCCGCCCATATGGCCTTCCTCGTCGAGACAGGCCACCGCCGCGCCGCGAAGGGCGGCATGGTGTGCCGCCGTCATCCCAGCGAGCCCGCCGCCGATTACTAGAACATCAAGCGGTTGCCCCGGTTTCCTCATCATTCGCCCTTCTCCTCTATCGCCCGCCAGTCGGCCGGCAGCTTTATTTCCTTGGTGATCCGGCAATCGGGATAGCCCCAGGTGGGAAAATAGGCCTGTTGAGCGATCGGCACATCGCCGCCGGCGACGACGACGACAATATTCTCCGGCGAGGCCACGGCGGGGATATTTCCCTCAGCCGCCGCCGCCTCGACCCAGTCCGGCCAGCCCTTCGCCTTGCCGACATTCTCATGGATCCATAATCCGCGCCAGGTCTCGGCCGACACCCGACCCCGTTCGTGGAGCCAGGACTTCACATCCGCTTTCGACCAGCCGTCCTTCGCCAATTGTTCGGCCGTGGCGGGCGAGACCGCGACGGCGACGATGCCGCCATGCAGCCAGGAAAACGCCGAAGCGGCGGAGCCCATGACACTCGCCAGCTCGGCAATGCCGCCGGTGACGTTGATCGCGGTCTCGGCGCGCATCACCGTCACCGTGTTGGCGTCCGGCGCCAAGCTAAGTTCGACATGCAGCGGGTCCCATGGGCTCTGGCGCTCGTTCTCCGCGAAGCAGAGCGTGTAGCGCCCGGGTTGCCCCAACCCGGCAAAGGCGACGACGGCCGGCCAGCCGCCGCCGATATTCTGCATGACCAGCCGGAGCGCCCGTCCGATTGTCGCATTGGCGCGCCATCCGGGCCCGAGACAGCCGAATCCGTCGTTGATCTGAAGCTGGCCCGCGATCGGGCCGTTGACGATCACCAATGGCGTGACGTTTTCATCCGTCGTCTGGACACCGCGGAGGTTGAACTCGGGCTCGGCGATGGCCTCGACGGCGGCCAGCACCACGGGAAAATAATCCGGCCGGCAACCCGCCATGACCGCGTTGACGGCAATCTTCTCGACCGTCGCCATTCCCTTCAATGGATCGAGATCGCCAAGAGTTTCATCGCGGCCACGCGGCGAATAGTCGAGCATCTCCTCGACCCGGCCGGTGGTCGGCGGCACGATCGGGAGCCCGTCGGTCCAGCCCCGAAGACCGAAAAGCCGGTCCGTCTCGGCCGTCGGGTCGAGCCCGCGGACGACCTCGACCCGCTGCCGGGGAAAGTCCGCGGCGAGCGGCCATTTCGCCTCCATCCCGCGCTCCGCCACCCGACTTTTCAAGGTATCGTCGATCCAGGCACCGGCGGCGGTCTGGCCCGATGGGTTCAGGACCCAGAGCGGTTCGGACATGCGTTCGGGCACTCCCTATGGGTAGTCTCCGCTAGCGAGCTCGTGCCGCCCGCAGTTTCTCACGCCACCCGTCCGGCAGCCGGACCGGCTTGGCGGTGGGATAGCCGAGCATGCCGTTATGGGTGAAGAAATAGCAATTGGTCCGCAGCGGATCGCCACTGACCCCAATCATGAAATCCTCGGGGTCGACAACGATCGGCACGAGACGTTCGGGATCGTCCGATACGCCGAAGATCGCCGGGGCCTCGCCCAGTTTCGCCATGTCGTAAAGCGTCCGATTGCCCGGCGTGAGATTGGTCCATTCGCCGACATATTGCTCGAACCGGCGGGCCGGCATCCGGGCATGCTCGAAGAAATAATCCTGCACGTCCCGCTTCGAGAGGCCGGATTTGGCGATCGTCTCGGCGATCACCGGGCTGAGCAGCAGTAGCGGACGGTAGGTCCCGGTGCCGAGGCCGACCGTGAAGCAGAGCTCCCAACCGGTATGCTGCACCAAGGCGTCGGCAAGATAGGGCAGGCATTGCTCGGCACTGGTGCCGAAAACCGAGAGGATTACGCTGCCGCCGGTATAGCGCGAGATCGTGACCGCGTTATCTTCCGCCTCCATTCCCATATCGGCAGCGATCGTGGTCCAGCCGATGTCGCGAAGGACATCCTCGTTCTCGGCCAGGACGACCCGCCAGGTATTGCCGAACGTGCCCTTATCGTTTTGGTGCAGCAGGAACCCCGCGACATTCCGGAGATAAAGCCGCCAGAACCGACCGATGCTGGTATTGGCTTGGAACCCGTCGCGAAGGGCGCCTTGCTCGTAGTTGAAGCTCAGCTCCTTGATCAAGGGACCGTTGAGCACAATCAACGTGTCGGCCCCCGGCGTATTGCCGCTATGTTCGACGCCGTATTGCGGGTCCGCCATCGCCTCGACAACGGCAATCAGGATGGGCATGTATTCCGGGCGACAGCCCGCCATGACACCGTTCACGGCCACGTTCCAGACTGTGGCGGCCCGGTTGTCGGGCAACAGCCGGCCGATCTCCTCATCCCCGCCTCGATCGGTGAAGGCGAGGAATTCCCGGACCTTCTCCTCGGTCGGCGGCACGATCGGCAGTCCGTCGCTCCACTGGTTCTCGAGGAACAAGCGGTTCACCTCCTCGAAGGTGCCCTCGAACAGGATCTCTCTTGGATCCGGTTCCTGGATCGCGTGCGCTTCCGCCGGTTGCTCCGTCAGATTGCGGACGACATCGTCGAGCGTTACCGCAAGGACGTTTTCGCGAAGCTCTTCATCGGTCTGTACATCGACATGCCCCGGCACCTTGGCCAGCGGCAGATTGGGCAATCCCAACCCCGAGGACGTGGTACCCGCTTGCCCGATGAACCCCTCGCAAACGAGCGAAGAGCTTGGAACGCCGGCTTCCTCGGCCGCCGCACTCGCCCGCAACACGGCGGGCGTGCAGCTGCCTCAACAGCCCATGCCCGAGACGATGGCGTCCGTCCCGGTCGATTTGATTTTCTCGGCCATTGCCTCGAGGACGGCATGTTCGTCCGTTCCATGGGTCGAACCGAAAGTGTCGTAGCTGACGAAATTGATATTCGGGAAGCGCTTGCGAAGGCCTTCCTCGAGCGTCGGAAATATCTCGTCGCCCCGGAAGAGGTAATCCCACAAGAACCCAACGGTCTTGCCCTCCAGGGACACTAGCCGATCGGCGAGCGGGGCGATCTCCATCGTCTTTTCGCCGCGCGGCCAAAGCACCGAATACGAGGTAGGTTCGTTCCTGAGCATGGGTGATCCTCCAAAGGGCATCGCATCAATCTTGTTTGAAGATATCGGGCGCCCCCCTTTGCCCGCAAGTGGCGCTATTGTGAGTGCCGGGGTCGGGTCTATTTTCTAGTAGCGGCGACACAAGGGAAGAAAAAGAGATGACTGAGCTCGAGATCCTGCCGTCAGGGGCAGCACTTGGGGCCGAAATCACCGGCATCGATTTCTCGGATGATCTCGACGCGGAGACCATCTCGGCCCTTCGCGACGCCTGGACGGCCCATATCGTTCTGTTGTTCCGCAGCCAGAATCTCTCCGATGCGGGGTTGTTACGCGCTTCCGCGTGCTTCGGTGAACTGCAGGAAGGCGCCGCGTTGGCCTATTTCGACAAGGGCGGTCTTTCGAAAGACGATCCCCTGCTCTCGGACCATCGGGAGATCACGGTCATCTCGAACCTGGACGCGTCGGGAAAGCCGGCGCGCGAGAACGCCGGCCTCGGCAGCGCCGAGGTGGTTTGGCATTCCGACAATTCCTACGCCGAGACGCCCCCCGCGGGCAGCATGCTGCTGGCCCTCGAAATTCCGCGGAACGGCGGCGGCGACACTTCCTTCAGCAACCAATACCTGGCCTATGAGACACTTCCAGCGGAACTCAAAACCGTGATCGACGGCAAATTCCAGCGGCACGATTCGAGCCGGAACAGCGCCGGCGTGCTGCGGCCGACGGCAAAGCTGCCGTCCACGCCGGAAGAGGTCGAGGGGCCGGTCCACCCGCTCGTCCTGCGGCACCCGGTGACCGGCCGAAAAGCGCTCTTCCTCGGCCGGCGGCGGGTCTGGCCGTCGAACTATATTCTCGACCTCTCGAACGAGGAGAGCGAGGCGCTGCTCGACCGCCTATGGGCGCATGCGACCCAGGATGAATTCGCCTGGACACATCGCTGGAGCGAGGGTGACTTGCTATTGTGGGACAATCGATGCGCGCTGCATCATCGGACCGAGGTCGACTCCACCCGGCCGCGCATCCTCCACCGCACGCAGATCCAAGGCGAGGCGGTGATCCCGGGCTAAGCATGTACGACGAATTCATGATCCTCCCGTCCGACGACATCATCGGCGCCGAAATCCGGGGCGTCGACCTCTCTGTTCCCCTCGAGCCCGACGTCTTCGCCGAGATCGAGGCGGCGTTCAATTATTACGCGGTGGTTTGCTTTCGCGATCAGACGGCGCTCGACCAGGCGGGCTTCATCGAGTTCGCGAAGCGCTTCGGCGAGGTGAAGAATTTATACCTCCCTCACTACGCCCATCCGGCGCATCCGGAGATCGTGCGGATCTCGAATATCCAGGAGGACGGAACCCCGATCGGCCATGCCAATGCGGGCAATATCTGGCATTCCGACATGTCCTATACGGCCGAGCCCCCGCGCGCGACCCTGCTGCACGCGATCGAAATACCGAAGGCGGACGGCGTTGCCCTCGGCGCCACCCGCTTCGCGAGCGCGGTCGCCGCCCATGACGCCTTGCCACAAGCCACGAAGGATCGGATCGAGGGCCTGATGGCCGTCCACAACGTCTATGGCAGGCGCGGCAACAAGACGGACGATCCGAGGAACCAGGCCATCCGCAAGCAACAGCCGGACGTCGTCCACCCGCTTGTCCGCATCCATCCTCTGACCGGCCGGAAGGCGCTTTGCGTTGCCAAGGGCGAGTGCACGGCGATCGAAGGCATGGCGGAGGAAGAGGCCCTGGCACTCATCGAGGAACTGGCCGACGCCATCCCGCGACAGGCCAACCGGCACACCCATGAATGGCGAGCGGGCGATGTCGTCATTTGGGACAATTGCGCGGTCCAGCACATCGCCACCTTCAACTATGAATGGCCGCGGCATCGCCGCCTGATCCATCGCATCACCGTTGGCGGCGGACCGACCCATTAGCGCGGCACCCGCCATCATTTTCGATTGCGACGGTGTCCTCGTCGACAGCGAGGTGATCGCCGTTGAGATCGAAATGTCGGCCCTGGCCGAGCTTGGCATCGTCTTCGACTCCGCCGACTACAAGGCGCGCTTCCTGGGCGCCACCTCGGCGGCCTATTTCGCCGCCCTCGACCAAGCACACCGCGACCTGCACGGCCGTCCCTTGGATCCCGGTTTCGAAAACCGTTTGATCGACCGTCGCCGGCTCGCCTTCGAGGACCGGCTTGAACCGATCCCCGGCATCGCGCGCCTCTTGGCGGGATCGAGCTGGCCGAGGGCGGTCGGATCGAGTGCGTCCGATTACGGTCTCCGACGGCGGCTCTCGATCACCGGACTCGCCAAGTATTTCGGGGGCCATGTCTATTCGGCCGATCTGGTCGCGCGGGGCAAGCCGGCGCCCGATCTCTTCCTCCATGTCGCGGATAGGCTCGGACGTCCGCCGGCGGATTGTCTCGTCGTCGAGGACAGCCGGAACGGCATCCTGGCGGCGAAGGCGGCCGGCATGCAGGCGATCGGATTCATCGGTGGTGCCCATTGCGACCCCGGCGACCATGCCACCCTCGTCGAGGCCGGGGCCGCCGCCGTCATCGGCCACATGAATGAATTCGAGGCGACCTTTAATTCCCTCGCCATCGGCGCCGGCGCGCCTAAATCCTGACATTGAAACCGGAGCGAAAGGAAACTCACGATGATCGGCATCGTCGCTACATTGAAGGTGAAGGACGGCATGGCGGCCGAGTTCGAAGCCGCCGCGATGGATCTCGTCGAGGCGGTCAACGCCAACGAGCCCGACTGCCTGCTCTACCGGCTCTACCGGACGGAGGACGAACACACCTTCGTCTTCATGGAGCGCTATAAGGACGAAGCGGCGGGCGATTTCCACCGCAATTCGGACCATTTCAAGACTTTGGGCGCCAAGATGGGCCCCTTCATGGCGGGCCGGCCCGAGGTACTGCGAATGACGGAGGTTGCCTAGACCGCGGCCTCGTCCCTATCCCGATGCGAATTTCTCGGGCGGCACGTCCGATCCGAGGTCCTGGCGCGCGCGGAACAAGCCGACGGAATGGGCGTGCGCGGCGATTGCCTTCTCGCTCATCTCGCGGTCGAGCCGGAGTTCCTCGCCAAAGGCGCCGGGTCGAGCGCTTCCCCGCACCAGAAGCGCGGTCCTTTGTGGGTCGCCGATCTGGCGGACGGAAGCCGGGATATAGCTGATGCCGAGACCGATCCGGCGGTCGGTGGCATCGTTGCCGCGCGAGCAATGCACCAGATCCGTATGATGCAGCGACATTTCCCCCGCCTTCAATTCGATAGGCACCCCCACTTCGCCGTCGAAGCGGTGCGGGATCCCTTGCCCCCGCTTGATCATGTTCCACTCGCCGAGATCGTCCTCATGCTCGAAATCGCCCCATTCGTGACTGCCGGGCAGGGCATGTATGCAACCTGATTCCACGGTGGCGTCCGAGAGCGCGATCCATGCGGTGACGTGCAGATGGGGCTCCAGGAAGAAATACTTTCCATCCTGGTGCCACAGCACATAGGCCGGAGTCCCCGGCTCCTTGATCCAGGTCGTCGAGTGATAGACCAGAATATCGGGACCGATCAGATCCTCGACCCCGTCCAGGATCGCCGGATGATGAACCAGCTCGTCGGCCCAGTCGAACAAGAGATAGGATTTCGATTTTTCCGGATAGGCGATCGGATGGCCGACCGCCGTCTCGTAGCGCTCCAGCCCGGTCCGCAAGCGCGCGACCTCGTCGGCTGTGAGGACGGGAATGGGTGACGCGTAACCTTGTTCCCGATAGTGACGCACTTGCGCCTCGGACAGTCTTTTCGGCATCACCGGTCTCCTCACTCCGCCGCCGCATCGGCGGCGCGCACATCATCGTAGTTCTGGCGGGTGAAATTCGCCAGGTGGTCCCCGTACGTGATCGGCTCGTAGCGCGTCGGGTTCCCGGGGCCGGTGCAGCTCGGCGCGCATTCGATGACGTGGTCGAGGTCGAAATTGAAGAAAAACGGGATTGCGTAACGGTCGCCGCCGGAGCGGTTCACCGCCCGGTGCGGGGTCGAGAGGAATCGATCGTTGGTCAGGCGGCGCTGTAGGTCGCCCGCATTGACGACGAAGGCGCCGGGCACCACCTCGGCATCGATCCAGGCCCCGTCCGTCCGCCGCACCGCGAGGCCCGGCACCTCGTTCTGCGCGAGGAACGTCATGAACCCGCCATCGGTATGGGGGGCGATGCCGTATTCGTCCTCTTCGTAATCGTCGACCGCGGGGTAATGCGACAGGCGGAGCGAGTAGGCCGGCTCGCGAAACGCGGCCTCGAAATAATCCGGCGGAAGATCGAGGGCGGTCGCATAGACCGGCAGCATCTTCCGGCCGAGCGCCTCCAGCGTCGCCGCGTATTCATTGCAGGTCTCGCGAAAGCCGGGCAGGTTCGGCGGCCATTGGTTCAGCCCCCGAAACCGCTTGCCGGCGAGGACATCCGGATGATCCGGGGCCAGATCGCGCTTCGCGAAAAAGGCCGCCACCACATTCGCCTTCTTCGGGGAGCCATCCAGCGCGTTGACCCGGGCGACGCTGCTCCGCACCGGCATATAGCCGACATTGTTCCGGTCCTGCCGGAGGGCGAGCTTCTCTTCCAAGGGAAGCGCGTGAAACCGGGCCGCCGCCTCGAACACCCGGTCGATCAGTTCCTGCGGCACGCCGTGGCCGATCAGATGAAAGAAGCCGATATTCTCCGCCGCATGGCGCAACTGGCCGGCGGCCCGCTCCAGCCCGCCCGGTTCCTCCGCCAGATAGGCGCCGATGTCCACGACCGGTATGCCGTTCATGCCCGCGATACCCTTCAAGTCCCGATCTCCCGCGACAGATTGAGGCGCCGGCCCGCGCCTTGTCAAACGCCGGGCCGCCGGAAATGGCTGAATTCGGCCAATATTTCCTCCGAAAATTACCTCAGAGACCAATTAATTCATTATTTTGATGTTTTGTCTCATGTGTTTATGACGTTATTTATATAGACTATATGGCAATAATGAGGAATTCACCAATCAATGGAGACTGCCATGAACGATTTTGATACCGGCGGTGAGACACCCGAACTGTCGACGAAACTCGACGATGCAGGGGCCGAGGCGGCCCCGGCGGTGCGTCTTGAAGACAGCGACGGTGCTAACACCGGCGCCCCGGCCGAGTCGACCGAGGCCGACGCCTCTCCAATCGGGCTCGGCCGGCCCAAGACACCCGACGGATACAACTTCGGGCCCGGGGAAAGTGTCTACAAGGTGATCGAGCTGGTCGGGTCGAGCTCCGACTCATGGGAGAAGGCCGCGGCCGCCGCCGTCGAGCGGGCCGGAAAGACATTGCGCGACCTCCGCGTCGCCAAGGTCGTGGAACAGGATCTTCAGATCGAGGATGGCGTCGTTGCCGCCTACCGCGTCCGACTTAAGGTGTCCTTCAAATTCGAAGGCGACGTCTGAGCGCCGCGGGTCGATTTGGCCTCTCGGTTGGCGCCGTTGATCGTAACGGAGAGGCCTCGACCGCCGTCCTAGCCCGATTTCGACGGAACCCCGGTCTCGGTGAGTAGATGTGCCAGCGCTTCGTAGGGCTGGGCGCCGACGACGCCCTGCCGGCCGGAGACGAAGGTGGGGACACCGGTGACGCCGTATTGGTGCGATTTCGCCCAATCCTCGTCGACGGCCTCCTTGAAACTCCGGGTCTCCAGCACCTCGCGCGCCGAGTCTTCCGGCAGCCCGACGGATACCGCGATCTCGATCAGCACATCGACATCGCCGATATTCTTGGCGTCCACGAAATAGGCTCGGTACAGGGCATCGTGGATCGCCTCGCCGCCCGGCTGGGTATCGGCCCAGGCACCCAGTTCCTGCGCCAGGCGGCTGTTATAGGTGTGGGTGCGCTTGCCGTAGGGAAGCCCTTCCGCGTCCATCAACCCCTTCATGCGGGTATACATCGCCTCGACATCGACGCCCCGCCCGGCGAACAACTCCTCGAGCGAGCGCCCCTCGGTCGGGGTCTCCGGATGCAGCGGGAAATGCACCCATTTCACCTGGATATCGAAATTTTCCTTCAGCTTCTCAATACGCCCGGTACTGAGATAACACCACGGTCAAACGTAGTCGGTGAAGACTTCGAGAACGATCGGTTCCGACATCGGGTTGGTTCCTTTCCGGTTTCAACGACGCCAAATTGCCCGGCAAGCCTAATCCTGCCAGCCGACCGCCTTATCCGCTACCAGTTCATCAATCTCCGCCGCCTCGAAGCCCCACTCGGCGAGGCCCGTCCGGGTGTCGGCGCCGTAGTCGGGGGCCGCACCCCGAACCGCGCCCGGGGTGCGGCTGAAGCGGGGGGCGGGGGCCGGCTGGGGCACGCCTTCCACGTCGACGAAGGTGCCGCGGGCCTTGTTCTGCGGGTGGTCGGGGGCCTCGTTGAAGGTAAGCACCGGCGCGAAGCAGACGTCGGAGCCTTCCATCACCTCGCACCATTCGTCGCGCGTCTTCGATTTGAAGATCGCCTCGAAGCGGGCATGCATCTCCGGCCATTGGCTCTTGTCGAACTGGTCCGGCAGGTTGGCGTCGCTTTTGAGGCCCGTCTTCTCGAGCAGGAGGTCGTAGAACTTCGCCTCGATGGAGGCGATGGACACGAATTTTCCGTCCTTGGTTTCGTAACAGCGATAGAAGGGCGCACCGCCGTCAAGGACGTTGTCCATCCGCTCGTGGGAATAGTCGCCCACACCCGCCATGCCGTATATGCCGAGTGCGAGGAAGGCCGAGCCCTCGGTCATCGAAATATCGACCTCCTGGCCCTCGCCCGAATTCCGCGCCTCGTGGACGCCGGCGAGGATGCCGAGGGCGAGGTACATCGCGCCGCCACCCATATCCGCGACCACGTTCAGGGGCGGGGCCGGAATATCCTTGCCGCCGATGGCATGCACGATGCCGGTCAGCGAGAGATAGTTCAGGTCGTGCCCGGCGGCCTGGGAGAGCGGGCCATCCTGGCCCCAGCCGGTCATCCGCGCATAGACGAGCTTCTTGTTGCGGGCAAAGCAATCCTTGGGGCCGAGCCCGAGTTTCTCGGTCACGCCGGGCCGGAACGGATCGACCAGCACGTCGGCATCGTCGATGAGCCGCTTAAGCGCCTCCAGGCCCTTGCTGTGCTTCACGTCGATGGAGACGGATTTCCGTCCGCGCCGGGTCAGGTCGGTACGGCGGTCGCGGGCCAGGCCAAGGCCCGAATCCTTGGTCCGGTCGATCCGCAGGACCTCGGCGCCGAGATCCGACAGTAGGGTGCAGCAAAGGGGGGCCGGACCGATCCCGGCCAGCTCGATGATCTTGAGACCCGCGAGGGGTCCGCCTTGTCCATTCGATGTGCTCATCTCGACAGTCACTCCCGATCGAATTTCGTCTTCGCCGGATACGGCGGCTCGTTAATCTAACATATGGGGCCCGCCGGGTCCGCCGCCAGCACCGCAAACATGTAATAAATTGCCACCCCCCGGTCTCGATATTAGTCTGTGCGCCGCGAAACGGGCGCCCGGGGGGAGACAATCATGAACCAATCGATCACGGCCGAGGAACACTGGACCGAGAAGGGCCGCGTGAAGCTCTTTCTGTTCCGGAAATTCGCGGGCGCGCATGAAAAAGGACCGATCCTCTTCGTTCACGGCTCCTCGATGGCCTCGCAGCCGACCTTCGATCTTCAGGTCGACGGACGGCCCTATTCCTCGGCGATGGATTACTTCGCCGATCAGGGCTACGACTGTTGGTCGGTCGATATGGAAGGGTATGGCCGCTCGGACAAGGATCGCGACATCAATTGCGATATCTCGAACGGATCGGACGATCTCAAGGCGGCGACCAATTACATCACCGAGTTGACGGACCATTCGGCCTTCCATCTCTACGGCATTTCCTCGGGCGCGCTTCGGGCCGCCCTCTTTGCGGAGCGCTTTCCCCACCGGGTCGGGCGGTTGGTACTCGATGCCTTCGTCTGGACCGGCGAGGGCAGTCCGACGCTCGAGGAGCGGCGGAAGAAGTTGCCGCAATTCAAGGCCTCGAACCGGCGCGAGCTCAACCCCGCGATGATCCAGAGCGTCTTCGACCGCGACCATCCGGGTACGGCCGAACAGACCGTCATCACCGCCTTCGCGGATGCAGTCTGCGCGCTCGACGACGAATTGCCGACCGGCACCTATGTCGACATGTGCGAGAACCTGCCGCTGGTGGACCCCGAGAAGATCACCGCCCCCACCCTGGTGCTGCGCGGCCAATGGGACGGCATTGCCGGCATGGACGATCTGCTCGCCTTCTTCGCCCGTCTGCCCAATCCGGACAAGCAGTTCAAGGTGATGCCCGGGATCTCCCATGCTAGCTTCCAGCAGAAGAACTACATGCTGGTCTATCACTGTCTCCTGAGCTTTCTCGAGCAGCCCGCGCCCATTTACACCGGCTGAGTGGGCAAACCCGTTCGCCAACGCATCTTGATTGATGACATGCTGATCGAACGGATCGAACTCTTCATCACCGACCTGACCGGCCGCTTGCAGCGGCGGATGTCGAGCGGCGCCTACGATACGGGGGCCGCGGGCGACCTGATCGGCAAGCCGATCCTGGTCAAGATCCATGCCGAGGGGATCGTCGGGCTCGGCCAGATCCGGCCGATCTCGCCGGGTCACTGGATGCCGGACACGGTGCACAGCGTCATTCACGCGGTCACGGATTTTTATGGACCGCGGCTGCTTGGCATGGACGTCTTCGACCTCGCGGGTGCGGAGCGCATGTTCGACATGACGCTGCCCTTCAATCCGAACGCGCGTGCCCTTCTGGATCACGCCCTCCATGACGCCATCGGCAAGGCGACCGGCCAGCCGGTCTACAACCTGCTCGGCGGGTTGCAGCAGTTCCGCATTCCGCTCGAATGGTCGGTCAGCATGCAGGCGACGCAAGAAGAGATGGTCGACGAGGCGGTTCGCGCGGTCGAGGAATTCGGCGTCCGGGTGCTCTGCCTCAAGGCCGGCGAACCCATGGGCTGGCGCCACGATCTGGACAATTTCCGGGCCGTCCGAAAGCGCCTCGGCGACGAGATCACCATCGGCATCGACCCCAATACCGGCTGGACCCGTCACGTGACCCTGCAGGCGCTCGAGGCCTATCGCGACTATCGGCTCGACTATCTGGAGCAACCGATCGATCGGCGCGACCTGACGGGCATGGCGGAGATCCGGCGGGCGGCGCGCGGCGTGCCGCTGATGGCGGACGAGGCGATGACGTCGCCGGCCGACGCCCTGGCGCTGGCCAAGGCGGATGCGGTCGATGTCCTTTGCATCAAGCCCTATAAGCTCGGCGGTCTCCGCCCGGCGAAGAAGGTCGCGGCGATCGCCGAGGCGTCGGGCCAGCTGCTGAATGTCGGCGGCCTTGCCGCCTTCTGCCAGCTCGAGGCCGCCGCCGCCGCTCACTTTTACGCCAGTACGCCCGAGCATCAGATGATGCATGCGGGCGAGTTCATCTTCGGCCTCGGCGTAATCGGTCCCGACCCCCTGGTGCCGGAAACCGATTTCCTGGCCGAGGACGGCTACGTGACCCCGCCGTCCGGGCCCGGCCTCGGGATCGAGATCGACGAGGCCGCGCTCGCCCGTCACACGCTCCACAAGGTCGAGGTAACGCCGTGAATTTCGAGATCGATCCCCTGGACGCCCCGCTCGGCGCCGAGGTACGGGGCCTCGACATCTCCGGCCCGCTCGATGCCGCGACGGTGGATCGCCTGCGCGACGCCTGGCACAACTACCTGCTCCTCCGGTTCCGTGGGCAAACGCTTTCCGACGACCGATTGCTCGCCTTCACGCGCTATTTCGGCCAGCCGGAATTCCCGCCGAGCAAGCTGTTGAACTACTCCCAAGGCTCGGGCCAGGCGGCGGCGGTGCCGCCCGAGATCAACATCATCTCCAACGTCCGCGAGGGCGGAAAACCGATCGGGCAGCTTGGCAACGGCGAAGCGAGCTGGCACAGCGACAGCGGCTTCGTCGAGATCCCGCCGGCCGGCAGCGTCCTTCATGCGCTCGAAATCCCGCCGGAAGGCGGCAACACCTCGTTTCTCGACATGTACGCCGCATTGGAGACGCTGCCCGGTCCGGGAGGTGGCGCACGCTGCCGAACTGCCCGACAATGTGGCCACGGCGCTCCACGACCGGTTCCGCGAGCATGTCGCGACGATGTCCCAGGACCGCTGGACAGGGCTACAAGGGTCCCGTGAGGCCATCCTTGCGACCCTCCGCCGCGATTGGGGCCCTGGATTCGACGAGAACCTGGCCTTGGCGACACGGGTCGTCGGCGAGGTCGGCGGCCGCCCGCTGATCGACATGTTGGAGCAATCGGGTCTCGGCGACGATCCGCGCCTGATCAAGGTCTTCGCTCAGGCCGGCCGGCGGATGTTCCGGACCGGCGACCCCGCGACGGGGACGGAAAGGCAGGCGATCGGCGCGGCCGACGAGGCGACGGAGGCGCGGCGGGCCATCATGCGGCTTTGTTGTCTCGATTAGGCGATGGCGTAGAGCTGGTCCATCTGGTCCTGGGCGGTCTTGTGGTCGGGGTGGGCGCGGCTGCCATAGGCGGCCATGAACTTCTCGTTGCCGCGAATCCGATGCTAAAATAACGCCCCAAGAAGTCTTCTCCAGCGTTTCCGCCGTTTACCTTATATGCGTATAGGGTGCCCACCGTAACAATAATTACCGAAGAAACGGCGGCAATAATATTCCATAAATTCATGACATTTAATGAATAATACGGATGTGCTTCATAATTTACTGAAGCTATGATTATATAAATAAATGCATATATAAATTTATGCTCTTCATTTACCTCATTATTACTTAAATCTTCTTTCAAAGCATCAATATCCCAAAAATACATAGGCTCGCTCTTTTCATCACGATCAATGACGCGATCCAACCAATCGTCTTTTCTAGTAGTATTCCATATACTATATATTACAATAGAATTTTCACTCATTTAGGGTAAATACGGGCACGGTGTGATTGCGTTAAGTGGTCAATCTCCGGGTTTAGAGTACGAAGTCTGAGTTGATCAGCCTCAATAAACCAGCGCAGGGGAGAGACCTTAGTAAGAGCATGGCAAGAAAGTGTCGTCGCCGGAAACGTTTCGCGGTGAATGTTATGCGGGCCTCGACGTCTCATTGAAGTCGGTGTCGATCTGCGTTTGCGCCGGAGATGGCGAGGTGGTCTGGCGGGGCGAGATGATGGACGAGCCGTCGGCGATGGCATCGGCGTTGTCTCAACGTGCGCCGGATATGATCCGGACGGTGTTGGAGACGGGCTCCTGCGGCGTTCAACAGGAAACGGGAAGAATTCCGGACGATGACGTCGGGCGGCAAGGGCGCGGCCCCCGACCCCTTGAGTCCGGTCGCCTATCCCGAGGGACCGGACCCGCTCGACCCCCTTGGTCTCGGCACACCCGGCGACGACCCTCTATCACCGAAACGCGCGCCCGACGGGATGAGCGGCGCCGAATTTACCCGCCACAATCGCGCGGCGGCGGCCCGCCTCTTCCTCGCCGCCGCAACCGCCCGGCACGACCATGGCGGAACTCGACCGCATGCGGAACGAAAAGCGCGACGCCGCCTTCCGAAAGATGGGCCTGACACCGCCCGGCGCATCGGCCGACCGGTCGGCTGCCCCACCGCCGAGCCCATCGACCGCCGCAACCCATACCCAAACCGGAGGGCGGACTCGCGGCGGCACCCTACGCCAACCCCCTGCCCGGCGGGAAAGGTCTCACGATCCGCTAACCAATAAGATCCTAAACCGCGCAAGGGAGGCGGGATACCCGCCTAGCGTCACCGTCCCGATCCGCCCGAAGGCCCCGAAGCCACCATCCCGGCCCGACCACCCGAAAGACCGGGTCCTCAAGGCAATAGGAGAGTTGGGGAACCGCGCCGCCGCAGGGCCCTCCGCCACTGCCAGGATCGTCACCCAAACGCCCGATGTCCATCCCCACCCCCAGACCGCCCGGGACCAGATAGACCAGTTTCACACCACCGCCACTCCCGCTCCGGCACGCCTCGCGGCGGCCGGCGCTTGGCCCGGGCTTCCGGGGCGGGCTATAAAGCGTTTCATGGAAGTCCTGCTCCCCGCCGCCATCGGCGTGGCCGTGGTTTCGTTCGTCCTGACGGGCGGCGTGCTGCAATTGCTGCGCCGGCGCGCCATTCTCGACCACCCGAACGACCGCAGCAGCCATAGCGTGGCGACACCTCGGGGCGGCGGAATCGCGGTGCTGGCGGTCGTCCTCGGCGCCTGGGCCGTGACCGCCTTCGGCGGCGCCCGAGCAGCCGATCCAGGGTTGGTCGCGGTTCTCGTGGTCGCTTTTGGATTGGGCGTGGTCTCGTGGCGCGACGATCTGGTCTCGCTGCCGCCCTGGCTTCGCTTCCTGGCCCAGGCCGCCGCGGTCGCGGCGGTTCTCTGGACAAGCGCCGATGCCCGCCCCGTCTTCCAAGGCCTGCTGCCGGGTTGGCTCGACATCGCGCTGGCCGCGTTTTGTTGGCTCTGGTTCGTCAACCTGTTCAATTTCATGGACGGCATCGACGCCATCTCAGGCGTGGAGGCGGTGGCGATCGCGATCGGACTGATCGTCGCGGCGGCGATCGCATCCGCCGACTTGCCGATCTGGCCGCCGCTCAGCCTCGCCGCGGCGACGCTCGGCTTTCTCTGGTGGAACCGGCCGCCGGCTCGGATCTTCCTCGGCGACGTCGGCAGCATTCCGCTGGGCTTCCTGCTGGGCTGGCTGCTGCTGGAGGCGGCGCGGGCCGGGCTCTGGGCCGCCGCTCTCATCCTGCCGCTCTATTATCTCGCCGATGCCAGCCTGACCTTGGCCCGGCGCGGGTTTCGCGGCGAGAAGGTCTGGCGGGCCCACCGCGAACACTTCTATCAACGCGCCGTCCAGGCCGGGCGAAGCCATGGCGCGGTCGCCAAGGCCGTGCTGGTCGCCGATTTGGCGCTGATCGCCCTCGCCGCCTTCTCGGTCGTGCAGCCGTGGCTGGCGCTGGCCGGCGCCGTCATCGTCGTCGCCGGGCTGATGCGCTGGATGGTCCGATGAGGATCCTGGTGACGGGCGGCTCCGGCTTCGTCGGCCGGGCCTTGGTGCCCCATCTTGCCGCCGCTGGCCATACGGTCGCCGCCCCGACCCGAGCCGAGACCGGCGATCTCGGCCCCGAGACGCCCTGGCGTGATCGCCTGGCGGGGATCGAGGCGGTGATCCACCTCGCCGCCCGGGTTCATGTCATGCAAGACGATGCGGACGATCCGCTGGCCGCCTTTCGCCGGATCAATACGGCGGCGACGAAACATCTAGCGGCGGCGGCGATCGAGGCCGGCGTGCGGCGCTTCGTCTATCTCAGCTCGGTCAAGGTGAACGGCGAGAGCGGCGAACACCCATACGGCGCCGGCGATCCACCGGACCCAAGGGACCCTTACGGGGTTTCGAAGGTGGAAGCGGAAGCGGCCCTGGCGGCGGCGGGGACGGCCCTCGAGACCGTCATTCTGCGCCCGCCCCTGGTCTACGGCCCCGGCGTCAAGGGGAACTTTCGCCGCCTGCTGGGACTGGTCGACCGCGGTCTCCCGCTGCCGCTGGCATCGGTTCGGAACCGCCGCAGCTTGATCTATCTCGGCAATCTCGTCTCGGCGATCGAAGCGGCGCTCACGGTCCCGCCGGGCCTTTATCTGCCAAGCGACCGGAACGACCTCTCGACGCCGGAACTGTTGCGCGGCCTCGCACTGGCTCTCGATCGGCCCGCCCGCCTCTTCCCCTGTCCGGTTTCGCTACTGCGGCTGGGCGGCGCAATGGCGGGCCAAGGCCCGGCGGTGGCCCGGCTCACGGACTCGCTCCGCGTGGATGGCGCCCTCCCCGGCTGGGCGCCGCCTCACGAGATCGAGACGGGTCTGCTCGCCACGGCCCGCTGGTGGCGCGACGGTGGCGACGACCGGACGAATTAGCCCCGCTCAGCCGAGGCGGTTGATCCCGTCGAAGGCGGCGGTCTTGTAACATTCGGCCAAGGTCGGATAGTTGAAGACCGTGTCGATGAAATAGTCGATGGTCCCCTTCATCGCCATCACCGCCTGACCGATATGGATGAGTTCGCTGGCCCCTTCGCCGATGATGCAGACACCCAAGACCGCGCGGGTCTCGGCGTGGAAGATCAACTTCAGCATGCCAGAGGAATCGCCGAGAATGGTGCCGCGCGAGATTTCCCGATATTCCGCCTTGCCGATCTCGTAGGGGACCTCTTCGTCGGTCAGTTCCTGTTCGCTCTTGCCGACCATCGAAATCTCGGGAATGGAGTAGATCCCGTAGGGAAACAGTTCCGGCATGCTGTGCGCCTCGACGCCGAAGGCATGACAGGCCGCGAGACGGCCTTGTTCCGCCGAGGTCGAGGCTAAACTCGGGAACCCGATGATATCGCCGACGGCGTAAATGTTCTCGACCTCGGTCTGGTAGTTGTCGTTGACCACGATCCGAGCGCGATCGTCGGCCGGAACGCCGGCCGCCTCCAGCTTCAAGCCCTTGGTCGCACCTTGCCGGCCGATGCTGTAAAGCGCCTTGTCGGTAAGGATCTGCTTGCCGCTTCCCAATTCGATCCGAACATGCTCGCCCCGATCGTCTTCATAGGGCTCGACGCCGGTCACGTCCTCGCCGAGACGGAGGGTCACCCGGTTCCGGCGCATCTAATAAATCAAGGTATCGATGATCTCGGCATCGACGAAGGACAACAGCTGCGGGCGCATATCGATCAAGGTCACCCGCACGCCCAGGATCGCGAAAATCGTCGCGAATTCGACGCCGATCACGCCGCCGCCGATAATTGCCACCGTGCGCGGCAGATCGGCCAAGTCCAGCATGTCGTCGCTGGTGATAATCCGTTGCCCGTCGAAGGGAATATGACTATCGCGCGCCGCATTGGTGCCCGCCGCGATCACCACATTGCCGACCGAGATGTCGCGGTGCGAGGAACTTCCCTCCGAATCGACCCGGATGGTATGCGGGTCCACGAACGAGGCATGCGCGTTGTGAAGATCGATGCCGTTTCGCATCAATTGGTGGCGCGTTACGTCGATCTCGTTGCTGATGACATGGTCCGTGCGGTGCAGCAGGTCGCTCATAGTGATCTTCTGCTTCACCGTATTAGGAGGCCCCATAAATATTCCGTTCGCGATAGCCCGAAAGATAGAGGGCCGCCTCGCGAAGCGTCTTGCTCGGGATCGTCCCGGTGTTGACGCAAACGCCGCCGACCACACTACCGGCTTCCGCGAGGCCGACGCGCTTACCGAGCTTCGCCGCCTGCACCGCCGCCCGCTGGCCGCCGGGACCGGAACCGATGACGAAAAGATCATAGTCGTACATTGCCCAACACCTTGGTTTTAGTAATTACTGCTCCGATGGGAGGTTATATTATTGATATTTAATCTTTTATTGTTAGAGACCGCAAGCAACTTGAATGGACTCCCCATTTTCAGCTACCGATACACCTCATTATTAACTGAAGTTCCGATCACCCGTGAGCTGGCCAAAATGCCGCCTGGAGGGACGTGAAATGAGTAGTTTCGACGGAATCGGCCTAACCTTCGCCGAGGAATTGACGGCGTTCGAATACAATCGGCTGACGCGCGACGACATCGAGCAGCTTCAGCGACTGGTGTTGGATTACGCGGCGGTGACGCTTTGCGGGTCCGTCCAGCCTTGGGGTCGCAAGCTCAACGCCTGGGCGACCCGCCACGGGGCCGACGGCAAGGCTACCCTTGTCGGTAGCGGTCACAAGGCCGGGGCCGCGACGGCGGGACTGGTGAACGGAACCTCGGCGCATGGCTACGAACTGGACGATACCCATGACAAGGCGATGTGTCATCCGGGTGCCGTCGTGATCACGGCGGCGCTGGCGGTCGGCGCCGAGACCGGTGCCTCGGGCCCTGAAATGCTTGCCGCTATTACGACCGGTTACGAGGCCATGGCGCGAATCGGCATGGCGGCAAACGCGTTGGAGGTCATCGGATACGGTTACCATCCGACCTGTCTGTTCGGCGTATTCGGCTCGGCCACGGCGGCGGCAAGACTTCTCGCGCTCGATGCCGAGGGTTTGGCGCTTGCTTGGGGGCTGGCGCTCTCGATGACGGGCGGCGTCAATCAGTTCGCCTTCGAACCCAAGGGAACGATGGTCAAACGGATGCATGCGGGCCTGCCCGCGCAGAACGGCATCATCGCGGCACAGCTCGCCGGGCTCGGCGTGGCCGGCCCGATGAAGGCGCTTGAGGGAGAGCTTGGGTTCTTCAAAGTTTTCGGGAAGAACCCAGACCCGTCGATCCTGCTCGCCAAGGATGTCGACGCCCCCTTGGAAATCCATGATATCAGCTTGAAACCCTATTCCTGCTGCCGGAAATTCCACTCGCTCATCGACGCCCTCGGCGAGGCGACCGAGGATTTCACGCTGAATGTCGACAATATCGACGCGATCAAAGTCTTGCAGCCGGAAAACGCGATCGGCCAACACATGATGCGCCGGCCTGATTCGGTGATGGCGGCGCAGTACAGCATGCCCTATATCGTCGGCGCGACGCTGGCTCATGGGCCAAGGCGGTATGATGCCTACGGCACCGATCACCACGGCGAAACAAAAATCCTCGACGTGATCGACAAGGTCGAATCCGTGCATCGACCCGACCTCGATCCCCACTATCCGGCCAAAATGCCGCATGGCGTCTCGCTCACATTGAAGGACGGGACGGTACGGGAGTCCCTCGTCATGGACAGCCTCGGCACACCGGTCCGTCCGCTTTCGACGGACGGGGTCCTGGAGAAGGCAAAAGCCCTATTGGCGCCGCTCGCTCCCGGGATCGCGCTCGACGAGATCATCGCGGATGTCGAGGCGCTGACGACCATCGACGATGTCGGCGCGCTGGCCGGTCACATGATCATTCCCAATTACGACGCATCGGACGACGCGAAGGGCGAAAGCGCTTCGATGCCCGCGGGTTAGACGGAGAACATTCGGCGCGGCGCCGATTAGGGAAATCGAATTCTGAATTCGATGCCGCCGCCAGGGGCTTCCTCGACGGCGATACTCGCCCCATGCGCCTCGACAACCCGTTTGACGATCGCGAGCCCGAGCCCGGATCCCGCCTCCTTGCGGTCCGATCGCGAAAACCGATCGAAAATACTCGCCCGCTGCTCGACCGGAATTGTCTCGCCCCGACTGATTACGCCAATTGATTTGCCGGCTCCAAGGTCGATCGTCACCGTCGTATCCGGGTCGGAAAATTTTATCCCGTTGTGGACGAGATTTCTCAGCGCCTGCTCGAGGGGGGCCTCCTGACCGTTCACCCACATCGGCGCCGTCTCGCTACCCGTCACCTCGATCATCCGGTCCTGCTTGAGGGCCAAGGGCGCGAAATACTCCACCACCTTGCCGCACACCGTCCGCAGATCGGCGACATCCTCAGGTCCGACCGACAAGTTTTCCAAATCGGTTTCGGCCGAGAGCTGAGAGATAAGCTGCGTCATGCCATCGACATGGTCGATCAAGATCCGGGTTTGTTCGGACTCCGAGAGGTTTTCCAGCCGCGTGCGCAGAATGGCCAGTGGCGTCCGCAATTCGTGGGCAATATCGGCCGCGAATTCACGGTTCCGGCGCTCGCTTTCCCGGAGCGCCCGTTCAGCCTTCACACGCTCACTGATATCGCGGATGACGGCGAGAAACCCGAGTGGCGCCCCCCCCCTGAATCCCGAATAACGGTACCGACCGTCTCGCCCGGAAATTCAGTGGAATCCTCACGGCGGTATTCGATGACGTAGGGCTCTCGAGTTTCCGGGGCCCGCACATTGTAGCGAAGGCGGCCCTGCTCCTCGAAATCGGCGGAATTCGCATAGAGCACCTTGCTTTTCCGTCCAACGACCTCCATCGCTTGGTAGTCGAAGATCCGTTCGAAACCCGGGTTGCACAGCACGATCTCGCGATCCTCGGTGGACAGGATCATGGCGTCTGGGACATCCCGGAACACCGCCTCGAACAGGCTCTTCTGGCGCTCGAGTTCCGAGGCGACGCGCTTTCGCTCGAGGGAATAGCGGAGCGCCCGGTCGATCATGATGGCGATCGAGGTCCCCATGGTAACGAAATCCTCCGCCCCCTCGCGCAGCGCCTGTTGGGCGAGGCGCTGGTCGCTGTGCGAGGTCAGCACCACCACCGGCAGGGCCGGATAACGACCGCAAATGGCGCGAACGGTGTCGATCCCCGAGGAGTCCGGCAGTTCAAGATCCAACAGAGCGGCGTCATACGGCGCCGATTTCAAGCTCGATATCGCATCCGCGATGGTGTCGACATGTTGAACCGAATAGGGGCCGCTCTTTTCGATGATCACGGCGATCAGTTTCGCGATGGCGCTATCATCTTCAACCAGCAGGACCTTCAAGGGTTCCCGCCCGGCATTCACGCTTGGGCCGGTCACCGTCGGTTCCGAACTTACGGCCACGCTATGCCTCGTCTTCCGTCATCAGATACCCAACACCGCGCAAGGTGTGGATCGAGACGTCCGCGCCGACCCGTGCCAGGCGCTTCCGCAAGCGTGAAATTCCGACTTCGAGCGAGTTCGACGTAACCTCTTCGTCGAAACTATAGACGCTGTCCGACAACATATCCTTCGGCACGACGTTTCCGGTCCGGCGCATCAATTGTTCCAGCACCGCCATTTCACGGCGGGGAATAGGCACCAGCGCATCGCCGATACGAACCTCCCGCGTGGTGACGTCAAAGGACACATTGCCCGCCGTCAGCACGACCCCCAACGCCGCCCCCGGCCGGCGCAGCAAGGCGCGAAGGCGGGCCAGGAGTTCCTCCATCGCGAACGGCTTGACGAGATAATCGTCCGCACCGCTATCGAGTCCCCGCACCCTGTCGTCCAGGGTGTCGCGCGCGGTCAGCAACAAAACGGGCAGGGTCTCTCCCCTGTCGCGCCATGTCTTCAAGACGTCGATGCCGTCGCCGTCGGGAAGCGAGAGATCGAGAATCGCGATATCATAGGTCGTCGTGGCAACCGCGGCATGGGCCTCGTCGCAATAGCGAAACCCGTCGACCGCGAAATCGGCCTTTTCCAGCCCCTCGCGAACCGCGTCGAGCAGTTCGACATTGTCCTCTATCAACAGAATTCGCATGGATGGAGTTTACCACGTCGTATCCACCGTTGGCGATTCCGACGAAGACGAAACGCGGTGCCGCGAAGCCGTCCGACCGAGGGGATCAAATGGCCTGGACGGCCCAATTCCCAAAAGCGATACCGATGGCGAAGACGGCGACGGCGATCGCGCCGCCGGCAAGTCGGCTCGAAACCGGCTGTCCGGATTCGGGGACGGGTTCGATTTCGGCGACGGGCTCGGATCGCGCCGGACGGACACCACCACGATAGACCGCGCCACGACGGTTGACGGACGCCAGTTCCCGCCGGCTTTCCGTCCCCGGTTCGCGCAAGGTCAAACGAACGGTGTCGAACACGCCGCGGCAGACCACGGTGGCCATCGCCTTGGTCGCCTTGTCCCGTTCATCCATCGTGGCCACGACGTGCCACGTGTCATTGACGAAGCCGTCGATCGAGAACCGACCGGACCGCTCGCTTTCATTCGTCTCGTTCGGCATCACGGTTGCTCAACCTTTCTTACAGTCGGCCACCTTGACGCTTAGTGCTCGTCTCGACGGTCCGCCCCGTTTGCCGGGCGGTTCGATCAGGCGCGTTGCGATTTTCTCGCAAAGCGCCGCATTATATGGAAAAGCTCATCCACCGATCAAGTAAATATTAAGTGAAACAAAATATTATTTCAGCTTATTAACTAAATAATTCCATTTCCCTCTTATCAATAGACCTAGATCAAGGATTCGATCTCAAGTATAGCTGACATTACCGCCATCCACCCCCGCCATTCACATAGACCGTATCCGCGGTCATGTATTCGCAAGCATCGGAACACATGAACAGCACCAGCTCCCCGATCTCTTCCGGTTCACCGAAGCGCTTCATCGGGACATCGTTCTTGAACCGCTCCATCAGTTCGGGCGACGTGTCGGCGGCGGCCTGAAAGGCAGTATTGATCGGACCCGGCGAGATCGAAAGACAGCGAATGCCGCGATCGGCATATTCGCGGGCAACACCGAGGGTCATGGTGAAGACGGCGCCCTTTGCCGCCGCGTAATGGATCGACGCGCCGGGACCGCCGCGCTTGTGGGACATGCTGGCAACATTGACGATGACGCCCTTGCCGGCCTCCAGCATATGCGGCAACGCCGCCTGCATCCCGAAATAGACGCCCTTGACGTTGAGATCGAAGGTCTTGTCGAGGAGATCCTCGTCGATATCGAGAAAGGTCGAGCGCCGGCCGGCCGCACCGGCCGAATTGAACAGGAAATCGACCTGGCCGAATTCGTCGAGCGCCCGCTTGATCATCGCCTCGACCGCTTCGCGCCGGGTCACGTCGGTGGCGACCGAAACGGCCCCGCCACCCTTCTGGGTAATCTGATTGGCGACCCGCTCGCAACCCTCGGCATCCACGTCGGCGCACACCACATTGGCGCCTTCGCGGGCGAAGATCTCCGCCGTGGCGCGGCCAATCCCGCTCGCCGCCCCCGTGATCACGATGGTCTTTCCGACAAAATATTCCGGTGTCTTCGGCATCTTTTCAACTCCTTCAACGATCCTCGACTCACCCCCACATAAGATCGGGCGGCGGCGCCCGGCTTCAACGGTCGGCCTTGGCGCGACCGGGACGCGCGATAAATTCTCTTTCCGGATCAATTCGAATTCGACGGAGGCCGCGATGCCATCCCTCAAGACCGAGATCTGCGAACGCCTGGGGATCGAATATCCCGTCTTTCAAGCCGGCATGGGCTGGGTTGCCCGGGGTCGACTTGCCGGCGCGGTTTCGGCCGCGGGCGGCCTTGGCGTGATTGGCGCCGGCTCGACCATGACGCCGGACGAATTGCGGGCGGAGATCGAAGATGTGCGCGGGTTGACCGACAGGCCCTTCGGCGTCGATATCCTGTTCGCGACGGTGCGGGCGGAAGGCGATGTCGCGGCGCGCTACACCGATTCCGTGACGGCACTGGTTCGGGTCGTGATGGAGGAAAATGTCCCGGTCCTGATCTCCGGTCTCGGCAGCCCGAAGGACGCGGTGGCGGAAGCCCATGAGCGCGGTATCTTCGTCATGTCGGTATGCGGCGCCGTGCGCCATGCTCAAAAAGCGGTCGGCGACGGGGTCGATGCGGTGATCGCGTCGGGCTGCGACGGCGGCGGACATGTCGGGCGGATCGGCACGGCGGTACTGATCCCGGCGGTCGTCGACGCGGTCGACGTACCGGTGCTGGCAGGCGGCGGTTTGGCCGATGGGCGCGGACTCGCCGCCGCGCTCGCGTTTGGTGCCCAAGGCGTCTGGATGGGCACGCGCTTCATCGCCACGGAGGAGGCGAGAAGCCACCAAAACTACAAGGACAAGCTCGTCGAGATCGACAGCGCGGGCACCATCATTACACGCGCCCACAGCGGCAAACCCTGTCGCCTGGTGAGCAATGCCTATACGCAATCCTGGGAGGGACGGGAATCGGAAATAATGCCGTTTCCCCTGCAAGGCCAGAATTTCGGCCATCCGGCGTCGGAACTGGGCCGGCTTCGGGGCGATGTGGAGAACGGCGTCCTCCCGGCGGGCCAAAGCTCGGGCCTGATCCACGGCGTTAAATCCGCGGGCGACGTCGTCCGCGATATGGTGGCGGAAGCGGAAACGGCCATCGGTCGGCTAACCGCTTGACGGCGGCGCTGCCGGCTCGGCGTCAGCCGAAATCGACCTTGTCGGCGACGCCGTACTTCTCCGCCAGCCCCTTCAAGTTCTCCCAGGTCGGGTCCTCGACATAGATGCCGTCCTCAAGGTTCTTCGCCGCCCGGATCGATTCGATCTGGCCCGGATAGAGCACCTGGTCGGTCCCTTCCATTGGTGCCGTCTCGCCGAGATATTTGGCGAACTCGGTGACTTCGGTCTTGAAGGTCTCCAGCGAGCGAAAGGCCTCGACGTTGTAGACCGCCATGAAGACGCCGTCATTGTGCTTGCCCGTGGGCTCGACGCCGAAGCCGAGACCGGTCAGCAGGCCCGACATGATTTCGACCATCGCGGCCAGCGCATAGCCCTTGTAGCCTTCCCGCCCGCCGAGCGGCAGGATCGCGCCACCGGCCTTGGACGCCGCCGGATCGGTCGTGGGAACGCCATCCTTGTCGATCAGCCAGCCTTCCGGCACTTGCTCGCCCCTGGCTTCGGCGATGTCGAGTTTGCCGGCGGCACCCGCGCAGGTCGCGAGGTCGAAGAAGAATGGATCTTTCAGATTCGACGGAAACGCCATGCTGATCGGGTTGGTGCCGAGCTTCGGTTCGCGTCCGCCAAACGGTGCCACGCGCTTCGGGCTACGCCCCGAATCAGCCGTGATCATCCCGATCATCCCTTCCGCCGCCGCCATCAGGGGATAATCCGCGAGCCGCCCGATATGGCTCTGATAGTGGATCGTGCCGACGGCGACGTTCTGCGTCTTCGCCTTCTCGATCAGCTTCTTGGTGATCGTCTCGGTGACGACGAAACCGAAGCCCCAATTGCCGTTCACGACGAGGGTCGTCGGGGTTTCCCGCTCGATCTCGATTTCGGCCCCGGGCACGATGTGGCCTTTCTCGATCCGGTCGATATAGGTCACTACCCGCATGACGCCGTGGGAATCGTGGCCGGCGAGATTGGCCCCGACGCAGTGGCGGGCGACGATCTCGGCTTCTTCCTCGCTGGCGCCCGCGGCGGTGAACAAGGCAATCGAGATGTCCTTTAGTCGAGCGGCTTGAATTGTCGGCATGATAAATATTCCTCCCTCGCACGATATCCGCTCGAACCACCGGTCGAATGCGCGTCCCCGCGGCAAGCCCGGCGATCCGTTGGAGTAAAAGATAAGTCGCTTCGACCGGCCGGCTACGCACTGTCCTCGCGCATCACCGTCCTGCAATGGACCAACACCATTTCCGCCGCCCCGCCTCGCCAAGTCATGGGCATGAAAAGCCGAGACCAGCGGAGCGGCCGGTCGACCGCGATCGAATCAATAACCTGATGATGCGCGGCGCCCTTGTCTACGACCCGCCGATACCAGGGCAGGATCTGCGACAAGGCGTCTTCGCGCACCTCGCTCATCCGCTGCCGGCTCCATTCCCAGTTCATGGCATCGGCGACGTTCGATCCGTAAACGCGATAGACGATGTCGTCCGTATAGACTTCCACCAAATGCAGGTTTCCGACCCAAGCCCAAAAATCGAGAATATCGAATTGCGCGTAATCGGGCCGTCCATCATCCGCCAATTCGTACCAAACCCGGTAAATTTCGCGATGATATTCGGGCAATTGCTCCGAGGCACCTTCGGGGACAGATTCGAAAACATACTCCGCCATTACCTCGGCCCCATCGATTGCTGGAGATTTCGCGGGCTCTCAGCCTACCCGACCGTGAGCGTCGGCCAAAGCTCCTCGGGGCCCTTTCGGGCGATCAACCGACCCAGTCGCACGGCCCAAACCGCCTCCGAACCGAACTCGTCGCGCCACGACCAGAGGCGCTGGGTGTATCGGTGGAGAATATGCTCCTTAGTGAAACCGATCGCGCCATGGGCCTGATGGGCGATTGCCGCCCCCTCGCCCGCCGCCTCGCCGACTCGGATCTTGGCGGCCGCGACCTCGAGCAGGGAATGCTCATCGAACCCCCGGTTCTGCAGCGCATCGGCGGCCGAACCCGAGACCGCCACGGCGGCCGCGACCTCGTCCGCGAGCCGGGCGAGATTGTGCTGCACAGCCTGAAACTTGGAGATCGGCCGCTCGAAGGCGACGCGTTCCTTCGAATACTCGACCGAGATATCGAGCAAGGCCTCAAGCGCGCCCGCCATCTGGACGGCGCGCACCGCCGCCCCCATCGACATCAACCGGTCGCGGTCGAGACCATCCGGTGCCGCCTGCGTGGCAACGGGAACGACCCCGTCGAATACCACGTCGTCCTTCGGATCGCTCGCCAGGCTCGACCCCTCGACGATCGCGCAATCGGCCCGGGCCACCAGGGCCACGGCGGCGTCCCCGTCACGGGCCGCCATAACGGCAATATGTTCGACCTCGCGGCCGAAGGGAATGCCGCGCGCGCGGCCGGACAGCGTGCCGTCCGCGCCAAGTTGGATCGTGTCGGCCTCGCGCGTCGGCGCCACCGTCATGGCGCCCATCGGCACTTCCATCTCGGCGGCACCCAGGAGCCAGCCCGCGAGCAAAGTCTCGCCGAGCGGCACCGGTACGGCGAATTGACCGGAGACGCGGAGAATCTCGAAGGCGTCCGCAAGCTCGATCCCGGCGCCACCCAGCGTATCGGGCACCCAGGCGACGGTCAGACCGGACTCCTCCAGCGCGTTCCACAGCGGCGCCCGCCAGGAGTCGTCGCCGGCATTGTTCACGGTCTGCGGGTCGCAGAGATCCTGAAAGATCCGGGTCGTGGTATCGACGATGATGTTGTCGGTCTCGCTCATGACATCTCGCTCTCGAACGGGGCCGGCGGCATGTGACAAACCGGGCCGATGGCCCATATAATTTTGCACGACAAACGCCGCGGGCGCTGGTTTCGCCGTTGATAAATTAGCCGCCCGGATCGCCGGGGCAAGCCGGCCCGAGGCCCGGCAAGGGAAGGACGCATACGATCATGTCGACCGCCATCCAATTCGATCCAATTCGTCTGCCGAAGGTCTGCGAGGATCTGCGCGCCGAGGTTCGCGAATTCCTGCGCGAGGAAATCGACGCCGGCACCTTCGACCCGAACACCGCACCGTTGACCAGCGCCTTCAACCGCGAGTTCGCGCGCAAGGTCGGCGAACGCGGCTGGATCGGCATGACCTGGCCGAAAAAATACGGCGGCCACGAACGCACCTTCCTCGAGCGCTACGTCGTCACCGAAGAGTTCCGCGCCGTCGCCGCCCCCACCCGCGTCTTCTTCACCGCCGACCGGCAGAGTGGCCCGATGCTGCTGAAATACGCCGAGGAGGAGGTAAAACTCGTTATCCTACCGCGGATCGCGCGGGGCGAGTGCGCGTTCTGCATCGGCATGAGCGAGCCGGATTCGGGTTCCGATCTCTTCGCCGCCAAGTGCCGCGCCACCCCGACCGAGGGCGGCTGGCTGATCAATGGGCGCAAGGTCTGGACCAGCGGTGCCCATCAGGCGGATTACATGATCGGCCTCTTCCGGACCGCGGCCCCGGATGAGGACAATCGCCGGCACGGCCTCACGAATTTCCTGGTCGACATGAAGAACACCGACGGCATCTCGACCCGTCCGATCCACCATCCGACCGGCGTCCACGAGTTCAACGAAGTGATCTTCGAGGACGCTTTCGTACCGGAGAAGATGCTGCTGGGGACGGTCGACGAAGCCTGGCGGCAGGCGACGAGCGAGCTTGCCTACGAGCGGAGCGGCCCCGAGCGGTTTTTAGAGACCTTCTACATCCTGCCCGAATTGCTGCGCGTTCTCGGCGAGGAACCGGATGACCGGGCGGCCGAGGGGGTCGGGCGTCTGGTGGCGCAGCTGCATACGCTGCGGCGCATGTCGGTCTCCGCCAACGGCATGCTGCAGGCGGGCAAGGAACCCGTGGTCGAGGGCTCGATCGTCAAGGATCTCGGCACCAAATGGGAACAGGACCTGCCCGCCAAGGTGCGCGAGCTTTCGGCCTTCGTCGATCCCGACACCGGCAACCGGGCCAATTTCGACGAATTGCTGCGATATGCGACGATGATCGCGCCGAAGCTCACGATCCAGGGCGGTACCACGGAGGTGCTGCGCGGGATCATCGCGCGCGGCCTCGGGCTTCGCTGACCGATGGGACGACGCTGATGGCGATTGATCGCGACCAGGCGATGACGGCGCTGAAGGCGTTCGGCAAGGCCTTCAACAAGGGCGATGTCGACGGCATTCTCGCCTGCGTCACCGACGATTTCGAATGGCGCCTGTTCGAGGGGCCGGACGGTCCCGATGCGCAAATTCTGCGCGGCCGGGACGAGGTGCGCGCGGCCCTCGCGGCGCGGAGCGAAACATACAAGAACATGCGGTTCTCGGAGACCGAGGTCTTGTTCGCCGACGATCACGTCATCGGCCGGTTCCGCGCCACCGGGGAATATGCCGACGGCACGCCGATCGACGTCCGCGGCGTCGACATCTACGACCTCCGCGACGGCAAGATCGCGGTCAAGGACAGCTACTGGAAAAAGATCACTTAGGATTGAGGAGCGCGGATCATGAGCGACGCACCGTTCTACAATCTCTTCAAGCCCGAGGGCGGAATCGTCCGCAACCTGGCGGAAGGGGTCGACACCAACATCTTCGTCGGCGACCAGGCCATGCTCTCGGTCGTCGAGCTGGCGCCCAACGCCAAGGGCTCGGTCCACAGCCATCCGGAAGAGCAATGGGGGGTGATGATCAAGGGCAGCGCCGTCCGCATCCAGGGCGGCGTCGAATATCCGGTGGCGGAGGGGGATTTCTGGCGCACCCCCGGCAATGTCGAGCACACCATCATCGCCGGCCCCGAGGGCGCCACCATCCTCGACGTCTTCAGCCCACCCCGCGAGGAATACAAGAAGGCCGGCTCGGGGTTTGGGGATTAAGTCCTCGATATAACGTATGGAAAATGCTGCCCGACACGATGCCGGACGCGGTTCGATTGACTTCGCGGCGGGTGACGCGCTGGATATTCGTCCGGCTCGACAAGTACCAATTCCGACCGGACATTTTGTCAGGCGGCCGACATATCCGGCGGTTTTCCACTTCTAGCATTGAAAGGTCACGTGTTCATATCGTGAACACACTCTGATTTTTCGCCGGCTCGCCCTCCAATGTCGGAACAAGAAATGCTTGATAGATCAGGCGTTCATACCATGAACGCGCATTGATTATAAAATATCGTCGAGCGCGCGGTCCGGGCCGGACATCGTCGGTCAACGCGGAAATCGGGACGTCATATCCCTCGTCGGCGGCGCCGTCGTCTCAGCGGTCCCGTGGCGGGGATCACGGATGAGGCCGCCTTCCGCGGATCAGGCCGCCCGGCAAGGCGCCGGTGTGGACTCCCTTGTCGAAAGTGACGACGCCCGACTGTACCGTCGCCACATAGCCGACCGCGTCCTGGATCAGGCGCCGGCCGCCGGCCGGCAGGTCGTGGACGATATGGGGTGGGCGGAGGTTGAGGCCGTCGAAATCGATGACGTTCAGATCCGCCTTCATGCCGGGGGCGAGGACGCCGCGATCGTGTAATCCGAAGAAGGCCGCGTTGTCGCTCGTCTGGCGTTTCACGACCCATTCCAGCGGCACCCGCTCACCGCGCGAACGGTCGCGCACCCAATGGGTCAGCAGGAAGGTCGGGATGCTGGCATCGCAGATCAGCCCGCAATGGGCGCCCCCGTCGCCGAGGCCGAACAAGGTCTGCTCGTCCTTCATCATCTCCAGGATGGCGTCGTGGTTGCGCCCGGTGAAATTGGTGAAGGGCAGGAAGATCAATTCCTTGCCGTCCCGCTCAAGCAGCATGTCGTAGGCGATCTCGTCCGGCGTTCGCCCCTCGCGCGCCGCCATCGCGGCGACGCTGTCCTCGGGGCCGGGCTCGTAGTCGGGCGGATCGCCGAGGCGGAACATCTTGTCGTATCCGCTCGTCACCTGCCGCATCAGGTCGGATTTGTGCTCGCGTTTCTCGGACAAGAGCTTGGCCCGGAAGTCGGGGTCCCGCATGCGGGCCACGCGCTGGTCGATCGGCAGATCGCGGATCGATTTATAGGTCGGCCGACTCATGAAGGGGTTGAGCGAGCATTCGAGGCCGAGGAAGAACCCGACCGGGCGGGGACAGACCTGCGGGTAAAGCGCGGCCCCGTCCCCCGTGTCGCGCGAGAGGTCCAACAGCTTCCGCCACTTGTCCGGATTATCGTCGAACTGGACCAGCAGATAATAAAGCGGCCGGCCCGACTCGATGGCCAGCTGCCGGCAGCCGGCGATGTCCTCTTCCGGCTGGTCGAAATCGCTGAGGAGACCGATCAAGCCGTCGCCATGGGATTTCAACGCCTGGACGATCGCGCGCAATTCCCGAAGATCGGCGAAATGGCTCGGCACATGCTCGCCGGTGGAGGTGCGATGGAACTTCGTGCGCGAGGTCGTAAATCCGAGGCCGCCGGCGGCCAAGCCCTCGCCGACGATCCGCGTCATCTCGGCCAGTTCGTTGTCGGTGACCTGCCGGTCGAACCCTCCGCCGGGGCCCATGACATAGGCGCGAACGGGGTTGTGCGGCACTTGCACGCCGATATCGATGGCGTGGTTCATCTCGTCGAGCGCATCGAGGAATTCGGGAAAGCTCTCCCAGCGCCAATCGACGCCTTCGTGCAGCGCCGAGCCGGGAATGTCCTCGACCCCTTCCATCATCTCGATCAATTCGTCGTGCATGTCGGGGCGGACCGGCGCGAAGCCGACTCCGCAATTCCCCATGATGACCGTCGTCACCCCATGCCAGCAGGAGGGGCCGATCATCGGGTCCCAGGTCACCTGCCCGTCGTAATGGGTATGAACATCAACCCAGCCCGGCGTCGCCAGGGCCCCCGCCGCATCGATCTCGCGGGTCGCGGGCCCGGCCGTGCCGCCGACCTCGGTCAGCACCCCATCATCAATCGCAATATCACCCGTCCGGGCCGCGTCCCCCGTCCCATCAACGATATTGGCCCCACGAATCACCAAATCATGCATTACTCATCCCTCAACAAGCCCCGCGCATCGTAGCAAAGTATGTAATTCGTGTCTCGGTGGGTTCGAGTGGGGGTGCCTCCCCCCTAATTCACCGTCGGCCCCGCCGTCTGCGCCAGCCTTCCCACCACATCCCGCACCCCCGCCAGGTGCGGGTTGACCGCCAGCGCGCGTTCGAACGCGATTCTTGCCGTCACCGGCTCGTGGTGGCGGAGGCAGATTTGGCCGAGGCCGCTGAGGGCCCCGAAATGTCGGGGCTCCAGGCGGAGGGTCGTCTCGATGTCGGCAACGCTCTCAAGGTCGCGGTCGAGCAGGAAATGGAGGGTCGCGCGCTTGTTCCAGGCCTCGGCCCAGTCGGGATCGGCGCGGAGCAGGCCGTCGAGCAGGCGTTCGGTCGGGTGGTAGCGTTGCCGGGCCAACCCGCCGATCACGCGTTCCATCTTGCGCGCTGCGGCCTCGTCCGGGTGGCTGCACCAGTGCGCCCAGATCATCCCCTCAAGGGCCTCGTGCCGATCGCCGGCGTCCGGCAATTCGGCGAACAGGTCGTCGAGCTGGCGGGGCAGGCTTGGGGCGGGGCGGATCTCGTCGAGGTGCAGCAGCAAATCCAAGATACGGTCGAAGGGGCCGATCTTGTCGCCGCCCACCGACATCACGAGGCCTTGGCGGCCTGTTGCTTCCGAAGGCGCGCCCAGCTATCGCGAAGGCCGATGGTGCGGTTGAAGACGAGGCGCTCCGCCGTCGCGTCCGGATCGAGGCAGAAATAGCCCTGACGCTCGAACTGCACCGTCTCGCCGGGGCGAGCCTCGGCCAGGCTCGGCTCGAGGCGGCAATCCTCGAGAGTGGTGAGCGAGTCGGGGTTGAGGTCGTCGAGGAAATCGCCGCCGGCGCCCGGGGTCTCCTCCGTGAACAGGTTGTCGTAGGCGCGGATCTCGGCGCCAAGCGCATGCGCCGCCGACACCCAATGGATCGTCGCCTTGACCTTGCGGCCGTCGGGCGCGTTGCCGCCCTTTGTTGCGGGGTCGTAAGTGCAGCGGAGTTCGACGATCTCGCCGGCTTCGTCTTTCACGGCTTCCCGGCAGGTCAGGAAATAGGCATAGCGGAGTCGGACCTCGCGGCCGGGGGCGAGGCGGAAGAACTTCCGGGGCGGGTCCTCCATGAAATCGTCGCGTTCGATCCAAAGCTCGCGTCCGAACGGCACCTCGCGAGTGCCCGCACTCTCGTCCTGGGGGTTGTTGACCGCGGTCAGGACCTCGCTCTCGCCTTGCTCATAATTCTCGATCACCACCTTCAAGGGGTTCAGCACCGCCATCCGGCGGGGTGCCGCGGCATTTAGAACGTCGCGGACGCAGTGATCGAGGAGTTGCATCTCAACGACGCTGTCCGACTTGGTGACGCCGATCCGGTCGGCGAAGTCGCGGATCGCGGCCGCCGGCACGCCCCGCCGGCGAAGGCCCGAGATGGTCGGCAGGCGGGGATCGTCCCAGCCCGCCACATGCTCGTCCTCGACCAATTGGATCAATCGCCGCTTGGAGAGGACCGCATAGGTCAGGTTCAGGCGGGCGAACTCGTATTGATGCGGGCTGGCCGGGGTCGGCAGGTTTTCGATCAGCCAGTCGTAGAGCGGGCGGTGATCCTCGAACTCCAGGGTGCAGATCGAATGGGTGACCCCCTCGATCGCATCGGACTGGCCGTGGGCGAAATCATAGGTTGGATAGAGGCACCAGGCATCGCCCGTGCGGGGATGATCGGCATGCAAGATCCGGTAGAGCACCGGATCGCGAAGATTGATGTTGCCGGCCACCATGTCGATCTTGGCGCGGAGCACCCGCGCACCATCGGCGAACTCGCCCGCCCGCATGCGCCGAAAAAGGTCGAGGTTTTCCTCGACCGGGCGCTCGCGATACGGGCTTTCGCGGCCCGGTTCCGTCAGGGTGCCCCGGTTCTCGCGGATCTCCTCCGCCGATTGATCGTCGACATAGGCCTTGCCGGCCTCGATCAAGGCCTCGGCCCAGGCGTAGAGCCGGTCGAAATAATCCGACGCGTGATAGAGATCGTCGCCCCAATCATAGCCGAGCCAGCGGACGTCGGCCTCGATCGCATCGATATATTCCTGCTCCTCCTTCAGGGGATTGGTGTCGTCGAAGCGGAGATGGCAGCGGCCGCCGAATTCGGCCGCGATGCCAAAATTCAGGCAGATCGACTTCGCATGCCCGATGTGCAGGTATCCGTTCGGCTCCGGCGGGAAACGGGTCACCACGCCTTCATGGCGGTTCGACGCCAAATCCGCCGCGACGATCTCGCGAATGAAATCGAGTTTTTCCTCGGATGTTTCGGCTTCGCTCATGGCTCCCGCGCGCGCAATCGTGTGTCCGGCGCATTCCTTGCCAAAAAAACCCGGCGACGCCAAGCGAGAAGACGCGGCGGTGCTATGCCTAGCTCGCTTGCATCCGCAGCAGGAAGGTCTCGAAGAGTTTCCGGCGGACCACCGGAATCCCCGCCACGATGCCCGCATCGATCAGACAGGCCGAGCTCTCCTCGGTGGCGCGCACCTCGAACTGCATCGGCGCATCGAACAGGATGTTCTCCTCGTTGAAGAACTCGCGCACACCGACCGATAGGACGCCGCGGGCGCCGCGCTCGCGTTCGACCTCACCCACCTTCATGATATAGAGGCCGCCATGATATAGAGGCCGCCCGGCTCGACGGTCATCTCCTCGCCCGGACGGATCCTGAGCGTGGTCATCGCCTTCGCCACACGGTGCAGGACGGGCTGCGAAATCGCCTCGCCGAAAAGCCAGGTTTCTTGGAGGAAGTTCCGGGCGTCGTTCAAGGTGGAAAGCTCGTCGAAGAGATCGTTCTCCTTGACGAATTCAAGATAGAGCGAGGCCGGCAATTTCAGCACCGTGACGAAACTCAGCGCCCGGTAGGTCATGCGCGCGCCATCTCCGCTCAAGCCCGAGCGCTCGCCGACGAAAGCGCCGGCCGACAGAATGCCGGTCGCCGTCCCGTCCGGCGCCACCCATTCGACGCTGCCGGTGAGGATGAGGTAGATCTCCTCGTGCCGTGCGCCCTCGCGGATCAGGATCGATTCGGGATTGAAGGTCTCGACCGGATTGTTCAGCAGGATCTGCAACTGGACATGGCTGGCCTCCGAGAAGTAGGTCCGGAGGTAGTCGAAGCCGAAGCGCCAGGCATAATTCTGGTAACCCTCGATCAGAACGTCGATCGTGCCGAAGGGTGCCCCGGATCCGATCTCCTTTTCCTCGGGCGTCAACCCGCGGTTGGTGTGAGCCAGGATGATCTTTCTCGATTTGTCGGCGCGGAAATCGGACGCCGCGCCATGGATCAGCCCGCCGCCGATATCGAGCTTCTTCAAATTCGCGGTCGCCAGATAGTCGCGTTTCGTCCGCTCCAGGAAATCGGCCGAAATTCCGGGCTCGTTCTCCGACTCGGTGACCATCGATTCCAACACGTTGAAGGACGAGATATCCGCCAGATGCGCGTAGTTGCGATAGCCGCCCGCACCAAGGGCGCGGAAATTGAAAATGCTCGTCTCCACCGGGTGCGGCGAGAAGAGGGGCATAACCTCGAGCCCCTCGACATCGTTCCATTTGTCGAATTCGAGGTCGCGCACGTCGAAGTATTTCGCGAATTCCGCCTCGTCCATGCCAAGGAGTGCCGTCAGCTTCCGCGTTACCGCGGCCCGCACCAAGGGTGTGGCGAAATAGCGGATGCGATGATCCGTCTGCATCAAGGTCGGCAAGCCGGCGAAATGGTCGTCGTGGGAATGGGTGTGGAAGATCCCCTCGATCTCGCTGACGCTGACCCCGAGCGCGTTCAGGATGGCCAGCAGGTTCGGCCCGGCATCGACCAGATAGACCTTGCCCTGGAAGCAGATGATGCTCGACATGGTCGGCCGATTGATATCCCAGCCGTCGCCCTCGCCCGAATGGATGACGTTGAAATAACCACAATCGACCTGATGATAGCCAAGTGGATAGGGCGATTCGTAGCGAAAATTCTGTGGCAGGTTCAAATCGACCTGGGCCGTTTCATCCTCATAGGTGAACTCGTAAACGTTGACGTCGACCCGTTCGACCGCAACACCGTTGACGACCTCGACCGGGCCGCGGCCGACGATGCAGGTATCGAGAAACTTGGAGGGATCGGCAATCTCGCCGAAAGCGAACTTCAGCTTCATTCGCATCATTTCGGCGGCGGTCTCCGAGTCGATGCCCGCGGCCTCGATTTCCGCCTGGGAGACCAACCCGTAATTGCCCCGGTAGATGTATTCCAACTGCGCCTTTACCTGATCCTCCAATCCGATCAGGACCGGTTTCCGCCCCGTATTGCCGGGATGGTTTGGCAGGATCATGCCTTGCCGGTAGAGCATTTGCAGGACCAGGAACTCCGCGAGATTGGCGAAGCTGCCTCCTTGCAGCATGACGTCCGATAGCAGCACCGCGTTCGGCCCGTTCTCGAATACGACGCCGTCGACCTCCTGCTCGATGATCAACCCCCGGCGCATGAGATGCTTCACCGTGTCCGGCGGGCTGCCGCAGACGACATAGAGCCCAGCGTCCGGAACCTCGACCCAGAAAACGCCAAGGGTCACCTGAACTTTTCTTATCTTATGCAAGACCTACCTCGCGCGGCATGCGTTCCCCTCCAGCATTTTCGCTGGCACTTGCCGTAAATAACGCCTCCTGGAGACCACGTTAAACAAAACGGAAAATAATTCACGAGATTTTTGCCGCAATAACGCGAGAACCCACTACTTTCCCTATGATTTCGAATTTTTTTGGCGGTTATGCGATATAATATGGCCGAATATCGCAAAGCTGAAAAAACAAAGCCGTTATTCTTTCCGAAACCTCTGGCTCCGCCAACGGGATTCGGCGCGAAAGGAAATCGGATATGGGACGTCATCGGGTAAATTTTTTCTTTCTCAACCTCGGCCATTTCTTCGATCATTTGTTTATCCTGATTTTCGCGACCGCGGTCCTCAAGCTGGCGATCGACTGGGAGATGAGCTACCCGGATCTTCTGCCCTACGCCGCGCCCGGCATGGTCGCCTTCGGCGTCGGCGCCATCCCGGCCGGATGGATCGCGGATAAGTGGAACCGGCATTCGATGATCGTCGTGTTCTTCATCGGCATCGGCGTCGCCTCGATCGCCACCAGCCTGGCGACGACCCCGATGACGATCGGCGCCGGCTTGTTCGCGATCGGCATCTTCGCCTCGATCTATCATCCGGTCGGCATCGCCATGGTCGTCCAGGGCCGCGCCAAGACCGGCATGCCGCTGGCGTTGAACGGGGTGTTCGGCAATCTCGGCGTCGCGGCCGCACCGCTTCTGACGGGCGCCCTTGTCGATCTTTATGACTGGAAACTCGCCTTCGTCATCCCCGGCGTAATTTCGATCTCCGCCGGCGTCGCCTACTGGATTTTCGCGGCCGCCGGCTCGAACGAGAGCCTCTATCCCAACGAGGGCGGTGGTACCAAGGCCGCGGGGCATCTGTCGATCGACCGGCAAACCATGATCCGGGTGTTCTCGATCATCTTCTTCACGACCGCGGTCGGCGGGCTGATTTTCCAGAGCACGACCTACACCCTGCCGAAGATCTTCGAGGAACGTCTCGGCGGCCTCGCGACGTCGATCACCGCGGTCGGCATGTGGGCCTTCTTCGTCTTCACCATGGCGGCCTTCGCGCAATTAGTCGTCGGCTACCTCGTCGACCGCCATTCGATCCGGACCGTCTTCGCGGCGGTCGCGGGGATTCAGGCAATTCTCTTCCTGGTCATGGTCGAGTTGACGGGCGCGGCCGCGCTGATCGTCTCTCTCGGCTTCATGCTGGTGGTCTTTGGCCAGATCCCGATCAACGACGTGCTGGTCGGCCGGGTGGCGAAGGACGAATGGCGCAGCCGAGCCTTCGCGGCGCGAAGCTTCATTACTTTCTCGGTCATGTCGATCACATTGCCGACGATCGCCTGGATGCATGCGAATTGGGGTTTCTGGCTGCTCTTCATCGCCATGTGCATCTGTGCCGCGATCATCTTCCTCGCGGTTCTGCAGCTGCCCCGCGTCGCGGCGGTGACCGGGGCCGAGGCCCCGGCCGAGTAGCGCACTCTATCGGGTCAGGACGACCTTGCCGACGACCTCCCGGGCCGCGATAGCGGCGAAGGCCTCCGCGACCTGGTCCAATTTGAAGCGGTGCGAGATATGGGTCTTGATCTCGCCCCGCTCGGCCCAATCGAGGAGGACCCGCAGGTTCTCCTCATAGGTCTCCGGGTTGTGGCGGCCGAATTCGCCGACCCGAATGCCGATGGCCGAAGCCCCCTTGATCAGGAGGTGATTGGTCTTGATCGTCGACGGCCGGCCGGTGGTGAAGCCGACGATCACCAGCCGCGCCCCCCAGTTCAGGCATCGCATTGAATCCTCGAGGACCGCACCGCCGACTGGATCGAAGACGACATCGACGCCGCGATCCTCGGTCAGGGATTTGACGTTTGCCGCCAGATCCTCGCGATAATCCAGGACATGGTCGGCGAGTCCGACCAGGGCCGCGCGCTTTTCGGCATCGGCGGCGGTGGCGATCACGGTGGCGCCGAGGCGCTTGGCGACCTGGATCGCGGCATGACCCATGCCGCCGGCCGCGCCGTGAATCAGTGCCGTCTCGCCCGCCGCCAGCCGGCCCGCCTGGACGAGACCGTGATAGGCGGTGGCGAAGGCGGAGCGGAAACCCGCCGCCGCCTCGAAATCCATCCCCTCGGGCATCGCGATGGCATGGTTCGCCGGAAGCACCACCTCCTCGGCGAAGGCGCCGGGCCGATGCCGGGTCATCACCCGGTCTCCGACCCGCGACCCGAAGGCGTCGGACCCGATCTCCATCACCGTGCCGGCCGCTTCCAGACCAATCAGGTAGGGCAACTTCGGTTTCAATTGATAGCCGCCCTGGGCCATCAGAAAATCGACATAGCTGACACCCCAGGCCTCGAGCCGGACGCGAAGCTGGTCCGGCCCCGGCACCGGCGCCGGTAATTCGCGGATGTCGATTGTCGGCGGATCGCCGAATTCGGTGCAAAAGACGGCTGTTATCGACATGCCCGGTTCTTGACTCTTCTCATGCCCAGCCTTGGTTGTTAGGGAAGGCCGGATCGGAATTTTATCCACTAATAACCGGGAGCGCGTGCAAATCAATGACCAAGGGCACAAGATTGGCCGTCGATATCGGGGGCACCTTCACCGACCTTGTACTGGAGAAGGGCGATGATCAACATCAAGCGAAGTTGCTGACGACGCCGGCAACACCCGAGACGGCGGTGATCGAGGGCACCCGCCGCATCCTCGCCGAGTCCGGTATTTCGGCAAAGGACGTGGAGCTGGTGATTCACGGCACCACCCTTGCGACCAATGCGCTGATCGAACGGAAGGGCGCCAGGACGGCCTTGATCGCGACCGAGGGGTTCCGCGATTCGGTGGAGATCGCCTACGAACACCGCTTCGAACAATACGACCTTTACATGGAACGGCCCGCCCCCCTGGTCCCGCGCGAACGCCGGCGCGGCGTGCCCGAGCGCGTTGCCGCCGATGGGGAGATCCTGTTGGCGCTCGACGAGGCGGCCCTTCGCGATATCGCGGCGGAATTTCGCGACGATCAGGTCGAAGCGGTCGCCATCTGCTTCCTGCACAGTTACATGAACGACACCCACGAGCGCCGGGCCGCCGAAATCCTCGCCGCCGAACTGCCCGGTGTCTCCATCACGCGCTCCTCCGAGGTTTGCCCCGAAATCCGCGAATACGAGCGCATGTCGACCGCTTGCGCCAACGCCTATGTCCAGCCGATGGTCGGCCGCTATGTCCAACGTCTGGAGACCGAACTGGCGGCGATCGGCCTCGCCTGCCCCTTGCTTTTGATGATGTCGAGCGGCGGGGTCACGACGGCCGCGACCGCCGCCGCCCAGCCGATCCGATTGGTCGAGAGCGGCCCCGCGGGCGGCGCCATCCTGGCCCGCAACATCGCCGCGCGGAACGGTCTCGACAAGGTGCTGTCCTTCGACATGGGCGGCACTACGGCGAAGATCACCCTGATCGACGATTGCAAGCCGCTGCTGTCGCGCGCCTTCGAGGTCGCGCGCGCCTATCGGTTCCTAAAGGGAAGCGGATTGCCGCTTCGCATTCCGGTAATCGAAATGGTGGAGATCGGCGCCGGCGGCGGATCGATCGCGACCCTCGACCAGTTGAAGCAGATCGCCGTCGGACCGGAGAGTGCCGGCTCCGACCCGGGGCCCGCCTGCTATGGCCGCGGCAGCGCCGCCGCCACGGTCACCGATGCGGATGTCGTGCTCGGCCGGATCGATCCCGGCCATTTCGCCGGCGGCAAGATCGAACTGGCGCCCGATTTGGCCGAAGACGCGGTAGACCGGGATATCGGGTCGTCTCTCGACCTGACACCGGTCGTCGCGGCGGCCGGGATCGACGAGATCGTGAACGAGAACATGGCGAACGCGGCCCGCGTGCACGCGATCGAGCATGGCAAGGACACGGCCGACCGAACGCTGGTCGCCTTCGGAGGCGCGGCGCCCCTGCATGCGGCGCGGCTCGCGGACAAGCTCGGCGTGGATCGAATAATCGTGCCCCGGGGCGCCGGCGTCGGATCGGCGGTCGGGTTTCTGATGGCGCCGATCTCCTACGAAGTGGTCCGGACCCGCCTCGTTGATCTCCGGCATTTCGATCCCGAATTCGTCAACGGCATCTTCGCCGAGATGCGCCGGGAGGCGGAGGCCGTGGTCCGGCTCGGCGCACCTGAGGAAGCGATGGTCGAGACGCGATCGGCCTATATGCGCTATCGCGGTCAGGGCCACGAAATTGCGGTGGCGCTGCCCGTCCGCGAATTTTCCGCCGCCGACCGGCGCACCCTGCAAGAGGCCTTCGATACGGCCTATGCGGCACATTTCACCCGAACCATCCCAAAGCTTAACGTCGAAGCCTTGACCTGGACCCTGACCCTGGCGACCGACCGCCCACTGCCGAAGGCAAATGGCGGGGCACCGGCGGCGGCGACGGCGGCGCCCGCCGGGACGCGGGCTTTTTTCGATCCCGCCCGAGTCGAGATGGTCGAGGCCGCGCTCTTCAAGCGCGATGACCTGGCCCCCGGCACCAATCTCCGAGGGCCCGCGATTATCGTCGAGGACGAGACATCGACCATCGTGCCTTCCGCCTACGGCGCCGAGATCAACGCCCTCGGCGAGATCGTTCTTCAGAAAGAGGAAACCGCATCATGACCCAGGACTCCATGAGCGAGATTAAGTTCCAGGTCATGTGGAAGCGCCTGTTGTCGGTCGTCGAGGAGCAGGCGCAGACCCTGGTTCGCACCGCCTTCAGCACGTCGAGCCGCGAGGCCGGCGACATCTCTGCCGGCGTCTTCGACCTCGAAGGGCGCATGCTGGCGCAGGCGGTAACCGGAACGCCCGGCCACATCAATTCGATGGCCCGCGCGGTCATCCACTTCCTCGAGGTGTTCCCGGCCGACGGTATGCGAGAAGGCGACTCCTACATCACCAACGACCCCTGGAAAGGAACGGGGCACCTGAACGACATCACCATCGTTTCGCCGACCTTCAAGGATGGCCGCATGGTCGCCCTCTTCGCCTGTACCAGCCATCTCGTCGATATCGGCGGCCTAGGCCAATCGCCGGACGGCAAGCAGATCTACCACGAGGGCCTGTTCATCCCGATCATGCCACTGGCCCGGGCCGGCGAGATGGATGAATGGCTGCTCACCCTGATCAGGTCGAACGTTCGCGAACCGGTTCAGGTGGAAGGCGATATCTACGCCCTGGTCGCCTGCAACGAGACCGGCAGCCGCCGGCTGCTGGCAATGATGTCGGAGTATGACTTGAACGACCTTGATGCCCTCGGCGCCCGGATCATCGAGACCAGTCGCGCCGGCATGGCGACGGCGATCAACGAATTGCCGAAGGGAAGCTGGACCGCGAGCATGCGGATCGACGGCTACGAGACCCCGATCGATTTGGTGGCGACCTTGACCGTCGGCGACGGCCAAATCACGGTCGATTTCGACGGCAGTTCGGGCATTTCGGAATATGGCATCAACTGCCCCATGTGCTACACCGAGGCCTATACCTCGTTTGGCGTCAAATGTGTCGTCGGCGCGGCCATTCCGAACAACACGGGCACCCTGGACGCGATTCAGGTGACCGCGCCGGAGAATACGATCATCAATGCGCCGCATCCTTGTGCCGTCGTTGCGCGCTCGACGATTGGCCATATGCTGCCGGATGTCGTCTTCGGCTGCCTGCATCAGGCGCTGCCGGACGTGGTGCCGGCGGAAGGAACGTCGAACCTTTGGACCGTGAAGCTCGGCGCTGGCCACGGCATCACCGGGCCGGAGACGAAGAGCCCCTTCATGGTCATGAGTTTCCACAGCGGCGGGGCCGGCGCCCGGCCGGCGCAGGACGGCCTTTCGGCGACACCCTATCCGAGCGGTGTCAGGAACGTGCCGATCGAGATCACCGAGGCGATCACCCCCCTGGTGGTCTGGCGGAAGGAGTACCGGGCGAATTCGGGCGGCCCCGGTTGCCAGCGGGGCGGCCTCGGCCAGACGATGGAGATCACCAACCGCGAATCCGCGCCTTTCGGCATCTTCGCTACCTTCGAGCGCGTCCATCACCCGCCGCGCGGCCGCGACGGCGGGGGCGACGGCGCCAAGGGCCGAGTCCGGCTCGCCTCGGGCGAGGAGCTGCGGCACAAGGGCTTCCAAGTGATCCCGAAGGACGACCGGCTGATCATCGAGATGCCGGGTGGCGGCGGCTATGGCGACCCGCTCGCCCGGGCACCGGATGCGGTGGCGGCCGACGCCCGCGCCGGGCTGATCGATGTGGAGACGGCGGCGACGACCTATGGCGTGGTCCTCGGCGTCGATTTTTCGGTCGATCCGGCCGCGACCGAGGAACGCCGCCGAAACGGCGGCCAGGGTTCGTAAGGGTCTGTTCCCGGAACGGACCGGCGCTATTATTCGGTACGACGCCAAGGGAAGGTGAGGCATGCCGCTCGAAACCCAGGAGGTCATCCCGCAAGACCGGATCGACGAGATGACGGCCGCCGGCCTTTGGCCGAGACCGAATATCGGCGACTATCTTGACCGGGCCGCCGCCGAGGCACCTGACTCGGTTGCCATTACCGGTTTCAACAGCATGCGCGGTCGGCACAGCTCGGTGTCCTACCGCCAACTGCACCGCTTCGTGGAGCGGATCGCCATCGGGCTTGCGGAGCTCGGGGTCGAAAAGGGCGATGTCGTCTCCTACCAATTGCCGAACTGGTGGGAATTCGCGGCGATCCACCTGGCCTGCGCGCGGATCGGCGCCATCACCAACCCGGTGATGCCGATCTTCCGCCACCGCGAACTCGCCTACATGCTGGACTACGCCGAAAGCAAGGTCTTCATCGTACCCCGCGAATTTCGCGGCTTCGATCACGCCGCCTTGGCACGCGAGCTTCAACGGGAATTGCCGGCGATCGAGCATATTTTCGTGCTTGGCGGCGAGGGTGAAGAGTCATTCGAGGCCCGTTTCCTCAAGACCCGCTGGGAGGACGACGGCACCGGGCCCGCCCTTTTCGCGGCACGAAAACCGGCACCCAACGATATCATCGAGGTACTCTATACCTCGGGCACCACGGGGGTGCCGAAGGGCGTCATGCATACCGCCAATACGTTGGTCAGCAGCATCGAATCCTTCATCGAGCGCTGCCATATGACGCCCGAGGACGTCATCTTGATGAGCTCGCCGATGGCGCATCAGACAGGGTTCCTCTATGGCCTTCTGTCGCCGATCGTGCTCGGCGCCAAGGCGGTGCTGCAGGACATCTGGGAAGCGGGCTCGGCGGCCCAGCTGATCCAGGACGAGGGCGTCACCTTCACCATGGCCTCGACGCCCTTCCTCGCCGATCTTGCGCACGCGCCTGAGGTCGAGACCTACGACGTCGGCACCTTGAAGACTTTTCTTTCGGCCGGGGCACCCATTCCCCGCGTCCTGGTCCAAGAAGCGATGGAGAAACTCGACATTTTCGTGATGTCGGGCTGGGGCATGACGGAAAACGGCCTGGTGACCTCGACCCGGATCGGCGATCCGACCGAAAAGGTCTTCGAAACCGACGGGGTCGCGGTCGAAAATTTCGCGGTCCAGGTGTTCCGAACGGACGGATCCGTGGCGGACGCGGATGAGGAAGGCATCTTGAAGGCGAAGGGGTCGGGCTCCTTCGCGGGCTATCTGAAACGGCCCGAGGATTTCGGCACCGATGACGACGGCTGGTTCGACACCGGCGACATCGCGCGCATGGACAGGGACGGCTATATCCGGATCGCGGGCCGGGCCAAGGACATCATCATACGCGGCGGCGAGAACGTCCCCGTGGTCGAGGTCGAGGAGCTGCTCTACCGTCACCCGTCGATCGAGGCGGCGGCGGTCGTCGCGATACCGGACCCGCGCCTCGGCGAACGGGGCTGCGCCTTCGTGCAGCTCAAGCCCGGCTCGAACTTCACCTTCAAGGCGATGATCGAGCATCTCGAATCCCACGATATGGCGAAGAACTACCTGCCCGAGCGCCTGGAAATCGTCGACGCCATGCCGCGCACCGCCAGCGGCAAAATCCAGAAATTCGAGCTCCGCGACCTGGCGAAAGGCTTCTCGGTCTAAGTGAAGTCGCATCGAGTTCTCCCACCGCTTTGCGGCGGCCCTCACCTTCCCACCACGCGCACGTGTGGCGGGTCCCCCCCTCTCCCGCGAGCGGGAGAGGGGAATAGGGGCGCGGATCGTCAGGCTCCCTCTCCCGCTTGCGGGAGAGGGTTGGGGTGAGGGTAATCGGCTCGGCCCACCATTGAACCCGCCCCTGCGGGATCAAGATTGACTCCCGAACAGCATTTCGAAGGGGATCGTCATGACCGGCATGAATGGGGCGGAAAGTCTGGTGCGAACCTTGGTCGATTGCGGCATCGACCATGTTTTCACCAATCCGGGCTCGACCGAAATGGAGATCATTCGCGAGTTCGATGCGGTTCCGGAACTGCGTCCGATTCTCGGTCTCTTCGAAGGGGTCTGCACGGGGGCCGCCGACGGCTACGCCCGGATGACCGGCAAGCCGGCGGCAAGCCTGCTGCATGTGGGGCCGGGGCTCGCCAATGGTCTCTCCAACCTCCACAACGCCAAGCGCGCATTCAGTCCACTGGTCAATATCGTCGGCACCTATCCTAGCTATCACCGCAGGCATGACCCGCTCCTGGACTGCGACCTCGAATCGCTGGCGAAGCCGATGTCGAACTGGGTCCGGGTGGCGGAGCACCCCGCGACCCTGGCCCGGGACGGCGCCGACGCCGTGGCGGCCGCCCGGCGCGGCCAGATCGCGACCTTGATCGTGCCGCAGGACGCGACCTGGGGCGACGATGCGGTCCCGGTGGAGCCAACCGAAACCGATACGGCGCGGCCGCGCCCGACGTCGGAGACCATCGAGGCGATTGCCGGGGTTCTGGCCGAGGACGCAACCGCGATCATCGTCCTGAACGGCACCGGCCTCTCCGAGAAGGGCCTCGCGGCGGCCAACCGGATCGCCGCCAAGACCGGCTGCCGTCTGATGGTCGAGGTGTTCCTCTCGCGGATGGCGCGGGGCGGCGGCCGGGGCAAGTTCGGCCCCCTGCCGGGCGACCAGCCGGTGGCTCTGGAGACCCTGGGATCGGCGAAGAACGTCATCCTCGCCGGCACCAAACCGCCGGTCGCCTATCTCGCCTATGAAGGCTATCCGAGCCTGCTGATCCCGGAAGGCACGGCGGCGCATGAATTGGCGGGCCCCACGGGCGATGCGGAATGGGCGCTGGAAGCGCTGGCGGAGGCTTTGGACGCCACAACCGCCGGCGCCGCCCATGACCTGGCCCCGCCCGAACGCCCGAGCGGCCCCTTGAACCCGAAAACCATCGGCATGGCATTGGGTGCGTTGCTGCCCGAAAACGCCATCATCGTCTCCGAGGCGACGACCTCGGGCGGGCCTATTTTCGGGGGTACGCGTACGGCCCAACCCCATGATTGGCTTGGCATAACGGGCGGATCGATTGGCATGGGCCTCCCTGTCGCAATCGGTGCCGCAGTCGCCTGCCCGAACCGGAAAGTGGTCTGCATCCAGGCCGATGGCGGCGGCATGTACACCAATCAGGCGCTCTGGACCCATGCGCGCGAAGCGCTCGACATCACCACGGTGATTCTGACCAACCGGCGCTATAAAATCCTCGAGAACGAATACTTCAAGACCGGCGCCAACGAGTTAGGGCCGAAGGCCGACCGCCTGTTCGATATCGGCAATCCGGACATTGACTGGACCCATCTCGCCAAGGGCATGGGGGTGGAGGGGAATCGCGCCGAGACCGCGGAGGACTTCACCAGCCAGCTCGACCGCGCCCTCGCCGCTGACGGCCCTCAACTCATTGATGCGGTGTTCGCCAGCTAGATTGCCGCCGCTAGACGCGGAACTAGACTCACTGGCACGGGAATAGGGGAGAGTTAATAATGGTCGATCTTGGTTTTTTCGCGATGCCGCTGCACCCCAAGGAGCGGGTCTATCGCGAGGTGATGGAGGAGAACCGCGAGGCGGTCATCCTGGCGGACAAGCTGGGCTTCACCGAAGCCTGGATTGGCGAGCATCAGACCTCGATCTCGGAACCCGTCACCGATCCTTTCTTGTTCCTGGCAACAACGATCCATCAGACCAAATCGATCAAGTTCGGCACCGCCGTCCTGAATTTGTCCTATCATCACCCGCTGAAGCTGGGCATGCAGATCGCCATGTTCGACCAGATCAGCGGTGGACGGACACTGGTCGGCGTCGGGCCCGGGGGCCTGATCAGCGATTCCGAACTCTTCGGGGTCGACCGCGAGCGCTCGCACGCGATGATGATCGAATGCGTCGATCTGATGCAGGCGGTCTGGACCGAGGACGCGCCATTCGACATCGAGGGCGAGTTCTGGTCGCTGAAGCTGAATGATTTCGTGATCGACGAGGTCGGCGTCGGCCGCCTGCCAAAGCCGCTGCAGAAGCCCCATCCGCCGATCGCCTATGCGATGCGGAGCCCGAAATCGGGAGCCGCGCGCCTTTTGGCGGAGCGCGATTGGATTCCGATTTCAGGCAATTTCGTCCCCTCCGGCTTCATCAAGAGCCAATGGGCCGACTATTGCGATCAACGCGTCGATGTCGGTAAGAAACCCGACCCCGAGAATTGGCGTGCCGCCCGCAGCATCCTGGTCGCCGAGAGCAACGACCAGGCGGCCGACTACGTGGCTCAGGCAGAAGGCGGCTTCCGACATTATTTCCACTATCTCCGCACCCTGGAGGCCAAGCGCGGCATGGCGGATGCCTCCCCCCAGGAATTCCAGACCCATGTCGAGACCCAGGTCAACGAGGCCTTGGAGGACCAGGTGATCGCCGGGGACAGCGATACGGTGCTTGAACGGCTGATTGCCTACCGGGACGAGGTCGGCCCCTTCGGCACATTATTGATGACGGGGCATGACTGGGACGACAAGGACCTTTGGCGGGGCTCCATGCGGCGTCTCGCGGAAGACGTCATGCCGCGCTTCAGCCAGCACGCCGAGGCGACCGACCGACCCTATTAATGCCGCGACCCCGCGACCGACAACACCGGAGACAAGGACCATGGCCGACAATCTGAACATCGATCCCTTCTGGTGGGAGGCGGCACCGCGTCAGGAGTTGGAATCGGAGACCCTGCCCGAAACTACCGACGTCGCGATCGTCGGATCCGGCTATGCGGGTGCCAGTGCGGCGCTCGCCTTGGTGCGGGCGGGCCGCAAAGTCGACATCTTCGAAAAGGATCGCCCGGGCGAGGGCGCCTCCAGCCGCAACGGCGGGATCGCCAGCGGCAATCTACGGATGAATTTCAGCACCATGGTCAAGACCCACGGCCTGGAAATGGCGAAGGCGTTCTATGGCGAAGGCAAGGCCGCGCGGGAAGACCTGAAACGCTTCATCGACCAGGAGAATATCGACTGCGACTATCAGGAGGTCGGCCGCTGGACCGGGGCGAACCGGCCGGCCCATTACCACAGCATGGCCCGCGAGGCGGAGTTCCTGAACGAACATCTCGACGTCGGCGCTTATATGGTGCCGAAATCCGAGCAGCACGCCGAGATCGGCAGCGACCTTTATTTCGGCGGCCAGATTCGCCCCGACATCCACGGCGTGCATCCTGGGAAGCTGCATCACGGCATTCTAAATTGTGCCCTCGACGCCGGCGTCAGCGTCCATAACCGAACGGCCGTCACCGGCATTCGCCGCGAGGGCGAGGGCTTCGAGGTCGCGACCGAACGCGGAACGGTCAAGGCGCGCGACGTCATCGTGGCAACGAACGGCTATACGGGGAAGGCCACCCCTTGGCTGCAGCGCCGGGTGATCCCGATCCCAAGCCAGATCATCGCGACCAAGACCCTGGCACCCGAGGTCATGGACCGGCTGATGCCGAAGAAACGGATGCTCGGCGAGTCGCGGAACCTCTACAACTACTTCCGCCCCTCACCGGACGGGACCCGCATCGTCTTCGGCGGCAAGGCGGGCACGACAACCGATGACGAGGTCAAGAAATCACGCCGCCTCGGAAAGGTTTTAGCGGAAATCTTCCCGGAACTCGATGGGGTCGAGCTGACCCACAGCTGGTGGGGTTATACGGGCTTCACCTTCGACTTCCTGCCGAAATTGGTCGTCAATGACGGCGTCCACTACGCCACCGGATTCTGCGGCTCAGGCGTCGTCTGGGCGCGCTGGCTCGGGATGAAGGCAGCCTATCAAATCGCCGGCAACCGAGAGGCGGAAACCGCCTTCGCGGCCGACGACTTCGTCACCAAGCCACTCTATTCGGGGCGGCCGTGGTTCCTGCCGATGGTATATTTGTGGTACGGCATGAAGGACCGAATGGGCCTTTAGCGTATCTCAAAGAGTGAGTCGAAGCTGGCCGTCTCCAGCGTGGTTTTGATCGGACCGCGGGCATTGGCAAGGGAGAGCGAATGACCGCGGCTCCACACATGCTCGCGCATGGTGAGCAGCGCGCCCAGCCCACCGGCATCGATGGCATCCACCTTCGAGATATCGAGCACCACATCAACTCTGTCCCGATCGTCCAAGGTATCGAGAAGTTCCGCGTCAGCCGCCCGGTCGTCGATCGTGATCGAACCGCTGCAATAGACCCAAATCTCGCCGCCCTGGTTCGTGATCTTGCATTTCATGTCGTTTTCTTCCCTTGGCGAGCGCTCGCCTCTTCGCGGTTTCAATCCGATTCCAGCACGTAGCGTCGGTGCGGTTTCAACGCCGGCCGCGCATTCATCGGAAACAACTTGGAGAAGGCGGCGATTTGCGCGGGCGATGCCTCCACGGACCGTTTGTAGACGGTCCAAACAACGATTTCCGAACAGGGCGGCGTGGTCAAGGACCCTTGATAGCGATAAATTCCCCCGCCCGGCAAGAGATCAACCTGATTGACTGGTCCCGGCGCGGCCACTTCCGGCCCCGCCTTTTGGGGCATCGCCGCCCAAATCGGCGCCAAGACCCGGTTCTCGGCCCCCGGCCGTATCATGACGCCGAGAACCGCCAGCCCGCCTTTTTTCGACTGATGGACGAAGTGAACCTCCATCGCACGGCTCTTGCCGTCGATCAAATGTTCGCTTGGATGATGAAAATGGAACTGCAGCAGGGCGTAAGCCTCGCCATCAAGATGAATGCCGCTTCCGGGATCGCAATTGACCTGGATAGTGTGCCCATTATTGACCACGCGCGGCCGAATGGCCTTATAGGCCACCTCGACCGGCGCCAATCTTGCGGAGACCGCGGCGGTCAGATCGATCGGCGACTGCTGCGTGCCGGCGGCACAAACACTGTATCTGGAGGAAAGTTCACCCCAATGCGCGGGGCCGTCCTTGCCGCCATAAGACCAGTGCGACGACACGCTGACACCGCCCAAGGCGGATGTCGCGCCGATACATGTCGGACATGTCGCGAGAAACGCCCCAGCGCCATGAATGAATTTTCGCCGATCCATGATTCCCCCCAATACATCCCCAAGTACCCACGACAATAACCTAAAATTCGAATTTTCGTGCGAAAACGTGCCTCGGGTCAGAGCGAAATGCACTACCAGTCCACCTCAAAATCGATCGTCGGACAAAAATCTTAATGAATTGTTGAGCTTGCGGTCGTCGACCTACTGCTCTTTCGCCTGTTCGCGTGCGGCTTCATTGGCCCGGCCCGAGAACTTCGACACCATGCTGGTAATCTCGGACGCCATGTCGGCGGAATCCCGGTCCGGGTTGAAGCCGGCGAGAATCGCTTGCGATAATGGTTTCAGCAGCTCCACGTCCTTCGAGTTGGGGGTTTTGGGATTTTCCCGGATCGAAGCCGCGACATCCTTTAAGGTCTGGCACAATTCGCCCACATGCTCGAAGGCGGATCCTTCCAGACGCTCGCCGACCTCCTCCGAAATCTCCGCCAACCGTTGAACGTGCACGATAATTTCGGGTTCGATCTTGTTCGCTTCATATGCCGGATGGATGATTACGACCAGGAAATTGATCTGGTAGGAATGCCGGACCAGACGCTGGTCGTTCATCTCCGACATGACGTCGTCCACCAAAGCGTTGAGGTCGCTCGCCGAAATACGCTCGCCCTTAACCTTGGAGCGCAGCGTATTCGGCACCTCGAAAAGGGGAATGCCGTCGGCGTCGCCGTCGCGGCGCGGATCCTTGCGGCGGTCGGGCCCGATATAATCGCTGGTCACGACGAACGGCTTCCTATTCTCGACCAGGACCTTGATCCGGTTGAAGAGGTCGGCCGGTGAAATGGGCGCGGCCAAGATGTCGTCGACGCCGCATTCGGCCGCCCCGCGAATCAAGTCGGGATCCGCGCGCCAGGTAAACAGTATGACGGGAACGAACGGATTTTGCCCGATATCGCCGTGACGCAGCCGATGGATCATGTCGAACACACTCTTCGGCCCCATCTGCGCGCTGACGATTAGAAGATCCGGCGGCACGGCCGAGCGCAGCAAGGCTTCTATTTCATTAAGTTCCCGACAATCCCGAACATCCCGATAACCGCCGGAGACCATGGCGGCACGCATCTGGCGACGATTCTCCGCATTGGAATCGCCCCAAATTATGGTGATATCGGCCAAATTAGCTTGGGCCAACAAAGTCTCTCCCCTTCACGACGGCGAACATAACATACACAATTATTGCCGCGATTCAAAATCTGGCTGATTCAACAAACGCTTAACGCGTTGATTTTATCGCTTACGCGGTTTTTGTTTCCGAAAATTCTTGCGCGCGGCAACCGCCTCAGGGCTGTTTCGAATCGACGCGCCCTGGTCGATGTCCATGTGCTGCGTCAGGGGTAATAGCGCATTCGCATACCGATTGACGGTCTCCTTTGTCATTTGGGCCGCAAGTGTCGGCATCGAGGCCGCCCGAGCCGCCATCTTACGCGCCGCCGCAAGCGTTTTCCCCTTTGGTACGATCTCGTCGATCAGACCCCAATCGAGGGCGGTTGCCGCATCGATCCGTTCGCACAGAATGGCGATGCGTTTCGCCCGGGCGGGACCGACGAGGTTGACGAGCCGCGGCAGCGCGCCCCAGCCGAGGTTGAGCCCGATCTCGATCTCCGGAACCAGAAGGAACGCATCCTCGGCCATGACGCGCCAGTCGCAGACCGAGACGAGGACAACCCCGCCGCCGACGGCAAACCCCTCGATCGCGGCAATCGTCAGCTGTGGAATTTCCTCCCAGGCTTCCAACAGCCGGCGCCCCTGGCCGCCAATGAACCTTTGTTCCGCAGGAGCGCCCTGCAAACCGTTCCATCGGGCCTCTTCGCGGAGATCAATTCCGGCCGAAAAGACGTCCGCCGCGCCGGTCAGAACAACGGCCCTGGTCTTGGTGTCCGTCTCGAAACCCCGCGCCACGTCGGTCAGGGCGAGGATTGTCTCGGTGTCGAGCGCGTTCCGCCGCACGCCCCGATCGAACCGAACCGTGGCCACGCCGTTCCGCTTGGTGATTTTGACACGATTAGTGGCCATCGACCGTCTCCTCTTGCGGCATCAACACAACACGGCCGATGGATTTACGCGCCAACACGGTCGCCATCGCCTCCCTGAACCCCGCCAATGAGAAGCGATGCGAAATCTCCGGACGAATGTCGCCGCCGATCGTCCAATCGAACAGTTGCGTCATCATCTCCCTCACCCGCTCGGCCTCCCGGTCGCGCACGTCGACCGGACTCCAGCCGACATAGTAGCCATAATTCACGCCGCAGACGGCGATGTTCTTGAGCAATAAAATATTGGCCGGGATTTGCGGGATGCGACCGCTGGCAAAGCCGATCGGCACGATCCGTCCCTCGGTCGCGATACAGCGGAGCGATTGGTCGAACACGTCGCCGCCGATCGGATCGTAGATCTTGTCAGCCCCTCGCCCATCGGTCAGATCGAGCACCGCTTCGCGAAATTCACCCTTCGAGTTATCGAGCACATGATCCGCGCCATGATCTTTGGGAACCCGCACCTTTCCGGCCGACCCCACCGTTGCAATGACGGTGGCGCCCAGCGCCTTGCCGATTTCGACGGCCGCCAGACCGACCCCACCGGCGGCACCATGGACCAACAAGACATCACCCTCCGTGATTTCCAAACCATGCGGCCAAATTAACGAGACATAAGAGGTCGGATAGGAGCTCGCGAAGGGGATGGCTTCCTCGAAGGAAATACCGTCCGGCAGCGGGAAGACGTTGACGTCCCGCGCCATGGCCGCTTCCGCCCACGCACCCCAGTCCAGGATCGCCACGATGCGATCACCCGGCGAAACCCTGGTCACGCCGGCACCGACCGCGGTCACCACGCCGGCGGCTTCGGGACCAGGCGTGAAGGGCAATGGGGGTCTCCGCTGGTAGCGTCCGGAGACAACGAGGCTCTGTGAGAAGCTGACACCGGTGGCATGAACGTCGAAACGGACCTCCCCCGGTCCGGGGGGCCCAAGTGCTGCGATCTCCTCGACTTCGAGATTGGCGTAGTCGGTGAATTGGTTGACCCTGACCGCCCGCACCCTATTCGCCTTTGAAGCCGGGTTTTCGCTTCCCGACGAAGGCGTCAACGCCTTCACGGCCGTCGACACTTGCCCCAAGGGCGGCAATCGAGCGCGCTTCCAGCTCCATCTGGGTCTCGATACCGTTCGAGAAGCTTGAATCCAGTAACCGCTTCACCGCGCCAAAGGCCTTGGTTGGGCCATCGGCGAAGGCGCGCGCCTGGGCTTCCGCCGCCTCCATCAATTGGTCATCCGGTACCACCCGATCGACGATGTTATAGGATTCGGCCTCGGCGGCACTCAATACTCGGTTGGTCAGCATCAATTCCTTCGCGCGCCGCACCCCGATGAAGCGGGGCAGCAGATAGGTTGAACAGCCGTCGGGCGACAGGCCGGCCGCCGTATAGGCAACGGTGAACTTGGCGGATTCAGCGGCGATGACGATATCGCCGCAAATGGCGAAGCTGAATCCGCCGCCCGCCGCCATGCCGTTGATCGCCATCACCACGGGCGCGTCCATGCGGTTGAAGATCGAAACGGCGCGATGGAAATATACGGTCAAGTTCATTAACAGGCGTTGGATGTCTTCCTCGCCGTGGAACAGCTTCAGGTCGCCGCCGGCGCAGAACATCCGTCCGTTGCCGGTAATCAGGACGGCGCGAACGGAGGTGTCCGCGGCGCAATCGAGGGCCGCCTCGTGCAGCTCCATGGCCATTTTCAAATCGAGGGCATTGGCGGCGTCCGGCCGGTTCAAGGTGATATGGGCGACGCCTTCCTTCTTCTCCAAGAGCACGCTTTCGAATGGCATGTTAATTTCTCCCAAGCACTAGCCAGCGCTAACTGTCGATCAAACTAGGTTCGACCAAGATGGCGGCCACGGTTTCATCCCAAATTTCGGAAATCGCCGCCGCGCCCGGCCCCGCCGACGAACCGCCCGGCCCCGGCCCGGCCCTCTCGCTCGATAGCCCGGATGCCGGAACGATATTCCTCGGCCATCGCCGAATTGAGACCGAACGACCATTGACCATGGACCGAGGCCCGGTCGATCTCGACGCAGTATTGCGGAAAGGCGGCGATCTCGCGGGCGAGCGCCTCGGCGGCTTCGCGGACCTCGCCGTCCGCCACCACGCGGTTGGCCAGTCCCATCTCCAGCGCCTCGGCCGCCGGGACCGGCCGTCCCGTCAGGATCATGTCGAGAGCCCTTCCCATGCCGATAAGCCGCGGCAAGCGCACCGTGCCGCCGTCGATCAAGGGCATGCCCCAGCGCCGGCAAAAGACGCCGAACACGGCCGATTCCTCCGCGACGCGAAGGTCGCACCAAAGCGCCAATTCAAGACCGCCCGCCACCGCATATCCCGCCACGGCCGCGATCACCGGTTTCGACATCTGAAGGCGGCTCGGCCCCATCGGGCCCTCGTCGGATTCGGCGCCGATCGCGTCATACCGAGCCCGCCGTTCGCCCGAGGCCACGGCCGCCAAATCGGCACCCGAACAGAAGGACGGGCCCCGCCCCCAAAGAACGGCGACCCGCTGGTCGTCATCCGCCTCGAAGGCGCGAAAGGCCGCCACCAGCGCATTGGCCGACTGGTTGTCGACGGCGTTCCGCTTTTCCGGCCTGTTGAGAATAACCGTCGTCACGGGACCCTCCCGCTCGACGAGAACCTTTTCGGTCTGGGCCATAATCCGTCCTTTCAAGGGATCGATCCCACCGTACTATCCCAACAATCGCCGGTCCGGAAAAGATCGACGGGACAAAGTCGGTAATTTTGTTAGGATTCCGCCATGTCGATATCCACCGATAGCCGGGCGCCGGGCGACCGCCTGCCGTCCGACCACCCCGAACCGCACGAAGGACCCATCACCGGACCCGGCGTCTGGACCGGCCCGGAGCTTCAGGCACGGGACGATTGGCACTACCGTTTCAGCGCCGCGGAGCGGACCGAGCTGCTCGAGGCGATGCGCCACGCGCGCGAGGCCCACGGCGAAATCTTGGAGATCGATCGCGGGTCCTTCCCGCTGCCGACCCTGGAACCGGTGCTGGCGCGTCAAAGAGATGAAATCATCGGCGGGCGTGGATTTACCCTGTTCCGGAATTTTCCCATCGAGGACCTTTCGTTCCCGGAGATCGCGACGCTCTATTGGGGATTCGGGACGTATTTCGGTTCGGCTCGCTCGCAGAATACGCGAGGGCATCTGCTGGGACACGTCATCGACCTCGGCTCGGACTTCCCGAATGCCAGCGAGCGCGGCTATCTCACCAACCGGCATCTTAAGTTCCATTGCGATTCGGTCGACCTGGTGGGTTTGCTTTGCCTCAGGAAGGCGATGCGGGGCGGCCGCAGCACGGTCGTCAGCTCCTATACGATCCACAACGAGATGTGGCGCCGCCGGCCCGATCTGGCGCGGGTCCTTTACGGCCCGATCGCGCGCGACCGGCGCGACGAAATTCCCGAAGGAAAGGGACCCTGGTACGAGCTGCCGGTGTTCAACCACTACCGGGGGCGATTGGCGATCAATTATCTCCGCACCCATATCGACATGGCGAGCCGCCACGCGGACGCCCATCCAATAAGTGCCGAGCTCGAGGCAGCACTCGACATGGTCTCCGATCTCGCCAATGACCCGGCCCTCCACCTCTCGGTGAATTTCGAGCCGGGCGATATCCAGCTCCTGCACAATCATCAGACCCTGCACGACCGCACCGCCTACGAAGACTGGCCCGAGGCGGATCGCAAGCGCTATCTGCTGCGGCTCTGGCTCTCGCCGCCGGACGGCATTGAGCTGCCGACCGCCTTCGCGGGGCGCTACGGAAGCGTCGAGATCGGCGACCGGGGCGGGGTGGTCGTGCCGGATATCGAATTCCAGGTGCCGCTGACACCGGTCTGAAGACCGGCCCTGGCGAAGACCGGTCCCGCTCATATCTCCCTTCCTAGGACGGCACTTTCGAGGGAGGACCCCGCCGATGAAACGCACCACCAAGCTTCGCGAACTGATGAAGTCGGGCAAGACGCTCGTCATTCCCGGCTGCTACAACGCGGTCAGCGGAAAAATTCTGGACAAGGTCGGTTTTCCGGCGATCTACATGACCGGCTACGGGACGTCGCTGTCGCTCACCGGCATGCCCGATTGCGGCCTCGCCACGATGACCGAAATGCACCTCAACGCGCGCTATATCTCCAACGCGGTCTCGGTGCCGGTGATCGCGGATGCCGATAACGGCTACGGCAATGCGATCAACGTCATTCGCACGGTGAAGGAATATATCCAGACCGGCGTCGCCGCCATCCATATCGAAGATCAGATCATTCCCAAGCGCTGCGGCCATGTCGCCGGCCGCCAGGTCATTCCCATCGAGGAAGCGGTCGGCAAGTACCAGGCCGCGGACTATGCCCGAAACGAAGTCGACCCGGATTTCGTCATCATCGCCCGAACCGACGCCCGGGGCGCGGTCGGCGGCGGTCTCGACGATTCGATCCGCCGGGCCAATGCCTATTTGAAGGCGGGCGCCGATGTCGCCTTCGTCGAGGGGCCGAAGGACGCGGACGAGGTGAGGCGCGTCTGTGCGGAAGTCGAGGGGCCGATCATGTACAACCAGACCGGCATCTCGCCCCGCTACTCCGAAGAGGAGATGAACGAACTCGGCATCGCCATGACCATTCTGCCGGGTGCGACGATGCGGATGCAGTTGATGGCCGTCTACGACCTCGCCATGGAGCTCAAGGAACAGGGTCCTCTCGCCGAACGGGAGTTCTCCAAGAAATTCGCCGACCACCCGCTTGGCGATTTCCACACCTTTGCCGGTTTCGACCAGATCATGGAGTGGGAGCAGCGCTTCCTCGGCGAGGCGGAGTTATCGAAATACGACGGCACGCTCGGCCACCAACCCAAAGCGGCGGAATAAAGGCCACCTCGCGTCAGTCGCGGAGCGACAAGGTCTCGACGGAGAGGGCTGTGACCAAGATAGCGGTCGTCAGGCGGGCCGCGCGTTCCAGTTCTTCCGCCGTCACCTTGTCGCGCGTATCGCCTGGCGTCAGCACATAGCGGAGATTGGAATTGGGATCGTCGAAACCGGCGACGAGCCGGAAGGCGGGGATTCCGTTCCGTGCGAAATTATAGTGGTCGGAATTCCGCATCAGTGCATCGTGAACACCGAGCGGGGTGTCGACCGCGGTCGCCGGCGCCTGAAGGAAAGGCCCGATCTTCGGGTATCCGCTGGTGATCGCGGTCAAAGCGGAATCGCCGCCGACGGAGTCGAGATTGACGTTGAGGGCGATCCGATCCCGCGCCGCCGGCGCCAATCCGTCCGCATATTGCGCGGAACCCCAAAGCCCCCATTCCTCGACATTGAAGAGCATCACGCGAAGCCCGCGCCACATCGTCGCCACCTGGGGGCTCAAGGCGTGCGCGGCGGCAAGGACGACGGCAAGGCCGGTGCCATTGTCCATGGCGCTTTCGGCCAAGGGATGGCCATCTATATGCGCGCTTAGCACGATCCATTCATCGGTCTCTCCCGGGAGCTCGAAGACGAGGTTTTCCGCCTTATCCGGCACCGTTTCGCTTTTCAGTTCGAGCCGGACATTGGGATAGCTACCCGCGCGCCCGGCCAAGACCTCGGCCCCTTCGAAGGTGATCGCGGCGGCCGGGATATCCTCCGCGCGATTTCGGCCCGAGGAGCCGCTAACGAGATTGCCGCCGGGGATATGACCCGCGATCAAAAAACCCGCCGCCCCGCAATCGCGCGCCGCCTCGTATTTGAAGCGACGGTGCAGGGTCTTCTCGGTGAACATGTATTCGTGGCGGACGAGGGGAATGCGCCCCTTGATCTCCGCGGCCCGGGCACGGATATCGTCGGGCGCACCCCGGCCCATATCGACGACCTCCGCCTCCAGCCCGCCCGCCGGCGTGTCGGGCGACCAGACGAGGGAAATGCAGTCGAGTTCGGCCGGTTCCGGCGTCAGCCGCCGAAGCCGATGCCCGCGCCGCCGCCATCCGTCATATGCGGTCGGTATCACCTCGGGTGCCTTGCCGAAGATCGCTTCGATCCTTGCCTTGAGGAGGGTCACGGCCTGATTTTCGCTGTCGGTGCCGGCGAACCGCCCGCCGGTATCGCAAATCGCCTCGAAATCGGACATCAACATGTCGGTATCCAGACGGCCGAGCGCTGCGGTTAATGCGTCTTTCATCAAAATTCCTCTCGGGAAACGCGGTTCCACGATGATGGAGATAAATATGGGCGCCGCAAGGGGATGGCGGATGAGCGAAGCCACCACTGCCGCGTCATTCCCGCGAATGCGGGAATCCAGATCTGAGAGCCAAATTAAGCGCCGGCCGCCGAATGTTCCGCTCAGGCGTCGATTCTCGCTTTCGCGGGAATGACGTAAATGGTGAAGTGCGGAGTTCTCGGACCGACTAATTGGATCTATAGGAACTCCCCATGACGAACCGCTACCGCCACACCGACTTGATCGACGCGACCACGGCGCTCTTCCAACAGGCGGGTCTGGAGCCGCCGATCGCCCGCGCCGTCGCGGAAACCTTGGTCGAGGCCGATCTCCTTGGCTACTCCACCCACGGCCTCCAGTTCGTCCCTGCCTATCTGGCGAGGATCGAGAAGGGCACCACGCGTACCAACGGCGAACCGGAACTCGTCCACGAAAACGGCGCCAACCTTGTTTTCGATGCGGGACAGTTGCCGGGCCAATGGGCGGTTCGCGCCGTGCTGGACGACGCCCTGACCCGTTTGCCGACGCGTGGCGTTGTCACCGCCGTGATCCGGCAGTGCGGCAATATCTCCTGCCTCGCCACCTATGTGAAACAGGCCGCCGACACCGGCATAATGGCGCTCCTCGCCTCCTCGTCGCCGGGCAACGCCGCCGTTGCCCCCCACGGCGGCAAGACGGCCCGCTATTCCACGAACCCGATGGCGATCGGCATTCCGGCGACCCCGCACCCGATCCTGATCGACACCAGCACCGCCAGCAGTTCCAACCGGCAGATCGAACGCGCGGCGCGCGCCAACCGGCGCCTCGCCGCCCCGGCCCTGATCGACGCCGAGGGTCGGCCGAGCGACGATCCGGCCGACTTTATCGGCGACTCACCGGGGGCGATTCTACCGATGGGGGGTGCCGAACTCGGCCACAGAGGGTTCGGCTTCGCCATCATGGTCGAGGCCCTGACTTCGGCCCTCGCCGGTAAGGGTCGGGCCGAAGGCGCCGGCGCCAGCAATGTCTTCCTGCAACTGATCGACCCCAAGGCTTTCGGCGGATCGGAAGCGTTTCTGCGGGAGACCGCGGCCTTCGCTGAGCATTGCCGCGCCGCCGAGCCGATCGACCCGGCAGCCCCGGTCCGGATGCCGGGCGATCGCGCCTACGCGCAATATGCAGAACAGATACGGGGCGGCGTAGCGCTCCACCCGGAAATTCCGGACCTGATCGCCCCTTGTTTCGAGCGCTACGGCGTGGACCTACCGGCGCCGGTCACCTAATCGTCTTCGCCGACGCCGGGATCGACGCCGTAGACGGCATGTGCCGCATCCCCGGTGATACGCCCGCAGCGAAGATCGTCGGCCACCAAGGCCGGCGCCCGCATTCCGGGATCGCCATAGCCGCCGCCGCCGGAGATCTCGACGATGAAGCGATCGCCCTTGCCGACCTCGAAATTCGCGGCTGCTTGGATTTGGGTTTCCTTGCCGTCGCGGACCAGGATGTTGCGCGCCTTGCTGCCGTCGTCCCCGCCTTGCAGCCCCCAGGGCGGCGTATTGTTGCGATCGCCATTGGTGGAGATGAGGACGCCGTCCTTCAGAATGTCGTACACGCGCCGTTGACCGAGACCACCGCGGAACCGTCCGCCGCCGCCCGAATCCGGAATCAGCGAATATTCCGCCAGCCGGACGAAGCTATGATCCATTTCGATCGCCTCCACCGGCGTGTTTCCGGTGTTGGAGAGCATCTGTGCCACGACCTCGGCGCCGTCATTCGTTGGACCCGCTCCGTTGCCGCCCATCAGGATTTCCGCGAACATCTCATAACCGTTGTCGTCGCGGCGGCTCATGGTCACGGTGTGGGTCGAATCGGACCCAGCGGCCGAAAATTGATCGGGTGCCGCGGCGGCAAGCGCCCGCTTCACCGCGGTTGCCGTCCGATAAGCCGACGACATCCGTCCCCGCACGGGAGCCGGATGATGCGGATCGAGGATCGAGCCCTTGCGTGTGACGATCTCGATCGGGCGATAGACCCCGTCATTGGTCGGCACGCCCGCACCCGCCAGCTGGCCAAAGACCGTCATCACGGCCGAATGGGTCGAGGCCACGGGCGCGTTGACGGGCCAGCTCACCTGGTCGTCGCTTTCCGACATATCGATCCGGGCGTTGTCGCCGTCGATGGTGACCCGAGCGCGGACCACGGGCTGCGGTTCGTTCAAGGTCCGGCCATCGAGAAAATCCTCGCCGTAATATTCGCCGTCCGGCAATTCCTTGATGACGGCGCGCAGCATGCGTTCGGAGTAGTCCTGCAGCTCGCCCATGCAGGCGGCGACGAGATTGGCGCCGTAGCGCCCGAAAAGCTCCTGCAGCAGCACCCGCCCCCTCAGCACCGCGGCGATCTGGGCGTGGAAATCGCCGATCACGATCTCCGGCAGCCGCACATTGGCCGCGAGAAGCTGCTCGACCGGCCCCTCGCCAAGATCGCGCTCGACATCAATCCGCATGGTCGGGATGATGACGCCTTCCTGATACAAATCCTTGGCATCGGCGTTCGATCCGGCAACCGCCCCGCCAAGCTCGAGGTGATGACAGATGCTGCCGGCGAAGGCGACGAGGCGATCGTCGTGAAAGACCGGCAGCAGGAAGATGATGTCGTTGAGGTGCTGACCGTTCTGATAGGGATTGTTGGTAATGAAGGCGTGGTTTGGTTGGGTCTCCCGAAGGTCGTATTTCTCGCGGATGTAGGGAACGGCGGCGGCCAGCGAATTCATGTGAACCGGGATGGCCTCGGCTTGGGCCACGGTGCGCGCATCCCCGTCCATGATGCAGGTCGAGCAATCCTTCGCCTCGCGGACGATCGAGGAATAGGCCGATCGCAGCATGATGTCGCCCATCTCCTCGGCGACCGCCTTGAAGGCGCCGCTGAGGACGTTGAAATCGGCGGGATCGATGGATGTCATGAGGGATTCCTCGTCAGCATGATTATGTCGCCGTCGCGAATTTCGATGGTCCAACCGGGCGGCACCGGCGTGCTCGTCGTCGGCTCGACGAAGAGTGCTGGACCTTCGGCCGAAAATCCACTCGCCAGACCTTCGCGCTGGTAGACGACATATTGGTCCCGCGCCCCCGGCAAGGCGATTTCGCGCTCGCCCCGAGCGGTCGCGTCTCCGCCGGCCCCATTGGCGCTTTCCGGTTTCTCGCGGGGATAGACGGCAGTCAGCCGGAACGAGATCGCCTCGACGGCCCGGTCCTCGAAGCTGTGGCCGTATTGCTGCGCGTGCTGCGTGTGAAACTGTTCGATCAGTTGGGCCGGACCGTCCGCCTTGGCGGTCTCGACCGAATACGGCACCCGAAGCTCATAGCCCTGACCGACATAGCGGGTATCGACCGCGAATTCGAAGACCATTCGCTCCGTCGCATAGCCAAGGGCGTCGAATTCCGCCCGGGCGCGGCCGCGAAGACCGTCGAGCCGGGCATCGAAATCGGCGGCCGTCATGTCGCGGAGCCGCACCGCGCCCTCGGCCTGAACGTAATCGATTCGAAGATCCGCCAGCGCCAACCCGAGAGCCGAGAAAATTCCGGGATGAGGCGGCACGATGATCCGGGTCATGCCGACCGCCTCGGCGACCGCGGCCGCGATCAACGGGCCGGCACCGCCACAGGGCAAGAGCGCGAAGCGGCGCGGATCGTGTCCCCGCTTGACGCTGACCCGTCGAAGTGCCTGCGCCATATTCGCGATCGCGATCCGGTAGACCCGCGCCGCCAATTCCTCGGCATCGAGATCGAAATGCTCGCAAAGGGGCGTGGCGGCGGCAGCGGCCAATTTCAGGTCGAGCGTGATGTCGCCCGGCAGCGGCGTTTCGGGATCGAGCAGACCGAGCAGCAACATCGCGTCGGTCAGGGTGAAATCCGTGCCGCCCCGCCCATAGGCCGCGGGTCCAGGCTCCGCACCCGCACTTTGCGGACCGACCCGCAGCATGCCGCCCGCATCGACCTGGGCGATACTGCCGCCGCCCGCTCCGATGGTCACGATATCGGTCATCATGACGTTGAGCGGCAGGCCGTCGACACTGAATTCCGCGGTTCCCTTCACCGTCGTCTCGGCCCGCCCGCCGCTGATCAGGCAGACATCGCAGCTCGTGCCGCCGATATCGATCGAGATCAGATCGTCGATGCCGGTCGCGCGGGCGATCTCGGCAGCGGCGGTCACGGCGGCGGCTGGGCCCGAGACGAACATATTGGCGACCCGGCGACGCGCACTCTCCAGCGGCACGACGCCGCCGTTCGACTGCATTATCAACGGGGTCGAGTCGTATCCGACCTCGCCGATCCGCTCGCCGAAGCGCGTGAGGTATTGGTCGACCGTGGGGCCGATATAGGCGTCGATCATGGTCGTGCTGGCGCGTTCGTATTCGCGGTGCTCGGGCGCCACTTGAGAAGAAAGCGAGACCCGTGCCGTCGGATGACGGGAGGCGATGATCTCGCCGATCGCATGTTCATGGGCGGGGTTGGCATAGGCGTGCAACAGGCAAACGGCGATCGATTCAACCTCGAATTCTTGCCTAAGCCGATCGACCAGCTTGGCGACCTGTTCTTCATCGAGGACCGTCGCGACATTGCCGTCGGCGGTCATTCGCTCCTCGATCTCGAAGACCATATCGCGGCCGATCAGCGGCACCGGCTTTTGATAGAACATGTCATAGACGACCGACTTGTCCTGGCGCTGGATGAAGGGCACGTCGCGGAAGCCCTTGGTGGTGATCAATGCAGTGCGCGCGCCCCGCCGCTGAATGAGGGCATTGGCGGCGATCGTCGAGCCGTGCAGCAATTCGCCCAGAGCCGCCGCCGAATTCGCGGTCGTCTCCAGCAATTCCCTAAGACCGTCCACGGCGGCGATGCTGGGGTCGGCGGGAGTCGACGGCAGTTTGTGGACGGTGAGGGCGCCCGCCGGATCCACCATCACCAAATCGGTAAATGTCCCGCCAACCTCTATTCCAACGATCACGCCACTGTCCCCGCTGATTTCAAAACAATATTAATCTGTGCCGCCCCATTGGCGGGACAACGCACAACAAGGGCAAGAAGATAAATGCCGGACCTGGAAAACCCGCACGCGGATATCCTGTCACTCTTCGGCGGCAAGTTGACAGCGGACGATTTGATCGATGCCGACCGCCGGGGACCGGTCGCCCGGCAACGGCAGTTGGAGACGGAACCCCTGCCGGATACGATCTACGACGTCTTCGCCGACGCCGCCGCCGAAATTCCGGAGCAAACCGCCTGGGTCTTCTTCGAACAGGACGTGCATCTGACCTACGCCGAGGCGTTGAACCGCATCGATCGGCTCGCGGCAGGGCTTCATGCGATGGGGATCGGCAAAGGCAGCCATGTCGGGGTGATGCTCGACAATGGGCCGGCCTTTCCCATCACTTGGCTGGCGCTTGGCCGGCTGGGTGCCGTGATGCTGCCGATCAACACCCGCTATACGGCGCCCGAACTGGAATACGTCCTGAACGACGGCGACGCGGAATTCCTGATTATCGATCAGGGTCATCTCGACCTGCTGGACCGCGTCGACACACGGCCCGACGCCCTGACGCCGGAGCACGTGATCGTCCATGGTGGCGCTGCAGGAACCCACGATTGGGACGCCGTCCTCGCCTCGGGTTCCGCCGATTTCGAGCCGCCGGCGATCGTCGGACCGGACGATCTGATGAATATCCAGTACACCTCGGGGACGACGGGGTTTCCGAAGGGGTGCCTACTGCGCCATCGCTATTGGGTGGGCACCTCCAAGGTCACGGCGCGGCGCGACGGCATCGTCACCCGCAACATCCTGGCCCACCAACCCTATTTCTACATGGACCCGCAATGGATGACGCTGATGGCCTGCTTCCAGCGGGGCACGCTCTTCCTCGCCAATCGGCCGAGCGCCGGCCGGTTCATGGATTGGGTCCGAGAGCACCGCATTCATTTCTGTATCTTCCCGGAAGTCGTCTACCGGCGCCCGCCGGACCCAAGGGACGGCGACAACGATCTCCGCCGGGTCGCGATCTATGGCGTGCGGAAGGACGTTCACGCGGATCTGGAACGCCGCTTCAATGTACGCGCCCGCGAGGTCTTCGGCATGACCGAGGTCGGCACGGCGATGTTCACGCCCTTGGAGGCGGAGGCCATGGTCGGCTCCGGCACTTGCGGCATTCCGGTTGCGTTCCGCGACTGCCGTGTCGTGGACGAGGCCGGCCGGGACGTGCCGCAGGGCGAGATCGGCGAACTCGTCGTCAGGGGGCCCAACATCCTTCTCGGCTACTACAACAAGCCGGCGGCAACGGCGGAGGCTTTCTTCGGCGATTGGTTCCGCACCGGCGATCTTTTCCGCTAGGACGAGGCGGGATTTTTCTATATCGTCGGCCGCAAGAAGGACATGGTGCGCCGCTCGAGCGAAAACATCGCCGCACGCGAGGTCGAGGCGGCCCTGATGTCGATGCCGGAGGTGAACGAAGCCGCCGTCCTGCCGGTCCCGGACCCCGAGCGGGGCGAGGAGGTCAAGGCCTATATCGTTCTGGAGGAGGGGATGACGCCCGAGGCGGTGCCGCCGGCGCGAATCATCGACCATGCGAAATCCCGCCTGGCGGTCTTCAAGCTGCCGCGCTACCTCGAATACCGGCGAGATTTCCCCCGGACACCGTCACTCAAGGTCAAGAAGGGCGAGCTGGTGTCGGAGAAGGACGATCTCCGCCGGGATAGCTGGGACGCAGTCGACAACGTCTGGCGCTGAGGCCGGCCCCTATCGCGTTTGAATCCACGCCGCTTCGATGTAGAGTCGTTTTCCACGCGACCGAGACGCGGCGACGGGAGGAAAAAATGGAATGGGATCGGCATAGGTTCATTCCCGACGAGAACCTGAACGCGGTCAAGCACGACTACAGGGAATTCGAAGTCAAACCCTATGGCGGGGCCTGCGGCGCCGAGATTTTTGGTCTCGACATTTCTAAGCCCGTGAACCAGCAGACGGTCACCGAGATCAAGCAAGCCTTGGCCGACCATCTGGTGATCTTCTTTCGCGACCAGACGATCGAGCCGGAAGGCTTGAAGGCCTTCGGTGCCCATTTCGGCACCTTCCACACCCACGCCTTCGTCGACGGGGTCGAGGGGCATCCGGAGATCATGGTGGTCGAGAAGGATCCGAAGGACGAATACAACTTCGCCGGCGTCTGGCACAGCGACGTCAGCTTCGAGGAAAAGCCGCCGATGGGCTCGATCTTCTGCGCCATCGATGTCCCCGATTACGGCGGCAACACGCTGTTCGCCAATCAGCAGCTCGCCTACGACATGCTGTCCGATACCTATAAGCAGATGCTGGAGGGGGTCTACGCGCTGCACAGCGCGGAAAACGTCTACGGGCCCCAGGGCGAATACGCCACCCAGGATTACAAGGACCACCACGACGGCACGGGGATCACCAGCGACGAAAGCGCCGACCAGCGCTTCGCCCATCCAATCGTGCGCACCCATCCCGAGACGGGGCGGAAGTCGCTCTTCGTCAACGAGCCCTTCACCGTCGGCATAAAGGGCATGCTGAACGAGGAGGCGGAACCCATTCTCCGCTATCTCTTCCGGCATTCGACGCGGCCGGACTTCGGCTGCAATTTTCGCTGGGAGACGAATGCGGTCGCGTTCTGGGACAACCGGTCGGTCCAGCACTATCCGCTGAATGACTATCCCGGCCGCCGCCGGGTGATGTGGCGATTGACCCTGAACGGCGAGAAACCGTTCTAGGCCGAAAGCGGGGTAATTAAACCAATCGCACTCGGGGCAACATCCGCCGCACCCCTATGGGTCGCGCACGCATTGTCGGCGTTGCGGTACCGTCCTATCGGCTACGAATCTATATTTTTTTTCTTAGCGGATACGGTGCCTGTAAGGGTGTGACGCGCTGCCCCCGCCGTATCATTCAAGTCTTCGTCCCGATTGATTCGTCCTTTCCCGGTATCGGCGGCGAATTTCGCGTCTTTCAGCGCTTCCTTCGCGTATTCCGACTCAGATTTTATTTGCCTTGGATCAAATGGTTTCGGATCGGGTCTTGCCATCGTAGCTACCCCCGTCTTCGTGGCCATGCGCAAAAAATTGGTCTGGCGTCGAGTATTCTCCGTCCGACGACGTTGATAATGGCTGGATTGTGAACCCAAGCCGCCCGCACGGCAAGTTGCTTGCTATTGCAAGGTCCCAACCCGGCATAAGCGGTCGCCCCGGCAACTTGGCCAAAATGTCCGGTTTCAAAGCTAAAACGGACGTTAATTAAATCTTAAGACGCAACTTATCCCAAGATCATGGAACGCTCCCCGGACTCTGTTTTCTGTTTTGGTGGGGGAGCGATGATGGCAGACTGGCGCGGCCACGTCGTTCGGGCTCGGCCATCGCCCCCCAATATCGACTTGATCGCAAACGGAGGCGTCCGTGCCGGAAAGCCAAATCGAGACCTATGATTTCATTGTCGTCGGCGCGGGGTCGGCCGGGGCCGTTGTCGCGAACAGGCTGTCGGCGGACCCGGGGTACCGCGTCTTGCTGCTGGAGGCCGGCCCCGCCAGCCATCACTGGTCCCGCGTGCCCCTTGGATACGCAAAACTGCTCCACAACCCGAAAGCCAACTGGCGCTATTACTCGGAACCCGTGGCGAATGCGAACGGCCGCAAGATCTATGTTCCGCGCGGCCGCATGCTGGGCGGTTCCAGTTCGATCAACGGCACCGCTTTCGTGCGCGGACAGGCCCAGGATTTCGACAGCTGGGCACAGAGGGGAAACCGGGGCTGGAGCTACAGCGACGTCCTGCCGTTTTTCAAACGCATGGAGACCTATGAGGGCGAGGGCGGCGACGACGAATTCCGGGGTCGGGACGGCCCGCTCCGCGTCACCAACCCAGATGCCGGAGACCCCTTATTCGCGGCACTGATCAAGGCGGCCGGCGAAGTCGGGATCGACCATAATCCGGACTATAACGGGGCCCAGCAGGACGGCATCGCGATGAGCCAGGCGACGATCGCCAACGGGCGGCGGATGAGCACCGCCTATTGTTACCTGGAGCCGATCCGCAAGCGCCCCAACCTGCGGATTGAAACCAACGCGATGACGGAAGCCCTCCTGCTTGAGGGCACGCGCTGTAGCGGGGTACGCTTTTCGGTCGGCGGCAACCCGCGCGAGGCCCGTGCGGCGCGAGACGTGGTGGTCAGCGCCGGTACCATCAACTCCCCGCAATTACTGGAACTGTCCGGTATCGGCAAACCCGACTTACTGCGCGACCTGGGAATCGAGATCCGCCATGCACTTCCCGGCGTCGGCGAGAACCTCCGCGATCACTTCGCACCTCGGACACGGTGGTCCATCGGCGCCAAGGGGTTCACTTATAATGATCGCGGGCGCGGCGCCGGGCTGGTCCGCCAAGTCTTCCGCTATCTGCTGTCCGGCCGGGGCATGTTCGCGATGGTCGCCGCGCCGATGCGGGCCTTCGTCCGTTCGCGCGAAGGCCTCGAGGCACCGGACCTTCTGTTGGGCTGGGTGCCCATGTTGTATGAGCCGGGGCCCAATCCCAAGCTGTCGCCTCAACCCGGCGTCACCTGCTACGCCCACCCGATGCGGCCGGAGAGCACGGGCCATATCCATATCACCTCCGCCGACCCGAACAGCCCGCCGGCAATCAATTTCAACTTCCTGTCCTCGCCCGTCGACGCCGAGTTGACCGTGCGCGCGGTCCGCATTGCCCGCGCCATCATGACCGCACCGGCGATGACCGAGCTGCGGACGGAAGAGCTCGCACCGGGTGCATCGCGGGAAACTGACGATGAAATTCTGGATTGGGTGAAGGCGGCGGCCGAGACGACCTATCACCCGGTCGGGACCTGCAAAATGGGTCAGGATGCCATGGCCGTCACCGACGAGCGGCTTCGCGTTCGCGGCATTGAGGGGCTGCGGATCGCGGACGCCTCGATCATGCCGACCTTGACCTCGGGAAACACGAATGCCCCCGCGATCATGATCGGCGAAAAGGCGGCCGCCATGGTGATGGAAGACGCCGCCGGCTGACCGATTTGGAAAAAAGGAACCGCCCCGGTTGGCATTTGTGAATCAAGACGACGAATGACCGCCCTAATCGGAAGCATTGCGAGTCGGCGCCGCCTCGGGTATCAGACACGATGCAGCGGAAACATCGCCAATGACCACGATCCAAAATCCAGCGCTTTCGAAAGCGGAAACCAAGATTCTCCTTCTCGAAGGAGTTTCCGAGACCGCTGTCGCCATCCTGAATGCCGCGGGCTACACCAATGTCGAACGCCTGACCTGGACGCTCGACGGGCCGGCGTTGAAGGAAGGGCTCGACGACGTCCGCATCGTCGGCATCCGCTCGCGCACCCAGATCACCGAAGACATCATCGCCGGAACGGATAGCTTGATCGCGGTCGGCTGCTTTTCGGTCGGAACCAGCCAGATCGCCCTCGAGGCGGCCCGGCTCAAGGGTATTCCCGTCTTCAATGCCCCGTTCAGCAACACGAGAAGCGTCGCGGAACTCACCATTGCCGAGATCATCATGCTCTACCGGCGGACCTTCCCCCAATCGACCGCGGCCCATGCCGGTCATTGGGATAAATCGGCGGACGGCAGCCGGGAAGTCCGGGGCAAGACGCTCGGCATCGTCGGTTACGGCAATATCGGCAGCCAGCTCGCGGTGCTGGCCGAGGGGATGGGACTTCGCGTCATCTATTTCGATCACACCGACAAACTCCGACACGGCAACGTGGAACCGGCGCATTCGATCGACGATCTTCTCCGCTCCAGCGACATCGTCTCGCTCCATCTACCCGAGACCCCCGGCACCCGCGGCATCATCGGCGAACGCGAGATCGCCCTGATGCGAAAGGGCGCCTTCATGATCAACAATGCGCGCGGCAATATCGTCGATCTCGAGGCGCTGGCGGCGGCACTGAAATCGGGCCGGCTGGGCGGGGCGGCGATCGACGTCTTTCCGGAGGAGCCTTCCTCCAACAACGAGAGCTTCGGCTCGCCGCTTCAGGGCCTCGACAATGTAATCCTGACGCCCCATGTCGGCGGCTCGACCGAGGAGGCGCAGGAACGGATCGGCGAGGAGGTGGCCCGGAAACTCATCGAATACGCCGATATCGGCTCAACCCTGGGCGCGGTGAATTTCCCCCAGGTCCAGCTCTCGCCGCAACCCGCCGGCACCCGCTTCCTTCAGGTTCAGCACAATGAGCCCGGCGAACTCGGCGGGCTGAACAAGGTCTTCGCCAGCCACGGGGTCAATATCGCCGCTCAACACTACCAGGCCGACGGCGAGATCGGTTACGCCGTCCTCGAGGCCGAAGTCGACGCGGCCAAGGCGGATGGGATTCTCAAGGATATTCGCGCACTTCCCGGCACCATCCGGGCGCGCCGGCTGACGGTTTGAACTAAATCGCGCGCCGTCGCTTGATCGCGCGGCATTTCGGCAAAGTTAACTGAGGACCGTCTTGCGCCACCGGCCCCTCCTGGGGCAAACGCGGCGCCGGACGATCACGGAATTCCCCAGGATTGGGTCGGGCGGCCGCTTCCGCGCCGCCGGCATCCCAGAGCACGCAAGGAGACGAGGATGGCCAAGGTCGATGGCGCCATTTTGATGGCGAGGAACCTGAAGCAGCAGGGTGTTGAGTACATGTTCGGGATCGTGGGCTTTCCCGTCCAGCCAATCGCAGCGGCGGCCCAGGAGGTCGGCATTCAGTATATCGGGATGCGGAACGAACAATCGGCTTCCTACGCGGCGCAGGCGGCGGGCTATATGACCGGACGCCCCGGTGCCTGTCTCGTCGTCTCGGGGCCGGGCGTGGTGCACGGCCTCGCGGGCCTCGCCAACGCACAGCAGAACTTTTGGCCGATGATCCTGATCGGCGGCGCCTCGCCGACATACCAGAACGGCATGGGCGCCTTCCAGGAAGAGCGCCAGGTCGAGATCGCCTCGCCGTTTTGCAAATACGCCCATGCGGTCGAGCACGTCAACCGCATCCCGTTCTATGTCGAGCAAGCCGTCCGCCAGTCGATTTACGGCCGGCCGGGTGCCGTTTATCTCGACATGCCCGACGACATCATCGGCGGAGAAGTGGATGAGGACGACGTCGAGACCATGGCGACGATCCCCGAGCCGCCGCGCACACAAGCCCATCCCGAGGACGTGGAGGCGGCCCTCGACGCGCTCGAATCGGCGGAACGCCCGCTGGTCATCATCGGCAAGGGCATGGCCTGGTCGCGTGCCGAGGACGAAGTGCGGGCCTTCATCGAAAGGACACAGCTTCCCTTCCTTGCCTCGCCCTTGGGCAAGGGTGTGATGGACGACAATCACCCCCTCTCGGTAGGTGCCGCCCGAAGCCATGCGCTCCGCGAGGCCGACGTCGTCTTCCTGATGGGAGCACGGCTCAATTGGATCATGCATTTCGGCAAGCCGCCGCGCTTCAACAAGGATGTCCGCATCGTCCAGCTCGACCTGGCGCCGGAAGCGATCGGCAACAACGTGCCGACCGAAGTGCCGCTGGTCGGCGACGGTAAGGCGATCGTGGGGCAACTCAACAAATCACTCGAGGGACGGCAGTGGTTCTACCCGGCCGACACCGACTGGCGGGCCGCGATTTCCGAAAAGGCAGCCGCCAATGCGGAAGCGATCAAACCGATGATCGAGGACAATTCCGCACCGACCAACTATTACCGCGCCCTCAAGGACATCAGCCCCTGGATCCCCGACAACGCGGTGATCATCGGCGAGGGCGCCAACACCATGGATATCGGCCGCACCCAGCTGCCGAATGCAAATCCGCGCCTTCGGTTGGACGCCGGCAGTTATGGAACGATGGGCATCGGCATGGGCTTCGCCATCGCGGCGGCGGTCGTGCACCCGGACCGGCCGATCGTTTCGGTCTCGGGCGATTCGGCAATCGGCTTCTCCGGCATGGAGATGGAGACCGCCTGCCGTCACAACCTGCCGATCAAGATCGTGGTCCTCAACAACGGCGGTATCGGCGGCGGCATCGAGAAGATGCCGACCGACGAGCCCATGCCGCCGCGCGTCCTGACCATCGGCGCGCGCTACGACAAGATGATGGAGGCCTTCGGCGGCAAGGGCTTTTATCTCGAGGATCCGGCGGAGTTGAACGACGCCTTGAAGGCGGCGATGGACTTCGACGGGCCGGCCCTGGTCAATGTCCGTCTTCACCACGCCGCGGGTCGGAAACCGCAGCAGTTCGGCTGGCTGACGAAGGAATAGGCGACGCCGGTTATTGCGGCCGGGTGTCCGACGTTTGAACGGCACCCGGCGGCAAGGGCGCCAAGCGCCCCGGATCGAAAGCGGATAGATCGAGCGTCGCGGCGCCCGTCGCGATCAGCTCGGCCATCGCCTCGCCGGTCGCGGGCGCATTGAGAATTCCCCAGACACTGTGGCCCGTCGCGACGTAGGCACCGCGGATCCCCGGCACTTGCCCGATCACCGGCAGACCATCCTCGAGGACGGGGCGGTAGCAGGATTGCTCGGCCAGGATATTCGCATCGGCCAGGCCGGGCGCCACCCGGACCGCCATCTCGCGCAGAATTTCGGAGGCTCCGGCTTCCGGCAGCACATGAGACGGGTCGACCGGAATCGGCGCCTCGCCCGGCAGACCGCAAACATAGGTCGTGCCGTCGGGGCGGGGGTAAATCTCCGGTGTCGCCATCCGGCCTTCCGCATCCTCATATTCGACGAACAGGACTTGCGGGCCCGGATCGTGGTCGAAGATCAGGCTATGTCCCTTCAGGCCATGGGTCGCCGGCAGCGGCAGCCAGGCACAGGCAAGGATCGACCAGGGACCCATGGCGATCACCACCGTATCGGCGGCGATCGTCTCACCGTCGACGATGGCACCCGTAACCGTCGAGCGATCGTCGCTGAACGTGATGCCCTCGACGCAGCCGAGTTTCAACGCTGCCCCATCTCCGATGGCGGCCTCCATCAGCGCCTTCGTGAACAGGGCGGGGTGTACCTGGGCGGTACTCTCGGTCGTGCCGATCTGGCCGTGGACGGCGGCCTCCCGCCCGACCCAGTCGGGACCCTCGACCTGACGATAGGCGCTCAACTCCCGCCGGGCGCTGGCGACGACGCTCAGGGTGTCGAGCCGGCGATACCCCCATTCCGCCCCGAGACCGGCGGCCAGCTCGGCATGAAGCTCGAAGCTCCGCCGGGCCAGAGGACCGACCGGAGAGCCATCGTTCCAATCGCGAGCCAGAAATCCGCCTGACTTGCCCGACGCCGCGCAGGCAACCTCCAAGCGTTCCGCGACCACCACCTCGATGTTCCGGCGCGCAAGGAAATAGGCGATCGAGGCACCGATCACGCCGCCACCGCAAATCAGGACCCGCATCGATCTGGCGCCTTCGGCTATCGCTTCGCCTGGGTCTCGGCGAAGGAGGCGAGCGCGTTGCACCGCTCGGAAAGCGCCGCCAACGCAGGAACCTGGCCTTCCTTGACCTGAAAGCTCGACGTGATGGCCACGAAATCAAAGGCGACGACGGCGTTGATGTCGGCCAGCGTCATATGGTCGCCATGCAGCCAATCCCGGCCGTCGGCGGCGCTGTCCAGTACCGTCAGGCCGGCCGCGACCTGGCCGTTGACGTGGTCGAGCCATTCCGGATGGATTTTGTCCTTGGGCCGTCGGTGGCGCTCATAGGCGGACGCCACCGCCTTCTCCATCGTCCCCGTCGCCACCGCCGAATGGCGCAGCACGGCGCGCCGATCGGCGCCGCTGGCCGGCAGCAGGGCGTGGTCCGCATCGCCCACTTCCAGCGCGTAATCGATGATCGCGGCACTGTCGATCAAAGCCTCCTCGCCGTCGAGGACCAGGGCCGGAATTCGGCAAAGCGGGTTTATCGCCGTCACCTCGTCCGGGTTCTGGGCGGTCGAAAGCGGGCGCTGTTCGAAATCGAGATCAAGCGCCTTCAACACGACCGCCGAGCGGCGCGCGAAGGGCGATAGATAACCTCCAACCAGTTCCATTGCGGGATTTCCTTCCATTGATTCCAGTTGAACTGACCTTAACGCCGTGCCCGGTTTCGGCAAGCGATCAACTAGGCGCCCGTTTCTGGCCGCGCGTGGCGACCGCGCTAACTTATTGGCCAGTGAATCATTGAGGGAACACGGCATGGCACCGCGAATTGGTTATTTGCTGCCGACACGGGAACAAATCATGGAGGGCCGGCCCGAGGCGGCGCCCCTCCTGACATTGGCGGAGAAGGCCGAGGACCTCGGCTACGATTCGATCTGGGTCGGCGATTCGCTGCTCGCGCGGCCCCGACACGAGCCGTTGACCTTGCTCGCCGGCGCGGCCGGACGCACGAAGCGGGTCGAGCTCGGCACCGCGGTCCTGCTCCCCGCATTCCGCAATCCGGTCGTTCTCGCCCATCAGATCGCGACCCTCGACCAGGTGAGCGAGGGGCGGTTCATCCTCGGCGTCGGCATCGCCGGCGACGTTCCCAACATCCGGGCCGAGTTCGAGGCCGCCGGCGTCCCCTTCGAGAAGCGCGTCGGGCGGATGATGGAGGGGCTGCGGCTTTGCCGCGCGCTTTGGTCGGGCGAGCCGGTCGACTGGGACGGCCGCTGGAAGGTCGAGGGCGGCGTCCTTGGACCGACCCCGCATCGCCCCGGCGGTCCGCCGATCTGGGGCGGCGGTTCGGCCGAAGCGAGCCTCCGCCGCGCCGGCCGCAACTTCGATGGCTGGTTCCCGACCGGCCCCAATGCGGAGGTGTTCGCCAAGCAATGGATCGAGGTCAAAGCCCATGCCGAGGAAGCGGGCCGCGATGCGGCGGCACTGACCGGGGCTGTCTATGTCACCGTTGCCATTGACGACGATGCCGCCGGTGCCAATGAGCGCATCGATGCCTATCTCGAAAGCTATTACGGTGCGCCCGCCAAGGTGCTGCGAAAGCGTCAGGCCTGCTATGCCGGGCCGGCGGGTGAAATAGGGTCCTGGCTCCAGGCCTTCGTCGATGGGGGCGCCAGCCATCTCATGCTCCGGTTCGCGGGCGACCATGACCGGCAGATGGAAGCCTTCGCCAAGGTCCGCGCCGATCTCGGCTGGTAACGGAGACGCGCGGTGACCGATTTCCAGATCCGCCCGAACGACGGCCCACTCGGCGCCGAGATTATTGGCCTAAACCTCCGCCAACCTTTGGCCGACGAGGCCTTCGAGGCGATCGAGGCGGCGATCGACCAGCATGTGGCCGTCGTGATCCGCGATCAAGTGGGCTTGCCGTCGGCCAATCTCGCGACTTTCGCGCGGCGCTTCGGGGAACCGCAGATCAACGTCCGTGCCGAGGCCAACAATGCCGAGACCCCCGAGATCTTCTGGATTTCGAACGTGACCGAGAACGGCAAGCCGCTCGGATCCCATGATGCCGGACGGTACTGGCATTCGGACCTCTGCTATCTGGAGAAACCGAGCAAGGTGACGCTGCTCCACGCCCTCGAGGTGCCCGAAAGGGACGGCGTCACTTACGGCGATACGGAGTTCATCAACGTCGCGGCCGCGTACGATGCCCTGCCGTCGGCTACGAAGGCGCGGATCGAGGGGCTGACGGCCGCCAACGGTTATAGAGACATGTGGAACCGGAAGGCCCGCGAATTCGGCCTGCGCCCCCTGCTTTCGGAAACAGAGTTGGCGGCCCGTTTCCCGCCGGACGCCATCCATCCAATCGCGCGCACCCACCCGAAGACCGGACGGAAGTGCCTTTACGTCTGCGACGGCTATACCCACCGCATCGCCGATTTGGCGGAATCCGAGAGCGACGCGCTCCTCGGGGAATTGTTCGGGCATCTTCTTCGCCCGGAATTCCGCCACCGCCATCAATGGAGGGTCGGCGATCTGTTGCTGTGGGACAATTGCGCCGTCCAGCACAAGGCGACCTTCGACTATCCCGCCGATCTGCCCCGCCGCATGCAGCGCTGCACCATCGAGGGGACGGTGCCGTTTTGAGTCAAAAATCCCGGCATTGGGGACCAATAAAACACGGGTGCGCTGGAATTTTTACAACACAAGACAAATCACGGGTGGCAAGCGACCGCGCTTGAGGAAGAGCATGAACGATTTGGAGAGACGAAATTTGATACCGAAAACATGGGATTTGGAAGCCGATGTCGTCGTCGTCGGTTTCGGGGCGGCCGGGGCGGCGGCTTCGGTCACGGCATGCGAACTGGGGGCGGAGGTGTTGATCCTGGAGAAAGCGCCCAAGGGCCAGGAAGGCGGCAACACGCGCGTCGCCGGTCAGGGTTATCTCAATACCTCTTCGGCGGACAAGGCGGCGACCTATCTGACGGCGCTCTGCGGCCCCTACACGGTGCCCGACGAAATGGTCCGTGTCTGGTCGGAGGAGATGTGTCTGAATAACGACTGGTTGGCCGAGATGGGGGGCGATCCGCAGGAGCACCAGCATCAACCCGAGGGAATCGAATTCCCCGACTTACCCGGGGCCGACTGCGTCCACAAATTCCACGACGGCCCGACATACGGGTTTTCCAACACCTGGAAACAGTTTGAAAAAATGGTCGCGGACCGTCCGATCCAGATTTGCCACGAAACGCCGGGCTGCGAATTGATCCAGGACGGCGCAACGGGGGAGATCCTAGGCCTGCGCGCCGAGCGGGCCGGAGAGTCGATTGCGGTTAAGGCGCGCAAAGCGGTCGTCCTCACCTGCGGCGGTTTCGAGAACAACCAGGACATGATCCGGAACTACCTGCCCGGCGTGCCGTATTGTTACACCTCCGGGAGCCCCTATAACGAGGGAGACGGTATTTCGATGGCCCTCGCGGTCGGCGCCGACCTTTGGCACATGAACAATTACGCGGGACCGTCGATGGCGCTCAAGGTACCCGAAATTCCCTCGACATTTTCCATGCAGGCCCTTCATTTCAGCAAGCTTCTGCCCGGCGGCATGATTGTCGTCGGCCCGGACGGAAAGCGCTTCACGGACGAAAAATTCAAGACCCGGCACGGCAAGATACCGTCGAACGGATCCTGGCGGGCCCTCTCGACGCCGTGCCCGATGCATATGGTCTTCGACCAAACCCTGATGGCGTCCGGGCCGCTCTACGACAAGACGCCCCGCCATGGCTGGACGCAGATTGTCGAGCGCTACGACTGGAGCGAAGACAATAGCGCCGAACTGGCGAAGGGCTGGATCAAGACGGCCGACACGCTCGAAGCGCTTGCCGTATCCATCGGCCTAGACCCCGATGCGCTGAGCGAGACCGTCGGTCGCTGGAATGCCCGGGCGGATTCGGGAGAAGACACGGATTTCGGCCGGACTCTAATGCTGACGCCGCTCGATTCCGGGCCGTATTTCGCGCTTGAATTGTCGCCCTCGATGCTCAACACGCAAGGCGGACCCAGGCGAAACGAGAAAAGCCAGATCTTGCGGCCGAACGGCACGCCCATTCCGCGGCTCTACAGCGCCGGCGAACTCGGATCGATCTACAGTTATCTGTATCAGGGCACGGGGAATATCGGCGAATGCCTGGCATTCGGCCGCATCGCCGCCCGCAACGCGGTCGCCGAAGCAGCTTGGGCATAAGCGATCAACCGGCCTCGACCGGCGGCAGCCCCTCGTCCGCGCGCACTTCGTTGATGATCTGCAGGACCCGTTCCGGATAGGGGCGGTACTGGACGCCGAACTCGTCGACGAGGCGGCTGTTGTCCATCATGTAGAGACCGGAACTGTCCTTGCCGCCGGTCTCGTTCTCGAAGGAGATGTCGGCGTCGGGCAGGAAGCCGCGCACCATCTCGGCCAGGCCAGCGAGGCTGATCGTCGTCCCGCCGGAATTGTAGACGGCGTGCTTGTTCTCCTCCGCCATCAACACGCGCTCGAACACCTCGGTGATGTCGTCGACATGGAGAGGAAGGCGCATGAAGTCGGCATAGTCGAACGTGACCGGATTGCCGCGCGCCGGCTGGGTCACGCAGTTCACGTGATCGACCGAACCCCGGACCTTGTCGGGCCCAGTGATGTTGGCCGGGCGAATGCCTGTGATCTGCATGTCGTACTTGTCCATATAGTCCTCGGCCTGCCATTCGTTGAAGATCTTGTGCATGGCGTATTGGTTGTCGCCGTGGCGGTAGTCGTCCTCGTCGACCGCGCGTTCGCCGTAATGTTTTTGGAGGCCGTAGACGGCCAGCGAGCTGGCATAGACGACGCGCTTGGCGCCGCAAATGCGGGCCGCCTCGAAGCAATTGTCCATGCCGACGATGTTGAGCTTCATCGCCGTATGGGGCGCGTGAAAATTGCCGAGGAAGTAGGAGAGGTTGATCACCCGCTCCGGCTCGGCGTCGGCCATCTTCGCCATCACGTCGTCGAACTGGGTCATGTCGCCCCGGACCACCCTCACCTTGTCGCCGAGATCGCTGAAATCCGCGGCTTCGGTGTTGATGTCGAAACAGACGACCTCCTCGCCCCGCTTCACCAGCGACCGGGTCAAACGCGAACCGATGAATCCCGTCCCGCCAATCACGAATACCGACATGTCGTCCTCCCATTGCCGCAGCGTTTCCTTCTCTATGGAGATAGGTGCCGTGTCCCCCGGGCAAAGCTGGGTTGGGCCACCGAAAACAGGCGTCACGACCCCGAAGCAATCGGGTTCGATCCTGAAGCCTAAGTTCCGAATTTCTCGATCAAGATTTCGAGCGCCGGAACGGTTCGGATTTCTAGACCCTTGCCCAACTACGCCGCGCGGACAGCCGAAGCCAATATGTCGGTTTTGCCCTCCGGACCAGTGGTCTGTTGGTGATCCGTTTGATGGGGATTATTAGCTGAGGCTGTTGAAGAACTCTGCCGAATTTCTGGTTATTTGAGGCCGGCTTTCCTCAATCCTTCAGCATAGAGTTTTTTGTAGACGGGAAAATACAAAGGGGAGGTTTCGACGATGTCATCGATTGACATCTCGAAGCCTTGGGCGCGGATTTCTTCGATTTGCCATTCAGCATCTTCCTGCCGGCCTATATGGGCGTAAGCAGCGATTAGTAGGCTTCGCACCCAGGTTGCGTTGGGATTGCGCTCCAGCGCCGTTTCCAGATTTGTGGCGGCGGCCTCGAACTGCTCCAGGGAAAATTGGGCCGTGGCCCGGGCATGGAGATACCAGAAAGGAAAGCGGGGGTTTAGGCTCATCGCTTTTTCGATACTCCTAATCCCCTCTTCGGCACGACCGGTTCGAACATATATATAGGTCATGAAGGCGAAGGCTGCGGCATAGTTGGGGTTGAGTTCGGTGGCCCGTTTCATCTCGGCCATCGCCTTGTCATTGCTTCTCAGATTCGAGAACACTCGGCTCAAACTCCAGCGTCCGAAGGGCAGGGAGGGGTCGAAGACGACGGCTTTTCGGGCCAGCTCAAGCGCCCGCTTCAAATTGACTTGCCCCCAGGTTTCGTACCAATCGTTATGTTAGACCTTGCTCGTTGTT
>CAYPAV010000003.1:295871-338863 GCA_964408805.1 uncultured Rhodospirillaceae bacterium | reverse complement strand
GAAAACTTGGTGGGCGCACAAGGACTCGAACCTTGGACCCGCTGATTAAGAGTCAGCTGCTCTGCCAACTGAGCTATGCGCCCTTCCCAAGTTTGCGGGCGGGGGTATAGCAAAGCGCCGGCACCTTGTCGATACCCGCCTAGACCAGGGCTCTAACCGAGGGGCGGGCTGTTCCAGGGTTGGCTGAAGACTGGTTTCCGTTTTTCCTTGAAGGCGCGGCCGCCTTCCTGCTGGTCGGCACCCCGGCTGATGCTGAGGAGTTCGCGCTGGGTGAGCGCCGAGAGCTCCGAGGGACCGCGCTCGACCACAGTCTCACGCACGAAGCGCTTGATCGTGCGCACCACCATCGGCGCGCTGTCGCGCATGATGCGGGCGTATTCCATCGCCCCCTCGACCTGCTCGCCGACGGGCACGACCTTGTTGATCATGCCGACTTCGTAGGCGCGCTGGGCGTCGAAGTGCTTGCCGGTCAGCATGAACTCCATGGCGATCTTGTGCGGCAGACGGGCCGCGAGGCCGGCGATCAGGCCGCCGCAGAAGCCGATCTGGGCCTCTGGGTAGAAGAAGTCGGCGCTCTCGCTGGCGACCGCGAAGTCGCAGAACTGGACTAGGCAGAAGGCGCCACCGACGCAATAGCCCGAAACCGCTGCGACGAGCGGCTTGTCGACGTCGACGCCCACCCCCGGCATGCACTCCCAGAGGGCGGGGTCGCGCGGCGGGTCCTTGAGATCGGCGCCGACCGAAAAGGCCTTGTCGCCCGCCGCCGTCACGATGGCGCACATGTCGTCGCTCTGTTGCAGGCGCAGCATCGCATCGCGCAGTTCCGCGACGACGCCGTTCGAAAGCGCGTTCATCTTGTCGGCGCGGTTGATCGTGATCGTGGCGATCCGGTCGTTCGATTCGTAGGTCACCAGGGGCTCGGTCATCTTTTGGATCCTTCGGTGTTGCGGCGTGGCGGGGTCGTCCCGCGATGGGGCGTGCGACTATCTATCTAGGTCGTTGGGGGGGCGTGGAATAGGGTTAGACCCGTTGTTCCTCGCCGTGTCGGCTGATCCGAAGGTCGCGATGGACGAAGACGTTGAGCAACAATCCGAAGCCGATCAGGACCGTCATCATCGCGGTCCCGCCATAGGAGACCAGCGGCAGCGGCACGCCGACCACCGGGATCAGTCCCATGACCATGGCGATATTCATGAAAACATAGAGGAAGAAGGTCGAGGTGACACCGAGGGCCACCAGCCGGCCAAAATGGTTGCGCGTGCGGAGTGCTATGAAATAGCCATAGGCGATGATCACCGCGTAGAGCGCGATCAGCAGCAAGCCGCCCGCGAGACCGAATTCCTCGGCATACATGGTGAAGATGAAATCGGTCTGCATCTCGGGCAGAAAGCTGAGATGGCTTTGCGTCCCGTTCAGGAAACCCTTGCCGAAGACGCCACCGGAGCCGAGTGCGATTTTCGATTGAAGGACATGATAGCCGGCACCGAGCGGGTCGCTCTCGGGCGAGAGGAAGGTCAGGATACGTTTCTTCTGATAGGCGTGAAGCATCGACCAGGCGAGCGGAACCGCGGCCACGCCCATGAGGCCCACGAGGACGAACTTCCATATCCGCACCCCGGCGATGAAGAACATGACGCCGCCGCCCAGCGTCAACAGGATCGCCGTGCCGAGATCGGGTTGGCGTAGGACCAGCACCGTCGGCGCCGCCACCAGGACCAGCGGGAACAGGAGATAGACCGGCCGCGCCACGTCATCGAGGCTGAGGCGGTGGAAATAGCGCGCCAGCGCCAGGACCATCGTAATCTTCATCAGTTCCGAAGGCTGCAGGCGAATGAACTTAAGATCGATCCATCGCTGCGCCCCCATCCCCATGGAGCCCGCGAACTCGACGGCGATCAATAGTCCCAAGGCCACCGCGTAGAAGAGATAGGCATGTCTCAGCCAAAGGCGGATATCGGTGAGCGCAATCATCAGCATGACGCCGAGGCCCACCACGAAACGAGTCGCCTGGCGGGACGCCCAGGGGTCGTAGTTCCCGTCGGCCGCAGAATAGAGCATCGCGAAGCCGACACAGGCGAGCGCCGTGATCAGAAAGATCAGGAACCAGTTGATCTGCCAGAAACGCCGTCCGAGCGTCATGGCGCCGGTGCCACGGCGCGGTCCGATCATCGCGTACCCGCCTTGGCGATATGGGTCGCCGGTTTCCCGGCGACGAGCCGAGACGAATTGTGGCGGCGCTGCACCTCCCGCAGCACATCGCGCGCGACGGGGGCCGCCGATTTCGATCCGCCGCCGCCATGTTCAATTACCACCGAGACCACGAAGCGCGGATCATCGACGGGGGCGAAACCGACGAAGAGCGCATGATCGCGTTCGCGCCAAGGCCGCTCCTTGTTCTTCTTCACGCCGGCTTCGCGCTCCATCATGGTGATGCGCCGGACCTGGGCGGTCCCGGTCTTGCCGCCCATCACGCGGCCCGATTCCTCGATTCGCGCGCCGAAGGCGGTTCCGCGCGTATGGTTTACGACCTCGTCCAAGGCTTGGCGCAGAATCTTCCGTGACCGTTCGGAAAAGCCGAGCGAGGGGAATGGCACACCGCCGGTTTCCACCCCGCCGTCGTCGATTTTGTTTCGCGTCAGGCGTGGAACGACCGCATAGCCCCCGTTGACCGCCCGCGCGGTCATGACCGCCAATTGCAGCGGGGTTGTCAGGACGTAACCTTGGCCGATCGCGGTCACCAGGGTTTCGCCCTTCAGCCAGTTCCGTTCGAAGCGGCGTTTCTTCCAGGCGCGGGTCGGCATCTGGCCGCCTTTCTCGCCCGGAATATCGATGGCCAGGGGCGCGCCGATGCCAAGGCGCCGGGCCATCGCGGCGATGCGGTCGACGCCGAGTTTCAGGGCCAAGTCGTAGAAATAGACGTCGCAGGATTCCCGCATCGCGTCGACCATCGCGATCAGCCCGTGCCCATGCCGGTTCCAGCAGTGAAAGCGCTGGTCGCCGAGTTCCGTAAACCCGGTGCAGAAGGCGCGATGGTCGGGCGCGATCCCGCTTTCCAGCGCGGCCATCATGACCGCGATCTTGAAGGTCGATCCGGGGGCATATTGTCCGGCGATCGCCTTGTTGGAGAGCGGCGCGTCCGGGTTTTCCGCGAGCGCGCGCCACGATTTCGCGTCCAGCCCCTCGTTGAAGCCGTTGGGATCAAAGCCGGGCGTGGAGACCATGGTGAGGACCTCGCCGGTGTGGGCATTCATCGCGACCACGGCGGCCCGGCGGTATTCGGCCACCCGTTCGGTGACGTATCGCTGCAGCTCCAAATCGAGCGAAAGGACGATGCGGCGGCCGGGCCGGCCCTCGGTCCGCGCCAGTTCCTGGATGATCCGGCCGATCGCGTTGACCTCGACCTGGCTGTTGCCGGCGGTGCCGCGAAGCTCGTCGTCGTAGCGGCGCTCGATGCCGGTCTTGCCGACCCGGAAACCTGGAAGTTGGAGCAAAGGGTCGGAGGCCCGGCGCTTGTCCGAGACCGCCGCCACATAGCCCATGACGTGCGCCCCCAGCATGCCGTTTGGATAATGGCGTGATTGGCCGACATCGATCGAAATTCCCGGCAGATCGGGCCCGTTGACCTCGACCCGGCTGGTTTCGGCCCAGCTAAGGTTCTCGCGCACCGTGATCGGCACGAAGGCGCGCCGGCGATGCGCGTCCCGGAGAACCCGGCGGCGATCATGCGCGTCGACATCGATCAATTGGCCGAGCCGCGCCAAAGTCTCTTCGACGTCGAGCGCTTGCTCGGGGACGATGACGACGCGGTAGTTCTGGACGTTAACCGCCATCGAGGCGCCGAACCGGTCGACGATATGGCCGCGCGGCGGCGCGAGAAGCCGGAGATTGATGCGGTTGTCGTCCGCCATCATCCGGTAGCGTTCGGCCTCCATTACCTGAAGGTAGTAAAGCCGCGCGCACAAACCGCTCAACAGGATAACCTTGCCGCCTGCAAGCAGCGCCGCCCGTCGGCTGATCGACTTGATGCGTTGCTTCTCGGGCTGCACGGAGGGCGTCCTCTCCTATTCGTAGCGCGGCAGCGTCCGATGGATCTGGACGAACAGCCAGCCCAACACCGGGTAAGCGGCGGCGTTCATCAAACCTTCGAACATGGCGGGTCCGGGATCGAGGAGTGTCGCGAAAAGAACGCAGGCAAGCAACCAGCCGACCACGGCGACGCCGAGCGAGACCATCATGAAGCCCCACCAGACGACGAGAAAGGACTTACCATAGAAGAACCGGCGCTGGGAGAATGCGACCATGAACACCAGCACCAGGATCGTCGCGTTGAAGCCGACCGTGCCGCCGGAAAGAAAATCCTGCAGCAATCCAATCACGAAAACCGCGGTCGCGGGCAGCAGGTTGGGGCGGTGCAGCGCCCAGTAATAGACCGCCATTAGCGCCAGATTGGGCGAAACCTCGGCATATCCCGGCAACTGGGCCGGCAGGAAGTTCAAAACCACGAGAACGACGGTGACGAGAAACGGCGTCAGCTTTCGCGCCGTGAGATCGAGATGGGTCCAGACCGCGGATCTCATCGTCCCGACGTGGCGGCCGCGCGGGTCCGCGAGACGACGCCATTCAAACCGAAATCGACCAGGCGGACATATTCCAGCCGGTGCGAACTGGTGAAAAGACGCACCCGCACCCCGGCGTCGCCAATCTCGTCGACGGTGCCGATGGGCAGGCCGGGCGGGAAGACTCCGCCATGACCCGAAGTGACGATGCGGGCGCCGACGGGAACGTCCGCATTGGCCGAAAGATAGGTCAGGCGCGGCCGGTCCGAGTTGTCGCCCGCCAGCACGGCGCGCGCGCGGGACGCTTCGACCAGCACCGGAATTCGGCTGTTCAGATCGTTGATCAGCAATATTCTCGCCGAGCGCTCGCCGACCGAGGCGACCCGACCGAGAAGTCCGTTGCCGGTCATCGCCGATTGGCCTCGCTCAATTCCGTCCCGGGCGCCCGCATTGACGAGCAGGCTGCGCAGAAACGGTCCGTTGGCATCCCCGATCACGCGCGCGGTAACCGAACGGGCGGGGTTGTCGGCGACGAAGTGCAGGAGATCGCGCAGCTGTCCATTCTCCGCGATAAGCGTCCGGGCCGCGTTGTACCAATTGTGCAGCCGGGCGTTCTCGGCGCGAAGCCGGGCGTTCTCGTCATGGAGATGGGCAAGTCCCCGAGCCTGCTCGACGAGATCCTGGGCGGTCGCGATCGGCCTCGACATCGCGTCCAGCAAAGGCGCCGTTGCATCGAGTACCGACATCCGTGCGCGCTCGAAAATCTGCGGATCGGTGCGCCCGACCATTAGCAGGCCGACCGACGCTCCCAGGAGCAGCAGAAACGCAAAACGCTGCGCCAAGCTCCGCATGGGTGTGGCGACACGAAACACGGATTCTGGCTTTTCCTTCAAACCGCCTTCCTTTCAGCCATCGGGCCGGCCAGCGGGGCCGTAACTACCCGCTGTTGATCAGGACGTTTTTCAGGGTCTTCATCTCTTCGAGACATCGCCCGGTGCCGAGGGCCACGCAGGACAGCGGATCGTCCGCCAGCGACACCGGCAGACCGGTCGAATGACGCAGCACATAATCGAGATTGCTGAGGAGCGCACCGCCGCCGGTGAGCACGATGCCCTTGTCGACGATATCGGCGGCGAGTTCGGGGGCCGTATGCTCCAGCGCCACCTTGACCGCTTCCACGATCGCCGCGACCGGTTCGGCCAAGCTCTCGGCGATCTGCCGCTCGGTGATCTCGAGTTGCTTAGGAACGCCGTTCATCAGGTCGCGGCCCTTGATCTCCATGCTTCGGCCTTCGCCGTCATCCGGCGGACAGGCCGAGCCGATCTCCTTCTTTATGCGTTCCGAGCTGGCTTCGCCGACGAGGACGTTATGATTGCGGCGGATATAGGCGATGATCGCCTCGTCCATCTTGTCGCCGCCGACCCGGACCGAACGCGAATAGACGATGCCGCCGAGCGAGAGGACGGCGACCTCCGTCGTGCCGCCGCCGATATCGACGACCATGGATCCCGTGGGCTCGGTCACCGGCAGTCCGGCGCCAATGGCGGCGGCCATCGGTTCCTCGATCAGGAAGACGCGGCGAGCACCCGCGGCCTCGGCGGAATCCTCGATCGCGCGGCGTTCGACCGCGGTCGAGCCCGACGGCACGCAGACAATGACCTGCGGGCTGGCGAAACTGCGCCGGTTGTGAACCTTGCGGATGAAATGCTTGATCATCTCCTCCGCCACCTCGAAATCGGCGATGACGCCGTCGCGCAAGGGGCGGATGGCGTGGATGTTGCCCGGCGTGCGGCCCAACATCATCTTCGCCTCGTCGCCGACGGCGAGGACCTGCTTGCGACCCTTGACCTCCGCGATCGCCACCACCGACGGTTCGTTCAGGACGATGCCTCGACCCTTGACGTAAACCAGTGTGTTGGCCGTACCGAGATCGATCGCCATGTCGGCGGAAATCATGCCAAGAAGCCGCGAAAACATTTTCTCGTCTTATCCTTCCCGATTATCCGTGGAACCGAACATCGCCCCCGCCCGGTCGAGCATCGCCGGAGATCTGACGCAAGATCGGTTCCAAACCGCAACCAGATTCGATTATCTTGTTATAAGTCAGTTATTTAAGGCCTGTCCCGAGAGATTTACAGCGTTTCTTGCTCGAAAGTCGATGGCGAGTCGGCCGTGTCGAATTTCAAGACTTGCGGAGTATAGAGCAGGACACCAAGCCAAGAAAAGAGTCTTGAGTTCTTTGTAATTAACGTAAATCGGGGCCGAATTCGTCGAAATTCCCGGAAGAATCGGCAAAATCCGAATTTTCGGCCGGCAACCACGAAGGTCGCCGGCCATCTGCAAACGACATAGTCGACCGCTCGCGCGCGCTAGTTCTTGGATTTGTCGACCAGCGCATTCTCGGCGATCCAGGGCATCATCCCGCGAAGGCGCTCGCCGACCTCCTCGATCCCGTGTTCGCCGGCCCGGCGGCGCATCGCCTTGAAGCTGGGCTGGCCGGCGTCGCATTCGAGCATCCAATCGCGCACGAACCGGCCTTGCTGAATGTCCTCCAAAAGGGTCTTCATGTTCGCCTTGACGTGGTCGTCGACGACTCGGGGGCCGCGTGACAGGTCGCCATACTCGGCCGTATTGGAGACTGAATAGCGCATGTTGGCGATGCCGCCCTCATAGATCAGATCGACGATCAGCTTGACCTCGTGAACGCATTCAAAATAGGCCATCTCCGGCGCATAGCCGGCATCGACCAGGGTTTCGTACCCGGCCATGATCAGCGAACTGAGTCCGCCGCAAAGAACCGCCTGCTCGCCGAAGAGATCGGTTTCGCACTCCTCGCGGAAGGTGGTCTCGATGATCCCGGCCCGTCCGCCGCCGATCGCCGAGGCATAGGAAATCGCGATATCGTGGCAATTGCCGGACTGGTCGGCCTCGATCGCGACCAGGGTCGGGACGCCGGCGCCGCGCTCGAATTCGGAGCGGACGGTGTGCCCCGGACCTTTCGGCGCGATCATGAAGACGTCGAGATCATCACGTGGTTCGATCAAATTGAAATGGATATTGAGGCCATGGGCGAAGGCGAGAGCGGTGCCCGCGCGCATGTTGGGCGCTAGGTCGTCGTTGTAGAGGTGACGCTGCCCCTCGTCGGGGGTCAACACCATGACGACATCGGCCCAGGCGGCGGCATCGGCGGGGGACAGGACCTCGAACCCGGCGCCTTCCGCCTTTGGCGTACTCCCCGAACCCGGGCGGAGCGCCACCTTGACATCGGTGGCGCCCGAGTCGCGAAGGTTCATGGCATGGGCGTGGCCCTGGCTGCCGAAGCCGACGATCGCCACCTTCTTCGACTTGATCAGGTTGACGTCGGCATCACGATCATAATAGACGCGCATTTCTTGAGTACTCCCCTGCGCTGAGCGTTGAATAGATGGTTTTCGATTGTGGCGAGCGCGTTTTACAGCGCCTTGGGGCCGCGGGCAATGGCGACGCAGCCGCTCCGCGTCACCTCGACCTTGCCGAGCTCGCGCATCAAGTCGATGAAGGCGTGAACCTTGCCAGGCGAACCGGTCATCTCGAAGACGAATGAATTGGTTGTGGTGTCGACCACGGTGGCCTCGAAAATCTCGGCGATGCGGAGCGATTCCCGTCGCTCGTGCGAGCGTGACTTCGAGATCACCTTGACCAGCGCCAGGTCGCGCTCGACGAAAGGGCCCTCCTCGGTCAGATCGTGAACCTCGATCACCGGCACCAGCCTTTCCAGCTGATGGCGGATCTGGTCGATGATCATCGGCGTCCCGATGGTGACGATGGTGATGCGGGATCGCAATTCATCCCGAGAGACCGCCGCCACCGTAAGACTCTCGATATTGTAACCGCGTCCCGCGAAGAGCCCGATGACCCGGGCCAGGACGCCCGGCTCGTTCGCGACCAGAACCGCAAAGGTATGTCGCTCCTCGTCGTCGCCGAGATCCTCGAAGGTGTAGGCGGCCCCCGGCTGGGTGTTTTTCGCCATTCGTCCGATCCCCTCTATACCAGGACCATGCCGTCCTCGGAGACGGCTTGATCGCGAAGCGCATTGGCGGCCGAGCCGAGGATCATTTCGTTATGGGCCGAGCCCGAGGGGATCATCGGGAAACAGTTTTCCGCCGGGTCGACGCGAATATCGGCGATCACGACCTTGTCGACCGAGATCATTTCCTTGATCAGATCGTCGAGTTCGCCGGGATTGTCGGTGCGGAGACCGACGGCGCCAAAACTCTCGGCCAGTTTCACGAAATCGGGCAGGGACTCGACATAGGTCTCGGAATAGCGCCCGCCATGGAGCAATTCCTGCCACTGCCGCACCATGCCCATATATTGGTTGTTGAGAATGAAGATCTTGACCGGTGCCCGGTGCTGCACCGCCGTCGACAGCTCCTGGATGTTCATCATGATCGAGGCTTCGCCGGCGATATCGATGACGAGTTTTCCCGGATGGGCGAGTTGCGCGCCGATCGCGGCCGGGAGACCGTATCCCATAGTGCCGAGACCGCCGGACGTCATCCAATGGTTGGGCTTTTCGAACTTGTAGAACTGTGCCGCCCACATCTGGTGCTGGCCGACTTCCGTCGTGATGAAGGTTTCCCGCCGCTTGGTCAACTCGTAGAGGCGTTGGATCGCCTGCTGTGGCTTGATCAATTTCTTGTCGATGCCGTAGGCAAGGCTGTCGACCGCCTGCCAGGTCTCGATCTTTTCCCACCAGGCACGGAGCGCCTTCGCGTTGGTCCGGCGCTTTTTGCGTGCCTTCCAGATCTTGGTCATCTGCTGGATGACATTGCCCACATCACCCACGATGGGGAGATCGATCAGGACGTTCTTGTTGATCGAAGAGGGATCGATATCGATGTGGATCTTGGTCGAATTCGGTGAAAAGGCGTCGATGCGCCCGGTGATCCGGTCGTCGAAACGCGCGCCCACGCAGACCATGACGTCGCATTCATGCATCGCCATGTTGGCTTCATAGGTGCCATGCATGCCCAGCATTCCGGTGTACAGCGGGTCCGAGCCCGGGAAGGCGCCAAGGCCCATCAACGTCAGGGTGCAGGGGTAGCCCGTCATGCGCACGAACTCGGTGAACCGCTTGCAGGCCGCGGGGCCGGAATTGATGATGCCGCCGCCGCCATAGAAGATCGGCCGTTTCGCGTTGGCGATCAACTCGACCGCTTTTTCGATGGCATCGCCGTCACCTTTGATCTGCGGCTGGTAGCTCGGATGCTTGATCGAATTCGGCTCCACGTAAGGGCAATCGGCGAACTGGATGTCCTTCGGAAGGTCGATCACCACCGGGCCCGGCCGGCCGGTCCGGGCCACATAGAAGGCCTCGTGCATCGTCCGGGCGAGGGCGTCCGTGTCCTTCACCAGGTAATTGTGCTTGGTGCAGGGCCGGGTGATGCCCGTGGTGTCGCACTCCTGAAAGGCGTCGTTGCCGATCAGATGGGTCGGCACCTGTCCGGTCAGGCAGACGATCGGGATCGAATCCATCAAGGCGTCTGTCAGGCCGGTGACCGCATTGGTGGCGCCCGGTCCCGAGGTGACCAGCACGACGCCGATCTTGCCGGTCGAGCGCGCATAGCCCTCGGCCGCGTGGACGGCCCCTTGTTCGTGGCGCACCAGGATGTGGCGCAGCTCGTTCTGCTTGAAGAGCTCGTCATAGATCGGCAAGACGGCGCCGCCCGGATAGCCGAAGACGACCTCGACGCCTTGATCGATCAAGGATCTGATGATCACTTCGGCGCCCGTCATGGTCTTGGTCGCCGCATTGGCTTTGGCGGTCGTCATCGTTCCGTGCTCCACATGTTCGCGGCCGGCACGGCCGCCGCCCGATCCGATCGTAATTTACTGTTTTCCGCCCTCGTCAGGGGATGCACCCTCGGTCCCGGGACCGCGAGCGGAGGCGGACAATAGGGTCTCAGGCAGGGGTGGTCAACACATTATTGCGAATAAATGAAAAGATTTCTTCCCGAAAACTTGCCGAATATTGCGTTTCAAGGGTGAAATTCGTAACGATCTGAGTCCGAAGCCAGGTCGATTGCCGTTTGGCATAGCGCCGGGTCGCTTGTTGGGCGCGGGTCACCGCGGTTTCGCGGTCAATATCGCCGCGGAGATGTGCCAGGAGATCCGGAATTCCGACCGCCTTCGCCGCCGGCAGGTCGGGGTCGAGGGACAGCAACCCGCGCGCCTCTTCGAGGGCGCCTCCGGCGATCATTCGCATAAACCGCTCATCGATCGCGGCGTTGAGTTCGTCGCGGGGCGGATCGAGCGCGATGGTCATGAATCGCCAATCCGGCGCTTCGCCGGCTTGGTTTTGCCACTCCGAGAGCGGCCGTCCCGTGGCCTCCAGCACTTCGAGCGCGCGGGCGATCCGTTGGGGATCACTCGGGCGGAGGCGGGCCGCTGTCGCCGGGTCGCGCCGGGCGAGCTCGGCATGAAGCGCCACCGCGCCCGCTTCCGCGACTCGTTCCCGGACCACCGCGCGTATCTCCGTTGGAATATCGGGCAACGGGCTCAGGCCCTCGACCAATGCCTTGAGATAGAGACCGGTCCCGCCGCAAAGGATGGGCAGGCGACCCGCCGCGTGCGTCGCCTCGATCTCGGCTGCGGCCATGTCGCGCCAGCGGCCCGCGGAACAGGTGTCCTCGATCGAGAGGACACCGTAGAGTCGATGCGGGATTCGGGCCGTATCGGCGGCATCCGGCCTCGCCGTCAGAATACGGAGTTCGCGATAAACCTGCATGCTGTCGGCGTTGATGACCACGCCGTCGAAGGCCGCCGCGACATCGAGGGCGAGCGCCGACTTGCCGCTCGCGGTCGGGCCGAAGACGATCAGCACCGTGTTTTGCGTCTTGCCGCTCATGGTCGGCGAGGATACAGCTTGGGCCGCCATGAACACAGTCGTAACCCTGATCGGGGCGGGTCATTTAGAGGAGGATCTCGCCGGGCGGGTCGCCGCCGCCCTCGGCGGGACGCCGGATTGGCTGGCACCCGGCACCGCCTGCGATATCGAGACCGATCGGGCGGTGGAGGATGCGGCCCCATCGGCGCGGGGCCTCGTCGGCGATCGGCCGGTCGATGTCGTAACGCAGCCGGCGGCCGGCCGTCGGAAGCGTCTCCTTGTCGCAGACATGGAATCGACCATCATCGAAAACGAAATGCTGGACGAGCTGGCGGAAGAGCTCGGTCTGCGGGACGAGATCGCCGGCATCACGGCACGGGCGATGCGGGGCGAGCTCGATTTCGAGGCCGCCGTCAAGGCGCGCGTCGCGATGCTTGCCGGGCTTGAGGAAGCCGCACTTGCGCGTGCCGAGGCAAGGATCCGGGTGATGCCAGGGGCGGCGGCCCTCGTCGCCACCATGCGGGCCGACGGCGCCTACTGCGCGCTCGTTTCCGGCGGATTCACCTATTACACCGGTCTTATCCGCAAGCGACTCGGTTTCGACGAGGATCAGGCGAACATGCTTGGGCTGGAGGCCGGAAAGCTGACCGGCGAGGTCCTCCCGCCCATTCTCGGACGCGACGCGAAGCTTGCCGCCCTTCATCGTCTGGCGAAGTCCCGAGATATACGTATTTCGGAAACCCTGGCGGTCGGCGACGGGGCCAACGATCTCGACATGCTGGGGGCGGCGGGCCTCGGTGTCGCCTATCGCGCGAAGCCGAAGGTCGCCGCTGTGGCGGACGCGCAGATCGACTACGGCGACCTGAAGGCATTGCTTTATCTGCAAGGATATCGGGACGCCGAGATTCGGGATACTTTGTGAACCCACTCTTGCCCAACATGCGTTTCAGAGCCTAGGTTTCGGTTCTCCCATAGCTTTCGAGAAACGAGTCCCATGACCTCCGAGACACCTCTCAGCGCCGGCTGGCGCGATCATCCCCGCTATCCCGATCCGGCCATCGAAACCCTGGACGAGCGCTTCGACCAGTACCGGATCTTCAGCGCCGCCGTCGAGCGGCTCTATACGGGCTGCCGTTGGTCGGAGGGGCCGGTCTGGTTCGGCGACGGGCGCTATCTCCTGTGGAGCGATATTCCGAACAACCGAATCCTGAAATGGGAGGAGGAAACCGGCGCGGTCAGCATCTATCGCAAGCCGACGGATTTCGCCAACGGCCACACCCGCGACCGGCGGGGCCGGCTGGTGACCTGCGAGCACGGCGGCCGGCGGGTGACCAGGACCGAACATGACGGTTCCATCACCATCCTGATGGACCAATGGCAGGGGGGACGGCTCAATTCGCCGAACGACGTCGTGGTGAAGTCGGACGGGTCGGTCTGGTTCACCGATCCGCCGTTCGGCATCCTCGGCAATTATGAAGGGCACAAGGCGGAGTCGGAAGTCCCTCAGGCGGTCTACCGGATCGACGGCGAAACGGGCGAGGCCAGCGTGGTCGCCGACGACGTGCTGGGACCGAACGGGCTTTGCTTCTCGCCCGACGAGAGCCTGCTTTACGTGGTCGAATCGCGAGGCGTGCCCAATCGCAAGATCCTGGTCTACGACGTGGCCGCGAACGGGCGGGAGATCTCCGGCAAGCGGGTCTTCATCGACGCGGGGCCAGGCGGGACGCCCGATGGCATGCGCTGCGATATCGACGGCAATCTCTGGTGCGGCTGGGGCATGGGCACGGCGGAGCTGGACGGCGTCCTCGTGGTGGCGCCCGACGGAATCCGGATTGGCCGCATCGCGCTCCCCGAGCGCTGCGCCAACGTCTGCTTCGGCGGCCCCAAGCGGAATCGCCTCTTCATGGCGGCGAGCCAGTCGCTATACTCCCTCTACGTCAATACGCAAGGGGTGGCGGGCGGTTAACGCCAATGCACGCAGGACGCCACGATCAAATGGCGGCTTGCCTTGTCGGGGCGGGATGATCACATTCCGTGGGAAGCAATAATAAACTTAGGCGTCCGCGCCGGGAGCGATCGATGGCAGGCGACAAGCACGCGCTAATCATTGACGACGACAATGTTATGCGGCGCCTTCTGGAAGGGGTTCTCCAACAAATCGGATTTACGCATATCCAATCCGCGGCGGATGGCCGGATTGCCCTTGAAATCATCGGTGGGAACGGGAAGAAATTCGATCTCGTGATATGTGATTGGATGATGCCGAAAATGGACGGGCTTGAGTTTCTCAAGGAATTCCGCGTGACGTACCCCGATACGCCATTCATCATGTTGACGGCGAAGTCGGAGACCAAGGATTTTCATGCTGCGAAGGCAATGGGCGCCACCCATTTTTTCATGAAGCCGTTGGAGGCGGCGGATCTTGCGGTCCGAATCAAGGCGACTCTCGATCTTGCGTCGTCTTAGGCCGCCCGCCGGGGCAAGAGTACGGACGATTTGGGGATGGGACAGATGAACACGGAACTGGAACAAGCCCTAGAGCGCATCAAGACCGAATACATCGAGAGCAGCGGCGACCGGCTCGATGAAATCGACGCGACGATCGATCGCATGTATCGCGGCGAGGGCGACCGCGGCGCCGACTTCTTCGAAATGCAGCGCACCATCCACAGTATCAAGGGCTCGGCTGGAACGCACGGGTTGCACGCGGTCTCGATCATCGCGCATCGGATGGAGGATTACTTTCAGGCCAATCAACGGCTGAGCGGGGAACAGTTTCGAGATGTTCAGATATTCGTCGATCGGATGCGTGACGTCTTCGAAGCCGCCGGTGAAATCACCGAAGCCGAACTCGATCTCATTCTCTCGAAATTGCCGGCAAGCACCGATAGCGACATCACAGAGACGGAATCGCGCGATCTGTTCATCCTCCTGGTCATGGCGAGCGGCCTGCAACGCAATATCGTCAGCAAGGAGTTGACGACGCGAGGGTTCGAACTTTCCTTCGCGGAGACACCGGTCGAGGCCTTCGCGTTGGCCCTCTCGCTAAAACCCAATCTCATCGTCTCGTCGGCGGAGTTCGAATTGTTGAACGGCATCGAATTCGCGCAAGTCTTGAAATCCGTCAAGGCAACCGCGGCGATACCCTATATCCTGATGACAAGCAGCGAACTCGATGAAACGGTTCGGGCGGGACTGCCGGGAGGCACGATGGTCGTCCGCAAAACCGCCAATTTCGCGAAGGAACTGACCGAACGCATCAATGAACTCTGAGCCGGGTTCCGGAGACGTTACGCCGGCGCCTCGACGTTCTTCAGCGAATACATCAGCACATTGGCGATCAGCATGAAGCCCGCCAGCATGTAGAAGACGGCGCCGAGCCCCCAGGCATCGGCGATCAGGCCCCCGAGGATCGGGGTGATCGAGGCCATCAGCGCCTGGGAGCCGAAGAGAAGGCTGGTCGCCGAGCCGCCGAGTTCCCGCGGCGTCATGTCCATCATCCAGCTTTGGATCACCGGACGGATCGCGAACAGCGTGAAGCCGAGGACCGAGACCGCGGCGACATAGAATTTCGGATCGCTGATGAAGGTCGTGGCGATGATGACGACCGTGGTCGCGGTCAGGCCGTAATAGATCACCGGTCGGCGGCCGACCCGATCCGAAAGCGTGCCCGCGATCAAGGCCGCGATCAATCCGCAGACCTGCATCATCATCACCGTCATGCCGGTCTCGGCCGAGTTGAATTCGAGCACGTGGACGAGGTAGAGCGGCAGGAAGGCGATGACTCCGCTTTGCGCCATGCCGCGGAAGCCCGCGGTCAATGTCAGACCGAGGACCGATCTGGTGCCGACGATCTGGCGGAGGCCGGCCAGGTAGTCGGCGAACGACATGCCCCGTTTGCCGCCGCCCTCGCGCGGCACCCGGTCGCGCGGCAGGAGCAGCAGGAAGAGCACGACCGCGACGACGAAAACCGGTGTAGCGTTGATCATTGCGGTTTCACGCCAGCTCAGCGCCAGCAGCAGGAATCCCGCCACCGCCGGGGCCACCGCGTCGCCGAGGCTGGCGCCGGTGGCGTGGATCGCGAGCACATAGCCTCGATTGCGAGGAAATTCAGAGGAAAGAAACGAAATCGCCGGCGAATGCCACAGGTTGTTGCTGGCCCCGATCATGCCGACGGCGACGCAGAGTATCGAATAGAGCGGGGCCGAGCCGAGGATCAGCAGCGCCACCGCGCTGGTCAGCAGCGAAATGCCGAGAAATATCACCCGTCGGCCGGTCAGATCGACGACCAGCCCGCTGCCGAAATTACAGATCAGCGCACTGACATGGATGATGGTGAGGAACAGCCCCGCCTGAACGTAGCTGAGGCCGAGATCCTTGGTCAGAAACGGCAACAGGATGTACAGCGTCGCCAGCATCCAATGCGTCGTCGCATGGCCAAGGGCGACGAGATAGACCGGCCCCTGTCGCTTGATCGGCAAGGTCGGGATGGTGTCGGTGGTGCTCACTTGGGAATGCTTCGATTCGTCTTGCCGGGAAAGGTCGCGCACTTTACCGCCGGACCCCCGCCTTGCCCAGTGGCGGGTGCCGAAGGGACGCGAGACGGACACGGAAAAACGGCGGCGCCTCATTCGGGCACCGCCGTATTCCGAACGTTCTATTTCGCGGCGTCAGCCGTCCTTTTTCTTGAACCGCAGCGGGATGAAGCGAAGGTCGCCGCCTTGATCGACAAGCAACAGAACCGACCGCCGGCCCGCTTTCTTGGCCGCGTCGACCTTGGCCGCGATCTCGGCCGGCGAGGAGACCTTTTCCTGATTGACCTCGACGATCAGGTTGCCGGGTCGGAGGCCCCTCTCGCGGGCACCGCTCTCGCGCTCGATATCCGTGACGACGACCCCTTCGGCGTCCTCATCGAGGTCGAAGCGTTTGATCAGCGATTTCGAGAGAGGTGCCAGTTTCAGGCCGAGCGCCTCGATCGTCTCGGTACGCTGGCCGGACCCCTTGCCGCTCCGGCCGCCGCCGAACGAGGCGACATTGACCTTTTCAAGCTCGCCCAGCGTGACTTCAAGCGTCTTTTCCTTGCCGTCCCGCCAGATCCGCACGCTGACCGATTTTCCGACGTTGGAATCGGCGACGATGCGGGGCAGTCGCCGGGATTCCGGCACAGACCGATCGCCGAATTCAAGGATGACGTCGCCGCTCTTGAACCCCGCCGCCTCGGCCGGGCTGTCCGGAACGACACCCGCGACCAGTGCGCCGCGGGCCTTCTTCAAGCCGAGACTTTCGGCGATATCCGCCGTGACCGATTGGATCTGCACGCCGAGCCAGCCGCGTTTCGTGGTGCCGTATTCCCGAAGTTGCTTGATGACGCCCTGGGCGAGCGAGGACGGGATCGCGAAGCCGATACCGATGCTGCCGCCGCTCGGCGAGATGATCGCCGTGTTGACGCCGATCACCCGCCCCTCGATGTCGAACAACGGGCCGCCCGAATTGCCCCTGTTGATGGGCGCATCGGTTTGGATGTAATCGTCATAGGGACCGGAGCGGAGATTGCGGCCGCGCTGCGAGATGATGCCCGCAGTGACGGTGCCGCCAAGACCGAGCGGATTGCCGATGGCGACCACCCAGTCGCCGATCCGCGCCTTTTTCGAGTTGCCCCACTCGATCGGATGAAGCGTGGCCTTGGGCTCGATCTTGATCAAGGCGAGATCGGTCTTCGGGTCCCGGCCGACGATCTTCGCCTTGTAACGGGTATCGTCGTTCAGGACGACCTCGATCGTCTCCGCGGTTTCGATGACGTGGTTATTGGTGACGACATGGCCTTCGGCGCTCACGATGAAGCCCGATCCGACGGCGGCGCTTCGCCGCGGCGCGTCCTTCCGCCGGCGGTTGAATTCCTCGAAGAATTCCCGAAAGGGCGATCCCGGTGGAAAATCGAATCGCGGCATGCCTTGCGTCGACCCGCCCTTCGATTTCTGCGAGGTCTCGATGGTGACTACCGAGGGAAGTAGCCGTTCCGCGAGGTCCGCGAAGCCATCCGGCGCGCCGCGCGCGGCGGCTCCCGACGGCGCCCAAAGAAGCCATGCCAGAAGAGGCAAGATAAGAACCGTCGCGGCGCGCCGCGCGGGTGTCTGCATGATCCGTCCCGTGCTCATCTCCGAACCATCTCCATTTCAGTTACACCGTCGGCATCGCGAAGCGTCCAGTTTCGATGCGATACGGATACCGTGCTCCGCTATGTGCGCAATCGAACCTCGAATTCAATATCGCGCCCGCGGAAGTCACGAAGAATTCATAATATCGGCCACTATACGCCCAAATATGACGGTTTTGGGGCAAAAACCGCTCATCGGCGGCGCGTTAACCTCGGATCAGCCAAACGACCCAGAACCCGACCACCGCCATCACCAACCCACCGATCCGAAGCATTTGCGGCGGCAATTCGATGGCCTGCGCCATCATCCGCCGCATGGCGTCGGTAAAAAGGGCATAGATCGCCCCTTCGATGACCAGGACCAGGCCGAAGGCTGTGACGAGGTCGTCTATTTGTCTTTCCCTTGCCGTGTCGGATCACCCTTGAAGAAGCGATAGAACTCGCCCTTCGGCGGCCCGACATAGCTGGTTGAATCGCCGGTCAGTCCCTTCCGCATCGCCTGTAGAGAGCGGTAGAAGTCGAAGAAATCGCGATCCTGGCTAAAGGCGTCGTTATAGAGCTTGGTCGCGACCGCATCGCCCTGGCCGCGCGTTATGTCGCCTTTCTTCTTTGCCTCGGCAACGATGACGCGCTGCGTCTTGTCGGCGTTGGCGCGGATACGGCGCGCATCGCGATCGCCTTCGGCGCGAATGCGACGGGCCTCCTGTTCACGTTGCGTCTGCATACGGCGAAAGATGGCCTGACTGTTCTCCTCCGGCAGATCGAGGCGCTTGATGCGGACATCGACGACCTTGATACCGAGCTTCCGTGCACCGGCATCGACATTCTTCGAGATATCGACCATCAGTACGGCCCGTTTCCTGGTTAGGAGAACCGACAACGGGACCTCGCCGAAAACGTTCCGCAGGTTACTGGAGATGATCTGGTTCAGCTGTCCCTGCAATATCGATTCGACGTTGACCGCCTGGTAGAACCGCAGCGGATCGACAATCCGGTAGCGGGCAAAGGAATCGACGACCAGTTGCTTCTGATCCAGGGTCGGGACCTCGGCCGCCGAGGCATCGTAATCGAGGATGCGCTTGTCGAAATAGACCGTGTCCTGGATGAACGGCACCTTGAAGAAGATGCCCGGCGTACGCACTTCCCGGCGCGGGTCGCCGAATTGCAGGACCAGGGCCTGTTCGTCCTCGCGGATGACGAAGACCGACGACATCAGCGTGATGCCAAGCCCAAGGATGACGACGCCGATTATCAGGTTGCGGCTCATTGCGTCGCCTCCTTCTGATCGGTTTCGCTCCGGGCAGGTCGATCCTTCTTCAATTGATCGAGCGGCAGATATGGCAAAACGCCGGTACCCTTGCCCGTATCCTCGAGCAAGACCTTGTCCATGTTCTCGAGCACTTCTTCCATCGTCTCGAGATAGAGACGCCGGCGGGTCACGTCCTTGTCGCGGAGATATTCCTTGTAGACCGAAAGGAACCGCTGCGTCTCGCCGGTCGCCTTGGCGATCTGCTCCTGTTCGTAGGCTTCCGCCGCGGCGACGATCTGGGAGGCTTGCCCCTCGGCGCGCTGGGTAACCTCGTTCGAGTAGGCGGTCGCCTCGTTGACCGCGCGTTCCTTATCGGCACGCGCGGCCTGGACATCGCGGAAGGCGTCGATGACGGTTTCCGGCGGATCGACTTTCTGAATTTCGACCTGGTTGATTTGTATGCCCGACCCGTATTCGTCGAGGATCTTTTGGATCAGCTTATGGGTGACGTCCGTGAGATCGCCGCGGCCGGTTGTTCGCGACGTCTCGAAACCGCTCTTTCCGATGGTCTCGCGCATGGCGCTTTCCGCCACTGCCTTCACCGTCTGTTCCGGGTTGCGGATATTGAAGAGATATTTCGCCGCGTCCTTGATGACCCAGAAAACCGCAAACTGAATATCGATGATGTTCTCGTCGCCTGTCAGCATCAGGCTTTCCGGCGTGACGTTACGCGCCGCGCCGCGCCGCGAGCCAGGCGACGATCGAAAGCCGACCTCGACGCGATTGACGCGGGTGACTTGCGGCGTGAAGATCTCGCCGATGGGGGCGGGAATATTGTAGTGGAGACCGGATTTGGTTTGCGCCCATAGCTTGCCGAAGATCAGGGCCACGCCCTCCTCGTCGGCGCCGACGCGGTAGAACCCGGTCAGCAGCCAGCCGACGATCACGACGATCGCGATCAAGGCGATCCCCTTGCCCGACCCGCCCTTCGGCAGGAAGCGCCTCACCTTGTCCTGGCTTCGGCGCAGAATTTCCTCGATGTCGGGTGGCGGCGTGCCGCCGCCTCTGCCGCCGCCGCTACCGCCGCCGCCCCATGGACCCTGACCGCCGCCGCCTCCTGATTGCCATGACATATTCGTGTACCGCCTTGTTCGTTCCAACAATCCGTTTTTCACGCCTGTCCGAATGGTATTGGCATTCGGACCCGTGCTTTATATATGAACGCTAGCGCGCGCACACCCGCAAAATCTCATCTTCGCGGATGCCGCAAGCCATATTGGCAATCATGGGGAGTTTTCAAGAATGGCCGAGGTGACCGAAGGTCAAATACTCGCGTCCTTGAAGGAAGTGATCGATCCCGACAAGGGCGCCGATATCGTGACCCTGGGAATGATTTCTGGACTGGTCTTGAAAGACGGCAATGTCGGTTTCTCGATCGAGGTCGAGCCCGAGCGCGGTTCCAAACTCGAACCGTTGCGGAAAGCCGCCGAAGCGGCGGTGGATGCGATCCCGGGCGTTCTCTCGGTGACCGCCGTGCTGACGGCGGAAAGAGCCGCCGGCGGACCGCCGCCCGGACCGCCGCCCGGATCTCAAGCAGGACCTCAGGGCGGGCCGCAGGCGGGACCGCAGGCGGAAGGGGCCGCGGAGGAGGCGCTGGCCCCCGGCGTCAGGAACATCGTCGCCGTCGCGAGCGGCAAGGGCGGCGTCGGGAAGTCGACCTGTGCCGTCAATCTGGCGCTTGGCCTCGCTGCCGCCGGCCTTCGGGTCGGTATCCTGGACGCCGATATCTATGGCCCCTCGCAACCGCGCATGATGGGAATCTCGGGGCGGCCCGAAAGCGCCGACGGACAGATCCTGGAGCCCATGACCGGACATGGCGTCAAGGTGATGTCGATGGGCTTTCTGGTCGCCGAGGACACGCCGATGATCTGGCGGGGCCCCATGGTGATGAGCGCCCTCCAGCAGATGCTCCGCGACGTCAACTGGGGCGAGCTCGACGTCATGATCGTCGATATGCCACCCGGCACCGGCGATGCCCAGCTCACCATGGCCCAGCAGGTGCCGCTGGCGGGCGCGGTGATCGTCTCGACACCCCAGGACATTGCCTTGCTCGATGCCAGGAAGGGGCTGAACATGTTCCGCAAGGTCGACGTGCCGGTCTTGGGGTTGATCGAGAATATGAGCTATTTCGCCTGTCCGAATTGCGGCCACCAGTCGCATATCTTCAGCCATGGCGGGGCCCGCGAGGAGGCGAAGCGCCTGGGGGTCGAGTTCCTCGGCGAAATTCCGCTCGATATCGACATCCGTACGACCTCGGACGGCGGCCGGCCGATCGTCATGAGCCAGCCGGACAACGATCACGCCAAGGTCTTTCGAGGGATCGCCGAGCGTCTCTGGGCCAAGCTCGACGTTGCCGAGCGTAGAGCGCCCGAGATCGTCATCGAGTAGGGGGAATTCCGTGCGACGGCTCCTTGCCTTGATCCTGGCGCTGGCCGGCCTCGCCGTCGGCACCGTTCTTGGCACGGGTGCCTCGCGTGCGGGGACGACGCTTCTCACCGTTCTCGATGAGATCAATGCACTGCGGCGCGAGCACGGCGTCAAACCGGTACGGCTGGAGCCGCGTCTCGTGATCGAGGCGCGAAGCCACGCTGACGATATGGCGCGCCTCGGCTATTTCGACACGCGGACGCCGAAGGGGGAAAAATTCGAATCCCGCGTGCGAGGGGCCGGCTATCCCTATCGCCGCATCTTCGTGCAGTTGGCCTTCGGCTATCCCTCGCCCCTCGGGGTGGTGGCGCATTGGTCTTCCGCGGCCGATACCAGGCGCTTCCTGGTCGACCCGAATTTCGCCGATGTCGGCCTCGGCTATGCGGCGCGGCCGGAAGCGGATGGCGGCCGAATGAACCATTTCTGGGTGCTGACGCTGGCCGAACCGACGCGGATCTTCCGCGGCGACTGGCTGGGCGATATGTTGCGCCGAGTAAACGCCTATCGCGCCGCCCACGGCCGCGCCGCCCTGCGTCTGGACCGCCGGCTGAACGTGGCCGCGCAGAGTCACGCCGACGACATGGCGCGGCGCGACTATTTCGCCCATGTCTCGCCCGAGGGCGGCACCGCCGGCGACCGGGCAAGGCGGGCCGGCTATCGGTGGCGTCGTATGTTGGAAAATCTTGCCGCCGGGCAGGGGAGTCCGCGGGAGGCGGTCGCCGGATGGATCGACTCGGATGGCCACCGCCGCGCGATGCTCGATGGCAGCGTCCGCGACCTCGGGGTCGGCTACGCCTTCCTCCCCGCCGATGGCGGCAAGGTGCGCGCGGTGCATTACTGGGCGTTGTCGCTCGGCCGGCGTTAGCTTTCGCCGGCCCGCCGCCATAGGACCCAGCCGGTCATGGTCCGGCCGTCGGGCCAGGCCCGGGTCAGGGTCAGGACCAGCTTGCCGTCGTCTCGCAATTCAAGCCCCCGCACCTGCTCGCCGCCGACCCAGCTTGGGTTGAGCGCATAATGCACCTTGGTGGTGAGGGTGTCGTTCTCGACGGTCCAGGCGCCGCCATAGGAGAGATAGGTATCGAAGGCGCGGAGGCGCTCTTCCTCGGGTGCGTCCGTGTGCCAGGCCGGATTTCCGGTCAGCCCCGGCCGGCCGCCCCAGCAGACGATCGCGTTCATCCAGCCGTCGGGCGCGAAAATCATGAAACCTTGCGGATCGTCGCCGTAGCGTGCCTGGGCCTGCGCCTGGTCTTCCTCGCCGTCGGTGCCGCGATCGACCATGAGCCACGACCCGATAATGTCCTCGCCGGTGACCATGCCGAACCCTTCCTCTATTTATCCATTCGGGAACCTGTGTGCCCGCGTTCCCGGTCGGAATGCAAGCTTCGCCTTGAAAACCGCCGCCGGCTTTGCGAGGCTTCGGCCAATCGATAAAGAACGATTTCGCGAGAGGGAGCCCCATCATGCAGACCCGTGCCGCCGTCGCCCACAAGGCGGGTGAACCGCTATCCATCGAAACCGTCGAACTGGACGGCCCGAAAGAGGGCGAGGTGCTGGTCGAGATGAAGGCGACCGGTATTTGCCATACCGACGAATTCACCCTCTCGGGCGCCGACCCGGAGGGCATCTTCCCGGCGGTCCTGGGGCATGAGGGCGCCGGCGTGGTGGTCGATGTCGGCAAGAACGTCACCAGTGTCGCGAAGGGCGACCATGTCATCCCGCTCTATACGCCGGAATGCCGCGAGTGCGAATATTGCACCAGCGGCAAGACCAACCTCTGCCAGGCGATCCGCGAAACTCAGGGCGAAGGGGTCATGCCCGACGGCACCAGCCGGTTTTCCATAGGCGGCGAGAAATTGTTCCATTACATGGGCACCTCGACCTTCGCCAATCATTCGGTGATGCCCGAGATCGCGGTCGCCAAGATCCGCGAGGACGCGCCCTTCGACAAGGTCTGCTATATCGGCTGCGGCGTTACCACGGGCCTCGGGGCGGTGATGAACACGGCCCAGGTCGAGCCCGGTGCGAATTGCGTCGTCTTCGGGCTCGGCGGGATCGGCCTCAACGTGGTTCAGGGCCTCCGCATCGCCGGTGCCGACATGATCGTCGGCGTCGACCTCAACCCCGCGCGGAAGGCCATGGCCGAGAAATTCGGCATGACCCATTTCGTCAACCCGACGGAGCTCGAGGGCGATCTCGTGCCCTATCTCGTCGATCTGACCAAGGGCGGCGCGGATTACAGCTTCGAATGCATCGGCAATGTCGAGGTGATGCGCGCCGCATTGGAATGCGCGCACAAGGGCTGGGGCGAGAGCATCATCATCGGCGTCGCACCCGCGGGTGCCGAGATCGCGACGCGTCCCTTCCAATTGGTCACCGGCCGGGTCTGGCGCGGCACCGCTTTTGGCGGCGCCAAGGGCCGCACCGACGTGCCGCGAATCGTCGACTGGTACATGGACGGCAAGATCAACATCGACGACCTGATCACCCACACCATGCCGCTGGAGGACATCAACAAGGCCTTCGACCTGATGCATGCCGGCGAAAGCATCCGCAGCGTGGTGACGTATTAGCGCCTTTCTTTTGGCGTCAACCGAGCGTTTCCGGGACCGTGTGGCGCTTCCATGCGCCGGTTCGGCTCGCGCTTAACCAAGGAAGATGACATGACAGAACCGAACTCCCTCGTGAAATTGTGGGCCGATGGCGGCAGCGCCATCAATGCCTGGCTGGCGATCAACAGTCCGGTCAGCGCCGAAGCGATGGCGAAGCTCGATTGGGACACCGTCACCATCGACACCCAGCACGGCATGGTCGATCTCGGCCAGGCGATGACGATGATCCAGGCGGTGGCGGCGACCGGCAAGATCACCATGTGCCGCGTGCCGTGGAACGATCCGACCTGGATCATGAAGTTCCTCGATGCGGGTGCCCTTGGCATCGTTTGCCCGATGGTCAACACCCGCGAGCAGTGCGAGGCCTTTGTCGGAGCCTGCCGTTATGCGCCGATGGGCGGTCGGAGTTGGGGCCCGGTGCGGATCCCCTTCGCCAATCCGCCTGAATACCTGGAGTGGGCCAACAAGAACGTCGCCACCTTGGCGATGATCGAAACGCAAGAGGCACTCGACAATCTGGACGATATTCTCTCGACGCCGGGTCTGGATGCGCTTTATGTCGGCCCGTCCGATCTCGCGATCAGTCTCGGCGAGACGCCGGACCCGAATGCGGGCGCGCCCAAGGTGAAGGCGGCGATCGAGCAGATCTTCGAGGCGGCGGGGCGCCATGGCGTTGCCCCCTGCATCCATACCGGCGGGGGCGAGATGGCCAAGGAATACCTCGCCAAGGGCTGGCGCCTGACGACGATCCAGAACGACCTTCGCATGATGATCGCGGGCTCGAACGCGGTCCTTGGGGTGGCGCGAAGCTAAGGCGTCCGACAATTGCGGCGGCCGTGGCGGGGGCGTAGGCTTCCGCCATGTGCCGCTGGATCGCCTATTCGGGCCCGCCGATCTTCCCGGAGGACTTGATCGTCCGGCCGGAGAACTCGCTTATCCGGCAGAGCCTGGACGCGCGCTACGCGCTGACGCCGACCAACGCCGATGGCTGCGGCTTCGGCTGGTACGGCGAACGGCGTGTGCCCGGCCTGTTCCGAGACGTCCTACCGGCGTGGAACGACCAGAACCTGCTCGGCATCGTGCGGCAGGTCCGGACACCGCTATTTTTCGCCCATGTCCGCGCCGCGACCTACGGGCCGATCCAGCGCAGCAACTGCCATCCCTTCGGCCACGACAACTGGCTGTTCATGCATAACGGACAGATCGGCGGCTTCGAGCAGGTGCGCCGCGATCTCGATTCCCGCGTCGACCCGGCCTATTACAATGTCCGCCAGGGGACGACCGACAGCGAGGTCTTCTTCCTGCTGTTGTTGACCCATGGGCTGTTGGAGGATGCGGAGGGTGCCTTCCGACGGAGTGTCGGCGATGTCGAGGCGGCGATGGCGGCGGCCGGCGTCGATGCACCGCTTCGCCTGACGGCCGCGGCCAGCGACGGCGAAACCATCCATGCCGTCCGCTATGCCAGCGATGACCGCGCACCCAGCCTGTTTGTGGGACATAGCGGGGTCGACGGCATCGCCGCACCCGGCGGACCCGCGGTCATGGTGCTCTCGGAGCCGCTCGATTCGGATCCCAGCGATTGGGTCGAGGTCGGGATGTCGCACTTCGTCGTTGCCTGCGACGGTGCCTTCGAGATGCACCCCTTTGAGCCGGCGGCGCCCGCCTAGCGGTTCAGGCGAGGATCGCCTGATAGGCGAAGCCGGCGGCCAGCGAGCCCACGATACCGGCCAGGATATAGGCGGCGAAGACCGATTTCCGGACCAGCGCGAAGACGCCCATGGCGGCCGGAATGCTGGTGACGGCACCCGCGGTCAGGAAGGCGAGGGCGGCACTCGGCGCCGCTCCCATCTCGACCAGCCGGGAGACCATCGGAATGGCGGCGAAGCCGTTCAAATAGGCGGGAATGCCAACCAACGTGCTGGCGGGTACGGTCCACCAGGCATCGGTACCGACCACCTGGGCCACGGTCTCCGGCGGCAGGTAGGCCACCATCAGGCTCTCGATCACGAAGGCGAGGCTGAGCCATTTCAAGAGGAAGAGACCAGATTCCTTTGCTGTCGCCTTGAACTGATCACGCCTGTCGGCATGGTGCCAGAAGGTCCAGATCAGCGGCACGTCCTTCTTGAGCGCGTTCGAGGCGCAGCAGGAAACCACACCTGGCTTGAGGACATCGCGGAAAAAGCCGCGCGCCACCAGCGCCTGGATTCCGAAGCCCGCGGCCGCCCCCAGTACCATCGCGGTGCCGAGATAGACCGAGGCGAATGCCGGATCGAAGACGGCAGCGGCCAGGATGAACTTCTCGATGCTCATCAAGGGGGAGCTGATCCAGAAAGCCATCACTGGACCAAGCGGCACGCCAGCGGCGAGCAAGGCCGCGATGAGCGGGATCACGCCGCAAGAACAGAGCGGCACCAAGGCGCCAAAGACCGAGGCGCCTATGATCACCAGCGCCATCCGACCTTCGATCACGCGAGCGACTTGCTGGTCGAGCCCGCTTGCCTGGGCGCCGCCGGCCGCGGCGACGGACAGCAGAAGAAAGGGCGAGATCGCGATCATGGCGCCGAGCAGGAAGGCGACGCTGTCCCGCAGCTGCCCCAGATCGGCCGCCGCGATCGCGGCCAAGAGGGCGATGGTCACCAGGACAACAGTGTCGATCCGCCGCACGTTGCTTACCAAAGTCGTCGCCATTGCCGTCACGATGAAATTCCTTTCCTACATCCGCCCCTTCGCGGGAATGACGGTCGCGGGGCAAGACTCCTTCTTCACTGGTTCCTAATATAGAGGCGTGGTGCAGTGCTGTCAACTATATTTCTAGAATTATGGAAATATTTATCATGGCGGCCCGGCACGCTCTCGAAAGACACGGTCCGATGGTGTAGTTTCGCGGCCGGGTCGAACGAAGAAGATCGAGACGGGAACATGGATTGGAACGGTGTCACCATCGGCGAGGCGCTTAAGCGCTCGGCCGCGGAATGGCCGGAGAACGAATTCGTCATCGGCATGGGCGAGCGGATCACCTATGCCGATTTCGACGCCCGGGTCGACCGCCTGGCCTCGGGCCTGCTCGCCCTCGGCGTCGGGCGCGGCGATCATGTGGCCTGCTGGCTGACCAACGGTCCGGATTGGCTCCTGACCCTCTTCGCCTGCTGCCGCATTGGTGCCACGTTGGTCTCGATAAACACCCGCAACAAGCGGCACGAGGTCGAGTTCATCCTGCGCCAGTCGGACGCGAGGGTATTGATCGCGATGCCGCGCTATTGGGAGATCGACTATCTCGGCATGATCGAGGCGATGGCGCCCGGATTCGAGGAGACCACCCCCGGCGAACTCCGCGTGGACGGCCTGCCCGAGCTTCGCGCCGTACTGCTTTGGCAAGACGATCGCCATCGCGGCACCGCCTCGCTGGCGCAATTGATGGCGGCGCCGACCGAAGAGGCGGCATTGGCGGCCGCGGCGGCCAAGGTCCAGCCGGAGGACCCGGTGATCATCATCTATACCTCCGGCACCACGGGCGTTCCCAAAGGGGCGATGCACTGTCACCGCGTGTTGATCGAGGGGCAGAACCTCGCCCGCGCCATGCATATGGAGCCGGGCGACAAGGTATTGGGCCACATGCCGCTCTATCACGTCGCCGGCAGTGTCGCGACGACGATGCCGGCAATGCAGCACGGTTGCGCCATCGTCACCATGGATCAGTGGGAGCCCGCCGCCGCCCTCGACCTGATCGAGCGGGAGCGGATCGCCATCATGGGCGGCATTCCGACCCATTTCATCGACCTGCTGTCGGTTCCGGGTGTCGAGACGCGGGACACGCATTGTCTCAAGGCCGCCTGGATCGGCGGCGCCCCGGTGACTCCGAAGCTCGCGCGCCGGGTCAAGGAGACGCTGAATTTCGACGCGTTGCAGGCGGTCTACGGCATGACCGAAACCATGGGCGGGACGACGCTCACCGAATTCGAGGCCCCTCTGGAAATCACCTGCGAGAACAAGGGCAAGCCGATCGGCGATTTCGAGGTCGCGGTCGTCGATCCCGAAACCGGAACGCCCCGGCCTGTCGGCGAGGACGGCGAGATCTGGGTGCGCGGCTATCTGGTGATGCTGGGCTACTATAAGAACCCCGAGGCGACCAAACAGGCGATCACGCCCGAGGGCTGGTTCCGTACCGGCGATCTCGGCCGCTACGACGCCGAGGGGTATCTCCAGATCACCGGCCGCGCCAAGGAGATGTTCATCGTCGGCGGCTCGAATGCCTATCCCGCCGAGATCGAGCGTTATCTCGAAACCCATCCCAAGGTGCATCAGGCGGTCGTTTGCGGCGCGCCGCACGGTCGCCTCGGCGAAGTCTGCTTCGCCTTCGTGATGCCGGTCGCCGACGCCGCCCTGACCGATGGCGAGGTCATTGATTTTTGCCGCGATGAGATCGCCGACTACAAGGTGCCGCGCCATGTCGAGATCGTCGACGATTTCCCGCGCACATCGACCAACAAGATCCAGCGCTATTTGCTGCAAAAGAAAATTAGCGACCGCTTCGGCGAGGCGGCCGCGGAATAGAGCGCTTATTCGAGCGGCGGGCGTTGTCCCCATAGGTCGAGAAGACTAGATTGATGGGACGGACGCGCGCGAGCGTCCAAGATTGAGGAAAAGGCGAGATGCAGACGGAGGAAATGCTCACGCCGGCGGGCGAGGTTTACGAGCGGGCCGGGATCGAGGTCCGACCGCTGAGCAAGACCGTGGGCGCCGAGGTGACGGGCGTTGATCTTACGCAAAAACTGGATAAACCCACCTTCGCGGCGATCGAGCGCGCCTGGCTCGAGCATATTTTGCTCCTGTTCCGCGGCCAGAGCCTGAACGACGATCAACTGGTGGCGTTCAGCAAGCGCTTCGGCGAACTCGATAATGCGCCGGTGATGGAGAACGGCCGAATGTTCGTCGAGGGCTACCCCGAAGTCTTCGTGATCTCGAACGTGATTGAGCAGGGCGTCAAGAAGGGCTCGCTCGGTGCCGAGGAGCTGGCCTGGCATACCGACATGGCCTATGCCGAGGAACCGCCGAAGGCGAGCTGCCTGTACGCCGTCGAGGTGCCGGCCGATGTCGGCGATACCGGCTATCTCAACATGTACCGCACCTATGATCGGCTCTCGGCGGATCTGAAGGCCCGTATCGAGGGGCGGACCATCAAGCACGAATCGGTCTATACCCTGGACGGCTATCTCCGAGAGGGGAGCGGGCGTACCTTGGACGAAATGAAGGCGCGCGGCACCTTCGACATCCGCAAGCTGCCGGGGCCCCGCCATCCCATCGTCCGCACCCATCCCGAGACCGGAGAGAAAGCGCTTTTTATAGGACGACGCCAAAACACCTGCATCGAGGGGCTTGAGATGGCGGAGTCCGACGAATTGCTCGACGAAATTTGGGCGCATGTGAAACGCCTCGGGCGGCGGAGCTATCATCACCGCTGGCAGCCGGGCGATCTCTTGATCTGGGACAACCGCTGCGCCATGCACCGGCGCGATGAATTTCCCCGTTCGGCCCGGCGCATCATGCACCGAACCCAGATCCAGGGCGATCGGCCCTTTTAGTCGAAGATGCGGTTGGCGAAAAAAATCGCCGTGGTGACCGGCGCCGCGGGCGGTATCGGACGCGCCATCGCGCGGGCCTTCGCGGACGAAGGAGCCGCGGTTGCGGTCGCCGATATCAACGCCAGCGGGATCGACGAGACGGCCCGATTGATCGAGGCCGGCGGCGGTACCGCTGTCGCCGTCCCGACCGACATCACCCAATCGGATAGCGTCAATGGTCTGGCAGCGGTTCTTGAGGAACGTTTCGGGCGGGTCGACGTCCTCGCCAACAACGCCGGCGGGCGGATCGTCAAATCCTTCCTCGATCACAGCGAGGAAGATTGGCGGCGGATGCTCGACCTCAACCTCACGGGGCACTTTCTGGTCTGCAAGGCGGTGATCCCGCTGATGATCAAGGCGGGCGGCGGCCAGATCGTCAACACCGCCTCCATCGCCAGCACCCAGGGCCGGCCGAACCGTATCGGCTATTCGGCGGCCAAGGGCGGCCTCCTCACCTTCACCAAGGCGCTCGCCGCCGATATGAGCGCCAGCAACATCCGGGTCAACGCGCTCGCACCCGGCATGATCGAGACGCCGATGAACCAGGCCCTGGCCGACGACCCCGAGATCGGCGGCGCCTGGAACAGCGAAAACCTGATCGGCCGCTGGGGCCAGCCGGAGGATGTCGCGAAAGCCGCCGTCTTCCTCGCCTCCGAGGATTCAGAGTTCATGACCGGCACCACCCTCACCCTCGACGGCGGCGCCACCGCCGCCCTCGTCCGCAAGGGCGAGATGGACGGGCGTTAGCGGTCCAGGTCGCGGGCGACGCGCATGCCGTAAACGTTGAGCCGGGCCGATTTATTGGCGTGGCCGCGATCGGCGGGGCGAAGATGACTGGCGCCATAGTCCCAGGACCCGCCGCGCGGAATGCTTTTTTCACATTCGCCGCCGGTGTTCCAGGCGGATCCGTCTGTCGGCGCGCCCTTATAGCTGTCGTGCCAGCAATCCGCGACCCATTCCCAAAGGTTTCCCGCCATATCGTAAAGCCCAAACGCGTTCGGCGGGAAACTTCCCACCGGGGCGGTCCGTCGATCGTCCCATTTCGTGCCGCACTTATCGCAGACCGCCTTGCCGGACCCGACCTTGTCGCCCCACGGGAAGCGTGTCATCGACCCCGCCCGGGCCGCGTATTCCCATTCCGCTTCCGTCGGCAGGCGGTAGCGTTTCCCCGTTCTCCGCGAGAGCCAACGCAAATATTCGGTGGCATCGTTCCAGCTGATGTCCATGATAGGGCGGCGGCCGCGCCCCCAGCCGGCATCGTCGGGACGGTAGGGGCAACCGTCGGCGGCGACGCAGGCGTCCCATTCGGCGAAGGTCACCTCGAAGCGGCCGATAGCGAAGGAGCGGGGGATGCGGACCTCGTGAATCGGTCCCTCGGCTTGACGGCGCCCGGCCTCGCTCTTGGGCGAGCCCATCCGGAACGAGCCCGGCGGGATCACCACCAATTCGGGACATTCCGGGCAATCCCTGAAGGCGTCGCCCGGTCGGCGCCGCGCCGAATAGGTGCCGACGGCCGGTTTGGTTCGCGGTTTCGGTCTTGCCTTGGGCGGCCGTGCCACGGCGACTTTTTTTCGTGTCAGCGCCGCGATCTTCGCCTTGGCGAGCGGAGCGAAGGTGCCCTTTGGATATTGCTGAAGGTAGGCCGCGAACATCGTCGCATCGTCGCTCGTCTGGATCGACTGCCAGAACAGCGCTTACCTATCGATTTTAGATCCGGTGGTGGCTTGCGGAACCGGCTTCGCGGCAACCCCGCCGCCTTTGAAATAGAAATCCCCCTTCACCGAAGAATTGATCCAGGGGTCCTGCCGGCCGTTGGTTGCCGCAGCGACCCGCGCCGCTGTTTCCTTGAAGACCTTTTCCAAGGTCAGGCCCGGCTGGTCCAGGACCTTCAGCAACTCGCCGGTAAAGACGCCGTGCCCGCCCGAAGGGCCATCTTCCGCCGTTTGTCCCGGGGCAGCGGAATAGACGATGGCCGTCCCCTTGATGCCCGCCGGGATGACGGGGACCGTCAAGCCGCGCGTCGCCGACCGGCTTCGCCGCGGCAGCGGATTGTCGCGGCAGGCGTCCAGGATGACGATATTGAGCTTCGTGCCGGCCCGTTCCATCGCCCTTAGGAACTCATCGGCACCGATGCCCTCGAAACGGAGATCGGATTCCGTCTCGACCTTGGCATCGGCGGGGATCAGCCAATTCCTGCCGCGCGCCTGGATACCGTGGCCGGCATAGAACACGAGCCCGACCTCGGCGTCTTGCAATCGGTTTTCGAACGCATCGAGCGCCCGGCCGATCGCCCGCCGGCCCGCATTTACCTCCAAGATCACATCGAAGCCGAGTGCGCGAAGCTTTTTCGACATGCCCTTGGCATCGGTTGCGGCATTCGCGAGCTTGGGGAGCGTGACATACGCATCGGTGCCGATAATAAGAGCCACCCGCTTCGCCGCTTCCGCGCTGAATGCGGTCGCTGATAGGAGAAAAATCGCGACAAGGATGACGGCGCGGTGCAAATCTAGGCCTCCTTTCCGGCCATCGTCCTTGCAATGCCCGGGGAGGTCAAGTTGGCTCATGCGAGAGCATGTCCCGCAGTTCGAACTTCAACACTTTGCCCATGACGTTTCGCGGCAACTCGTCCATGAAGACGACGTCATGGGGATGTTTGAAGCGGGCGAGCTCCCCATGGAATAGGGCGAGCACCGCTTCGCGGGTCAGATTCGTGTCCTTGCCCGGAACGACGAGGGCGATAGGAACCTCGCCCCATTTATCGTCGTCCCGTCCGACGACCGCGGCTTCGGCGATGTCGGCGCAGCGATCGAGAATTCTCTCAAGTTCTGCGGGGTAGATGTTCTCGGAACCCGAAATTATGACGTCGTCCACCCTGTCGTCGACATGGTACAAGTCGTTCGCGTCGACATGTCCGATATCGCCGGTTCGGAACCATCCGCCTTCGAGGGCGTCCGCCGTCGCATCGGGATCGTCCCAGTATTCCGTCATGACATTGGGACCGCGAACGACGATTTCGCCTTTCTCACCCGGCGCCGGGGCCTTGCCGTCCAAGCCGACGATCCGTGCCTCGCAGTGGAGCGCGGCGCGTCCCGTCGACCCCTTGGTCGACCAAGCATCGGGAATCCGTTGATGAATGGCGATGGGTGCCGTCTCCGTCGAACCGTAAACCTGAATCACCGGAACCCCTCGATCCAGATAGGCATCGATCAGCGAGAGCGGCACGATCGTGGAGCCCGTCGTGATCGCTCTCAGGCAGGAAAAATCGATACCGTCCCAATCCGGATGCTGCATTACCGCCGCCATCATCGCGGGCACGAGGATCAGGAGCGTCGGCTTCTCCTCGTTTATGTCCCGCACCGTGGCGCCGGGATCGAAGCGGCGGTGCATGATCACGGTTGCGCCGGCATGCAAGGCGGGCGTCGTCTGGATGTTCAATCCGCCCACGTGAAACATGGGTAGGTTGGTGAAAACGACGTCGTCGCTCGTCATGTCGTGCATGGAGAGCGCATTGATCGCATTGAAGGTCAGGGCGTTTTGCGTCAGCACCGCACCCTTCGGGCGTCCGGTGGTGCCGGAGGTATAGACGATCAGCAACGGATCGTCGGGTCCGGCACCGGTGTCGGGCCCCGCCTCGGCGCTGTTCTCCACCAAATGCTCGAATTCGGAGTTCATTCCGACGACTCGACAATCGGGCAATTCGCCGGCAATGGACGCGACGCCTTGCGCGAATTCCTCATCGCGGAACAGGACTTTCGCGCCCGCATTCCGAAGAATGTAGAGATGTTCCGGCGGGGCGAGGCGCCAGTTGATCGGAACCAGCATCGCGCCGAGCCTGGCACAAGCGAACAACAGCACCAGCATGTCCGGCGAGTTCAGCCCGAGAAAGGCGATCCGGTCGTCGCGATCCACCGCCAGGTCGTTTCGCAACAGCCGGGCGACGCGTCCGATGCGCCGGTTCAGGGCAGCGTATGAGATATTCTTCCCTTCGAACCGGATCGCGATCTTGTTCGGCTGGAATGCGGCCCAATGCTCGATCCATTGGGAGACGTTCATCAATCGTCGTCCGTCTCGCCCGGCTCGTAGAGAGTTTCGCGGCCGAGGCGGTCGAGGCAGAGTTCCGCGGTCCACGGCAGCATCAGCGAGCCAAGGCGCGAATCCCGATAGAGACGTTCGAGCGGCAGCGACTTCAGCATCGACTGGCCGCCGCAGGTGCGGATTGCCAGGCGGCACATCTCGTTGGCGTTCTCCATCACGGTGTATTGCGCGGCATAGGCGCGAAGGCGGTCCTCCTTGGAGGGGTCGACGCGCGCCTCGCCGATCGCCTGTTTGAACAGGGCCCATGTCTGCTGCAGCTTGATCCACATGTCGGCGACGGTGATCTGCTTGGTCGGGTACATCCGCCGCTTGACCGGAATGCCTTCGATATCGCCGCGAAGATAGGCGACAGTGAAATCATACGCCGCCTGTGCGATCCCCATGTAAGTCGGGCAGAGCGTCATGAACATATGCGGCCAGCGTTGCGCCGCCTGATAGTAGACGCCGCGCGGCATCAGCATCTGCTCGTCCGGGATAAAGACGTCTTTCAACAGCACGGTCCTTGAAACCGTCGCCCGCATGCCGACCGGATCCCACGGTCCCACGATCGAGAGGCCTTTCGTTTCCGCCGGCACCGCCATGAACAGCGTGTCCCGGACCGACTTGTCCGGCTTTTCCTCGGTGCAAAGCACGCCGTAATAGGTCGCGGCCCCTGCGAGCGACGCGAAGATCTTCGTGCCGTTCAATAGCCAACCGCCGTCGACCTTGGCGGCGGTGGTGCCGAACGGCGCCTTTCCGGCCGCCGCCGCCGAACCTTCGGAAAACGGTTGCGCGAAGATCGCGCCGTCATCGACGATCCGCGAGAAATGCAGTTCGCGGTTCGCCTCGTGCCGCTTCCGGTCGGCGGCCGACATTTCGAGGTCGTCCGCGATATGGCCGGTCCAGAGCGGCGTGCAGGCGTGCATGTTGTAGGTCAGCGCCGTCGAGCCGCACCAGCGGCCCATTTCGGCGGCGAGCAAGGCGTAATCCACGTATTCGACGCCCAATCCGCCGAGCGTACTCGGTACCGTCATGGCCAGAATGCCGGCATCGCGCATGTCGTCGTAATTCTCGAAGGGAAACGACGCCTCTTCGTCGAGCTGGTAGGCGCGCGGCGCGAAATTTTCTCGGCCCAGCCGACGGATGATCTGCTTTATCTCGTCAGGCTTGCCTGCAAGCTTTTGCCATTCGAAGGCGGTGGGGTTTTTCTTGGCGGCCATGAAACACCCGACTCAGTTCGAGACGGTCGAGAGAAAGTCGCCGAGTGCCATGTCGAAGGCCTCGGGATCCTCGAGATTGGCAAGATGCCCCAGCTTCGGCAGACAGACGTAGCGGCAGCCGGGAATTTTCGCGGCCATCTTCTCCATCATCGGGGCCGGCGCGTTGGTGTCGGTCTCGCCGGCGAGCGCCAAGGTGGGTACGCGAATCTTGGGTAGGTTCGCGCGCTGCTCGAAGGTGACGATGCATTCGATCGCCGCCCGGTAGGTCTCGGCGGGGACCTTCGCCATGCAGTCTTGGGTGATTTTCATGCCGCGCGCATCGGCGTCCGGGGACATCATCCGCTCGACCAGATCGGCGGCGAGATCCGCCATAGTTGCGCCGGCCGCAAGAGGGGCAAGCCGGGCTTCGACGAATTTCTTCTGGAAATCGCCGTCGGGATTGCCGAAAGCCGGACTGGTCGCCGAGAGCGTCAGCGATTGCAGACGGTCCTGACGGGCGACGGCGAATTCCTGCGCCACCATGCCCCCCATCGAATGGCCGACCAGATGAACCTTCTCCCAACCCCGGTCGTCGAGCAACGCCAGCAAGGAATCCGCCAGCGCCGGAAACGACATGTCGCCGGTCAGGGGGCTTTTCCCATAGCCCGGCATATCCCACGCGGCGGCCTTGTAGGTCCGGGAGAAATTCTCGATCTGCGGCTTGAAGCCTTCCGCGCCCCCGCCGACGCCATGCAGGAACAGGACGACCTCGCCGGTCCCCTTTTCGATATGATGCGGCACCTGGGTCATGAGAGATCTTCCCGCAGGCGGCCATTCTCGACGATAACCTCATCGTCGAGACCGATCGTGCAATTGCGGACCGGCAAATCGAAATGTCCCAGCGTGTAGCGCTTGGCGGTCTCGTTCGCGCCGGTCGAATAAAGAAAATTGCCGGCAAAGGCCCGCAGTTCCGTGCCGTTGATATCCCGCTTGTCGTACATGGTCAGGGCGTCCCAACGCGCCGCCGGGTTCATGCCCCAGCCGACATGGGACACCGCATAGGCCTCGCGGTCGCCCCAGGCCGCGATATATTCGCGAAAGAGATCCGCATCGACCCCTTGGCCCGCGATATCGGTGACGTAATCGTCCTCGATTTGGAAGGTTATCGGGCTCTCGAGGTAGCGTTTGAAGGTCAGGTTTACGTCGCCTTCGTCCATCACCAGCGTACCGTTCACCGTCCCGGCCTTGGGAAAGCAAAGTACCAGCCCGCCGGGCCAGTGGGCGACCTGGCCGGGGCGATCGCAATATCCCCAAACGCCGGCGCCGCGGGTATCGGCGAGATCGACCGTCAGATCCGTTCCGGCCTCCGACCGCACGGTCATCCGATCCGCCGCCGTCAGCATCTTGATGCCGGCCTTGACCTTGGGTGTGAGGTCCGGATCCGGGATCAGCCGTTCCAGCACCTCCGGATGTTCGTTCGATATCATCATCAACCGGGCGCCGCCCTTCAGGATGCGCGGCAGTTCGGGTGCGTGGAGCATGCCCTCGACCGTGCAATCGACAACCATCGTGGACCCGGCCAGTGCCGCTATCACGGGTTCCAGCCCCTGCACGGAATTCGAGGCGCCGGTCGAACGGACGGGAACCGGGGCATTCTGCGGTGGTGTCGTCAATTTCACGTGAAAGACATTCACGCCCAATCGCAGTAGCGCCAGCTCGGCGAGGTGGACGTTGAGATCGCGGGACTGTGTTTCGGAAAGGATCGCCGCCGTCTCTCCGGGCTCGATCCGACAGAGCTCGAAGACCGATACGAACTTGTCAATCCACTTGCCCTCTAAGCGATCGGAGAACATGAGACTTCATCTCCCGCCGTTATTCCTCGATGCCGCCGATGCGACGGAACTTCAAGGGTGGCCACCGTAGAATCTGGATTTCGCACGATGTCGCCCCCGGGGTCAAACCCGGATTCTTGCCCAAATTGCAGGAATTGGCGGACCGATGCGGCGATGGATAAGACCCACAGGCCGCATGTGTTGGGCGTCAGGCTGGTCGATGTCCGGCCCCGGCCGTCAGAGCCGATCGAGGCGCGGCACCCAGCCGCCAAGCAGAACCTCGCCCGGATAGCGGGGCGGCGCGCTCTCGGCCAGGCCCAACTCGTCGAGCAAGGCCCAGGCGAGGCAGAGGTTCGAGGACAGGATGGGCTTGCCCGTCCGTTCCGTGAGCGCCGGCATGGCGGGGAGGGTCGGCATGCCGGTTCCGGTCATCAGCACGACTTCGGCATCGCCCGTCTCCAGCGCTTCCGCGGCGCGGAGGACCCCTTCGGTGCGAATTCGGTAGATATTGGTCGTGTCCGTGGTGTCGTCCGGCATTGTCGCCCAAGCGGTGAGATCGTAGCCGCAGCCTTGCCAGTAGACCCGGCTGGCTTCGGTCAACCAGTCGGGATAGGGGCTGAAAAGAGCAATTCGTTCCAGGCCGAGATGGTCGAGCGCGCGCCGGATCGCCTGGGCCGAGGAAATCGCCGGATAGCCGAAGCGTTGCGAGACCCGGTCGAGCGCCTCCGCCTCGCCGTCCCCGAAAAGATAGGCGGGTGCCGTGCAGGCGAAACCGAAGGCATCGAGCTGCGCCACCCCGAAGGCCTCCAGGCTGGTCTCCAGATTATCGACATATTGCCGGAACCTTTTCTTGGGATCCTGCTCCGACCCCGTGAGTCGCGTCACCAGCATGCCGACACGATCCGGCAGCAGGACCGACATTTCCGGTTCGACGACGGGGTTGGATTGCGGCGGTGCGATGCCGATGCGGGCGCGGCTGGCGAATTCGCGTTCGTTCATTTTCGACGGCTCCTGATGGCACTGTTTCTCTTCGATTTAGCCCGATGCGGCGGTACCGGCCGGATATCAAGGACTTTGCGGGCCTGTACGCGGTTAATCAACGGTAAACCATTTTCTGTTTGAATGGCGTCCCTGGAGAGTGGAATCAGAACGGAGCAGTGCCTTGCAACCGAATCAAATTGCCTTGGTTAAGGAAACTTTCGCCGCGGTCGCACCGATCTCCGATCAGGCGGCGGAACTTTTTTACAATCGCTTGTTCGAACTCGACCCCAAAGTGCGGCCGCTCTTCAAGGAAGATCTGACGACGCAGAAGCAGATGCTGATGTCGGCGCTTACTTTCGCGGTCGATGAGCTGGACTCGCCGGAGAAGCTGTTGCCGACGATCCAGGAGCTCGGCGTGCGCCATATCCAATACGGTGTCGAGGATGCGCATTACGACACGGTGGGGGAAGCCCTTCTCTGGACCTTGGGCCAGGGCCTCGGCGATGCCTTCACGGATGAAGTGGAAGCGGCATGGACGGAAGCCTATGTCACGTTGTCCACGGTCATGAAGGCCGCCGCGGCCGAGGAGATTGCCCGGCGAAGCGCTCCGGTCGAGAGCGTCGCCGCCCCGGAACCGGCGGCACCCGCGCCGGCACCGGTGGCGCCTGCGCCGAAGCCCGAACCCGTAATGGAGGAGGTTCCGATGGCCTTGGCCGAGGAAGACAGTCTAGACCGCGGCAAGATAATGACGGAGGTCAGCGAGTTCAGCGGCGAGATCTCTCAGATCGCCAAGGTCGCGGAACAGATCGAAATGATCGCGAAACAGACCAAGATGCTGGCTCTCAATGCCACCATCGAGGCGGCCCGGGCGGGCGATGCCGGCCGCGGCTTCGCCGTCGTCGCCTCGGAGGTCAAATCGCTCTCGGATGAAACCGAGTCGGCGACCTCGCAGGTCCGCGAGGCGTTGGCCAGGATCAACGAACGGGTCGAACGCCTGTCGGCCCTCTGATCGGCTCGGCCCTCTGATCGGATTGGCTCGGCTCAGAAAAAGACCGCCGGCGGGTTCCCGAGCAGGACCTGCCCGACCGCCTCGTAATGGGCGTCGCGGGACTGGATTTGCTGCGAGAGGGTATGCATGTCGCGGAAGCGGCGCTCGAGGGAGCCGCCGCTGAAGATCGCGTCCACCCCGGCCGCCTTGTGAATCCAATCCGCCGTCGCCACGGCACCGCGAATGGCGTTCGACGCCGAGAGGCGGACGCGGGCCCGCTCCCCCATATCGATCGGCTTGTCGGAAGCGGCGGCGGCATAAATCTCGCCGAGCGTCTCCAGCATATATGCCCGGGCCGATCCCAAACTCGCCTCGGCCTCGGCGACGCCGGCCTGGACGGCGGCGCGCTCCGCCAGACGGCTCAAGCCGCGCGGCGTCTTGCGGCCGGCCAGCCCGGCGAATTCGTCCAGCATCGCCCGCGCCGTCCCCAGCGCCACTCCGGCGACGCCGACCGCGTACAGCCCCTGCATTGTGAAGGCGTATAGGGCCCCCGGCTCCCGCCTTGTCTCCGGCGCCCCGCGAAGGCCGGTAAAGGCGTCGCGCACGAACAGGTCTTCCACCCTGTAGGAATCGGAAGCGGTGCCGCGAAGGCCGATGGTGTCCCAGGTATCGATCAGGGTCGCGTCTTCGGCCGGGAACAGGAGGCTCCGGATCTCCGGCTCGCCGTTCCCGTCCATTCGCACGCTGCCGTCCGCCTCCTGGATTCGGCAGTGCAGGCCCATCCAGGTCGCGTTCCGGCAGCCGCTGGCGAACCCCCACTCGCCGCTGACCCGGTAGCCGCCCGGCTCGACCGTCGCCATGATCGAATTTGGGGGTCCCCAGGCGCACAGCGCGTTGGGGGCCGCGAAGATGGTGCGCGCCGTCTCGGGTTCTAGATAGGGGGTGAGGAGGGCGGCGCTATTGGTGACGAAGACGTTCCAGGCGACCGAGGCGTCATGCTGCGCCAGCGCCGCCACCGCCAGAAAATAGGCGCCGGGCGCGATCTCGTCGCCGCCAAAGGCGCTCGGCAACAGCATCCGGCAGAGCCGCAACTCGTGCAGCCGCGCCATCAGCGCCGGCGGAATCCGCCGCGTCCGCTCGATCTCGTCTGCCGCCGCCGCCAGCTCGGGCCCGAGTGCCTGGGCATTGGCGATGGGGTCGATGGGGTCGCTGGTATCGAGGGCTGTGTTCATGACGGTCTCTTCGGGCACGGGGTCCGGAACGTCTCCATCGTAGCGAACGCGGCGGTGGTTACAAAGGGGGCAAGACTCTAGGCGTAGTCGATCCCCCCCCCCCTCACGCCCCCTTCGCCGCATCCACCTCCTTGGGATCGAAGACCAGTTCCACCCAGGTGCCGTCGGCGCATTCGGCGAAGAGTTGGTGGGTGCCGATTTCGGGGAGGCGTTGTTCCTGGTAGCGGATTTCGTGGGCGGCGAGGCGCTCCAGGGTGCCGGCGTAGTCGGTGGCGCGAAAGGCGACGTGGTCGATGCGACCGCTGCCGGGGCCCGGAACCTCCTTTCGCGTCACGATATGCAGCAGCGGGTTGCCGCCGCCATAGAGCCAGACGATGGGGTTGCCGAGGTCCGGGGCGGGCCCTCGCTCGAGTTCGAAAACGGTTTCGTAGAAGCGCGCGGTTTCTTCGACGTCGGTCGTGATGATGGTGTAGTGGTCGAGGGCATGGAGCGGCATGGGGGGTCCTTTTCTCGGGCGATCAATCGGTTGGACGCCGGCGTTCCAGCGTCACGAAACTATGGGCGGGGGCAGCGCCGTCGGCCGGGTGGCGCTCGCGCGCCGTCTCTTGCCAATTAGCGGGGTCGACGGCGGGGAAATATACATCGCCCGCGATCTCGGCGTGAACCTCGGTCAGATGAAGGATCTCGGCGCGCGAAAGCGCCTTCTCGAAAAGCGCCGCCCCGCCGATCACCGCCGCTTCCGGTGCCTCCGCCACCATGGCGAGGGCGTCATCGAGGGACGGCGCGGTCTCGGCCCCGGGGGCGTCGAAGCCGGCGTTTCGCGTCACCACGATGTTGCGGCGGCCGGGAAGCGGACGGACCCGCAGCGACTCCCAGGTCTTGCGGCCCATGATCACCGGCTTGCCCAGGGTCATTGCCTTGAAGTGCTTCAGGTCGGCCGGGAGATGCCAGGGCAGATCGCCGTCGCGGCCGATGACCCGGTTCTCCGCCAGGGCGGCGACGAGGATGAGGATCATGGGGAATCCGCCTAGACCGCGACCTTGGCCGGAATATGGGGGTGGAAGCGGTAGCCCTCGAGGGTGAAATCCTCATGGGCGAAACCGAAGATGTCGTCGATCCCGGGGGCGAGATGCATTTCGGGCAGCGGATAGGGGTCTCGCGCCAATTGGGCATCGGCCTGTTCGATATGGTTCGAATAGAGATGGGCGTCGCCCAGCGTATGGATGAATTCGCCGGCTTCGAGGCCGGTCGCCCGCGCCATCATCAGCGTCAGCAACGCATAGGACGCGATATTGAAGGGGACGCCGAGGAAGATATCCGCGCTTCGTTGGTAGAGCTGGCAGGACAGCCGGCCCTCCAGGACATAGAACTGAAAGAGGCAATGGCAGGGCGGGAGCGCCATGGACTCGATCTCGGCCGGGTTCCAGGCGGTGACGATCAGGCGGCGCGAATCGGGATTGGTTTTGATCTGGCGCACAACGTCGGCGATCTGGTCGATGGTGCCGCCGCTTCCATTGGGCCAGGCCCGCCATTGGGCGCCGTAGACCGGGCCGAGCTCGCCCGTCTCGTCGGCCCATTCGTCCCAGATCGAGACGCCGTTCTCTTGCAGATAGCGGACATTGGTGTCGCCGCGAAGGAACCACAGGAGCTCGTGGACGATCGAGGGTAGGTGGAGCTTCTTGGTGGTCACCAGCGGGAAGCCGTCCGCCAGGTCGAAGCGCATCTGGTGACCGAAGACGCTGTGGGTGCCGGTCCCGGTGCGGTCGTCCTTCCACACACCTTCCCGGCGCACGCGGTCCATGAGCTCAAGATATTGTCGCATGAGAGCGATCATACACCAGGGGTCGCGTCTTGGGAATTCTCGGAATGGCGGAAAATCGATATTCCGCGGTTAAACGGCCACCGCCCGGCGGGCCTTCCCTCTTGAAATCGTGGGGTCGAAGTCCCTATATTCCAGGTGTCGGGAGACCGACTACGGCACTAAATGGCCTAGTGGAATAAGCGTTACGGACCCGGGGGCAGTGCCCGGCGCCTCCACCAGTTTCCCGGCCGGCCGCGTGTGCAACGCGGGCCGGTCGGCATCATGGGGGCGAACCAGGATCGACGTACGTGGTAAAGACTTTGCTTGTGCCCGGCATGGTACCGCCGTTATCGGGCCACGGCTATAAATGCCAATGACAACTTCGCGGGCGAAGCCCGCATCGCTGCTTAATAGCTTCTAGCTAGACGGCAAGCGCGGTTCGGGGGGCACCGGGCAACAGAAGCCCCCCACTATTACCCCGAATTTCTATCCGATGTCCTTGAGCGCTTGCTATTGGTTGACGCTCGGGACCTTGGAGTCTAACAATTCTCTCATGAGCAAGGAACTGCTGCGATACGACCTGATGGTTGAGCGCGCGCTCCGCAACGTGGTGCGCGAGGCGTTGTCGCAAACGGCCAAATTCGGCTTGCCGGGTGCGCACCACCTGTTCATCACCTTTCAGACAGATCATGCCGGGGTCGAGCTGCCCGATCATCTCCATGAAAAATTTCCCGAGGAGATGACCATCGTGCTGCAGCACCAGTTTTGGGACCTCCAGGTCGAGGACGACCGGTTTCTGGTTTCGCTCAGCTTCAACGACAATCGCGAACAGCTGATCATCCCGTTTCCCGCGATCACCACCTTCGCCGACCCTTCAGTCAACTTCGTTCTGCAATTGAAATTCGAGGGCGGCGGCGAGGTCGAGCTGAACGGAGAGGGCGCCGAGAGCGAAGAGAGCCTCGCGCCGCCACCGGCGGCCGAGGCGCCGGCCGAGGGCGAGGACGGCAATGTCGTCACCCTCGATGCGTTCCGCAAGAAATAGCTGACACATCGTCCGGCACACCGGCGGACGGCGCGACGTCACGCACGCGAACATCAACGATATCGAATTCGACGACAGGGGAGAATTTCATGCAACAGGTGACGCTCATCACCGGCGGCAGCCGGGGAATCGGGGCCGCCGTGGCGCGGCTTTGCGGCGCCGCTGGCCATGCCGTCGCGGTCAACTATCAATCGAACGCGGCGGCTGCGGAGGCGACCTGCGCGGCCGTCGAGGCCGCCGGCGGCACGGCGATGCCGGTCCAGGCGGATACCGGCGTCGAGGCGGAAATCATGGCCATGTTC